>NZ_JAMXLD010000002.1:26715-750653 GCF_024054295.1 Ciceribacter sp. RN22
CCGGCGATTTCTTCCGGGGTTCCGAGCCGCCCCATCGGCTGGCGGGCGATGAAGGCGGCGCGCGCCGTCTCGTAGTCGCCCTGCGCCTTCATGCGCTCCTGCAGCGAAGGGCTCTCGACCGTGCCGGGGCAGATGGCATTGCAGCGGATGCCTTGCGCGACGAAGTCGGCGGCGACCGACTTGGTGAGCCCGATGACGGCGGCCTTGGTCACGGTGTAGGCGCAGCGGTTGGGCACGCCCTTCACGCTAGAGGCGACGGAGGCCATGTTGATGATCGAACCGTCACCCTTCTCGATCATGCCGGGCAGCACGGCGCGGATGGTGCGGATCATGGCGCGGACGTTGAGATCGAAGGCGAAGTCGAGGTCCTTGTCGGCCATGTCCAGCACGGTGCCGGAATGGACGAAGCCGGCGCAGTTGAAGAGGACGTCGAAGGGTCCGGTCCCGGCGACGACCTCTGCCACCGCCGCATCCTTCAGGACGTCAAGCACGCGGGTCTCGACGGCGAGCCCTTCCGCCTTCGCCTCGGCCGCAAGGCTCTCGAGCGCCCCCTCATTGATGTCGGTTGCGACCACGCTCGCGCCCGCCCGCGCAAAGGCCAGCGCACTCGCACGGCCGATCCCCTGGCCAGACGCCGTCACAAGTACGCGCTTCGATTGAAGGGGGAGGGACATATCTTCTTCCTTTTCTCTGATGCGCGCTCAGGCCGCCTTCGGCCGGCGCTCGACGATGTGGATGTGATCGGCTGCGAGCACGATCTCGCCCTTCTGGTTGATGACGTCGGTGTGACGTGCGGGACGGCTCGTTCCCCTCTGTCCGACAGACCAGAGGGGGTGGTTCGCGAAGCGTGCGTCATGCATGGAAGAAGACTTCCGGCATTTGCGCCCACCATTCTCCCTCCTTGCGGCTCGCAAGCGGCTCTTGGCAGGGGATGCAGACGGACCACCATTCCTGGGTTTTCGGATCGGCCGCCATCTTCGCCATGTCGGCCGCATAATCGGCGCCGTGATATTCGAAGAAAGAGAAGAGCAGGTTCTCCGGCTCCTTGAGGAAGATCGAGTAGTTCTTGATGTTGCAGGCGGAGATCATCGAAAGCACCTCGGGCCAAACGGCCGCGTGGAGGCGCTTGTATTCCTCGATCTTTTCCGGCCGGACGCCGATCACCATGCCAATGCGTTGCATTTTCTCCTCCTCTAGCGAATGTCGTGGTCGAGGCCGGCATGGTACGGGTGGTAATCGTGTGCCAATCCCGCGCGATGCCGAGGCCAGTGCTGACGGCAGCGCCATGTCGTTCTGTTCCCGGGCAGATGGGGCCAACGCGGTTCCATCAGGAAATTCGGGCACACCGACAAGCCGATCGTGACGCTCGTCCGGAACCCGGGCATTCTCTCCTCCCATGTGGGCTCACGCCGCAGCCCTTGCCAATGAGTGCATTATTCATATACAAACCATTTATTCATGTTTCGTCAAGCCGAAACTATTGTAGAGGCCTGATTATCCGTATATGAAAGGTTGTATTCACTAAGGAGTGAAATACGTGGCTGACGACGAGAATGATCGCTACCGTGCGCCTGCGCTCGACAAGGGGCTCGACATTCTCGAGCTTCTTGCCGCCGTCGATGGCGGACTGACGCAGGCCGAAATCGCCAAGCGCCTCGAACGCAGCCCAAACGAATTCTACCGGATGCTCGACCGCCTTGTGAAGCGCGGCTATGTCACCAGGATCGACGGGGACCGCTTCACCCTGACGCTGAAGCTCTTCGGTCTCGCACAACTGCACGCACCGGTTCGCCGTCTCGCCTCCTTTGCCATTCCGCTGATGCGCGAGCTTGCCGAGGCTTCCCGTCAGGCGAACCAGCTGGTGGTCTTCGACCGCGGCAATCCCGTCGTCATCGCGCAGCAGGAGGCGCCCGGCTACTGGGGTATCTCGATCCGTGTCGGTTCACGCATCAGCCTGTTCGATACGGGCTCCGGACACGTCCTTCTTGCCTTCCGTACACCCGAGGAGCGCCAGATGATGATTGCCGAATATCTCGGCAGCGGCGGCGACGAGAGCAAGGTGACGGCGGAATTCCTGGGCCGGCTCGACCAGATACGCTCGCGCGGCTACGAGATGATGCCGAGCGCCCAGACCGCGGGCGTCATCAACCTTTCCGCGCCCGTCCTCGGGGCTGACGGCAAGGCGATCGCTGCGCTCACCGTGCCCTATATCACGCTGATCAACACGCCGGCCGCTCCGGACATATCGAGCACGATCCACCTTCTCGCTGAGACGACGCGCCGGCTTTCGGAAATGGCGGGATCCGGGTTCCAGAGTGAATCCTGAGTTCTACAAAATTCGTATTTGAATAGATGATTTTTCTGTGGCAGGGTTTTCGTGTCAAAGAGGAGGACCCGCGGCATGATCATCGACACGCACCTGCATCTCATCTACCGCGAGCGGCTTTCCTATCCGTGGCTGAAGAGCGTGCCTCCGCTCGACGCCGACTTCACCTATGAGCGCTATGTGCAGGAAGCACGGCGTCTCGGCATCGGCGCGGTGCTTCACATGGAAGTCGATGTCGCGGAGGAGGAGATCGAGCGCGAAACGGATCTTGTCAGCGGTCTCGCCGGAGCGGAGGAAAGCCTCCTCGTCGGCGCGATCGCCTCCTGCCGGCCGGAACAGGCAAGTTTCGCCGACTATCTGGAGCGGGTCCGGGCCAACGGCTTCGTACGCGGCTTCCGCCGTGTGCTGCACGTGGTGCCTGACGACGTTTCCGAGGGAAGCCTCTTCCGTGAGAACATCCGGCGGCTGGCCGGGACGGGTCTGACCTTCGATCTCTGTGTGCTGCCGCACCAGATCGAGAAGGCCATCGCCCTTGTCGATCTCGCACCGGACGTTCCGTTCATTCTCGACCACTGCGGCGTGCCCGACATCAAGGGCGGCGGTTTCGGTGTCTGGGAGGGGCCGCTCGCGGAGATTGCCCGGCGGCCGAATGTGACGGTCAAGCTTTCGGGGCTGCCTGCCTACGGCGCGGAAGACTGGACGCTCGAGCACCTGAAACCGTATTTCGCGCATGTCGTGGAGAATTTCGGTTTCGATCGCATGGTCTGGGGCAGTGACTGGCCCGTCTGTACCCTCGGCGGCGGCCTTTCTACGTGGATGGGGGCAACCCAGGCCCTGCTTTCCGGTGTCAGCCTCGAGGACAAGGAAAAGGTGTTCTCCGCCAACGCCAGGAGAATATGGCGGCTGCCGTGAGACAGGACGCCGGATCGAAGTCGGGAAGGTTTGCGGAAGCGGGGGCGATCAACCCCCGAAGCTCTTCGGGAACCCGTCGTTCGGGTGAGTCGATCGCAAGCTCGAAGGAGATGTCACCCGAGACCGCGTCGTTGACGATACGGGAAGCCTGTTCCCGGAAGGGCATGTAGCCATTGTGACGGGGCCGCAGCCACGCGCCTTCCAGCGTGCGGCGGTCGCGCGGTAGGGCGACAGTGTGTCTAGGCCGAGCCGCTCGATTACGCCGGGGCGGAAATTCTGGATCATTACGTCGGTCTTCGCCAGCAGCTTGCGCAGGAAGGCGAGGTCCTCCGGGTTCTTGAGGTCGATGCGGAGGCTTTCCTTGCCGCGATTGATCGCATGGAAGAGTGTGGAGTCGCCGCAGCGAACAATAGGGACCCGAGAGGAACTGGCTCATGTCGACAACGGTCAGGCCTGTCAGCAACGATTCAGATCTATGCTGCATTCCTCGCTCCTCCCGCCCGCCGGTGGGTTCCGTTGTGCAGATTTTCGCGCAGAAATTCTTATTTGAATTTTTAGTTCACATATGAGTAATTCGCGCAAGCGCAAACCGATCTGAAACCGCCGCCCGAGACAGCCATGGCGGCTTTGCACCGGCGACGGGGAACCGCCACCGGCCACAGCCGCGCGCAGTCCCCCGCGGTTTGACAGGGATCGCAAAACTTGGCAGCACTGGCGGGGAAGCGGGGCGGAAGACCGGATGGCGAGACGATCGGAAGGGCAGACACGACTGGATGATGCAGCGCGGGCTGGCTGGCTCTACTATGTCGCCGGCCGAACGCAGGACGAGATCGCCGCGGCGATGGGGATTTCGCGCCAGAGCGCGCAGAGGCTCGTCTCGCTTTCCGTCGCAGAGAAGCTGATCAAGGTCCGGCTCGATCATCCGATTGCCGCCTGCATGGAACTCGCCGAGGCCTTGAAGGACAAGTTCGGCCTGAAGCAGGTCGAGGTCGTTCCGTCCGACGGCGGAGGGGATTCCGCGACCGTCGGCGTGGCGGAAGCGGGTGCCGCCGAACTCGAGCGCTGGCTGAAGCAGAGCGAACCGCTGATCATCGGCATGGGGACGGGGCGCACGCTTCGCGCGGTGATCGACCAGCTCTCGCCCATGGAGTGCCCGCAGCACAAGATTGTGTCGCTTACCGGCAATATCAGTCCGGACGGGTCGGCCGCCTATTTCAACGTCATCTTCTCTATGGCGGACGCCGTGAAGGCACCGCATTTTCCGATGCCCCTGCCGGTTCTCGTCTCCTCACGCGCGGAACGCGATCTCCTGCGCAGCCAGCCGCTCGTGGCGCCGACGATCGAACTCGGTTCGAAGGCGGACGTCACCTTCGTCGGCATCGGCCATATGGGGCTTGATGCGCCGCTGCTCCTTGATGGTTTTCTGAAGCGTCCGGAAATGGAGGCCCTCCTCGGGACTGGCGCTACCGGCGAGATCTGCGGCTGGGTCTTCGGGGCAGACGGCAACCTTCTTGACGATCCGGTCAACGAGCGTGTCGCGAGCATTTCGATCCCTTCGCGGGAAAGCTCCACCGTGATCGGCCTTGCGCGCGGCCGGCGCAAGCATGCGGCAATCCGGGCGGCCGTAGTCGGCGGCCACGTCAACGGGCTGATTACGGACGAGGAAACCGCACACTACCTGCTGAAGACGACAGCGGCGCCCTGAACCGCAGACGCCGCCGCCCGTCGTCGGGTTCGACCGGCGTCAGAGAAGCGCGATCTTGCCCGTCGCAAGGTCATATTGTGCCTCGACGACCTTCACTTTTCCCGACGTCACTTATTCCGACAGGATCGGCGAGGCCGTCTCGAGGCGGTGCGCCGCCAAGCGCACATTTTCCGCGATCGACGCGGACAACAGGTCGGCGGGCTTCGCCTTTTCACTCCGCCGGCGCGCTGTTCCAAACCGTCTCTCGCAATTGTGGTTGATTGATATAGGCCAACAACAATGTAATTATATCCGAATAAAAGAATAAGAAGCGTCGTCGGGGATCGCTCCGGTAATGGCCGGCGGCGAAAGGCGTTCGATGAACCGGGGGCAGGCGGCGATCGCAGGTTGATGCCGGGTCAAACCGGAGGGGAGGCAGGGATGGAGGTCATCACCAAAGACCGGAGCACCGTCGAGGGCGCGAATTTTTCGAGCTACGAGGTTTTGCGCAAAGACTTCACCTGGGACAAGGCCCGCTCCCTTCTCGACGGACTGCCGGGTGGCGGACTCAACATCGCCCACGAGGCGGTCGACCGCCACGTCGCCGACGGTCTTACAGACAAGGTCGCCATTCGCTGGATCGCCAAGGACGAGAGCCGTCACGACTTCACCTATGCCGACCTCAAGGACCGGACGAACCGCTTCGCGAACGTGCTTGCGTCGCTCGGCATCGGGAAGGGAGACCGTGTCTACGCGCTCTTGGGGCGCGTGCCCGAACTCTACGTCGCGGCGCTCGGGACGCTGAAGGCCGGCGCGGTCTTCTGTCCGATGTTCTCGCAATTCGGGCCCGAGCCGGTCAGGGCGCGCATGGAAATCGGCGACGCGCGCGTGCTGGTCACATCGGCCGCGCTCTTCAAGCGCAAGGTGGCCGGCTGGTGGCGTGAGCTTCCGGGTCTTGCCCATGTCCTCATCATCGACAGTGACGGCGAGCCGCCGCAGGGGACGTCGGACCTTCGCAAGCTGATGGCCGAGGCGTCGCCGCACTTCGAGGTGGCACGGACCATGCCGGAAGACATGGCGCTTCTGCATTTCACGAGCGGCACGACCGGCCGGCCGAAGGGTGCGGTGCACGTGCATGAGGCAGTAGTCGCGCATCACGTCACGGGTCGGATCGCGCTCGATTTTCACCCCGACGACATCTTCTGGTGCACGGCCGATCCGGGCTGGGTGACGGGTACCTCCTACGGCATCATCTCCCCGCTGACGAACGGCGTGACGATGATCGTCGACGAGGCGGAGTTCGACGCCGAGCGCTGGTACGGTATTCTCGAGGCCGAACGGGTCAACGTCTGGTACACGGCACCGACGGCGATCCGCATGCTGATGAAGGTCGGCGCCGGGCCGGCGAAGCGTCGTGATCTCTCCAGCCTTCGTTTCATGGCGAGCGTCGGCGAGCCGCTCAATCCCGAGGCGGTCGTCTGGGGCAACGAGACCTTCGGCAAACCCTTTCACGACAACTGGTGGCAGACGGAAACCGGCGGCATCATGATCGCCAACTATGCCGCGATGGACGTAAAGCCCGGCTCCATGGGCAAGCCGCTTCCCGGGATAACGGCCGGCATCGTGGAGAAAGCCGAAACCGGCGTGCGCGAGGTGACGGCTCCGATGACGATCGGGCATCTGGCCCTTCGACCCGGCTGGCCGTCGATGATGCGTGCCTATCTCCATGAGGAGGAGCGTTACCGCAAGTGCTTCCTCGACGGCTGGTATCTCTCCGGCGACCTCGCGATGCGGGATACCGACGGCTACTACTGGTTCGTCGGGCGGGACGACGACGTGATCAAGAGTTCCGGCCATCTGATCGGCCCCTTCGAGGTCGAAAGTGCGTTGATGGAGCATCCGGCCGTCGCCGAGGCTGCGGTCATCGGCATCCCCGACGAAACGGCGGGGGAGGTGGTCAAGGCCTTCGTTGCGTTGAAGCACGGATACGAGCCCGGTGAGGAGCTCGAACTCGACCTGCTCGGCCATGCCCGGCGCCGCCTCGGTCCGGCCGTCGCGCCGAAACAGATCGCCTTCCGGACGAACCTTCCGAAGACCCGTAGCGGCAAGATCATGCGGCGGCTCCTGAAGGCCCGCGAACTCGGCCTCCCCGAGGGAGATATCTCCACGCTCGAGAGTGACGAAAGATGACCAGCGACAGCAGCCTCAAACCGCATCTCACCCGGGAGCATTCGCTGAACCTCCTGAAGCAGATGATCCGTATCCGGCACTTCGAGGACAAATGTGCCGAGCTTTATACCCAGGAGAAGATCCGGGGATTCCTGCACCTCTACGATGGCGAGGAGGCGGTCGCCGCCGGCGTCATTCCCGTGCTGGACGACGGGGATCGCCTCGTCGCCACCTATCGCGAGCACGGGCATGCGCTGGTGCGCGGCGTGCCGATGGGTGCGGTGCTGGCCGAAATGTACGGCAAGGCGGAGGGGTGTTCCGGCGGGCGCGGGGGCTCGATGCATCTCTTTTCGAGCGCCCGCAACTTCTATGGCGGAAACGCCATCGTCGGCGGTGGCCTGCCGCTTGCCGTGGGGCTCGCGCTCGCGGACCGGATGCGGGGCGAGGACCACGTCACGGTCTGCATCTTCGGCGAAGGGGCGGTCGCCGAGGGCGAGTTCCATGAGAGCCTCAACCTTGCCGCGCTCTGGGACCTGCCGGTCCTCTTCGTTTGCGAGAACAATCGCTATGCGATGGGCACGGCGCTGGAACGGTCCGAGGCCGAGACCGACATTCACCGGAAGGCGGAAAGCTACAGGATCACGAGCGAGGCGGTCGACGGCATGGACGTGGTTGCCGCCGAAGCGGCGGCAAGGCGCGCCGTCCATGCAATCCGCGAGACCGGAAAACCCTATTTCCTGGAGTTCCGAACCTATCGCTTCCGCGCCCATTCGATGTTCGATGCGCAGCTCTATCGCGACAAGGCCGAGGTCGAGGCGTGGCGGGCCAAAGGCCCGATCGTCCGCTTCCAGTCGTGGCTCACGCAGAACGGCATCGTCCACGAGGCCGACATTGCCGCGATCGAGACGGAGGTCGCAAGCGAGATCGCGGAGGCGGTCGCATTTGCCGAGGCCGGCACCTGGGAACCGCTCGAAACGCTGACGCGGGATGTCTATGCGGATGTGCGGCCGCCCGTGCCGGCAATTATCCCGCCGTCGGACGAGACCGTCGAGATCAGCTACCGTGAAGCCGTCAAGGCGGCGATCGTCGAGGCGCTGGAACGGGACGAGAAAACCTTCCTGATGGGAGAAGACGTCGGTCGCTATGGCGGTTGCTATGCCGTCAGCAAGGGCCTCCTCGAACAGTTCGGGCCCGAACGCATCCGTGACACGCCGCTTTCGGAATCGGGCTTCACCGGCGCGGGGATCGGTGCGGCGATCGCCGGCATGCGGCCGATCGTCGAGGTGATGACAGTGAACTTCTCGCTGCTCGCGCTCGATCAGATCGTCAACACTGCCGCTACGCTCCGCCACATGTCGAACGGCCAATTTCCGGTTCCGGTCGTCATCCGCATGGCGACGGGCGCCGGCCGGCAGCTCGCCGCCCAGCATTCCCACAGTCTCGAGGGCTGGTATGCCCACATTCCCGGCATCCGCGTGCTCGCGCCGGCGACGCTCGAGGACGCCCGCGGCATGCTCTGGACAGCGCTTCAGGAACCGGATCCGGTGCTGATCTTCGAGAACGTCATGCTTTACAATCGCACGGGCCGGCTGGCCGCAAATGCCGGTCCGGTCGACATCGACCGTGCCGCCGTCCGTCGCGATGGACGCGACGTGACCCTCGTCACCTACGGAGGCTCGTTGTTCAAGACGCTGGAGGCCGCCGAGCAACTGGCGAAGGAGGGCATCGAGGCGGAGGTGATCGACCTCAGATCGCTGCGACCGCTCGACATGGACACGATCCTCGCCTCGGTCGGCAAGACGCATCGGGTACTGATCGTCGACGAGGGCTGGAGGACGGGCAGCCTTGCCGCCGAGATAGGGATGCAGATTGCCGAGCGCGGTTTCTTCGATCTCGATGCGCCGCTTGCCCGCGTCTGCAGCGCGGAGGTGCCGATCCCCTATCCCGCCCATCTCGAGCAGGCGTCGATTCCGCAGACTGCGACGATCTTTGCCGCGGTCAAGGCAATGTTCGGAAAGGGCGGACCATGAGCACCTTCCACATGCCTTCTCTCGGCGCCGACATGGAGGCGGGGACGCTGGTCGAATGGCTCGTCAAGCCCGGCGCGACCGTCCGCCACGGCGATGTCATTGCCGTCGTTGAAACCCAGAAAGGGGCGATCGAGATCGAGGTCTTTGAGGACGGTGTCTTCGAGAAGAGCCTCGCGGCGATCGGTGACAGGCTGCCAGTCGGTGCGCCGATGGCAGTGATCGCCCATCCCGGTGAGGCTGCCGTCGAAGCTCCGGCGCCTCCGGTTTCCGTGGAGGCAGTGGAGACGATCGCGGCAGCCGTCGCCCCGCCTCCCGTTCCGCAGGCCGTGCTCGTGGTTTCGGCCGCGCCGGGGGTAGCCAAACGCATTCCTGTCACGCCGGCGGCGCGACAGCGCGCGGAACAGTTGGGAATTGCGCTGGCGGAGCTGCGTGGCAGCGGCCCCCGGGGCGAGATCGTGCTTGCCGATGTGGATGCACGAAAGGAACCTGAGGGCGCGCCGCAAGAAGGCGAGGCAGCACCGGCGGGACAGACGATGACGGGTATGCGCGCCGCGATTGCCGCCGCGATGGCGCGATCGAAACGCGAGATCCCGCACTATTACCTCGCCCACACGGCGGAACTCGCGAAGGCCGAGACGTGGCTCGCCGCCTACAATGCCGGCCGGGACGCCGCAAGCCGGATGCTGCTCGGCGCCCTTTTCGTCAAGGCCGTGGCCGTCGCGGCAAAGGGCTACCCGGAGTTCAATGGCCAGTACCAGAACGGCGCATTCGCGCCGGCGAGCGCAGTGCATGCCGGCGTGGCGATCAACCTCCGCGGCGGTGGGCTCGTCGCCCCGGCGATCCATGATGCCGACCGGCTGCCCCTTCCGGAGCTCATGGAGAAGTTGAAGGATCTCGTCGCTCGCGTGCGCGCCGGACGTTTCCGGGGCTCGGAACTGGCCGACCCGACAATCACGATCTCGAGCCTCGGGGACCGGGGCGTGGAGACGCTCTATGGCGTCATCTATCCGCCGCAGGTGGCGATCGTTGGTTTCGGCACGCCCGCGACGAAAGCTGTCGTCGAAGACGACCACATCGTGCCGCGACGCGTCGTCAGCCTGTCGCTCGCCGGCGATCACCGGGTCAGCGACGGTCATCGCGGCGCGCTTTTCCTCGGCACCATTGCAGATCTGCTCCAGCGACCGGAGGCGTTATGACCGCACAGGACATCGAAAATGCCATCAAGGCGGAGTTGCGGCGGATCGCGCCGGACATCGATCCCGCCGAGATTGTTCCCGACCGTTCGCTACGGGAACAGTATGACCTCGATTCAATCGACTTTCTCAACCTGATGGCGGCACTCGGCAAACGGTTCGGTTTGCCGATGCCCGAGGAGGATTATCCTCGTCTTGCGACCATCTCGGCAATTGTCGCCTATATCGCGGAGAAGATCGGGCAGCCGCGGTGAAGGCTTTTCCTTGGAGTGTGTCGACCGCAGGTTGTCCCAGTCCAAAACCCATCTCGCGATCCGCGACAAGCCGCCGATGAGCCAGGCACCCGCATGGCAGTAATCCGCTTGCGTGCGCCGATCGTCAGGAGGCGGGACCTGAGCTTGTCACGCGTTTCGGGCGAAGGGGAGGTCGCACGAACCGCCCCCGTTCTTTCCGGCAGGGCCCGAAGGACTTGGACGCCGAAGCCGCAACGATCGTTTCCGGGACCCGGTCTCCTGCAAAAGGCGAGGGACCAGATCTTGCATCACCCGATGCTATCTCGAACTCGCCGCGATTGCCTTCGTTTCGGGATGAAATCCAAGTTTCTCGGAAATTTCTTCTGCGGCCTTCAGCAGGCTGGCGAGGTAGGCTTCGCGGTTGCGCAGCCCGTCCTCGCGCGGCGTGACGAGGCAGAGTGTTGCGATACAGGTGCTGTCGGCCTGGTAGATCGGCACGGCAAAGCAATGGGTAAAATTCTCGACTTCGCTGTTGAACGTGAAGTACCCGTCACGGCTCGCCTGGCGCACCTGGGCGATGAACTCGGACGGCTGCATCTGTCGTCCGTTGGGGAGGACGAAATCCTCCGGCGGGATGAAATCGACGATTTCCTGATCGCTCAGATGCGAGACCAGCAGGCGGCCGGAGGCGGTCCACGGGATCGAAACCAGTTCGCCGACACTGGACGAAATCCGGAAAGGCCGGATACCCTCGCGCATCATGGCCACCGTGTACTTCCTGCCTTCCAGCAGGCACATCTGCGCCGTCTCGCGGGTCTCCTCGGCCAGTCGCACCAGCATGCGGTCACATTCGCGCATCAGGTCGAACTGTTCGGCATAGGCCGTGCCCAGGAAGTAGAGGCGACGGCCGAGATAGACGCGGCCGTCACCCCCCTGATAATCCAGCATGCCATGGCTCAAAAGGAGGTTGACCAGTTCATAGACCGATGACCGGGGCGCCCCGATTTCGGATGCGATCTCGTTCGGCCGCATCGGCTGCCGCTTCACGCGGAGGAACTCGAGGATCTCGAAGGCGCGATCCAGTCCCCGGGTGCGTCGCGACACCATATCGCCTGCGGCCTCGGCCATGCTTTTCTCCAATCGTTGTCAGGCGCGATCAGCGCGGTAAGCCACGCAGTCGACCTCTACCTTGCAATCGACCATCATACGCGACTGAACACAAGCACGTGCCGGAGGATGGTCTCCGAAGTACTCGGCATAGACCCCGTTGAAACTCCAGAAGTCGCGCGGGTCATCGAGCCAAACGCCGACACGAACCACGTCTTCGACGCCGTACCCAGCTTCATGCAGGATGGCAATGAGGTTTTCGATCGCCTTGCGGGTCTCCGCCACGATGCCACCGCGGATGATCTCGCCCTTCTCCATCGGCACCTGCCCGGAGACGTAGAGCCATCCGTTCGCTTCCACCGCGCGCGCAAAGGGAAGTGGCTGGCCGCCTGCACCGGATTCGCCTGCGCCGTAACGTTTGATCGTCATAGAATTCTCTCTCTTTCTTTCAGTTGAAACTGGATGTCTTCAGGAACTCGGCAAGCCGTTCGGTCTTCGGCTTGACAAACATCTCCTTCGGGTCGCCTTCCTCGCAGATGACGCCCTGGTTCATGAAGATCACGCGGGTGGAAACCTCGTAGGCGAAACGCATCTCGTGGGTGACGAGCAACATGCTCATGCCGTCGGCGGCCAGACCCTTGATGACCTGCAGGACTTCGCCGACGAGTTCGGGGTCGAGCGCCGATGTCACCTCGTCGAACAGCATCAGCTGCGGCGACATGGCAATCGCGCGGGCGATTGCGACGCGCTGCTGCTGGCCGCCGGATAGCTGGCCGGGATAGTGATCGCCGCGGCTCGCGAGCCCGACACGGTCCAGCCATTTCTCGGCGATGGCACGTGCCTCGTCGCGGCTCATCTTCTTCACCTTGAGAAGTCCGAGCATGATGTTCTGCAGGGCGGTCATGTGCGGAAAGAGATTGAACTGCTGGAATGCCATGCCGGTCATCGCCCGCTGCCTTGCAATTTCCTTTTCGCTCTTGCGCTTGCGAACGCCACCGGCGTGGTCGTAGCCGATCTCTTCGCCGGCAAGACGGATATGACCGCCCTGGAAGTCCTCCAGCATGTTGATGCAGCGAAGCATCGTCGTCTTGCCGGATCCGGACGAACCGATGATCGAGATCACCTCGCCTTCGCGCATGGTGCAGTCCACGCCCTTCAGCACCTCGAGCGTGCCATATTGCTTGCGCAGACCCTGGATTTCGAGAAGTAGCTTGCTCATGACATGCGGCCTCAGGCGGGAATGGCCGTCTTGCGCTCGACGTATTTGCCGAAGCGCTCGATGCCATAGTTGATGACGAAGTAGAGAAGCCCGGCAAAGAAATAGAACTGCAGGCTCATGAAGTTGCGGGAGATGATCTCCTGGGTGCGGAGCAAGAGCTCCGCCACGCCGATGACGGAAAGGAGCGTCGAGGCCTTCACCATCTCGGCGGCCGTATTGACCCAGGCCGGCAGGAATTGCCGAAGGGCCTGCGGCCAGAGCACGTAAACGAAGGTCTGGCCGAAGGTGAGGCCAATGGCCTTGGCGGCCTCGGTCTGGCCCGTCGGGATGGCTTGCAGGCCACCTCGAACGATTTCACCGACATGCGACGAGCAGAAGATCGCCAGCGCCAGCACCCCGGCCTGGAACGGCCCGAGCTCAATGCCGACGGTGGAGAGCACGTAGTAGCTTGCCAGAACCAGCACGAGCACCGGCGTGCCGCGAATGAAGTCGGTATAGGCGCGGACCACGAGGCGGAGCGCACGGTTGCCGTAGACCAGCGACAGGCCGACGAGCACGCCGAGGAGGGAGCCCGCGATGATCGACATGAGCGAGATCGAGACGGTGACGCCGAGACCCTTCAGGATCACGTAGCGTGCCAGCCAGAGCTGATCGAGGAAGGCTGAGAAATCCATCATGATTTCGACCTATCTTGGAACGGCCAGCCGCCGCTCGGCGACGCGCATGAGGGCCGCGAGTACGGAACAGGTGGCGACATAGAGGCCTGAGGTGACGATCCAGGTTTCGATCACGCGGAAGGTTTCGACGTTGATCTTGCGCGCCTCGAAGGTGAGTTCCGGCACGGCGATCGCCGCGGCGAGCGACGTATCCTTGAACAGTGAGATCACGGTGGAGGAGAGCGACGGAAGCACGTTGCGAAACATAAGCGGCGTGATGATCGAGGTACGGATCTGCATGGGCGTAAGACCGATGGCGAGACCGGCTTCCGTCAGGCCCTTGGGGATCGACAGGAGACCGGCGCGGAAGACCTCGGCGAGATAGGCGCCGGAATAGACGGCCAGAACGGCGACGAAGCTCTCGATCTTGCCGAGCCGCACGCCCATTTGCGGCAGCGCGAAATAGGCAAAGAGGACGAGGACGAGGATCGGCAGGTTGCGAACGATCGTCACGTATGTCGCGGCCGGCGTCTTCAGCCATGCGCTTCTGGAGACCAGTGCAAATGCGACCATCAGCCCGATCAGTGCGCCGATCAGAATAGAGACGAAAGCCAGCCCGAGGCTGAGAAGCAATCCTTCGAGAAGTTGGTCGAAGCTGCGCCAGACGGCGGAGAAATTGAGCGTGTAGCCCATGGCGGGGTCCTGCCATAGAAGGTGAACGAAGGACGAAGGGCCTTGGCCCTTCGTCCCGATGACAGTGCTCGCGTCTTACTTGAACTCGACCGGGAAGCCGATCTGCGGCGGGGCCAGATCCTTGCCGAACCACGTCTTGTAGGACTTCGCATAGAAGTCGAACTCGACGCCGGTCATGGCCTCGTGCAGCGCCGTGTTGACGAAGTTCAGCCAATCCTGGTCACCGCGCTTGACGCCGCAGGCGTAGGTCTGCGGATTCCAGCCGTAGCCGGCGTCCTTATAGCGCCCCGGGTTCTGCGTCATGTACCAGGCAAGCGACGACTGGTCGGTTGCTGCGGCATCGGCACGGCCGGATTCGAGCGCCTGATAGATGAGGTCGACGGATTCATACTGGTCGACAGTCGCTTCGGGGAGTGCGGCATGCACCATGTCTTCGGCATAGACGTTCTGCAGGACCGAAATGGTGACCGAGGAGCCGGCGGCCTTAAGCGCAGCGTAGTCGGCATATTTGCCGTCGGCCTTCAGCATCAGGCCGACGCCTTCGCGGTAGTAGGGAATGGTGAAGGCGATCTGCTGGGCACGTTCGCCGGTGACGGTCATGAACTGGCAGGTCAGGTCAACCTTGTCGGTCGTGATGTTGGGAATGCGGGCGTCGGAAGACTGGTTGACGTACTCGATCTTGTCCGGGTCTCCGAACAGGGCCTTTGCGACGATACGGCCCATATCCACGTCGAAGCCTTGCAGCTTGTCGTCGGCGCTCTTGAAATGCCAGGGCGCGTTCGTGCTGCCGGTGCCGAGCACGAGGTGGCCACGGGCAAGGACCTCGTCGAGCTTGCTGCCGTCGGCGAGAACCGGCGTGGAGGAAAGGAAGGTTGCGGCGACCAGCGACATCAGGCCGGCGCGGAAGGAAATGGTCATGGCGTTCCCCTGGGAATTGAGTGTTTCTTCTGAAATCCAATATAGCGGACATATGTCTGTTTTACCGGATTGACATATCAACGCCCGTGGAGGATGTCTTGTCAATAGCCATTGCGATGCAGCGCTAAGCAGTGGCACGTCCCTGCCGCGCTGCATCCATCAGTACCGAGGTTCTCATGTCCTTTTCTCCCGAAGACCTGGCGGCGATCGACACGCCGGCTGTTCTGATCGACCTGGACGTCGCCAGGCGCAACATCGAGCGTTTCCAGCACTATGCGGATGACCACGGGCTTCGCGTCCGACCGCATATCAAGACGCACAAGCTTCCGGCCATCGCCGAGATGCAGCTTGCGGCCGGCGCGGTCGGCATAACCTGCCAGAAGGTGTCGGAGGCCCAGGCGATGGTTGCGGGCAGCCGTGCCATCGCCGATGTCCTGATCACCTACAACATCGTCGGCTCTGAAAAGCTCGATCACCTGAAGGCACTTGCCAGGAAAGTGACGTTGTCCGTCGTCGCAGACAGCCGCGCCGTCGTGGACGGGCTGTCCGGGGCGTTTCGCGGCGAGCCGCAGCCTCTCACCGTCCTGGTGGAATGCGACACCGGCGCAAACCGTTGCGGTGTCCTGACGCCTGAAGCGGCGGAGGCTCTTGCTGCGCATATCCATGCGTCGCCTGGTCTCGTCTTCGGTGGTCTCATGACCTACCCTCCGGCGGGAGGCGAGGCGGCCGTGGAGCGCTTCATGGAGGAGGCGAAGAGCCGCATCGAGGCACGGGGCATCGCCGTCCCCGTCATCACCTCGGGAGGCACGCCCTCGATGATGCATGCTGCGGAAGCCCCGGTGACGACCGAGTACCGGCCCGGGACCTATGTCTACAACGACCGCTCGCTGGTATCGCGTGGAACTTGCGGTTGGGACGACTGCGCCTTGAATGTGCTCGCAACTGTCGTTTCGGTGCCGGCACCGAACCGCGCCATTGTCGACGCCGGGTCGAAGACCTTGACCTCTGATCTTCTCGGGCTCACCGGCTATGGCCACGTGCTCGGGCGCGACGATATCGCGATCGACCAGCTCTCCGAGGAGCATGGACGATTGGTGAGCCAGGGACCGATCGGTCTTGCTGTCGGCGAAAAAGTCCGGATCGTGCCGAACCACGCCTGCGTGGTGACCAACATGGTCGATGCCGTCGTGGTGACGGGCGACGGTCGGACGACCCCGGAGACATGGCCGATCGTTGCGCGTGGAAAGATCGTCTGACGCGGCGAGGTTCGCCTCCTTGTTCTGGTGGTCCGGCCGGGAACAACCGGCCGGACCGGCCGCTCATGACCGGTTTGCGGCCGCGGCTTCAAGCGTCGCGATGTCGATCTTCTTCATCGTCATCATCGCTTCGAAGGCGCGCTTTGCCTCGCCGGCGTCCGAACTCGTCGTGAGCTCGATCAGTCTCCGTGGCGTGATCTGCCAGGAGAAACCCCAGCGGTCCTTGCACCAGCCGCATTCGCTCTCTGTGCCTCCGTCCCCGGTGATGGCATTCCAGTAACGGTCCGTCTCCTCCTGGTTTTCGGTGAGAACCATGAAGCTTACGGCTTCGTTCGGCGTGAAGACCGGGCCGCCGTTGAGGCCGAGGAAGCGCCGGCCGAGCACCGTGAATTCGACCGTCAGTTCGGTGCCCGCACCGCCGCCGGGAAAATCGCCGGGGGCGGTGCTCACCTTGTCGACGTGACTGTCGGGAAATGTCGTGGCGTAGAACTTTGCGGCCTTGCTTGCTTCACCATGGTCGAACCACAGGCAGGTAACGAGTTCGGTCATTTCCATTCTCCTTACGTCTTCGGGTTTCGGGTGCTGTTCGGCGCCGCCGCTCGGCGGGGCCGTGGTCGTCAGGCAGGCGGCTTGCCGGCATTGATCGCCAGTTGCGCGGCGAAAGCGCGCTTGTAGGCGGGCCGCCCCTCGCCGCGGGCGACATAGGCGGAAAGGTTCGGATACTCGTCGAGGATCCGCGAAGATCTCAATCTGATGAGGACCGAGACCATCATCAGGTCGCCGGCACTGAACTCGCCATCGAGCCAGTCGGCGTTGCCGAGGCGGGCGGAAAGATCGTCGAGCCGGCTGCGGATGCGGTCGTCGACGAGGCGCAGGCGCTGCTCGCACCAGGGCTCCTTCTGTTCCGATATCCAGGTCGTTGCACGGTCGAGGATCGGCGGCTCCACGGTGTTCAGAGCCGCGAACATCCAGGTGATCGCGCGGGCCCGGGCATTTGCCTCCGTCGGCAACAAACCCTCGTGGCGCTCGGCGATATGAAAGACGATTGCTCCGCTTTCGAAGAGCACGAGATCGCCTTCTTCGTAAGTCGGGATCTGGCCGAAAGGATGAACTGCCTTATGTGCCGGCTCCTTCATTGCGCTGAACGAGACGAGGCGGACATTGTAGGGTTGCCCCACCTCCTCGAAGGCCCAACGGACGCGGGTGTCACGTGCGAGTCCCTGACCACCGTCCGGCGAACGTTCGAAGGCGGTAATGGTGGGTGTCATCGGAAAGCTCCTCGATTTCGCGTCGTCTCCGATCCTCCTCGAAGACCCTGACCGCCTGTTGTCGGGGCGGCATCACTCAGAGGCTCTGCCGCTCTGCTCCGGCGCCGAAGAGCAATCGGATGTAGCGGCTGAGGTGGTCGATGCTGTCTGCTGCGATTTCGGCTCCACCCGTGGCCTTTGCCAGGATGAAGGCACCCTGGATGACGGCCTGGGTGTGGAGCGCGAGTGACTTCGCCGTCCAGTCGGGCGCCATCTCGCGCTCGCGCATCGCCGCTTCAATGTCGGCTTCGAGTGTCATGGCATGACTGGCGATGCTGCTTGCGCAAGCGTCGCGGATGGCAGGCACCGTCTCGTAGGTCTCCTGCACCATGGTGCCGACGAGACAGGTGAAGTCCGGCAGGTCACCCGCGAGAAGCGCCTTGCGGAACTCGAGATAGTCGAGGATCCGGACGAGAGGGGCAGGGTGGTCGTGATAGGACGCGCCGGCGAACAGTGCCCCCGTCATTTCAGACCAGTGGTTGGCCGCGGCGACGCCGAGTTCGTTCTTGCTTTTGAAGTGGTGGAAGAAGGCACCCTTGGTGACGCCCGCGGCCGCGCAGAGTTCGTCGACCGTAGTGGCCGAATAGCCCTTCGTGCGGATCACCGTCAGGGCGGCGTCCAGCAGCTTGGCTCTCGCATCCTGTTTGGTGACTGATCCGGGCATCATGTTCTCCTCCAATGAAGCAAGTACCGACTAGTTGGTATGTAGTCAACAAGCCGTGTCTCGCGCATTCGTTCGAGGGAACAGGTCGCACCGCTCGCCGTGGGGGTGTCTTCAGCGTATGTCGAAGCGAACCGGCGCGACGATTGTCGTACTGGCGCCCGGCGGCGGCGGCGGTACGGGAGAGGCGCGTCGGACAAGGTCCAGAACCGCCTCGTCGAGGGTAGAATGACCTGACGACCTCGAAAGCGAGACGGACAGCACATTCCCGGAGGTGTCGATCCGGAAACGCACATAGACCGTGCCTTCCTGATGAGCCGATCGTGCCGCCGCGGGATAGCGTTTTCTCCGTTCGAGATGTGCCATGAGCCGAGATTGCCAGCGCGCGGGAGAGACTGCCGTGCCCCGGCCGGCGGTTGTCTCGGAAGCTGCAGTGCGTTCGGACTTGGTGACGTCGATCTTGGCTTTGCGGGCCGCCTGCGAGGGCGGCGGTGCCTTGTGGGCGGGTGCCGGCGTCGGGGGCGCAGGGCGGGTGACGGGCAGGGGAACTTCGACGTTCTCGAGAGCCGCAAGAACCTGCTGTTCGATCGGATCCGGCTCCTCCTGCTGCGGTGGCACCGTCGTCGGTTCGGGGCCGGGGATAACCTTCTCCGCCGGTCTGTCCTCCGCCGGAGCGAGCGGTTCCGGCGGCGTCGTATCGCTTGTCTCCAACGGTTTCGGTTCGTCGGGGGCGGGTGCGGGATCTGCTGCAGGGGAGATGATCTCGTCCGCATCCACATTGTCGGGAACGATCTCTTCTTCCCGGGGTTCCGTCGCTTCCGGTTCTGCGGCGAGCTCGATCATGATCGCCGCCTGCGGGCCCGGATCGGCGCCGATCTCCGTGGGCGTGTGCATCATAACGGCAAGGGCAGCAGCGTGGGCGGATGCAACGATCAGTGCCGCAGCGCCCCAGGCGAGACTGTCCCCGGCGAGACTGCGGCGAAAGTCGTTGAGCAATACGGTCACGGCGCCTTTGCCTCATTGCGCGGCGCAGCCCCGGCGCCTTCCGCGTTAGCCGGTACGCTCTCGAGGCCCACGAGCGCGATCTTCAGGTAGCCGGCATCGCGCACGAGGTTCATGACCTCCATGAAGTGCCCATAATCGACGACCTTGTCCGCCCGAAGAAAAATGCGGCTTTCGTGATTTCCCTCGGTTAGTCGTTCAAGGCTTGCCCCCAGCCCGTCCCGGCTGACGGGACTGTCGCCGAGCATCAGTGAAAGATCGTCCTTGAGCGTCAGGTAGATCGGCTTTTCAGGCCGCGGAACGGCCTTCGCCGTCGATGCCGGCAGGTCGACATTGACGTCGACGGTGGCGAGCGGTGCGGCGACCATGAAAATGATGAGAAGCACCAGGATTACGTCGATAAAGGGCGTGACGTTGATCTCGTGGTTTTCCGAGAGTTCGTCGCCGTGGCTTTCGCGGATTCCTCCGGCCATCGACCTATTCTCCTGCGAATGTCGGCTTCGCGCGGCCGGCGCCGGAGAGCTTGCGAAAATCGAGGTCGCGGCTGACGATCCGTTCTATCCCGGCGGACGCGTCGGCCAGAAGATGCCGGTAGCCCGTGACCGATCGCGCGAAGACGTTATAGATGACGACAGCGGGAATGGCCGCCACAAGGCCGATCGCTGTCGCGAGCAGTGCTTCGGCGATCCCGGGAGCCACGACGGCAAGATTGGTCGTCTGGGCCTGCGAGATGCCGATGAAGGAGTTCATGACGCCCCAGACGGTGCCGAACAGGCCGACGAACGGAGCCGTGGAACCGATTGTCGCCAGCACGCCGGTGCCCTTTGCCATGCGGCGGCCCGCTCGTGCTTCGGTCCGTTCGAGAGCGGAGCCGACGCGGGCCTTCAGGCCCTCGCTGCCCGCATGATCGATCGCCGGATCAGAGAGTTCGATTTCCCGCTGAGCAGCGAGGAGCATGTCAGCGACCGTGCCGCTGCGTCCTGCGAGCGCAGTGAGTGCGCCCGCCATCGTGGGGTTTTCCGACAGGAGGCGCAGACCGCGGCTGGCACGATATCTTGCGGTTGCAAGCTGCAGCGTCTTGGCGAGCCATATGGTCCAGGTCACGACGGAGGCGAAGCCCAGAGAAATCATCACGGCTTTGACCACGTTGTCAGCGGCCAGGAACATTCCCCAGGGCGAGAGATTGTGCGGCAGTGCGGAAGGAGGAAGCTCGACCGTAACGTCTTCCACGGACGGCTGCGCAGGCGAAGGCAGCGACTGCACGATGTCCGTCGACGTCGGACCACTCTGTTGCTGCGCAAGGGCTGTCGTCATTGCGCCATCGCTCCAGAGCGCAAGACATGTGATGAGAAGAGCCATAGCGGCAAATGGGAGAGAACGGGTCCGCACCGTCAGGTCCTTTCACGAAAGCAGGTCGGTGACGCAATGGTCCGAGACGCGGACCGTGCAACCGCCTCTGGAGACCTGATAATAAACATGAGTAAAAAAGACAAGTAATAACTCGAAAGAAACCACAAGCAGCCCCCGGAGTCCCGTCGGGCGGCTTTCCGCCGTGATCACGATGCGCGAAAGGCTAGGCTTTCCAGGCCACGAGTCTGTTCAGCCGGGAAGCGGAATTCCAGGCCGGGAGGCGAGAAGTGAACTCGGTGAGCCGGCGCCTTCGGGATCAGCGGCAACCGTAATAGCGTTCCCACTGCTCTATGAGGTTGACGCGCCGCGTTTCGCTGCGCGTGAGTTTGCCGAAGGGTGGGAAACATCCCCGTCCAAAAACGCTGCGCGCGCGGTCGGTTTTGAAGCAGTACCCCTTGGCGGCATAAATGGCGTTCCTCTCGTACCAGAGCTCGTCACAGCTCATCCGGCCGTAATCCTGCGCGAATGCCTGCGCGGAGGTCACGGCGTAAAGCGGAACGACAATTGCGAGCATCGAGACTGCGGCGGATATTCTCTCACGGGTCATGGCGAGATCCTCTTGGGGCCGATAGCCGCCGCATATTAGCACGAATGCGCGAATGACGACTGACACAGGTCAAGTCCGGCACCTGGCTCGGGGATAACGGAATGCGACGTGGGATCGTCGATCCGCCCGATGCGAAGGTAGGCTCAGCCGAGATGGGCCGATCAGATCGGCAGCCACCGGCGACACGCTCACGACATGATCAGCCCGCCATCGACGTTGATCGTCTGTCCGGTGATGTAAGCCGCATCGGTGGAGGCGAGAAAGGCGACGAGTGCGCCGACTTCGGCCGGCGTGCCGGCGCGGCCCATCGGAATGCCCTCGACCCATTCTGCCATCAGTTCACCGGGTCCGTAGTCGCCGAGCATCTTGCCCCAGACGCGGTCGTTGTAGTCCCACATTTCGGTGTGGATGATGCCCGGGCAGATGGCATTGACGGTGATCCCCTCGCGGGCCAGCTCCTTCGCGAGGCTCTGGGTCAGTCCGACGACCCCGAATTTCGAGGCTGCATAATGCGGCGTATAGATGAAGCCCTGGCGTGCCTGGCCGGAGGCGGTGTTGATGAGCCGCCCCTTTGTTCCGCTGGCGCGGAAACGGCGGATCGCCTCCTGGCAGCAGAGGAACACGCCCTTGGTGTTGACGTCGAGATTGAGGTCCCATTCCCGCTCGGTGAGGTCTTCCACCTTGGCGATCGTGATCACGCCGGCGTTCTGGACCGAGACAGACAGCGTCCCGAGCCTTGCCTCAGCCTCCGCATAGGCCTTCCGCACTGCGTCGGCATCGGTCACGTCCAGCACGAGCCCGATGACCTCCGCCCCGGTCTCCCGTGCGAGATCCGCCGCGGCGTCTGTGGTGTTCTTTTCGATCGCGGCGATGGCGACCTTCGCGCCTTCTTCAGCGAAGCGCCGGGCGATGCCCAGTCCTATCCCCTTGTTTCCCCCCGTGACGAAGACGGACCGGTTGGAAAAACGCTGCATCGTCTCACTCCTCCGCTTGCAGCCGATCCGGCAGTCCGTCCCCAGGAGGTCAGGCTGTCAGCCTCGCTGCCGTGAATTTGTCCGTCACAAGGACGTCGATGATACCCATCTTCAAGGCGCCGGCGATCGCCTGGGTCTTTGATTCCCCGCCGGCAACCGCCATCACGCGGTCCGCCTTCCTCAGGTCCTCGAGCGACATGCCGATGACCCGCTCGTTGAGCGGCGTCTCGACCGGTTTGCCGTCACGGTCGTAGAAGCGGAACGAGATTTCGCCGACCGCGCCTGCCTCCTGCAGCATCGCCATTTCCTGCCGCGAAAAGACGTTACCGGAACGGGCCAGGAGTTCCGAAGGCTCGACCGCACCGATGCCGATGATCGCGAGGCTCAGCCGCCCGAACAGGTCCATGGTGCCGCGCACGACCGGGTCGGCGAGCATGACGAGCTTCGCCTCGCGCGACGAGGTGATGCCCTGGACGAGCAGCAGCCGTGGTTCGCCACCCGTCAACTTGGCGAGCCGGGCAGTCAGCTGCGTGGCATGGGTCTGGACCGATGCATCGCCCATGCCGCCGAGGATCTGCACGATGTACTTGGCCTTGGCGCTTTTCAGCGGATGAATGTTGTCGACCATGCGCAGGATGGTCTGGCTCCAGCTCGAGACGCCGATGATCTCGTCCTGCCGGAGGGTCACCTCCAGAAAATGTGCCGCGGCCTCGCCGATGCGCGCCATGATGGCGCCGTCACGATCCTCGGAACAGTCGATGACGATCGCTTCCGTCAGGCCGTAACGCTCGCGAAGTGCGGTTTCGAGATCGGCAAATGTGCCCGGCGGCGGAATGACGGTGGTCCGGACGATACCCTCCAGCTCGGCCCGTTTCAGCATCCGGGAGACGGTTGCCTGAGACATGTGCAGGCCATCGGCGATCTCCGCCTGCCGCTTGCCCTCGACGTGATACATCTGTGCAACGCGGGCGATCAGTCGCAACTCGTTCAGGCGTCCCATGGTCCCTCCGGGGTGAATTTTTATTCACCCATAATTGAAGTCGCGGGAACCGTCGAGCGGAAGATTGCGTCCTGCCACACCCGAAGTCGCTCGGCGGCATCGGAGGCTCGCGGGGCAAGCGCGATTCTGCTGCGCGGCAGAGCGGCAATGGTGTCGAGATCGGGCCAAACGCCGAGGGAGAGACCCGCCAGATAGGCGGCTCCAAGCGCCGACGCCTCCGGCGCTTCACTCTGGATGATGGCGTGGGCGAGCGTATCTGCGACGCATTGCATGAGGAAGGTGTTCTTGCTGGGCCCTCCGTCCGCATAAAGGCGACCGAGGGGGGCGGGCGACTGTGCCGACATCGCCCTGAACACGTCGTGCACCTGAAAGGCCATGGAGTCCGTCACCGCGCGGGCCATCTGCGCGCGGGTCGTGTTGAACGTGATGCCAGCAAAGAGCGCCCGGGCGTCGGCCTGCCAGTAGGGTGCGCCGAGACCGACGAAGGCCGGGACGAAGCCGGGCCCGCCGGGCGCTGCCGTTGCCGCGAGGTCGACGAGAGCCTGGACGTCGGGAAGGCCGAGGATTTCGGTCATCCACGGCAGGGCCGAGGCAGAGACCAGAATGTTGCCCTCGAAGGCATAGGTCGGCTCGCCGTTGATCGACCAGGCGATCGTCGTCGTAATGCCGTGCTCGGGCGCGATGAAGCGGGGCAATGTCGTCATGATCGACGAGCCGGTCCCGAAGGTGACCTTCCCGTCGCCGGGGCTGAAGGCCCCGTGGCCGAAAAGGGCTGCATGGCTGTCGCCGATCGCTGCCGCTATCCGGATTCCGTCGCGCAGGCCCGGCACGTTGCGCGTTGCGCCGAAGTCGGAGGCACTGTCGTGCACCTCCGGCAGGACCGCTCTCGGCACGCCGAAGAGCTCGCACAGTTCGTCGCTCCAGGTATTGCGATTGAGATCGTAGAGCTGGCTGCGTGCGGCATTGGACGCATCACACGCGTGCGCGGCACCGTCGGTCAGGCAATGGATCAGCCACGCGTCGATCGTCCCGATCCGCAGCGAGCGATCAGCCGGCGCGCGGTCGAGCAGCCATTTCATCTTCGGGCCGGGAAACATCGGGTCGATCGGCAGACCCGTGAGCGCCTGGACGCGGTGCGAATGCCCGGCCGCGTTCAGGTCGGTGCAGACCGGTGCGCTGCGGCGGCATTGCCAACTGACCACGGGGCCGAGCGGCTCGCCGGTCTCGGCATCCCAGATGGTCACCGACTCCCGCTGGTTGGAAATCGCGATGCCGAGCACATCGACCGGAGGCCCGGCGCCGAGGCATTCGGCAATCGCTTCCTGCACCGACTGCCAGATCCGCAAGGGGTCCTGTTCGACCCAGCCGGGTTGCGGGTGCGAGATCCCGACGGGCGCCGATCCGCGCGCCAGAATTTCCCCTTCAGTCGAGACGAGCACGGCCTTTGAATTCGTGGTGCCTTGGTCGATGGCGAGGATGGCGGTGATCATGATGTCTCCACAGACGGACGTTGGCGGGCGCGGCAAGAGGGGTGTTCTGCCGCGCCCGGCACGGATTTTAGACGCGCATCGTCAGATGCGTGAAGACTTCCGTGCGATCAGGGTCTTTGCCGCGTCCACGATCCCGGCGGGCGACATGCCGAATTCGTCCAGGAGGAATTCGGCCGAGCCGGTGGGCGCAAAGATCCCCGGAACGCCGAGAATTTTCATCGGCACCGGCACCTCGGCGACGACGACCTCGGCGATTGCAGAGCCGAGCCCGCCGAAGGTCGAATGTTCCTCTGCCGTGACGATGGCGCCGGTCTCCCGCGCCGCCGCAACAACTGCCGCGACATCGATGGGGCGCACCGTCGCCATGTTGAGGACGCGCGCCTCGATCCCCTCAGCGGCCAGGATGTTCGCAGCCTTCATCATGCGGTGTGTGAGGGTGCCGTTGGCAATCAGCGTGACGGCGTCGCCGTCGCGCAAGAGGTTGGCCTTGCCGAGCTCGAATTGGTGGCCCGGTGCCAGGAGGTCGGGGACCCCGACACGCGACAGGCGCAGGAAGACCGGACCCTCGTAAGCTGCCGCCCATTCCACTGCGGCGGCCGTCTCGATCGAGTCGCAGGGCGCGATCACCGGAAGATTCGGCAGCACGCGCGTCCAGGCGAAGTCCTCGATGGAGTGATGCGTCGGGCCGAGCTCGCCATAGGCCATGCCGGACGAGATGCCGACCAGCTTCACGTTGGCGTTCGAATAGGCGATGTCGGCCTTGACCTGTTCCAGCGAGCGGCCGGTGAGGAAGCAGGAGGCGCCGCAAACGAATGGCAGAAGGCCGCCGTTCGCGAGACCGGCGCCGACGCCCACCATGTTCTGCTCGGCAATGCCCACATTCACCAGGCGCTCCGGCCATTTCGACTTGAAGCCGCCGAGCTTCGACGAGCCGACCGAGTCGTTGCAGACGGCAACGACCTTCGGATTTTCCGCCCCGAGCCTTTCCAGCACGGAAACGAAGGCGTCGCGACAATCGTGGAGCTTGGGGGACGTCACGGCGTTCATCACAGCGCCTCCGAAAGTTCGGCCATGGCAATCTTGTACTGTTCGGCATTCGGCACCTTGTGGTGCCAGTCGACCTTGTCCTGCATGAAGGAGATTCCGTGGCCTTTGTTGGTGTGGGCGACGATGCAATGCGGGCGTTCGCCACGTCGCTGAAGAGCTGGAACGATCTCACCGATGTTGTTGCCGTCGATCTCGGTCACCTCCCACCCGAAGGCTTCGAGCTTGGCCGGGAAGGGGGCGAGGTCGTTCGTGTCCTTCAGCGCCGCGCCCTGCTGGAAGCGATTGTGGTCGATGATCAGGGTGAGATTGTCGAGGCCGAACTGGGCCGCGGACGATATCGCTTCCCAGTTGGAGCCTTCCTGCATCTCGCCGTCACCGGTCAGCACGTAGGTGTGATAGGCTGCACCGGTCAGCTTTGCGGCCTTCGCCATGCCGACAGCGACGGGCAAACCGTGCCCGAGTGGTCCGGTATTCGTCTCGACGCCGGGAACCTTGTTGCAGTTCGGGTGCCCGTTCAGGCGTGAGTGGGGCTTCAGGAATGTCGAGATCTCGTCTTCCGGGATGAAGCCACGCTTTGCCAGCGTCACGTACAGCGCCAAGGCGACATGACCTTTCGACAGGACGAACCGGTCCCGATCCGGATGCTTCGGCTGGTCGGGCCAAATTCGCAGCACCTGGAAGTAAAGCGCAGTCAGAATGTCGATAGCAGACATTTCACCGCCGATATGGCCGGCGCCCGCTTCGTAAACCGCCTGGAGATCGCGAAGACGTATCTGTCTGGCGATGCGGTCGAGATCGTTCGGCTGCATGAAATCCTCATTGTGAATAAATATGCCGTACGTCATATAATTGCACTTGCGTTCCGACTGTCAAGCCTTTCCGTCGAAATAAAACTGATGATCCCGCGTAGATGGGCAGTTGACAGCCCAACAATTCGTGCGTTACGAATTTACAGACAGTAATGAATAATTATGCCGACGTAAACCGGTCGGCGGCAGCATGGGAGGGCTGGATGTCGGTATCAGCGACAGACCAAGATCGCAGCGCAGGCTCGAGTGCCTTGTCGGCATTGAGAGGAGCGACCGGCCCTCTGGTTGGCCTCATCCTGCTTTGCATCTTTCTTTCCTTCGCGACCGACAAGTTCATGTCCGTCCGCAATCTGCTCAATGTCCTCGACCAGATCACCGTTCTCGGGATCATGGCGGTGGGCATGACCATGGTGATCCTGATCGGCGGAATCGATCTCGCCGTCGGCTCCGTGCTGGCGTTGACGATGATGGTGATGGGGTATCTCTCCAACCAGATCGGCCTGCCGCTGCCTGTCGGCATTCTTGTGGCGCTGGCTGTTGCGGCCGCCACGGGGGCGATATCGGGCATTCTGATCACGGCGCTCGGCGTGCCGGCGTTCATCGCGACGCTCGCAATGATGTCCGTGGCGCGTGGTCTCGCCAACATGATCACCGACGGGCAACAGATCGTCGGCTTTCCGTCCTGGTTCAGCCTTCTGGCTTACACCCGTTACGGCGGCTTTCTCACCCTCACCGTGGCCGTGATGCTGGTGGTGTTCATTTTGGGGTGGCTCTACCTGCGCTACACGTCGGGCGGCCGCTCTCTCTATGCCATCGGCGGCAACCAGGAGGTTGCGCGGCTCGCCGGCATCAATGTCAAGCTCTACACCGTCGGCGTCTATGTCATCTCGGGACTGCTAGCGGGGCTGGCGGGCGTGGTTCTCGCCATGCGCCTGGACTCCGTGCAGCCGACCGCCGGCGTCTCCTACGAGCTCGACACCATTGCAGCCGTCGTCATCGGCGGGACGAGTCTCAGCGGCGGCAAGGGTGGCGTTCCCGGAACCATCATCGGCGTGCTGATCATCGGCGTGCTGCGCAACGGCCTGAACCTTCTCGGGGTCTCGCCCTTCACGCAGGCGGTGGTCATTGGCGTCGTCATCGCGCTTGCAGTCGCAGCCGAAGCCGTCAAGCGAAGGTAACGCTTCGGCCTCGTGCACAGTTTGGCGGCGATGCCGCCAGTTCACCGCCGGGCAAATCGCCAGGCAAAACATCGGGCCTGCGGTGGTAGCGAGGTCCCGAAAACAACGGAGGAGATCTACCATGAATTTCAAGACAGTCCTTCTGGCTGCCGCTGCACTGGCAACCACGACGCTCAGCCCGCTCGGCGCTTCGGCCGCAGAGGTGAAGAAGATCGGCCTCGCGGTCTCGAACCTGCAGGCGGACTACTTCAACCAGATCAAGATCGGTGTCGAAGCCTATGCCAAGGAGAAGGGCATCGAGGTCATCACCGTCGACGCCAAGAATGACAGCGCGACCCAGATCAGCCAGGTCCAGGATCTGCTGACCCAGGACATCGACGCCTTCATCTACATCCCGGCGGGTGCCGCAGCTGCGGCCGTGCCGACCCGTCTCGCCAAGGAAGCCGGCATTCCGGTCGTCAACGTCGACCGCAATGCTGATGAGGCGCCCGGTGACACCTTCATCGCGACTGACAACGCCACCTCGGCCTACGAAGTCTGCAAGCACATCATCGGTCTTGCCGGCGGCAAGGGCAAGATGCTGATGATCCACGGCCAGAAGGGCACGACGCCGGAAGTCGAGCGTACCAAGGGCTGCCAGAAGGCGATCGGCGAAAACGCCGGCGTCGAACTCGTCGCCGAACAGTGGAGCGAGCAGTGGTCGCAGGCCGAAGGCCTGAACATCGGTCAGAACCTGCTGCAGGCCAACCCCGAGGTTTCGCTGATCTTCGCCCAGGCTGATGGTCTCGCTCTCGGCGCCGCCCAGGCGGTCAAGGTCTCCGGCGTCTCCCAGCGCGTCTATATCGGCGGCTTCGACGGCGACACGACGGCCCTGCCGATCCTCGCCCAGGGCGGTTTCGACGCGACCGCGACGCAGCAGGTTCGCGGCATCGGTCGCCTCGCAGTCGACAGCGCGATCAAGCTTGCAGCCGGCGAAAAGCTCCCGGCCGAACAGCTGCTGCCGGGCTTCCTGACGACGCCGGAGAATGCCGCGAAGTTCGTTGCCGAGCATCCCTGATTCCGATCGGAAGAGAGCGCCATGACCGCCAAGGACACCGCACCCATCCTTTCTCTCCGGAAGATCCGCAAGGTCTACGGCTCGATGGAAGTGCTGCACGGCATCGATCTCGATGTCCGGTCCGGGGAGGTCGTGGCGTTGCTCGGCGAGAACGGAGCCGGAAAATCGACCTTGTCGAGGATCATCTCCGGGGCCGTCGAGGCGACGGCCGGTGACATGACATGGCTCGGGGCGCCTTACGCCCCGGCCAATCCACGCGCCGCGATGGACGCGGGCGTCGGCATGATCCATCAGGAACTGAAGCTCCTGCCGCAACTGTCGATCGCGGAGAACGTCTTTGTCGGACGTTACCTGATGAAGGGCGGTCGCGTGGACCGGCAGGCGATGGAAGAACGTGCCCATGCTGGCCTCCAGCGCCTCGGGCTCGACATCTCTCCGCGCCGGCGGGTGGAAGGTCTTTCGACCGCCAAGCAGCAGCTGATCGAGATCGCGAAGGCGATGACGCTCAACGCGAAGCTTCTGATCCTCGACGAACCGACGGCTGCTCTCGGCGGCGAAGAGACACAGCTACTGTTTCGACAAATCGAGCGCCTCAAGGCCGACGGGGTCGGTATCATCTATATCTCCCACCGGCTGGAAGAAATTCGCCAGATCGCCGATCGCATCGTGGTGATGCGCGACGGCGCAAAGGTGCAGGAGTTCGACAGCGGCGACGTTCCGGTCCGCACCATCGTCGAAGCCATGGTCGGCCGCTCGCTGGAGCGGATGTTCCCGGCGGTTCCCGCACCGCAGAATGAGGTGATGCTGGAGGTACGCGATCTCTGCGCGCCGGCCGGGACCTTCAACAACATCAGCTTCTCGGTAAAGCGGGGCGAAGTCTTCGGAATTGCGGGCCTCGTCGGTGCCGGGCGCACCGAACTCGTCCGTGCGGTCACCGGTGCAGACCCGATCGCGAGCGGCGAGGTGCTCCTCGACGGCGATGTCGTGACGCCGCGCTCGCCGGGCGAGGCGATCAGGAAAGGCATTGTCCTGGTTCCGGAGGACCGCAAGCTGCAAGGACTGGTCCTCGAACATTCCATCCAGGAAAACATCGGCTATGCCAACCTGCAGGAAATCTCCCGCGGTGGCTGGCTGACCTCGCGTCGCCTTGGCCAATTCGCCGAGGTTTACATCCGCAAGTTCGGCGTCAAGGGCAGCGGAAGGCAGGACGCCGGCGAGTTGTCGGGCGGCAACCAGCAGAAGGTCGTGCTGGCGAAATGGCTCGCGCGCAAGCCCAAGGTGGTGGTGCTGGACGAACCGACCCGCGGCATCGATGTCGGCGCGCGCTCTTCTATCTATGACATGATCATGGACCTGGCTCGAGAGGGTGTGGCGGTGATCGTCGTCAGCTCGGACCTCGAAGAGGTGCTGGGCGTCTCCAATCGCATCATGGTCATGGCGCAAGGCAAGCAGGCCGGTATTCTGGATCGCAAGGACGCGAACGACGTCTCGGTCATGGAACTGGCGACGATTTGAAGAAGGAAAGAATGTCATGCCGGACATCACACTGAATGCACCGAAACTGTTCGACCTCGGCGGCAATGTCGCGCTGGTGACGGGGGCGGGCAGCGGGATCGGTCAGCGTATCGCCATGGGCCTGGCCCAGTGCGGCGCCGACGTCGCGCTGCTTGACCGTCGGACCGATGACGGGCTGGCGCGGACGGCGGAGTTCATAGCCGGAACGGGCCGCCGCAGCATCCGGATTGCGGCCGACGTGACCCAGGCCGTCGCGCTCAACGAGGCGGTCGCCCGGACCGAGGCCGAGCTCGGCCCTCTCACGCTCGCGGTCAATGCCGCCGGCATTGCCAATGCCAACCCGGCGGAGGAGATGGAGGAGAGCCAGTTCCAGACGATGATGGACATCAACCTGAAGGGGGTCTTTCTCTCCTGCCAGGCGGAAGCACGGGCGATGTTGAAGAACGGACGTGGGTCGATCGTCAACATCGCCTCGATGTCGGGCGTGATCGTCAATCGTGGGCTGAACCAGTGCCACTACAACGCTTCGAAGGCGGGCGTTATCCACTTGTCGAAGTCGATGGCCATGGAATGGGTCGGGCGCGGTATCCGCGTCAACACGATCAGCCCCGGTTACACCGCCACGCCGATGAACACGCGGCCCGAGATGGTGCACCAGACGAAACTGTTCGAAGAGCAGACCCCGATGCAGCGCATGGCGACGGTTGACGAGATGGTTGGGCCCGCCGTCTTCCTGCTTTCCGGTGCGGCCAGTTTCGTCACCGGTGTCGACCTTCTCGTCGACGGTGGTTTCTGCTGCTGGTAGCGTCTGCCGGTCAATATCGGCTTTCATCGAATACGGCACGGTGTTCTCGAGCACCGTGCCGTTTTCTGTGCGCGACGATTAAGAAAGGCAAACGCGACATTCGCCGACCAATTGCCGCCACCGGTTCCTTTGCACTTGAAATCGCTGTGGTCTTGCGCCTATTTTCAAAGGGTTCTCAGGGCGGGGCGAAATTCCCCACCGGCGGTATCCGGCTTTGCCGGGAGCCCGCGAGCGCTTTCACTCCGGTGAAAGGCAGCAGATCCGGTGCGATGCCGGAGCCGACGGTCACAGTCCGGATGAAAGAGAACATCGGCCATGGCGCCTCCCCGATGGGGAGACGTGTGTGCTGTGTTCGCCCAAGGGATGGATGGCGGCCGGAAGGTCGTGGTTTGGCCGCTCACGCGGTTACCCTTGAAAGGCATTGAAATGACACTTTCGAAAATTGAAGACGCATTGGATAGCTTTGCGCGGGGCGGAATGGTCGTGGTCGTCGACGACGAGGACCGCGAGAATGAAGGCGACATTATCGTCGCTTCCGATCACGTGACGCCTGAGGTTATCGCATTCATGATGAAGCATGCGCGCGGCCTGATCTGCGTTGCCATGGAAGGGGAACGGCTGGACGCTCTTCGCATCCCGCTGATGGTCCCGCACAACACGGAGTATCTCAAGACAGCGTTCACCGTCTCGGTCGACTATGTCCACGGAACGACGACGGGAATTTCGGCCGCCGACCGTGCCGCAACGGTGCGTGCACTGATGGACGAGACGTCGGCGCCTGAGGACTTTGCCCGGCCGGGACACATTTTTCCGCTACGCGCCCACCCGAAAGGCGTCCTTGGCCGCCCCGGTCATACCGAGGCCGCGGTCGACCTTGCGCGCCTGGTGGGCAAGAATCCGTCCGGAGTGATCTGCGAGGTCGCAAATGATGATGGCACCATGGCGCGCCTGCCCGAACTCAAGGCGTTCTGCAAACTCCATGATCTCCCGATCATCACGATCGAGGAACTGATCCGGTACCGGAAGCACCAAGATGCCGCGGCTTGCATCGCTGCGGCCTAGGTAGGGGGCGGTGCGGGTCGAGCAGGCCCGCAGCCCTTTCGTGCATGTCGCCCGGATGTCTTTTCCCGCAGGGATGCTTGCGAGCAGTTCTTGGGCCTGACCAACTTCAGGCGAGAGCGATCCAACGGAGATCTTGCGCGATCGGGCGGATTATCCTGCCGGCTGCATCGTCACATGCGCTAGTGGGTAACGCTGGTCACGAGCCAGTCGGTGTCCTCGACCGCTGCGAGCATCGCACGCGCATCGTCGATTGCACCACTGTGACGAAGAGCGTTCCAGCTCTCCCGAACCGCCGGCGAGGCGCCGGAATCGACTGTCGCCGCAAGACGGGCGAGCAAGTCCCCGAGTGTCCTTGCCACGGTTCCGTCCGTCCAGCCGCCTGTCTCGCGAAACTTGCTTGCGACGAGCTCCTGGGGAGCGCTCGAATACCGGGCGAGCATGACCTCGATCGGATCACCGCGGACGAGAAGTTGCACCTCTCTCGCGTTCCAGCCGAGCACTGGTAAATGCGTTGTAAGCAGGTAGTGGTTCGTGTCCTTGCCGGCGCTGAGGGACGGTATCGGCACGAAACTGTCGGCAAGCAGGACCAAGGCAGCGAGCCCGGGGCTCACGAATTCCGGCTGCAGCCAGGATGGCATCGCCCCGTCCGGATCGAGGCGAAACGCCGCCTGGATATCCTCGCGTTCCGCGATCCGGGGCAGGCGACGCAGCGCCATTGCGGAGAGTTTCTCATGGTCGCCGGCATCCCATGCCGACAATACCTCGCGGACCGTCTCTTCGAAGGCCGGTGTGACGGGGCAACGAAAGGCGTGATGCAGTACGGCCATGTCTTGCACGCTCCTTTGGAAAGAGCCGCCGGGCCGAAGGCCCGACGGCGAGGGCATTCATCCTTGTTCCGTTCAATGCAATTCTACCGGCACGATGTCACGGTCCGCAATTGCCGAGCGTTCCGTTGACGATCGTCACGCCCGATCCACCGGTCGTCGCGAGGGCGTGAAACCCGGCAGCAGCAACCCGGCTGGCCGCATTGTTCGCCGCTGCGGCCGTGATCTGGGCTTTCGGGATGCTCCAGTGGCCGGGCGGGACATCGTCGAAATCGATCTGCCAGGGAAACGGCAACGGCTGGTCGGCCGGGTTGGCCACAAAGTGAATAGCTGCGTTCCCGACGTTATCGTGGTCGCCCTGTACCGGAGCGTTCGTGTTCGGAAGGTCGACCTTCACGAAGCACTGCGCGGTTGCCATTCCGGCCCGGGCTGCGGTGTCGCTTGCGAAATAGAAGAAGGAGAGGGTCGGGGGATTGCCGCTCACACCGAAGTTCGCGGCGTTCCATGTGACGGCGCCGGTCGTCGCATCCGCATTGACGGCGCGGTAGACCGAGTAGGCCATCGCGGGACTGACGAGCCCGAGTGCCGCAAGTGCGGCAAAGATGACGGCGAGACGGCGGCGGAAACGAAGTCTGCTGGTTTTCATGACTGCATTCCTTTCTGCAACAGGGGGACGAGCGCTCCCAGCACCATGCGAGGAGCGTTGACCGGCGAGGCCTCTCGCCGGCTTTCGATGTGGAGGCCCGCGTCGAGAGGGCCGTGTCTGTGGGTGTTGTGGGGACGTCTTCAGATCGTCCCGGTTTCCGGTTCAGGACGGCCCGTTATGTCGGACGCGTTCGTTGCCGGATCTATTGGCCGCTCTGCGGCCTCGTTGCCGGCGATGCCGAGGGGTGCCCCCGGCATCGCCTCTCCTGGCGTCTAGTTTGACCGACGGCGGGGAGGAGCGCCGCCCCAGGGCGTCAGGAGACGGTGATCAGGTTGTCGATGCCGAGAGCGGCACTCCGCGTCGTCAGGGCGCCGCCATAGGTGACTTCGACGGCATTGGTGACATCCTCGATGTCGATGACATCCCCGGTCACGAAATTGCCGAAGATGACCCAGTAGTTCGGGTGAGGCGTGAACACGGCCGTCATGTTTGGTGCTGCCTGCACGGCGAATGTGCCCGAACCGGACATGCCGACGCCGACGGAGGTCCGGTTCGGCGCGACATTCGGGAGCTGCTGAATGGTCAGGGAACCGATGGCTCCACTGGCGTTCGGGTTCGCAAAGGTCGTCGCACCGTAGGTGTCCTGCGTCAGCTGGATCAGGTTCTGGCCGTTCGGATCTGCCGGCATGGTCTGCGACGCCGAGAAGTTGATCCCCGGCTGGAGTACCCCGGTTTCAGACCAGACGAAGCTGTACTCGAGATTCCAGGTGAAGGTCACCTTGCTTTTCGGAGCGGTCGGGCGGGCAAACCAGGCGAGCGAGAACACATTGCCCGGAATGGTCATCGGCGGTGCCTTCTGGAACACGGCGAAGCTTCCGGAAAGCTGGGAGTTGTTGACGCACGTCAGAGAGTAGGTGGTCATTGGCTTTGCCTTTCTTCGAGGAACATCCCCCGGTTTGAAGGAGCCGGTATCGCCTCGGGGGCTGAAACGATACCGGCCGTTGCCTCGCCGCCCACGGATCAGGCGGAGAATCGGGAGTGGCGAGGATCCGCCCGGCAGGAGGCGGGCGCCGGGCAAGCTGGTTCGCTGTCAACCGGTCTCGACGATCTGGTTGTCGAGGCCGACGGTGATGGCCGCGGTCGCCGTCGGGCTCGTGCTCGTCGCATCCGTCTTGAAAGTGACGGTCTGTGCCTGGCTCTCGTCCGAGATGGCGGGTGCCGGCAATTGGAAAGCGGTGCCGAACATCACCGTGACGGCGGGCGAGAAATCTGGTTCGAGCGTCAAAGGCGAGAGGCTGACGGGGATCGGCACGAGGATCGGGGCAGGGCCTACGACAAGACCCACCGAACCGCCCACGGGAATGCCCGGAGCGAAGGTCACGGTGAGGACACCTTCGGGTCCGCCGGGCGAGGGCGTGATCGTGAACGCTCCGTTCGCCCAGGCCACGGCGACGTTATCGCCGAGCGCGACCGGTGTCCTCTCCGCACCTGCCGGATCCGCATCCGCAGCGAGCACGAGCATGCTCAACGCCCCGGCTCCGCCGTTCCAGGTGATGTCCACCGGCGGGGATGTATTGGTCGTTGCGGGGGACACGAGCGCGGTGATCACTTGTGCGTTCGCGGGGAGATTCTTGAGCGCCGGCGGAAAGACGTTGAAATAGACGGAGCCGGGAACGCTCGATGCGTTCGTCGCGGTCAACTGGAAGGAAATGGCCCCGGTCGCGGGTGGGTCGTTAGCGGCGATGCTGGAGTCGGAACTGGCCACCTGTGTCGACATTTTCGGTCTCCTTTCGGCGAACGGGGGCTGATGGGCTGACTGCAACTTCCTTCGGGTTTCTCGTTTTATGTGTGGATAGCCTATGGCCATTCCTTCCGGTTGTCCTTGGGCGGATGTCCCGGAAACTTGGACGTGCGTCCCGAATTTCAACCGCTGATAAGTGCAAGCAGCCAGTCGGAGAGGGATGGACCGGCGGGGGACGCCGGTGAGACACCGGGATGACTGCCGGTGCGGGCGGAGGCACGAGCCTCCCGCGGAGACATTCCGAATCTCTGTCGAAAGAGCCGGCTGAAATGAGCCTCGTCGGCGAAGCCGGCGTCGTAGGCGATTTCACCGATCCGACGATCGGCGTGGCGAGGATCGCAAAGGGCGGCCAGGCCGCGGCGGAGACGCCTGCGGCGAATGTAGGTATTCACTCCGCCAACTTTATCGAAGTGTCTGTAAAGTTGGGTACGGGAGACGCCGAGTTCGCGTGCGATGGATGCCGGGGTCAGATCGTCGCGTGGAAGGTTCTCCTCGATATGGCGCCGCAATCGCTGTCCGAGGCTTGCTCTCCCACCGGCAGGGGACACCGGCGCCATCGCGCCGAGACATGATGCCAGCAATTCCGGGACTGCTCCGGAAAGCGCCACCACCTCTCCGCCAGCGAAGTGACGGGCGGCAGCCGCCAGCGCTTCCAGCATACCGCGCACGAATATGCCCATGGCGCTTCCGCCAAGCAGGATGCGAGGTGAGGCGGGCTGTTCGGCCGCGATCGAAGCGGGGAGCGCCCATTTCGGCAGGACGAGATGCAGCACGTCCGCGTTCGTCACCGCAAAGGCGAGCGGTGCGGAGAGATCGACGATCGAAACGTCGCCCGGGCGAAGTCGTTTGACTGCCGGGTGGCCGAGGGCAATTCCTCCGCTCAGCAGGCAGGAGACGACGATATGGTCGAGGTCGTCGCCGGCGAGCTTGTGCCGGCTGCGGTGATAGCGTCCGCCGCTGGCATTGCTCCTGCACAGCAGGAATGTCCCGAAGTGGTGCACGACGAGGCTGGCATTGAAGGAAATCGCCGCCGACCGCGGCGGCGGAACACATTCGAAGAGCAAATCGAGGACCGTTCGCCATGCGCCAAGGGGATCGTCGGCGCCGGCGGTTGTGAAGACAAAACTCCTCACAGCGCCATTCCCGTCGTCGGGAGGCGTCATTTCGTCGGCTGTCTCCTCGTCCCTGCCCCTCATGGTTGCAGTGAAGGGCAGTTTCGCCAATCAGGCTATTACTTATACAAGCGAGAGCTAACAGAATTTTGCGGGAGAGCCGATCTTGCCTGTGGCCGGCCTGGTATCTCTCGGCTGCAGTGCTTTTGAACAAGCTCCGTCTTCACTTCTTACCTGCTCCTGCGACGCTTCTTTATTGCCAGCATCGCTTCGACCGGCATCAAGGGGTAAAGTCTCTCGGGGCGTAGATGAAGATCGCGTCGAGCCTCCTGCATATCCCGGAGGTGGTACGCGCCCACAGGCGCGGGGGAATTGGTAGTCGTGCTGGCAAAATCTTGCCAGAAGTGCGGCTAACTCAGGCAGAAACTTGCTGGCCGTTGCTCGATTTTCGCGTGCGGTACCAATGATTTCAAATGGTTGGAAATGGCCCATCAATTGCTATGGACCCTGTATGCGGACCGGTTCCGAGGAGGACGGCTGCATCGATGTGAAACTTGAACGGGAGGATTCTCAAGTGAACCTTAGACTGAAACGCGCCGCCTTTGCGGCGATCGCCGGTACATCCATCATGTTTTCCGCGGCGTCGGCGGGCGCGAGCGAATTCATCAACATCCTGACGGGCGGCACTTCGGGCGTCTATTACCCGCTCGGCGTTGCTCTTTCGAAGATCTACGGGGAGAAGATTGCGGGTGCACGCACCCAGGTTCAGGCGACCAAGGCTTCGGTCGAAAACCTCAACCTTCTGCAGCAGGGCCGCGGCGAGATTGCCTTTGCCCTCGGCGACAGCGTCAAGCTCGCATGGGAAGGCAATGCCGATGCGGGCTTCAAGGCGCCGCTCGACAAGCTGCGCGGGATTGCCGCGATCTATCCGAACTACATCCAGATCATGTCGTCGAAGGAGTCCGCCATCAAGACGATCGCCGATTTCAAGGGCAAGAGCCTCTCCGTCGGCGCGCCGAAATCCGGCACCGAACTGAACGCCCGCGCAATCCTCGCCGCGGCCGGGATGAGCTACGACGATCTCGCGAAGACAGAATATCTGCCTTTCGCGGAATCGGTCGAGCTGATGAAGAACCGCCAGCTCGATGCCACCTTGCAGTCGGCAGGTCTCGGCGTCTCGTCGTTCAAGGATCTGGCGACTTCGGTCGATGTGCAGATGGTCGCGGTGCCGGAAGAAATCGCCGGCAAGCTCGGTGCGCCCTATATCGCTGCCACCGTTCCGGCCGGTACTTATCAGGGACAGGACGCTGATGTCCCGACCGTCGCCGTTGTCAACTTTCTCGTGACCCATTCCGATGTGTCCGACGAAACGGCCTATCAGATGACGAAGCAGCTCTTCGAAAACCTGCCGGAGATGGAAGCGGCGCACAAGGCGGCGGCCCAGATCAAGCTCGAGAACGCGCTCAAGGGCATGCCGGTGCCGCTGCATCCGGGCGCCGAGCGCTATTACAAGGAAAAGGGCCTGCTCTGACAGCGACGGGCGGCGGTCGCGACCACTATCACCGGCTCATCCGGTGTCTTGGGCGCCGCCGCCTGCGCATGCTCGGATTTTCGGGAGGAATCCATGCACGACACGACTAATGCACAAGAGCAGGCTGCGCCTGCGGAACTGCACGGGCACGCCGCCGCAACCCAGGCGTTTCCGAAGACCTGGGACGGTCGGCTTCTCTTCGGGATTGCGCTCGCCTTTTCCGTTTTCCAGATCGCGACCGCTGCGCATCTCATCGACCTGCCGAGCCAGATCGTGCGCGCCGTTCATGTCGGTTTCGTCACGGTACTGGTCTTTCCGTTGCTGGCCATGTTTTCGCGGCGCGGCGGCATCGCCAAGGCGATTGCCTGGGCTATGGCCCTGCTGGGTGCGACAGTCGCCTTCTACCAATGCTACGAGTACAGTGAACTGCTTATCCGCGCCGGTGATCCCCTGCCGCGGGACGTTGCGGTGGGCGTTGTCGCACTCGGAGTCGTGTTTGCCGCGGCCTGGGCGCTTATGGGCCCGGCCTTGCCGATCATCACAGGCCTGTTCCTCGCCTACAGCCTGTTCGGTGAATACCTGCCGCCGCCGCTCGACCACCGCGGCTACGATTTCACGCAGGTGATCGACCACATGGCCTACGGCACGGAAGGAATCTATGGCATTCCGACCTTCGTCTCTTCGACCTACATCTTCCTGTTCATTCTCTTCGGCGCCTTCCTTGAAAGAGCCGGAATGATCAAGCTCTTCAACGACGTTTCGCTGAGCTTCGTCGGCGACAAGCGTGGCGGTGCGGCGAAGGTCGCGATCATCTCGTCCGGGCTGATGGGAACGATCTCGGGTTCCGGGGTGGCGAATGTCGTCACCACCGGCCAGTTCACCATTCCGCTGATGAAGAAGTTCGGCTATCGCGCCGCCTTTGCCGGCGGTGTCGAGGCGACGGCCTCGATGGGCGGACAGATCATGCCGCCGGTGATGGGCGCGGTTGCCTTCATCATGGCTGAAACACTGGGTGTCGAGTATCACGAGATCGTCAAGGCGGCGATCATCCCGGCGATCCTCTATTTTGCTTCGGCTTTCTGGATGGTTCATCTCGAGGCGGGCAAATACGGGCTTCTCGGCCTGCCGAAGAACGAACTTCCTTCGGCAAAGGCCGCGCTGATCGAGCAGTGGTACCTGATCCTTCCGTTGGCGGCGCTCGTCTGGTTGCTGTTTTCGGGCTACACACCATTGTTTGCAGGAACGGTCGGCCTTGCCTTCACCGCGTTGTTGATCCTCGGCAGTTCCGTGGCGCTCGGTCTTCCCTCCAATGTGATCCGGATCATCTTCTGGGTAGGCCTCGGTTTGGTGGCGGCCGCCTTCTTCCAGTTCGGTATCGGTGTCGTTCTCGCTGCACTGGCGGTGCTGATTGCGGTCAACGCCTTCTCGCGAGGCGGACGGGAGACGCTCGTCACGTGCCGCGACGCACTTGCGGAAGGCGCAAAGACGGCGTTGCCGGTGGCGACGGCCTGTGCGCTCGTCGGCATCATCATCGGCACGATGACGCTGACGGGGGCGGCGAACACCTTTGGCCAGTTCATCGTCTCGGTCGGCGACAAGAGCCTGTTCCTGTCACTCTTGCTCACCATGGTGACCTGTCTTGTCCTCGGCATGGGGATACCGACGATCCCGAACTACATCATCACCTCGTCGATCGCCGGCCCGGCTCTTCTGGAGCTCGGCGTTCCGCTCATCGTCAGCCACATGTTCGTCTTCTACTTCGGCATCCTTGCCGATCTGACGCCGCCGGTTGCGCTCGCCTGCTTCGCCGCGGCGCCGATTGCGCGTGAAAGCGGACTGAAGATCGCGATCCAGGCGATAAAGGTGGCGGCGGCCGGTTTCGTCATCCCGTTCATGGCGGTCTACTCGCCGGCCCTGATGCTCCAGGATGGCGGGGCCATGGCCGCCAGCCTCGGCTATCCGGCGGCGGTCGCTTACGTCGTCGTCAAGACCGGTCTTGCGATCGGTCTCTGGGGCGCGGCCGTCATCGGTTTCCTGGTCGTCCGTCTTTCGGTCGCGGAACGGCTTCTGGCCGCCGCGGCAGCTTTCACTCTTCTGGCGGCGCTGCCGCTGACGGACGAGATCGGCTTTGCGCTTTCGATCCTGTTCGCTGTCTGGATCTGGCGTCGAGGACGACAGGTGGGCGGTAAGTCGGTACCGGGTGCCGCATGACCATGGCGGTCTGTATCGTTGCCGGCGGCAAGGCGATGGCCGTTGCCGCCGGCGTCTTCACGCTCGGCTGGACACACTCGGTCGAGAAAACCGAGTGGCAGGAGCGCTGGACGCCGACACCACAGGGGCTCGTTCTCGAAGAGGCGCGCGTTCAGGGCTCCGGTGCCGGCATGGAGCCCGGCGACGGCGCCCGCCGGGAGGGGAAATGGTGGGTCTGGACACCAAACCTCGTGCCAGTTCCCGAGCTGGTGCTCGCGGCCTCGGGGGCGACGGTCTCGGGCTGGAGACTTTGCGATGCCGACGGATGCCGCGAGCTCGGACGACAGGCTCAGGAGCCACTCGTCCTGCGGCCCTGTGACCGGGAGCAGTCAGAGGCTACCCCGACGCCGCGATCGCCTAATGAAGGATAGGGGCGGCGGCTGTTCTCTCTTGACCGAGGAGACGCTACACTCGATGCAGAAGACAGGATCCAACCACGTCGGCTCGGTGATGGCGCGTAACATCGGCAGAATGACTGCCTTCATGCTGGTGGCGACTTTCACGGCGCCTTTTGCTGCCTATTATGTGGCGAGCGGGGCGGCCGTCAGCGCACTGGAGGCGCAACTCCAGCGCAGCCTGGTGCTCACCAACAGGGCGATCGCCACGGAGGTCGAGAGGTTCCGGTATCTGCCGCTTGTGATCGGCGAGGATGCCCGCATCCGCGCGCTTGCCGAGAACGCGCGCAGCTCCGCCACTCTCGATGCTGCGAATCTCTATCTCCAGACGGTCGTGCGGCAGGCGGGCGCGGCCGAGCTCTACGTGCTCGACAATCGTGGCGTGACGCTTGCAGCCAGCAATTTCGCGACCGCCGAGAGCTTCATCGGACATGATTACAGCTTCCGGCCCTATTTTCAGGACGCGATTCGCAACGGCGAAGGCCGCTATTACGCGATCGGCGTCACGACAAAGAAGCCGGGCTACTTTCTGAGTTCGCGCATCGATATCCCCGGTCATCAGCCGATCGTCGTTGTCGTCAAGGCCGATCTGCGACCGCTTGAGGTGACCTGGGAAGCGGCGGGCGTCCAGACGGCAATCGCCGACCGCTGGGGCATTGTCTTCCTCTCCGGCAATCCCGACTGGAAATACCGACCGCTTGCACCGCTTTCGCGAGAGGCCGCCGAACGGGTCGCAGCGGAGAGAACCTATGACGGCACCGATCTTGCCGAAGCCAAGCCGATCCTGCCCGCGGGCGTCGTGCCGCCGATCAACGCGGCCGACATGCCGGCGCTTCGGGTCGATGGCGAGGGACAGCAGCTTCTGGCGAAGTTTTCCGCCATCGAGCCGGACAGCTGGATCGTGCTTGCGGCAACCAGCACAGAGGATATCGCAAAGCTCGCCGGCTTCTGGGCGCTCGCTGCGCTCATTGCCGGCCTCGTCGCGACGGGCGCGCTCTACTTTCTCCACCAGCGGGCCCTGCTGATCCGCATGCGCCTGCGCCAGGGCGAGATCCTGGAACTCAAGGTCGCCGAGCGAACGCAGGATCTCGCCCGCGAGATCGACATGCGCAGGCGGACCGAGGACGAGTTGCGCCGCGCGCAGGAAGGGCTCATCCATTCCGAGAAGATGGCGGCGCTCGGACGGATGTCGACGGCGATCGTGCATGAAGTGAGCCAGCCGCTTGCCGCACTCGAGGCAACACTGGCGACGGCCGGTGTCCTTGCGGAGAAGGATGAGGCGGCAAAGGTCGGCGAGCGGCTTCTCGACGCGCGCGCGCTCGTCAAGCGCATGCAGCGTACCGTCAAGCACCTGAAAACCTTCGGCCGGAAGGGCGCTTCCGAACTCGAGGCAGTCGACATCGACACCGTCATTCGCAACGCGATCGATCTCGCCGCGCCGCGGGCGAAGGCGCTCGGCGTCGTGCCGATCGTCGAAGCGCAGGGCCCGGCTCCCGTCATCACTGCGGTCGGGGTCAAACTGGAGCAGGTGATGCTCAACCTGCTTCTGAACGCGCTCGACGCCGTCGAGGGCCGTCCTGCTCCTTCGGTGATTGTTCAGCGAACCGCGGAGGCCGGACAGGTGAACGTGACCGTCATCGACAACGGGACCGGCATCGCGCCGGAACACCGCGATCGCGTCACCGAACCGTTCTTTACCACCAAGCTGACCGGCGAAGGTCTCGGCCTCGGCCTTTCCATCGCGACCGCAATCGTGCGGGAATACGGTGGCGAAATCACCTTTGCCGAAGCACCCGGCGGCGGTACCATCGCCACGATGTCGATGCCGATCGACAAGCGATCGGCACATCCACTCGAGGCAGCACAATGAGCCGCGGAGACGTTCTCCTCGTCGACGACGACCGCGATCTCCTGAAGGCGGCGACCGACTGGCTGGAGGTCAGCGGGTTCTCCGTGACCGCCTTCCATCGGCCTGAAGAAGCCTATCAGCAACTCCTGCGCACCGAGCCGGATGTCGTGGTGAGTGACATCCGCATGCCGGGCATCGACGGCATGACGCTCCTGAATTCCGTCATCAAGGTGCGTAGCGACGTGCCTGTCATCCTGATGACCGGCCATGGCGATGTCACGCTCGCGGTCAAGGCGATGAAGCAGGGCGCGGAGGACTTCATAGAGAAGCCATACGACGCGGAGTACCTCCTCTCCGTTCTCGACAAGGCCGTCGAGAAGCGCCGGATGAAACGGGAGATCGCCCGTCTGCAAGGCCTGGTTCAGGAGGAGAGCGGTGGCCCGCCAATCGTCGGGGACAGTCCCGCCATGTGCGAGCTTCGCAGCCGCGTGGCGATGCTGGCCGATGTCGATATCGACGTGCTGATCATCGGCGAAACCGGTTCCGGCAAGGAGCTCGTCGCGCAGGCCCTGCATCGTCAGGGTCGCCGCCGGGTCGGCCCCTTCGTCGCGATCAACTGCGCCGCCCTGCCGGAAAGCATTTTCGAAAGCGAGATCTTCGGCCATGCGAAAGGCGCTTTCACCGGCGCGCTTTCCGAGCGTGAGGGCAAATTCGAACATGCCGCCGGCGGAACCGTCTTCCTCGACGAGATCGAATCCATGCCTCTCGCCCTGCAGGCGAAAATCCTGCGTGTGCTTCAGGAGCGGGTGATCGAACGGCTCGGCGAAAACCGGCTGCGGCCGGTCGACGTACGGATCATTGCCGCTGCCAAGAGTGACCTTTCCGGCGAAATTGCTGCCGGAAGATTTCGTGAGGACCTGTTCTATCGGTTAGCGACCGTCGACATTCGAATTCCGCCATTGCGTCTGCGGAGGGACGATATTGGCCTGCTGTTCAGCCATTTCGCCTCGCTCGCTGCCCATCGCTACGGCCGTGCCGAGCGTACCGTGTCGGCCGATCTGCTTGCGAGCCTGCAACAGGAGGAATGGAGGGGGAATGTTCGCGAGCTCAAGGCACGGGCGGAGCGCTTCGCACTTGGTCTCGATGAACAGGGCACCGGCACCGCCGCGCAAACGAGTCTGTACGGTGAGTTGACGCTGCCGGACCGGCTTGCCGCCTACGAGGTGCAGTTGATCCGGGCGGCGATCGACGAGCACGACGGCAATACGGCGCGCGCGGCCGCGAGCCTCGGCATACCGCACCGGACCCTCAACGAGAAGATCGCGCGGTATGGACTGAGAGGTAGTCGGGAGAAGTCATCGGACCTGTAGTGGACACGGCAACGACGTGTTCTGCGTCCCCCGGAGCAGACGATGTCCGCACTTGCCGACACGCCTGTTGCACCATTCGCGTCCCGGAAATGAGCGTATGACCCTAGCCGAGGGGCTCAAGCTTCAATCTTACCCCAGTTGGCTGAACGGACCGTTATAGACGGTTCGGGGAGGGATCAGTTCCGGGTCGACCTGTATCAGCACCGGGTCGGTAACACCGCTGTCGACCAATTCAAAGGCGGTGGCGATGAGTTGGTTCGAGTTCTGCCGTACCATGTGCACAGGAAATTCCAGGAATGCCGCAAACGGGTCATAGTCGTAGCAACCGAAGACGCTCTGTTCGAATGCTTCCGAGGGAAGGTGGACAAACTCGCTGACGATACCTTCGAACGCTCTGATCGAGTTGATGAACAACCCGGCTGGCAATCCGCCGATACGGTCGCTGAGTGCCGAGACCTCGCGAGCGGCGTTACCGGGAGCGTATCCGCAGGTAATGACCTGATCTTCATCAAACGATCCTCGTAGCTCCAGGACCGTCGATCGAAATGCCGAAATTCGGTGTGCAGAGTGAGAGTGCTGACGGGTTTTCCGTGACGGGTTAAGGGCTGGAGAAGAGGTCTCCGGCGCCCGTCGCGGATAACAACGATGTTCAGGAATGACCGCAGCGGGCATGCCGGGTCCGACAGGACGAGCCTTTGCGACGACATCACCGGCAAGATCATCAGCCGAGCTGAAGGTGGACCGCTTCCCCTGGGTCCATCGCCGTGAAATTGTTCTGGCCGATCATCAGATCGGCGGCTTCAATCTGCCTTAATCCAGCATCCGGCATTCCGACCGAGCCAAAGGTCCAGGGCACGCGCTGGCTCAGCGAGGACGAGTTCGTGCAGCTCTATCGCTGGCTAGGATGCCCTGACACGCCGGTTCATTCCTCTTATCCGCGCGCCGTGCAGATCATCATGCTGACGGGTCAGAGTGTCGAGGAAATCGCCCGCCTGCATGTCGATCAATGGGATGCCAAGGAGCGGATCATCGACTGGTCGAAGACTAAGAACCTCCAGCCGCATGCCGTTTCGGTCCCGTCGCTCGTTGCCGAGCTGATCGAGTCGATCAAGCCGAACGAGTACGGCTGGTACTTTCCTTCGGCGAAGGATCCGTCCAAGCCTGTCAGCCATGCGACGCTCTACAGCTTCGTCTGGCGGCAGCGTGATGGTGGCGTAATTCCCTACGCCACCAATCGTGATCTGCGCCGGACTTTCAAAACGCTGGCAGGCAAGGCCGGTGTCTCGAAAGAGGCTCCGCGACCGCCTGCAGAATCATGCGCTGCAGGACGTCAGTTCGAAGAACCACGACCGCTGGAACTACATGCCAGAGAAGCGCGCCGGCATGAAAAAATGGGACAAGTTCGTACGGGCGATGCTTACCAAAGTGCAAAACCGTTGAGCAGTTTGAGGGTGAGCCGTGTTGTAAACGATATCATTTTACCACGTAAAAACAGTATGATGCCTAAAGTTGTCGTAAACGTGCCATAGAAGAGGCGAGACTGTTGATTATGGGTGCAATTGATCTAGTTTTTCATTTCGTCGCGACCCAGATCAACTAACGAATTTATTAACAGCGGAGCCAGGCCCCACGCCGAAATACATTCGAAGGCTGCCATCTGGACCGTTGCGGCCTTTTGATCAACGGAATTGGCAGGCTGTTCGACCGTGCGCTCGTATGGCTTCCAGCTTTCGCCGGTGATTTGCTCGTAAGCGGAGACGGCACATTCGGCTGCCATGCGAAGTAATGTGGGCCTGAAGTCCCATCTCGGCTGCTAACTCGCGCTTGCGCTCGGCGCGGCTGTCGAAGCCTACCGGGTCCAATCTAATCTAAGGCCGATAGTGAGGCTCAGCCAGGCCCTGGAAGGGCGTGGCCACCGCATAGACGTCACCGCCCGTCCCGCCATCCGGACGCAAGGATGTAATATAGGCCGTTCTTAGATCACTTCCACCAAAGCAGATATTGGTCGGGTTTCGCGTCGCCACGATGATTTCGGCATCGATCTTGCCATCCGCCGTGAGCCGCAAGACACGACCGGAATCGCTGGCGGCGATCCAGTAGCAGCCATCGACGTCGATGGCCGCGCCATCCGGTCGACCGCCAAGCTTGCCGTAATCGGCGAAAAGCGTGGCATTGGCGCGCTCGCCCGTATCGGGGTCGAAGTCAAAGGACAGGACATGCGGATTGGAGACATGGGAATCCGAAACATACATCCGCCGTCCGTCAGGGCTCCAGGCAAGTCCGTTCTGGACGCGGAAGCGCCCACCGCGAGCGCGAAGGTCCCGGTTCCGTCCGATGCTGTACAACGCTCCAGACGCTTCGGGCGCGGCCGGTGTCGGCGACAGGGTGCCCGACCAGAACCGACCCTGCCGGTCACAGGCGCCATCGTTCATCCGCCCACCTTGCGGAATGTCGGGAGTGGATCCGAAGGCAAGGACTGGCCCATCCCGCTCCAGGTCCAGGTCCAGACGGGCAAACCCACGATCCGTCGCCGCGATAAAACCTCCATCCTGCCGTAAGGCGAAGGCGCTGACCGTCGCGGGTAGCGGCCAGCTTTGGAACGCTCCCCCCGCGGCCGGCATGCGAAAAAATTGCCGGCTGGTGATATCGACCCAGTAGAGATCGTCGGTCAGTCGGTCCCAGACCGGGGACTCGCCAACCTTGCAATTCGGCCTCGCAATGCATTCGGCAACATAGCTTCGGACGGTCATCGAGGATGAAATCTCCGGCATTGCACCTTCCAGATGTCGTAATTCAACGATCAGCGCGCCGCGATCCTGCGCTCCGTCGCCGTGTCGAACATCAACACCTTCTCCGGCCGCATCGCCAGTCCGAGCCGCTCGCCGGGCCGTAGCTGGCTGCGCTGCTTGGATGAAAGAAGCATCTTGCCGCTGCCGGTATCGCAGATGACGGTCGTGTCCGAACCGGTGGTCTCGACCGCATTGACGACGCAGGGAATGGTTCCCGGCGTGCCAAGCTCGCTCAGTTCGAGAAATTCGGGCCGCACGCCCAACAGCACCTCGCGACCATTCATGTCGGAGAAGCCTTCCGGCATCGCCAGGCTGGTCTGGCTTTCCGGCACCAACAATGTCCGCGCATCGTCACTGACCGAAGCCTTGATCATGTTGATCGCCGGCGAGCCGATGAAGCCCGCGACGAAGACGCTGTCGGGCGAATCGTAGAGCGTGAGCGGCGAACCGACCTGTTCGACCCGACCGTCGCGCAGGACGACGATCTTCTGTCCCATGGTCATGGCCTCGACCTGATCGTGCGTGACGTAGACGGACGTCGTCGCCAGCCGCTGGTGCAGGTCGCGGATTTCTCCGCGAACCTGGCTACGCAGCTTCGCGTCGAGATTGGACAAAGGCTCGTCGAAGAGAAACACGGCCGGATTGCGCACGATCGCGCGGCCCATGGCCACGCGCTGACGCTGGCCACCGGACAACTCCTTCGGCAGGCGGTCGAGCAGGGTCTCCAATTCCAGCATCTGGGCCACCGCGTCGACCTTGCGACGGATCTCCTCCTTCGGCCGGCGCGCGAGGCGCAGCGAGAAACTCATGTTCTCCCGCACCGTCATCTGCGGATAGAGGGCATAGCTCTGGAACACCATCGCGATGTTGCGTTCCTTGGCTTGCATATCTGTCACGTCGCGGCCGCCGATATGGACCTCGCCCGCCGTGCAGTCCTCGAGCCCGGCAATAATGCGCAGCAGTGTCGACTTGCCCGAACCGCTCGGACCGATCAGCACACAGAATTCGCCCTCGGCGATGTCGATCGACACGTCCTTGATGACGTTCACCGCCCCGAACGACTTGCAGACACCATGCAGCGATACAGCTCCCATGTCATTCCTCTTGTATTCTCGCGCGAAGGCGCGGTTAGCCCTTGACCGCACCGGCGGTGATGCCACGATTGAACTGCTTCTGGAGCAACAGATAGACAATGATCGGCGGCGCCATCGCCAGCAGCGTGGCGGCCACGAAGATGTTGGGCGTGATCGTCTCGTCCACGCGCAGCATGCCCAGCATTACCGGCATGGTGAACAGCGACTTGTCGTTCACCACGATCAGCGGCAGCAGATACTGATCCCAGATCATGATGAAGCCGAAAATTACCACTGTACCGAGTGCCGGCCGCACCAGCGGCAGCACCACATAGGCGAAGACCTGCCACTCGTTGGCGCCATCTATCCGCGCAGCTTCCTCCAGTTCCTTGGGGATCGCCCGCATGAACTCGGTTAGCACGAAGATTGCAAACGCCCAGCCGACGACGGGCAGAACCATCGCGGCGTAGGTGTTGTAGATCGAGACATCCAGCAGCGGGAAGCGTTTCTGGACGATCAGATACAGCGGAATGGAGATGATTTCCTCCGGCAGCATCATGGTGCACAGGATCAGCAGCGAGACGATGGCGGCGCCGCGGAACTTCTTGCGCGCCAGCGCATAGGCGGCCAGCGCGCTGACAATCACTTGCAGCGTGGTGCCAAGCGCGACGACGACCAGCGAGTTCAGAAGGTAACGCCAGACATTGAGGTCGATCAGCGCGGTGCGAAAATTGGCCAGCGTCGGCTGCACGGGCCAGAGAAACAGCTGACCAGGCTTGAGGATCTGTCCGCTGAAGGCGGTGACGACGATACCCCAGAAGGGACCGACGAAGACGATGAAGACGAAGATGTAGAACAGGATCCGCGAAACCCGGATTGCGACGGACTGATGCATCGGAGTTCTCCTCGTCAGTTGGAAATCCGCGTCTTGATCGCCATGTGGATCAAGGTCAGCAGAACCGTGAACAGAAGGAGCAGAAGCGATACAGCGGAGGCATAGCCATAGTCGAGATCCTCGAAGCCCACCTTGTAGACATGGGTCATGATCGTCTCTGTCGACCCCGCCGGACCGCCGCCGGTGGTGGCATAGACCTCGGCGAAGACGCGAATGCCGCGAATGAATGACAGCATGACGACCACGGAGATCGACGGAATGATGCCGGGCAGGGTTACGTGCCAAAGACTGCGCAGGCGGCTTGCACCATCGACATTGGCCGCGTCGTACAGCTCGCGATTAATGCCGACGAGACCGGCGATGAAGATGACCATGTCGTAGGGCGTGTTTTTCCAGACCTGCATCAGGATCAGCACCCACAGGGCCTGCGAGGGATCCGTCAGAAAGCCCTGCGGATCGACGCCGACGAAGCCGAGCAGCGAATTGACCACGCCGTAATGGGCTGAATTGAACAGAATGCGCCAGACTTCGGCGATGATGGCCGCGCTGGTGATCGCCGGCAGGAAGATCGCGGTGCGCAGAACGCGCAGATGCCGTGCCTGCCCCTCTAGAGCCAGCGCCATGAAGAAGGCGATGATGCTCGAGCAGACCGTGCCAACGACCACGTAGATGACCGTGTGCCACACGGCAACGCGCAAATCCGCGTCGCTCAGGGCGCGCGCGAAGTTGTCGAGGCCGATCCATTCGCTGTCGCTGTAAAACTGCACGTCATAGAACGACATGATGAAGCCGGACAGCATTGGATAGAACTTGAACCAGGTGAAGATCACCAAGGCAGGGGCAAGGAACAACCAAGGCACGAGGGCCACCCGCCACGTACCGGCGCGGCGCCGCGCCGCCGTGCGCGCGGTACCGGCCGAAGCCGTTGGCAACGCGGGGCCCTCCGAGGAGGATTTGATCGATCCGAGCATGGAAATCTCGCAGCTGTCAGCAAGGAATGTCCGCGCCGAACGATCTCTCGTCGGCGCGGAATGACGACAAGATTATTGCGTGGCCGTGGCAAGCGCCTTCTGCTTGCGAAGCTCATCCGCCATGCTGTCATCGACCGCCTTCAGTTCGGCGGCGATGTCGGCATCGCAGTTCGACAGGATCTTGTTGAAGCCTTCCGCCGTCAACATGCGGATCGGAGTCCAGTTCGGCACCGGCGGAACGTAGTGCGAGTGGTTGTCGAACACCTCCTTGAAGGTCTGCCAACGCGGATCCTGACGAACGGCATTCACATCGATGTTCTTGTTCACCGGAAGACGCACAAGCGGCGTGTGGCCGGAACCCTGCGCCATGCCGATTTCCTGCCCCTTGGGCGAGATGAAGAATTCGATGAACTTTGTCGCGGCTTCGCGATGCTCGGTACCCTTCATGATATAGGCGCTGGTACCCTCCGCGAGAGCAGCGGGCCCACCCGGACCTGCCGGCGGCGGCAGGACCTCGATCTTGTCCTTGCCCGGCTGCTCGTCAATCTGCGCGATGTGATAGGGACCCGACAGGAAGATACCGGTCTGGCCGGAGCGGAAGGTCGGCAGAGCGTCACCCGTCGTGGCGTTGATGGCGCCCGGCTGGGTCAGGCCTTCGCAAAACAGCGACCGCACGAACCCCAGCGCCTCGGCCCCCGCCTTGGTGTTGAGGTCGGGCTTGAAACCGGTCGCGCTCTGCTGGACGAAATCGCCACCGGCGGCCCAGATGAAATTGCTCATGAACCAGCTGGTATAGCCGCGAACGGTTGATGCCGGGATGGTCATGCCGAAAGTGTCGGCCTTGCCGTTGCCATCGGGATCGTCATTGGTGAAGGCTACCGCCAGCTTGTGAAGATCATCCCAGGTCTTGGGCTGCGGCAGGCCGAGCTTTTCACGCCAGTCCTTGCGCACGAAGAAGGCGAACGCCTGCGCGGAGACCGGAACGGAGTAGAACTTGCCGTCGCTCGCCTTGGCACTGTTCCAGGCGGCGGGCGAGACGTCTTCATTGCCCTTGATCGTGGACGGATCGATGTCCTCGATGATCCCCATACGGAGCATTTGCCCCATCGCCGAGTCGTCGTTGACGACAACATCGGGGAGATCACGCCCCGCCGCCGCGCGAGCCAGGCGCTGCTCGAAATCCGTACCGGTATTATAGGTCTCGACCTCAATGCCGGTTTCGGCGGTAAACGCCGCCGACAGCGCCTTCAGAACGCTGACGGATTCATCGGTCTGACGCGACCACACCTTGATCGTCTCGGCCGACAGGGCCTGAGTGCTCATCGCCATGAGCGCCGCCCCTGCCATCAACGCCACTTTCGAATGTCTACGCATTTCATTCCTCCCTTGTGTTGAGATACAAGAGCCCTCTCGGATATTCAAACCTGCCTTCCTCCCGGGAATGGCAAATATCCGAAACAGGCAATTCAAGTCATCATATGAATGACCGCCCGACCACCAGGCCCCATGACGATCACCCGGATGTCCGCCGCAGCTCCGCCGCGGCGCACCCTTCGCTGCGAGACCGGCCCGTTGTCAGGCCGCCCGCCGGCTCTGGTTACGCACTATGAGGGCTTCAAGCATGCCCTCCTCCTCGTCCGTCAGGTCACACAAAGGACTGCGCACCTTGCCTGCCGCGAAGCCCTGAAGCCGGACGCCGGCCTTGACGGCTGACACCGCATACCCCTTGCGCCGGTTACGAATGGCCATGAAGGGGTAGAAGAACTCGTTCAGGGCGCGTTCGCAGTCGGCGCGGTCTCCCGATCGCAGAGAGCGATAGAAATCCACCGCCAGTCCCGGCACGAAATTGAACACAGCGGAGGAATACGTGGTGAAGCCGGCACCCAGATAGGCCTCCGCGAAAAGCTCCGCCGTCGGCATTCCGCCCAGATAGGTCAGGCGATCGCCCATCATGGCTGTAACCTGGCGAACGAGGCCGATGTCGCCGGTTCCATCCTTGAAACCAATCAGGTTCGGGCACTCATCGCAGAGACGAGCCAGCGTGTCGGCCTGCAACACCGCGTTGTCGCGATTATAGACCATGACGCCGATGTCGACGGACTGGCAGACACGCCGGACATGTTCGCGCATGCCGTCCTGCGGCGCATCGATGAGATAATGCGGAAGCAGCAGAATGCCATCGGCCCCGGCCTTCTGAGCGGACTGCGCGATCGCCACTGCCATCTCAGTGCCATAACCGCAACCCGACACGATTGCCGTATCGCCGGCAGCCTCCTTGGCGGCCCGGACGATCCGCGGAATCTCGGAGGGCGTGAGCGAAAAGAACTCACCCGTGCCGCCGGCGGCAAACAGAACAGGGGCATCGAAACCCGAAAGCCAGTTCACGTGCGACTGGTAGCTGTCCACCGCGAATTCACCGTTCGCATCGAAATGCGTGACCGGAAATGACAGCAGTCCGGAACCAAGGATGGTTTTGATTTCCTGCGGCCGCATACAACAATTCCTTCAATATCAAGTCCATTGAGGGAACGCTACCACCAGCGCGGCGCGGCTGTCAACATGTCATATTATAACTTTGACAAAGTCCTCTGATGAATGGCTCGATACCGCGACAGGCTGCCGCGCAGATGCAGCTTCATGGCCGCGCGGGCGCCCGCCTCGTCGCCGTTCGAGATGGCTTCGACGATCTGGGCATGCTCTCGGTGGATCTGCGAGATATACTCGTGCTGAAGGGACGTATCCTGACCGTCCTGCAGGGCCGCACGCGGGATGCCACCCTTGCCGATCATCTGCAGGAACTCCGGAAAGCGCGGATTGTTCGTGGCCTCGGCGATTGCCAGATGAAGGGCGAAATCCGCGTCGGCGGTGGCTTTCCCTGCCTCGATCAGGACAAGAAGGTCACGCTGACGCGCGAGGATCGCTTCTTCCTGCTGCGGCGAACGGCGCAAGGCGGCAAGCGCTGCGGCTTCTATTTCCACGGCCGTGCGCAGTTCGAGCAGTTCGATGACGGAGGAAATCCGGGTGCTGTCGACGTCCTGAAACGGCAGATTTACGGGCGCGGGAGGATCAAGCACAAAGACCCCCGCCCCCTGGCGCGGTTCGACCAGCCCCTCGGACCGCAGCACCGCGATGGCCTCGCGTATCACGGTACGGCTCACGTCATGATCGATCGTCATCTGCGCTTCGCTGGGCAGCCTGTCGCCGGGCTGGAAATCCCCGGCCAGGATCGACTTCCGAAGCTTGTCGACAAGTTGAGATACAAGCGTTCCTGTACCTTTTCGCGTCCTGGAAGCCTGCCGTGCGTCTGCTATCACCTTGAGTTCCCGTGCTAGATGCCGTTGACTGTCGCCCGAATCCAGTTCGCTGCCACCATGCCACCGAATGGCGGCGTCTCAGCATGCAGTGACCTTGATCAGACGTCCGTTACTGAAGAGTTCGCGCTCACGTTGTCATAAATATCAACCGACATCAAGAGAACCACGGGTCATGTCATATGATAGGTTGTTGCAAAACCGGCCCTTATATATGATCTATCCGTGTCAGCTTCCCACGCATCGACCATTTGGAGATTCCCGTGCATCGACTTCTTATCACTGGCGCGGCCGGCGGCATCGGCCGGATCATGCGCCAGCGGCTTGCGCCTCTTGCGACGATAGTGCGTCTTTCGGACATTTGCGACCTGGGCGAAGCCGCCCCGAACGAGGAGCTTGTTTCCTGTGATCTGGGGGACGACAAAGGCGTTCATGATCTGGTCAAGGGCTGCGACGCCATCGTTCATCTCGGAGGCATGTCCGGCGAGGCATCCTTCGCAAAGATCATGAATGCCAACATCGCGGGTTGCTACAACCTGTACGAGGCGGCAAGGGCCAATGGCATGCCGCGGATTTTGCTTGCAAGCTCGTTGCATACGGTCGGATTCTACCGGCAGGACGAGTATTTCGATGCCAACGTCCCTCTGCGTCCGGATGGGCTTTACGGGGTGTCGAAGTGCTTCAGCGAAGCGCTTGCCCGGATGTATTTCGACAAGTTCGGACAGGAGACGGCCGTGGTCCGCATCGGCTCCTGCTTCGAGCATCCGCGCGATCACCGCATGCTGGCGTCGTGGTTGTCCTACGGCGACTTCGCCTCGCTGGCCGAATGCGTGTTCAAGGCGCCTAGGCTCGGCTGCCCCGTCATATGGGGCGTATCCAATAACGACGCCCGCTGGTGGGACAATAGCCGGGCGAACTTCCTCGGTTGGCAGCCCAGAGACAACGCAGGGCTCCATCGTGCCAGGATCGAGGAGACGGTACCGCTCCCGGATCCGCAATCTAGCTCCGCGTTATACCAGGGCGGCCCGTTTACCGAGCACCCTATCTTCAAAGAGGATTGAAATCGCGAGGCTATAAAAGACTGTGCCCGACACCGCGATCAGACGCGGAGCCGGGCACAGGGCCTGGGAGGGCCTGTCACGGAAAATCCACGCCAATCAGGCGCCCATCATCCTATCCAGTTCAACGATCACCGAGGCGTTCCAGCTTTCCGGCAACTGCGCCGGCCGATCTATTTCGATGTCGTCCAGCGACAATCCGGAAACTCCCCTGGCGAAGACGCCAGGCATGCCGCCCGGATAAGGGACCAGCCCGATAATCTTGCCGTCCGGACCGAAACGCCACGCATTGACGCGACCGGCCCCCTTGTCCTGGGGAAAGCGATCAAAACGGTCATCGATCGTCGGGCGAATGTCATAGGTGAGCGCCGTTCCCAGCGGACCGGGACGCTGCTTGAGGTGCACGCCCCTGATCGCGACGTTGGCGATATCGCCGGGACGCTCCGCAACGAGGTTGATAGCGCCCTCCATGGAGCCCGTGACATTCTCGATGACGATGTTGCTCACCCGGCCAGCCGGACCTTCCTCCGGTCGACGATCGATCGTGTTGATCGTCACGGCCTCGCCCGAGCCCCAGAACCCCGCCGGCGTTTCGTGGCAGGCCAGGGTGATGCCGGAAAACCGCACGCCGTCGACCAGACCGCCATCCCGCGAGAAAATGCCGAGCCCGCGGTTGGAACCCTCGATCCTTATCCGTTCGAACGAAATATCGCGGAACGGCGAGAAGCTCTCCGTGCCGATCTTGAGCGCGCAGGAGCGGCTTTCCACGACGCAATCGCTGACTTGGATCTTTTCGCAATCCCCCGTCAATCGCCCATCCTCGCGCCGCGTCGTCTTCAGGACGATGCCGTCATCAGCTGTGCGAAAGCTCGATCCGCGGATGCGGACATTACGGCATCCGTCGATCACGATCCCGTCGGTATTGGGCATGCGACGATTGTTGTCGACGGAAACGCCAACGATCTCCAGATTTTCGCAGCCAGCGAAATGCATGGTCCACATGGGAGAATCGTCGATGCGAATACCCTCGACCCGAACATTCCGGCAGTTCTCGAGAACCAGCACGCGAGGCCTGAGTTTGTGGGCGACGAGCGTGCCCATGTCACCATCCTCGCCATGGGTAAAGGCAGTGGCGCCATCACCAAAGATGCGACCATCACCAATGATCGAAATGTTGCTCGCGTCGGCGGCGACCAACATGCCCCGGTCGCTCTCTTCGGCGACAATGGACACGGATGTGGCCTCATAGGCCGCGTAGTCCGGGATGAAGTGAAGCTCCGCCCCCTTGGGAATTTCGATTGTCAGATCCGAGCGCAAACGCAATCCGCCGCAGCGATGAACGCCCGGTTCGAACCTCATGTGCAAGGGGCCTTCATGGTCGTCAAGAATGGCCTGCAGGGACGCGCTCACATTTCCCGGTCGCGAGGAAACACTCAGATGATGAGGAGAGGACATGAGTCTATCCGTGATTCTCGGCTGGACGCCGGACGCCGGCTGGCCCGAGGACCGGCGACCCGAAAGTGACGAGGATTTCAGCCGCGCGTCTGCAGGAGCGCGGCGATGTAGCCATAGCAGTGGGCGAACGCCACCTGCTGCTGATTGTCTCCGGCCAGGGTCGGCGCATGGTCGGGCATGACCATGTATTTGTAGCCAACGTCGCGCAGCACATCGATGATCGAAGGCATGTCGATGTCGCCATCGTCCAGGAAGCTCTCCCGGAACGAATAGCGCTTGCCGACAATGTTGCGGAAATGGATGTTCATGATCTTGCCGCGCTCGCCGAACCACCTCGTGACCTCGGCGGCCTCGCTCACGTCTTCCAGCATTTCGCCAAGCGTGCCGATGCAGAAATTGAGGCCATGGACGGGGCTCTCATGCATTTGCACAAAGCGCTTCATGCCCTCCACGCTGCCGAGAATTCGGGTCACCCCCTTGTAGCCCGGCGGCGTCGCCGGATCGTGCGGATGGCAGGCAAGCCGAACATTGACCGCCTCCGCCGCGGGCACGACACGGGCGAGGAAATAATCGGCCCTTTCCCAGATCGTCTCCTCCGCGATGACGCCGGCCGGGCCCGGCTCGTTCTGGTCGACCAGATCCCAGCGGAAGGCTTCGGCCATGTAGCCCCCCCGGCCCGGCTCCATCGGCGTGCGGGGAATGCCGATATAGTTGAAGTTGTAGCGCACCGACGGAATGCCGGCGGCGGCGCAGTTCTCGATCAGCCGGCATAGGCCGTCGATCTGCTCGTCCCGATTGGGTCCGGCCAGCAGGATATCCTTGCACGGAGCGCCATCGACCGGGGCTGAATGCAAAGGCAATTGCAGCATGTCCAGCGTCAGCCCGAAACCGTCGATCTTCTCGCGAAAGCGCTCCAATGTCGGGCGATCCCAGTCGCGCCAGGAACCATCCGGATTGGCAGAAACATTGTTGACGCCGAGTTGCTTCATGACGCGGTAGTCATCGTCATGGCGCGCTGGAAGCTGCGTTCCGACATACATTTTGGATACTCCCGTATTTGAATAGGTAGCTAAGGCTTGCATACAAAGGGGCGCGTGCGGGCGGAGCCGCCCATGGCATGGATGGCAGCCAGAGAGAAAAGGCAGTTACTGCCGCCAACGGCGAGCGCCAAGCTCAGGGTCGATAGGAAATTCTCCTCCTCATGGCCGCTCGAAACGCCTTCCGGCAAGCTGGCATGCTTATTTGAAAGTCATACTATGAAATAGTCTACAGATAAGATGAGTGCCGTCAATGGGCGTCGCAGGTGATGCACGGCTGGGAATTCAACGTAGCGTGGATTTTTGATTGACGGTTGTTTGTGACTCTATGGCTTTCAGCGGGGACACGATCCACCACCCTCGCCAGCGCCGCTGTCGTGATGGAGCGTTTGTCGCCGCATCGGCGGCGTGTGTCGTCTTTCATTCAATCAGCGGGGCGCTGATCGTCGATCGTCGGCCCAACGGCTATGTGATGAATTTTTCGGCCCGTCCGACCGAGCCTGTCGAACCGCCTCCGGGACTGACGGAAGCGCTCGCAGCGCGGCCGGTCGAGGTGGTGAGAGCGGGTGCCGTCTTCTCGGCGAGAGGGTCGAGCTCGCGGGCGGCTGCGTCTTCTATCTCGAAGGGTACGCTGAGGTCTGATGTACAGTCTCCGGGTGACTGTAGGGAGCGTTTGCCACAGCGCTGTCCCGACGCTTCGCAAATAAAACAAGCATTGATAATGATCGATGAAATCGACTGACTATTGGTCAACGGCTTCTGGAGAAAGCGCGAGGAGACTGCCCGGTCCAGGCTCGAAACGCACGAGACATCGATGCCGCATCCGCATACCCAAGGCCCCCGGCGACCGCTCCCAACGACATCTTTTCGTTCCTGAGCAGAGCTTCAGCGGTCCGATGGCGTTGCTCCTGCACGACGTCGCGAAATGTCTTCCCTTGATCATGAAGACGGCGCTGGAGCGTGCGAGGTCCCATTCCGAGCCGGGAGGCGACGGCCTCCAGTGTGACTTTCCCCTGTTTCATGCACCGCATGATGGCATTGGAAACGGCATCGTCAAAGGTCTGTAGAACCGAGTCGCCAATAAGGTCGGTGAGATGCTGTTCGATGATGGCGATTGCGGCTGCATTCGCCGAGGCGAACGAAAGATCGAGATCTTCCGAACGGATCAACATTCGGTTGATCGGCTGCTCGAAGCGAACCACCGCCCCGAAGAATTGTGACATCTCGCTATGGTCGCGCGGACCAGCGTGCTCGAAGTGCACTTCCTCGGGCGCCCAGCCTTTCCCGAGGCGGCTACGGGTCAGCGCACAAATCAGCGCAAGCGTGAATTCAGAGTCGTGACGCCGCGGCCAGATTGCCGGATCCTCGATCTGGTATTCCAGCCATGTTTCGTCACCTTCGATGCGAAGTCCCAGCCGAGTGCTGCTTTGCAGCGCAGGAAAAAACCGGCTGAAGCGGACGATGGCGACGCGCAGCGACTGCATCATGGTATAGAGAACGCCGACAGGACCCAAATCCTCCGGCTTGATAGTCTCTCCAAGGCGTATCCCGAGCAGAGGCTGCCGGCTCAGGCGTGCCGCATCCTCGAAGAACGCAACATAGCTTTTGAGCGACACCGGATCATAGGGGTCCTCGAGGGTAGCTTTCGAGAGATTGTGCCTCACCAGGACGTCGTCAGTCGGAAACTGTCTCGCTTCCAATGCATCGACCACGACGCCGAGGACCGAGGAGCGGATGCTCGCCAGCGGTTGCAGACCTGCCTCGTAGGATTTCGTCAGGCGTGGGGGCATCGACGTATTCCCGGGGCTATCTGCTGCGACGCAGTATCCGTCGCGCACATCGGTTCGCGGAGGACTTGTTCAAGGAATACAGCTGTTTCGAGTGTGTCATCGCCAACCACAGACGGCCCAAAACAAGTCAAATTCGAACGCACTCGCACAAAATTTGCGCACGACAAAAAGAAATGCAATTGGCACGTATTGCATCTGTTTTGTCGTATTTTGCAATTTTTTTGACGAAATGCAAGTGTATCATTTGTCAAGTGTCAAATTAGCTCAAACGGACATAGCGCTTCAGTTTCTCAGACTAAACGGATCCAAGCCGCAGGTCCTGAAATTACCGAAGACTGATCCGAGCAAAATTTGACGTAAAAGTGGCTTTGTGAAAGCTCATCATCGCCACCCATCATAAGCAAGAACCTGGGAACAAAGTAATCCTGCGCGTGTATGCGCGCCAGGAGAGGAGAAATATTACCATGAACATCGAAAACGCCGTCAAGAGCGGCAGTGATCACGGCTGCGCCAAATCCGGGCAATCGGAAGCTGCCATCCACCCTCTCGATCCCTTGAGCACGACGGAACTGGCAAAGGCGACCGGCATCCTCCGGCAGGAGAAGGGATTGGGAGGCACCTGGCGTTTTCCCTATCTGCAATTGCAGGAACCGGATAAGGCCGAGGTCGTTGCCTTCGAACCCGGCAAGCCGTTCAGCCGGAAGGCCTTTGCGCTGGCGCTCGACCGCGCCACGGGCGACACTTTCGAGGCGGTCGTCGATCTTCACGCCGGAAAGGTGACGAGCTGGGAGAAGCTCGACATCGAGACGCGGGGCCAGGCGCCGATCATGATCGAGGAATTCGACACCTGCGTCGAGATTGTCCAGAACGATGCGGCCTGGCGCGAAGCCGTGAAGAAGAGAGGCCTCACCGAAGCCGACATCGAGAACATTCAGATCGATCCCTGGTCCTTCGGCTATTTCGGTGATGAGGAGAAATACCGTGGCAAGCGCCTGATGCGCGGCGTTGCTTTCCATCGCAACAAGAGGACGGACAACGGGTACGCCCATCCGATCGAAGGGCTGGTGGCCATCATCGACCTCAACGAAGGCAAGGTGATCGAGCTTCTCGACGACGGCCCGGCCGCGCCGATCCCACAGGATATCCGCAACTACGACACCCCCTCCCTCGGCGAGCCGCGCGAAGGCCTGAAGCCCCTCCACATCGTCCAGCCTGAGGGTGTCAGCTTCTCCGTCGACGGCTGGAAGGTGACCTGGCAGAACTGGGAGTTCCGCGTGGGCTTCACGCCGCGCGAAGGCCTGGTCCTGCATGAGCTCGGTTATCGCGACAACGGCAAGCTGCGCCCCATCATCTACCGCGCCAGCGTCACCGACATGGGCGTTCCCTATTCCGATGAAGCACTCAACCACTATTGGAAATGCGCTTTCGATGGCGGGGAATACGGTCTCGGTCGTCTGGCCAACCAGCTCGAACTCGGTTGCGACTGCCTCGGCGCTATCCACTACTTTGACATTCCATCGGTCAACGACTTCGGCGAGCCGATCGTGATGAAAAACGCGGTCTGCATGCATGAGGAGGATTACGGCACGCTCTGGAAGCATTACGAGTTCCGTACCGGCGTCTTCGAGATCCGCCGTTCCCGCCGGCTCGTCATCAGCTTCTTCTGCACCGTCGCGAATTACGACTACGGCTTCTACTGGTATCTCTACCAGGACGGCACCATTCAGCTCGAAGCCAAGCTCACGGGCATCATCCAGACGGCGGCGGTAACGCCGGGCCAGAAGCCGGTCGGCGGCATGGTGACGCCGGAGATTTACGGCCCGTCGCACCAACACTTCTTCAGCGCCCGCCTGCACATGATGGTCGACGGTGAGAAGAATTCGGTGGTCGAGACCAATGCAACGCCACGTCCGATCGGTGAAGGCAACAAATGGGGCAATGTCTTCAACATCGAGACCACCACGTTGAAGACGGAACTGGAGGCTTGCCGCGACGCCAACGGCGCGACAGGACGCTTCTGGAAGATCGTCAATCCGAACGTCCGGAACTCGGTCGGCAACAATCCGGGCTACAAGCTGATTGCCGAGCACAATCCGGTCATCCTCGCCGCTCCGGAAAGCCATATCGGCAAGCGGGCGGGATTTGCCCGGCATCATCTGTGGGTAACGCCCTACGATGAAAAGGAACGCTACGGCTCCGGCGACTATCCGAACCAGAACAAGGGCGATGGCCTGCCGATCTGGGTGCAGCAGGACCGTCCGGTCGAGAATACCGATCTCGTCGTTTGGCATACGTTCGGCCACACGCATGTATGCAAGCCGGAGGATTTTCCGGTCATGCCGGTGATGTATGTCGGCTTCCGACTTCAGCCGAACAACTTTTTCGAAGCCAACCCGGCCATGGATCTGCCGGCCGTCCGCGATCACGCGAGCGTGCTCGGAAGCGGTTCGGCTTGCTGTCACGCAGCCGAGTAAGCGCGCTCCCTTGGTTCCTGGCCAACCAAGTCAAGCGATCCGTGCATGGGGCACCCATGCACGGATATGGGGGGAAGCGTGCCTAATCATAGCGAACATCAAGAGGGAACAGATGCGATGGGGCTGGCAGTTGACGTGCCTTGGGAGCTGCTTTTGATCGTCACTCTGGTCGCCCCTATCATGGCGGATCGCCAAGCATGGCAGAAGCATCCGGTTCTGACTGCATCGGCCGGACTCCTCTTCTTCGCGGGCATGTATCCGGGCCTCGATGCCATCGCCAGGCACTCGGTGTGGCTCCATAGCCTTCAAAGCCTGATGATCCACCATCTCGGCCCTCTTCTCATGCTTTTTGCGGGTATCAATCCCTGTCGTGCCATGCCCGGCTCCGGAAGGGTCTTCGGCTCCACGCCGGCCACCATCCTGGTGCTGTTCTCCTTTACGGGCATGACGTTGCTGTGGCTGTCACCCGACCTGCATGTGACGCTGATGGAAAGTGCGGGTCTTTACAGCCTCATGAAGTGGGGTATGGCGCTCAGCGGCATCCTGCTTTGCAACGTCGTCGCCGGCCAAAACAACGCCGTGAGCAGGGATATCCTGCGCGGTGTGGCTTTCAACATCGCCATAGCTGCGCCGCAGACGGCGGCGGGCATCTATCTCATGGTAAGCCCGCCGCTCTACCCCATGCCGGGCTGTATCACGCCCCCTGTGAACTGGCTGCCATTGCTGGATGCCGTGCCGGATCAACGCCTCGGAGGAGGGCTCTTGATCGTAGCCTCCGGCATTTTCTTCTTCGGAGACGTGATGGGGCGCCTGAGGACGGCGCCGGAGGCTTTGGCCGCCCCGACCTGATGGCCTCGGGAGGGGGCAACGCATAATCCCGTCGGCGGATTGGGGGCGCCGACGGGAACATTGAAGAACTAGTCAAAACCAACAAAAAAGGGGAATGACGATGAGTGTCATCAACGATGTGTCCGAAGGCTTGGCCCTTCAAAACTGTGAGCTGAAACGCTCGATAACGTGGAAAGATGCCTTCTGGGTCGCCAGCGGCGTGCCGGCGCTGGTGCTGTTTTCGATCGGCGGCATCGCCGCGCTCGTGGGCAGCCCGTCATGGGTCTGCTGGACGCTTTCGGTGATCTTTGGTTTCTTCCAGGCGTTTGTCTATGCAGAGATCGCCGGATTGTTTCCCGGAAAATCCGGCGGAGCGTCGGTTTATGGTGCCGCCGCCTGGGTGCGCTATTCGAAGATCATCGCTCCGCTGTCCCTGTGGTCCAACTGGCTCGCCTGGACGCCGGTGCTGACCGTGGGATCCAGCGTTGCTGCGAGCTACATTCTCGCCAATATGTTCCCGTCGACCGCATCGATCATGACGGCGAAGCTGACCATTCTCGATCTGGGAATGCTCAAGGAAGGGCTCGAGGTCCGCATCAACGCCGTTTCGGTCGTCGCCACGATCCTTCTCCTCGGAACCTTTGCGATCCAGCATCGCGGTATCCTCGGGACGGCAAAAGTCCAGACAGTCATCGGGTTGGTCGCTCTGACGCCCCTTCTTCTGATCGGCGTCGTGCCCTTCCTCACCGGCGACGTGGTGTCGTCGCATTTCACGCCGTTCGTGCCGCTGAGCGGCGCATGGGACAAGACGGGGTGGACCCTCTTTCTCGGTGGCATCTATCTGGCGGCCTGGTCGTCCTACGCTTTCGAGACCGCGGTATGCTACACGCGTGAATTCCGCAATCCGGAGACGGACACGTTCAAGGCCATCTTCTGGTCCGGCGTGCTCTGCCTTGTCGCCTTTACGTTTGTTCCGATGGCCTTCCAGGGCTATCTCGGGCAGGAGGGGATGACGGCGCCCGGAATCGTCGATGGCTCCGGCGTGGCGGCAGTCATGGCCACCATGGCCGGCGGAAGCGGCGTGATCGGCAACATCATCATCGTCATGCTGGTTCTCGCACTGCTCCTTGGCGTCAGTACCTCGATGGCCGGATCATCGCGCACCCTCTATCAGGGCAGTATCGACGGCTGGCTGCCGCGTTACCTGAGCAAGGTCAACGAGCATGGTGCTCCCACCCGGGCGATGTGGACAGACCTGGGGTTCAATGTCGTGCTGTTGACCCTTTCGGATTCGTTGTTCGTGCTCGCGGTCTCGAATATCTGCTATCTCGTCTTCATCTTCCTCAACCTGCAGTCCGGCTGGATTCACCGGATCGACAATGCCCATATCAAGCGCCCGTATCGCTGCCCGAGCTGGATCATGGCGATCGGCGTCACGCTCGGCTTCGTCAACGCCTTCCTGCTGGGAGCAGGGGCAAATGTCTGGGGCGCGGGAACGCTTGTGACCGGGAGCATCGCACTGGCGCTCATTCTTCCGGTGTTCTGGTATCGGCACTACATCGTCGACAAGGGCGTGTTCCCGGCCGAGATGCTGAAGGATTTGCACACCGCCGACGGATTGTTGTCCGCTCCGAAGGCCGGCTGGCTTCCGTTCGGCGCACTCGGTCTTGGCCTTGTCCTCGTCTTCGGAGCAAATGCCTACTTCCATGGCAGTCTGTGGTGATCGCGCCCTGAGCGCAACAATGGCAGCTGGAACGCCGTAGATAAAGGAGAAGACAGGCGAACAGGGAACCGGTTCGCCTGTTTCAACATCACGGAAGGGTGCCGGTTGTGGAGAAGCGTAGGGTGTCGCGGGCGGAAATGGATAATGGTCATTCAATGACTTGCCCAATCGCGATCGTCAAAACCGGAGAAACGTTTCCCGAAATCAATCGCCGCTTCGGCGATTTCGAGCGCTGGATCCGTGATGGCCTCGGGACCAAGGACGTGGACGTTATCGTTGTGGATCCACGAAATGAGGCCGCGATGCCGGACCCCGCCGTCTTGGCCGGAATTGTCGTCAGTGGATCGCACGCAATGTTGAGCGACGACACAGGCTGGATGCGGTCATTGGCGGTCTGGCTTCGGCAAGCGGTGAGCCGGCGTATCCCGCTCTTGGGGATTTGTTTCGGGCATCAGATATTGGCGCAAGCGATGGCGGGATTGGTCGAAGATCGAGTCTGCGGTGCCGAGCTGGGCACCGTAGAGGTCAGCCTGACCAGCGCCGCTATCGACGATCCTCTGTTTGGCAATTTGACGCCGACTTTTCCGGCCCAGGTCGTGCATTGGCAGTCTGTCGTCGAACTGCCGGAACGTGCCATCGTTCTCGCACATTCCCCGCTTGAACCCTACCAAGCCATTCGTGTCGGTGACTGCGCCTGGGGTGTGCAGTTTCACCCGGAGATGCCGGAAGCGGTCATGCACAGCTATATCGATGCGCTCGCCGAAAGCGTGGCGGTGAACGAGGCGGTCGGTCGCACCGTAAGGCAGGCACTAAAGGACACTCCGGTCGCGCGGAGAATCTTGCTCAACTTTCTTGACTATGCCGAAAGAGACCGAGCCGCAAACGGGCAAGACAGGTCATTTCCGTCGTCTGAGGCGGAGGTGACCTCTGCTTCGTGCCGCTGGAGGAAGCCGTGACGTTCACGCCGCTGGCGCGGCCGCGTCGCTTGCGGCCTATGTGGCCAAGCGGGCGAAAGATGGCGAGTGGTCGGGACAAGTCGCCTGGACAGAGAGCGACTGTGCCGGCAGACCCCGAACGACGGGACGAAGGCCGTATGGTCGTCTCGCGGTGGTCGTTCGTGTTTCCGGCATCTGGCCAAAATCAGGCGGAAATTCCGCTTGTCGCGGCTGTTCAGGTCACCCCAGCCACGTCTCCGTGCCGTGCTCAATTCTCCTTTCTCCGAGCGCTCCTCCTGAACTCGCTTGGTGTCATGCCGAAGGCTGCAGCGAACTGCATGCTGAAATAGCTCCGGCTTAGAAAGCCGCACTTTTCGGCAACACGCGCCATGCCCGCATCGGTTTCGATCAATTGTCTCGCAGCAGACTGCAGGCGAAGACCGCGTAGCATTTCCATCGGACCGGTTCTGAAGCTCGCGGAAAAGCGGTGTGCGAACCGAGAGCGGCTCATGCCCGCAAGCTCTGCGAGGCTTTCCACCGTGTGCATCGCGCCGGGTTTTTCCAGCATGGCCTTGAGAGCGGGCCAAAGCTTCTGGTCGCCGAGTGCCGCGAGCCAGGATGTGCTCGGATCATTGGCCCCAACCCGCAGACGCAACAGGTTCAGGACTATCTCGAGGAGCAGGGTCTTTATCATCACCCTGCTTCCCAGGCGCGGCTCCTGCAATTCTGCTAGGATCAGGTCTAGCCCGCGCATGGCAAGCCTGTCTTCCGACAGGGGTTCGACGATTGGAACCTGCAAAAGGTCGATGACCGCGCCCGCTCCCCGAAAGCCCACCGTCAGATGGGCGCACAGCACCACGAGGCCGACCTTTGCGGACCCGTCGGTATCCGCCGAAGCCTGTCGGACGGAGTCCAGGCCAATGCTGGCAGGCTTGCATACCGCTTGGCTGAGGTAGGTCCCGGGCGATGAGGTCAGCCAATGGTGTTGTGCTGCCGGAATGAGCACGAGGTCGCCTTTCCTCAGCGCTCGGGGTCGTTGTCCCGGCATCTCCATCGTACCTGCTCCGTCGAGAACGTAGTGGAGGCTCACCAACTGTGATCTCGGCATGTCCAGTCTACTGCGGGGTTCGAGCTCGCAGAGAGAAAAGGGATTCGTATCGACGACGATCGATTCGAGGATTTCTTCGATTTCCATGGTTCAAACGCAAATGAGACGATAGAGAACATTTGATCGGTTACGACTGTAGCGTCCCAAACTACAGGAGTACACCGGAAATGTGCAGCCACGACGATCATCGCCATTGTGACCACGCAGAGATCGAACCCGCGGGTCTGACAAGACGCAAAGCCATTCTCTCGGCGGGTGTCGCTGCCACCGCAGCGCTGTCGGTCGCCCTGAGCACCCCCGCGGAAGCCGCCGCCAGCAAGAATGACAAGTACGCCGACCCCAAGGAACCCGCGCTCCCGGCATCGACCATGCAGTTGCGCAAGGCCGAGACGGCGCTCGTTGTCATCGACCCCCAGATCGACTTCCTCAGCCCCAAGGGCGTGACATGGGGCGTTGTCGGGCCGAGCGTCACTGAGCACAACGTCGTCAGCAACATCGGCAAGTTGTTCGCCGCCGCGAAGTCCGGCGGCCTCACGGTGGCGGTGTCTCCGCACTACTATTACCCCACCGACCACGGCTGGAAATTCGAGGGTGCGCTCGAGAAGCTCATGCATTCGATCGGCATGTTCGACCGAAAAGGTCCCCTCGACTTGACAGACTTCCGCAACTCGGGTGCCGATTTCATGCCGGAGTACAAGGAATACATCGAAGACAACAAGACTGTGATCGTTTCTCCGCACAAGGTGTACGGTCCCGAGACGAACGACCTTGTGCTTCAGTTGCGCAAGCGTGGCGTCAGCCAGGTGATCCTCGCGGGTATGTCAGCGAACCTCTGCGTCGAATCCCATATGCGCGAACTTCTCGAGCAGGGCTTCGAGGTGGCGGTCGTCAAGGATGCCACTGCCGCCGCGATCCTTCCCGATGGCGACGGCTACCTCGCCGCCATCACCAACTTCCGATACATGGCGAACGCCGTTTGGTCGACCGAGGATGCGCTGGGCCGTATTGCCGCCGCCCAGTGACTGGCTCGGGGGAGGCTAGTCCCCTCTACGCCTCCCCCGAGACGCCAGAGAACAAGCCTGTCGCGAGGAAACTCAGGTCCTCAGAAATCCACCGCCGACGATTCCTCGCGCACCTTGCGGCCCGGCGACCTCGCCCGGGCCGCAATTGTTTGCGTGAAAGAGCCGGAAATGACGGTAAGTCACGCAGAGAGGGAGGGCGCAGCCTGACGCTGCTGCTCCGAGGTTGCCCGGAAGGCCTGCCCAAGCCTTCCTCCGTCAGTGCGTCTTCACACCGACGGAGGAAAAGGCAGTGTTCCGGCCTGCAAGCCGCGTCAAAGGCCGCAGCTGTTGCACGGGCGGCCATTCGATGATTGCGGATAAGTAGCCGGATTTCCCGTCGGATTCTCAGGCGTCGCCATGCTAAGTGAACGAGGCGCGAGATCCCGGTCCATGGCGGACGATGATTATCACCCGCGCAATCTCGCAGCCTTCACGGTTGAGCAACAGGTGCTCCGGTTAGGGCAAAGGTGATGGGACGTGAAGGCTGGCCGTCGGGCAGGGTGATTTCGCAATGCTGTACTCACATCGGACCCGGCGCACGCAGGTTTCTCAGTTCTGGGCGTTGCGACCTGCCATGACGCCGCCATCCACGTCCCAAACCGCCCCGGTCACCCAGCCCGCCTTGGGCGAGAGTAGAAAGGCAATCACATTTGCCACATCTTCCGCAGTTCCGATCCTCCCGATCGGATGGAAGCCGTTGAAACCCTGGAGCGCGTCGTGCACCTGTTCCCTTGGGATGAAGGCTTCGTAGATAGGTGTCTCGACCACCGCCGGTGAGACACCGTTGACGCGGATGCCATGCTCGGCCAATTCCATCGCGAGGTGCTGGGTCATGGCGTGCAAGCCGGCTTTCGCCATTGAGTAGGCGGAGGAGGGGGTTGCCTGGACGGCCTGCCTCGCCCACATCGACCCGATGTTGACGATTGCACCTCCATTTCCGCGCACGGTCATGGCCCTGGCCACGGCCTGCGTGAGGAAGAAGGTGCCACGGTTGAGGTCGAGGTAACGGTCGTAGTCCTCCTCCGAATGCTCGAGGAAAGGTCTCGGGAGGAAGACGCCGGCACCGTTCACGAGGCCGGTGAGATCGGAGAAATCGTCCGGCACCCGGTCGGTGAAGGCGCGCACGGCCCCCGTATCGGTGATGTCCAGCACTTCGATGTCGACGCGCCCGATCTGCGCGAGCTCGCGGCGAGCGGCTTCAAGCTTGGCGCGCTGGCGGCCAAGCAGGACGACCGCACCGCCGTCGTTGAGCAACATGCGAGCGGTTGCTTTGCCCATGCCGCTGGCGCCGCCGACGAAAAGGGTCCGGGTTCGCTTAAAGTTCGTCATGATCTTCATTCTTTCGGTTAGCCGGTTGGGAGTGCTGAAGGTTCTTGTTTCAAAGTTCGAGGCTGACGGGCCCGTCCGGCAGAGCGCAGCAGAGCAGGACCTCGTCTTTCGCGATGGCGGCTGTCGGCACGTGGTCATATCGGACCGCGCCGGAGAGCTTTCTGGTCGTACACGCGCCACAACGCCCTGAACGACAACTGAAGGGAGGATTGAGCCCGAGATCCTCGGCGAATTCGAGGAGGTTCAATGCCCGCGGGTCGAACGGCGCGGCTATGCCCGCCTTGACGAAGCTCACGACCGCATTGCCCCCGGAACTTGTCACTGGGGCTTGCTGGCGACGGCGCTCTATTGTTGCAGGCCCGAAGGACTCGTATCGGACGCGCTCGTCGGCCACGCCGAGTGCGGTGAGGATCTGGTCCATTGCGTTCATGAAGGGGGCGGGACCACAAAGATACACGTCGACGTCCGGTGAGGGGACGAGGTGACGCAGGAGAGCCTCATCGACCAGTCCATGGCTGTCCGGTGCCCTACCGCTCACGGCACCCGGGAGCCGTTCGCTGTAACGGACATGGACAGTCAGGTTCGGCATGCGACACGCGAGGTCCGCCACCTCGGCCTGGAACGGATGATCGTGTTGATGGCGCATCGCCAGTACGAGGACAACGTTGCGGCGCGCCTCGCGTTCTGCCAGCTCTCGCAGCATCGCAAGCAGCGGCGTGATGCCGATGCCGCCCGCAAGCAGGACGATCGGCCGGCAGCTCGCTCCGTCAAGGACGAAGTGGCCTTGCGGTACGCCGGCACTGATAAGGTCACCGACCGTCCAATTGTCGTGGATATGGTTGCTGACCCGCCCTGGTGGCCGGTCCGGGAGACACTCGCGCTTGATGCTCAGTCGGTAGCGACCGGCTTCAAAGGCCGATATTGTATAGGTTCGCCGCAGCAAACCGTGACCGGGTACCTCCACCGAGATGGGCAGGTACTGACCGGCGAGAGGCGTCGGCAACGCTGTACCATCCGGTGACGCGAGCCAGTAGGAGGTGACGAGCTCGGTTTCCCGCTGCGCTGCTGCGAGCATCAAAGGCCGCTCCGGAACGACCGGAAGATGCTCGTCGTCGGACGTCGGCAGACTGCCTGCGCCTGAGAGGCTGTCCGCTTTCGCACCGCCGGTTGGTGCGTCGAGAAGGGGTCGGGGAATGAGCGACATACTCTTGTTCATCTCACAGTCGTTCCTTTGACCCGAAGCGAGGCTCGCTCGGAATGAGCGGGAAGAACCTCCGCAAGGGGCCCCATAGTCTTCAGTCGGGTATGAATGACGGGATGGGGTTTCGACCCTGGCGTTGCATGTGCTGTGTACATGTGGAACGCACGCCCGTGGTGGCCTGCAGTGCGCCGGCCAGGAATCTGCTCTTGGTCCGGAGATGTTCGTCGATCGCCGAAAAGAGGTGCCGCGCTCTCACATGCGCCAGGTTGCGCCTTCCACTGAGAATGCCGAGGAGACACGGGCAGCATGACGCAGCTCATCGCGCCGCCTGCGGCGCAATGCGTTGCGCCAGTTCGGCCTCAAGCTCGGCAATCCGCCTTGTCAGCGGCTCCGTCACCGTCTTCATTTCGTCGAGCGAATAGCGCTCGGTGATGTGCTGCGGGCAATTCCAGTCGAAGCCTTCGACCCTGACGAGGAAGCCTCGCTCGATCCGTGCCCTGTAGTCGGGCATCTCGAGGCGTGACAGTATGTCCTGTCTCTCATGCCCGATGATCAGGGCACGGCCCAGCAGTTTGAGACGGATCCTGTTCGGGTAGTCCATGAAGAACAGCGATATGCGGTCGTTCGTCATCAGGTTTCCGACGCTGATGTACTGCCGATTGCCCCGGAAGTCCGCGAAGCCGATCGTGTTCTCGTCGAGCACGCGCATGAAACCGGTCGGTCCGCCGCGATGCTGGATATAGGGCCAACCCGTCTCACTGACCGTGGCCATGTAGAAAGAGTTCCGCGCGGCGATGAAACTGGCCTCGGCTTCAGTGAGCCGATGGTTGAGTGCGGCCGGCACATCCTCCATGCCGGCATAGGAAGACCGGCTGCCAAGTTCTTCCTGCACCTTCTTCACTTTCGGTGTGAAGGCGATCTCCGCGAAATGATGTGGCATGACGTCCTCCTGAGACTGAGATCCCGCGTGTTACAGCCCGAGGTCCGACAGACCCGGGTGATGCGCGGGGCGTGGTCCTTGCGGCCAGTGGAACCTCCGCTCGCCTTCGCGGATCGGCTGGTCGTTGATGCTGGCAAATCGAAGCCGCATCAGGCCGTGCTCGTCGAACTCCCAGTTCTCATTGCCGTGGCTGCGGAACCAGTTCCCGGCATCATCCCGCCATTCGTAGGCGAAGCGCACCGCGATGCGGTCCCCGGCGAAGGCCCAGAGCTCCTTGACCAGGCGATATTCGAGCTCCCGGGCCCATTTGCGCCTGAGGAAGGCGACGATGTCGGCGCGTCCGACCGGAAATTCGGCGCGGTTGCGCCAGCGGCTGTCTTTCGTGTAGGCGAGCGAAACACGCTCCGGGTCACGCGTGTTCCACGCATCCTCAGCCAGCCGCACCTTCTGGAGCGCAGTGTCGAGGGTGAAGGGCGGCAGAGGTGGGCGAGCGGCAGGTTGAATCGTCTGGGTCATCGGGATTTCTTTCCGTTCGGGGGAAATGGCGCGGCGGAAGCCGCGCCAAGTGTCGTCTTCCTGTTCAAAGAAACTGGTTCAGGTCGACCTTCGGGAAGTCGATTTCGACCTGGGTCGATTTGCCGAGAAGATTGGTGAAGATGTTCATCGCGACATGCGTGATGATCTCGATGATCTCCGCGTCGGAGTGACCGGCCGCGCGGACCGCGTCGAACTCCGCTTTGCTCACCTGGCCGCTACTATCGACGAGAGCGCGGGCGAAACCCAACGCGGCCGCAGCCTTTGCGTCGGAAGACTGGCCCTTGCGGTTGGCGAGCATCTCCTCGTTGCCGAGGCCGGCTTTCCGACCGATCGCCGTGTGCGCCGAGACGCAGTACTGGCAGGCATTCTGCTCAGCGACTGCGAGCGCGATCCGCTCCCGCGTCTGCGGGTCGAGAACACCTGCACCGGCAATCCCGTGGATACCGAGAAAGGCGCTCAAGGCTGCCGGCGAGTTCGCCAGCACACGGATGAAGTTTGGAACCATTCCGAGGCCAGCCTGGACCGCGTCCAGAAGCTCCTTTGCCTCGCCGGTGGCGGATTGGGGGTCGATGACGGCAACACGAGCCATGAGATTTTGTCCTTCCGTGAGTGGTGGTGCGGTGCTCGTCGGCGCCGCTCGCACATAATTTGACTCATCGTCGCGATTGAAAGAATATGCGTCATATGAAACACTTTATTTCGAATGGAGGAATAAAGATGGATCGTTTCCATGAGGTCGAGGTGTTCGTTGCCGTGGCCGAGGCTGGCAGCTTCGCCAAGGCTGGAGCGCGGCTCCGCCTGTCGCCGCCGGCCGTGACGCGTGCTGTCTCGGCGCTCGAAGAGCGACTTGGTGCGCGCGTCTTCAACCGCACGACGCGAAGCGTGACGATCACCGACGTCGGTCGACGCTTCCTGGAAAGCGCGCGGCGCGTGCTCTCGGACCTAGAGACGGCCGAGAAGGAGGCGATCGGCGAAACCGCCACGCCGCAAGGCCACCTCACCATCACGGCATCTGTGACATTCGGCCGATCCGCCCTTTCGCCGGTCGTTTGCGGTTTCCTCAGTCGATACCCGCGGGTAACGGCATCCGTTCTCCTTCTCGATCGGGTGGTGAATCTTGTCGAGGAGGGCGTCGACGTCGCCGTGCGCATCGGTCACCTGCCGGACTCGGGCCTGATCGCCAAACGGATTGGCGCCGTCCGCCGGGTCCTGGTCGCGAGCCCGGATTACATCGCCAGGCGAGGGATGCCTGCTTCACCGGCAGAACTGAGGCTCCATTCGGTGATTGCCTTCACAGGCCTCATGCCGAACCGCGAATGGCGATTCCTGAACGGGCAAAAGCAGGGCAGCGTGAGCCTTGGCCCGATCTTCGAGATCAACGACGCGGCATCCGCCATCCAGGCCGTAGAAGAGGGGCATGGTGTCACGGTAGCGCTGTCGTATATGGTGAGCGATCAGGTCCGCCGCGGGAAGCTGGTGCCAATCCTCGATGCCTTTGCATTGCCGCCGCAGCCGGTGCATCTGGTCTATCCTCAGGCGAGGCTTGTCGCCCCCAAGGTCCGCGCCTTCATCGACTTTGCAGCACCCCGGTTGAAGGCGTCCCTCGACCAGTTGACATGGACGAGCGCAGAAGACGCCAAATCTGGCACGTCGCCCACTCTTCGGTGAATAGGTCGGGATAGCCGCGAACCGTGTCCCGGTTTTCGACCTGAGCCGACATCGCTTGGGCAGATACCCAGATCAAACATCTCTGGCCGAAGCTGGCGTCGTTTCTGTACCATCGTCGCATGCGGATCTAGCTGGCGAATTCCTCAGGCAAGAGGGACGGCAACATGGCGCGCGCGGAGGACAACCTCACCCTGAGCGGGAGGGTCACCCGGTGGTGGTGGGGCGAGGTCGTCGAGACGTCGATGAAGGGGTGGCGTCCCGTGCGAGGGGTGGTCGCCACGGACGACACATTACGATCAGGAACGCCGTACCTAGAGGCCGGGATCACTTCTGCGCCGATACGTCGCCGGAGAGACGCCGAAGGCACGCTTGAACGCCTTGCTGAATGAGGAGGCGGTGTCGTATCCGCAGCGCTCCGCCACGTGATCGAGTGTCACGGCGGTTTCCTTCAGCCAACGCGCGGCGATCTGCATCCGCCAGTCCGTAAGGTATTCGATGGGTGACATACCGATCCGGGACGCGAATTTCTCGGCGAGAACGGTCTTGGAAATGCCCGCGCGCCCGCAAAGTTCGGCAATGGACCACCGATGCCAGGGCTCGCGGTGAATCAGTTCCAGAACTGTGGCGATCCGGCGATCCTGCATCGCCGCAAACACGCCATCACGCACCAGTTCTGCCTCGATGCAATGTCGGACCAGCAGAATGAAGAAGCCGTCACAGAGGCGCTCGATCACCGCCCCGCTGCCGAAACGGGCATGTTCGGACTCGGCGATAACCAGTTCGATCAGACGTGCAAGGCTGTCGCCGGCATCCTTCTTCCGGATGACGATCTCGGCGGGCAGAGCGTGCCAGAGCGGCGACTGCGGCGCATTGAGCTCGATCTCGCCGCAGATGAAACCTGTTTCGCCTGCCGCCCAAGTGGTCAGATCGCCGCTCACGTCGCCCAGCGGCACATGGTCAGGACTGTAGGACAGGTAGTGTTGTGCAGCGTGAGGCAAGAACACCATCACGTCGCCCTCCACCAGTTCCAGCGGTCCATCGATCGCAGGGGAGTGGACCCATCCATGCCCTTTGCCGACGAGGTGAAACCAGATCGACCTGTCGGAATTATGGTCCATCGTCCATTGTCCGCACACCCCGCCGGCGTAGGCGAGCTTTGCGCGCAGGTTGAGGCCATTGGCCAAGGCTGTCAGTGCGTCCAACGTCATCTCCCGGACAGGCGGACATGCATTCCGGAATCCCTCACATGGGGTCCTGTGCTCGCCATTGCTACAGTCTCCAGGCGATCACGGGGGTGCGTTTGTCACAGCGCTGTCCCGACGTTTCGCAAATAAAACCTGTGTTGACAATGGAGACTGGACGATGGCCGAGATAGCACGATTGACACTTGACGGCGTGGACGCCGATGCCGCCGAACCCACTGTGAAGGCCCTGCTCGACGGGACCCGGAAGTCCCTCGGCTTCGTGCCGAACATGTATACCAACATGGCCAACTCGTCCGGCCTGCTGGACACCTACATGGTCGGTTACAAGCATTTTCGGGCGGAGAGCCATCTCGCTCCTGCCGAGCAGGAGGTCGTGCTCCTGACCATCAGCCATGAAAATCGCTGCCAGTATTGCATGGCCGCGCACAGCATGGTCGGCGAGAAGATGTCCAACGTACCGGCGGCGGTACTCAGCGCGCTGCGCGCCGGAAACATCCTGCCCGATGCCCGGTTGCAGGCGCTTTCGGTGTTCACACGACTGATGGTGAAGGGCCGCGGGAATCCGTCGCCCGGGGAGCTTCAGGCCTTTCTTGCTGCCGGCTTCAGCGAACGCCACGTCCTGGAGATCATTCTTGCGATCGCGGTGAAGACCATCAGCAACTACGCCAACCATCTCTTTCATACCGAACTGGATGCGGTTTTCTCCGGCTACCGCTGGGATGCCTGACGGCGGTTCGAGAACATGGCGCGGGCGGCCTCTTGTCGCCCCGCTGCCCGCCGACACGGCGTATTTCCAATGGCCTCTCAATTCGGATATCCGATCATGACATCGAAATGGAGAAGGATCTGGGCCTCCCTTACGGGCCTGCCGCTCTGGGTCAGGCTGTGGCTTGTCGTTCTGGCCCTGACGAATATGTCGTCCCTGGCGCTTCTTGGCACGGACAGCGGCCGCTGGACAGCGGTGGCATTCGCCGCCATGGGCGTGTTCAACATGCCCATGGTCTATATTCAGGGTGGGCTGACGCGGCTGCTGTCGGTTCCGCATGCCATATGGATCCCGCTGCTGATTCATCTCATCCAGAGGCTATTCGTCGATCACGCAATCGCGCCGGGCAGCGATGAGTACGTCTTTGCTGCGGCAGTTGTCGCGGTGAACGGGACTTCCCTCTTGTTTGATGTACTCGAGAGCTGGCGCTGGCTGGCGGGCCGCCGGGAGATCCTGGGGTTGCACAAGGCCGGACGCGACACTGTCCGATAGGCTACAACAGGAGCTGTCTTCCACCGGCAGCGGCAGCGTCGGCCTCATCATGGGTGACCATCAGAACCGGAAGTCTCTGCTCTTTGCCATGCGCAAAGACGAACGCACGAACGTCATCCCTGAGGCCATTGTCCAATTTCGAGAAGGGCTCATCGAGAAGCAGGGCGTCCGGCCCGGCCAGCAAGGTGCGCATCAACGCCACACGCGCACGCTGTCCTCCGGACAGCGTCGCCGGATCCCGGTCTGCGAAACCATCAAGGCCGGCGCTTTCGAGGGCGCACTCGACGCATCTCCTGCGTTCCTTACGTCCCTTGACGTCCGCACAAAGGCCAAAGGCAAGGTTGTCCCCAACCGAGAGATGCGGAAACAAGAGATCGTCCTGAAACAGAATGCCGATCTTGCGCTTCTCTGCCGGCGTGTCGGTGATATCTCTTCCCCCGATGCGCACCGTGCCGCTCGCGCTGAAACCTCGGTCCAGATGTCCGCCGATGAAGGAGAGCAGCGTTGATTTGCCGATGCCGCTCTTGCCCATGATGGTAACGATCTCACCGGGAGCGACGGTCAGGCTGAGGTCCGAGATCAGCGATGACGTCGCGCCGGGTGCGGCTATCGAAATCTCTTCGAGTACGAGCTGGTTCATACTGTCACTCCGTTGAGTTCGCGGCGGTCGGCGTAGACCATTCCGGGAAGAGAGAAGGCGACGCCGTAGACGAGCAAGGGGACCAGGGCCTGAAGGGCTGCATAGACACCTATGATCCTGCGATCCCCGCCGGACGAGAGCGTTACCGCCTCGGTTGTGAGCGTGGCGATGCGGCCGGCTCCCAGAAAGAGCGTCGGCAGATATTGGGCGGCGCTCACAGCAAAGCCGATGGCTGTGGCGGCCAGCAGTGGACGCAGGAGAAGTGGGAGTTTGAGGCGGAACAGGGTTCTGAGCGGCGACGCGCCGAGCGCCGCCGCTGTTCGTACATAGCGGCGGTCCAGTGCTCGCCATGGATCGCTGAGCGCCAGCATCACGTAGGGAAAAACAAAAAGTGTGTGGCCCCAGAGAACTGCGGCCAGGGAGCCATCTATTCCTGCGCGCAGGAAAGTGACTTGAAGCCCATAGAGGAAGCCGATCTGCGGCAGGAGAAGAGGCAGATAGAGCATGACCGGTGCACCAGGCAGAAGCCTGCGTCCACTCCGGTCCTCGCCTTCGAGCCAGAGGATAGCCAGGAGGAGCGAAAACAGGGTCGAACCGAATCCGAGGCCTGCGGTGTTGGCGAGCGCCTGGAGCCAACCGCTGGCCGATCGCACCCAGATGGACGTCGTGAAGGATGAGGGCATGGCATCCGGGAAGGACCAGCGCCAGGTGAACGACCACATGATCAAGGACAGGATTGCTGCAAAGCCGACCGCCAGAAGCGCCAGGACGCAGACGGTCGCGAACCGGATCAAGGGTTCGCTTTCAAGTCCCCTGCCGCCGCGCCGGATCAGCGCTCGACCCGCGGCGGCGACCAGCTTTTCGCCGAGCCACCAGCCCGATATTCCCGCAACGACCACGGCGATCTGAAGGATCGAAGCCGCGGCCGCCGGTAACAGCAGATCGACATCCGCCGCCATGAACCACCGCATGGCCGCGACGGAGAGAACCGGCGGATTTGAAGGCCCGAGAATGATCGCCATGTCGACGACGGAGAGGGCAAAGGCAAGCACGGCATAAACCGGCAGTCGGATCTGGCGGTAGACCTGGGGGAAGATGATCTTGATCCAGATGACGCCGTGGCCGTAGCCGAGCGCGCGCCCCGCGGCCAATTGCTGTCGGGCGGAGACCTGGTTGAGCGCGGCAATGATCACGAGGAGCAGAAAAGGAACTTCCTTGACCACGAGGCCGAGGACCAGCGACAGGCCCGCCGGGTCGTGGACCGTCGTGAAGCCGGGAGGTAAGGTCCACGCCGTCGCCCAGGGACTGAAGAGCCGCGCCAGCCAGCCCGAAGGTGCAATCAGGAATGCGATCCCGATGGCCATCGCCGCATGGGGGGCGGCCAGTAGCGGAGAAAGTACGCGCTCGGCCCGCCACGCGCCCACGCGTCCATGCACGGACGCGCAAAAGGCGACGGCAAGTCCGAGCGACAACAGTGTAGACAGAAGCCCCGTGAACACGGTCAGACGAAGGCTAGTCCATACGCCGGGCAAGGCGGCAAGTGCAGTCCAGGCCTTCACGCTAAACCTGTCGGCGCCGATGGCGGGAAGGATCCCGAATGCCGGGAGCAGCGTCTCCCAGAAACCAAGGGCAATGGGAGCGACGAAGCCGCCACAAAGAATGGCGGCTCCACAGAACTGCAACCAGATGCCGGTGCGACTACTCATTTCGTGTAGCGCTTTGCCCATTCCTCCGAAAGCCGGCTCATCCATGATGCATGGGGCTCGAGCAAGGTTGCTCCAAGCTCGGCGTTGCCGGGCAGGGCAGGGGATGTCGGCAGAGAGGCAAAGAGCGCCTTCTGTTGTTCATCCAGCTTGTTCTGATCCAGGACAGAGAAGCTGCCGAGAACGGATATATCCTGCGCATGGGCCTGTGTCGCAGGCTCCAGCAGGAAATCTGCAACGACCTCCGCTCCTTCCCTGTGTGCCGCATTGAAGGGGATTGCGACGAAACTGATATTGCCGATGGTCCCACCGTCGAGCGAATAGGTTCGGATCGTGTCGGGCAATTGACCACCGGCGATTGCGGCAGCGGCGCTGGCCGGATCGAAAGACATCGACATGTCGATCTCTCCGTCGTTCAGCAACTGCTGCTGGGCGGAACCATTGGCAGGGAATGTCGTTCCGGCCTGCCAGAGATTCGGCCGCAACGCGTCATACCAGGCCCAAAGCGGCGCCGATGCTGTCTCGAAGCTGGCATCGCTCACGGGGCTTTGCAAAACGCTGCGATCAGGTGCGAGTTCGATCAGGGCCTGTTTAAGAAACGTAGCGCCCATGAAGTTGCTGACATCGGGATGGGTAAAGCGCCCAGGGTTCTCCCTGACCCATTCGAGCAGCGCTTTCATCGACTTCGGTGGTGCTTGGACCCGCGCGGAATCGTAATTGAAGACGAACTTGGCGAGCCGCCAGGGCGATTCGTAACCCTCCACCGGGACCGTGAAATCCACCGATGCCGCGGAGTTCGCGCCGAGGTCGAGGAACCGAGCATTTGGCAGTTCATTTACGAACGGGCCGTGCAGAAGCCCCTTTTCCTTCATCGAGAGAAAATTGGGACCGTTTATCCAGATCAGGTCGACGGAACCTCCTTCGGTCTTGCCCGCAGCCTTCTCCGCGATAACGCGGGTCACGGCTTCCGCCGTGTCGGTCAGCTTGACCTGTTGAATGGTCACGCCGTAGCGCGCCTTGACCTGTTCGCCCGCCCAGGAGATGAAGGCGTTGGTTCGTTCGTCTCCACCCCATGCGTTCCAATAGACGGTTTGGCCGCGCGCCTTGGCGAGGGTATCGTCCCAGCCACTGTCGGCGAAGGCGCCCCCAGCGTGGACCACCAGCGCTGCGGTCAACAGAAGAACGTTTTTCATGAAGTCTCCCATGGAAAGATCGGCTTATGGGCGTTGGTCGCCAGAGCCGCTAAGTTCTTACATTCGCATCGATGTTTTTCTGCGCGAAGGCGACCCATCCCTGATGCCAACGGGTCACCGTCGTGATCAGGCACATCAGGGCGTAGAAAAATGCGATAAGCGGAAAATGATCTGGCCACAGACACATCGCGACGAAGGCGGCAATCGTTTCCGCCCCCTCTGCAAGGCCGCCCAGATAATAGATGCCTTTTTGCGGGTAGTCCGCGGCGGTCAATCCGCGCTTCTCGGCAATGACGGCGAATGCGAGGAAGCTCGACCCCGTTCCCATGAACGATGAAACCAGGATTGCCGCGGGCAGGGCATTCACGGCCGGATCGACGATTGCGAAGCCGATCGGTACCGCGGCGTAAAAGAAGAAGTCGAAGGCAATATCGATGAACGCACCCCGGTCTGTCGGCCCGGCCGCCCGTGCAACCGCTCCGTCAAGACCATCGAACAGCCGATTGAGCAAGATGGCGAGAAGTGCCTCGCGGTACAGGCCGAATGCCAGGAGCGGAACGGCCGACAAGCCGATGGCGAAGCCCGAAAGGCTTATGGCGTCCGCATGAACTCCATGCTTGGCCACCTGGCTTGCGACCGGCTGCAAGATCCGTTTCTGCAGAGGCAGGACGTAGCGATCGATCATGCGCGCTCTCCGCGCCGATAGCGGTGGAAGGTTTCCAGAAACGATTGCACGCCGCGGGATACATGTGCCCGTCGCCACTCGCCGGCGACATATTTGTTGGCCTCGGCCAGGGTCGGATAGGTGTGGATCGTGGACAGGATCTTGTTGAGGCCAAGCCCGTGCTTCATGGCCAGCACGAACTCCGCGAGAAGGTCGCCGGCATGTTCGCCGACGATGGTCACCCCGAGCAGAGTGTCCTTGCCGGGGACGGTCAACACCTTGACGAAGCCGTGTGCCGTTCCATCGGCGATCGCCCGGTCGAGGTCATCGATACCGTAGCGGGTCACTTCGAAAGGAATGCCTTGTTCGCGGGCTTCCTGTTCGTTCAGGCCGACGCGGGCCACTTCCGGATCAAGGAATGTGGTCCACGGAATGACCCGGTAGTCGGCCTTGAACTTCTTGAACGTTCCAAACAGCGCGTTGACCGCGGCAAACCAGGCCTGGTGTCCCGCAGTGTGGGTGAACTGGTACGGGCCCGCGACATCGCCGGCGGCCAGGATGTTCGGGTAGATCGTTTCCAGATAGGCGTTCGTCTCGACCGTCCGACCGACCGGTATTCCCAGTTCCTCGAGACCGAAGCCTTTCAGGTGGGGCGACCTGCCGACGGCGCAGATCAGTTCATCGAACGCGACCCGCCGCCGCTCGCCATCCTTCTCGACAATGATAGCCCTCTCACCGTCATGGACTTCGCAGGAAAGCGCCCTGTGCCCCGTGAGGACGCGAACGCCATCGTTCTGCAGTGCCTCGAGCGCATAGTTCGACACATCGTCGTCTTCGCGGACGAGCAGTCTCGGCGCCATTTCGATCTGTGTCACGCTGGACCCGAGACGGGCGAAGCTCTGGGCGAGCTCACAGCCGATGGGGCCTCCACCAAGGACCACCAGCCTTTTTGGCGGGACGTCGAGGTCGGCAAATCGTTCCCACAGGGTGTCGGAGGTCAGGTAGCCGACCTCGTCAATGCCCGGGAGCGGCGGGACGAACGGACTGGCGCCGGTTGCGATGATGATGGCTCGTGTGGTGAGCACCTGGACCTTGCCGTCCGGGTGGGTGATTTCAACTGTCCACGGATCCTTGATGCGCGCATGACCCCGCAGCACCTCGACGCCGAGCCCTTCGTATCGCTCGACGCTGTCGTGTGGCGCGACTTCGGCGATGACATCGTGAATTCGCCGCATGACGCGGCGAAAGGAAAAGGCCGGTTCGGTCGCGAACAGACCATACTGATCGGCGTTGCGTATCTGCTTGGCGAGCTTGGCGCTTTTGATCAGGGCCTTGCTTGGCACGCAGCCATAGTTCAGGCAGTCGCCGCCCATCTTGTGGGCTTCGACGAGCGTTACCCTGGCCTTGACGGCTGCAGCGATATAGGCGCTGACGAGGCCGGCGGCCCCTGCGCCGATGACGATCAGATTGCGATCGAAGCTGCGGGGTTTGCGCCATCGGCTATAGACCTTACGCCGCTTCCAAAAGGCGAGCGTCAGCCTGGCGATCCAGGGAAAGACGCCGATCAGGGCGAACGAGGCGAGGATGCCCGGCGACAGGACATCACGGGCATTGTCGATTTGCGCCAGTTGTGTTCCCGCGTTCACATACACGGCGGTCGCCGGCAGCATGCCCAGTTGGCTGACCCAGTAGAAGGTCCGGGCACGAACGGGGGTCAGGCCCATGACCAGGTTCACGACAAAGAAGGGGAACACGGGAATGAGGCGTAGCGTGAACAGATAGAATGCACCGTCCTTCTTGAGGCCATCGTTGAACCGTGCAAGACGGGAACCGTAGCGTCGCTGCACGGCATCGTGAAGAAGAAGCCTGGACACAAGAAAGGCGAGGAGTGCGCCGAGGCTCGAGGCAAAAGAGACGATCAGCAATCCGCCCCAGAAACCGAAAAGCGCACCGCCGGCCAAGGTCATCAACGTGCCGGCAGGTAAGGAAAACGCAGCAACGGCGACATAGATGCCGAAGTACAGAAGGGCCGAGGTCAGCGGCCTGTCTTCGACCGTCGCGGTGAGGAAGGCCATATTCGCCTTCAGCTCGGGCAGGGAGGGGATATGTTCCCTGCCATATACGTAGACGATGCCCGTGACGATCCCTATGAGGGCGACAGCAATTGCGCGTTTCAAGTTCCACCCCGGAGAAAGAGCCTTCATGCCCTTTCGTCGTGGAACCGGGCGTAATCTTACAGCCGGCCGAATTCAGTCCTGCTTTTTCGGGCTTTCACCCTGCCCGGCTCCGGAGCAGTAGAAACGGGACATTTGCCGCAGGTCGCGAACCTGAGACGTGAAGTTGCGACAGCCGGAGCACATCGCGATGTGTGCCTTCAGCTTGAGACGCTCCATCATCGTCAACTCCCGGTCCATCGCCTGCGAGGCGAGCGCGGTTGCCGTCCAGCAATTCAGCATTCGGCGGTCTCCTTTGCGAACCAGTGGCTTTCAAGGCAACCGCGCAGGCGGAGCCTTGCCCTGTGAAGCAGGACATTGAGGTTCGAAACCGTGATGTCGGCTTCGGCGCATATTTCCGTCGTCGCCATTTCGAGGAATTCGCGCATCATGAAAATCCGCCCCTGCTGGGCGGGCAGGTGATTGAGGCAAGCGTCGAACACGCGCCAGAACTCTTTGCCAAGCAATTCATCTTCCGGGTTTCCCCAGTCCGTCGGCCGATCCTCCGGTTGCCACATGCCGCGGCGATCGAAGAGCTCCGTTGTCTCTTCGTCGTCGGAATCAAAGTTCAGGAGGGGCTGGATTTCGGCTCGCCGTTGACGTTGCCGGATCATGTCGACGATCTTGTTCTTCAGGATTGCGAAAACCCAGGTTCGCAGGGCGGAGCGACCGCCAAAGGACGTGGCATTGCGCAGTGCGCCGGTGAGTGCCTCCTGAACTGCGTCTTCGGCGGCGACCGGATCCGAAAGCTGCAGGGTCGCGAACTTCAGCATCTGGGCCCGAAGATCCGTGAGAAACGCAGGGTCGTCGAAAGTACCGGCAGTCAGGCTCATCATTCCCCCTTGCGCTTCATTGCGATACGCACCGCACTGGATGTTGCGACACAATAGCTGATCACATAGCTCGGTACCACGTAAGGTGCGGTGGACATATGGTGCCGAGTGACCGTCCTGATGGCTTGTGATCAATGATCGCATGGTCGCTTCTCATTGCGAAAGGCGGTAGACAGCCATCGCGTCCACCACGGCAGCGATCAGCCACAGGACTGCGAGGAAGAGCACGACACATACCAGGAAATTAGCCAGGCTTTGCACGACACGCTGCCGGCGAGTTGGATTGTGGGGAAACAGCCGGATTTCCGGGCGGAGCAGAAAACGTGATGTCAGGTAGCCGAAGAGCAGGGCCGCCAGCACCCAATACAATGGCCCGAAGACCTGCCCAGGATGGCGTATGGCGAGAAACTGCGCGAACCCCACGATGATACACCAGCGAACGATCTGAAACGCTTCTTCGACGAGCGCTTCGAAGCGTCTGCCCAACTGGTGTCGGAAGTCTTGGTCTGTCAAGAGGTCGAGGAGTTCTTTCACTGGCTCGCCGGTTCCTGCAAAATGAAGCCTGTGGAGGCCCCACCTGAGCCTCCACCGTCTGCGGAAAATCGCTCGCCGGGTTCCTATCGGCCGGTGCGCCCGGTATTGTCGTCCGATGCCGGTAGAGCCTGAAAAACGGCACCGAGGACAGCTCCGAAGACGATGTGCAGGACGAGGGTCATTACGGGCGCCATCAGCCCGAGTCCGACGCCAAACAGAGAGGCGCCCGCCATCGGCATGGGGCCGATCATCATCAAAAGCCAGGCAAGCACGCCGAAGGAGATACCCTTTGTCACTGCATTGTCGCCAGGCAGTCTCCCGTAAAGCAGTACAAACAGGATGCCCCAGATCACTGTGCCGATCATGAAGTGCATAAGCCAAGCAAGTCCTGCGCCGCCAAAGCCCATCAGATCCTGAACCATCTTGGCCAACATGGCGATGACGTCCAGTTCGGGCATAATCCCCATCGCCCCTTTCATGATCATCAGGGCTGACAGCACAACGGTCGCGACAAAGCCCGCGATCATGGAGCGGATATAGATATTCATGGTGATTTCCTTTCGCTTTTCGGGGCGGGAGCCGCGTGCGCCCGCCTGTTTCGGTATTCAAGACGTTTGCGGATCCCGTCCGGTCTCCTGCGATCCGCCTTTTCGAGGGGCGTCAGGGTCAAGCGGAGCCATACTGCCCCCGACGGCGGATGGGCCTGGCGCCTCCTGCACCGCGTCTCCCGCTGCGAAGGGATATGAATGTCGCAGGGGCGCAGACTCTGGTGTCTGAGCGTGAAGGCCGGAGGCGCACTCGGTGTCACAAGTCGTGCAGGGGGCCAGCCTCGCTCTCCCCCGCTCATGCTTCATCTCGTTGCGCACGGCGCTGTATGTTGCGACGCAGTAGGGGACGACGTAGTTCAACACCACATGCAGCCACGACGGGGTGTCTCCGGACAATACGGTTCCCCCTTGATTGATCAGATTGAGGACCGTGCCGACAAAGAGCGAGATGCGAACCGCATTCGTCGCGATGGAACGCTGCAAGGCCACGGCAAAGAATTCCTGCATCTTTAAGACCCTGCCTCGTTCAGCCCTGGCGGAAACGCTTGATGAAATTGCGATCGATCCGGTCTTTCCAGCGCCAGACCCATCTCCCGGCAGCTCCCAGACCACCCCACGAGAGGATCGCATTGTCCGGCCCCGACACCAGCAGGTAGAGGGACCGTCGTCTGGGCCTGTAGGGTCGAAGGGGTCGATCCTCTGCTGCTGCGATCAGGTTGTGCGCCAGTATCGGTCCGGCGCGCACCGCATGGACACCGGATCTCGTCGTGGCGTCGTCCAAGCGGGCAGACACGTCTCCTGCCGCAAAAACATTCCGATGCGATACGCTTCTGTGAAAGCTGTCGACCGCGACAAAGCCGTTGTCGCTGAGACCAAGCCGTGATTGGGCCAGAAATGCCGACGGACGGGCCCCGGTTGCGGCGATCACGAAATCTGCCCTGACCAGCTCGCCGCTTGGCAAGACAACGCCGTTCTCGACCCCCGCAGCTCGCTCGCGCCGGACCCTGATCCCGGCGGCCTCGAGTGCCGACTGCATGCGTCGCCGGACCATGGGATTGTGGCCGGAAAGCAATCCGGAGTTACCCGTGACCAGTGTCACCGCGCATTTCCTTTCGGCCGCCGACAACGCTGTCTTCATGGCGATCGACAATTCGGCCCCGGCCGCTCCACCGCCCACGACCACGATGCGCGAGCTTCGGAGCGCTGCGAGCTGATTGTAGACCTTCCGCCACAGTTCACAAAACTGCTCGACCGGCTTCACGGTCAGCAATCGATCCGAGAGGCTCGCCAGCCATTCGACATTGGTCTCGCTGCCGGTATCGAGCGACAGCAGATCGTATTCGAGATGGCTGCCATCTCCCAGACACAGGAGGTTCCGGTCCGCATTCATTGCGGTGACACGGTCCAGGATCATGTGCACACCAGCCTGTGTTGCCAGAGGATGCAAGTCCACGCGGCAATCATCGTCACCGTATCTTCCCATGATCCAGCCGGGAAGCATGCCCGAGTAGTATTGCCATCGAGAGGGCGTTACCAGCGTGACGTCGAGCGTGGCCTCACGCCGCTTCGCCAGCGCTTCCAGCACGATCAGATGGGCATGCCCGCCGCCGACAAGAACCAGGCGCATGGTGTCAGCCAAAGTGCTTCACAAGGAGGGCCCGCGCCGTGCTGCTTCGTGTGGCATCGGAAAGATCATCCTTGGATACGTAGAGGAACATCTTGCTGCCACCAGGAAGGAGCGAACCAGTCCCCTGATCCGCGCCGAGAACGGCTCCCGCGATGCCGAGGCCCTGAAGCAGGCGTTCAATCTCCGGCCTGATCTGCGAATAGGGGCGGAGTGCTGCAAACAGGATCGGGAGGGACGGATTTGCCTGCCGGACAATCTTGACAACGTCGGCGGCACTGGCGGCGATCGACGATGACACGGCGAGCGAAATGACTGCCCCGGCGCAGGCGCGCGCATGGCTGGCAAGATCATCGACGTGATCCGGTCGTTTGACCGAATATCCGCCCTGTTCCAGCCACGGCTTCATCTCACCGACAATGAAGGGATGGGGCCTCGCCAGCAATACCTGTCTGCTCATGCCTATTTCTCCCCAGGATGGTCTCGTTGCTTCTCACAGGTCGTTTGTCGCGAGAGGTCGGCGTTTCTTACAGGCCGGTCAGCAAATCATGTGGCGGGGATCTTGCTTTCCGCGGTGTGAATGGGGGCGGAACTGCCCCAGGGCTGCGTCCTTGAATAGGCCATAGGTCACATGGCTGCCGGCGAGTGTCATCCGGCGTGCCGTGGGTCCGGTGCCGGCCGTACAGGTTGCGGCGACGTTGCCGCTGGCGTCCACCGCCGACTTTAATCCGGACGACGGAGAAGAAGGCGCTCGGGATCACCTGCACTGTTGACCGTCTGCAGCTTCACGGTGAGCGAGAACTAAAGTAGAGTTTATTGATATGCGTCATGGAAGCAGGGGTGCTTCGAGGAGAACATGAAACATATCGGAGATCCGATTGCACAGATCGAAACCTGACACTTCGGAGCGATGGCGATGGAATACGAACTCGACCTGGACGCGGCGCATGTCGTCGAATGGCTGAAGCGGGAGCTTGCATCGGGCGGGAGGTCCCGATTCGAGATAGATGCGAGCAAGATGTTTTTCACGGACGATGCCGGCGGTCAGCTCGAGGCGATCGCGGAGGCTGACGACCTCCAAGCCCTTTCCACCGTCGGGATTCTGGAAGTGAAGCCATTGGTGGACAGCGGCGGACACTGGCTGCTGCGGATCAGGATTGAAGACGTCCTAGGGAGCAGCCTACCCGAGGGAGGAACGGTATCCGACGAGCCGGAGGAGATGACTCTCCAGGGTTTCGAAGAGGATTTCGTGAAACCTGATCGGGGAACGGCCCAGGTGACGGTCGAGCTGGAGACCGATCAGGACCGGCAGAAGTTCGAACGGTTTCTGAGCGATGTTCAGACGGACAGACATGCATCTTGACGAGGTTATGGAGGGTCTCATGTTCGGTCTCGAGCCGGAAAAGATACGCAAGATCGTCGACGAGCTGCGTGGGCGCCTGTCGGGGGAAAGCCGCCTCGGGAGCCGGTTCAAGGCCGATGGCCTTTCGCTGGAAGGCGACGGAACGCTGATCTTCGAAGCGGAAGTGGATGGTGTCGCCCAGAAGAAGCTTGCGCTTGAGATTGCTGCAGCGATGCCCGACGTCGTCGCCATCGTCGACCGCGTCCGAGTGAAGCCGGCATCGCCCATGGGAGACGCGGAAATTCGCGCCCGTCTGCGGCGCGAATACGCGGAAGATCCGGCTCTTGCGAGTCTGAATGTCGAGGAAATCAGGGGTGGCCACCGCGAGACGATTTCGAGATCGCCGGATGCCCATGGCGACGTCGACTACGAGGTCGATGACGGGGTTGTCACGTTGAACGGATCGGTTCCAGGCCTGACCATCAAGCGCTACATCGGCCTGCTCGCGTGGTGGGTGCCGGGATCACGTGACGTCATAAACGGAATTGTTGCCGGGGACGACGACGAGGACAGTGCCGACAGGATTGCTGAGGCGGTCCGGCTTGCATTGGAAAAGGACCCCTACATCGATGCGGCGCAGGTCAAGATCGGCGTTCGCAACCGGACCGTCCGCCTCACCGGCTATTTGCCGAGCGACGACCAACGGCGCATGGCGGAGAATGACGCCTGGTACACATTCGGCGTCGACGAAGTCGTGAACGAGATCGAAGTCGGACCGTAGATTACCCTGCCGATTGCCATTTTGTCTCGGCGTTTCCGCGCGAGGGCGGAAACGCGACATCGTCGGGACTGGGCGAAGTTCGGCGTGGCACCCTTCGTCCCTGTTTGCGAGCGAGCAAACGGCGGATGGCAAGCTCCAGAATCCAGAACCGGCGGGATGCCCCGAAGGAAAATCGGGGACATCCCGGACCGGCATCTATTGCACCGGTGGCAGTATTCGCAGCAGCGGCGGGATCGTCTCGCGGGGCTTCGGAGTCGTCTGGCCCGGAACCGGCTCCACCGGCAGCAGGAGCGGTACGCAGCGCTCGCGTCGGGCATCCCAGCGTGTGTTACGGGGGCAGACGCAGGCCTGTTGCTTGGCGCTCCAGGTCCGGCCACCCGTGCAGGTCGGGGGCTTGGTGGTCGGCGGCACGACGATGTCGCCGGGCCGCCCGCAGGTCAGGCTTCCGACCCGCCTGATCTGCCAGCCTTGCCGGGAGAGGGACGCTGCACGGTTCGGGTCGATCTGCTTCCACCCGCGCGGGCAGCTTTCGGTCGTCGCCGGCGGGCGGGCACAATAGAGCACCTGGTCGCCACTGCGGCGCACGACCACTTCGAAGCCCTCGGGTATCCGGCTGCGGCTCGGATAGGCCTTGTAACCAGTCGGGCAGACGAGTTGCGGCGGGCGGGCGCAGTAGAGAACTTGCCCGCCGCTGCGGCGCGCGACCACCTCCCAGCCCTTCGGTATCCGGCTCTGGTTCTGGAACGCTTGATAACCGGACGGGCAGACAAGTTGTGGCGGACGGGCACAGTAGAGGACTTGCCCGCCGCTACGGCGCGCGACCACCTCCCAACCCTTCGGTATGCGGTTCTGGCTCTGGAAGGCCTGATAGCCCGACGGGCAAACGACCGGTTGCGGACGGGCGCAGAAGAGCACCTGACCACCACGTTCCCGACGCACCACCTCAAAGTTCGGCGGGATCTGGTCCTTGTCGCGATAGGCCGTGTAGCCGGAGGGGCATGTGAGCGGCGGAGGAGCGACGCCGCACAGGATCGTCCGCCCGCCGCGGCTGACCGCCGTGATCCTCCAGCCCTGGGCGCGCAGGGCGTCGGCGCGGGCAGGATCCACCGGCGTCTGGCCTGCCTTGCAGACCGGCGGCGGCACGACGGGCTCACGAACGACGACCGTCGCGCAGGCGTTGTCGTTTGCCGCGTTGGCATCCCCCTCGCCCCAGGAGGCGAAGAGCCGGCGAACGAGTGCCGTGTCGATCTGGCCCGTCGCAGGCAATCCGGCGCTTCTCTGGTAGTCGGCAATCGCCTTGCGCGTCCTGCTGCCGGCCTGCCCGTCGACGTCCCCCGCGGCAAACCCGAGCTGGTTCAACGCCTGCTGGACCGCCATGACGAGGGCCGTCTCGTTCCAGTCGAGACGGGCGCAATTGCGCGCTGATCCCGAACCGGTGCGGACCGGCTCGAGTGTCAGGGCGAGCGTGCGCGACTCTCCCGGCCCGAGCGTCGTGCGCGGGTAACTGCAGAGGAATGTCCCGCGGCTTTCCCGGCACGTCCAGGACGAAGGCTCGAAGTTTGCGAGCCTCGCACTTCCGGGAGAGAAGACGTCGCTGACCCTGAGCGGCCCGACATAGGTCGTGCGGCTGGCATTGGTGACGGTGACCAGGAAGTCGCATGGCGAGCCGGCGACACAGGTATCACGACCAGCCGATTTGGAGACCGCGAGATCCGCAACCACGACATTTGCCGGCGGCGGAGATGTCGGCGGCGTCGGGGGTGGGGTCGTCGGCTCCTGCGGCTGCAGGATCGTGATCGTGCTGGTGTGGCGATCGTTCTCCGGCTTGCCGTCCTTCACCCGCGTGTCGGGCCACAGCATCTCCTTGCGGTGGATTATGCGGCGGTGGGGGAAATCGGCCGGAATGTCGAGTGTGAGGTGAATGTCCGCCGCAGCACCCGGCTTCAGAACCATCTCCGTGCTGTCGCATTCATAACGTCCGGTCCCCGTCACCCGGCAAGTGAGACCGGAGGTCCGGCTCTCGATGCTGCTGATCGTGACACCGGGATCGAGCGTGCCGCGCAGGCCGGCGGCACCCTTGAACAGCCTTCCGCCGCGGTTCTCGATCCTGACGTCGATCGGGCAGGACGTTCCGAGCTCGCAGGTCGTCGCGCCCCAGGGCGCGAGATCGGCGGCAAGCACCGGCACGGTGACGCAGGCCGGTCCGTCATTGGCGGCGTTGTCGTCGCCGGTGTAGATCGATCCGATGTACCAGTCCGGCGGTGGCGCGTCCCAGTTCATCGCGGCACAGTTCTCGACAACGTCGCCAGCGACGGGATCGGGCAGGCGAACATGCAGAGCCGTTTCCTGCGTCGCACCGGGCGGCAGGACGCCGCCTGTCACGCAGGTCAAGCTGCCCGGCATCGCGCTGTTGCAGGTGAAGACACCGGTGACACCCTCGAGCGTTGATCCCGCGGGCATCTCGTCGGTGAAGGTCATCAGCCCGGCAAAGGGCGCAGGTCCGTGGTTGGTGACGTCGATCGCAAAGTCACAGGCGCTGCCCTCATAGCACTCGGCCGGGCCGGTCTTGGCGATTTCCAGATCGAAGCCTTCGTCGGCCAGTGTCGGGACGCATGTCGCGTCGCTTTTCTCCGGAGCGCCGGTCGCCGGGTTGTCGTTCGGAGGCATGCCCGGTGCTGCCCAGTCGAAGGTGATGCAGTTGAACATTGGGTCGGCCGGCGCCGGATCCGGGATCGCGACCGTGAGCGTCAGGTCACGGCTGTCGCCTGGATGGAGCGTGTGTGGACCGCCATTGAGCGTGCAGGTGATCGCAGGCCCCGCCACGCAGGCCCATTCGGGATTAGCGGAGACGAGCGTCACACCCGCTTCCGGCGTATCTTCGACGACCACCTGGCCGGTGTAATCGTCCGGTCCGCTGTTGGCGACGGTGATGTGATAGGTGCAGTTGCCGCCCGCATTGCAGTGGGCCGGTCCCTGCTTGGTGAGGGAAAGATCGAAGAACCCCGCGCTGTCGAGCACGTTCACGGTGAAACAGGCAAGGTCGGGGTGGACGTCTGCGGCGCCGTCATTCGCGGTCATGGCGCCCCAGTTGATCTCGGCGCAGTTCTCGATCGTGCCGCCTGCGATGCCGTCCGGCAGCTTCATCTGGACGAAGATGGGCACGATTCCACCGACAGGAAGGGTCATGTCGGGTGTCTGGCAGAGAATATCGCTGCCGCTCGGAGCGCAGGTGACCGTGCCCGGATCGAGGCCGGCGGCGACGAACGTCGCCCCGGCCGGCAGCGGGTCGCGGACGGCGAGCACGCCGTCGAATTCACCCGGACCGTGGTTGACGACCTGGACCATGAAGGCGCAGTCGGCATTCTCGACGCAATTGACCGGTCCATCCTTGGTGATGCCAAGGTCGAAGCCGTCGGTCACCGGCGTGTCGACGCAGTCCTCGTCATTGCCGTCCCCCGGTCCGTCATCCGTCCCCATCTCGAACCAGTCGATGGCGGCACAGTTGTGCACTGTCGGGCCGGGGATGTCGGCCGGCAGCAGCAGGTTGACCTCGATAGCCGCGGTGGCGCCGGGCGCCAGCAGCGCGAAGGCATTGGTGATGCAGGAGAAGGCCCCCCCAGCGGGCGTGCAGTTCCAGCCAGGCGAGGTCGAGGCAAGCGTTGCGCCCGCCGGCATGGTGTCCGTGATCGCCAGCGGGCCGATGTAGGCGATCGTCCCGAGATTGCGGATCGTCACCGTGTAGGTGCATTCGACGCCTTCCTGGCATTCGGCAGGTCCCGTCTTGCGGATCGCCAGATCGGTCTCGATCGGCCAGGGCGGCGGCGGGAACCAGCCGTCCTCGGGCGGCGGGGCGGGCAGCCAGCCTTCCGGCGGCAGACCTTCCGGCCACGCGGAAGTGACCTCTTCTTCGGTTGTGACGGCAGGCGGCGCGGTTCCCTCGCTCACGGCTTCGCCCGCGCCCGGCGGCGGTTGGAAGACCGCGACGTCGCCCACTCTTGTCGCATCGTTGCGCTGCAGGTCCGCTGCAATGGCGTTGCCGGCGGCATCGGTGTTGACGTCTGCATCGACCATGAAGGAACCGTCCGGGCCTTCCGGCGGAGAGGCGGGACCCGGCGACGGATAGGGCTGGAAGGCGGTGACCGGCTCGAAGGCCTCATAGGGCTGGGAAGAGCGGCCCTCGATGCCGGTCACCTGAGAGGAGTCGGTGTGTTCGCCGACGCTGCCGTCGAGGCAGAGCCCGCGTGGCGAGCAAAGGCCGTCTCCGCTCATCCAGACGAAGCCGTCGGGCTGGGCCTGGTCTGTCTGCCAATTCGAGCCGTAGCCGGGTCCGAAGGACACGCCGCCAGCGGCGTTCGCGCGTATATAGGGCGGGCCGTCCTCGCTGCGATCGTAGTAGCCGACGTCGTAGCGTCCGGCTCCGCGCCAGGAACCTGCTTCAGTCAGCTCGTAGCGCAGGACGCGCGCCTCATGCGGATAGGCGAAGGCATCGTCGGCGGCGAGGCCGAGATTGCGCATGCCGCCGCGTTCGGCAACAAGCATCACGGCCTGATCGCCAACGGCCGGGAAGGCGATGTCGGAAACCGGGTGGCTGCGGCCCGCCCGGGCGATGGCTTCCGGCGAGCGGAAGAAATCGGGCAGGAAGAACTCGCGGCGCACGCCGCCGCCGTCGAAACTGCCGTCCGCGGCGATGCCGACCGACCAGATCGCATTGCGTCGGTCGTCGTCTTCGGCGGCGGCATAGTCGGGGTTACCGAAGCCCTGGCTTCCCCACACTGCGTAGTAGAGCCGCGCGGAACCTGTCCCCGGTTCCATGCGGACACCGAGGCCCCAGATCCGGCGGCGGAAGTCGGCGAGGTTCCAGCAGGAGGGCGTGCGGGAGAAGTCGCCGCTCGAGCAGTCGGAGATATGGGCCGACGTGGCGGGGTCGAAGGAGACCTCCGGCAGCGAGCGGAATTCGCCCGTCGTTACGTCGAGAAAGCCGGTACGCCCTGCGACGCCATGGTCGAAGGTGCCGAGATCGGCACCGTCGGTGAGGCGGAGGCGGTGGATCATGCCCGTCTCGAGGTCGGAAACGTAAAGCTGCCGGTTTTGCGGATCGAAGGCGATGTTGCCGAGGGCTGCTGCGGAGTTCGCGCGCCCGCTAAGAGTGATCTCGGCGAAGACCTGCGGTCGGTAGCCATTCGCGGCATCGAGTTTCCAGACGGTGCCGGGCCCGCCGCCTGCGCCCCACATGCCTGTCATCCAGCCGGAATTGTCGGCATTGCGGTGCAGGCCGAAGGCGGCCGTCGCGGTCAGGTAGATGTTTGGCGGTGTGGCATCGTCGAGCGCCACACCGAACACCTGACCGATGTCGCCGGCAGTGACGGCCGCACGCTGGCTCTCGTTGAACCAGTGTGCGCCGATCGGCGGGCCGCCTGGTTGCCGCAGGTCGAGGATGCTGGCCGAGGCCCCGTTCGTGTCGATGATCCGGCGGCCGGCGTCATCGACGGTTCCGGAGAAGCGTGTGACGACGGCTTCCCCCGGCTGCAATGCTTCCTGAGCGGCGACATGAGATGTCGTCAGGCCGGCAGAACTGATCGCGAGCGTCGCGATGAAACGAAGGGCACGCCGCCATGGCGAGATCCGGCGAACACGCGCTGAAGTGCACGGATCGGGGTGGAGACGCTCATGGAAATTTTCAGGACGATACCCGTCCTTTGCGCGGGATGCCGTCTTCGGTACCATCTGCCATTCCTCCCTCTGGCACATGCGTGAGCGTCAGCTTTGCCGGCTCTCGTGTCCCGGCTGCATCTGTAGAAGATCGTGTTCCCTGACGTTCCTCGCTTTCGGAATTGCTAAAGTATATCGGACGGTTGTCTGCGACGTTTTGATGCAAGTCAACCGGGAAGGCCGACATGCGCAGGTGGCGCCGCTTGTTGTCCGGTTCGCCACGTTTTGTCGGCCATCCGACAAGATCGTCGTCAAGCAGACGGGTGCGGAAAAGGGGGTAATCTTTCAAGCTATTGAAATTCAATTGGGAAATATCCTGGCACGGCACTTGCGTCGTATTGCTCGTCGAAAACAGAGCGCACGGAGCAAACGATGTCCGCACCCATCATCTCCCTGGAAAGCCTCGCCTCTGCCTCCTCCATGGAGGCTCTGCTCGCCAAGGCCGCCTCCGGCGGTTGCTCATCGTCGTCTTGCGGCTCCTCGGCGAAGCCCGACGACATGGATCCGGCCGTCTGGGAGAAGATCAAGGACCATCCGTGCTATTCGGAGGAAGCGCACCACTATTTTGCCCGCATGCATGTGGCGGTGGCGCCCGCCTGCAATATCCAGTGCAACTACTGCAATCGCAAATACGACTGTGCCAACGAGAGCCGACCGGGCGTCGTTTCGGAGAAGCTGACGCCGGATCAGGCCCGTCGCAAGGTGATTGCCGTCGCGAACGAAGTGCCGCAGCTTTCCGTCCTGGGGATCGCGGGACCGGGCGATGCCTGCTACGACTGGAGGAAGACCCGGACGACTTTCGAGGAGGTGTCGCGAGATATCCCCGACATCAAGCTCTGCATTTCGACGAACGGGCTGGCGCTGCCCGATCATGTCGACGAGCTCGCCGAGATGAACGTCGATCACGTGACGATCACCATCAACATGGTCGATCCCGAGATCGGAACGAAGATCTATCCATGGATCTTCTACAGGAACCGCCGCTACACCGGCCTCGAGGCGTCCCAGATCCTGCACGAGAGGCAGATGCTCGGACTGGAAATGCTGACCGCCCGCGGCATCCTGACCAAGATCAATTCGGTCATGATCCCCGGGGTCAACGACGAGCACCTCATCGAGGTGAACAAATGGGTCAAGGAACGCGGCGCCTTCCTCCACAATGTCATGCCACTCATTTCCGATCCGGCGCACGGCACGCATTTCGGGCTCACCGGACAGCGAGGGCCGAAGGCCATGGAGCTGAAAGCCCTGCAGGACAAGCTCGAAGGCGGCGCCAAGCTCATGCGCCACTGCCGCCAGTGTCGGGCCGACGCGGTCGGCCTGCTCGGCGAAGACCGCGGCCAGGAATTCACCCTCGACCAGATCCCCGAGGAGGTCACCTATGATCCTTCCACGCGCGAAACCTACCGCGAGGTGGTGGCGCGCGAGCGGGGCGATCACGTCGCTGCCAAGCAGGCAGCCCTCAGCACGGTTGTAGAAACCGAGGCTACCGGCGCCCTGCTGGTTGCCGTGGCAACCAAGGGCGGCGGCCGTGTCAACGAACATTTCGGCCATGCAAGAGAGTTCCAGGTCTACGAGGCGTCGCCGAAAGGCATCGTCTTCGTCGGGCACCGCAAGGTCGACCAGTATTGCATGGGAGGCTTCGGCGAGGATGCCACGCTCGACGGCGTCATCGACGCGCTGGAGGGCATCGACGTCGTGCTTTGCGCCAAGATCGGCGATTGCCCGAAGGACAGCCTCAGCACCGCCGGCATCCGCGCCACCGATGCCTACGGGTATGACTACATCGAGACCGCGATCGCCGCGCTCTACGCCGCCGAATTTGGCCTGGAGCTTCTCGCCGAGAGTGCCTGACCTTTTTGAAATCCGTGACCGAAGCAGCCGACAGGAGAGTCGAAAATGGCCTTCAAGATTATCGCATCGCAGTGCACCCAGTGTTCCGCCTGTGAGTTCGAGTGCCCGACCGGGGCAATCAAATTCAAGGGCGAGACCTATGTCATCGACCCGAACAAGTGCACCGAATGCGAGGGATATTTCGAGACCCAGCAATGCGCCGCGATCTGTCCGGTGCCGAAGACCTGCGTTCCGGCCTGATGCCCGTCAGGTGGGAAACACGGCCGTCGCCCAGGGACCTTGACTCCCCGTGGCGACGGCCGGGCCCCCGTTTCCGGTCGGGTTCCGCCCGGCAAACCCGGAGAGACTGTATGGACAAGAGTGGGCTCCAGCCGATGGAGGATGACGACGCGCCGCCGGCGATCGACTGGCTCGGTAACCCGGTTTCGTGCCTCGACTGTCCGCACGAGGAAAACCGTGTCTCCGGTCTTTGCGATCTCGGTCGCGCCTGTGTCAGGGACTTGCGCGCGCGCCGGATCGACCGCTTCTTCTCGATCAATCCGGGCCTCGCAGACAGCTACCTCGATCATCCGTTCTTCGAGGTGCGCAGCATTGCCGCCCGCTATGCGTCGCCGTTCAGGCTGCTACCGCTTCTCTCCGATGTCGAGCCCGACGTGCGTGCCATGGCCGCGATCAGGCTGCCGGCGACCCGCGTGCTCGCCTTGCGGTCGGACCCGGATCGCCGTGTGCGGATCGCGCTCGCCCGCCGGCTCGCGGGAGAAGATCTGGTGCCGCTGCTCGGCGACCCCGACTACCAGGTGAGGCTGAGCGCAGCCCGTTCGGCAAACGCGGCCCTGCTCGTCGGGCTTATCGACGATCCCGAGCCCGACATCCGCCGTGAGGCGGCCCGCCGGGTACCACTCATGCATCTGCCCGCGCTCGTTGCCGATCCGGAGCCGCTGGTGCGGATCGAGGTCGCCCGAAGGCTGGAGCCGGCACGGCTTCATCTTCTGGCCGCCGACCCGGATTTTCGCGTGCGCTATGCGGTTGCCGAGCGGATCGCTGTCAATGAGCTCCCTCCGTTCCTGCAGGACGAGGACGAGGCCGTGCGGGAACTCGCACGGGAGAGGACGAAAGACGGGAAAGGATAGGGCTCCATGGGTCTTGGGCGTGAAGAGGAGATCGAAATCCGAAGGGCGCCGGTGTTCCGGCCCGGTGAGCGGGTGCGGGCTACCCGGCATGTGCGCAACGACGGCACCTATCCCGGCAAGGACATCGGCGAAAACCTCGTCCGCAAGGGGGATGTCGGCTACGTCCGCGACATCGGCACCTTCCTGCAGCAGTTCTACATCTACTCGGTCGAGTGGGTGGACAGGGGCACCCTGGTCGGCATGCGGGCGCGGGAGCTTGCCAGCCTCGACCGTTCCGAAATTCTGGAAGCTGGCAGCATCGGGAGAGACGAAAGATGAAGGTCATGATCCGCAAGTCCGAGCGCGGCTTTTCCGCCTATGTGCCGAAGAAGGATCTCGAGGAGCCGATCGTCCGGGCCGAGACGGAGGACCTCTGGGGCGGCGTCGTCACGCTGAAGAACGGCTGGCGTCTCGATCTTCCGCCGATGCCGGCCGATACCCGGCTGCCGATCACCGTCGAGGCGCGCAAGCTCGGAGACGACGAATAACGGAACCCGCGAAGACAAAGGATCGATGCCATGAACGCGATATTGCACGAGGACTTCCTGTTCGTTGTGTCGGAGGAGGCCGCCGAAAAGGCGCTTCTCGATGTCGGGCAAGGCCTGAGGCGCGGCGTGCTTGTACCCTTTCTTGGACCGGGCCTTGTCGCGCTGCAAGCCGGTGAACGGCGCGTGCCGGCGGCGCCGGAAGAGGTTGCGGCAGCGCTCCATTTGCGGGCACCGGCGCCTTCGCGCATCCGCACCAACATGTGGTCGGTCGCCCAGCATATCGAGCAGCGCAGGCACAGGAACACGCTGAAGGCGTGGATGGCCGAGATCTTTTCCGCCGAACCGCAGCCGGCGGCGCTGCACCGCTGGCTGGCGGGGCTCGCCCTGCCGCTCATCGTCGACAGCTGGTATGACGGCGCCATGCGGGCCGCACTCGGGGACAGCGGGCGGACGGATTTCGCCAGTATCCAGGGGATCACCCGCGCCGGCGAGGTTCGGGACATCTGGACGCGGATCTACGGCGCCGACGGCAATGCGACCGACGATCCCGCCGCTTCCACAGCGGCCACGATCCTTTACGAGCCCCACGGTTCGGCACGTCCCGCGGGCAATTTCCTCGTGGCGGATTCCGACTATGTCGAGGTTCTGACCGAGATCGACATCCAGACGCCGATCCCCGAGGTCGTCCGGGATCGCCGCGGTTCTCTCGGGTTTGTCTTTCTCGGCTGCCGCTTCGACGACCAGATGCTGCGCACCTATGCGCGCCAGATCATCAAGCGGTCGAAGGGGCCGCACTACGCCGTGATGAGCGGAGCCGAATTGACGAGGAACGAGCGCCGGTTTCTCATTGCGAACGGCATCACCCTCATCGACATGCCCTTGCCGGATGCGATCAATCTCGTCATCGGCGCCGAGCCCGCGCCCGAACCTTCGGACGGCGGGGCGCTCAGAACTTCTTGACCGGGATGTCGTGGCGGCGCAGCGCGTAACCAACCTGCCGCGGCGTCAGGCCGAGAATGCGGGCCGCTTTCGCCTGCACCCAGCCTGAACGGTCCATCGCCTCGATCAGACGCTCGCGTTCGGTCAGCCGACCGCCGTTCGCCGCATGGTTCACGATGTCCGGGTCACTGTCGCCGCCATCGTATGCGGCGGCGGGTCTCACCGGGGGAACGGTCGGTATTGGCGTGCCGGCCGGCAGGATGTGCCCGCTCGCGAGCATGTCGATCGCATTGTGCGGAACCTTGCCGTTGCCCTTCCAGAGGAGGGCGGAAAGACACTGGCCGCTGCTGCACGCGAAGTCGTTCGGTCCGATGACCTCGGCCCGGGTCAACGTCGCCGTCCGCTGCACGCAGTTCTCCAGCTCCCGCACATTGCCGGGGAAGTAGCACCGGGAGATGAGGTCGAGCGACATCTTGCTGAAGCTGAGGCGCCGGCTGTTCTGACGATTGAAGCGGCGAAGGAATTCCTCTGCAAGGCGCGGGATGTCGCCCGGCCTTTCCCGGAGCGGCGGCAGGGTCACCGGCACGACGCTGATGCGGTAATAGAGATCGGCCCGAAACTCGCCCTTGCGGACGGCATCTTCTAGGTCGCGGTTGGTTGCGCAGATCAGCCGCACGTCCACCTTCAGCGTCTTGTTGCCGCCGACGCGTTCGAACTCACCTTCCTGCAGCACGCGCAGCAGCTTCGCCTGGAAGGCGGCGGAAATCTCGCCGATCTCATCGAGCAGCAGCGTGCCGCCATGGGCAAGCTCGAACCGCCCGACCCGTTGGTTGGTCGCCCCAGTGAAGGCACCCTTCTCGTGTCCGAAAAGCTCCGACTCGAGCACGGTTTCGGGAAGGGCCGCGCAGTTGAGCTTGACGAAGGGCTTGTCGTGCCGCGGCGAAAGATCATGGATGGTTTGCGCAAACAGTTCCTTGCCGGTGCCGCTCTCGCCGCGCAGGAGAACGGTGGAATTGGTCCTGGCGACGATGTTGATGGTGTCGAGCACGTTTTTGACGGACGGGCTTTCGCCGACGATGTGGCTGTTCCTGGCGTTCGAACGGCGCGGCCATGTCTCTGCGCCGTCGCCGAAGGCCTTCTCGATCCGACGCTGCTCGTCGATCAGCCGTTGCCGGTCCTCGCTGAGGATCCGGTGAAGGCGGATCGTCTGCCCGGCGAGATTGGCGACCATCGTGAGAAAACGCATGTCGTCATCGAGGGTGAAATCGGTACCGTCCTTGCCGGAGCGATCGATCGACAGCGTTCCGAGAACGGTGTGATTGGCCTTGACCGGGACGCCGATGAGACACACTCCCGGCTCACCCTCCTCGGCGAAGAGCTCGGACTTGCTCGTATCGGCAATGACCAGCGGGGTCGCCGTCGCTACGATCTGGTCGATGACCGCTTGCGGGATCGGCATGAAATGGCTCTCGTCCGGTTTGTGAAAGTAGCCGGCGGTGGCGATGATCTCGGGCAGGCCGCCGTCGTCGAGAACGATCAGGGCACCATGCCGCATCTGCAGGAAGGAGGAGAGGATGTTGACGACGTTGGCGAGCGTGATCTCCAGGCGGGCGGGCTCGGCGAGCACCTTGGAGATTTCGTAGATGCCGCTCAGGGAAATGGTGGCGCGGCGGCTCGATCGAATGGCAGCATCCGACGGGCCGGATTCCCTGCCGGGCGGACTGACATGTTCGACATAGCGGTTCATCTGAAGACCTCTTGGACTATCCCAGGCCGGATTGTTCCAAGGGCAACCTCCCCAAACCGTCTCTTGTTATATGGCAAATCAGCTTACGCCGACGTCGCCCTTTGTCAATTCGGTTCGGAGCCGGCTCGCCCGTTTTCGGGGCGTGGACGTCAGCCGAACTTGAAGAGCACGCCGTAGCCGCCGCGCGGGTAGTTCCATTCGATCTCGCCGGATGCCTCGCAGAGAACCCGGCAGGTGCCGCATTCCATGCAGCCGTCGGCGGTGATCTCCACCTGGCCCTTGTCGTTCTGCTCGTAGCACTTGGCAGGGCAGACCCTTGTGAGCGCCAGAAGCGCCGGGCTCGGCGTCTCGTGCGGGCGCACCGTGATATGCGGCCGGCCGACGTCGACCAGATAGCGGTTCTGGAACAGCTTGTCCTCGACCCGGACGTCCTTGATGGCAATGGTCATTTAGGTACTCCTCGTTGTCGGTTGTTGCGTCTCGCAAGCAGCCTTCGCGCCCCGTTAGCGCCAGGCGAAAGCGAGTCTCACGGCGTCGGAGACCATGCCCCAGCGGCTGCGGCTCTTGACGAACTGGGCAACGGTCGCCCTCTCCTTGTCGATCTTCGGCGTACCGTCGACGCGCAGGAAATTCTGCGCCGCCGTCGACATCAGCTGCGGATAGGTCATGAAGAAGTTGTGCGAGTTGGTGTGCAGCAGGGCGGGCATATCCTTGTGCTTCTTCAGGTCCTTCACCACGAACGAGTCATCCAGCATCTTCTTGTAGAGGCTCAGGTTTTCCGCCGTCATCGGATCGCGTCTGCTCCTCACCTGGAAGATCGCCTCCGCCGCGATCCGGCCGGAGGTCATGGCGAGGTTGGAGCCTTCGCGATGGACCGCATTGTTGAGCTGGGCGGCATCGCCGACCACGACCCAACCGTCGCCGAAGAGCTGCGGGATCGCCTTGTATCCACCCTCCGGGATCAGATGCGCGGCATATTCCTTGACTTCGGAGCCTGCCAGCAGGGGTTTCACAGAGGGATGGTTCTTGAATTCCTCCAGCAAGGCATAGGGGCTTTCCATGGTCTTCGCATAATCGGAGACCAGGCAACCGACACCGAGCGAGATCGACTCCCTGTTAGTGTAAAGGAAGGCCAGCCCCGTCATGCCCTGCGAGAAGGTGCCGGCGGCTTCGATCACGCAGCCTTCATTGCCGGTCAGCCCGAAGCGCTGACAGATCACTTCCTCCGGCAGGAAGTGCATTTCCTTGACGGCGAGCGCCACCGTTTCCGGCCTCGGCATGTCGCGCAGGCCGGCGCGGGTTCCGAGCAGGCCGTTCACGCCTTCGGCGAGCACCACCACGTCGGCGAAGATCGCGCCGCCCCGGCGGTCGGTGTGAACGCCGATCACCTTGCCGCTGGTATCGCGGGCAAGTTCGGTCACAGTCGTTTCGCACAGCACCGTCGCGCCGGCTTCCTTGACCTTGGAGGAAAACCACTTGTCGAACTGAGCGCGGATGATCGTGTAGCGGTTCGGCTTCTCCTCGTTGAAGTCGTTGGAGCGGTAGTGCATGCCGGTGTGCGAGCTGTCGTCCATCATCCAGAACCGCTGTTCGACGAGGTGCCGCTCGAGCGGCGCATCCTCCCGGAAGTCCGGAATGATCTTCTCCAGCATCGAGGCATACATGATCGCCCCCTGGACATTCTTCGAACCGGCATATTCGCCTCGCTCCAGCTGCAGCACCTTCAGCCCGCGGCTTGCCAGCGTATAGGCGGCGGCATTGCCGGACATGCCGGCCCCGATGACGATGGCATCGAATTTCTCCTCGATCATGGTCGCATCTCCGTCAGCTGGCGAGCTTGTCGCGGTTGTGGGGCGAAAGGCGGCGGATGAACGCCTCGGTGAGGGCAGGAAGAAGGCGCACCGCGTCGGTGACGATGCCGACATGGGCGAAGTCGAAGATCGGGGCATTGGGGTCTGTGTTGATCGCGACGATCAGGTCGGCGCCCTCGACGCCCACCCGGTGCTGGATCGCCCCGGAGATGCCGGCCGCGATATAGAGCTTCGGACGGATCGTCTTGCCGGTCTGGCCGATCTGGCGTTCGGACGGCATCCAGCCCTTCTGCACGACCGGCCGCGAGCAGCCGTATTCCGCGCCGAGCGTCGAGGCGAGGTTGCGGATCAGCTGAAAATTCTCGGCCGCCCCGAGCCCGAGCCCGCCGGCCACGACGATGTCGGCATAGGCGAGGTTGACCTTGGCAGACTGGCTGTCGGGAATGAAGCTCAGGACCTTGGTGACGATGTCTTCCTCCATCATCGACAGCTTGTGCTGGATGACGCGGCCGACGGGCCGGTCCTGGCGCTCGGGCATCGGCATGACCCGCGGGCGAACTGTCGCCATCTGGGGGCGGAAATTCAGCGTGTAGATTGTGCAGAGCAGGGAGCCGCCGAAGGTCGGGCGGGTGGCCGCGAGCGACTTGTCGTCATCGACGTCGAGTTCGGTACAATCGGCGGTAAGACCCGTCTTCAGCGTCGTGGCGACCGAGCCGGCGAGGTCGCGGCCAAGCGTGGTTGCACCGAGCAGGAGGATTTCCGGTTGATAGGTGTTGACCAGGTCCGTCAGCGCCTTCGAATAGGGCTCGTTGCGATAGTCCTTGAGGATCGGATCCTCGACCAGATAGACCATGTCGGCACCGTAGGCGAAGGCCTCTGCCACGGCATGCCAAGTCGCTTCTCCCGGCGGTCCGATCACCGCGCCGGCCAGTTGCACGCCGAGCTTGTCGGCGAGCGTGCGGCCGCAGCCGAGGAGTTCGTAGGATACCGGATGCACCTGGCCGCGTTCCATTTCGATCGCCACCCAGACATGCTTGTAGGACTTGAAGTGCTCGGGCAGTTCCTTCTTCATGCCGGCGCGTCCGGCGGCGGGTGCTGCGGGTTTCTTGGCCTCTTCGGTCATGATGTCCTCATCTTTCCTATGCGGCGCAGCCGGCGGCCGCGAGAGCCCCTTCGAGCGCGGGTTTGCGGGCGAAGATTTCCGCGATCAGGTTGTCGGCGAGATCGCGCGCGCTGTCCCCCGGTTCTCCGATCGTCGTCGCCTTCTCCTGACGGGCCGTCGGTGCAAAGACCCGTTTCACCACGGTCGGCGATCCACGCAGGCCGCATTTGGTCAGGTCTTCGATCCCCGCGTCGGTGGCACTCCAGGTGACGATTTCAGCCCGGGCGGCCCGTAACGCATCATCGAGCGTCCCGCGGCGGATTTCGTTCGAACCCTCGAGCATGGTGACGAGACAGGGCAGTCTCGTCTGTAGGACCTGCGTGCCGCCTTCCGCCCGCCGTTCGACGGTGATCGCCCGTGTCTCGGGGTCGACGGACGCGATCTTTGCGACATAGGTCAGTTGCAGGAGGTCGAGACGCTTGGCGATGCCCGGTCCCACCTGCGCGGTGTCGCCGTCGATCGTCTGCTTTCCGGCAAAGATCACGTCCGGCTTGCCGTAGACCTGGCCGATCTTTTCGATCGCCGCGGACAGCGCAAAGGACGTGGCCAGCGTGTCGGAGCCGGCAAAGAAGCGGTCGGTGAGCAGCACGCCGCGATCCGCCCCGAAGGTCAGGGCCTTCCGCAGCGCATCTGCGGCCATCGGCGGGCCCATGGTCAGCACGGTGACCTCGCCGCCGTGGGCGTCTCGCATCCGCAACGCCTCCTCCAGGGAAAACAGGTCGAAGGGGTTGATGATCGTCGGGACGCCCTGCCGCATGATGGTGTTGGTCACCGGATGGACGCGGATCTGCGCCGAATCCGGCACTTGCTTGATACAGACGACGATATGCATGCCGCGCACCTCCATCAGGTTTCTTCAAAGGTTACGCAGATGCAGCAGCATAATCCGTGCCATGTCGCTGATCGAAGAATAACCCTTTGATATCTCTTCATTCCCGTCTCCATCATCCGTCGTGGTCGAACGTTTTGTCGGGTTCTTGACACTGTCTTGTCGCATCGTGTCGTCTCGGGTCCGGCGCAGGCGGATGTCGAAAGGACGTGCCGCCTCGGGAAGGGCACCAGGCCTATTGTTCGGCAAACGGCTTCAGAGCGGCGTCGAAGGAGACGAAGGCGCCACGTTTTTCCGCGGGCTTCTCCGGATCGTGCTCCTTCAGTACCTTGAAGACGCGCTGCGAAAGCGGCGAGGCACTCTCGAAGTCTGAATAGGCGCGCTCCAGCGTCGAACGGGCGCGGGCCGCGATCACCCGGTCGGGAAGGCCTTCGAAATCCTCCTCCGCGAGATACTGGCCCATGCGTTTCAGGATGTGCAGCCGCGCGACGTTCAGCACCCGGCCATCGTAGAGGATGCCGAGGGTGTGAAAGAAGTCCTCGGCAGAGGACAGGCCGCGCAGACGTTCGAGGATGTTGTCGACGTCGATCGGGCGGGAATTGGACGAACAGTCACTCATGGGGGGCTCCTGCGGGTTCCGGTGCATTTGTAATGGATGTGACCGAGACATCGGTCAGCGGGGAAAGGTTCGTCCGCGCCTGCAAACGGGCGAGGCGAACCTCGAGGAAATCGATGCGGTCGACGAGTGCCGCGATGGCTTCGCCGACGGGGTCGGGCATCAGGTGATGTTCGAGGTCGATGCGGCGGTCGCCGGACCTTCGTCGTTCCTGCGCCGGCTTCACCACCCGACCGGGTATGCCGATGACCGTCATCCCGGGCGCGACATCCTCGATCACCACGGAATTGGCCCCGATGCGGCAACCGGCACCGATCGTGATCGGGCCCAGGACCTTGGCGCCGGCCCCGACGAGGACGCCGTCGCCGAGCGTCGGATGCCGTCTGCCGGGCGTCCAGGACGTGCCGCCGAGGGTCACGCCGTGGTAGAGCGTCACGTCGTCACCGATTTCGGCGGTCTCGCCGATCACCACACCCGCGCCGTGGTCGATGAAGAAGCGCTCGCCGATGGCGGCTCCCGGATGGATGTCGATATTGGTGAGGAGGCGTGACAGCCAGGAGAGCAGGCGCGCGGGAAAACGCAGTCGTTTCCGCCACAACACGTGGGACAGACGATGCCAGATGATGGCGTGTACGCCCGGGTAGGTCAGCAGGATTTCGAGCGCGAAACGCGCGGCCGGGTCACGGGCCTTCACGCAGGCGATGTCGTCCAGAACAAGCCGCAGCAGCGACTTTGGCGCCGGCGGCCCCTCTTTCGGTCGGTCGGAGTCGATCGTCGCTCTGCCGGCGGCGGCCGACCCTCGTCCGGTGCGCATCACGAACGACATGGCTGGTCCTCCCGGTCCTGATGCGTCGCCGTCCGGTCGTAGAGTTCGAGCAGCACTTCGGGGGGCACCGGCTTTTTCGTCATCACCGCGCGGCGGCGAATCTCGGGCATCAGCCTTGCCAGGATCGCCGGTTCGCACCCGCGGTCGTGGTCCGCCAGCACGTAGGCAAGCGCTTTTGCCCCGGAATGCTTGCCGATGGCGATCTCGTGACCGCGCCCGAAAGGTTCCGGATCAAGGCCCTGATAGGTGCGCGGGTCGTTGAGGAGGCCTGCGACGTGGATGCCGGATTCGTGCGTGAAGACGTCGCCTCCGGTGATTGCCTGTGAGGGCGGCAGTCGACGTCCCGAACAGCGGGCGACCAGTTCGGCGAGGTCCTTCAGCGCCGAGAGGTCTATTCCGGTCACGACGGCCTCTTTCAGCGCCAGGATTGCCGCAACCTCTTCGAGCGCGGCGTTTCCGGCGCGCTCGCCAAGCCCGGAGACGGTGACGGAAAGATGTTTCGCCCCGGCGCGGAAGGCGGCCAAGGTATTGGCGGTCGCCAGCCCGAAGTCGTCGTGGGCGTGGAATTCGACGTCGATCAGGCCGGCCTCCGCCAGCGGCTGGACGAGCGCCATCGTGGAGAAGGGGTCGAGGATGCCGACCGTATCGGCAAGGCGCAGCCGTTGTGCTCCAGCCGCGGCGGCGACAGCGGCGACGTCCCGCAGATGGTCAGGGTCAGCGCGCGAGGCGTCCTCGCACCCTATGGCGACGAAAAGCCCGAGGGACACGGCGCGGCGCGTCATGCGCCCGATCCGGTCGAGGGCTTCGCCGCGCCCGATCCCCAGCTTGGCGGAAAGCTGGAGATCGGAGGCGGGCAGCGAGAGGTTGACTGCCTCGACGCCGGTCTTCAGCGCGGCGTCGAGGTCCTCGTCGGTCATGCGGCACCAGGCCATGACCCGCAGCGGCAGTCGGCGCGCCACGATGGCGCGGATCGCCGCGATCTCTTCCTCGCCCATGGCCGGCGTGCCTGCCTCGATTTCCGGAACGCCGGCCGCGGCGATCGCTTCGGCAATCGCCGCCTTCTCGGCCACGGAGAAGGCGACGCCCGGCGTCTGCTCGCCGTCACGAAGGGTCGTGTCGTTGAGAAAGACGGCGGGGTGGTTGGGTGATCCCATCATGGTCTCTTTCATCATCCGGTCCGTGCGACCTTCCGCGCGCCGGCGGGTTGCCTCAGCCGCATCACCAGCTGCGGCAGCACGGCGAGCACGTGGTCGATATCGCTTTCGTCGTTGTCCCGTCCGAGAGAAAAGCGGACGGCGCCGCCGAGGTGGCTCGCCGGTACGGCCATCGCCTGCAGGACATGGCTCGGCTGCATGGAGCCGGCGGAACAGGCCGAGCCGGAAGAACAGGCAATGCCTTCGCGCGCAAGCAGCGCCAGGAGACCATCGCCGTCGACATCCTCGAAGGCGATGTTGCAGGTGTTCGCGAGCCGCGCCATCGGATCGCCGTTGACGCGGGCGCCGGGGACCGCGCCCAGCAGGCCCTGTTCCAGCCGGTCGCGCAGCGCCTTCATCCGCGCCGCTTCGCTTTCCAGTCTCGATGCGGCGCGATCGGCCGCTTCGCCGAAGCCGACGATCGCCGGCACGTTCTCTGTTCCACCGCGGCGGTTGCGTTCCTGCCGGCCGCCGAGGATCAGGGGATAAAACGGCGTCTTACGCCGAACATAGAGAGCGCCGATACCCTTCGGCCCGGCGATCTTGTGAGCGGAAAGGCTCATCATGGAAATGGAGGTTTCTTCCACCCGGATCGGTACCCGCCCCGCCGCCTGCACCGCGTCGGAGTGGAAGAGGGCGCCGGCGGCTTTCGCCTTCCCGGCGAGGGTTTCGACGGGGAAGAGCGTGCCGGTCTCGTTGTTCGCCCACATGAACGAGACGACGGCGGTGCGTTCGCACAAAGCGTGCTCGTAGGCCGCGACATCGATGCGGCCGTAGCGGTCGACGGGAATGCGGTGCACCCGGGCGCGTCCCTCCGCCTCCAGCCGTTCGCAGAGCGTCAGGACGGCCGGGTGCTCGACGGCAGACACGATGATTTCGTTGCGCGGGGCAAGGGCCGCAAGTGCGCTGAGAAGGGCGGTATTGTCGCTCTCCGTGCCGCCGGATGTGAAGACGATCTCGCTGTCTTGCGCGGCGCCGATAAGGGTCTGGACCTGGCGCCGCGCCTTGCGCACGGCACCTGCCGCCGCCTCGCCGACGGCATGGTGCGACGAAGGGTTGCCGAAACTCTCGCTGAAAAAGGGCAGCATCGCCTCGACAACCGCCGGATCGATCCGCGTCGTGGCGTTATGGTCCAGATAGACGGTGCGCATTGCGATCACCCTCACTCGACGGGAATGACCCGCAGCGGCATTCCGACTGCTTCGACCAGTCTTTGGCGGACACCGGCGACGGTCACCGAGGCGAGCTGGCACCCGACACAGGCGCCGGTCAGCCGCACGAAGACCGCATCTCCCTCGATCCTGACCAACTGGCAATCGCCACCGTCACGCCTGAGGTTCGGGCGGATCGTCTCCAGCGCGGCCTCGATCAGCGGGCGCCGACGGGCGATCAGGGCCGCCCTGAGGTCCGGACCATCGGGAACTCCGTGCGCCGCGGGCTGGGGTTCCGGCGTTGTCGTCACGATTGCCGGCAGTGGGCGTGGCGCGGCGGGTGAAGAGCGGCCGCCGAGGCCGTCGAATAGTGTGATGCGCGTGGCGCGGCTTTGTTCCGGCATCGCCGTCCCTCGCTCAGCTGAAGGACTTGCCGCAGGCGCATTTATCCGCGGCATTGGGATTGTCGAAGACGAAGCCGGAGGATTCGAGGCCGGTGACGAAATCGATGGTCATGCCGGCGACATGTGGCTGGGAGCGGTCGTCGACGAAGACCTTGACTCCATCGGCGTCGATCACCGCGTCGCCGTGTCGGACGGTCGATTCCAAACCCATCATGTATTTGAAGCCGGCACAGCCGCCGGCTTCGACCATGATGCGAAGCCCTTCGGCGGGCTCGGCAGCCTTCGACAGGGCGGACTTGACGGCGGAAATGGCATTCTCGGTCAGAGTGATCATGGCACGTTTCTCCGTTTTGCAGGACGACGCGAAACACTATGCATCAGCCATGCCAGAGAAAAAGACATTGGAATAACAATCACATGGTGGAATTCCGTCTTGTCGGCTTTGCGACAACGTCTTCAATTCGACAGGAGCTGTCGGCTTCCTACAAAAACGTCGAGCCCTGTCGGGTTTGTCGCGTCTGCGACAGAGCGATGTCGTGGCCAAGTTTCGCCGGTCGGAAAGGCTAACGATATGATTCAAAAGAGAAAAATCTAGATACTGCAATCAGCCTTCCGAGTTGGCACGGGTCTTGAAACGGAGAAAGCGGCGGCGGTCGAGCCGACCCATCCGATATTCAGCCCCGCGGGAGAGGCCGCGGACGCTTCAGCCAAGGAAGGAATGAACATGTCAGGTTTGCGTCAGATCGCATTTTACGGGAAAGGCGGCATCGGAAAGTCGACCACCTCCCAGAATACGCTCGCGGCACTTGTCGATCTGGGTCAGAAGATCCTTATCGTCGGCTGCGACCCGAAGGCCGACTCCACCCGTCTCATCCTCAACTCCAAGGCCCAGGACACCGTTCTGTCGCTTGCCGCCCAGGAAGGCTCCGTCGAGGACCTGGAACTCGAAGATGTTCTGAAGATCGGCTACAAGGGCATCAAGTGCGTCGAGTCCGGCGGCCCGGAACCGGGCGTCGGCTGTGCCGGCCGCGGGGTCATCACCTCGATCAACTTCCTCGAGGAAAACGGTGCCTACGACGACGTCGACTATGTGTCCTACGACGTCCTCGGCGACGTCGTGTGCGGCGGCTTCGCGATGCCGATCCGCGAGAACAAGGCGCAGGAAATCTACATCGTCATGTCCGGCGAGATGATGGCGCTCTACGCCGCCAACAACATCGCCAAGGGCATCCTGAAATATGCCAATTCCGGCGGCGTGCGCCTCGGCGGGCTGATCTGCAACGAGCGCCAGACCGACCGCGAACTCGACCTTGCCGAGGCTCTCGCGGCGCGTCTGAACTCCAAGCTGATCCACTTCGTGCCTCGCGACAACATCGTCCAGCACGCGGAACTGCGCAAGCAGACGGTCATCGAATACGCGCCGAACTCCCAGCAGGCCCAGGAATACCGGCAGCTCGCCGAGAAGATCCATAACAATTCGGGCAAGGGCACCATCCCGACCCCGATCACGATGGAGGAGCTCGAAGACATGCTGCTCGCCTTCGGCATCATGAAGACCGACGAACAGATGCTCGCCGAGCTTCAGGCCAAGGAAGCCTCGGCCGCGGCTCATTGAGCGAAGGATTCAACCGGGCGCCGGCCTTGACCCGGCGCTCCAGTCGAAACGGCGGCACGCCGCCACCAGCGAGGGATCGCAAGCCATGAGCCTCGATTATGAAAACGACAGCGGACTCCATGAAAAGCTCATCGAGGAAGTGCTGTCGCATTATCCGGACAAGACGGCCAAGCGCCGCAAGAAGCATCTGAACGTCGCCAAGGCGGGCGACGAGGTCGACGCGGAAGAGGGCAAGGCTCTTTCCGAGTGCGACGTGAAATCCAACATCAAGTCCATTCCGGGCGTGATGACCATCCGCGGCTGCGCCTATGCCGGGTCCAAGGGCGTGGTCTGGGGACCGGTCAAGGACATGGTCCACATCAGCCACGGTCCGGTCGGCTGCGGCCAGTATTCCTGGTCCCAGCGCCGCAATTACTACATCGGCACGACCGGCATCGACACCTTCGTCACCATGCAGTTCACCTCCGATTTCCAGGAGAAGGACATCGTCTTCGGCGGCGACAAAAAGCTCGAAAAGGTCATCGACGAAATCCAGGCGCTCTTTCCGCTGAACAACGGCGTGACGATCCAGTCCGAGTGTCCGATCGGCCTCATCGGCGACGACATCGAAGCCGTCTCGCGCAAGAAGAAAAAGGAGCATGACAAGACGATCGTGCCCGTCCGTTGCGAGGGTTTCCGCGGCGTGTCGCAGTCCCTCGGCCACCACATCGCCAATGACGCGATCCGCGACTGGGTGTTCTCCGGCGAAGACAAGCATGCCGAATTCGAGACCGGCGCCTACGACGTCAACATCATCGGCGACTACAATATCGGCGGCGATGCCTGGGCTTCCCGCATCCTGCTCGAGGAAATGGGCCTGCGCGTGGTCGGCAACTGGTCGGGCGATGCGACGCTTGCCGAGATCGAGCGGGCGCCGAAGGCCAGGCTCAACCTCATCCACTGCTACCGTTCGATGAACTACATCTGCCGCCACATGGAAGAGAAATACGGCATCGCCTGGACGGAATACAACTTCTTCGGTCCCTCCCAGATCGAAGCCAGCCTGCGCAAGATTGCCAAGCATTTCGGCCCCGAGATCGAGGAAAAAGCCGAGGCGGTGATCGCGAAATATCAGCCGCTCGTCGATGCGGTGGTCGCCAAGTACCGGCCTCGGCTCGAGGGCAAGACCGTGATGCTCTATGTCGGCGGCCTTCGCCCCCGCCACGTCATCACCGCCTATGAAGACCTCGGCATGGAGATCGTCGGTACGGGCTACGAGTTCGGCCACAACGACGACTACCAGCGCACCAGCCACTACGTGAAGAACGGCACGCTGATCTACGACGACGTGACCGGCTATGAACTGGAGAAGTTCATCGAGGGGATCCGGCCCGATCTCGTCGGCTCCGGCATCAAGGAAAAGTATCCGGTCCAGAAGATGGGCATTCCGTTCCGCCAGATGCACAGCTGGGACTATTCCGGTCCGTATCACGGTTATGACGGCTTTGCGATCTTCGCGCGCGACATGGATCTCGCGATCAACAATCCAGTCTGGGGCCTCTACGACGCTCCGTGGAAGAAGAAGCAGCCGCAGCCGCTGCCGATTGCCGCCGAATGAGCGGTTGGCTTTCGCCCCCGGGGCGGAGGTCCGGCCCCAGGGCCGATCCAGAATGAAAACGCCCGCGGGACAAACCTGTCGGGATCAGTCGAAACGTCATTTGTCCCGGAGCCGCCGTATGGCGCGGCCCGCAGGATGGAGGTGACCAGTCATGCCGCAGTCCGCCGAAAAAGTGCTCGATCACGCCCCGCTCTTCCGCGAGCCGGAATATGTCGAGATGCTGAAAAGCAAGAAGGAAATGTTTGAATGCCCGCATCCGGGCGAATGGGTCGATGACCAGCGCGAATTCACGAAGAGCTGGGAGTATCGCGAGAAGAACCTTGCCCGCGAGGCGCTCGTCGTCAATCCGGCCAAGGCTTGCCAGCCGCTCGGTGCCGTCTTCGCGGCCGCCGGCTTCGAAAAGACCATGTCCTTCGTTCATGGCTCGCAAGGCTGCGTCGCCTATTACCGCTCGCACCTTTCCCGCCATTTCAAGGAGCCTTCGTCTGCCGTCTCCTCCTCGATGACGGAAGATGCCGCTGTCTTCGGCGGCTTGAAGAACATGATCGACGGCCTCGCCAACACCTACACGCTCTACGGGCCGAAGATGATCGCGGTCTCGACCACCTGCATGGCCGAGGTCATTGGCGACGACCTGCGCAGCTTCATCGAGAACGCCAAGAACGAAGGCTCCGTGCCGACCGATTACGACGTGCCGTTTGCCCATACGCCGGCCTTTGTCGGCAGTCATGTCGACGGCTACGACAACATGGTCCGCGGGGTCTTCGAACACTTCTGGAAAGGACAGCCGCGCACCGAGATCAAGGGGCGGTTCAACCTCATTCCCGGCTTCGACGGTTTTTGCGTCGGCAACAACCGTGAACTGAAGCGCATGCTGTCGTTGATGGGCGTCGATTACACCTTCATCCAGGACGCCTCCGACCAGTACGATACGCCCTCCGACGGCGAATACCGCATGTATGACGGCGGCACGAAGATCGATGACGTCAAGGATGCGCTGAACGCCGAATGGACGCTGTCGCTGCAGCATTACAATACCCGCAAGACCGAGGACTACTGCAAGGAAGTCGGCCAGAAGACGGCCTCACTCCACTATCCGCTCGGCATTCGCGGCACCGACGACCTGCTGATGAAGGTTTCGGAGATGACCGGCAAGGAAATCCCGGAGGAACTCCGCATGGAGCGTGGACGTCTTGTCGACGCCATGGCCGACAGCCAAGCCTACCTGCACGGCAAGAAATACGCGATCTACGGCGATCCGGATTTCGTCTACGGCATGGCGCGCTTCATTCTGGAAACCGGTGGCGAGCCCACCCATTGCCTCGCCACCAATGGCACGCCTGCCTGGGAAGCAGAGATGAAGGAGCTCTTCGCCTCCTCGCCCTTCGGCAAGGATTGTCAGGTCTGGCCGGGCAAGGATCTGTGGGCGATGCGCTCGCTGCTCTTCACCGAGCCGGTCGATCTCCTGATCGGCAATTCCTACGGCAAGTATCTCGAGCGTGACACCGGCACGCCGCTCTTGCGTTTGATGTTCCCGATCTTCGACCGCCACCACCATCACCGCTTCCCGCTGATGGGTTACCAGGGCGGCCTGCGCGTGCTGACCGCGATCCTCGACAAGTTCTTTGACGTCTACGACCGGGAAACGATCGTGCCGTCCAAGACCGACTATTCCTTCGACCTCACGCGCTGATCCTCGCCGGCCCCCGCCTGCGGGGGCCGGTCCAGAACTCTCAACGTTTACGGTGGAGACGGTCAGATGTCGGCATTGAAGGCGAAGATCGAAGATGTGTTCAACGAACCCGGCTGCGACAAGAATCGGGGCAAGGACGACAAGGCCCGCAAGAAGGGTTGCTCCAAGCCGTTGACGCCAGGGGCGGCGGCCGGCGGCTGCGCCTTCGACGGCGCCAAGATCGTGCTGCAGCCGGTGACCGACGTTGCCCATCTCATCCATGCGCCGCTCGCCTGCGAGGGCAACAGCTGGGATAACCGCGGGGCCGCTTCCTCGGGCTCGAGCCTCTGGCGAACCAGCTTCACCACCGATCTCACCGAGCTCGACATCGTCATGGGGCAGGGGGAACGCAAGCTCTTCAGGGCGATCCGCGAGATTGCCGAAACCTTTTCGCCGCCGGCGATCTTCGTCTACTCGACCTGCGTGACCGCGCTGATCGGCGACGATATCGAGACCGTCTGCCGGCGCGCCTCCGAAAAGTTCGGCCTGCCGGTCGTTCCGGTCAACGCGCCCGGCTTCGTCGGTTCGAAGAACCTCGGCAACAAGCTCGCGGGCGAGGCGCTCCTCGACCACGTGATCGGGACGGAGGAGCCAGACGACGCGACCGAGATGGATGTCAACATCCTCGGCGAATTCAATCTCTCCGGCGAGTTCTGGATGGTGAAGCCGCTGCTCGAAAGGCTCGGCATGCGGATCCGCGCCTGCATTCCCGGCGATGCGCGCTACCATGACATCGCGACGGCTCACCGGGCGCGTGCGACGATGATGGTCTGTTCCACCGCGCTCATCAATCTCGCCCGCAAGATGGAGGAGCGCTTCGGTATTCCCTACTTCGAGGGGTCTTTCTACGGAATTTCGGACACGTCGGAGGCCCTGCGCCAGCTTGCCAGTCTGCTGGTTCGAGGCGGTGCCGATCCGGCGTTGGCGGAGCGGACGGAACGCCTGATCGCGGAGGAGGAGGCGATCGCCTGGGCCAGGCTCGAGGCTTTCCGTCCGCGTCTTGCCGGCAAGCGGGTCCTGCTCAACACCGGCGGGGTAAAATCCTGGTCGGTCGTCCATGCCTTGCAGGAAATCGGCATGGAGATCGTCGGAACGTCGGTGAAGAAGTCGACGCCGGAGGACAAGGAGCGCATCAAGCAGTTGCTCAAGGAGGAGAACCACGCCTTCGAGTCCATGGCACCGCGCGATCTCTACGCCATGCTCGCCGAGCATAAGGCCGACATCATGCTCTCCGGCGGCCGCACCCAGTTCATCGCGCTCAAGGCGAAGATGCCATGGCTCGACATCAACCAGGAGCGCCACCATCCCTATGCCGGCTATGACGGCATGGTCGAGCTCGTCCACCAGATCGACGTCGCGATCCACAATCCGGTTTGGGAGACGGTGCGGTTGGCTTCGCCGTGGGACGAGGCGGGCAACCTGGTGCCTTCTCCTGCGGGGGGCAACGGGAGGGAGGAGGCGATGTCTGCAACGCCTGTCCGCGCCTTCCGGAAATTCGTCAACTCCGTCACCGACGAAATGGGAGAGTGCTGATGGCCCGCATTGTACAGCAGAAAAGACAAGTGGCGATCAATCCGCTGAAATCTTCGCAGCCGCTCGGAGCGGCCTTCGCCTATCTCGGCGTCGATCGCGCCATGCCGCTCTTCCACGGCAGCCAGGGTTGCACCTCCTTCGCGCTGGTGCTGTTCGTCCGGCATTTCAAGGAGACGATCCCGTTGCAGACGACGGCAATGGACGAGGTGGCGACGATCCTCGGCGGCGCCGACCACCTGGAAGAGGCAATCCTCAATCTCAAGAGCCGCACCAAGCCGAGTCTCATTGGCGTCTGCACGACTGCGCTGGTGGAGACAAGGGGCGAGGATTTTGCCGGTGACATCGCCGCGATCAGGATGCGCCGGGCAGACGACCTCGGCGACACCGAAATCGTGCTCTCCAGCACGCCGGATTTCGACGGCGCCATCGAGGAAGGCTGGGGGAAGGCGGTAACCTCCATGATCGAGGGGGTCACGCGGCCGGGCGAGCAGCCCCGTGATCCGAAAAAGGTGGCGATCCTTCCCGGCTGGCATCTGACGGTTGCCGACATCGAGCTCATCCGCGAGACCGTCGAAAGTTTCGGTTTGCAGCCTGTCATCCTCCCGGACATTTCCGGCGCGCTCGACGGCACCGTACCGGACCGCTGGATTCCGACCACCTACGGCGGAACGAAGGTGGAGGACATCCGTGCGCTCGGGAACTGTTTCCAGGCGATCGCCGTCGGCGAACACATGCGACCGGCGGCCGAGGCGTTGCAGGCAAGAACCGGCGTGCCCTACGTGCTCTTCCAGCAACTCGTCGGCATGAAGGCGATTGACCGGTTCATCACCATGCTGGCGATGATTTCGGGACATCGTGTGCCGGCGAACGTGCGCCGCCGCCGAGCACAGCTGCAGGACGCACTGCTCGACGGCCACTTCCACTTCGGCGGCAAGAGAATCGCGATCGCCGCCGAGCCGGATCATCTCTACCAGCTCTCGACCTTCTTCACCGGGCTCGGTGCGGAGATCGCCGCGGCCGTGACGACGACGGGCAGCAGCGGGATCCTTGCGAAGGTGCAGGCCGAGACGGTTCAGGTCGGCGATCTCGCCGATCTCGAGGACATGGCTGCGGGTGCGGATCTTCTCGTCACACATTCCCATGGCCGCCAGGCCGCCGAGCGGCTCGGCATACCTCTGATGCGTGTCGGCTTCCCGATCTTCGATCGGCTCGGCAGTCAGCACAGACGCACCGTTCTCTACGAAGGCGCGCGCGACCTGATCTTCGAGGCGGCCAATATCTTCCAGGCCGGCAATCATCAGCCGACGCCGGAGGAGCTCAATCCTTTCCGCAACAGGGAGACTGACAATGACAGCCGTCCGACGTCTTTCACTCGTCACTGACGAGGGGCCGGGACCAGCACCGGAACGCCCCAAAGGCGCTCTGCGCATCGCGATTGCCACCCAGGACATGAAGGGGCTCAATGCCCACTTCGGTTCGGCCAAGTTCTTTGCGATCTACGACGTGACCCCGCAAGGGTCGGCCTTCGTTGAAGCCGTCAGTTTCGGAGAGGTCTCCGACGAGAGCGGCAAGCACAGGACCGAGGGTGACGACAAGATCACGCCAAAGGTCGAGGCGCTCAAGGGGTGTCACCTGCTGTTCTGCCTGGCGATCGGCGGCCCGTCCGCCGCGAAGGTCGTGTCGGCGAAAATCCATCCGATCAAGGTGCCGCAGCCGTCCTCGATGGAGGAAGTCCTGTCGCGCACCCAGTCCATGCTGAAAACCGCACCGCCGCCCTGGCTCCGCAAGGTGCTGGCCGAGGCCGGCGTTTCGACAGCCAAGCCTTCCTTCGACGATGAAGACTGAGGAGAAAGCGCATGTCCACCACCGATACGCTCGAAAAGACCGCTACCGTTACCGATCCGGCCGTCATGACAACACCGTTCATGCAGTGCCTCGTCCGGTTGATGCGCGCGCAGGATACCTATGACGCGTGGGAGGGTCGATCCGACGCATCGATCCTCAATGATTTCATCGTCACGAAAGAGCAGCGCCGGGAAATCCCGATCATCGGGGACCCGGATCCGGATGTGCTGTGGAGGCTGGAAATCTTCTATTCGGCGGTTGGGCTGGCGATCGAGCGGGAGACCGGGCTCATCGCTGCTCCAATGATGAAAATGAGCCACGAGGGTTTCGGGCGGGTGCTCCTCACCGCGGGGCGTCTGGTCGTGGTGACGAAGACCCTGCGCGACGTCCACCGTTTCGGCTTCGAGAACCTCGCAAAGCTCTCTGAAGCCGGCAACAAGCTGGTGCGGGAGGCGGTGGAGATGATCGCCAGGTTCCCCGACGTCGCGAAGTACTGACGGGAGACCAGGCCATGTCGGAACTCGAAGACCTGCAGAAGAAGGTTCGCAAGCTCAATTCCAGAGCCGGTGCCGCGAAGATGGAATTGCATGATCTCGCCGAGGACCTTCCGATCAACTGGACGGAAATCAGGGCCGTCGCCGAGCGCACTCACGCCGTGTTTGCGGAACTCGAGGCGGCGAAGCTCGAACTCGCGGCACTGGAGAAAGCGTGATGGGCAACCCTTTCTCCACCCGTGACGGCTCGGTCTGGATGCCGGAATACCTGACCTCGATCGACGGCAAGACCTGTATCGGCTGCGGTCGCTGCTATAAGGTCTGTTCGCGAGATGTGATGCATCTCTATGGCGTCGACGAGGATGGCGAAGTGCTCGGCCTCTACGACGAGGAGGAAGGCGGCGATTTCGACGGCGAGCTCAACCGCATGATCATGGTCGTCGACAGGGCCGGCGCCTGCATCGGCTGCGGAGCCTGCGCCCGTGTCTGCCCGAAAAACTGCCAGACGCATGTCGCCGCGAGCGAGCTTGCCGCCGCCTGACAAGGAAGGAGAAGCGCGCGTGTTCGCAGATCACTATGCCAGCCTGATCGCCGGCCAGTGGCCCGCGATCGACGAGGGAACCGCGTTCGACCGCCATGCCCTCGCCTGCGTCTTGTCCGTCGCCCGGGAAGAGGGGCTGAGCGGTCGCGCCACGATCGAGGAGGCGACGGGGCTTGGTCCGCGTGAGCTCCTCCACCTCGTCCACCGGCACTTTCCCTGTGTGTCTCCGGAGAGGCTCGGGCTTGGCCCCGACACCGGCGAAGCCGAACGCGGCATGGAAGAGGACCTGCTCCTCGACCTGCTCATGGAGCACGCCGATCCCGGCCTTTCCGACAGCCGCTGGTTTGCCCGCATCGTCGCAAGGCGAGCAATGCGCAATGATCATCTCTGGCAGGATCTCGGGCTCTTCGAACGCGCGGAACTGACGCGTCTGCTCAATCGCCATTTCCCCGAGCTGGCACGCGGCAACACCGACAACATGAAATGGAAGAAGTATTTCTACCGAAAGCTTTGCGAGGCGGAGGGTTACTCGCTCTGCACGGCACCGAGCTGCCGCGAATGCAGCGATTTTGACGCCTGTTTCGGGGACGAGAGCGGCCAAAGTCATCTGGCCCGGCGGAAGAATGGTCACGAGGTGGCTGCTCTCCTGTCCGATAGATGACACGGGGACCTGTCGGGTCTCCGACATTGTCGGAAAGTCTCCGGGCGTGACGTTGCCAAGTGCTTGAAAATACTTGAATGAATGGCTCGGCACGGGGCTTGCATTGAGAGCCTTGTCGGTTTTGCCGACCGATATGAAGCCGAGCTGCATAACGACAACAGAGGAAGCTTTCATGCGTCAGGCGCTGACACCCTTGCTTGATTTCCGGGGCGCCGACGGCCACCGGGCCGGAGAGGATCGCTTCAACCTGTTGGCGGCCATCGACGATACCGGCTCGATCGCGGCGGCTGCGAAGATGGTCGGCCTCAGCTATCGCGCTGCCTGGGATGCGGTCAATTCGCTGAACAACCTCTTTCCCCGCCCCATCGTGATCGCCGCTGCTGGCGGCAGACACGGCGGCGGCGCCTGCGTGACAACAGAGGGCCTGCGCGCGCTGACGGTTCATCGCCTGCTCACAGCCTCGATCGGCGAGATCGTTGCCAATCTCGAAACGACGATTTCCGGCGATCCCTCCGTTTCCTTTCCTGCCCAGTCCCTGCTTTGGAGCCCGATCATGAAAACCAGTGCTCGCAATACTTATCACGGTATCGTCACCTCGGTCGAACACGGGGCGGTCAACGCGGAGGTCGCACTGAAGGTGGCCGAAGACGTTGTGCTGACGGTCATCGTGACCGAGCGCAGCATCGACAACCTCGGCATCGCGCCCGGGGCGGAGGCCTATGCCCTGATCAAGGCGAGCACGCCGATCCTCGTCAGCGAGGACGAGCCGTTGCGGACGTCCGCGCGCAACCGTCTCTCCGGTACTGTGATCTCGGTCGAGAAGGGCGCGGTCAATTCGGAAGTCGTGCTCGATATAGGAAACGGCAAGACGCTCTGCGCGATCGTCACCGACGACAGTGCGGAGGATCTGGAGATACGGCCCGGCAAGCGACTTGGTGCCCTGATCAAGGCATCACAGATCATTCTGGCGATGGGGTGACGGCGGGAGAGCACCGGGGTGCTGGGGCGACGGGGGATGTCCGTGAATGTGACATCACGCGTGCAGCAGTGCTGCACGCGTGATGCTCGGTCAAATGTCCTCTTCCGTCTTACATGGCTTCGGCGGGCTGGGGCCGCGAAGGTGTACCGTCGTTTGCGGCATCCACTGATCCATGCGGGGGCTGCTGAAGGAAATCGGGATGGATCTCGTGGTGAACGAGGGCCCGATTGCCGGTCAGCCTGCGGACGAGAACATAGAAGACCGGTGTCATGAAGATGCCGAAGAAGGTCACGCCGATCATGCCGGAGAAGACGGCAACGCCCATCGCCGCGCGCATTTCGGCACCGGCGCCCGTCGATACCACCAACGGAACCACGCCCATGATGAAGGCCATCGACGTCATCAGGATCGGTCGAAGCCTGAGTCGGCTCGCTTCGATCGCCGCCTGCACCGGCGTCCGCCCATGCAACTCCAGTTCGCGGGCGAATTCCACGATCAGGATCGCGTTCTTCGCCGACAACCCGACCAGCACGACAAGACCGATCTGCGTGAAGATGTTGTTGTCTCCATCGGTGAGCCACACGCCGGTCAGGGCTGCGAGGATACCCATCGGCACGATCATAATGATCGCGATCGGCAGGGTCAGGCTCTCATACTGGGCTGCGAGCACCAGGAAGACGAGGAGCAGTGCGAGCGGAAACACGACGACGCTCGAATTGCCGGCGAGGATTTCCTGGTACGTCAGGTCCGTCCATTCGAAATTTATGCCCTGGGGGACGGTCTCCCTGACGATCTTTTCGATCGCCGCCTGCGCCTGACCCGAGGAGAAGCCCGGTGCCGGACCGCCGTTGATGTCGGCGGCAAGGAAGCCGTTGTAGCGGGTCGTGCGCTCAGGTCCCGTCGTTTCTTCGACCTTGAGCAAGGCCGACAGGGGGATCATCTCGCCTGATCGCGATCGAACCTTCAGCGCTCCGATATCCGCGGCCTCGGCACGGAAGCTTGCGTCTGCCTGGACGCGCACACTGTAGGTTCGCCCGAAGGCGTTGAAGTCATTCACATAGAGAGAGCCGAGATAGATCTGCAGCGTCTCGAAAATGTCGGTGACAGCCACGCCGAGCTGCTCGGCCTTGGCGCGATCGACGTCTGCGTACAGCTGCGGAACGTTGATCTGGAAGCTGGAGAAGATCCCCGCCAGTTCCGGCGTCTGGTAGGCCTTGGCAAGGACCGACTTTGCCGCCTCGTCGAGCGCCTGATAGCCGTAGCCCGCCCGATCCTCGATCTGCAGTTTGAAGCCGCCCGTCTGGCCGAGGCCGTTGACCGGCGGGGGCGGGAACATGGCGATGAAGGCGTCCTGGATTCCGGCATATTTCTGGTTCAGTGCCATGGCGATGGCGCCTCCCGACAAATCGGGGGTCTTGCGATTTTCGAAGTCGTCGAGAACCGCGAAGACGATGCCAGCATTGGAGCCGATGGTAAAGCCGTTGATCGAAAGGCCCGGGAAGGCGATCGCATGTTCGACCCCCGGCTGTTCGAGCGCGATGTCGCTCATCTTTCGGATCACCTGTTCCGTGCGGTCGAGGGTAGCGCCGTCTGGAAGTTGGGCGAAGCCGATCAGATATTGCTTGTCCTGCGCCGGCACGAAGCCTCCCGGCACGGTGGTAAACATGCTGTAGGTCGCACCGACGAGGGCCAGATAGATGACCATGACGAGGCTCTTGCGCGACAAAAGCCCGCCGACCGAGCGGCCGTAACCGTTGGAGGCGGCCCCGAAGGCACGGTTGAAGCCGCGGAAGAACCAGCCGAAGAGCCCGTCCATGATCCGGGTCAGCCGATCCTTCGGCGCGTGATGATCCTTCAGAAGAAGGGCCGAAAGCGCAGGAGACAAGGTCAGCGAATTGATGGCGGAGATGACCGTCGAAATGGCGATCGTCAGTGCGAACTGCCGGTAGAACTGTCCCGACAGGCCGGTGATGAAGGCCAGCGGCACGAAGACCGCCACCAGCACCAGCGCGATCGCGATAATGGGGCCCGACACCTCGCGCATGGCTCGGTAGGTCGCCTCGCGCGGTGATAGCCCGTTCTCGATGTTTCGCTCGACATTCTCGACGACCACGATTGCGTCATCGACGACGATGCCGATGGCCAGCACCAGGCCGAACAGTGTCAGGGCGTTGATCGAAAAGCCGAAGGCGTACATCACCGCGAAGGTGCCGATGATCGATACCGGGACGGCGATCAGTGGAATGATCGACGCCCGCCATGTCTGAAGGAAGAGGATGACCACGAGGACGACCAGCCCGACGGCTTCGAGCAGGGTTTCGACGACCTTCTCTATGGAGGCACGGACGAACTTCGTCGTGTCGTAGACGATCTCGTATCGCACCCCTTGCGGCATGGCCAGTTGCAGCTGTTCCATGGTTGCACGGACATTGTCGGCAATCTCGATCGCGTTCGAGCCCGGTGCCTGGAGCACTGCGACAGCGACGGCGGGTTTGCCGTCGAGAAGCGAACGCAAGGTGTAGTCGGCGGCGCCGAGTTCGATGCGGGCGACGTCGCGCAGGCGTGTGATCTCGCCGTTCTCGCCGCTCTTGACGATGATGTTGCCGAATTCCTCCGGCGTCTGCAGACGGCCCCGCGCATTGACATTGAGCTGCAGGCCGGTGCCGGGCACGCTCGGCGATGCGCCAATGATGCCGGCCGCCGCCTGGACGTTCTGGCCGCGGATTGCGTTGGTGATGTCACTTGCCGCCAGCGAGTGCTCCGCCGCCTTCTGCGGGTCGACCCATATCCGCATGGAATAGTCGCCCGCTCCGAAGACCTGGACCTGGCCGGCGCCCTCGATCCGCGCCAAGCGATCCTTCACGTTCAATGTCGCATAGTTGCGCAGATAGGTGATGTCGTAGTTGGCGTCGTCGGACACGAGGTTGACGACCATGATGAAGTCGGGTGAGCTCTTGACCGTCGTCAGGCCGAGTGCGCGTACCTCCGCCGGCAGGCGGGGCTCGGCCTGGGCGACGCGGTTCTGGACGAGTTGCTGGGCCTTGTCCGGGTCCGTTCCGAGTTTGAAGGTGACGGTGACGGTCAGCACACCATCGGACGTAGCCTGGCTCGACATATAGAGCATGTCTTCGACGCCGTTGATCTGTTCCTCGAGCGGCGTGGCCACGGTTTCGGCGATAACGGTCGGGTTCGCGCCGGGATAGCTGGCGCGCACGATGATGGAGGGGGGCACGACTTCCGGATATTCGGAAATCGGGAGAGAGCGCACGCCGATCAGGCCGGCGACGAGGATCAGGATAGACAGGACGGCTGCAAAGACCGGCCGATCGACGAAGAAGCGGGATATATTCATGGCGGGATCTCCGGCATTGCGCCGCAAACAGAGCGGCGGGGCGTCTCCGGTCGTGCGGGCCGGAGACGGGATCGAACCGATAGTTGGGGAGCGGCGGGGTCGCCGTTCTCGTCTTTACTGGCTGGCGACCTTGGACTCGTCCTCGGGTGCGACCGCCATCCCCGGCCGGATTCTCTGCAGGCCGTTGACGATCACCCGCTCGCCGGGGGCGATACCGGCTTCCACGATCCGGTCTCCGTCCACGCTGGCGCCGAGCTGCACCGGACGGTAGGTGGCGACGTTGTCGTCTCCGACCACCATCACGAACTTCTTGTCCTGATCCGTTCCGATTGCGCGTTCGCTGACCAGCAGATGGTCTTCGGGCGTGGGCTCCCCCACCCGGATGCGGACGAACTGGCCGGGGATCAGACTGCCGTCCTTGTTGTCGAAGATGGCCCGGACCCGAATGGTGCCGCTTGACCTGTCGACTTCGTTGTCGACAAGCTGCAGCTTGCCTCGGATCGGGTTCGCATCGTCGGTCGAGGCGGTGATCTCGACGGGAACCCGATCGAGGGCCGGCATGCCGTCGTTGCGTGGTAGTCGGGACAGCAGCCGGGTGACGAGTTCCTCATCGGCGCTGAAGCTCGCATAGATCGGGTCGACGGACACGATCGTGGTCAGCTCGGGAGACGTGGAGCCCGCCGAGACGAGGTTGCCCTGCGTAACCTCGAGCCGGCCGATTCGTCCCGAAATCGGGGCACGAAGCTCGGTGTATCCGAGGTCGAGGCGAGAAATCTTCAGTGAAGCCTCGGCAGCTCGCAGCGTCGCTTCCGCCTGGGCGAGTTCGCTCTCGCGCTGGGCGAGTTCGCTTTGCGATATCGTCCTGTTCGCCGAAAGCGTCTTGCCGCGCTGGTACTCGACCTCGGCGAGCTCGAGGCGAGCGCGTGCAGACGTGACCTGGCTTTCCGCCTGGGTGACGGCCGCTTCGTAGGGCGCCGGATCGATGGTCACCAGGAGATCACCCGCCTTGACCATGCTGCCCTCGCGGAAGTGCACCGATTGGATGGCACCGGCCACGCGTGGACGGATCAGCACGCGGTCGACCGCCTCGAGGCGGCCGGAAAACTGTTGCCAGGTGGTGACACTCCGCGGCTTCAATGTGGTTACGGTAACGGGAACAGCGGGCGGCGCGGCCTGTTCGGCGGGCGCGGCGTTGGCGCCCGTCGGCATATCGAGATGGACGGTTGCTGCGATTGCCGACAAAACGACGGCCGTGCCGGCAGCCCAGAGGGCCCAGCGGGTCTTCTTCACGGTCATGACTTGCTCTCCTTGGTTCCCTTGGGGGGAGGAACCGTCAGGTGGACTAAATGCGTCTATTTCAATGCGTTACTTCACCAGAGAAGGCGGCGAACGCATCGCGTACCGCGTCGAGCCACGCGCCTTCCTCATTCCGGTAGATGCCCGTCCAACCGGAGCCGGACGGCAGAACTTTCAAATGCACCCGAACGCCTGCGGCGGAGAGGCGTTTCGAGTAGGCCGACACCTCGTCGTGCAAGGGGTCGTCTTCAGCAGTCATCAGGAGCGCCGGTGCGACTCCTGCAAGTCTCGAACACAGACACGGCGCCGCGTACGGGTGCATCATGTATCTCGCGGAATGCAGATACCGGCTCCAACCCTCCGACCAGCGCCCGCGCATTCCGATCCGGTCGGCATCGCGGATCGAGCCGCTCGCCATCAGCGGATCAATCATCGGGGAAAGCAGGATCTGCCCGCGAAGTTCGCCCGACATTTGGTCTCGCGCCTTCAGCGCAAGCCCTGCTGCGACGTTGCCGCCGGCTTCATCGCCGGCGATAAACAAAGTCGACTTTGAGCTGCCGTATTGACGGCGGCACTTGCGAATGCCGGTGAGCACCGTGAAAGCCCGATCGAGCGCACCCGGAAAGGTGTTTTCCTGCCAGCCGCCGAGATCGACCTCCATGACGATCGCGCCAGCTGCGGCAAGGGCACGCGCCACCGGGGCTTCCTCGGCGGGTGCCGCCCGACGTTGAAAGGCGCCACCTGCCAGGTAGAGGACGATCGCCGGTTCCCTGGTGTGTGCGCCGCGATCGTAAATCCGGACGGACGTTGCCTCCGACGGATCGAATGCAATTTCCTGCCAGTGTGCAGACATCACAACTTTTCCTGTTCCGGTGTTGAAACGCTCTTGCTGCGAAGTTGCATTGGAATAGTATTATTCGATAATCGACACACAAGCATGCTGATTTCGTAAACACTATTCCAAAATCGCGGATAATCGCGAAGTGCGAGGACAAGCAGATGGATCAGCTTTCCGCAATGCGGGTATTCGTGCGTGTGGTGGAGATGGGCAACTTCACCCGTGCCGCGGCATCGCTCAACATGCCGAAGACGACGGTGACCAATCTCGTACAGTCGCTCGAGGCACGCCTTTCGACCAAGCTCCTGAACAGGACGACGCGTCGGGTGATGGTGACCACAGACGGTGCACTCTATTACGAGCGGGCACTGCAGATCATCGGCGACGTGGATGAACTGGACAACAGCCTGTCGACCTCGCAGGCGCAGCCGTCGGGTCGGCTGAGGATCGAGATGGCGGGCATTTTTGCCGATTTGATCGTGCTGCCCGGCATGTGTGACTTCCATAGCCAGTTTCCGCAGATCCAGCTCGATATCGGCGTCGGGGACCGCCTCGTCGACTATATCGCCGAGAATGTGGACTGCGCGCTCCGTGGGGGAACGCCGGCCGACCAGTCGCTGATCGCCCGCAAGGTCGGGGAACTCAGGCTGCACTGCTATGCTGCCCCGCGCTACCTGGAGCGCTTCGGGCATCCGCAACATCCCGAAGATCTCGCCACTTCCCATTACTGCGTCGGTTATCTGCATGCCTCGTCGGGACGCGTCTGGACGATGGACTTCACCCGCGGGGAGGAATTCTGCCAGGTGGACCCGCGCTATATCATCTCGGTCAACGACAGCAGGACCTATCTGAACGCGGCGGTTTCAGGCCTCGGCGTCGTGCAGTCCGCGCCCTTTTTCGTCAAGGATGCGCTCGCAAAGGGCGAACTGGTGCCGATCCTGACCGACTGGCAATGTGAGCGGCTGCCGCTCTACATCGTCTATCCGCGCACGCGTCACTTGAGCAACAAGGTGCGGGTGTTCATCGACTGGCTCGTTCGGCAGTTGCAGGTGATCGACAGGATTCCCTTCGACCTCGACGTTACGGATTTCCAGCGCAAGGCGTCGTAGGCTTCGCCTGACGGCTCTGGCCCGGTTGCTTTACCGAGGATGTCCGGAACGGGCGGTTGGTTCCGCCACATCTGACGCGGAGTTGAATGGCGCAATATACGACGCTATATAACGTCAATATAAGTGGGATACTCGAAAGGAAGGCCGTCGCCATGGGTCTCGCCCAATATGCCGAAAAGGGTCTTTTCGCTCCGCAAAAGATCGCCGAGGCTTTTCACACGACCAGTATGGAAATCGCGCGCACAGCGGGTCTCGGCAAGGATGCGGTTCAGCGCAAGGAGCGCATCCGCTCCGACAAGACACAACGGCGATTGCGTGAAATGATCGAGATCGTCAACAAGGTTGAGCCGCGTTTTGGTTCGGCACTGATGGCCTTCGCCTGGTACAGATCGGAGCCGCTCCCCGGATTTTCCGGGTTCACCGCCATGCAACTCGTGCGCGGCGGGCGGGCGGATGAGGTGCTTGACTATATCGACGCCGTCGACGCCGGCGTCCACGCGTGACGAAGCCTATGCGCTTCGAGGGGAAGCTCTATAGGGCCCTCAACCCCGTCTATGCGCATGAGCCATTGTCCGGCCGGGGTGCCGAACTCTACGGCGGACGTTTCAATCCCAAGGGAATGCCGGCACTCTATATGTCCCTGTCGATAATGACGGCCGTACGGGAGGCCAATCAGGTCGGCAATCTGCAACCGACGACCTTGGTTTGCTACGAGGCGGAGATCGACGCCGTCTTCGATACACGTGACGCGGGAGCGCTCGCGGCAGAGGGCATGGATGCTTCAAGCCTTGCGGATATGAGCTGGCGCGATCAGATGAAGCGCGGCGGAGAGGCAAGAACGCAGACTCTTGCGCGGCGGCTTCTCATCCGCGGCTTTCAGGGTTTGCTGACGCAAAGCTTTGCACCCGGCGCACAGGCCGATGATCTCAACATCGTCCTCTGGAGCTGGGGAGCCTCGGCTCCGTCGAGACTTCTCGTCATAGACGACGAGAATCGGCTGTCACGTTGACTTGCGCAGGACCTCAGCGCTCGGACGCCTCGTCCGGCTGCCGTCGCTCCGTGCGGCGTGTCTTCTCGGCTTTCGCCTCGCTGAGCGCCAGACCGATGAGATGGGCGAGACGTTCCTCCTTCTGCAGCTTTGTCAGATCGAGCAGCGTCGCAAGCTCGTTGGCGATATAGTCGATCTGTTTCGTCATTCCCTTCCCCCTTCTTTCCGGAGGTGCTCCGCCGCGCACCTGCTGATACCGGCGATGCATACCAGAGATTGCATGGAGTTTCCATTCTCAATTGACGTCGAAGGCTGGGCGGCCATTTCAACTCGGCCGGTTGCCTCTTCGGCGGCGCGGCCGTCTTGACGGGCGATATAGTCCTCAGTTAAAGAAATGAACGTTCATTCAATTATGGAGGCGAGGCCGTGGCACGTCGGGCCGGCTCGGCGGGTGAGAAGACCGCAGCGGCGATCCGCAAGCAAAGCCTCAGGCTCTTTGCCCAACACGGCTATGACGCCGTCTCCATGCGCATGATCGCGGATGCCGTCGGCGTGCAGCCCGGCGCGCTCTACCAGTATTTCCCGACCAAGCAGCAGATCCTCGTGACACTGATGCGCGAGCACATGGAGGAACTTCTGGCGTCGTTGAAGGCCGAGGGGATCGAAGGCGAGCCACCGGCGGCGGCACTCGAACATTTTGCACGCTTCCATATCCGCTATCACCTGACGCGCGCCGACGAGGTTTTCATTTCCTATATGGAACTTCGCGCGCTGGAACCTGCCGGGTTCAGGGAAATCGAGAGCTTGCGCAAAGCCTACGAGAGCGAGCTGAAGACGATCCTCGTTCGCGGAAGCGAGCGTGGCCTATTCCGGATCGAGGACTCCCATGTCTGCGCGATGGCGATCATCGCCATGCTGACGGGGGTCAACACCTGGTACCGCAGCGGCGGAAGGCTTTCGGAGAAGAAGATCGAGGAAATCTACGCGGAAATGGTGCTGCGCAGCGTCGGCTGCGCGCACTGATATTTGTTGTTTTCTGTTGGGAGGCGGGAATGTTCAACAACACGATGAGATTTGGTTTTGACGAGGAGACGGAGGCGCTTCGCGACACGGTTCATCGCTTCGCCCAGGAGCGCGTGAAGCCGATGGCTGCGGAGATCGACCGCAGCAACGCCTTTCCGAACGAGCTCTGGCGGGAAATGGGCGATCTCGGATTGCTGGGTGTCACCGTTCCGGAGGAATATGGCGGGGTCGGACTGACCTATCTTGCCCACACGATCGTGGTCGAGGAATTGGCGCGGGCTTCGGCCTCCGTCTCGCTCTCCTATGGCGCCCATTCCAATCTCTGCGTCAACCAGATCAAGCTCAACGGTACGGAGAAGCAGAAACGGAAATATCTGCCGAAGCTTGTTTCCGGAGAACATGTCGGCGCGCTTGCCATGTCGGAGGCAGGCGCGGGTTCCGATGTCGTGTCCATGAAATTGCGCGCCGAGAAACGCAACGACTGCTATCTCCTGAATGGCACGAAGTACTGGATCACCAACGGTCCGGATGCCGATACGCTGGTCGTCTATGCCAAGACGGACCCTGAGGCCGGCTCGAAGGGAATCACGGCCTTCATCATCGAGAAGACCATGCGAGGTTTTTCGACGTCCAGGCATTTCGACAAGCTCGGCATGCGCGGATCGAACACAGCCGAGCTGATCTTCGAGGACGTCGAGGTGCCGTTCGAGAATGTGCTGGGCTCGGAGGGTCGAGGCGTCAATGTGCTGATGTCCGGCCTCGATTACGAGCGCGTCGTCCTCTCGGGGATCGGTTGTGGCATCATGGCGGCCTGTCTCGACGAGATCATGCCCTACATGGTCAGCCGCAAGCAGTTCGGCCAGTCGATCGGCGACTTCCAGCTGATGCAGGGCAAGATCGCCGACATGTACACGAAGATGAATTCCGCCCGCGCATACGTCTATGCCGTCGCTGCCGCTTGCGACCGTGGCGAGGTCACGCGACAGGATGCGGCGGCCTGCGTTCTCTACGCTTCCGAGATGGCGATGGAGGTCGCCCACCAGGCTGTTCAGGCGATGGGTGGGGCCGGCTACCTCAATGACAGTGCGGTCAGCCGGATTTTCCGCGACGCCAAGCTCATGGAAATCGGTGCCGGCACCTCGGAAATCCGCCGGATGCTGATCGGCCGTGAGATGATGAATGCGATGCGCTGAGGCGGGGAGGGTCTACAAATGACGATCATTGGCACGCCGCTTACCCCCGAAGCCGAGGCCAATCGCGCTGCAATGCTCGCCCAGCGAGACACCATCGAGGCGGAGGCCCTGCGCATCATGGCCGGGGGGACTGAGTCTGCGCGCGATCGCCACGTCAAGCGCGGAAAGCTGTTGCCGCGCGACCGGGTGGCGGGACTCCTCGACGTTGGCTCACCCTTTCTGGAGATCGGGCTTTTTGCGGCGACAGGTGTTTACGACGAGGACATTTCGGCGGCGGGCCTGATCGCCGGCATCGGCCGTATCGAAGGCCGGGACTGCATGATCGTCTGCAATGATGCCACCGTCAAAGGCGGTACCTACTATCCGCTGACGGTCAAGAAGCACCTGCGTGCGCAGGAGATCGCCGAGGAAAACCGTCTGCCCTGTCTCTATCTTGTCGACTCGGGTGGAGCCAACCTCCCGAACCAGGATGAGGTTTTTCCCGATCGCGATCATTTCGGCCGGATCTTCTACAATCAGGCGCGGATGAGCGCGAAGGGGATCGCGCAGATCGCCGTCGTCATGGGCTCATGCACGGCAGGCGGGGCCTATGTTCCGGCCATGTGCGACCAGGCCATCATCGTCAAGAACCAGGGGACGATCTTTCTGGCCGGCCCGCCGCTGGTGAAGGAGGCGACCGGCGAGGTCATCGATGCCGAGACGCTCGGCGGCGGCGACACCCATACGCGTCTTTCCGGTGTCGCCGACTATCTTGCCGACAACGATGATCATGCGCTGGCGCTCGCCCGCCAGATCGTCCGGAATCTCGGGCCGGCACCGCAGCCAGCCATCGCGCTCGGTCGGCCTCGCACTCCCCTCTACCCGGCCTCCGAGATCATGGGTCTCGTGCCGGCCGATCCGAAGTTGCCCTATGATGTCCGTGACGTGATTGCTCGCATCGTCGACGGCTCGGACTTCGACGAGTTCAAGCCGCGCTACGGCACGACACTGGTCACCGGCTTCGCCCATGTCGACGGCGTACCGGTCGGCATCATCGCCAACAACGGCGTCCTGTTTTCCGAAAGCGCGCTCAAGGGCGCCCATTTCATCGAGCTCTGCTGCCAGCGCAAGATCCCGCTTCTCTTCCTGCAGAACATCACCGGCTTCATGGTGGGCTCGAAATACGAGGCGGGCGGCATCGCCAAGGACGGTGCGAAACTGGTGACCGCGGTCTCGACCGCCGCCGTGCCGAAAGTGACGGTGATCATCGGCGGCTCCTATGGCGCCGGCAACTACGGCATGTGCGGCCGCGCCTTCGGGCCGCGCTTCGTCTGGATGTGGCCGAACGCCCGGATCGCCGTCATGGGAGGGCCACAGGCGGCGGGCGTATTGGCCAATGTCAGGCGCGCCGGCATCGAAGCGCGAGGTGGCACGTGGTCAGAAGAGGATGAGGCCGAATTCAGGCGGCCGACGCTCGAGCTGTTCGAGCGCCAGTCGGCGCCCCTCTATGCCTCCGCACGGCTCTGGGACGACGGCATCATCGACCCGGAAAAGACCCGCGACGTCGTGGCCCTTTCTCTCCGGGCCGCACTCAACGCGCCGATCGAAGAGACGAAATTCGGCCTGTTCAGGATGTGAGGCGAGCCATGTTCTCGAAGATTCTTATCGCCAACCGTGGTGAAATCGCCGTCCGCATCATCAAGACGGCGAGACGACTCGGGATCAGAACCGTCGCCGTCTATTCGCGGGTCGACCGCGACGCATTGCATGTCGCGCTCGCCGACGAGGCGGTGTTCCTCGGAGCCGCACCGGCGACCGAAAGCTATCTCGACATCGGCAAGGTCGTCGCGGCAGCCCTTGCCAGCGGCGCCGAAGCGATCCATCCCGGCTATGGGTTCTTGTCGGAAAACCCGGATTTTGTCGATGCAGTGGGGAAGGCAAGCCTTACCTTCATCGGTCCCGACGCCGCCTCGATCCGCGCGATGGGCCTGAAGGACGCCGCCAAACGATTGATGGAGGAAGCAGGCGTTCCGGTGGTGCCCGGCTATCACGGTGACAATCAGGACGCAGCCTTCCTGAAGCTCGAAGCCGGCAAGATTGGCTACCCCGTGCTGATCAAGGCGTCCGCGGGCGGCGGCGGCAAGGGGATGCGGCGCGTCAACGCGGAGGATGATTTCGACGTCGCGCTTCAGAGCTGCCGTCGCGAGGCGAAGTCCGCCTTTGGGGATGAGCGTGTTCTGATTGAGAAGTACATCTCCTCGCCACGCCACATCGAGGTGCAGGTCTTCGGTGACGGGCAGGGCAACGTCGTTCATCTGTTCGAGCGCGACTGTTCGCTGCAACGGCGGCACCAGAAGGTGGTCGAGGAAGCGCCGGCACCGGGCATGACGGATGCCGTGCGGGCTGCGATGGTCGAGGCTGCGGTCTCCGTCGCGAAAGCCGTCGCTTACAGAGGCGCGGGCACCGTCGAGTTCATCGCCGATGGTTCGGGGCCGCTCCGGCAGGACGGCTTCTGGTTCATGGAGATGAACACGCGCCTGCAGGTGGAGCATCCCGTGACCGAGATGGTGACCGGCTTCGACCTGATCGAGTGGCAATTGCGCGTGGCGGCGGGTGAGCCGCTGCCGGTGCAACAGGACGAGATCCGGCTTCTCGGCCACGCGGCCGAGGCGCGTCTCTATGCCGAAGATCCGGCGAACGGCTTCCTGCCGCAGGCGGGCCGGATCGATCACCTGGAGTTCGGGAGCGGCGAGGGCATCCGCGTCGATGCCGGCGTTCGCGCCGGCGATCAGGTCTCGCCCTATTACGACCCGATGATCGCCAAGGTGATCGCACACGGCAAGTCGCGCGACGAGGCGATCGACCGGCTGAAGAATGCGCTCGACGGCACGCACATCACCGGACTCACCAGTAATCGAGACTTTCTGCGCGCGCTTTGCAGGGACGAGATCTTCCGGCAGGGACGCATGGATACCGGTCTCATCGAGCGGAGCATGGACAGTCTCGTTGCACGGCCCGACGTGCCGGAAGAGGCCATCCTGATCGCAGCGCTTGCGGCCTCCGGTCTCGATCCGAGCGGACCGCATTGCGGCTTCAGGCTCTGGGGTGAGGTCAGTCATCGCGTGGCCATGCACGCGGGCGAAGAGATCATCGAACGGCGCATCGTTTCGGGCGGCGGACGTGTCCGGCTCTCGGGTGGTAACGAGGAGGTCCTGCTCGAGGAAATCGCCTTCGACGGTCGGACCTTCTCGGCTCGTCTGGTCCGCGAGAACGGCAGCGATCGTGTGCTCGCCCGCCTTGTCGTCGACGTCCATGGCGGCGAGCGACGCATCTCCGTCTTGCTCGACGGCGAGACGTACGCCTTCGAGAGGCCGGACCCGTTGGAAGGCGAGGATGCCGCGCACCACCACTCCGGCGAGATCCTGGCACCGATGACGGGCATCGTCCGCCTCGTCGACGTCGGGGCGGGCGTTGCCGTGAAGGCTGGCGACAGGCTGGTCGTCATGGAGGCGATGAAGATGGAATATACGCTGAGGAGCCCGCGCGACGGCCTCGTCGACGCCGTCTTCTGCATCGAAGGCGGGCAGGCGGAAGGTGGAGCCGTTCTCATCCGGATCACCGAGGAGAGGCTCGATGGCTGAGTTTGTCACGGTTTACGAAGTCGGTCCGCGCGACGGATTGCAGAACGAGAAGGAGATCATTCCGGTCGAGGACAAGATCGCGTTGGTCGACCGCCTCTCCGAGGCCGGCTTCCGAAAGATCGAGGTCACGAGCTTCGTCTCGCCGAAATGGGTGCCGCAGCTCGCGGATGCCGCCGAGGTGCTGGCCGGCATCTTGCGCCGGCCGGGCGTCGTCTACAGCGCGCTGACGCCAAACCTCAAGGGGTTGGAGGCGGCGCTCGCCGTAAAGGTTGACGAAGTCGCGATCTTCGCCTCCGCATCCGAAACGTTCAGCCGGAAGAACATCAACTGTTCCATCGCCGAAAGCTTCGAGCGTTTTGCGCCCGTCACGGAGGCGGCGAAGGCGGCCGGTGTTCCGGTGCGCGGCTATGTCTCCTGCGTCGTCGCCTGTCCCTATGAAGGCCCCGTTGCGCCGGAGGCCGTTCGTCCGGTCGCCGAGCGCCTGATCACGCTCGGTTGTCACGAGATTTCGCTCGGTGACACGATCGGCGCGGGCACGCCGGATACGATCTCCGCCATGCTGGACGAAGTCTTGCGATCGGTGCCGGCCGTCAAACTGGCCGGTCATTTCCACGATACCGGCAACCGTGCGCTCGCCAATGTCGAAATCGCTCTCGACTACGGGCTGAGAACATTCGATTCCGCCGTCGGCGGGCTCGGCGGCTGCCCGTATGCGCCGGGCGCCAAGGGCAATGTCGCAACCGGACCGCTTGTGGACTTGCTCGAACGTCGCGGGTTTGAGACCGGGATCGATCCGGAGAAACTGAAGCGCGCCGAGGCTTTCATCAAGGGACGGATCGGGCGTCTCGCAGGGAGAAACGCATGACGGAATTCGAAACCATCCTGATCGAAACTGATGAACGGGGCATCGCTTGCCTGACGCTGAACCGCCCCGACAAGCACAATGCGCTGAACGCCCGGATGATCGGCGAACTCACGAAAGCCGCGGAAATCCTCGGTGCGGATGAAAGCGTCCGTGCCGTCGTGCTCGCCGGCAACGGGGCGAGCTTCTGCGCCGGCGGCGATCTCGGCTGGATGCGGGAGCAGCGGGACAAGGACCGCGCCGGCAAGATGCAGAACAGTCGGGCGCTCTCGGCGATGTTCGCTGCCCTCAATGCCCTGCCGAAGCCGCTGATCGGTCGGGTCCATAGCGATGCCTATGGCGGCGGCGTCGGCCTGATGGCGGTCTGCGACATCGTCATTTCGGTGGACACCGCCCGTTTCGCGCTCACCGAGACTCGGCTGGGCCTCATCCCGGCAACGATCGGCCCCTTCGTGGTCCGCCGCATCGGCGAGGGCTACGCCCGGCAGATCTTCTTTACGGCCAAACCGTTCGATGCCACCTTCGCATTGAAATGTGGCCTCGTTTCGACCGTGAGCGAAGCGGAAAGGCTGGATGCCTGCGTGGAGGCTGAAGTCGCAGCCATCCTGAAGACCCGACCGGGCGCCGTCGCGGCGGCAAAGGCGCTCTGCCTCGAACTCGGCGGTCAGAGCCTCTCCGGGCTCTTCGAGCGCACGGCTGCACTGCTCGCGGACCGGTGGGAGAGCGCAGAAGCCGCGGAAGGCATCGAGGCCTTTCTCGCGAGACGGTAGGGGATTCGATCCGGCCGCCGGCCGTTTACCGCCACGATGCTCGTGTGCTCTCCTCAAGTATGGCGACGGTGCGACACCAGCCAGCGGAACCGCCTTTGATCTTGACCGGCAGGCAAGACACGGTGAAATCCGACGGCGGCAGTTCGTCGAGCCGCGTCAGCTTTTCCATGTGCATGAAAATGCCTTCACGGGCAGCCTTGTGACCTTCCCAGATAAGACCTGCGTCCCCGGTTTCGGCGAAGCGTCGCGCCGTGACAGGGAAGGGGGCATCCCACGACCAGGCGTCCGTGCCGGCGATGTGGATACCCTGTGCCATCAGCCAGAGCGTTGCTTCGCGGCCGATGCCGCAGCCGCGGCCGAGGAAGTCCGGGCGGCCATAGGCGGCGCCGGCGGCGGTGTTGATCAGCACGATGTCGTAGGGTTGCAGCGCGCGCCCCGTGGCCTTCACGGCGGCCTCGATGTCTGCGGCAGTCGCCACATGGCCATCGGGAAGCGCACGCAGATCGAGCTTCACGCCCGGCCGGATGCACCAGTCCAGCGGCACCTCGTCGATGGTCCAGGCACGCTCGCCATTGTTCATGGTGGAGGCGAAGTGCCAGGGCGCATCCAGGTGCGTGCCGGCATGGGCGGTCAGGTGCAGTTGTTCGACCGCCCAGCCCTCGCCGCCCGGAACGTCGGCGATATCGAGGCCCGGGAAGAAGCGGAGCACTTCGTCCGAGCCCTCCGCATGGTTGGTGTAGCTGATCCTCGGACCGAGCCCCGGTGGGTCGGCGGGAATGTCGTTCTCGATGGCCACTGAGAGGTCGATGATCTTCATGGGTCAGTCTCCTAAGAGTGCGGCTTTCGCCAGCGTGTCGAGATTGGCGTCGGCGCGGACGCCGAGGGCGAGCGCCGGCGTGGCGTCAAGCGGCGGCATCGCGCCGAAGAGGCGTCGCAGGTTGTCGTCATCGCCCCAGCGAATGCGGGCTTGCTTTCCGGTCACGCGGCAGACCGCGTCACATACCTCGTTCAGATTGGCATGCAGAACCGGAGGCTGGACGACGGTCCGGGCGGGGTCGGCGAGCTGTGCGGCGTGCAACAGGGTGGAGACAGCCGCTTTCCTCGACATCCACCAGCAGGTGCTGGTCGCGGGGACGGGACAGTCATAGGTATCGCCGGCCGCGATGCGGTGGAAGATCTGGCTCATGAACGCCGATCCGTGTCCGCTCTCGCTGACCGGTCGGGCGACGATGCCGGGAAAGCGCAGGCTTATCGCCGAGAGCGCCCCGCGTCGTGTCATGTCGGACAGCAGAATTTCCATCATCAGCTTGTGAGCGCCGTAGGTGAGAAGCGGCGCCGGCCGGGTTTCCGCCGTCACCGGGCGCTCATCCAGGTCGCCGTAGACGGCGATCGACGAGGCAAAGACGAAGCGGGCACCGGGGCGATTTGCGGCTACCGCGCGCGCCAGAGCCACGGGCGCCAGCAGATTGACGTGGTGGCCAAGATCCTGTTCCCGTTCGGCCAGACCGCCCGGAACGCTTGCCAGGTGAAAGACAAGATCGAAACCCGGCCCCAGCAGGTCCTTGAGAAAATCCTGGTCGCCGAGATCGCCGGCGATCGCTTCCGAACCGGACGGAGCCGGTCCGGCAAAGGCCCGGTCGGTCAGGACCAGCCGCTGGGCCGCCGGATATGCGGTCGCAAGCGCGGCGGCCAGGCCCCGTCCCAGAAAACCGTCGGCGCCCGTGACCAGAATACGCATCAGGTCCGGACCACGCTCTGGTCGATCACCCCGAAGGGGGCGGAGCCATCCGGCAAACGCGCCTCCATCCGCACGCGATCGCCCCAGGTGAGGAAGGGCGTACGCGCGGCGCCTTGATCGAGAAGCTCGATCACCCGGATTTCCGATATGCAGGACGAGCCTGCGTTACGATCGGCATTGGAAACCGTGCCCGAGCCGACGATCGTGCCGGCCGAAAGCCGACGGGTGCGGGCGCAATGGGCGATCAGTTGGCCGAAGGAGAAATGCATCTCGTCGCCACGGGCGCGTCCGACCTCACGGCCGTTGATCTCGACATGCAGCGGGAGGTTGACGCGTCCCTTCGCCCAGTGCGGGCCGAGCTCATCCGGCGTGATCGCTAAGGGCGCGAAGGCGGTGGAGGGCTTTGCCTGCAGGAAGCCGAACCCGGCGCGCATTTCGCGCGGACCAAGCGCGCGCAGCGACCAGTCGTTGATCTGCACCAGCAGGCGTACATGGGCTTCCGCCTGCTCAGCCGTCGTCCCCATCGGCAGATCCGAGAGCACGACGCCGAACTCGCCTTCCATGTCGATCAACAGCGCGTCGTCGGGGAATTCGACATCGGCAAGCGGACCACGAAAGTCGTCACTGGCGCCCTGATAGATCAGCGGGATCGTCTCGAAGTCCGGATTGGGCGGATTGTCGAAGGCCTTGTCCATCAGCCGCCCGTGATTGAGAAACGCCGACGCATCCAGCCATTGCGGCGCGCGCGGGAGCGGTGCAAGGCAACGTTGCGGCTCGAAACGGGTCGCAAATGGTTCCTCGCCCGCGTTCAGCCGATCGTAGAGGCTGGCGAGGCGCGGAGAAACGGCATCCCAGTCTTCGATGGCGGAGAGCAGGGAGGCCGATATTCCTGTTGCCGGCATTGCCAGCGTCAGATCACGTGAGACGACCCACAATTGGCCGTCGCGGCTTCCGTCATGGTAGGTTGCGAACTTCATGGGGACCTCATTGGTGCCGTTGGAGCCTGCTAGGCCTTCGGGGAATTGCGCTTCATCGCCCGGCGAGGCTCGCGGCGAGGGCGGGATCGTAAGTGCCCGAGACGAGGACGAAGAGCATTCGGCACATCCTGCCGGACCGGTTGGCCCAGGCATGGTTGGTGCCGCGCTGGATGACCACGGAACCGGGCTTCAGAAGCGCCTCGCCATCATCGAGCACCAGGGTCATTTCGCCCTCGATGACGATGCCGTAGTCGATCGACTCCGTCCGGTGCATCAGCGGATGCGGAGAGCTCTCCTTGACAGTCGAGGCGGCCTTGTCGCCGATCTGCTCGAACGCCTCGCCCATCCGCCCGGCCCCCGATTTCAGGAAATCCTCGGTGTCCGGTGGAATGTCGACGAAGCGAATGCGGGTGCCGCCGGAAGGCGGGGGCAGCACGAGCGGTCCAAGCGTCGGGTCGTCTTCATTGGCCACGCGCGCGGGGCTTTCCGCCGTCGACCAGACCTCATGGAATACGGTGCCCGGAATAGCGGTGATCTCCACGACGGTCGGCAGCGGTCCGACCTCGGTCAGAATGGAGCGCCCGTCCTGGCTGTGTCCGGTCACGACGCGGGTGATGGGGGGAAAGTCTGTCATGCGCTTTTCGCCTTGGTGAAGAAGCCGATGGAGATGATGCCCACCACGACGGCGGCGACGCCGAGTGCCGAATAGCCGAGGTTCTGGCCGAGCGCTCCGCCGACGATCGGCCCGAGTGCCGCGCCGACCATCAGCATGGCAGGGGTGGCGGCAACCGCGCGCCCGGTCGGATCGAGCTTGGCCAGTCGCCCGAAGGCGAAGGTATGGGTGAATATCTGGATGGACACGAACACCGCCGCCGCAGGCGCCCAGAGGGTGAAGATCGTCGCCGATGTGACGATGACCGCGAGAACGGCCTGAACCGCAGGTCCGATCTGGGTGACCAGTGTCGCCGAAACGCGCGTTTGAAGGAACGCCGCCAACGGCGACGGCAGGATGAAGTTGACGAACCCCAGCGCGATCAGGACGGCGAGAACGCTATCGGGTGAGAAGCCGCGCGTCTTGCCGATGACTTCGACGAAGGAAAACACCATCGCCTGGTTGAAGGTCATGATGCTGATACCGAAGATGGTGAGCCAGGTCGCGCGGCTGAAAGGCCGCCTTTGATGTTCGACGCCGCTCACGGGGTTGCGGAACAGCAGCGCCGAACTGATGGTGGCGACAGCCATGATCCCGGCGAAAACCTGAAACAGGACCGGGCCGCCACGGGCGATCAGCAACTGCGGAATGACGGCAAGCAGAATGATGGCGAGCAAGCCAAGCGCAATGCCGGCCAGCGCGATTAGGCGATGCGGATTGGCGGCGTGTCCCATTGTCCCGTGCACCATGGAGAGCGCAACGCCGACCGACAGGCCCGCGACGAGGTGGAGCAGGGCGAGCGGCATGAAGCCGGCCTGTGTGGACGCGAGCAGGAAAGCCGCTGCGGCCACGCCGAAGCCCAAGGTCGCGGCCAGTCTCTGGTTCATCCTGTTGAAGCGTGGGGCGACCAAGGCGCTGGCGACGACCGCGCCGACGAGGAACAGGGTTGCCAGCGCGCCCGCCTGCTGCGGGCTGAAGCCGTAACGCTCGACCAGCGCGCCGACCCAGACGGGCAGCGCGATGAGATCCAGCATCCCCGAGAAGTGGCCGATGATGAGGGCGGTTACCCCGGCCACTCCGAACTTTTGTCCTGACATTCGTGCTCCTCCAGCAAAATTGAACGGCGGCAATCGGCGCGCGATCTCCCAAATCGCCGCACCGCCGCGACTTTTTTCAGATGGCTTCCGCCAGCGTTTTCATGGAAGCCTGCATGATTGCGGCATGCGCGTCGCGGCTGCCGCCATGGATCTCGATGTCGGCCAACTGGCCGGAATTCTCGACCACCATCCGGCAGCGCTCCCAGCGTCTCGCTTCGAACGCGGCAAGGGCGGAGCCGACATCGGCGCCTTGGCCAAGCTCTTCGGCCAGCACCATCGCGTCCTCGATACCGATGCAGGCGCCGGCCGCCAGATGCGGTGTCGTGGCATGCACGGCATCGCCGATCAGCACCACGCGGCCCTTGAACCAGGGCCGTGGCAACAGCATCTGCTCGAGCGGGCGGTAGATGATCTGATGTTCGGAGGACAGTTCCGACGCAATCCTGCGGATGATCGGGGAGGGGAAGCGCTCCAGCAGGCCCCGCAAGTTTTCAACCAGCACCTCCGGCGGAACGAAGTCGTTGGTGGGGCGATCTTCGGTCAGGAACAGGTAGGCCTGGTCCTTGTTGACGCCGTTCAATCCCACCTTGAGTTTCGGGCCCATCCACATGGTGACGGTATCGATGCCCTCGGGCCTCGGGAGCACGGCGCGCCAGACCGACTGGCCGATGAAGCGCGGTTTGGGAGCCTCGGGAAAGATCTTGGAACGGACGGCGGAGTAGAGGCCGTCCGCGCCGACGACGAGATCGTACGTATCCGAACTGCCGTCACCGAAACTAACACGCACTCCGTCTTCGCCCTGCATGATATCGGTGAACGTTAGCCCCAAGCGAACCTTGGTGGAGGAGGAGCGCACGGCTTCGGAAAGGATCTTGGCGAGCGCCGGACGCATGATGCCACCGCCGCCGGGGATGTCGGCGCCGGCCACGCGCGGGGTCGGCAGCGTCACAAGCACGGAGTCGTCCGGCCCGCGCAGTTGCACGCCGTCGCTGACGAAGCCTTCCTCGAGAAACCGGTCGATCAGGCCAAGATCCCGCAGCACCCGGAGCGTCGAGCCGTGCAGGCTGATGCCGGCGCCATAGGAGCGCCACCCTGCGTCGATCTCGACGAGATCCACCTCAAACCCCTGGCGGGACAATTGCAGCGCCGCGGTCATGCCGGCGAAGCCGCCGCCGATGACAAGCACTTTGATATTTGAATTCATGTGGTTTCCTCCTCTGCGGGCGCGGCGACGAAAATCTCCCCCTCGTCGCTCACGGCAATGTCTACGGCTGTCAGCTTTTGTCCCAGGCAAGGTCCAAGAACGCATTCACCGGTATCGATTTCGAAAAGCGCGCCATGCGAGTGGCACGTCAGATGGGTCTTTTCGCCATTCAGGTAGGCGTCGGTCTTCCATGCCATCGGCGTGCCGGTGGAATAGTGCGGGCAGGCATCAAGCCAGGCGTACAGAACGCCCCGGCGCCGGGTCAGGACGATCTTCCTGCGCGTTCCATCCAGGGGGCCGAAGCCTTTCGCCTCGGCCTCGCCGATCTCATCGGACCGGCACACATAGTGGAGTTTTCGCGTGGCGCTCTGCATGTGTCAGGGCTTCGCGCCGGGCGGCGGGCCTCCGGTGGGAGCCCATTTCTCACGATATTCGAAGAGGACGATCTGGGAGGCCTCGGCTCCGTTCGGGGCTTCGCGCGCGACCCAGGTGTCGTCGTGCTTGTCCATGTCGGCGTCGTATTCGAAGTGACAGCCGAGCGGACTGTTGAAGTACCAGAACCAGTTCGAACCGAACTTGTGCCGGCCGGGGCCCCAGAAACTCTGATAGCCCTTCTTCACGAAGCGCGTACCCGCCACCATCAGCTCGGTCGGGCCGCCCATGTGGAAGGCGAGGTGCTCGCACCCCTTCATGTATTCAGGCGTGCGGATGAAGAAGAGCGTGTGATGGTCGTCGTTCGCCTTCGGCCGCAGGAAGGGACCGGCACCGGTCAGGATGTCGGTGATCACGAAGCCGAGGCGGTCGCAGTAGAACCGGGTCGCGATCTCGATGTCGGGAACGAACAGCACGACATGGCTGAGCGAGCGCGGCAGCGCCGGCATTTCTTCCCAGACGCCGATTTCGTTCGGCTTGCGTTGCGCCGGTGCGCCCGGCGCATTGATCTTTTCCGCTGGCATGACGAGTTCGCGGCGGATCGTGACCTGGAACCTCAGCTCGAAGCCATGGTCATCCTTCAGTTCGATCGAGCCGTCGGACAGGCGCGCCACCCGGCGGTCCTTGGAAAGCTCCGTTTCGATCGCGTCGAGATCCTCGGCGGAGCGCACGCCATAGACCTGCTGACGCAGCATGTTCGACGTCGGCAGCGGCGGAGGCAGCGACGGATCGGACTTGTGGCGGATGATGATGCCTGTACCGTCCAACGTCTCGAACAGGCCGCCGGCAGGGGTAACGTCCGTCGGCTTCAGGCCGAAGGCGGTCAGGTATTCACAACAGGCGGCGACATCGTCGACGCCGAAGACGAGATAATCAGGCCCGATGATGTTCATGGGACATTCCTTTCTATTCCGAAGTCTTGATCAGCCTGCGTGGAGAACATGTTCGCGGGCAATCGCCAGGCAGTAACGTGTGTCGGAGGGAGCGAACGCCGGGGCGGCGTCGCGGCAGGCCTGCGCGAAGGCAAGCCCGGCGGCCTCGTCCGGCAGCCAGAATTCGTCGACGGCCTCGACCGGCCCCGGAAACAGCGGCAGGTTGCGACACTGGCCGAAGAGGCCGAAATCCGCGCCATTGGCGGCATCGGGCACTGTTTTCACGTCCGGTGCATTGTTGAACCAGAACAGGAAGACCTTCACGGCGCCGTCCCGCAGGCCCGGCGGCAGGATCAGCTCTTCGGTGACCGGAAGGCCCAGTACGGAGGTTTCATCCACCATCTTGGGTTCGTCCGGCTGCAGTTGCTCGAGATAAAAGGGCGTCTCGCGCGAGGATTTCGCCGCTGCCATGTCCGGGAACCAGACCTCGGTGACAAAATCCAGGCCGAGCGAGAGGGCCCTGGGCTGCCCGTCACCGCCGAAATAAATGCCGTCGAAGACATGGTTCTGGACGTAGCGGCGCGGCGCCTGGGACGGTTCGCGGGCGATATAGTCCAGCACCAGCCTGCCGTGATGGTCCTTCATGTGCGCACGGTTTTCGCCAAGCGTCTGCCCGAGACGCCGCCGTCCGCAGATCATTGTCTTGATCGTCATGCTGCTTGCTCCGCGACCGTGCGTCCGCCAAGGGTTTCCGCGACCCAGTCGGCGATATAGGCGCCGGCATTGGCGGAATTATCGAAGCTCGAATGCTGCACGCCGCCGGTGCGTTCGTCGAAAATCTTCAGTTCGCGCCTCGGGCTGTTGATCAGCTGGTCGTAAGTGGCGTGCGCCCACTGAAGGGGGATCTGGCTGTCCTTCTCGCCATGGGTCACGAGGAAGGGCACGCGGATCCGGTCGAGGATGCCGTTCAGATGAACGTTTTCGGCGATCTGCATGAACTCGTCCATGTCCTTGGCGCCCCAGACCCACATGACGTGGCTCCAGTAGTGGGGGACCGGGAAGTTGCCCTCGCGGGCAAGGCGCTTCTTCTGCACGTCGCGCCAGTCGTGGTTGGCACCCCAGACAACACCGCAGGCAAACCGCGGTTCGAAGGCGACCGCACGCGGACAGTAGTAGCCGCCGAGCGACACGCCTTCCATGCCGATGCGCCTGGGGTCAACGTCCGGCCGGCCCTCCAGCCAATCGACGACGCGGCTGGCCCAGTGCTCGCTGTCGAAGCGGGCGGTGAGCCCCTGCAGGCGAAGCGCTTCGCCCGTGCCCGGCTGGTCGACGATCAGCGAGGCCACGCCCCGCTTGGCCAGCCAGCCCGGCAGGCCGACGAGGAATTTCATCTCCTTGGTGCTGTCGAGGCCGTTGACCTGGACCAGCAGCGGCGCGAGGCCCTCGACGCCCTCTGCCGGAACATAGAGAGCCGAGAGGTGCTTGCCTTCGTAAGGGATTTCGACCCGGCGGCAGGGTGAGCCGGAGAGCGTCAGACCTTTCTCGAAGCAGTCGAGAAACTGCCGGTAGAGGGCGACGCGCCCTTCCGAACCATGCGCCAGCAGACGTTCGGCGGTGATCATGTAGTTGGCGGCACGGATCAGCTTGTCGCCGGACGAAATCAGCCGACCCTTGGCTTCGTCCTCGTCCGCAAGGGAAACCAGCTTGTCCGCCATATGAATCCATGTTTCGCGGAACGCCTGCGTTCCGGCCGCATCCGGCGCCTTGGCTGCGTCCTGCAGCGGGGCGCACATTTCCTCGATCTCTCCCATCCGGGCGCCCATCTCGATCGACAGATTGACCGAGAGGTTCCAGACGTAGTTGGTCGGAAAATACTTGAACATTAGGTCTCCTCGAGGTCGCCGCGAGCGGCGCAGATTTCATCGGGAGGAGATTGGGCTGACGGCATGGCTCAACCGGCCACATGACATCATCTCCTCCCGAGGCGAGACTTAACGAAAATCAATCTGTTTACAAAATTGCTTTGATGAATGATTTATATTTACGCTGTGAATATCTGGGAGGACACTCATGCGGTTCAAGAACCTCGATCTGAACCTGCTGGCCGCGCTCGATACGCTGATCCGTATCCGCAACGTCAGCCGTGCGGCCGAGGAAATGTTCATCACACAGTCGGCGATGAGCAATGCGCTCGGGCGGCTGCGGGACTATTTCGACGATCCGCTTCTCATCCAGGTCGGGCGATCCATGGAATTGTCACCATTGGCCGCATCGCTCGAACAGCCGGTGCGCGACATCATCGTCCGGATCGAGGCCGCGGTCGTTTCAACCCCGTCGTTCTCACCTGAGGAATCGAACCGGAGCTTCAGCTTCATCGTGTCGGACTACACCGTCCTCACGATCATGCCGGCGTTTCTCCAGCGCCTGGAGAAACTGGCGCCCGCCATCCAGATCCAATTCAAGCCGCAACAGAACTATCCGCACCTTCTGCTGGAACGTGGTGAGGCCGACCTGCTGATCGCGCCCACCGTATTCTGTTCCACCAATCATCCGATGGAGACGCTGCTTGAGGACCGGCTTTGCTGCGTCGTCGATTCGGACGGGCCGTTCTCCTCCGGCGTGATGTCGCAGGCCGACTTTCTGTCCGCCGGCCATGTCGTGATGCAACCGCCCAATGGCGGAGAAAGCTTCGCCCAACGGGCCTTCGATCGCGTCGGTATCAAGCTCAGGATCGAGGTGACCACCTATTTCTTCTCGTCACTGCCCTTGCTCGTTCGGGGCAGCCGGCGGGTCGGGCTGGTCCAGCGGAGTCTGGCGCAGGTCTTGGTGAAGCTCGGCGGTGTCCGGATCGTAGAGCCGCCGTTTCCGCTGCCCGCGCTGCAGCAGTCGCTTCAGTGGCACAGTTATCGGACACGCGATCCGGCCCTCTCGTGGATCCGCGAGCAGATCCACGAGACGGTCCGCGCGATTGCTGAGAGTGGCGCGGTCGAAGGCATAGATCCTGCGACATGATGAATATGCCTGAGCCGGGTATTTATTCTGCGAATAGCTCGTATTGCCAATGACCATTTTACATTCGTCAAGTGCCGGCTTAGTCCGGATTTCGGGTGGTATCGGGTTTCCCTAGAGAATCTCGATGCGCCGGTGGCGAGGTGGCCGCCGAGGGGGAAGGACAGCAGACAATCTGGATGACCAGACTCGCTTACCGCGAGGATGACGTCGTGCGCGCGTTTGCAGCTCGGAGCCCCTTCGCGCGGGTATCGTTGTCGTTGTTCATGTGAGGAGGATGGATAATGAAATTCAGGAAATTCGGGCTTGCCGCGGCGCTATCGGCAACGACGCTCTGTCAGGCGCAGGCTGCCGAGAACGGCAACGCGCAGTATTCGCCGGGTTCACCGCAATTCTTCGCTGCGGGCATTCCACCCTACCCCGGTCTCTATTTTCTTTCCCAGACCAACTATTTCACCGCCGACCGGACCAACGACTCGAACGGCGACAGGGTGCCGATCGACTTCGAGGTCAAGGCGCTGGCGGAAACCTTCCGCTTCCTCTACGTGAGTGACATCGAAATCGGCGGCGCCCAGCTCTGGGGACAACTCGTCGTTCCGGTCGTTCATCTCGACATGTCGCTGCCATTCGGCGAGGACACCACGCTCGGCCTCGCCGACATCACCACCTCCGTGGGACTCGCCTGGCACCCGGATCGCAACAACACGTTCGTCGTGGGTGTCGACGTGGCAATGCCAACCGGCAAGTACGACGTCTCCGACATCGCCAATATCGGCACCAACCACTGGTCCGTTCAGCCGACCGTCGGCTATCACTATTCCGATCCGCAGGGTCTGGAGGTCGGCGCCACGGCCCGCCTGATCTTCAACACGGAGAATACCGAAACCAACTACACGTCCGGTACGGAATTCGTCCTGGATTACGCGGTCGGCTGGAACTTCGACAAGTGGCGCATTGGCGCGGTCGGCTATTACCTCGAGCAGATCTCGGACGACTCCGGACCCGGTGTTGCCGCAGACGGACATCGCGGCAAAGGTTTTGCCATCGGTCCGTCGCTAACCTATTCCTTCAATCCGGGTTTGCAGCTCAGCGCCTCCTGGCAGCACGACGTTCTCGCGGAGAATCGAGCTCAAGGTGACGCTGTCTGGGTCAACTTTGCCACCAAGTTTTAGGCTCGAGCACCTCTCGGAGGGGCATGGCCCCTCCGAGAGGTGAGAGGGAGGCTGCACGCGGAGAGCCGCAGGCGAGCTTCGACAATGCATCAGCGCGCCAGCATCGAGCGAGGATCACAACGGAGAAGCCACGCGAACGGGCGAGTGCGATCGGCTCGCTCGGCGTGGTGGCCGGGGCGACGTTCTTCCGCTTCCAGTCCAAGCACTCCGTCGGCGCGATGATCATGCAGGCCGCTGGCTTTGCCATTCTCTATACGCAGTCGTCGCTGACCGGCGGCATTATCGGCATCGTTCGTCAACAATGTCGGGTGCGGGATCTCGCTGCCGCTCGTGCTCGCCTTCACCATGAGCAAGCTGCCGGGCGGCTATCGTGGCCGGGCCTCGGGCATTTGGACGTCGATGTTCTTTATCGGCCAGTTCGTCTGCCCGCTCTGGGTTGCCGCCGTCTCCACGCTTGGCGGTGGTACGATTGCCGCGATGGCCTTCTTCGCCGGGTTCATCGCAGTCGGCGGGCTGCTTCTTTTGACGGGCTTGGTGCTACAATCGCTTCCAGTTCGGATTGGCCGGGAACATCCGCTGGCAGATCGAGGACGACGAAGGTTCGCCGACTGTGCCGGCGACTGACGGGCAGAGGCATAAATCCATCCGGCTCGGTCCTATCCTGGCGGTCGATTTCCCCGAGCATCGCACCACCGTGATGCTGAAATATCTGACCGACGTCTACAGCCGCAACGCGTTCGACGGCGACTATCTGCAGCTCAGCTTCATTCGAAAGATCTGGTAGCGCGGTCGGACGCCGATCGCATCTTCCCGCTTCTGGACGCGCGCCCGATCAGCCCCGGGCGCGCGGTTTGTTTCGAGGAAGTGGCGGCGACCCTGCGCAACCCGTGAAGTCGAGCCTGCCCTTACGTGGCCGGAGGGCACAGGGCCGCCAGTGCGGCGTCGATGCGAATTTGGAGCTGCCGCATGAGCGTGTCCTGATCCATATCGAGAATGAGCGCCTGAAGATGCAGCTGCCCGAGAATGGCGCCCAGGAATACGTCCACGAGCAGTTTCTTCCGCTCCATGTCGGCGGCGTTGGCGAGCAGGTTTGTCGGCTGGAGCCGCTCGACCATAAGCGTTTGCGCCCTGTCCATGCATTCGCGGTAGAAGAGAGCAGCCAGATCTGGCGACTTGCGTGCTTCCGAGATGACGAGGCGCGTCAGCGCCAGCTGGCGCGGCGAAAGGATGAAGGCGGCGAGGCCGATCAGCAGCTCGCGCAGTCTGTCGCGCGGATCAGCCGCCTCGTCGGGGCTCGCCACCCAGGCGTCGACGGGATCGTGGCTCTGGATCAAGGCGCGGAACAGCGCCGGCTTGTCGGGAAACAGCTTGTAGACCGATTTCTTGGCCATGCCGCAGGCGCGCGCAATCTCTTCCATGGTGGCGTCGCCATAGCCGAGAGAGGCGAAGACCTCCTCTGCCGCCCGCAGGATTAGCTCCCGACGCTTGGTTTCATCCAGAACCGGCGGTCGGCCGGGAGAAGCGACGGAATTCGACATGGTGCAGCAATTCCCTGTTGACATTTGGAAACGAATGCGTTTCTACATAAATGTAGGAAACGATATCGTTTCTATACCTCACTTGGCGACAAAGGAATACCCCCATGGAAAAAGGCGCATCCCGGATTGGCATCGCTCTCGGCCTGATGTGCGGTGTAGGGCCAATGGCAACGGACATGTATCTCGGCGCGATGCCCGAGATCGCCACCTCGCTGAACGGCTCGGCGGCGGGCGTCCAGATGAGCGTCATGGCCTTTTTCCTGGGCTTTACCGTCGGGCAATTGTTCTACGGCCCGATCTCGGACCGGACGGGCCGCAAGCCGATGATCTATCTGGCGCTGACGATCTTCGTCGTCGCGTCGATCGGCTGCATCTTCGCGGGCGATATCCGGCAATTGCTGGCATGGCGTTTGCTGCAGGGTATCGGCGGTTCGATCGGCATGGTGATGGCGGCGGCCGTGATCCGCGATCTCTACACCGGAGTGCAGGCCGCCAGGCTGATGTCTGTCGTGGTGCTCGTCAACGGCGTCGCGCCGATCGTGGCGCCGCTTGTCGGCAGCATGCTGCTGGGCGTCGGGTCCTGGCGGCTTATCTTCATGGTGCTGGCATGTTTCGGCCTGTTGGCCGCCGTGGTCGCCTGGAGCATGCTTCCGGAAACCCGCATGCGCGAGCTGCGGGAGACGAGCAGGCCGAGTGACGCCTTGAAATGGTATGGGCATCTCATGCTGCGCCGGGATTTTATTCCCTACGCCGGCACGCTTGCGCTCGCCCAGGGCGGATTCTTTGCCTACATTGCCGGGTCATCGTTCATCTTCATCGATCTCTATGGCCTGTCACCCTTGGCCTACTCGCTCGTCTTCAGCCTGAACGCCCTCGGTCTTGGAGCAGGGTCGCAAATCGCCACGCGGCAGGTCTCCCGTTTCGGACTGCGGGCGGTCGCCCGCGCCTCGACCGGCATCTACGCCGCTGCCGCGATCCTGTTGCTGGCGATCCAGCTTGCCGGCGCCGGCGGCGTCGTTCCGACCTCGATCCTGCTGTTCCTCATGATCTCCTCGCTTGGCGGCATCATGCCGACCTGCAACGTGCTGAGCCTCGAGGGCCACGGCGCGATCTCCGGCGTCGCGGCGGCTCTGATGGGTGCGCTCGGCTTCGGCGCGGGCGCGCTGGCCAGCCTGTTGCTCGGTCTCTTCGAGGACGGTACCGCGACTCCGATGATCGCGATGATCGCGGTTTGTGCGGCGGCGGCGGCCCTGACCAGCCACCTGGCCTTTCCGCGCCTCAAGGAACAACTTCAGCCGGCCGGTTCGTGACGGTTGTCGCTTCTACATAGAGTATCCGGCCAGTTTCGGAGTCGAACAGAATGGCTCCATATCATTGGCCGGAATTCTCAAAGCCGTCGCCTGCGACAGAACGTGCGGCAGAAGGTCGGGACCTCGCGCCTGCCACATCAGGCTGTCACTCTTCGTCTGCGATCGGGTTTCTTAGGACGCCCAGCTTTTCGATCTCGACCTCGACGACATCCCCCTGCTTCATCCAGAGAGGTGGGTTGCGTTTCGCTCCGACGCCCCCCGGTGTCCCCGTAGCAATGACATCACCGACCTCCAGTCGCGTAAACGTCGAGCAGTATTCGATCTGTCGGGCTACGTCGAAGATCATCTGGTCGAAGGTGGCGTCCTGGACGACCGTCCCGTTCAGGCGCGTCTGGATCCGCAGCGATGCGAGATCACCCAGTTCGTCCGGGGTCATCATCCAGGGTCCGAAGGCGCCGGTATCGGGAAAGTTCTTGCCTGGGATGAACTGATGGGTGTGGCGTTGAAAGTCGCGGATGCTGCCGTCATTATAGGTGGCATAGCCGGCCACATGCGAAAGTGCGTCCTCACGGCGGATATAGCGCCCCGGCCTGCCGATGATCACCGCGAGTTCGCCTTCGTAATCGAGTTCGGTGGACACTTTCGGTCGGATGATAGGCTGAAGATGTCCAGTCTGGCTGTTGGCATAACGAGCAAAGATCGTCGGATGCTCCACCTCCGACCGGCCGGTTTCCTTGCGGTGCATCTCGTAGTTCAGGCCGACGCACAGGATCTTGTCCGGGTTCGGGATGACCGGAAGCCATTCGATGTCGGCAAGCAGTGTCGAGACGGCGGACGCCCGGGCCTCCGCCACACCTTTGAGCCCCGCTTGAAGGGCTGACTTGAGGTCCGGATAGATGGCGGCAAGTGCTGCGCCGACATCATGGAACCTGTCTCCCTCTACGATTCCCCAGGTGGTTTGTCCTGCGGTGACGACTGTCGCTAGCTTCATTGTGTTCTCCAACTCGAGACCTGTTTCATCGAATATTCTTGCGAGAGCGGTGGCCCGAATGTCTCAAGCGAGCAACGACCTCAGTTCGCAGAGTTGCCGCTTCAAGTCTTCCGCACTGTTCGCCGTGGCGAAAACATAGTGATCTGGCCTGACGAGAGCGGCTTGGACCCCGTGGCGGTTGAACCAGGCGGCCATGACGCCATCCTTCTCCTGCAGTACGTCGCCTCGCTTACAGTCCGTGGATTTCGGGAGGAGCCGCATGACCGTGAGGTCCATCTGCCGAGCATCTTCGGCAAAGGCCTCGAGAGCGAGGTCGCCGCGCCCATCGACGAAGAGGCGCCATCCACTCCCGGCAATCTTGTCCAGCAACAGTTCCTTGCCGCCAGTCAGGATGACGGGCTGGACGAAGAGGGTTCCTCGTGCCGGTACATCCGATGACGTGAGCAGTCCCGCCTCCAGTGGCGGTACGATGTCCTGCCGGGTTAAGGTGGGAGCCTTGCCGCCGCCTTCGGCCAGAATGCCCTGATCGCGCTCGGCGGCGGCTTCGGGGTCGCGGATGCAGATCGCCTCACCTATCGCCTTGATCTTGCCGGTCAGGGTTTCAACGTGCCGCTTGCGTTCGACGGTGTAGCTGTCTAGCAGTGCGTTGCCGGACTTTCCCTTCAGTACCCGGTCGAGCTTCCAGGCGAGATTGGTCACGTCGCGCAGGCCTTGGCACATACCCTGGCCGATGAACGGCGGCTGTTGATGCGCGGCATCGCCGGCAATCAGCACACGTCCTTTTTTCCACTCGTCGGCGACAAGAGCGTGGAAGCGGTAGGAGGCGGCGCGCCACAACTCGCCGTCTTCCGGATTGAGCCAAGGTGAAAGCAGTTTCCAGACATTCTCCGGCTTTTCCATATCATGCCGATCCTCGCCGGGTAGAAGCATGATTTCCCACCGTCGGTGGTTTTTCGGGCCGATGACGAAGCTCGTCGGACGGGCAGGATTGCAGAACTGCGCCGAAGTATCGGGCAGCTTGGCAAGCGCCGCGTCGTGCACCTGCACATCGACTACCAGCCACGGCTCATCGAAGACAAGATCCTCCAACTTCATTCCAGCCAGTTGGCGCACCGTGCTGGAGGCCCCATCGCAACCGATCAGATATTTCACCGCGACGGTGCGGACCTGTCCGGCAGCATCCTTCAGCACGGCCGTGACCTCGCTGCCGTGATCGACAAGGCCAATCAGCTCGGTTCCGAGTTCGACAGTCACGTCCCCGAGCCTTTCGACATGGCGGCGCAGCGCCGCCTCGACCGGCGGCTGGGTAAAGACCATGCTCGGCGTATAACCAAGCGGATAAGGTTCCGGCACCATGTCGATCCGGCGGATCAGCTGCCCGTCCGCTCCGAAATGCTGAGATGCGGTGAAGGGTGCGACATAGGGCAGGACGTCTTCGGCGATGCCCATGTTGTCGAAGTGGCGCAGGATCTCATGATCCAGGGCGATGGCTCGGGGTTTGTCGTAAATCTCCGTGAGCCTGTCGATGACCAGTGTCGAATGGCCGCGCTCGCCCAACATGGATGCGGCGACCGCCCCGGCCGGGCCGAACCCCACGATCAGGAGATCGTAACGCGATGCAATGTCTCTGTCGTTTGTCACGGGAATGCCTCTGGAAATGGAAAACGCTGATCAGATGCCGGCAAAACCGACGGCCAGTTGGGCTCTCTTGCAGGCCTCGCTCTTTGGCGGCGCAATGCCCCAGTGATCGGTGCGGCCCGGCGGCCAGACCCATTCGTCCGGCCCCTTGGCCCGGTAGCTGTCGTCCACCTGCAACACCTCGGCGGTGTACTCGATCACGATACCAGCCGGATCGACGAAATAGGCGAAGACATTGTCGCCAGGCCCGTGCCGACCCACACCCCAGCCGATCGGTGTGCCCTGATCGACGACGCGACCCGAGCCGCGCATGACCGATTCCAGATCGGGCATGAGAAAGGCGATGTGGTTGAGGCCGTTGATCGGCGCGTTTGCGAGCACCACGGCGTGATGGTCGTCATTGCAGCGCAGGAAGGCCATCGTCTTCGACCGGTCGGTCTGACTGAAGCCGAGGACCTGCTGGTAGAAGGTCGAGAGAGCCTCGATATCGGCGCTGTTGATGTTGATATGGGCCAGGCGCTCGACCTGATTGGCAACAGTCTTCGGCTCTTTGCGTTGGTCGCCATGGACGAATTCCATGACCGCACCCTGCTGCTCGCGGATAACGAAACGCTGACCGCCCGAAGGGGCATCCGCGACACCGATGTCTTTCAGGACCGCGCAGCCCGCTACCCGACATTTGTCCAGTAGCCGCGGCAAATCCTCCTCCGACCGGACCCGAAACGTGATCTTGCGCAGCTCGGCCTTTTCACTCGGTTTCAGTTCCAGAACATGAAAATCATCGCCAGTGGCGGCAAGGTAGACCTTGCCCTGCGCTTCCGCAGCGACGGTCAGCCCCCAAACGCGGGCATAGAAGTCCACGGAGGTGGCGAGGTCTGGCGTCGAGATTTCGACGCTACGCAGCGCAGCGACAGGAAAATCACTCATTCACTTCCTCCTCGATGTCCAGGAAAGCGAGCGCGTTTGCGAATGTCAGCCGCTCCCGCAGAGCCGCCTCCTGAAAGGCGTTATGGATGCGCGCGATGGGCTCGGCTTCGCTGAAATTGAAGGGGTAATCCGTGCCGATGAGGATGCGTTCCTCACCGAAGATGGCGGTGAGATGGCGCAAGGTCTCGTCTTCGAACACAAGCGAATCCACGTACAGCCGCCGCGCCTGCGCCGAAGGTCGCTCTGCGAGCGTCTCCTTCAGGGAAGAGAATGTCTCGTATCCCTGTTCCAGCCGCGGCAGAAGCGACGGGAAGGTGCCACCACCGTGACTGAAGGCGATGCGCAGGCCGGGGAACCTCGACAGGACATTACCGGTGACGACCGACGCGGCGGCAAGGCCGACATCGGTCGGATAGGCGAGAACCTGCTGCAGGGGCGCCGGGCCAACCAGCCGGTCCGTTCCGGCGGGGCGCACAGCATGTACAAAGATTGCAGCGCCCAACCTCTCGGCCTCGGCAAACAGCGGATGAAAGCGCTCGTCGCCGATCGGGACGCCGTTGACATTGCTGCCGATCTCGATGCCGGCAAAGCCCAGTTCGCTGACGGTGCGCGTAAGCTCGGCAAGGGAACGGTCGAGATCCTGCAAGGGAAGGCCGGCCAGCCCCACGAACCGGCCACCTCCTTCCGTGACCATGGTGGCGATTACGTCGTTGACGTGACGGACGAGACCGTCCGCGGCTTCTGCCTCGATCCAGTAGCTGAACAATTCCGGCATCGGCGACAAGGCCTGAATTTGAATGCCTGAGCGATCCATCGCCTCGAGACGTCGCTCGACGGCCCAGCAGGCGTTGCTGACGGTACGATAGGGCTTCGAGTCGATCACCACGGTGGCATGGCACTCATGGGCCGCGGTCATGGAGGGCCAGCCGGGGACATCCCGCCCGCCGGGCGACGTGGGAAACCGTGACGGCACGACATGGCAATGAAGGTCAATGCCGCAACAGGTGTTGTGCCGTCTGAACAGACCTCCCGTGCGTCGCACCATCTTATTCCCTCCACCAACGGATGGAGAGAAATAATGTACACAATACATCATGTAAATCCATAATTTATAAATTTATGCAAAGATGTGCGTTCATCGCGTGCAACCGCGAGCTTCGATCGATCCGTCCAGCCGATGCTTCTCGTGCCAAACGGCTGCAATATCAGAGCGATAGGTCGAACTTGGATCCGTTCTCCGGGTTGCCATCAGGGTTGCGTAAAAAAATATATTTTCCGGCGGAGGTCGGTTTTGTATATATATATGATCTGCAAATTCCGTGGGAGGCTCCATGAGTCAGGGCGCGATAACCAGGGCGGTCGACGCTCCCGCAACACGCGCGAGCGACGTCTACGAGCGGCTGAAGTCGGACATCCTGGCGGCAGAGCTCGAGCCCGGTCGCAAATTGCAACTCCGTTTCCTCATGGAGCACTATGGTGCAGGGCAGACGCCGCTGCGCGAGGCACTGAACCGGCTGGCGTCGGAGGGTCTGGTGATCGGCAAGGAGCAGCGCGGCTTCTTCGTGAAACCGGCCAGCCTCGATGAGCTACGGGAATTGACGAAGACGCGCTGCTGGGTGGAGGGGCTGGCACTTCGGGAATCCATGGCCAACGCAACCGCCGAATGGGAGGAAACGCTTCTTGTCGCACATCACCGGCTTGATCGTACCCCCCGCTCTCTCGATCCGGATAAATTCGTCAGCAATCCGGAGTGGGAGCAGCAGCATCGCCGCTTTCATGAGATCCTGATCGGCAATTGCGGCTCGAAACCATTGATCGCCTTCTGCCAGCAACTCGCTGAGCGCCTCGCTCGCTATCGGGCGCTGTCAAGCCGCAAGGCTTTTCGGGTGAGGAAGGTCGGGGACGAGCACGCGCAGCTCCTCAGAGCGACGCTGGAAGGGCATGTGGAAGACGCGGTCGCTCTCTTGCAGGCCCACTATATCCGCACGGCCGATTTCGTCGAATCCGATTTTGCTAGTGCTCCATCAGCGAATGAGCCCAGTGATCAGTGACACCGGACGCTGAGCCGATCACTCCGGCTAGACCATTGCGGACGTGCGTCAGCCGGGGCTCGCCGTATCTTCCTGGTGACAAATCGCCGATAGCCTTTCGCTGTGGTGTTGGCGATCGGCGACCGAGAGAATCGCGTCGCGGAGCCACCGGTGGGCAAGGTCCTCGTCAAGATAGCGATGCCATACCATCACCTCTTTCAACGGTTGCATTTCGAAGGGGGCATTGAAAAGCTTCACGGGAAAGCGTTGCGCCATCTCTTCCGCCATCCGCCGGTGCATCGTGACGATGCGGTCCGTGCCGATCACGAGAAGGGGAGCGACACTGAACTGGTCCACGGTACACTCGACACGCCGCTGGCGGCCATAGCGCGGCAGGAACCACTCCTCGAACGCGAGGCTCCTCTCATCCCCCAACCGGATGGAAACGTGGCCGCGCTCGAAATAGTGGTCCAGCGTCAAGTCCGCCATATCCTTCGCGGCATCCGCGCACATCATGCAGACGTGCTCGTCTTCCAGAACCTGGACCTGTGGATGCTGGAGCTTGCCGGCATACTGTTCGGGGATGATCAGGAGATCGACGGCGCCCCGCTCGAAGGCTTCGAGGACGTCATGCGGTGTCCTTCTGATATCCAGCCGCATGCCCGGAGCACTGGAGGCCAGGTCACGAACCACCCGCGCGAGCAGAACGTCCAGCATGTAGTCGGATGCAGCGACGGAGAAGGTCCTGCCGATTGACGCGGGCTCGAAGGTCGGCCGCATGGCAATCGCGGAACGGGCACGCATCAACGCGTCGCGCACTGGCGCCATCAGGCTTTGGGCAAGCGGAGTGAGTTCCATGCGACGACCGACCTGAACCATGAGGCTGTCGCCGAAGTAATCCCTCAATCGTGCCAGCGCTGCACTCGTCGCCGACTGCCCGATATGCAGCCGCTCCGCTGCGCGCGTCACGTTCCGCTCTTCCAAAAGGACGTCGAGGACGACGAGTAGGTTGAGGTCAAACCTGTCCAAACGCATGTCTATTTCGAGCTCCTTACAGAAATGTATCGACACCATCGATGAGTAGCATTAACACAATCTGTTTCATCGTTGAATTGATAAACGCTAATCTCGATTGTGAACTAACAAGCTGTGAGGGAGGCCATCCGAGCGGGCCGGTGACAGTGAAGCTGGCAGTTGCGGATGGAGAAGCGTGCGGAGCCTGATCGGCTGCTGCACGAAATGGCTTGTGGTCGAGACAATACGAAACCGTCCGCTGTCGTGATGGATCGAGCTCGGTTGGGCCGTGTCCAGTCGGCCGTTTGGGCGCGCTTTTCGCAACGGGAGGAGAAGAATATGCCAAAACTGAACAGTCGCGGTGGACATGCCGCGCTCAGTGTCTGCCACATGGCCGGCATGATTGACCTTGCTGCTCTGCCGCTCTGGATTGGTACGCTGATGAAGTCTTACGGCCTGCAGGCGCCTCAGGCCGGGCTGACCGTGACCGTGTTTCTTGGTGCTGTCGTCATCGCCAGCGTCACATTCGCTCCGATGTTCACGCGACTGCGGCACGCGCTTTTCGCGCTTTGTGGCTTTAGCATATCGGCTCTCGCTTTCCTCGCCGCGTCTTTGGTCCCGGTGTCGCAGGAGAGCCTGTCAACATTGCTCGTTCTCCATGCGATCGCCGGTTCTGGCGCGGGTGCGGGCCTGTCCGTCACCCATGGCGCGATCGGCAGGACGGCCAACCCGCATCGCCTGTTCGGCATCGTGAACGTGGCAATGGGAGTGCTGGCGATCATCATGTTCGCAACACTGCCCGGCATTATCTCGGCCTTGGGCGGTCGAGTGATTTTCCGGGCCTTCGCCGTCACCATGGGAGTGGCCGCGATTGTATCGTTGCTCTTCTTTCCGTCGATCGAGAGCTCGGAGGCAAAAGAGGGTGGACTGCATGGCCTTGCGGCGCACACGGCCCTTCCGAAGGTCGCATGGTTGACGATCGGGACCATCGTTTGCCTGTCGCTCAACCAGGCCACGGTGTTCTCCTATGTCGAGCGCATCGGCGTCAGCCATGGCTTCGGTGAAGACGCTGTCCAAGGGGTCCTAGTTCTCATGGGCTTCATCAACCTCGCGCCTGGTATCCTGGCCGCACTTCTGCAGCAGAAGCTTTCGCCGCTTGCCGTCGGTTTGGTCGGGCTGATCTTGCAGGCCGTCATGGCGCTATCGATGACGACAGCTTCGACATTTGTCTTCTACGCGGCTCCGGCGGCCCTGTATGTCTCCCTGGTGATCTTCAGCCACACTTTTCTCTTCGGCCTCTTGTCAAAAGTGGATCGGAGCGGGCGTGCCGTCGCAGCCACACCCGCGATGATGATGTCTGGCTCGGCCATGGGGCCGATCCTCGGTGGCGGCGTAGTCGCGTTGGTCGGTTACCCGGGCCTGGGTTGGGTCGTGCTCTGCATCGCTGCGATTGCAGTCATGCTGATCCTACTGACCCGAAGGGAACTCACGCGGGCGGCACAAGACGCAGTGCCTGCCGTCGCCTGAACCTGCGATCCCCATGATTTGGAAACGGAGTGAGATCATGAACAAGCATGTGAATTTTTCAGCCGGTCTTCAGTTCCCGGATGATGTTGTGTTCAACGGCTATGCTGCACCAGTCCGGATAGAGGGCGAGGTCCACGATCTTGAAGTGATCGGCCGCATTCCGCCGGAACTGGAAGGAATTTACATCCGCAACAGCGCTGATCACACCCACCCGCCGCTGCATGGCAAGGACATCTTCCTGAATGGCGACGGCATGGTGCACTCGGTGCGCATACAGAACGGCCATGCCGATCTGACGATGCGTTATGTCCGAACCCGGAAGTTCCAGCTCGAACGTGCGGCGCGCCGGGCCCTTTTCGGCGCCTATCGCAATCCGTTCACCGACTCGCCCGAAGTTGCCGGCGAGGACGCGAATACGGCCAACACGTCGGTTCTCTGGCACCACGGCAGGCTCTACGCGCTGAAGGAGTCGGGGCGGCCCTACGAGCTCGATCCGAACGACCTGACGACCCGCGGAGAGACGGATTTCGGTGGTCAGCTCACGAGCCGGACTTTCACCGCGCATCCGAAGATCGACCCGTTGACCGGTGATTGTATCGCGTTTGCGTATAACTGCGAGGGCGTCGCGAGCGACGAGATCGAAGTCTACCGGATCGATAAGGAAGGGCAGTTCGTCCGGACTGAACGGTTCAAGGCGCCATACTGCTCGATGGTGCACGACTTCCTCGTATCTCGCGATTTCATCGCCTTCGTCATCTGCCCTATGGTCTGTGAGTGGGACCGGGTGAAGAAGGGAGAGTCTTACTGGCACTGGGACAATCAGAAGCAGACCTACATCGCGGTGATCCCGCGTGACCGGGGTGTCTCCGCGATCCGCTGGTACACGGCGCCGAAGGTCGCGATGCAGACCCATACCTTCAACGCCTGGGATGATGGAAGCCGGCTGGTTCTCGATCATTTCGTCAACGAATCGGGCTGGCTGAGCCAGTTCCCCGACCTCCACAATCCGGATGCTCATGAACTGCCGCCCTTCGGCGAACGCTGGATCGTCGACCTGTCAACGTCGGGCGGGGATGTAAAGGTCGAGCGTTTCATCGACCACATCGGTGAAATGCCGGTCGTAGACAATCGCTTCTCGATGCACCGGACGCGCCATTACTGGTTCGGTACCAACCATCCGGAACGGTGGCCGATGCTGCAACCCGGTCCGAAGGGGCCTCCCTTCACCTGCCTTGGACATTTCGATGAGCACACGGGCAAGATCGACCTCTTCTATGCCGGACCGGACTCTTCGCCCGAAGAGCCTTGTTTCGTGCCGCGCAGTCCGGACGCGGAAGAAGGCGACGGCTGGCTGATGACCATGGTCGGTCGCCGCGGCGAAAACCGCACCGACCTGGTCATTCTGGACGCCCGCAATCTCGCGCGGGGCCCGGTGGCGGTGCTGAAATTCCCCTGCCGGGTGCACGAAGGGTTCCACGGCATCTGGGTACCGGGCAGTGCTCTCGGTTCCGACCGCGGGTTTTGATGGGAATGCGGCTGCGCGGAGGCGTGCTGCCGCGACCTCTATGGGAGGAGAGACGAAAGGTATGATCACGTTGTATGGTGATGTCACGAAGACCCGCGCCAATCGATGCAGTTGGATGCTCGGCGAATTGGAGCAGGAGCACGAGAGACGACCGCTGGCTTTCCGACCCGGCGACCGAAGGCCGGCAGACTTTCTCGCGCTCAATCCGAACGGCAAGCTCCCAACGCTCGAAGACGGCGATTTCACGCTTTTCGAGTCGCTCGCGATCAACCTCTACCTGGCGAAGAAATATGGAGGGATGCTCGGGCCTCAGTCATTCGAGGAAGACGCCCTTATGACACAATGGTCGCTCTGGGTCGTCACGGAGATTGAAAAGCCCCTGCTTATGGCTTCGGCGATCCGCGTTCTGTTCGATCCTCCGAAGCCGAGCGACGATGAATTCGAGTTGGCCATGGAGAGACTGTCCCGCCCGTGGACTGTCCTCGACTCGCATCTGCGGAACTACCGGTTCATGATGGGGGAGCGCTTCACCGTGGCAGACCTGAACATCGCAGCGGTGATGCATCTCGTTCCGATCGCAGGAATTGACATTTCGCGCTGGCCGGCCATGAAATACTGGCTTGAAACCTGCCTGGAGCGGCCGGCGGCCGTCGATGCCCGGACCGTGAATTTCAAAGTCCCGCGTCCGGCAACACCACGCGACATCTTGGCGATGTTCTTGTGAGCGATGCCGCCGCCGCGGCGCACGATCACAGCCCTCGCAGACTTCCTCAACCACGTCAGGGATATCATGCTCAAACTTTCCGAAGCTTCCGACATCATCGACGCAGCCCTTGCAGAGGGCCGGGCCAGGGCGCTGGCTCCGCTCGCCGTCACCGTTCTCGACGCAGGCGGACATCTCGTCGCCTACAAGCGCGAGGATGGCTCGGGCATCGCGCGGTTCGACATTGCTTTCGCCAAGGCGTGGGGATCCCTCGGCCTGGGTTTCGGGTCTCGGGAACTGACTGCACGGACTGCGAAGAACCCAAGCTTTTTCATGGCCTTGGGACCAGTGAGCGGAGGGCGGATCGCCCCTTCTCCCGGCGGTGTTCTCATCCTGAATCATGACGGCGACGTCGTTGGTGCGGTTGGCATCTCCGGTGATCTCGGGGACAATGACGAGTTCTGTGCTATCGCCGGCGTCGAAGCTGCAGGATTTCGTGCTGTGCCGGGGATGGTCGAGTGAGACAGGTGGGGAGGCGTTCCCTGCCATATACTGACTGCCCAGCCTTCAGGGCTTTCGCCGCTATGAGGATATCATCGTCCGGCTCTGGTTGCGGGTATTTGGACTGCATCGCCACCACCTCGGTCGCGTGCTTTCCATGTGTCGCATCGGGCCGCGTCCGAAACGCGGCTCGACAGTTGCCGTTGGCGATAGACCCGGCACCATGCAGATTATTGCGCGGTGCGGCTGTCGACGCCGGCTTCGGCGAAGGTCGCTATCCCGAGATGGCAGCGCAGTGCGGCTTTCGCGAGAATCGCTCCCAGCACAGCGCCGGTCCCTTCCCCGAGCCGCAGATCGAGAAGCGGCCTCAGACCGAGGTCGGCAAGAAGACGCCGGTGGCCCGGCTCCATAGACGCGTGGCCCACCGTGCAACGCACAAGGCCGTCTACGCCGCTGCAATGCAAGGCGAGGGCGGCTGACGAGCATATGAATCCGTCCAGCATTACCGGGATCGAAAGCAGGCGCGCGGCGAGAATTGCCCCGGCCATGGCGGCGATCTCGCGTCCGCCGAGTATCCGCAGGGCATCCAGACCGTCATCGATCGACTCCCGATGGCGTTCGACCCCCTCGGAGATGATGTGGGCCTTGCGTTGACGGACCTCATCGGAAACGCCCGAGCCTCGTCCGCACCATTCGGTCGCGGGGCCGCCGAGGAGAGCGTGGTACAGAGCCGAGGCCGACGCCGTGTTTCCTATGCCCATTTCCCCGGGGCACAGGATGCTGGCGTCCGGTCGCACGGCGTGCATTCCTGCATTGAACGCTGCCAGGAATTCGGCTTCGGTCATGGCGGGCCCATGCAGGAAGTTTCTGACGGGATGGGCATGTCAGTCTCACGGCCTCGAGCAGCAACGGAGCGACGAATGAAGCAGTTTACCCGCAAGGACATCGAAGAGGCGACCGCGCTCGTCTATCGGCATATGCTGCCCACGCCGCAATATGCGTGGCCACAGCTTTCAGGCGAGGTCGGGGCGACCGTCTGGGTGAAGCACGAAAACCACACGCCGGCAGGCGCGTTCAAGGTTCGCGGCGGCATCACCTTCATGGACTGGCTTTGCCGCGCATTGCCGGAGACCCGAGGGATCGTCACTGCGACGCGTGGCAATCACGGTCAGAGCCAGGCACGCGCCGCAAGGGCTTGCGGCCTCGAAGCGCGGATCGTCGTCCCGCGCGGCAATTCCGTTGAAAAGAATGCTGCCATGCGTGCCTGGGGCGGCGGGGTCATCGAGTTCGGAGAGGACTTCGACGAGGCACGAACCGAAGCCCGTCGGCTTGCCGCCGAGACCGGGTATTTTCTCGTGCCACCGTTCCATGAGGAGATCGTCCGTGGTGTCGCGACCTACGCTTTGGAGTTCTTCACGGCGGTGCCCGACCTCGATGCGGTCTATGTGCCGATCGGCTGCGGCTCCGGCATCTGCGGCGTCATCGGCGCGCGCGATGCGCTCGGCCTCGAGACCCAGGTCCTCGGCGTGGTCTCCGCGCACGCGCCCGCCGCGAAGCTTTCCTTCGAGGCGGGACGGCTGATCGAGACGGAAACGGCGCGGACATTCGCCGACGGCATGGCCGTTCGCGTGCCCGTGGAGGAGGCATTTGCAATCTACGCGAGGGGCGCGTCCCGCATCGTCGCCGTCACCGACGACGAAGTGGCCGACGCGATGCGCGTCCTCTATCGCACCACCCACAACGTCGCCGAGGGGGCGGGCGCCGCGTCGCTCGCGGCCCTTCTCCAGGAGCGCAACACCATGTGCGGCAGGAGGGTCGGCATCATCCTCAGCGGCGCCAATGTGGATGCCGAGGTGTTCCGGACGGTTCTGGCCGGGGAAACGCCGCGGATCGCCTGAACCTTCCGTCACTTCAACGGAACGGCGAGCCCGCGCTTCAAGGTCTTCAGGACGACATGGGTGGTGAACTTGCGGACATTCGGGTTCTCGTTCACCAGCCGCTCGGCGAGCGTATCGAAATCGTCGATCGATCCACAAACGACGACGAGCGTGTAGTCGCCGCGGCCGGTGATGCACCAGGCTTCCTGCACCTCCGGCGTCTTCACGATCCATTGATGGAGGTTGGCCATCAGTTCCGGTCGGTCCCGCTCGAGTTCGAGCTCGACGAGCAGGGTGACGCCGAGCCCCACCTTCCTCGGGTCGACGATCGAAACGTCACCAAGAATGACTTTCTGCTCTCGCAAACGCTGAAGCCGCCGCTGCGCCGAGGACGGCGAAAGTCCGGTGCGCGCGGCGATGTCCTCGATCGTCGCGCGGGCATCCTCCTGGAGGATCGCCAGAATCTCCCGGTCGACGGCGGTGACGTTATCGGGTGACCCGTTCGATCCTGCGCGTCTTCCGGGTGAATTATCCATTTGGTCGTCCACGTTTGACGAATTTTCCCGTCTCCGACAGCTATGCTGCCCCCATGACTGATTTGCAACATCTTCCCAGCATCGACGGTATCCTCTCTGCCTATGATGCGATCGATCCGCTCTTTCTCGACACGCCGCTCGTCCGGCATGCCGCGGCCGATGCCGAACTTCGGTTCGCGCTTCACGCCAAGGTGGAAACGCTGAACCCGATCCGCGCCTTCAAGGGGCGCGGAACCGATTGGCTTCTCCAGACGATGCCTTCCGCCGACGTGCCGCTCGTGACGGCCTCTGCCGGAAATTTCGGCCAGGGGCTCGCCCATGCCGCCGCCAAGCGGGGACGCAAGGCGATCATCTTCGCAGCGACAAATGCCAATCCGCTGAAGATCGCCGCCATGCGCGGGCTGGGCGCCGAGGTCCTTCTCCACGGCGAGGATTTTGATGCCGCGAAGGTCGAGGCGCGCCGCTTCTCTGCCGAGAAGGGGTATGCCTTCGTCGAGGACGGGGCCCATGCGGCCATCGCCGAGGGTGCAGGCACGATCGCACTCGAGATCACGCGGCAGGCCGAGGAACGTGGCATTTCGCTCGACGCCATTCTCGTGCCCCTCGGCAACGGCGCACTGCTGACGGGTGTAGGCACGTGGATCAAGGCCAGAATGCCCTCCTGTCGCGTGATCGGCGTCGTCGCCGCGGAAGCCCCGGCGATGCTTCTTTCCTGGCAGCGCGGCACCTGCTTCGCCACCCCGTCGGCGCCGACGATCGCCGACGGCATCGCCGTGCGTGAACCGGTTCCCTATGCGCTCGAATCGATGACGACCACAGTGGACGATGTGTGGACGGTCGGCGAGGACACGATCCGGTCGGCGATGCGCTTCTGCCAGCAGCATTACGGCCTCGTCCTAGAGCCTGCCGGCGCGGCGGGCGTGGCCGCCGCATTGGAACACCGCGGAAGACTCGAGGGGCGATCCGTGGCGACGATCCTCTGTGGCGGTAACGTACCGCAACAGTAGCAGGGTGGCGCTGCTCTCACCGGTTCCCGACGAGCATGCGGTAGCGGAACTGGTCGATGACGACGGCGAGGATCAGCAGTGAGCCGAGGAGCACCATCTGCATGTAAGAGCCGATCTGCATCAGGTTCATGCCATTCTGGACGAGCACGATGAAGAAGGCGCCGAGCACCACGCTTTCCACCCGGCCGATGCCGCCACGCAGCGAGACGCCGGCGATGACGCAGGCTGCAATCGATTCGAGCGCGATCGTGCCGCCGAGATTGGTTTCGCCGCTTTCGACCCGCGCGGTGAGCAGCACGCCGGCGACGGATGCCAGGAGCGCGCAGAGGATATAGGCGAGAAAGAGTGTCCGCTTCGTGTTGATGCCGGAGAGATTGGCCGCCTTGATGTTGCCGCCGATCGCGTAGATGCGGGCGCCGCTACGTGTCCGGTTCATGAGGACCCACATGACCGCGATGGCGACGACGGCGATCAGGACCGGGACGGGTATGCCGAGCACGCGACCGAAACCGAAGAAATCCCCGAATTCGAAGGGGAGATTGCCGATCGGCACGCCGCCGGTCAGGAAGAGCGCGATGCCGGCACCGACGGATTGCACGCCCAGCGTCATGATGAAGGGAGAAACTCCGAACTGTGCGATGCCGATACCGTTCAGCATGCCGAGTGCCAGAGCCGAGAGGAAGCCCGCCGACACGCCGAGGACGATGACGAGCCAGACCATGTCGGGAAACTGGGCTGCAAAATACGCCATGACCGAAGCCGAGACGACCGAGGTGAGCGCGATCGAGGTGCCGACCGCAAGGTCGAAGCCGCCCGTCACCAGAACCACCATCTGGCCCAGCGAGACGAGGACGAGATAGACCGACTGGCGGGCAACGTTCGTCAGGTTGTCGAGGGTCAGAAATTGCCGGGACGCGAGAGAAAAGAGGATCAGCGCCGCGATCAGGAAGAAGGGCAGGGCACCCAGCCTGACGAAGACGGCTTTCAGTGCCGCCGTCGGGGAGAGGGTCTGCTTGGCGTCCGAGACCGACGCGGTTTCGAGCTTGCTGGTCATGCCGATTTTCTTTCCTGATCGAAGAAGGCGCCGAGTACCGCCTGTTCCTGGATGGCCTCGCCTTCCAGTTCGGCCGAGATGCGGCCGTTGCGGAAGACGATCAGCCGGTGGGCGAGGTGCATGGCCTCCGGCAGGTCGGAGGAGATCACGACGACCGCCTTGCCGGCCTCGGCGATGGACTTGATGATGCGGTAGAGGGCAGCGCGGGTGCCCATGTCGACGCCGACGGTCGGCTCGTCGAAGATGTAGACGTCGTAGTCTTTGCCAAAGCTCTTGCCGAAGAGGATCTTCTGCTGATTGCCGCCCGAGAGTTTCGAGGTGCCGCGCTCGAGGAAGGCCTCGCTGAGATCGACCTTGCGTCCGATCTCGCTCGACTGGCGGCGCAGCGCTGCGGGCAAGACGAGGCCGAGCGCATTGCGCGTGTCGCGCCGGTCGAGAATGGAAAGCGCGATGTTGGCGCGCGCACTCGCCCCGAGCAGCAAGCCTTCTTCCTTCCGGTCGGACGGCAGAAAGAAGACGCCGCTTTGCATCATTTCGGGCGTTGTCGCACCGGTCTTGTCGCGTCCCATCAGCGTGACCGTACCGCCCGCCGTCGGCAGCAGGCCCATGACGGCGCGGAAGGTGCGTGATTTTCCGGAGCCGACGAGGCCTGCGACGCCGAGAACCTCGCCGCGGCGGACGTCGATGTCGACGCCGTCAACGCCCCAGGCCCTCAGTCCGCGAATGGTCAGGACAGGTTCCGGTTGCGGGCTACGCGTGATGTGTGGGTAGATCTCGTCGATCTTGCGGCCTGTCATCATTTCAACGAGGGCATTTTCCGACAGGTTTTCGGCGCTGATCGTACCGATCAGGCGACCGTCGCGCAGCACGGTAATGCGGTCGGCGATCGCCTTGAATTCCTGAATGCGGTGGGAGATGTAGACGATGCCGACGCCGCGCCCCTTGGCACGGTCGATGAACTCGAAGAGCTTCTGCGTCTCCCGCTCGGTGAGCGAGGCGGTCGGCTCGTCCAGGATGAGGATTCGGGCCTGCTGATGCAGTGCCTTGGCGATCTCGACCATCTGCTGTTCGGCGCGCGACAGTGAAATCACGGACCGGCGGACGTCGATCGGAAAGCCGAGGCCGGTGAAGAGGACATGCGCCTCGGCATACATGCGCCGGCGCTGGACGAGGCCCATCTTCCGGGGTTCCTGGCCGAGGAAGATGTTCTCGGCGACCGTCATCGTCGGCACCAGCGAAAATTCCTGGAACACTGCGCCGATGCCGGCGGCACGCGCATCGTTGACCGAATGGAAGTGCTTCTCCTCGCCGTCGATCCGGACCACGCCTTCGGTCGGAGTGGTGACTCCGGCGAGGATGGAGATCAGCGTCGATTTGCCGGCGCCGTTCTCGCCGAACAGGACGTGCACTTCGCCGGCTTGCAGCGTGAAGTCGACGCCATCGAGCGCGCGCACGCCGGGATAGGATTTGGCAATGCCGGTCATTTTCACCAGCGGTGGCCGCGAAGTCATTTTCGTATCAGTCCAATCATTGCTGTCGGGAGAGGTTCCGGCGCCCACAAGACGCCGGAACCTGCGCGATCAATTGACCGAGAAGACCGGCTTGTAGCCGTCCGGGGGCAGAATGTTGGTCTGCGGCACCGTCTTCACGTTGGACGGATCGACGACGAAGATCTTCGGCCCGACGTGCTTGACGAACTCCTTGCCTTCCAGTGCACGCACCGCCTGGTCGATGGCGATACGACCCTGGACGACCATCGAATCCGCCGGGGCGGCGAGAATGAAGCCCCGCTTGATGCCTTCGTAGACACCGGGCGTCATGTAGAAGGCGAGAAGGTCGACCTTGCCCTTCAAGCCGCGCTCGCGGATGAGCCCCTGGGCGGCTTCCGCCGTCACCGCCGTGCCGGCGATATAGCGGATGTCCGGCTCGGCCTGCAGCACGTCCTCGACCAGCTTCAGCTGAGCTTCCTTGCCGGTGTCGCCGTATTTCGGCTCGAGAGCCTTGACGGCCGAACCCTTGATCGCTTCGAGGAAGCCCTTGTTGGCGGCTTCTACCCAGCCGGCGCCGGCCGGACCCGGGAACCAGCCGACCTTCACCTCTTCCGAGCCGGCGGGATGCTTCTTGGCGAGGTAGGTGCCGGTCTCGTAGCCCATGGTGTAGAAGGAAACGAGCGACTTGGCGGTGATGTCGGGCGAAGAAATGCCGTTGATGACGTCGATCACCGGAATGTTCTTCTTCTTGATTTCGCTGACCAGGTTGTTGAGGCCGTCAAAGGAGATGGCGCCGATGACGACGGCCTGAGCGCCGCCGGCGACGCAGTCCTCGATCTGGCTGATCTGCTTGGAGAGCTCGGTATAGCCGCCCGCCTCGACAAGGTTCATCTTGACGCCGAGGTCCTTCGCCTCCTCGGCGACGCCGTAGTCGACGCCGAGCCAGTAGGCATCCTTCATGTGCGGGAAGGAGACGCAGATGTTCCAGGGCTTCTCCGCCTTTTCGAGCGGCGAATAGGACATGTCGACCGCCTTGCCGTCGGCTGCGAACGGCGGTTCAACGGCCTGCGCCGGATAGGGATACCAGGCTTCCGCCAGTGCAGGCGTCGCCAGCGTCAGGGCGAGTGCGGAACTCGCCAGTGTGAGTGCAATTCTGTTTTTCATGGTTGTTCCCCTTTTTTCGAGTTGGTTGCTGCGGGTCAGAAGAGATTGCGGATCTGGTTGATCAGGGCGGCTCGCTCCTTTCGTGCGGAGAGCGCGGTTTCCATGTCGACCTTCACGAAGCGGGTCGGCGTATGCGGCTGAAGCTGGCCGATCAGGTCCATGTCGGCGGAGATCACGGTGCCGAGCATGAAATAGCCGCCGCCGGAGACGGCATCGCGGTGCAGGATAATCGGCTCGGTGCCACCCGGAACCTGGATGGAGCCGTAGGGATAGCAGCTGTCGACGATGTTCGACGGATCGGAGCCGGCGCCGAACGGCGGCGTGCGTGGAACGAAATCGAGTTTGCGGCCGCCACGGAAGCGATAGCCCATGCGGTCGGCTTCAGGCGCGACCTTCCAGGTGTCCTCGAAGAAGTTGTTCCCCGACTCTTCCGTGATGCGGTGCCAGTAGAGGCCCGGGAGCACCCGCAGCTCGGCCGGCATGCCGGGACGACGGCGGAGCGCTTCCGGGATCGACTTGCCTTCGACGGCCGTGCCTGCGACACCGACCGGCAGTTCGTCGCCGGCGGCGATCGGCCGGCCCTTGAAGCCGCCGAGTGCCCCGATCGCGTAGGTCGAGCGGGAGCCGAGAGCGAGCGGCACGTCGATGCCGCCGGAGGCGGCAATATAGATGCGTGCGCCCGTCTTCAGGAAATCGAAGGAGAGCACCTGGCCGGCCTTGACCTTGAAGGCGGTCCAGCCCGGCTTCTCTTCGCCGTCGACCCTGATCGGCATCTCGGCCCCGGTCACGGCGACCATCGCATCTTCGGTGAATTCGAGCTTCGGTCCGACAAAGACCGCCTCGAGGCCGGCAGCCCCTTCCTCGTTGCCGACGAGAAGGTTGGCGGCCTTGAGCGCAAGGCGATCCATGGCGCCGCCGAGCGGGATGCCGAGATGGAAATAGCCGGGCCGACCGAGATCCTGGACGGTGGTGGCGAGACCTGGATGTTGAACCTTAATGGCCATGGAGAACGCCCTCCAGCTTCGCGTTGTAGCCGTCGATGTCTTTTTGGAATTCCCTGAGGTCGAACTTCACCTCGCGGATCGGCGGGGCAAAGCGTCCCTTGTCGACGTCTTCCACCGCCTGGTCGTAGCCGTCGCGGTCGACCGGCTTGAACTTGACGATGTCGCCGGGACGGAAGAAGACCATGAAGTCCTTGAGGTAGGACGTCGTCTGGGTCGGATCGTAGATCGGCATCGGGGTGATGCCGAACATCTGGTAGCCGCCGGCGCCGCGAACCGAATAGATGCAACCGAAACAGCCGCCATGGCCGACGGTGAGCTTCGGCGTATCGGTGCGGGGCCGCAGGTATTTCGGCACCTCGATCTGCCTTTGGCGCTCGACCATCTGGTACATGAAGGGCAGGCCCGAAACGAAGCCGACCATCGATACGAACCAGGGCGAACCGGAATGGGCGGCGACGAAATCGTCGACCGAGCCGTAGTCGTTGATGCGGGCAGCGTATTCGAGGTCGGTGCTCGCCGGATCCTGATGGCGTTCGCGGAAACGCATCAGCGTCTCGTGCGTCCACGGGTCGTTGTAGAAGACCGGAATCTCGATGATGCGGGTGGTGATCACCGGCTCCGACTTCGCAGCCGCCGCCTCGATCGCCTGGACTTCCTTCAGGATGTCGTTCGGATGGATGACGTCGGGGTCGAACTTGATCTGGAAGGAGGCGTTTGCCGGGCAGATTTCGGTCACGCCCTTGATCTTCGCCTGCTTGATGCCCGTCGTCATCGACAGCGAGTTGAAGAATGCCTCGAGCGACATTTCCTCGGAGCATTCGACGAAGAGGTGTTCGTCACCTCCGAACGTATAGCGCATGGGCATCAGGCAACCTCCTTGGATGCGACAAAGGCCTTGAACTCCGTCTCCAGCCACGGTTCGAGGAAGCGGGTGTGGACGTCACCGGCGGCCACCGACGGATCGGATGCCAGCGCCTTGTGGAGAGGAATGGTCGTTGCGAGCCCGCGGATCTCGAAATTGTCGAGAGCCTCTCCGAGCCGGTCGAGGCAGTGGTCGCGGCTCTCACCCCAGACGATCAGCTTGCCGAGCAGGGAATCGTAGAAGGGCGGGACCTGGTAGCCGTCGTAGAGCATGGTGTCGAAACGGACGCCGTCGCCTTCCGGAACGCCGAGTGCCTCGACCAGGCCGGGACCGGGCAGAAATCCGCGCATGGGGTCCTCGGCGTTGATCCGGCACTCGATCGCGTGGCCGCGGATCGCGACATCTTCCTGGCGGATCGAAAGCTCCGCGCCGCCGGCGATGCGGATCATTTCCTGGACCAGGTCGATGCCGGTGATCATCTCGGTCACCGGATGTTCGACCTGGATGCGGGTATTCACCTCGATGAAGTAGAACGCGCCCGTTTCGTCGTCATAGAGGTATTCGACGGTACCCGCCCCGCGATAGCCGACCTCGCGAGCGAGCGCGACGGCACTTTCGCAGAGGGCTTTGCGGACGTTCTCCGGCAGGCGGAAGGAGGGGGCCTCTTCCCAGACCTTCTGGCGTCGCCGCTGGAGCGAGCACTCGCGCTCGAAACAGTGGATGGCGTTCCGGCCGTCGCCGAGGATCTGGACCTCGACATGACGGGCGCGGGTGATCACCTTCTCGACATAGAGGCCCCCATCGCCGAAGGCGGCGAGCGCCTCGGCCGAGGCCTGCGGGAAATGCCGTTCGAAATCCTCCATGCTTTCGGCGATGCGGATGCCGCGGCCACCACCGCCAGCCGCCGCCTTGATCATCACCGGAAAGCCGATCTCCTCGACGATTTCGCGTGCGGCGGCGATGTCGTCGATCCGGCCGTTGGAGCCGGGCACGGTCGGGACGCCGGCGCGGCTTGCGACCTTGCGCGCCTCGACCTTGTCGCCGAGCAGGCTGATCGCATCATGGCGCGGCCCGATGAAGATCAGGCCGGCGTCTTCGACGGCCTTCGCGAAGGCGGCGTTTTCCGAGAGGAAGCCATAGCCGGGATGAACGGCGTCGACGCCGGTTTCGCGTGCGGCCTTCAACACGGCCTCAATGTTGAGGTAGGACTTCGCCGCGGACGGCGGCCCGATTTCGACCGCCTGGTCGGCGAGCTTCACCGCCAGCATGTCGCGGTCTGCGGCGGAATGGACCTGTACGGTCCTGATCCCGAGCGCCTGGGCGGCGCGAATGATCCGAACCGCGATCTCGCCCCGGTTGGCAACAAGAATGGAGGAGATGCTCATGCCTCGACCTCGGCAATGACCTGGCCGGCCATGATCGGCTCGTTGTCGTCGGCAACGAAGGTGATCGAGCTTCCGCTCGCGTCGGCGCGGACTTCGTGGAAGGTCTTCATCACTTCGATGAGGCCGATGACGTCGCCGGCTGCCACGCTCTCTCCATCCTGCTTGTAGGGTGCGGCGTCGGGAGACGACCGGCGGTAGAAGGTTCCCGGCAGGGGCGATTTGATTTCGAGCTTGCTCATCGTGGTCTCCCGTTATCTGACGATTTCTGAAATGGGGGCGATGCGGATGCCCGCGGCGATCAGGGCTTCGCGCATGTGGCGGACGATATCGAGGGCGCCCAGCGTGTCGGAATGGAAGCAGATGCTCTCGAAGGGGACCGCGATGTCCTTGCCGGTGACGGCCGTCACGCGGCCTTCGGTACAGGCGCGCACCACCTTGCGGGCGATCGCTGCGGGGTCGGGACGTCCCGCATCGCGGGTGAAGACGATGGAGCCGCTCTCGTCGTAGTCACGGTCCGCGTAAAACTCGCGGACAACGGGATGGCCGGCCTCGATCGCGGCCTTCTCGGTCGCGGACCCGGCCATGCAGAAGACGTAGGCGTTCGGCGCAACGGTGCGCATGTAGGTGACGAAGAGCTGTGCGAGCTCCGGGTTGACCGCCATCTCCATGTAGAGCGCGCCGTGCGGCTTCACGTGCTGCAGGTTGGTGCCGTGGCGGCGGGCAAACTCACGCAATGCGCCCACCTGGTAGACGATGTCGTTGACGAGTTCGCGGGCCGTGCCGTTGATCTTTCTCCGGCCGAAGCCCTGGAGGTCATGGTAGCCGGGATGGGCTCCGACGCCGACGCCATGTTCGACCGCGAGGCGCACCGTGTGATCCATAAGGTTCGGATCACCACCATGGAAACCGGCTGCAATGTTGGCTGAACTGATGAGTCCCATCAGGGCGGCATCGTCGGTATCGCCGACATGCCAACGGCCGAACGCCTCGCCCAGATCACAATTGATGTCCACGATCTCGAGTGCCACTTTTCTTCCCTGTTCTGCCCGCATTTTGTGCAATGCAGCGCAATGCCTTCTTTCTTGTCAGAAGACCGTATGAAGAAAAGTTTCATTTGAAAAATTCTATTTTTCAAAGAAGGATATCTGAAAAAGAGAATTACCAAAGGGACGGTGTCATTCCGCTGAAGGTCGTAAAATCAGGCATTTGCCATTGGGGCGTGTGGGTGAAATCTGATTGCGCTGCAATCATCGCGCTTCTCATTCTGAAAAATTGATATAGGCTATCGTGAATTCAGATCATATGGATGTCCGATGTCGCTGAGCCTTCGTCAAATTCGCTATTTCGTCGCCACCGCGGAATCCGGTCAGGTCTCGCAGGCCGCGGTGAACCTTGCAATCTCCCAATCGGCTGTGACGACCGCGATCAAGGATCTCGAGGAGACGGTTGGTGCAAGCCTCTTCGACCGCACGCCCCACGGCATGGACCTGACGGTCGCCGGCCGGCGCTTTCTTTCGCAGGCCTACGAGATCCTGCAGAAGATCGACGAGGCGACGCAGCTCAATCTGGTATCCGCGGAGGTCAAGGGCACGCTCACGATTGCCGCCACCTACACCGTCATCGGCTATTTCCTGCCCTTTCACATCGAGCGCATGCGGCGGCAGTTTCCAGGGATCGAGATCCAACTCTTCGAACTCAACCGCGAATCCGTCGAAGAGGGCCTCCTGACCAATCGCTACGATCTGGCGGTGATGCTGACGTCCAACATCCTCAACCCGGAACTGGCGACGGAGAAACTCCTGAGTTCGCAGCGCCGGCTCTGGGTCTCGGCCCGTCATCGTCTGCTCGAGCAGGAAAGCATCGGGTTCAAGGAAGTGGCGGAGGAGAACTATATCATGCTGACCGTCGACGAGGCGTCCCACACCTCGCTGCGCTACTGGAGCCAGACACCCTATCTGCCGAGGATCACGCTTCGAACCTCTTCCGTCGAGGCGGTGCGCTCGCTGGTCGCCAACGGACAAGGCGTCGCGATCCTCTCGGACATGGTCCACCGCCCCTGGTCGCTCGAGGGGCGCCGCATCGAGACGATCGCGCTCAAGGATCCGATCCCCTCGATGGATGTCGGGCTTGCCTGGCGCCGGAATGCCGAGTTCACGCCGGCGATGGAGGCGGTGCGCTCCTATTTCCGCCGCTCCTTCAACATACCGGAGTAGCGACGTTGAGTGGACCCATCCGGCCGCTGCAGGAACCTGCTTGCCAGGGTTGCCGCGATGCATCATCAAAGGGGGATGTCGCATCCTGATCTGGCCATCCTTGTGATTGGCGAGAACGCCGTTCGCTGAGATCCATCCACTGGATGCGGCCGATTGCGGTATTTCGGATGCCGGCCTCGTCGACCGCGTGCTGGAGCTCGGGCGGCAAGCCGGTGTTGCCCAATGAAGCTCTCGCCCTGGTGTTCGCCGGAAAGCGGATCGTGTGGATCTGCTCTGCCGGTGGTGGATCTGGCTCGTGAGGCGGCTCAGGCCGGCTGGTTGCGGCAAAGGAGCGTGAAGGTCGAGGCAATACCCGGCGTTGCGACAATGGGGCAGGAGGTCGGGTGGTTCGGCGCCCGCCGCCCGCGGCGGAACGCCTTTGCAAACGCTACCCGGTAACGCTGTCGGGCACGGAACTTCCGCCTACCGAATCCGCGCTATCGCGGGCTGAGCCTGCGCCACGCGCGGCCTCGATGAAACGGCGGCAGGCCTCGACGAGATCGGGCTCTTGAAGAAGTGCGCCGCCGATCAGGTACATGACGTCGTTGCCATAGGCCGCCCGCATTTCCGGCAGGCGGGCGAAGCTCATGCCCCCGCCCGGAGCTGCGACGATGGTTTTCGGCCCGCCGATATCTGCCGCGCAGGCGCGGGCAATTGACAGGCATTCTTCTTGGGTGAAGCCGAACCGGCCGCCGAAATTCGGGTAGATAACAGCATCCGCGCCCATCAGCCGGTGCAGGGTGCCGAAGAAGGTCCTGTGCGAGAAGCCACAATCCGGTGAGACGACATTCGCGCCGGAAAAGGCGGGATGTGAGATGATGGGAAGCGTAAAGTCCGGGTCGGCGGCAAGTGTACGCACGACATCATAGCCGGTGAGGGCGGGGGCGATCATAACCGCGCCGGCACCGGCTTCCTGCGCCTGCTTTGCCCGTTCGATGACCGCCGTCGCAGGACCTGTGACGTTGGGCACATAACTTGTCCTGCCGCCACGTTTGGCGTTGGCTTCGCCGACGGCGTCGACGCAGGCCCTCAGCCGCTCTTCGAATGGCGACGTCCTCTGGTCGACGAGGCCATGGTCATCCTTCACGTAATGCATTCCGCCGAGCGCGAAGTCATGGGCGAGCCGTGCGAGTGCCGTTGTCGACAGCCCCACCGGCTTGATCGCCGACATCAAAAGTGGGCTGTCGCCAATTCCCGCCCGGCTACGCAGCCCGGCGATGCCGTGGCGCGGTCCTTTGCAGAGGTCAAGAATGCCCGGAGAGAGGCCGATATCCTCGACCTTCAGGCCGGGCTTGATCGAGCTGTTGCCGAAAACAATGTTGAGGAACTGTAGAAAATCGTTGCCGACATCGTCCTCGGAATAGGAGATGGCCGCAAGATAGCCCGGCCGTCCGGCTGGATCTTGCTCCAGGTTTTCCAGCCTGCCCAGGATTTCATCCTCGACATAACCCTTCGGAACCGCGTCGCGCGGGATTTCGACCGTCTGTTCGAGCGCGATGTCGAGGGCGCGCGCCTTCGCCTCTGCCGCGTCGGCAGCGCGGACGAAATAGGTGACGGTGAAGCGCGGAGCCATCAGAGTGCCTCCGCTTTCTGGGCCGAATGGACGTGGTCGAGGCGGATTTCCGCCAACTCGTCCTCGCCGATCGCGAGCGACGTACCGAGCAGTTCTCCGACCGCGGTAACGAGCGCCCCGGCGTCGAGCCCGTACTTCTTCATGAGGTAGGGCTTTGAGGCGCCGTGAGCGAAGGTGTCGTTGAGGCCGAGACGTTTTAGCTTGATGCCGAGCCCCTCCTCCGCGAGGATTTCCGCCACCAGCGAGCCGAGGCCGCCGACGATCGTGTGGTTCTCCAACGTGACGACACCCTTCTTGCCGCGCGCCGCTTTCAGTAGGCCGTCGCGATCGAAAGGTTTCAGCGTCGAAGCATGGAGGTGCGTGAGGCCGATGCCACGTTCCTTCAGGGGCTGGACGGCCCGCAGGGCTTCCTCCGTACAGACACCGGAGGAGACGACGAGAATATCGTCGCCTTCCGAGAGGACGCGTAATTTGTTGAACTCGAAGGGCGTGGAGAAGAGCCGTGGTACCTCACCACGCAGGACGCGCACATAGACAGGGCCGTCGACGGCGTCGGCAACCTCGAGCACCGTTTCCACCTCCGTCGCATCCCCCGTTTCGAGGATGGTCATGTTCGGCACTGCGCGAAGAAGCGCGATGTCCTCGATCGCCTGATGGGTGATCCCGCCGGGCGTGGTGATGCCGGGCAGGAAGCCCATCAGCCTCACCTTGCGGTTGGAATAGGCGATCGAGTTGATCAGCTGATCGTAGGGCCGGCGATAGAGGAACACCGAGAATGTGTGGATGAAAGGCCGGTACCCCTGCATGGCGAGGCCACCGGCGAAGGAGAGCATGTTCTGCTCGGCCATGCCGAGCGAAAGAAACTGGTCCGGATGTCGATCACGGAAGCCGTCGACCTCGCATGAGGAGGTGAGATCGGCCGAGAGGCAGAGCACTTCGGGCCGCGCCGTGGCGAACGTCTCGAAAGCCTTTGCATAGGGACGATTGACGATTTCGACCATGTTCAGGCCCTTTCCGCTGCGTTCATGTCGACGCCGAGTTCTGCTGCGAGCGCTGCCTGCATCTCCAACCGCTCCTCTGCAGTCTTGAACCGCACGTAGTGCAGGCGAGGAAAGCGCTTCTTCAGGAAGTTCATGCCCTGATAGGGCGAGGTATTGGCGAGGATAATGAGTGGCTTGCCCGCTTCCGCGCTCGCCGCGGCATTGCGCAACGCCTCGAGATCGTGTCCGTCGACCGACCGGCAGGTGACGCCGAAAGCGCCCACTCTGGCGGCGAGATCGCCGAGATCGAGCACGGAGGACATGGCGCCGTCGCATTGCTGCCGGTTCACGTCCACGACGACGCGGATGTTGTCGATCCGGTGATAGGCCATGGCTGCCAGGCATTCCCAGGTCTGCCCCTCCTGGAATTCGCCGTCCGACATATAGACCCAGACCTTGCCCGGTTCGTCCTTTCTGAGGCGCGCCCAGGCGACACCGGCGGCCATTGAGAGGCCCTGCGCCAGCGAGCCGGTGGTCACTTCCATGCCGGGGCTGTGTTCGGCCCCAATCATCTCGACCGAGCCCCCGTCCTTATTGAAGTGGTCGAGCGCGTGTTCATCCATCCGACCCATCTCGATCAATGCGGAATAGATGACGAGCGCATAGTGGGCAGGCGAAATGAAGAAGCGATCGAAATGCGGCCCGAACGGGCCGTGATAGCCGGCTCCCGTGAAGGCATCGGGATTCTGGGCCGAGGGCACACCGCGGAAGGGCAGCGGAACCTTCGGCAGCGTAGGCTCGCCGAGTGTCAGGAGTTCGTTGTAAAGCAGCGCCAGACTTTCCGCGGCCGAACAGGCCTGGCTGAGGTAGCCGCCGTTATTCTTCATGGTGTGAAAGAAGACGCGCCGACGGATGCCGAGCGCTACGTCCTCGGTAGTCTTCTGGTTTGAGAGGGTCATTGTCTCAGCTCCGTTCGGGGAAAAGCGCCTTCAGGCCTTCCGGGGAAGGGGTGGCAATGCCACGTTCCGTGATGAGGCCGGTTATCAGGCGCGCCGGCGTGACGTCGAAGGCCGGGTTGGCGGCGGGGCTGCCCTCCGGAGAAATGCGCACGCTCGCTATCGTGCCGTCGGATGCGCGTCCCTGGACGAAGCTCACCTCGTCGCCGGTTCGTTCCTCGATCGGGATTTCCTTGACCCCGTCATGAACCGTCCAGTCGATCGTGGGCGAGGGGAGTGCCACGTAGAAGGGAACGCCGTTGTCGCGCGCCGCGAGCGCCTTCAGATAGGTTCCGATCTTGTTGCAGACGTCGCCGTTGGCCGTGGTGCGGTCGGTACCGACAATCACCATGTCGACATCGCCGTGTTGCATCAGATGCCCGCCGGCATTGTCCACGATCAGCGTGTGGGGCACGCCGTGGCCGTTCATTTCCCACGCGGTCAGATAGGCGCCCTGGTTACGCGGGCGTGTCTCGTCAACATAGACGTGGACAGGAATGCCTTCCTCGACGGCCATGTAGATCGGCGCCGTCGCGGTGCCGTAGTCAACGGTCGCAAGCCAGCCGGCATTGCAGTGGGTGAGGATGCGTACCGGCTCACCCGGCTTCTTCGTCGCCGCGATGTCTCGGATGACCTTCAGTCCGTTCGCACCGATCGCGCGGTTGAGCGCGACATCCTCCTCCGCGATTTCCGTAGCGCGCCTGTAGGCGGCTTCGACACGGTCGTCCTCCGCGAGTGGGCGCAGGTGATCGCGCATCGCGTTCAATGCCCAGCGCAGGTTGATCGCCGTCGGGCGTGTTTCGTTCAGCTCTTCCCAGACGGCATCGAGATGGGTGTCAGACGGATCCTTTGCCATGGCGATGGCCACACCATAGGCGGCGGCGACGCCGATGAGCGGGGCCCCGCGCACCCACATGTCGCGGATTGCGACGGCGACGTCGGCGACCGTCTCGAGCGTCACAACACGGAATTCATGCGGTAACCAGCGTTGGTCGATGATATCGACGGTGCGACCGTCATCGTTGAGCCAGATCGTATGGTAGTGTCGTTCTCCGACTTTCACGCGAGTGTCTCCTTCTGAAGCCGCTCCGCCGTGGCGCGGATGTCCTTGAGGCTGGGGATGCGATACCGGTTCACGGCGAGATGGCGCCCGAGTTTCAGCGCTTTGCTTTCGCAGGTGGCACGACGGTCGGGATCGGTGATCGACTCGAAGTCGGCATTGTGCGCAAGGCCGAGAATGCGGCGGTGGATTTCAATGCCGGCAAAGCCCAGCATCTCGTGATAAATCTCATTGAGGACGATGTTCAGCGCCTGTTCGGCGCCGAGCGGGTCGCCGCGGTTTTCGAATAGGCTTGCCTGGTAGAGGATACCCTTGCGCTCGCTTCGCCAAAGGTTCGCGAATTCAACGCGGAACGTTTCCCAGATCGTCTCGATGGTGTCGAGCAGGTAGGTACGCATCGCATCGCGCGCGCCGGGCGCGGACTCGTGACCGGTTTGCGAGAAATAGCTCATCCAGAAGTTGGCGAGTAGCATGCCGATGTCGAAGCTGATCGGTCCGTAGAAGGCGAATTCCGGGTCGATGACCCGGGTTTCATCGTCGGTGACCATGATCGAACCGGTATGCAGGTCGCCGTGGCAGAGCGTTTCGGCCTTGGCGGAAAAGAGATGCTTCAGCCGTTGCGCTTCGACCTTCAGGTCGCGATCGGCGCGAAGCTCCGCCACGAGAGGGTCGAGCTGCGGCGAGGTGTGGCGGTTCATCTCCGCCTCGAAATAGGGATCGGAGAACACGAGGTTTTCCGTGATGTCGCATAGCTCGATATTGTCGGCGAAGAGCGCCATGTCGGCCTTCTTGTCGCGCGTCACCATGCAAAGGTCCGAGCCGCGGAAGAGGGTTCGAGCGACGAAGAGGCCGAGGTCGCGGCCGATCTTGGGCAATTGCCGGCCATCGATCAGTGCGCGGCGCAGAATGACGTGGGGCGTCAGGTACTCCATGACGATGATCGCCTGGTCGGCATCGAAGAAGAAGATTTCCGGCACCATGCCAGGATCGCGCGCACCTTGACGCACGAGCGCGTGGTATTCGAAGAAGGAGCGCTTCAATGGCAACGGCCAGCTCTCGCCGACGAGGCGCACATAGGGCAGCGCCTGCTTGACGATCGCAGCTCCCTTTGCGCCGGTGACGATGAAGACGAGATTGAGGTTGCCGTCGCCGACTTCCCGCACACTCCATCGTGTGAAATCGTCCCCGATCTTTTCCTTCAAAACAGCGTTGCTGCCAAGTCGATGCGGCAATGTCCCCGCGCTCAGCGCCTCGAAGCTTTGCTTGTTCATATCGTCCTCCTCCTGCGCACGACGCCGCTTCATTGCACGTCGCCGTGCCGCGATGTGGCCCCAGCTAAGACGTCGCTCTGGCAAATGTCAATAGCCTTGACATTTGATTACGACCTATCCTAACTTGCCGTCATTGGGAGGAGACAATGAGCGAACAGGTAGTGTTTCGCGTTGAGGGCGTGCACAAGTCCTTCGGGGCCGTACCGGTCCTTCGGGGGGTGGAGCTCGGCCTCAAGGCCAGTGCCGTGACGGTCTTGATGGGCGCCAACGGCGCCGGGAAATCAACGCTGGTGCGTATCCTGAGCGGCGTCTACACGAAGGACGCAGGCAAGATCACGCTGGCGGGTAGCCCCTTCGAGCCCTCGGCGCCCGCCGAGGCTATACGGGCAGGCGTCGTCACCGTGCATCAGAACATCAATGACGGCGTTGTCGCCGATCTCGACGTTGCGACCAATCTGACACTTGATCGGCTGAACGGACGAGGGGCCAGGCTTCTGTTCAATCCGCGCCGCGTGCGACGCGAGGCGGCCGAGGTAGCTTCTCGCATGGGGCTGACCATAGACCTTGCGGCAAACATCAACGACCTCACGCTTGCCGACCGCCAGATGGTCGCAATCGCTCGCGCCATGGCCCATGAACCGAAGGTGCTGATCCTCGATGAGCCGACCTCGTCGCTGTCGACTGCTGAAGCCGAGCGTCTCTTCAGTCTCGTTGAGCGGCTGAAGGCTCACGGGGTCGCAATCCTCTATATTTCCCATCGCATGTCGGATATCCGCCGACTGGCCGACAGCATTGTGTCGCTGAGGGATGGTCGTATCGCCGGCCGCTTCGAGGGGCCGGACCTCGATTACGAGGGAGCGGTCAATGCCATGCTCGGACGTAAAGTCTCGGCAGGTGCGGTGACGGTGCAGGAACGGGGGGCGTCTATTTTCAACGTCCGCGGCCTGAAGCTTTCCGAACAGTCGCGCCCCTTCGACTTCGAGGTAGGTGACGGCGAGATTGTCGCAGTCACCGGCCTTGTCGGCGTCGGCAAGACGGCGCTTGCGGAGACGCTGTTTGGCGCACGAGCCCCGGCCGCGGGTGAAATGATGCTCGACGGTGCGCGCTACGCGCCGAGAAGTACCGGCCAGGCGATTGCCCGGGGGGTGTTTCTCGTTGCCAAGGACCGGGCGGAAAGCGGCATCGTGCCCGACTTCAACATCTACGAGAACATCAGTCTGCCCTTCCTGCGCAGGCTTTCCTCCTTCGGTATATCAAGCCGCCGGGCCGAACGGGCCAAGGCGCGGGCTCAGATCGCATCGCTCGGGGTCGTGTGTCGCAGCGAACGCGACGAGATGCAGACGCTGTCCGGCGGCAACCAGCAAAAGGTGATGGTCGGGCGCTGGCTCTCGGAACCATCGCGCCTCCTCATTCTCGACGAGCCCTTCCAGGGGGTCGACATCGCGGCCCGTCGGGATGTCGGCGCAAAGCTGCGTGCTTCGGCCACCGGGCGTGCGACGATTCTCTTTCTGACCGAACTCGATGAAGTCTTCGAGGTCGCGGACCGCATCCTTGTGATGTCGGAGCAGACCATCGTTGGCGAGCATCGCAACGCCGACATCGATGTCGAGCGCTTGCTCTCGGAGATCGCCGGTCAATTCCATCAACAGGTCAGTACATCATGAGCAACGAACAGAGCAAACCTGCGGCTTCAGCCCACGTTCTTCCGACTGCGCCCGGCTTCAGGGAAACGGCGATCAAATACGGCTTTCTCGTCCTTCTCGCCGGGATGGTCCTCTATTTCTCGCTGGTTACCGGCGGTTTTGCCTCGCCGCAGAGCGCCGTCTTCATTCTGCAATCGGTATCGATCACCGGCATTCTCGCGCTCGGAGTGACGGCAACACTCGTCGTGGGCGGTTTCGATCTGTCGATCGGCTCGGTCGCCACCACAGCGATGATGGCGTCTTCCTATGTGATGGTGGTCATGGGCGGTGATGCCGCTACGGCGACACTCGTCTGCCTTGCGATCGGCGTATTGGTTGGCTTGGTCAATGGTATCATCATCGTCTATATGCGCGTACCGGACCTGTTGGCGACGCTCGGCATGATGTTCCTGCTGCTCGGCCTGCAGCGCATCCCGACCGAAGGTCGCTCGATCGCCGCCGGCATGACCCTGCCGGACGGATCAGTCGCGACGGGGTCCTTCAGTCCCGCATTTCTGGCGCTCGGGCGGCATCGCTTCGACCTTGTCCTGCCCAATCTCATGCCGGTTTCGGTCGTGGTGCTGGTCGTACTCGCGATCGCAATCTGGTTCTTCCTCGAGTACACACGCTTCGGCCGCATGATGTATGCCGTCGGGTCGAACGAGCGCGCTGCCGGCCTCGCTGGTGCGCCGGTCAATGCCTACAAGATTTCGGCCTATATCATCTCCGGCGTCTTCGCTTCTGTCGGCGGCATCCTGCTCGCGGCGCGTCTCGGTCGCGGTGACATCGCCTCCGGCAACAATCTGCTGCTCGATGCCGTGGCGGCCGCATTGATCGGTTTCGCCGTTCTCGGAGCCGCCAAGCCGAACGCCTTCGGAACGGCCGTCGGCGCCCTCTTCGTCGGCATCCTCCTGCAGGGCCTGACGATGATGAATGCCCCTTACTACACACAGGATTTCGTCAAGGGCGCGGTTCTCGTCGTCGCCCTGATCTTCACCTTTGCACTCTCGAAGAGAGGCAAACGCTGACGGCGGCATCCGCCGCCGGATAACCAAAGTTCACCAGTGGAGGAGACTGAAATGAACATCAATAGGAGAACTCTGGGCAAATGGACGCTCGGGCTGTTGGGGGCGGCGGCATTCGCGGTACCGTCCCTGGCTGCCGATATGCCGAAGCCCTTCGACAAGCCCGGCGACGTTAAGATCGCACTGGTGCGATATCTTTCGACCGGTGACTTCTTCCAGTCGTACCTCGCCGGCGTCGAAGCGCAGGCCAAGGCGCTGGGCGTGCAGTTGCAGGTCCTCGACAGCCGCCAGGATGCAGCGCTCCAGGCGGACATGGTCGATCAGGCGATTGCCCTCGGCGTGCAGGGGATCATCATCCAGCACGGTCTGACGGAATCGATGAAGGAAGCTGCGCAGCGCGCGGTTGACGCGGGTATCAAGGTCGTCGCCTTCGACGTCAACGTCGAAAACGAGAAGATTCCGCAGATCGAGCAGTCCGACCGCGACCTTGCCCGCCTCGCCCTCGAACAGGCGATCAAAGACAACGGCGAAAGCTTCAAGGCCGGATACGTCTATGTTGCCGGCATCGCGCCGCTCGGCCGCCGCGACGAGACCTGGAAGGCCTTCAAGGCGAAGTACCCCGGCATCAACGAAGCCGCGCAGTTCGGTACCATGGACAATCCGATCGCCAATTCCGTAGCCAATCAGGCCCGTTCGGTGATTTCGGCAAATCCGGACATCACCGTGATGTTTGCGCCCTATGACGAATTCGCCAAGGGCGTGAAGATCGCGGTCGACGAGGCAGGTCTCTCTTCCAGCGTAAAGATCTATTCGGCCGACATCTCGACTTCGGACATTGCCGCCATGCGCGAGCCGGGCTCTGCGTGGGCAGCGACCGCAGCTACGAATCCGGCCGTCGTTGGTCAGGTTTCCGTCCGCGCGCTCGCCATGCTTCTCGCCGGCGAGGATCCCGGCCATCAGGTCATCGTGCCGCCGACCCTGATCACCCAGAAGGACCTGAACGACCAGGACATCAAGAACATGGAAGAACTCGGCGTGAAGCTGCCGCAGTTCGCCCATGCCGACGTCGCCATGCCGGCCTGGATGCCGAAGCCCTGATTTCGCGTCGAAGGAAAGAGAGGGGGCGGTCCGACGGGCCGCCCCTTTCTTTGTCACTGCGCCCCGAGAGGTCCCTTCATCGGGACGACCGGAACAGCCGTGTTCTCACCCATGGTGACCTGGAGGAATTTCGAGCGGGCCAGCCCCGTGCGTCCATGGAAGAGTTCAACGCCAGGATTTGCGAAGGGTAGAGCGCGCGAGGCGCCCCGTTACCGTTCGGTCCGACTGCACGCCTCGAAGATCCGACGACCGTCGCAGTAGCGGAGATGTGCGAGTCCCGCTCGCCCCTGAGGCTGGCGGGACGTCGTCGTGAGCGTCCGTCATCATCACCTGATAGGGACCGGCCGAGGCGATGTTCCACCTGGGTGGTTTCGTGTCTGTGGTCGGTCTCGTCTTCAGGCCTAGTCCGATCAAGGGGTTCTTGCCCGGTTGGCGTCGGGATCGGCGCAGTTCTATACCCGCTCCGATCCCGGGGTCAGGACGCTCAACGCATCGCGGCTGCGATATTGCCGCCGTCGACGGTCGTGACGTCGGCGGTGGTTCGTTCGGCGAGCGCATGGTGCACGAAAGCGCGCGCCACATCCTCGGCCGTCACTTCGAGGCCGAGCAGGTTGCCGGCCATGTATTCCTTGACGGAGACGCCACGCGACGCCGAGCGGTTGGCAATCATCTCATCATTGAGCAGGCCCGAGCGGATACGGTCGGCGTTGACGGCATTGACGCGGATATGGTCGGCGCCGTGTTCCAACGCGTACTGGCGGGACAGGAACAGCGTCGCTGCTTTCGGCAGGCCGTAGGCACCGAATTTTGCGCCAGGATTTACCGCCTGCTTGGAAGCGTTGAAGAGCAAGACGCCACCGGTCTTCTGCGCCTTCATGATGCGCACGGCATTCTGCGCCACGGTCTGGTGAGCGAAGAAGTTCAGCTCGAAGCTCTTGCGCAGCAAGGCATCGTCCATCGTGGCGATCGGGCTTTCCCAGGCCGCGCCGGCATTGGACACGACGATGTCGACGCCGCCGAAGGTCGCGACTGTCCTGTCGAAAGCGGAGCGTACGGAGGCTGGATCGGTGATGTCGCAGGCGAGACCGATCGAATTGTTGCCGGCACTCTTTGCCACCGCTGCCGCCTTCTCGCCGTCGATGTCGAGCACGACCGCATGCGCGCCCTCGGCCACGAAGGCCTTGACGATCGCCGCGCCGATGGCCCCTGCGCCTCCGGTGACGAGCACGACCTGGCCGGTGAACGGCTTCGGTTTTGCACCAGCGAGCTTGGCCTGCTCGAGCGACCAGTATTCGAGATCGAAGAGGTCGGGACGGCTCACCGGTTCGAAACGGCCGATCGATTCCGCGTCTCGCGCGGCCTCGATCCACATTTCGCCAACGTCGACGGCGATCGTGGCGTCCTTATAGGTCCGCCCGTGGCCGAACATGCCGAGGCCCGGCATGAGCGTCAGGCGCGGCATCGGATCGAGCATGACGCGCTTGACGTCGTCGCGGGCGTCGTTGCTGGAGAAATACGCGGTGTAGTCCGCAACGAAGGCGGCGACGTGATGGTCGATCACGGCGCGGTAGCCGGCAAGGTCGTCTTTCGCCGGCGCCGGCAGCACCATCGGCCCCGTCTTGATGCGGATCGAAAGGTCGGGTGTAGACACACCGCGGGCCGCCATATCCCTGACTTCTGCCGCATTGACGAAGTCGAGGATTGCAGGAGAGGTTCGAAACACGCTGATCATCCGGTCGAAGCGGCCTTCACCTCTGTTGACGGCGACGGCGCCGCGCAGCATCGGAGAAATGTCTTCAGGACTTGCGAGAGAGGAGGGCAAGGCGGCCGGCGTGAACGGATTGCGGCCACTCTTCCTCACGTGCTCTTCCGCGAGCGTGACGTAACGGATCATCCGGTCGTAAGCTTCCTTGGCCGTCTCGCCGAGGGTGAATATGCCATGCTTGTCGAGGATCAGCCCTTCGACGGTGGGGTCCGCGTCGTAGACCTCGGCTGCCGCTTTGGCGAGCGCAAAGCCGGGCATGATATAGGGCACGAAGCCCATTTTCCGGCCGAATAGCTCCGCGCACATTTCCCGGCTGTTCGGCTGATCGGCAATGGCGAGAATGGCGGCGGAGTGCGTGTGGTCGACGAATTTGTGGGGCAGGAAAGCGTGCAGCAACGCCTCTACCGAAGGGTTCGGGGCGCTGGGATCGATGAGATTGGCGCGCAGTAGCGTCACCATGTCCTCGTCTGAAAGCTTCGGAAGCGTGCGGCTCTTCAAGAGAGGGGCAATTTTCACGGCGGGCAGTCCCGGCGGCTCGATGGTGCCCATATCCCATCCGCTGCCTTTCACGCAGAGGACCGCATGCGTATCGCCGACGAGGTCCGTCATCTTCGTCTTGACGGAGGTGTTTCCGCCGCCATGCAGGACGAGTCTCGGTTCGCCGCCCAAGAGCCGCGTCGTGTAGGTGCGCAGCGCAAGATCGCGGTTGACGCCTTTTGCCGCATAGCCGGCAACGACGTTTTCCGCCTCGTCGTCGCGCCAGAGATTTTCCATCGTGTTTTGCCTCCCAATAAGCCGGCCCGGCCGGTATTGGCGGGCCAAACGTCAGTGCTCAGGCGACGCCCGAGCCACCCTTGCCGAGTCCTTCCCGGCTCCAGCGATCGAGGAGCCGCCGTCCCATCGATTCGGTGACGACGAGATGCGAAGCGAAGCCGCCTTTCAACGCAGCCACCAGCGGCTCGAACTTGTTCTCTTCCTGCACGACCAGCATGCGCTTCCTGATCGCGCGAATGGAATCGAGGTCGGCGGATATGCAGCGGCGGTTGTGCTGGCAATCCATCCAATTGCCATCGCGGTCGATCAGTTGTCCGGCGATGACGCCGGCGGCGCCCATTTGCCCCAACCCGTGCATGTCCTCCGGAGAAAGTGCACCGCACTTCACGAGATGGCTGTCGTCTTCGATTCCTCCGACTGAGTAGAGGGCCAACTGGCAGTCTGAAATGGTTGCCAGTTGCTCGCGGATGACCGGCTCGGCGCGCAGTTCATCAGCCAGCCGTTCCGAAGAGAGAACCAGAGGTGCATAGAGGTTGATGCCTTCGGCATTCAGGCGACGGGCAATTTCCGTCGTGCACTGGTCGGGGCGATAGGAATAGGGTGCACCAAGATTGCCGCAAAGCTGCACGACGGTGACACCCCGAAGGTCCGCGAACGGCATGACATCGGCGATATGATAGACGGTGCGGCCCCATGCCACGCCGATCCGGTCACCTTTGTTGATGAGTTCCAGAAAGACCGCCGCCGCTACCACCGGCATCTCCGCTGCGGGATCAAGCGCCTGCCGGTCCTCCGGCACGATCCAGACGGACGTCAGTCCCGTCGCGTCCTCGAGTTCTCGGGCCAGAACGTCGTTGGAGAAGAGTTCCGACGAGGTGGTGATCGTCACGATGCCCATCTCGCGCGCGCGCCGCAGATACATTGCAATTGAGGCGCGGGAGATCTCGAGCTTCTGGGCGACTTCGTCCTGGCGCAGGCCATGGGCGTAGTAGAGCCAGGCGGCCTTGTGGATGATCTGATCAGCGGCACGGATGGGCATGGTGGCCTTTCATGAATTGATTTTGACATTATTCATTCTTGCTGACAAAAGTCAACAGAATGTCTCGGGCAGTCCTTCGGCACTGTCTATCACGGACGAGTTCTCCCCTTCTGTAAGGCATGGGGTGGACTTTCGGCTCGCCGTTGCAGCGAGGCTCTCCACCTCGAGAAATCATAGCAGCCGGCGCCGTCCGGCGCTTGCTTGAGGAGATGGGCCTTGCGCCGGCCGGCGCCGACCAGATCAAGCGGTTCCAGTGAGTGAACTCAGCCGGCGAGCGTGAATGGAAATTTGCTCCTGCTGAAGCAGGCCGAAGGGCGGTGGACGTTTATGAATCATCATCATCCTCTTCTTTGCCGGTCGTCCTCATCCACGAATCACTTCTTTCAGAACCACCTCGACATCAAGAAGCGAAAGTGGCAATTGATGCTTCTTCGATTGAGCGACGATACACAATCGACGAGGTTGGTTGACGAGGGAGGGTCGACGACTGGCCGAGGGCCAAGATGGAGGAGGCGCTCGTCAACGGCAGCCTGATGATGCCGAAAGAGGTGGCGGATGCCGTCCTCTTCATGCTGACCAGGCCGCGCAACGTGACCATCCGCGATCTGGTGATCCTGCCGAACAGCGTCGACCTGTGACCGACATCAGCTTCAAGCCCATGACCTTTCGATGTTTCGAGCCGTGACGATGACCGAGGAGGAAACCATGTCAGGGACAGGAGACGCGCGCCATGTCATCGGCGTCGATGTCGGCACCGGCAGTGCGCGTGCCGGGCTCTTCGATTTTTCCGGCAATATGCTCGCCGTCGCCAAGCGCGATATCTCGCTGTTCCGCGAGGCTGGTGCGATCGTCGAGCAATCGAGCACGGAAATCTGGAACGCGGTCTGTGCGGTCGTCCGCGAGGTCGTGACATCAGCCAGGATCGATCCCGCTACGGTGATCGGCATCGGTTTCGATGCGACCTGCTCGCTGGTCGTGCTCGGCGAAGGTGGTGTTCCGCTCGCAGTCGGTCCGTCCGGGGATGCGGACCGCGATATCATCGTCTGGATGGATCACAGAGCCGTCGAGCAGGCCGAGCGCATCAACGCGCTGGGTCACGATGTCCTGCGCTATGTCGGCGGGCGGATTTCGCCGGAAATGGAAACGCCGAAGATCCTGTGGCTCAAGGAGAACAGGCCGGAGACCTTCAAAGACGCGTGGCAGTTCTTCGACCTCGCCGACTTCCTTACCTGGAAGGCGACGGGTGATCTCGCGCGCTCGACCTGCACCGTCACCTGCAAGTGGACCTATCTCGCGCATGAGGGCCGGTGGGACCAGAGCTATTTCGAGCGGATAGGCCTTCCCGAACTCGCCGCCGAAGGCTTCGAGCGCATCGGCAAGCGGATCGTCGCGCCCGGCACGAGACTGGGTGAGGGGCTGACGGAAGACGCTGCCCATGCCATGGGCCTGAAGCCGGGGACCGCGGTCGCGGCGGGCATGATCGATGCCCATGCCGGCGGCATCGGCACGGTGGGTGTCGGCAGTCGTCCGACCGAAAACCTCGCCTATGTCTTCGGCACCTCATCCTGCACCATGACCTCGACGGAGGCGCCGGTCTTCGTGCCCGGCGTCTGGGGACCCTATTATTCGGCGATGGTTCCCGGCATGTGGCTGAACGAGGGCGGGCAGAGTGCTGCCGGTGCCGCAATCGACCAGTTGCTCTCCTTCCACCCGGCCGCTGCGGAGGCGAATGCACGGGCCCGCGAGTGCGCGATCGCTCTTCCGGTCCTGATGGCGGGGTCGGCGGCGGGGAACGTGGCGAAGCTGTCCGATGCCGTCGATCTGGCCGGAGATATCCACGTGGTGCCGGAATTCCTCGGTAACCGGGCGCCGTTTGCCGATCCACATGCCCGTGCGGTGATCGCCGGGCTCGGCATGGAGCGGGATTTCGACAACCTCGTCGCGCTTTACGTGGCCGGCCTCTGTGGGATCGGCTACGGACTCCGGCAGATCCTCGAGACCCAGGCACAGGCAGGCGCCTCTGTCGAGCGCGTGGTGATCAGCGGCGGGGCGGGTCAGAGCGACCTCGTTCGCCAGCTCCTCGCCGACGCCTGCGGCAAGCCAGTGGTGGCGCCGCGGGCGGAGGAGCCCGTGCTGCTCGGTTCGGCCATCCTCGGCGCAGTCGCATCCGGCGTCTTCACCGACATGCCGTCGGCAATGCAAGCATTGTGCGGTGTCTCCGGCACCTGCGAGCCGGCTGGCGGTGCGATTGCCGATACGCATGAAAGGCGCTTTCGCGCGTTTGAGCAGCTTCAGGCCTGCGCGCGCGCATTGAGGGCAGGCTGAGCGCCGACACCGACGTTTCGCCACAGGAAGCCGGTCAGAGCCTCCGTTTCGTCTCCGCATCGAGGAGGTGCAACTGCGACGAAGCGAAATCGAGGCTGGCGCGACGGAAAGTGCCCGCTGTTTTCCTCCGTGCCGCAGCGGTATTGGCGACATTGATGCGACGAGTGTGATCAGGGCGATGGCCGTCTTCGCCCCGATCGGCGAGCCCGGTCAGCCTGCCGGGGCGGCTTGCTGTTTCTTGCCTGCCATCGGGCTTGCGACGCTCGCATACATGCCGCTGGTCCTGAAATCGCTCGGGTTCGTGCCGTAGAGCCGGCGGAAGACTTTTGAAAAGTAGTTCGGGTCGTCGAAGCCGCAGAGGGCGGAGACTTCCTTGATCGGCATCTCAGCCGCCTTGGTCAGCAGCCTCGCCGCTCGCCGGAGGCGTTTCTGCAGGACGAATTCCGCCGGCGGCAGGCCCTCGCTGGCGGTGAAGATGCGCGAGAAATGGGCACGGCTCAAACCCGCAACGGCCGCGAGCTCGCCGACCGTGAGACTCTGATCGAGGTGGTTCTCGATATGGCTGAGGACGTGCTGGAGGGCGCGGTAATCCTGGGCGAACGTCGGATGAGAGCCGAAGACGTCGTCATAAAGCGCCATCGCGGCCCCGTAAGCGATTGCAGACGCCGCTCCCGGCGTTTCCGCCCCGGTCACCAGCCGGTGACAGCAATGCGCCAGTTGATCGATCGTCTCGGGCTTCAGCCGCAGGACGGGACCGGTCATCGCGAGGATGGAGCGATGGATGCGCAGTGCCTCCTCGCCGTTCATGGAGATCCAGAAGAATTCCCAGGTCTCATTCCTTTCCAGCCAGTAGCGGTGATTGTGCGGGACGAGCAGAAGCAGCGTCTCGCCCGGCCGAACGTGCATCGTCCGGTTTTCGTAGCGCAGGTTTCCCCGCCCGCCGATGGTGTGTTGCAGGACTGTGAAAGGGGCGAGGCCGCGCTTGCGTCCGTCCCAGTCATAATCTCCCCCGCGCCGGATCTCGTAACCGCAACTGGTCGGCATGGTGTGCAGGCTCTGGCGTCCCCTGGGGAGTGACACGGTGCGGCTTGCCGGCCCGAAGTCGAGAAGATTCTGCAGCACAAAATTACCCATGATAGCACAATCCTTCTCTGGTCCCGCCCGGGAATATACGCATAATCGCGGTCACAGGAGAAGCAGAGGAGCGAGTTTCCGAAAGGGAACACCGCAGAATTACCGGATTTCAGGCCTGTCTGCTGCGCGCCGCCGACGAATCGTCATCCTGCAATTGTCGTCGTCGGTCGTGGTCTGATCTCCGCAAGAAGGGTGTGACGAGTGAGTTTCAAAATCGCTATCATCGGTGCCGGCCGTATCGGCCTCACCAGGGAGCTTGCCACCGACATTCTTTGTGTTCGTGAATTCCAAGACGTGGAACTCGCCCTGACCGATATCGCATGATTTCCCATTGCCGGAGGTAAGACATGGCAGGACATCCCAGGATCACATTCATCGGTGCGGGCTCGACGGTGTTCATGAAGAACATCATCGGCGACGTGCTGCAGCGCCCGGCGCTCGCCGGCGCGACGATCGCGCTGATGGATATCGATCCGCAACGGCTCGAAGAGAGCGCGCTCGTCGTCAACAAGCTGATCGCCACGCTGGGGGTAAAGGCGAGGGCGGAGACCTACAGCGACCAGCGCAAGGCGCTTGCCGGTGCCGATTTCGTTGTCGTCGCCTTCCAGATCGGCGGCTACGAGCCCTGCACCGTCACGGATTTCGAGGTCCCGAAGAAATACGGGTTGCGCCAGACGATCGCCGATACGCTCGGGGTGGGCGGGATCATGCGGGGCCTGAGAACCGTGCCGCACCTCTGGAAGATCTGCGAGGACATGCTTGCGGTCTGCCCCGACGCGATCATGCTGCAATATGTGAACCCGATGGCGATCAATACCTGGGCGATTGCGGAGAAATACCCGGCGATCCGCCAGGTGGGACTTTGCCATTCCGTGCAGGGCACGGCGCATGAACTGGCCCACGATCTCGACATCCCATATGAGGAGATCCGCTACCGCTCGGCCGGCATCAACCACATGGCGTTCTTCCTGGAGTTCGAGCACCGCCAGGCGGACGGCAGCTATCGCAATCTCTACCCGGAACTGGTGCGCGCCTATCGCGAGGGGCGGGCGCCGAAGCCCGGCTGGAACCCGCGCTGCCCGAACAAGGTGCGCTACGAGATGCTGACGCGGCTCGGCTATTTCGTGACCGAGAGTTCGGAGCACTTCGCCGAGTATACGCCCTACTTCATCAAGGAGGGGCGCGAGGACCTGATCGAGAGGTTCGGCATTCCGCTCGACGAATATCCGAAGCGCTGTGTTGAGCAGATCGAGCGCTGGAAAGGCCAGGCAGAGGCCTATCGCTCGGCCGAGACGATCGAGGTCAGCCCGTCGAAGGAGTATGCCTCGTCGATCATCAACTCGGTCTGGACCGGCGAACCTTCTGTCATCTACGGCAATCTGCGCAATAACGGCTGCATTGCCTCGCTGCCCGACAATTGCGCGGTGGAGGTGCCGTGTCTCGTGGACCGCAGCGGCATCCAGCCGACGTCCGTCGGCACGCTGCCGCCGCAGCTGACCGCGCTGATGCGCACCAACATCAATGTCCAGGAGCTGACGGTCGCCGCCCTGATGACGGAAAATCGCGAGCACATCTTCCATGCCGCGATGATGGACCCGCACACCGCCGCCGAACTCGACCTCGACCAGATATGGTCGCTCGTCGACGATCTGCTTCTCGCCCACCGGGAATGGCTGCCTGGCTGGACGCAGTCGCCGGTACGGCAGGCGGAAGCGAGCTGACAAGGCACGACTTCGGTCGCATTGCCTGAGCGGTCTGTTTCATGGGCCGCTCGAGCTTGCGAAAGCGAAGGTCGAGATGGTGCACCAGCACGGCGTTGGTTGATCGCGTGATGTCGATCCTACCGGCACGGACGATTGAGTGCTATCCTGCTGCGTACCAAGGGGTGGCCTTGTGCTGCTCGCCAAGTGATACCTTGTCGGCGTAGCCGTCACGGGCCTTGTCGAAGAAAGATCCGGGCGGCAGGATATCGCTACCTCACTGGACGAGGAGGAACAATCAGATGCGCATTGCTCTTACGTTTGTCATGCTTGTCCTTGCGCTGCCGGCCTATGCCGCGGGTCACACGGTCCAAATCAAGGGAATGAAATTCAGTCCGGCGAGGCTTCAAGTCGCGGTCGGCGACACTGTCACCTTTACCAACGCCGATTCCATCCGCCATACAGCCACCGCACTGGACGGTTCGTTCGACACTGGAAGACTTGCTACAGGCAGGACTGCGACCGTGAAGATTACCGTCGCCGGCAAGCACGATTTCAGGTGCATGATTCACCCGTCGATGACAGGCGCCATCACGGCGAAATAGCGGCCCGGGACGACTGACGGATTTTGCCTGTTGCAGCCCCGGCTTCGATTCCGATGAGCGCATCAAACGGCTCTCTGTGATCCCGATTCGACCAGATCTAACCATCGGTGCTAAACGCCATGGCTGTCCCATTTGCCACGTGTTCCTCATCATTCGGCGACAGCCATGGTCTTGGCCGGCAGGGCGAAGGCCCGAACAGCCTTACGAGGACACCTGCGGCGGCGAACCAAAGGTAATTTGCCCGCCCTCGGAGGTTCCGCTTCGACTGCACCGCAGGACCTGCTAGAGGCTATTTGGTGCATGGCACTGCCTCGCCTGTCTGCGGCGTGGTGCCTGGGCGACGTGTCTGATGCCGGAACACGAGAAAGCTGAAGAGAGCGAGCCCCCAGGCGCCAACGCCGCCGTAGAGCATCACCCAGCCAAAGCCCTGGGCGAGAGCTTCGTGGATCAAGGCGCCGGAACGTTCCGGGACAGAACCGACACTGCCGGCCGCAATCCTCTCTGCAAGAGAACGCAGATGCGCTGTATCCGATGGCGTCGGCAGTGCCTCCTTAAGATGTGCGAGCACACCGCTGACCAGGATGAAGCCCATGATCGCGATGTTGAGCGCAAGCGAGATCATCCGGGCGCTCATGTCGATGCCAGACGCCATTCCGACGCGCTCACTCGGTACTGAGCCAGTCGTGGTGTTGGTGACAGGCGTGTTGGTCAAGCCCAGCCCCACGCCGGCGAGCACACAGCCCGGCAACATCGTTAGCCAACTCGCCGGAGTCGCCGCACTGCCCAGCTTCATCAGGATGAAGCCGAGGCCGATCGTGAACAGACCGGCGGGAATGATGGCACCAGGCTGGTATCGAAGCGAAAGCCTCTCGGCAAGCGGCGGCACGACGAGCGTCGGAAGCGTGTATGCGAGCAATGCCAGACCAGCCGAGACACTGTCGTAGCCGAGTCCCGCCTGAAACCAGATTGGCAGATAGATCATGAAAGGCCAGAAGCTGATATTCATCGCCACCGAGCCGATAATGGCGCCGGAGAACGCGGGAATGCGAAAGACCGAGAAGGCGAACATCGGCCGCTGGCTGGTCTTTTCGGCTACGAGGAAGGCGATGAAGCTTCCGATCGAAATCCCGATAACGCTAAGGGCTGCCGTGCTGGTGAAGCCCAGTTCCGGTCCCTGCGTAATGAAGAAGGCGAGACAGAAGACGGACAGCGACAAAGTCGCCATGCCGGCGATGTCGAGGCTGCTTGCCTGCGGGTCTCTCGATTCCTGAACACCGCCGAGGGCGAGGATGAACGTCAGAGCGCCGAGCAGCACGTGGACGAGGAAAACCCACTCCCAGCTCGATACCGCAACGATCGCACCGCCGATGATCGGACCAAAACCGAGACCGATACCGAAGATGATCCCCCACCAGCCGAAAGCGACAGCGCGTGGCTGCCCCTCCCGGAACTGATGAGAGAGTATGGCGATCTGGCAGATCAGCATCGCGCCACCGCTGAGGCCTTGAAGGAACCGAGCGAGGATCAGCACTGAGACATTGCCGGTCAGCCCGCAAATCAGTGACGTGGCGCCAAATGCGGCGATGGCGATCAGGAAGATTCGTTTGCGCCCGTAGCGGTCGGCCAATGTTCCGATTGCCATCAGGACGGTCGTCACTGCGATGGTGTAGGCGTTCATAATCCATTGCAACTGCGGAAAATCAGCGTGCAGCACCTGCTCGAGTGTCGGCAGGATCGCCGGGATGCTGGAGATCTCCAGACCGAACATGAGTGAAGATAGGCAGACTGCAGCCAAAGTGATCGTGCTTCGGCGGGTGAAAGCTGGGATCATGGTTCGGCCTTTCGACGTTACGAGTGGCGACGGCGAAGTCCGGTGTTGACGTCACTGAAGCGTATCCGGCTCGCCTGCTGCAGTGCGGCTCAACATAGATGTCGCTTGATCATTCGAATATGGGATGATTTGATATTTCAAAGACAACAAAATCGGATGACTGGAATGACCGCTCTGGACGTCGATGCCGTCAAGGCCTTCGTAACCATCGCAGACCACCGAAGCTTCACCCGCGCTGCAGAGGTGCTTGGCACCACGCAGGGCGCGATCAGCGTCAAGCTGAAGCGACTGGAGGAGCGTCTCGGCCTAAAGCTGATCGAGCGCACACCGCGGCTTGTGCGGTTGTCGGCCCAAGGCGCGGTGTTTCTCGATTCGGCGCGCGACCTGCTCGCGGCGCACGATCGCGCCATCGCGGGGCTCTCCTCGGTCCGCCGCCGGTTTTTACTCGGGATCGCCACCCATGTCGCAGGCCCGGAGATCCCGACGCTATTGGCACGCCTGAATGCGCACGATCCTGCGCTCACCATCGAAGTCAGGCTCGACAATTCCCGCAATCTATTGGACGCATTCGATCGCGGCGATATCGATGCGGCGATCATTCGGCGAGAGGATGACCGGCGCGACGGCCAGGTGCTGGCAGCGGAACATTTCGGCTGGTTCGCGACGCCGACCTTCGTTTATCGCGAAGGCGAGCCGCTACGTCTAGCCGCGCTGTCGCCATCCTGCGGCGTTCGCGACATCGCCACGCGCGCACTCGATGCGGCGGGCATCGCCTGGACGGAGGTATTCCTCGGGGGCGGCTCCTCCGTCGTCGCAGATGCGGTCGCTGCCGGTTTGGCTACCGCCGTTTTCTCCTGCCGGCTTGCCCCGGCCGGAACGATGGAAGTCACCGAGCGGTTTGGACTTCCTCCGCTTCCCTCTTCGGCGATCGTGCTGCTTTCCACGCTCTCTGATGCCAAATCCCGTCAGGCGCTCCGGACGCTTGCGACCGCCTTTCGCGAACATCGCCCACCGTCCGTATGAATGCCGGAATCGGCTCAACCCTCACGGCTGTCAGGCAGCGTATTTAATAGCGGTTCAAACCTGGAGCGGTTCATAATCGCAGCCGGATGAAAGTTCAGGGGCAGGTCCGTAGCGCCAAAATCGCATCCAGATGGCCAAGTTGTGGTGCCGCCAAATCGCCGGATCGTCAAACTTTATCCGCCAATCTGCCTGTAGGTGGCGGCAGGCGTTCCTCCTAGATTGCTGAAAAGGCGATTGAGGAACTGGTGAATCATGAAGGGTGCTGACATTCTTGTCGAGATGCTGATCGGCTATGGCGTGGACACGATTTTCGGGGTGCCCGGCGATACGAACGTGCCGCTCTACGAAGCCTTGCAGATGCGCGAGGACAAGATCACGCATGTCATGGCGCGCGACGAGCGCTCCGCCGGCTTCATGGCGGACGCCTATGGACGTTTCACGAACAAGCCGGGGATCGTGGAATGTCCGTCCGGCGCGGGCGCAATGTATTCGCTCCCGCCGATTGCGGAATCGAACGCATCTTCCGTGCCGGTCATCCTGCTGACCATCGACATTCCGCTGCCCGGCGAAGGGCGCGGCGTACTGACCGAGCTCGACTGCGCCAGGCTCTTCGAGCCGGTGACCAAAATGTCTGTTCAGGTCAAGTCGGCGGAAAAACTGCCGGAAATCATTCGCCGCGCGTTCCGCGCAGCTTGCTCCGGAAAGCCCGGCGCGGTCCATTTGCAAATCCCGGAAGACATGTTGAAGGCGGATGTCGATCCCGCCCGAGTTTCGCTGCACATTGAGGAAGACTGCAAGACCTTCCCGGCATTCCCGACACGGCCCGCGCCCGGACTGGTGGAGAGCCTTCTCGAGAAGCTGTCCAAAGCCGAGCGTCCATTGATCGTTTCGGGCGGCGGCGTCATCCGCTCCTGCGCCGGCGACAATATTCTCGCCGTCGCCGAGCGGCTGAATATCCCGGTCTGCACGACCATGACTGGCCAGGGCACGATGCCCGACGACCACACCCTTTCCATCGGCGTGATTGGCGACAACGGGTATCACCCCCATGCAAACCGGGCGATGGAGGAAAGCGATTTCGTGCTTTTCGTCGGCTCGAAGATGGGATCTGTCGTCACCATCGGCTGGACCTTTCCGAAGATCACACTGAACAAACGCGTCGCGCAGATCGACATCGATCCTGAAATCATGGCGAACAACTATGAAAACGTGATTTCGATCGCCGGCGATGCAAAGCTCGTGCTGAACGATCTGTTGACCGCCATACCCGGCAGCTTCACCGGAGAACACTATCAGCCGTGGATCGACCATCTCAACGAAATGCGCTCCAACTTCTGGGAAAATGCTGAAAGCCTTCTGAGCAAAAGCAGCGTTCCCCTGCGCCCCGAGCGGGCCGTGCGCTGCTTCAATCAGGCACTGGAAGCATCCGGCAAGCCGGCTTTGATCTATTCCGATGCCGGCACGCCGACCCCGCACATGACGCGTTTCCTGAAGATCAACGATCCCCGTACGCGATTTGCGATCCCGCGCGCGTTTGGCGGATTGGGATCGGCACTTCCGGCAACGGTAGGGGCCTGGCGGGCTGATCCGACGCGGCGTCCTATCGGAATGTTCGGCGATGGCTCGTTCGGGATGACCGTTGGAGAACTGGAAACACTGGTGCGCCTGAAAATTCCGGCAATCCTGATCCTTTTCAACAATGGGCATTTTGGCTGGATCAAGGGTTTGCACCGTCTCAAGGGTCACAATCAGTGCTTCGGTGTCGATTTCACGCCGCCGCGCGGGCAGGCAATCGCAGAGGCGTTCGATCTCAAGGCATGGACTGCGAGGTCGGCGGACGAGCTCGACGACGCGCTCGCCAAGGCGTTCGCACATGAACAAGGACCCTGCTTCATTGACGTTCATGTCGAGTCGATTGCCGATCGCGTGCCGCCGGTCTATTCGTGGCTGACGAAACGCGGGCACGATCCTCTCAGCCTCGAGGCGGCCGAAATCCAGTATCTCTGACTTGAACTTGTGCCTGCGCAAGGCGCGCCACCAGGGCTTGTGCAGCTCAAGAAAAGCAACAGAAAGCCAAGAGCCCATGAGCGTCACGGGAAAATCGATCATTGTCGTGGGAGCTGGCATGGTGGGCGTCAGCACCGCCCTCGAGCTTTCGAAACGCGGGGCGAAGGTCACGCTACTTGATAAAAGTGAGCCCGGCCGAGAAACGTCATACGGCAATGCCGGCGTTCTGGCGCGGTCTTCACTCATGCCGATCAACAATCCCACGCTGCTTTCGCAGCTCCCGGGTCTCATAGGAAATCGCGGTGCCGGCTTGCGCTATGATCCCTGGTTTCTGGCAGCCAATCTGAAATGGGCCGTACGCTTCATGCTTTCATCCCGGCCAAACGTGTTTCGAAAGACAACGCAGGCGCTCGATTCGCTGATCCGGCTTTCCATCGAAAAACATTTGCAGCTTCTCGATCAAACCGGAATGCGGGGGCACCTTTCCGATCAGGGCTGGGTCTTTCTGTACCGGGAGCAGGAGAGTTTTGAACGGACAGCCCTCTTGAGGCAAACGCTTGCCGCGTATGAAGTGCCTGTTTCGCACTTGCGCCCGCAGGAGATTTCCGAGCTGGAACCGGCGCTGATGCCGATTTTCAAGCACGGGCTCTGGATCAAGGGAAGTTATTCGGTGAATGATCCCGGCGCTATTGTCGCCGGCTATGCCCGGCATTTTGCCGAGACGGGTGGCGTCTTTGTTCAGTCAGGGGTCGAGAGAATATCCGAAAACGACGACGGAACGGAAGCTCGCTTGAGTTCCGGTGAGACACTGCGTGCAGACAAGCTCATCGTCTGCCTTGGGCCCTGGTCGCGCAATTTCCTCAAGCAATCGGGCTACGATGTCACGATGGCCTACGAACGCGGCTATCATATGCATTTTTCCGGCGATTCTCGTTCCAACCGGAAACGACTGATGCGGCCTGTTTACGATACCACCGGCGGCTATGTGCTCGCCCCGATGACACAAGGTCTCCGCCTGACGACGGGGGTGGAACTTGCCGACTGCGACGCTCCAAAATCCGACCGGCAGCTGAAGCAGGCGGAAAAGGCGGCGCGTGAAGCCATTTTCCTGGGGGAACCGGTCCAGGACGAATCCTGGCTCGGCCGCCGTCCGACGTTCCCGGACAGCCGGCCGGCCATCGGTTTGGCACCATCGAGCCGCAATATCTATTTTGCCTTCGGACACCAGCATATCGGCTTTGCCACCGGCCCGGGCACGGCGCTTGTTCTCGCCGATCTCATGGAAGGTAAGACGCCGGCCATCGATGCGGCGCCGTTCAATCCGGAGCGTTTCATTACCCGCCGAGCTTCTTAAGCTTCAGGCCGGAAAAGGGCAGCGTGATTCCGGATTGCCGGATGCGTCGACATGGCGATGGACAATGAGCGCTTCAGACTGTCGGCGAGACGCTTCGGGCCGTTTTCGATCGCAGGCGTCTGGTTTCGGAAATAATCCAGTCGCGGAAATCCATCACGCGTTTTGAAACGCCCTTGTTCATCGGATAGACGACAAAATAGCTGTAGCCGCTTGGCACCGGATCTCCAAACGGACAATGCAACTGCCCATCCCGCAACAGATCTTCGACCATGACCATAGGGACGACGGCCAGCCCCAGGCCTGAGACCGCAGCCTTGATGACCATGGTTGTTTGGGCGAAACGCGGGCCGAAAATCGGCCCTTCATGCGCCATCTTCATCGCTTCCAGCCAGCGCAGCCAGCTGTCGGGGCGGCGCGCGTTCTGAATTTTCTGAAATTTATTGTAGAGTTGCGGCTCCAGCTTCTCTCCTTTTGGTATCAGAGACGGGGCGGCGACAACCGTTATCATCTCTTCAAAAAGCTTGTAGGCATGCGCATCGGTCCATGCACCGCGGCCGCGCAGCACTGCGACATCGATGTTGTTCTCCGAAAAATCCGGGGTGTCCGTGGTCGGCACCATGTTGAATTGCGTATCGGGAAATCGCTTCATGAACCCGGCCATGCGGGGCACCAGCCACTGGCTGGCGAAACTGTCCTGAACCCCGATACGTGTTGCGTCCTGCAATTTGGAACCGCGCACCGCGTCGATGGAGGCCTCTTCCAACCCGTCAAGGTATTTTGTTATCGATTCCAGATAGTTGCGCCCCGCCTCCGTGAGCAGGAGACGCGGACCGATGCGTTCAAAAAGACGCACGCCGAGCAAGTTCTCCAGATTGCTGACCTGCCGGCTCACGCCGCTTTGGGTCAGTCCGATATCTTCGCCCGCGCGGGTGAAGTTGCGGTAGGTGGCCGCCGCTTCGAAAGCTGTCAGGGCTGTGAGAGAGGGAAGAAAGCGCCGCATAATCATGACTTATATACATGATAGAATGCGAATTCCACGGTTTTTGTCAGGATGGCTTCTTGGCAGTGTAATTGACAAAAAGCATGAGGGGTTCAGAACATGTATATTCGCAAGCGGGACGCGATCGACCGGAACCTGATCGCAGCACTCGAAGAAGACGCCAGAATTTCGACCTCGGAACTTGCCCGCAAACTGGGCGTGGCAAGATCGACGGTGAATGAGCGGATCGCCCGACTGGAGCGCGAAGGGGTGATCATGGGATATTCAGCCATCGTGCGGCCTGAACTCGATGTTCAGGAAACGCGCACCATGCTCTTCATCACGTGCAACCGGGCGCATTGGAGCCGGATCGTTTCGACGCTCGAATCCTATCCCGAAATTCACGAATGCGTCACCGTCAGCGGCAATTACAGCCTGATGTGCACGGTGCGTACACCGTGCGCGGAAGACCTCGATGCGCTCGTGGAAGAGGTCGCGGCGATTCCAGGTATCACGACCATCGACACGATGGTTGTACTCGCAAGCAAATTTGCTCGAAACGCCACGATTTCGGCGCCGCAACCCGCTCCGAGACTTCAACTCGCTTCATGAGCCCTGGCTTGGTCAATACGGATACTCTAGAGTCTGAGGGGACGGCTGACCTGCTTGCGTAACCAGACTGAGAATTGCGTCGCCAGCGGCTTTACCGCGCCGGCAGGCGTGGCAATGTAATAGTTGCGCCCAAAGGTTTCCGGCAGTGTCGAGACCTGACACAGCGCGCCGGACTGCAGTTCCTTCTCGATGAGATAGGTGGGCAGGATCGCGGCCCCTAGACCGGCAACCGCTGCGGCGATCACCAGCGCGAACTGGTCGAAATAACTTCCCTTGCGCACCGGATGATCAACGCCCGGCATGGTCTGGCGAAATTTCTCCCATAGCAAGGGACGGGAAGACAAATGCAGCAGCGGCATTTCGAATACATCTTCCGCACAGCTCAAGCCGAACCTTTCGACAAGCTGCGGCGCAGCAACCGCTACGAGCCCTTCCGGGCAAAGGGGGGTCAACTGTGCGCCCGGCCAGTCGTTCGGGCCTGTGTGAATGGCGAGGTCGATACCGCTTTCGGCAAATTCGAATGGCTCGGAACGGCTATAGACCACCAGTTCGAGATTCTCGCGTCCGCTTTTGAAGTCCGGCAACCGTGGCACCAGCCAGCGCGATCCGAATGTCGGCAAGACCGCGATCGACAGCAACTGAGTGGAACTTCCCGCCGCGACGGCATGCGCTATGGTCCGCCGCAAGCGGTCGAGATCGCCGAGCAGTTCCCCGGCAAAATTGCGCCCGGCGTCGGTGAGGCGGACGCCCCGGCCCTCGCGGCGGAAGAGGGCGACCCCGATCTGGTCTTCCAGCTCCTTCACATGCCTGCTGATCGCGCCCTGGGTCAGGCCGAGTTCTTCGGCTGCCGCCGTAAAACTCTCGTGCTTTGCCGCAGCTTCGAAGCAGCGAAGAACCGCAAGGCTTGGAAGATGCAGAGGCGTGTCCATGGCAAAGTTCCATTCATTACATATACTCATCGAAAAATGCATAAATGTGGCATTTTGTTCAAGCGTAAATTGGCTACGATCAGCTGGGTCAACGTCGTGAGGTGAACATGGAGAAGGTTGCTGTTCTTGGTCCTGGAAAAGTTGGCGCGTTGGCCGCCGAACTTCTGCTGGGAACCGGTTTCCTGAAGCAGGAAGATATCTCGCTGGAAGCCTTCCTCAAGACGAAGAACGGAACCCGCTATGCCGCAAACTGAGGTACAGGCGGGAGCGGCCGGGTTCAGGCGCGCATCCCGGATCGCATCACTCGAAATATCCGAGATCGTTCAGCTTGCCGAACGGTCGGCCGTGCTGCGGGCCGAAGGCCGGGACGTCATCTCATTTGCAACGGGCGAGCCGGATTTTCCCACGCCGCAGCATGTCGTTGATGCCGCCCATGCGGCGGCACTTGCCGGCAAGACGCGCTATCCGGCGACGGTCGGGACGCCTGAACTTCGCGCCGCCATTGCCAAAATCAATGGCGTCACCCCGAAAGAGGTGATCGTTTCGACAGGCGCCAAACAGGTTCTGGCCAATGCCATGCTGGCAACGCTTGAACCGGGCGACGAAGTGGTCATGCCGGCTCCCTATTGGACCAGCTATTCCGACATCGTATCGATGGCCGAGGGCAGGCCGGTTGTCGTCCCGTGTCCGATGACGGAGGGTTTCAAGCTCTCCCCGGCCGCGCTTGAGGCCCATATCACGCCGCGCACACGCTGGCTGATGCTCAATTCGCCTTCGAACCCTTCCGGCGCGATTTATGATCGGCAGGAGATCAAGGCGCTGGCGGAGGTTCTTGCGCGCTACCCCGATGTCTGGATCGTGGCGGACGAGATATACGAGCATCTGAATTTCGTCCCGTTTCATTCCTTCACCGCCGTGGCACCGGAGCTTTCTGAGCGGACGTTGATCGTCAATGGCGTTTCCAAAGCGTATTCCATGACCGGCTGGCGCATCGGCTGGGGCATCGGCCCGACCGAACTGATCAAGGCGATGGGCGCGGTGCAGGGTCAGATTACCTCCGGCGCCTGCTCGATCGCTCAGGCTGCGGCGCTTGAAGCTCTGACAGGAGATCAGGCGCTTCTGGACGACCGCCGCGCCACATTGCTGGCCCGGCGCGACAAGGTCGTCAGTGCGCTGAATGCCGTTCCCGGGATCGAATGCCCCGTTCCCGATGGCGCATTCTATGCTTTCCCCAATATCGAGGGCGCCATGGCGGCATGCGGATTTTCTTCCGACGCGGAATTCTGCGCATGGCTTCTCGATGAAGCGGGCATTGCGATTGTGCCCGGCCGCGCCTTTGGACTGCCCGGCCACGCACGGCTGTCATTCGCCTATTCAGACAAGGAACTTGATGCCGGCCTTGCCCGCATTTCCGCGACGGTTTCCAGCCGGATCGCCCAGTAATCTCGAAGGAGCCCAAAGATGAACCATCACGATATTCTCGCGTCGACTGGCTTGAGCGAGCAGGAACTCAACGGCGGTACGCTTGCCGTTTTCAGCCCCATCGACGGCGCTGAAATCGCCAAGGTCAAGGAAACGGCGGCGAGCGAAATGCCGGCCGTCATCGCCAAATCGCAGGCCGCCTTCAAGGCATGGCGCAAGCTTCCGGCGCCGCGCCGCGGCGAACTTGTCCGCATCCTCGGCGAGGAGCTGCGCGCTTCCAAGAAGGAACTCGGCGCGCTGGTGACGCTGGAAGCCGGCAAGATCGTCTCCGAGGGTCTCGGCGAAGTGCAGGAAATGATCGACATCTGCGATTTCGCCGTCGGCCTGTCGCGTCAGCTCTACGGCCTGACGATCGCCTCCGAGCGCCCCGGCCACAAGATGTCGGAAACCTGGCATCCGATGGGGCCTTGCGGCGTCATTTCCGCCTTCAATTTCCCCGTCGCCGTGTGGAGCTGGAATGCGGCGCTCGCTCTGGTTTGCGGCGATCCCGTCATCTGGAAACCGTCTGAAAAGACGCCGCTGACGGCAATCGCCTGCATGAAGATCATGGATCGCGCGCTCGAGCGCTTTGGCGCGGATGCGCCGGAAGGCCTGGTTCAGCTGGTTATCGGCGGCGCCGAAATCGGCGAAGCACTCGTCGCCTCGAAAGACGTGCCGATCATTTCGGCGACCGGTTCGACCCGCATGGGCGGCATTGTCGGCCCGAAGGTGATGGCGCGCTGGGGCCGTCCGATCCTCGAGCTTGGCGGCAACAACGCCATGATCGTCGCCCCCTCCGCCGACCTCGACATGGCCGTTCGCGCCATCGTGTTCTCCGCCGTCGGTACTGCCGGTCAGCGCTGCACCTCGCTTCGCCGCCTGATTGCGCATCATTCTATCCGCGAAGAACTGGTCGAGCGGCTGGCAAAGGCTTACGCATCGCTTCCCATCGGCGACCCGCGCCAAGGCACCACGCTCATCGGCCCGCTGGTCGATCATGGCGCACGCGACCGTATGCTGGCGCAGATCGAAAAGGCCAAGGCCGAAGGCGGCAAGGTTCGAGGTGGACGCACGGTGACCACGAATGTTCCGCAGGGCGGCGCCTATGTAGAGCCCGCACTCGTCGAGATGCCCCGGCAGACCGATACCGTTCGGGAAGAAACCTTCGCACCGATCCTCTATGTGCTCGGCTACGACACGCTGGAAGAGGCAATCGAAATTCAAAACGATGTACCGCAGGGGCTTTCCTCCTGCATCTTCACGCTCAATGTGCGCGAAGCCGAAACCTTCCTCTCCGCAGTCGGCTCCGACTGCGGCATCGCCAATGTCAATATCGGCCCGTCAGGTGCTGAAATCGGCGGTGCGTTCGGTGGTGAAAAGGAAACCGGCGGCGGCCGCGAATCCGGCTCGGATGCCTGGAAGGGCTACATGCGTCGGCAGACCTCCACCGTAAACTATTCTTCCGAACTGCCGCTCGCCCAGGGCGTGAAGTTCGACCTCTGAGAAACGGAACCGACAAGAATACCATGTCAAACCTCGTTCATTCCGACACTATCCGCACATTGTTTTCCAGCGCCATGTCCGACATGTACCGCAAGGAAGTCCCGCAATACGGCACGCTGATCGACCTGGTGCGCGACGTCAACGAAGCCGTCCTTGCCGCCGATCCCGCCTTGAAGGCCCGGCTGGAAGCGGCTGACGAGCTGGAGCGCCTCGATGTCGAACGCCATGGCGCGATCCGGCTTGGAACCGCCGAAGAGCTGTTCAACATTCGCCGCATGTTTGCCGTCATGGGCATGTTTCCAGTCGGCTATTACGATCTCTCGGTCGCCGGTCTCCCAGTCCATTCGACGGCCTTCCGACCGGTCGATGAGGCCGCGCTTGCACGCAATCCCTTCCGCGTCTTCACCTCGCTCATCCGGCTCGAATTGCTGGAGGACCGGAACCTTGCGGATGAAGCGGCGGGCATTCTCGCCAAGCGCAAGATCGTCACCGACCGCGCGCTCGAGCTGATCGCGACCGCCGAGAAGAACGGAGGCCTTACGGAAGAGCAAGCCAGGGAATTCGTGGCCGAAGCGCTGGAAACATTCCGCTGGCATTCTGAGGCGACCGTTTCGGCAAATACCTACAAACGGCTGCACGACGCCCACCGCCTGATTGCAGATGTCGTCAGCTTCCGCGGCCCGCACATTAACCATCTGACACCGCGCACACTGGACATCGATGCGGTTCAAAAAGGTATGCCGGAGCGGGGCATTGCTCCGAAGGCCATCGTTGAAGGGCCACCGCGCCGCAAGGCCGACATCCTGCTGCGTCAGACCTCTTTCAAAGCGCTCGAGGAAAAGGTCAATTTTGTCGGGGAAGATGGCGGCAACCAAGGCACCCACACCGCGCGTTTCGGCGAAATCGAACAACGCGGGATAGCTCTGACGCCGAAGGGCCGCGCCCTTTATGACGAACTGCTTGGCAAGACCCGCCGGGCGGTTGCCGTCGGCCGCAAGGGGGAGGACGCGTCTTCCTACGAAGCTGAACTCGAAAAGCAGTTCGAGGCATTCCCGGATGAATTTGAGACGCTTCGTCGCGAAAAGCTCGCCTATTTCCGTTATCGCGTGGCTCCGGGTGCAAGGTCTGACAAGCAAGTCTCGAGTCTCGAAGACCTTCTCGGCTCGGGTGCCTTGATCGCCGATCCGCAGGTTTATGAGGATTTCCTGCCGGTTTCCGCAGCAGGGATCTTCCAGTCCAATCTCGGTTCCGACGCGCAATCCAACTATCTGGAAAAAGCCAATCAGGCTGCATTCGAAGAAGCGTTGGGGGCACAGGTGATCCATGAGCTCGACCTTTATTCAAAGACAGAGGCCGACAGCCTGAAAGCGGCACTGACGTCGCTCGGCCAGACACACCTGCTGACAAGTGTCGACAAGGCTGCCTGAATGAAGGCAATCCTGTCCGGCACGACAGACGACAGTAACCTCCAGCGCTTTCTCAAGGCGCTGGAGACTTGGCATTTTGGCGGCGAGCTTGGATTGAGCCATGCCCAGCGCACGGTTTTCGCTACGGACAATTCCATCTACGAGCGTTTGCCCAAGGCGGTGCTTTTCCCGCGCGAGCCGGAAGACCTCAACCGGATCATGCGGGCCGCTCAAGAAACCCGAACCGCCATTGCGGCGCGCGGCGGTGGAACGGGCACGAACGGGCAATCGCTGAGCGACAGCGTCATTGTCGATTGTTCCCGTTATCTGAGCCGCATTCTGGGGATAGATCCGGCAACTCGAACGGCGGTAGTGGAGCCCGGCGTCATCCTTGACGAACTAAACCGCGCCGCCGCGCCACATGGGCTCTTTTTCGGCCCGACGGTCTCCACCGCATCTCGCGCGACGCTGGGCGGCATGGCGGCAACCGATGCATCCGGCAAGGGATCGCGGATTTTCGGCCGCACATCCGATCATGTGCTTTCCATGGATGTCGTCCTCTCAGACGGAAGCGACTGGCAGGCTGCGCCGCTCGATGCGGAAGGATTTGCCGCCGTGTGTGAGCGTGACGATCTGCCCGGACTACTGCACAGCAGCTTGCGGGATATTCTTGATGCCGAGACCGATGAGATAGCGCGTGTTTTTCCGATCATGAACCGGGGGCTCACCGGCTACAATCTGAAGGAAATACGCGACGATCATGGTGTTTTTCGCCTTTCGAAACTGCTTTGCGGTTCGGAGGGTACACTGGCGCTGACCAAGCGCCTCAACTTGCGTCTCTTGAAGAAGAAGCCGCTGCGCGCGCTGATGGTCGTCGCCTATGACGATGCGATGGCCGCGCTTTCGGATGTCGAGCGGCTGGTGGCCGCTGATCCGGTTGCTGTCGAATTCATCGATGACAAAATTCTCGGGCTTGCACAGTCCGATCCGGTCTGGGCCGATATTGAAGCTGTGCTCTCCCATTCCGGAAAAGCCAAAGTCGGGGGATTGAATTTCGTCGAGGTGCAGGCCGACGATGACACCGAACTCGAGCGCGCCATCGAGAGGCTGGGAGCCATCTTTGAAAAACGGCCATCCTCCGTCCTCGATGAACGCGTGGTTCGCGACCCCCATGTGATCTCGCAGCTCTGGTCTCTGCGCGAAAAATGCGTCGGCCTTCTTGGCCGTATGGACAAGAGCCGGCAGGGAACACCCTTTGTCGAGGATGCGGCTGTGCCGCCGCAAAACCTTGGGCCGTTCGTCAAAGGCTTCCGCGACATGCTCGATTCCCATGGACTGGCTTATGGCATGTTCGGCCATGCCGATGTCGGCTGCGTGCATGTTCGTCCGGCACTAGATATGCGCCGCCCGGATGACGCCGCGATGATCCGCAAGGTGTCGGATGCTGTCGCGGCACTGGCGCAATCCCACGGTGGCCTGATCTGGGGAGAACATGGCAAAGGCGTTCGCGGCGAATATGTGCCGATGGTTTTTGGGGCGAGGCTTTACGACGCCCTCTGCCGGATCAAGAATGTGTGCGATCCACATGGCATTCTCAATCCCGGCAAGATCGCGAACCCGAATCCGAAGCAGGCATTGAAGGCAATCGATGAAGTCCCCTTCCGAGGGAGCCGCGACGCGCAAATCGACAGCAAAATGCTCGGAGGTTTCGAGCTTTCGGTCAGATGCAATGGCAACGGCCAGTGCTTCAACCGCAATTTCGACGACGCGATGTGCCCCTCCTACAAGGCGACTGGCGATCGAACCAAGTCACCAAAAGGCCGTGCCGCGCTCATCCGCGAATGGTTGCGTCTGCGGTCGGATATAGAAAGCGGTGGCATTCGCGCCAAAGGAGCAAGGCGGCTGCTTCCGGAACTTGAAGCCGCTCTCCATGAAAGCCTTTCGGATTGTCTCGGCTGCAAGGCCTGCGCATCGCAATGTCCGGTGAAGGTGGATATTCCCGCCATGCGTTCGCGCTTCTGGGCTTCCTATTACCAGCGCCACCGTCGGCCGCTGCGGCATTATCTTCTGGGTGGGCTGGAAACGCTCGGGCCGCTGATGCGTCTGTCGCCGGCTTTTACCAATGTGCTGATGCACATTTCAGGGCCGCTGCTGTCAGCAATGGGGTTGGTCGATCTTCCGAACGTTTCCACTCCGAAATCGGCGCGCGGTGCCTTCAGACGCCATGGAGCCGATGACAGGACGGTCGTTCTCGTTGAGGATACGTTTCTGGCGACTTTCGACGGCGCCGTGATCGACGCCTGCCAAGCGCTTCTGGAAAATCTGGGATATCGCGTCGTGAGAACCGCTCCTCTGCCAAACGGAAAGGCGCAGCACGTCCTGGGCTTCAAGAGTGCATTTGAAAAAGCAGCCGGCCGAAGATCGGCACGCTTGGAAGCCTTGGCGAAAGAAGGATATCCGCTGATCGGCATCGAACCTGTCGTGCAGGCAATGGAAAGCGATGAGTATGGTTCGCAAGAAGCCGGAAAAGTCGCGATAGTATCCATCGATCGCTTTCTGGAAGGCGAAATTCTCGCGGGCCGCATCCGGTGGCGAACCTTGCAGTCCGATAGAACCGACTTGCCGCTTTACCTTCATTGCACGGAAAATGCCTCCGATCCGGGCAGCGCAAACCGATGGCAAGCCATTTTCGCGGCGTTCGGGCTGTCTGTGAACCCGTTGGCGACCGGCTGCTGCGGCATGGCGGGCACTTTCGGCCATGAGCGTGAACACGCTGAAATGTCGAGGAAGATTTATGACCTGTCGTGGCGTCAGCGGATCGAGGAAGGCAACGGCCCCGCGCTCGTTACCGGTTTCTCCTGTCGCTGTCAGGTGAAACGGTTCTCAGGCAAGCGCGCCCAACACCCCGTCGAGCTGCTCGCCGCCAAATCGAGCGGTTGACCGCATCCTCAGTCTTTCGCGTTTGCAGCCATCAAGAGAGCTGCCGCGTCCAGCAGATGAAAGACCGGAAGCCCGGTCACCTTGCGGATTGCCGGCGCATAGGGTGGCAGGTTTCCGCATTCGAGAAGAATGGCGGAAAGGTCAGGTTCCGACTTTTGCAGGTCAAGGGCTGCATTGCACACGGCCCGTTCCATGGAGTCACGGTCGAACGACTTGTTCTGGCGTTGTTTGGTTGCCAGAAATGTTTCTGCAAAAACGGAGGCATCATCCATGCCTGCAATGGCCACCTGCTTTGGATCGATGCCGGCTGCTGCGAGTGCGTTGGGTCCAAGCGCCTTGCGCGACGCCGTCAAAATGCCGACGCGACCGGGGCAGGATGCCGCGACGAGCGGATAGAGCGAAAGGCCGGAGAGCATAACCGGAATCTTGACGGCATCGGCAATCTTCCTTTGCGCGCTGACCAGAAAACCGCAAGTCGAGACGATCGCGCACGCGCCGTTCCGCTCGAGTTCGATGGCCGCCGCGATAAAACGCTCGAGCAAAGCGCCATCAGGCTCGCCGTCGCGGACGATTGCCGGACTGTCGGCACCATTAACGATCACGACTTTTGACAAAAATGGATAGCTGTCCGGGCAGCCCACATCACCCCTGATCCTGGGGAAGGATGTATCAAGCGCAAGAATGCCGATAAACGGTTGTAATCCCTGTTTGTTCATGGCGTCCCCGGCCTCAGTTCAGTTCGTCGGCATTGTGGTGCCCTCACGGGTACCAGTATCGAGGCCCGTCAAAAAGTTGGAAATTGACGGTCACGGCCAGGCGAAACCGCAGTTTGAGGTGTGCCACCGTCACTTTGACGGTTTTGCCCGCGATTCCGGCAAAATATCGGTGCCGTGTTCTCCAAAAATGAATAAGCTCAAAGTCGCGGAAACAACGCCAACGAATTTTGTGGGAACATTCAAATGATAAAGAAAATAGGACTCCTTGGGGTTTCATTGCTCGCGCTCGCCGCCGTACAGGCCCGCGCGGAGAGCTGGGACATGCCGATGGCCTATCCGGCCAGCAACTATCATTCCGAAAATGGCGCCAAATTCGCCACGTGTGTGGCCGATGCAACCAAGGGGTCGCTGACGATCACGACTCATCCGGGAGGATCGCTCTTTGCCGGGAATGATATCAAACGCGCGGTTCAGACCGGCACGGTGCCGATCGGCGAACGCCTGATATCGGCGCATGCCAACGAGAACCCGCTCTTCGGCATTGACTCAATCCCGTTCCTCGCAACCTCCTACGATGCCTCCGACAAGCTCTGGAATGCAGCTCTCCCGACTCTCAAGGAGGCTCTGGAGGAGCAAAACCTCGTTTACGTCTATTCGGTTCCGTGGCCGCCGCAGGGCCTCTACACGAAAAAAGACGTAAACTCCGCCGCTGATCTCAAGGGAATCAAGTTTCGCGCCTACAACGCTGCGACGGCTAGCATTGCTTCGCTTGCCGGAATGCAGCCGGTTCAGATCGAGGCGGCCGATCTCAGTCAGGCGCTTGCAACCGGCGTCGTGGAAAGCTTCGTTTCGTCCGGTTCGACCGGCGTGGATTCCAAGGCCTGGGAAAGCCTGACAAACTTCTACGACGTTCAGGCCTGGCTGCCGCGCGACGTCGTCTTCATCAATAAGGACTCCTACAGCGCCCTGGACGACGCCACCAAGAGCGCCATCATGGATTGCGGCGCCGAGGCCTCGAAGAACGGCGAGACCATGGCCAAGGATCTGACGGCTCAATATCTGAAGACGCTCGCCGACAACGGGATGAAAGTGTCCCCGCCCGGCGACAAGCTGAAATCGGATCTGGAAGGCTTCGGTGAAACGATGACCAAGGAATGGCTGGAAAAGGCCGGCGCCAAGGGTCAGTCAATCATCGACGCCTACAAGAAGGCCGAATGAGCCCACCCTGACCGCGGCCCGGCGCGAATGAAAGCGCCGGGCTGATTTCCAACCTGTGTCAGGGACACCATGAGCGCATCCTTTCGCAAGCACCCGGTCGGCAATTTGCTGGACCGTCTTTATCTTTTGGCCGGATATCTCGCCGCAGCCTGTCTTATGGGGCTTCTTGTCGTCATCGTCATGCAAATGGTGGCGCGCTGGACAGACCTGACGTTTCCGGGCGGCACGCAATATGCCGGTTATCTGATGGCGGCATCTACCTTTCTGGCTTTCGCATACACCTTGAACAGCGGCGGGCACATTCGGGTGGAGCTGCTGCTTCAGGCGCTGGGTAAGAGCAAATTCCTCGTGGAGCTCTGGTGTCTTCTGGTCGGCACGGCGGCTTCCTCGTATCTGGCCTGGTACGCCGTCAAACTGGTTTACTGGTCCAGAAAACTGCATGACCTCAGCCAGGGGCTGGACGCCACGCCTCTGTGGTACGTCCAGATCCCGGTTGCCGCCGGCGCGATCATCCTTGCCGTCTGTTTTGCCGACAATCTCGTCACCGTGATCTTCACGCGACGGGACAATATCAACCAGAGCGCCGAAGCCGGATTGACGGAATAGAACCATGACCGCTGAATTCGCTCCGATCGCAATTTTCCTTTTCGTTTTGTTCACTCTGCTCGGCTCCGGTGTCTGGGTCGGACTTTCTCTCCTTGGCGTTGCCTGGGTCGGCATGGAGCTTTTCACCAACCGCCCGGTTGGCGACGCGATGATGACGACCATTTGGAGTTCGTCTTCGTCCTGGACGCTGACGGCGCTGCCGCTTTTCATCTGGATGGGCGAAATCCTCTTTCGAACGCGGCTTTCCGAAGACATGTTCAGGGGGCTCTCGCCCTGGATGGCAAAGCTGCCCGGCCGGCTGCTTCACACGAACGTCGTCGGCTGCACGGTCTTTGCCGCGGTGTCCGGTTCATCCGCTGCAACGCTGATGACTGTCGGCAAAATGTCCGTGCCTGAACTGCGGCGCCGCAATTATCCGGAAGAGCTGGTGATCGGCACTCTGGCGGGGGCGGCCACCTTGGGCCTGATGATCCCGCCGTCGCTGACACTGATCGTCTATGGCGTGACGATCAACGAATCCATCACCAAACTGTTCATCGCGGGCATTCTGCCAGGCATCGTGCTTGCAGCCTTCTTCATGATCTATATTGCCGTCATGTCGAAGCTCTCCAAAAGCTATGCGCCGGACGACGAGCCGGAAATGTCTTTCGCGGAGAAGCTCAAGAATTCACGCTTCCTCATCCCGGTCATCAGTCTCATTCTGGTCGTCATAGGCTCCATGTATCTGGGTTTGGCAACGGCTACCGAAGCCGCGGCCTTCGGGGTGATCGGATCGCTCTTGCTCGCCCTGCTGCAGAGGTCTCTGACCTGGAATTCGTTCATGGCAAGCCTCTTGGGGGCGACGCGTACATCCGCCATGATCGGTCTCATTCTGGCTGGCGCGTCATTTCTTTCGCTGTCCATGGGGTTTACCGGTCTGCCGCGACTGCTTGCCGAATGGATAAATTCGCTTGGGTTGACGCGGTTTGAACTTCTGATGGCCCTGCTGGCATTCTATATTGTACTCGGCTGCTTCCTGGACGGCATCTCCTCGGTCGTCTTGACGATGGGGGTGGTGGAGCCGATGATCCGCCAGGCGGGTATCGACGTTATCTGGTTCGGCATCTTCATCGTGGTCGTGGTCGAGATGGCGCAGATAACCCCGCCGGTCGGCTTCAACCTCTTCGTGATGCAAGGGATGACGGGCCATCAGATGAATTTCATCGCCCGCGCCGCATTCCCGATGTTTCTGATCATGGTCCTGATGGTCTTCGTGCTGATAGCCTTCCCGGATATCGCAACCTGGATGCCGGCGCATATGCGCGAAATCCGCTTCTAGCGAGCAGGCGATGGATATTCTCTCTTCGCCTGTGCTGCTGGCCGCGATCTTTGCTATCGTGGCCGCAGCCTCCGTCGTGCAGGCCGGCCTCGGCATGGGCTTCGGCCTCGCGTCGGCGCCGCTCCTGGCCCTCATCGATCCGAATATGGTGCCGGGACCTGTCCTGATCCTCGCAGTCGCAACATCCGTCTGGGCGGCTTGGCGCGAACACGGGTCGATCCGGTGGAGCGAATTGCGGACCGGCATCGCCGGACGCATTGTCGGCGTTTGCGCGGGCTCCCTGCTATTGGCCAGTCTGGCGAACCAGCATATTTTCGTCCTCGTCTTCGGTGCGCTGATCGGCAGCGCCGTTCTGCTTTCCCTGTCCGGCTGGCGGCTGCCTTTCAACAGCTTCACCTTGCTCATCATGTCCACCTTTTCCGGGCTGATGGGCACGATCACATCGGTCGGCGCGCCGCCCATGGCGCTCATCTATCAAAGCCGGTCGTCGCACGAGGCCCGCCCGACACTGGCGGCCTTCTTTTCCATCGGCTCTGCGCTTTCTCTCCTGGGGCTTTACATCAGTGGTTGGGGAAAGCCTGACGACTTCCTGCTGGCGCTTTTGATGGTGCCGCCCATGCTCCTGGGAACGTTCATCGCCAGAAAGCTGAGCTCGGGCTTCGACAAACGCTTCCGTCTGATGTTGCTAATCATCTCTGCGGCGGCTGCAGCGGTGTTGATTTACCGGGGCCTCACGTGAGCGCTTTCCGCAAAGCGCAGGGTTGTTAGCGGCCAAAGTGTAACATATTCAATACCGGCAGTTAGTGGCCGCTGTCAGCGCCGAGACGTAATGTCGGAAATGTCCGTAACGAAGGCGCGTAGCCGCTCGCGCCGAGACGTACGACCCCGCTTGACGCCGGGCCGCCGCTCAGGGCCGATGTTTACCAGGGCTGCTTGGCGGGCCCGACGGTGAATTCGTTGACCGTGGTGTCTTCCGGCATGTCGACGGCGAAGGAGACGACATTCGCAATGCGTTCCGGCGAAATGCCGAATGCGGCGTAAAGACCGGCCATGCCCTGTGCTGCACCTTCATCGGTAATGGTGTCGAGCAGTTCGGTGTTGATCGCAGCCGGATAGAGAGTCGCGGTGCGGATGTTGGTGCCTTCCATAGCCGATTCCATGCGCAGGCATTCCATGAAGTCGCGAACGAACCACTTCGTGCCACCGTAAACGGCCGTGCCCGGATAAGCCTTGATGCCGGCAACCGAAGATACGGCGATTACCTGACCGGATTTCTGCGCGGTGAAGATCGGCATGACAGCAGCAACACCGTTCAGAACGCCGTTGATGTTGACGTCGACCATCTGCTTCCATTCGTTCGTCTTGAGTGCCGAAACGTTGGAAACCGGCATGATGCCGGCGTTGAGAAAGATCACGTCGACCTTGCCGTAGGTGTCCTTGGCAAGCTTGACGATCGCATCGTTACTTTCGGGCCTGGTGACGTCGAGAGCAGCATAGATGGCTTCGCCGCCCGCAGCCTTGATGTCGTCTGCAATCTTTTTCAGCTTGTCCTCACGCCGTGCGCCCAGAATAACCTTGGCGCCCCTGGAAGCCAGTTCTTTGGCGGTCGCTTCGCCAATACCCGACGACGCACCGGTGATGATGACGACTTTATCTTTGATCACGGTCAGTTCTCCTTTTTTGCTTTTCGCTGTTCAGGCGGCGTATTGCTCGTCCGTCACCTTTTCCATCCAGTCGACAGCCTTGCCGTTTTGGACTTCCTGGATGGCCGTGTGGGTCATCGCCGTGCGAGGTGCTGCGCCATGCCAGTGCTTTTCACCTGGCGCAAACCACACCACGTCGCCAACCCTGATTTCCTCGATTGGGCCGCCCCAGCGCTGCACGCGCCCGACGCCAGATGTCACAATGAGCGTCTGGCCGAGCGGATGCGTGTGCCAGGCTGTGCGCGCGTTCGGCTGAAACGTGACGCTTGCTCCCTGTGCACGTTCCTTGTCGAACGGATTGAAGAGCATTTCGACCTGGACCGACCCGGTGAACCAGTCGGTCGGGCCGGGGCCGGCCGGGCGGCTTTCTGCGCGAGTGATTTCCATGTGATGCGTCCTTCCCTCGGATGCCTTGTGTGCTGGCAAGATAAGGGCGGATGCGCTATTCGATTAGGCGCTATAAACTGGATGAACTATTGAGCAGGATTTCATAGTGGCGCGTGACGAGTTCAGCGAACTGAGGGCGTTTATCGCTGTTGCCAATGACAGCAGCTTCACCAAGGCGGCCGCCAAGCTGGGTGTCTCGACGTCAGCGCTCAGTCATACGATCCGCGGGCTCGAAGAGCGGCTTGGCCTTCGGCTTCTCACGCGGACGACCCGCAGCGTGTCGACGACCGAGGCGGGCGAGCGGCTCTATCGATCAGTCGCAACGCATTTCGATCAGATCCGCACGGAAATCGACGCCTTGAGCGAATTGCGCGACAAGCCGTCCGGCACGATCCGCATCAGTTCCGCAATCCACGCGATGGAAATGGTCCTGCGGCCAAAACTGGCGACGTTTCTGACCGAATTTCCCGACATCAGTGTCGAGGTATCCATCAACGACGGATTTATCGATATCGTGGGCGAACATTTCGACGCCGGCGTCAGGCTGGGCGAGTCGATCAGCAAGGATATGATTGCGGTCCGCATCGGCCCGGATTGGAGGTTCATTGTTGTTGGCACGCCCGACTATTTTGCACGTCGGTCACCGCCAGAGCACCCCGGCGATTTGACCAATCATCAATGCATCAACCTGCGCATGGCGTCTGCCGGTGGTCTCTATGCATGGGAATTCGAGAAAGATGGACGAGAGTTAGAGATCAGGGTCGCAGGACAAGCCATTTTCGACAGCATTTTTCCCGTGCTGCATGCTGCCGTCGACAACCTCGGGCTCGCCTATGTCCCGGAAGACCTCGCGCGTCCCTATATCGACGACGGCCGATTGCAGGTGGTCCTGAATGACTGGTGTCCTGTCGTGCAGGGCTATCACCTTTATTACCCCAACCGACGGCTGGCCTCGCCTGCCTTTGCCATGTTCCTGGAGGCAATGCGATATCGGCCGTAGTTTGCGAGCGGCGGCTTTCCGGAGTTCTAGCGGCAGCGTCGAATGGCCGGAATGGAGGCGCTAAGTAGATAAGCTGCTGCAGGGCCGGATGTTGACAGTCTGGTTTCGGCGCAATTGCCTCCAGATCAGTCGACGCTCCATGAAACAGACAATCCTCATGGGGAGAAGCCTTTTTCCGCTACATGCGGCCATCCGTCCACACCGCCTGGCGCGCGATCCTTGCTCGGCGTGCCACAAGGCCTTGTCATCCCGAACCTCGGGTTTCGAAGCGTCGCACTCGGGCGTCACGCCGCGTTTTCCAGAACCGTTTCGAAGTCCGGCTCTACATGTTGAACGTGTTTCTGTCCCCATTCGCACATCGCGCGAATGACCGGCATCAGTTCTCGACCCGTTTCGGTCAGCGAATACTCAACTCTTGGAGGAACCTCGGGATAGACCTCCCGGTGCACGATCCCATCTGCTTCAAGCTCGCGGAGCTGGTTCGTCAGCATGCGTTGTGTACATCCGGGCAGGCTACGGAGCAGCTCGTTGAAACGTCGCGTACGGACGAGCAGTCGCAGAATGATCAATCCCTTCCATTTGCCGCCGATCTTGTTCAGCGCAGCCTCGACCGGGCAGTGCTCCGGGTCCTGGTGTCGCGCTTTACGCGATCCGGCAGTTCCCATTTTCGCCATGTTTTCTCCAATAGAGTAATTTTTGACACTATAAGTGATATTTGTGCGTACTTGCAAATTACTCCCTTTGCAAACATTTTCCTCGAGCTGATCGGCGCCGGACGCCTCACTACGAAGGAGAAAGAAAAATGCTTCGAAATACAATTTTAGCGGCTGCCGCTACCGCGTTGTTTGCGGCCCCCGCCACAGGCGGGGATTCTCCCATTCTAGGACATGAGCTGTTTGGCTCGGGTCCGGAGAAGGTGATCGTTTTTCACGACTGGATGAGCGATGCTACCAATTACGACACAGTGCGTCCCTGGCTCGACACCGGAACCTATACCTACGCGTTCGTGGAAGTGCGGGGCTACGGAGCGTCAAAAGGATTGACGGGGAACTATACCTCCGATGAAATCGCCGGCGACACGCTCCGGCTCGCCGAACATCTAGGATGGGAGAAATTCCATCTTGTTGGCCATTCCATGAACGGAATGGCGGGTTTCAAAACCCTGCTCCTCGATTGGCACGGCGCTCACAGGATCAAGAGCTATGTCGCGGTCACTCCTGTGACGCCTGACGGCTATCCCGCCAGCGACGAGGAAAGAGCGTTCCTCGCGGCGGCAATTACAGACGATGAGACCGCACGCAATGCCTTCGGCGCGCTGACCAATGGCAAGCTGAACGGCGCCTGGGCTGCCAGGAAGACAAATCTCAGCCGCGCATCGTCGCGTCCGCAAGCCTTACGAGGCTATTACGCGATGTGGCTCGATGAGGACTTCTCTGCGGAACTTGCTGCAGCCAACGTCGACACGCCCGTGCTCGTTATCGGAGGGCGCAACGATCTGCCGGGCTTCCAGGAGGCCTACTACTCAAAGACGCTCGCAAAGTGGCTGCCCAACATCCATTTCGAGTACATCGACAATGCTGGCCACTATCCGATGCAGGAGACTCCTGTGCTTTTCGCAACGCTCGTCGAAGCGCACCTGAACGCAAACAAATAGCCGTCCAACAAAACCGGGGCGCGACCGATGAATCGAACCGGTCGCGCTTCATCAATCTGGCGCTGCACAACCTATGTTCTTCGGATCTTGGGACAGCGTCCATGTACCAAGTAACGGCTATGCCACAAGCTGGGCGGTGTGGACGGATTACCGCATGTAGCGGAAAGGGATTCTCCCCATGAGGATTGTCTGATTCATGGAGTGTCGACGAAACACGGGGCTATTCATACAATCGGCGGCAAACTGTTCAAACATGCCAAGCCGGCTCTGCCGACCTACCACGTAAGACTTTGGTCTTACGACCAATCGTGGGCTTGGAAGTTCCCTTTGGCAGGCTAGTCTGACCATGCTGCGGGGGAGTCCGTATTACTGAGGAGCGGTTATACGGCCGACGACACCATGCTCGTCCGGTCCTGCGGCGTGGTGGAGGAGTTCAGGCATCGTTGATGTCTGAAAGCAGAGGGAGGATCATTCATGACGGACAAGTCGTCCAATGCCTACTGGGCAGCGAATATTCGCATTATCTACATATGTCTGGCTATCTGGGCGATCGTATCTTACGGATTCGGCATCCTGCTGCGTCCCATGCTGTCCGGTATAGCCGTCGGCGGCACTGACCTTGGTTTCTGGTTCGCCCAGCAAGGTTCGATCGTCGTCTTTATCGCGCTGATTTTCTATTACGCGATGTACATGAACAAGATCGACCGCGAATTCGGCGTCGACGAGCAGTAAGGCGGACATTCCATATGGAACAGTATACCCTTAATCTTTTGATTGTGGGCGCCTCCTTTGCGCTCTACATCGGTATCGCAATCTGGAGCCGCGCCGGCTCCACTGCTGAATTCTACGCCGCAAACCGCGGCGTTCATCCCGTGCTGAACGGCATGGCGACGGCTGCGGACTGGATGTCTGCGGCTTCGTTCATCTCCATGGCTGGCCTGATCGCCGGCGTTGGATATGCCAACTCCACCTACCTGATGGGCTGGACCGGCGGCTACGTGCTGCTCGCACTGCTGCTGGCGCCTTACCTGCGCAAGTTCGGCAAGTATACCGTGCCGCAATTCATCGGCGACCGTTTCTACAGCCAGAGCGCGCGACTTGTCGCGGTCATCTGCCTGATCATCATCTCGACAACCTATGTTATCGGCCAGATGACCGGCGCCGGCGTCGCATTCTCGCGCTTTCTTGAAGTCGAGGCCTCGACCGGTCTATGGATCGCCGCGGCTGTCGTCTTCGCCTATGCGGTTCTCGGCGGCATGAAGGGCATCACCTACACGCAGGTTGCCCAGTATGTCGTGCTGATCATCGCCTACACGATCCCTGCCATCTTTATCTCGATGCAACTGACGGGCAATCCGTTGCCATGGCTCGGCCTGTTCTCGACGCATACCGAATCGGGCCTGCCGCTGCTGCAGAAGCTTGACCAGGTCGTCACCGACCTCGGTTTCAACGCCTATACCGCACAGGGCTCCATGCTGAACATGACCCTGTTCACCCTGTCGCTGATGATCGGTACCGCCGGTCTGCCGCACGTCATCATCCGCTTCTTCACTGTTCCCAAGGTCTCCGACGCACGCTGGTCGGCTGGCTGGGCGCTGGTCTTCATTGCGCTGCTCTACCTGACGGCTCCGGCTGTCGGCGCCATGGCACGCCTGAACATCATCAACACCATCTTCCCCAACGGTCCGAAGGCCGAGGCTGTCCTCTATGAACAGCGCCCCGACTGGATGAAGACCTGGGAAGTCACAGGTCTGCTGAAGTTCGAGGACAAGAACGGCGACGGTCGGATACAGTATTACAACGACAAGGCTGAAGGCTTTGCCGCCCAGGCGGCTGAGCGTGGCTGGTCTGGCAATGAGCTGACCATCAACAACGACATCCTGGTTCTTGCCAACCCGGAAATCGCGCAGCTTCCGGGCTGGGTCATCGGTCTCATCGCAGCTGGCGGTCTTGCAGCCGCTCTGTCGACGGCAGCGGGTCTTCTGCTGGCCATCTCGTCGTCGATCAGCCACGACCTGATCAAGGACTGGCTCGTTCCGGGCATTTCGGAAAAGAACGAGCTCATGGTCGCTCGTGTCGCCATGGCCGGCGCGATCTTGGTCGCAACCTTGCTGGGCCTCCACCCGCCGGGCTTCGCCGCCCAGACCGTGGCCTTGGCCTTCGGCCTTGCCGCAGCGAGCATCTTCCCGGTTCTGATGATGGGCATCTTCTCGAAGCGCATCAACTCGGCCGGCGCGACCATCGGCATGCTCGTCGGCTTGATCGTGACCTGCCTCTATCTGTTCACCTATCTCGGCTGGTTCTTCATCGCCGGCACGAACATGCTGGAGAACGTACCTGCCAACTACCTGTTCGGCATCCCGCCGGCGGCCTTTGGTCCGATCGGTGCACTGCTGAACTTTGCGGCGGCCTACATCGTGTCGATGATGACCGCAGCACCGCCGGCTCACGTACAGGAACTGGTGGAATCGATCCGCGTGCCGCGTGGCGCGGGTCAGGCAACCGGTCACTGAGATCGCATAGACAAATGAACGGGCGGCGAAAGCCGCCCGTTCACCTTCCTCAACCAAGGTTCGACCGCACGACCGGTCCGTTGGGGTCCTGATGGCTGCAGCCACCTCTGATATCCTGAAGTTTCTCGAGACCGTTCACCCCTACGACAGCCTGCCGCGCGCGGAACTGGAGCGTGTCGCCGGATGTTTCGTCTGCAAGAAGTTGACAGCCGGTACGGAAGTGTATGCCCACGGTGAGCTGCTACCCGGCCTTTTCCTGGTGATGGACGGCAGCGTCGAGGTAAGGGATTCGTCCGGCACCGTCATCTCGCAGCTTTCCGCCCGCAATTCCTTCGGTGAGCGTGGACTGATGGTCGATGGGCTCGCCGTGACCAGCGCGCGGGCGCTGACAGATCTTCTCTTGCTGATCCTGCCGGCGCACGAATTCAAGCGGTTGATGAGCGAGCAGCCGGTCTACGCCCGGTTCTTCACCCGCGGTCGGGTCGCCGACGTCAGGCGTAGCGAAATGACGCTGCGCAAGATCGGCGACCTCATGTCCAAGCCGGTGCTCGTCTGTTCTCCTGGAGACAGTGTCCGTCAAGCCGCCGAACTCATGCGGGACCGGAAGGTCTCGAGCCTCGGAGTGGTGGAGAAGGATCGTTTTGTCGGCCTCATCACCACCCGTGACCTCGCGTCGCGGGTCGTCGCCGAGGGCCTTGATCCAGCCACGACACCCGTCTCGGCCGTGATGACGCGGCAGCCGCTTGGGCTGACCGAAGATGCTCTCGGTTCGGATGTGCTCAATTTCATGCTGGAGCATGGCGTCGGACACTTGCCGGTGGTGGACAGCGACCATTTGGTGGGGATCGTCACGCAGACGGACCTGACCCGCTTTCAGGCGACGACGTCGGCTCTGATGATCGGCGAGATCGCCGCCGCCGAACACGTGTCCGAATTGCGCCAGATCACCGACCGCATTCCACAACTCTTGGTGCAGTTGGTCGGCGGGAACCAGGCGCATGAGGTGGTGACACGCCTCATTACGGATGTTGCGGACGCCGTGACCCGTCGTCTGATCGTGCTCGCCGAACGCGAGCTTGGTCCGCCGCCTGTGCCCTATCTCTGGCTTGCCTGCGGCAGCCAGGGGCGCCAAGAGCAGACGGGCGTCAGCGACCAGGACAACTGTATCTTCATCGACGACAGCTTCGTCGAGAGTCAGCGGCCGTGGTTTGAAAAGCTTGCCCGCCGGGTCAGCGACGGTCTCGATGCGTGCGGTTATGTCTATTGCCCCGGTGACATGATGGCGACCAATCCACGCTGGTGCCAGCCGGCGCATGTATGGCGGGGCTATTTCTTCGGCTGGGTCGAGGCCCCGGAACCCATGGCGCAGATGCTCGCCAGCGTCATGTTTGACTTGAGACCCATAGCTGGCACGGGAACGCTGTTCCGCGATCTGCAGGCGGAGGTTCTCGATAAGGCCAGTCGCAATTCGATCTTCGTCGCTCATATGGTCAGCAATTCCCTCAAGCACGCGCCCCCCCTCGGCCTTCTGCGTGGCTTTGCGACGATCCGCAGTGGGGATCATCGCAACCATATCGACATGAAGCACAACGGCGTCGTGCCGGTCGTCGATCTGGGGCGGGTCTACAGCCTCATGGGGCGGTTACCGCCGGTCAATACGCGTGCTAGGCTGCTGGCGGCCGAGGCAAGCGGCGTGATCTCCAGTGCGGGTGCACGCGACTTGATTGCCGCCTATGATCTGATTGCCGAAATGAGGCTGCGTAATCAGAAGAACCAGGTAAAGGCGGGGCTCAAACCGGACAACTATCTCGCTCCTTACGACTACGGAGACTTCGAGCGCTCCCATCTGCGGGATGCGTTCGTCGTTGTCAGAACAATGCAATCGGCGCTCGCCAACAGCGGACGAGCGCCCGCATAAAGGATTAGATGTCGTGTTTTTCGAGTTGATTGCGGCTGTCGTGGCAGGTGTGGCCGTGGCTGGTGTTGCAATGGGGTTGCGATGGATCAGCCGTGGCCTCCTGCCGAAATGGATCGTGCCTGCGGCGGCGGGGCTCGGCATGCTGAGTTATGCGATCTGGAGCGAGTACAGCTGGTTCGAGCGGAATGTGGCAACGCAGCCCGCCGGAGTGATCGTCGCCTGGAACAATGAGCAACGCTCTTTCTGGAGGCCGTGGTCCTACTATCGTCCGGTGGTTACGCGATACAGCGCCGTCGACACGAGAACCGTGCAGCGCCATCCCGGCCTGCCCGATCAGGTGATGGTCGATCTCTTGCTCGCGGCACGCTGGCAACCGACTGCGCGGATCAAGGTCCTGTTTGACTGCGCCGGCGGCCGGCGAGCGGATCTCATGGGCAAGGATGTTGAGGTTGCCGAAGACGGCACGATCAGCGGAGTGACCTGGACGGACCTGCCGCCTGGCGATCAACTTCTGGACATCGCCTGCAAACGGAGTTGATACAGCAGTGATCATGAGAATCGGACTGCGCGGTCGCATCCTTCTCTTCTTCGTCGCCATCGCCCTCGGCTCGATTGCGGCGCTCGGGATCGGCCTGTGGTTCGGATATCACCGGCAGGGCAGTCCCGATATGCTCAATGCCTTTGTTCAGGGCGCGGTGGTCGCCGTCTTTGGCATCATTGCGCTCGTTGCCGGCGTCTGGTTCCTGTTCGATACCTATCTGGCGCGTCCCATGGAGCAACTGGCCTGGGCCCTGCGCGTGCGCGCGCATGCGGATGTGGCGGACGAGATTGACGCGGCTCAGGCCCGGTATCTGGGTGATCTGGCTGAGGCCGCGGCCTCGGCTACGGCGACGCTTTCGGAGAGCCGCAATTCACTTGCCGAGACGGTGGCGCGGGAAACGGCCCGACTTGCTTCGGACAAGAACAAGCTAGAACACCTATTGTCCGATGTGCCGCCCGCTGTGCTCCTGTGCACCGGTCGGCATCACATCGTCTTCTATAACAGTGTGGCCCATCGGATGTTGTCCGGGCCGAAGACCCCTGTCTGTCTCGGAAAGAACCTCTTCGATTATCTGAACGATGGCGCCATTCGCCAGGTGCATCAGCGTCTGCTCGAGTCGGCGCTGCCGGGCTCCATCGTTGAGTTCGTCTGCAGCAGCCCATGCGGCTCCAGGCGCCTGGCCGGGCGGATGCGGCTTGCCCACGACAATGGCGGGGATGCCGCGGCCTATGTCATGACGCTGCGCGATGTAACGGGAGAGGTCGAAGCCTACGCACGGCGCGACGTCTTGCTGAGCGAGATCTTCGAGCGTGTTCGCCCGACCGTCAGCACGCTCGCGGCTCGAATTGGGGCCGACGACGACGGAACACTTTCGCTGGCAGCGATGAAGGATGAAGTTGAGCAGCTTGATGCGATCCTTGCCGATCTCGCGAGCCGGTTCGACAGCTGTCGTGCCGACGGCTGGCCAATGGCTCCGGTCGACGCCCGCGAACTGGCGGCGAGCCTTCGCAGGCTACTGTCATCTGAAGATATTTCTCTTGATGTTGAGGCAAGCGCGCTTGCGGTCCGCTGCAATGCCTTCGACATGGTCTCGCTGCTTGCCCATATCGCCCAGAAGGTAGCGGCTGAGGCCAATGCTGAGGATCTTCAGCTGGTAATCCGCGCGGTTGGCGATGCAGCCGAGATCCGTCTTGGCTGGCGGGGGCGAGCGCTCGCCGAGACCGAGCTGGAGCGTTGGCTGGCCGAACCGGTAGATGGCAGCCCGGGCGGGCTCTCGGCAAATGCGATCCTGGCCGCGCATGCGACGACGCTTGCACCGGGGGGGGAGGAAGAAAATGCTTCGGTCAGCGTCTTCCTGCGACCGATCCGGCAGCTCGAAGCGACCCCCGCCGACACGCCCTTCTCGGTGGTCTATGATTTCGGTCTGCTGTCGCGCGCGCAGGCGGAGCGGATGGCAGAGTCGCGCCTCGACGATCTGGCCTACGTTGTCTTCGATACCGAGACGACCGGTCTCTTCCCAGAACGCGGCGACGAGATTGTCCAAATTGCCGCCGTGCGGATTGTCAACGGGAAGCGCGTGCCTGGCGAGACCCTCGATCTGCTCGTCAACCCTGGACGCTCCATCCCGCGGGCGTCTTCGGCCATTCATGGCGTGACCGATGCCATGGTCGTCGGTGCAGCAAGCGTGCAGGAAGTGGTCGAGCGATTTCACACTTTCGCCCAGGGCGCCGTGATCGTCGCACACAATGCGCCCTTCGACATGGCCTTTCTTTGGCGACGGGAAGCGGAACTTGGCATCCGGTTCGTCAATCCGATCCTCGACACTGTGCTATTGTCCGCGGCCGTCTTCGGGCTCAGCGAAAATCATACGCTTGACGATCTGGTGAACCGGCTCGGAGTCGACTTACCCCAGAACCAGCGTCATACGGCAATGGGCGACACCTTGGCCACGGCAGAGGTTTTCATCAAACTGAAGCAAGTCCTCCAGGCCCGGGGGATCGAGCGTCTCAATGAGGTCCTGACAGAGGTAAAACGTTATGACAGGCTCTTGCAGGGGGCGAGCCAGAGGTAGCGCTCGGCAACGCGTCGCGCTGACGCGCGCGTTGATTACCCGGCCGTCAATCTCGTCTGCGACGAGCTGGTGTCGGCAGTCGACGTGTCAGTCCAGGCACAGGTGGTCGATCTCTGTGGTCTGCAGGCAGACCTCGGCGTTGCGGTGCTCTCCATCAACCACGACTTCCGGCTCGTCCGCCAGATCAGCCATCTTGCCGGCCGGTCGATCGCCGCCGTGCGGACGGCGCGACGGCAATTCAGCAGGAAATGGCGGCGGAACGACCGCGGCCAACACGTCGCCCGCGGTGCCGGGTTTCTCAGTCGAGGGGCGGGAGTGAGGCCTACCGAATTCGCACCCCGGCGGCGTCGAAGAGGAAGCACTTGCCGAGCGCAAGTCCCACTGTCAGCTGGCTGCAGTCCTGTTCAAACCGAAATCCGTCCTGCTCGACGATGATGCGTTCGTCGGCCGAGAGATCGGCATAGATGTAGCTCGTATTGCCGAGATGCTCGGCCACGTCGACATCGATCGTCAGGTCGGCGTCGCCTTCGCCGGCGGGAAGGAAATGCTCCGGCCGGATGCCGAGGCTTACGTCGTCGCCGACAGCAACCCCGCCTGCGCCGACGGGAAGGTCGAGCCGCACATCGGGCCGGCTTGCAAGCGCAACGGTCACATGGCTGTCCTCGACTGCGGCGATCCGGCCTTTCAGGAAGTTCATCCGCGGGGAGCCGATGAAGCCGGCGACGAAGGTATTGGCCGGGTCGTCGTAGAGTTCGAGCGGCGCGCCCACCTGTTCGACCACTCCGGCCCGCAGGACGACGATCTTGTCTGCGAGTGTCATCGCCTCAACCTGGTCGTGGGTGACGTAGACGATAGTTGACTTCAGTGCCTTGTGCAGCTTGGCGATCTCGACGCGCATGTGCACGCGGAGTTCCGCGTCGAGGTTCGAGAGCGGCTCGTCGAAGAGGAAGACGTCCGGATGGCGGACGATGGCGCGACCGATCGCAACGCGCTGGCGCTGGCCGCCGGAGAGCGCCTTTGGTTTCCGCTCCATCAGGGGACCGAGCTCGAGGATGCGGGCCGCATCGTCGACGCGCCGGTCGATCTCCTGCCGGTCCATGCCCGCGAATTTCAGGGCAAAGCCCATGTTCTCACGCACCGTCATGTGCGGGTAGAGCGCGTAGGACTGGAAAACCATGGCGATGCCGCGCTTCGACGGATCGACGTCGTTCATCAAGGTGCTGCCGATGGTGAGTTCGCCGGAGGTGATGTCCTCGAGCCCGGCGATCATGCGCAGTAATGTCGACTTGCCGCAGCCCGAGGGGCCGACGAAGACGACGAATTCGCCCGCGCCGATCGTCAGGTCGACGCCCTTGATAATCTCCAGGGCGCCGAAGCGCTTGCGTATGTCGGTGAGGCGAACATCGGCCATGGCGGGACCTCAGCTGACAGTGAAGGTGACGGATTGAGGTGCAAAGCGGCGGCTCGCGACAACAAGTTCGATGCTGCCCTGCTCGTCGCCGGCCTCCACCCAGAACCCGGTGGCGCCGCCTTTCAGCGTATGGTCCGCGGGGCCGATGATACGGCCGGGGCCTGAAAGGGCAAGCGAGACCGGCTCCTCGAAATAGGGAAGCAGGTTGCCACACTGGTCGAGGGCGCGGACGACGACGCGCACCGCATCCTTTTCACCGGCGCGCAGCGCCGTGTCGTCCGCCTTGACGTCCAGTGTCGCAGGAACCGGATCTGCAGGCAGGACCAGCGTCTTTGCCACCTTGCCGTCGAGATAGCCGGTGATCGTTCCCTCGCGCCAGACGCGACCCCAGGAGCCGAATTCCTCCTGCGTGACGGTCCGCAGGTCGAGGACGACGGGCGGGTGCGGAAGGTGTGGGTAGTTTTCCTTGTCCGGATAGACGCGCTTTGCCGGCCATTCGCCGAACTTGACGTCGACATAGTCGCAATTGGTGAGGATGATCAGTGGCAGCACCCCGCCGATATTGCGCTCTCCGCGCGCCCAGAAGGTGACCGGCTGCAGCACGACGTCCTTTGCCGGGTCGCCCTGGCTCGCATAGGCATAGGCCGCCAGCTTCGGGATGCGGTACATGTCGAGGACGCCGTGATAGCAGATGCGGTCGCCCGAGCCGAAATCCTTATGGGTGTTGTAGTCGAACATGCACCAGCCGGTGGACCCGGAGATGTTGCCGTCACCCGCGGCTGCGTTGAGCACCAGGAGATGACGGGTCACGTGCTCGGCCTGGCGCTGCTCCTGGTCGAAGCGCTTGGTCGGATACATGTGGCCGTTATACTCAGTGATCATGTAGGGGATCGGCCGGGTGATACCGGTCGTCTCGACCCGGTCCCGCAACACGACACGCCCGCGATTGTTGCCGGGCAGCTCCTCGTTGCCGAGGATGAAGTCGTTCATCGTGTAGACGTCTTCGAGCAGCTCCGAATTGGTGATGAAGCGGACGCCGCCGGTTTGGCGCGTCGGGTCGAGTTCACGGGCGAGCCGGTTCGTCTCGGCGTAGAAGTCGTGGTTGTCCTGGCTCTCGTTGATGCGCACGCCCCAGATGATGATCGAGGGATGGTTCCAGTCGCGTTCGATCATGCGGCGGACGTTCTCGATCGATTCCTGCTGCCAGGCCTTGCCGCCGATATGCTGCCAACCGGGGATCTCCTCGAAGACGAGGAGGCCGATCTCGTCGCAGCGATCGAGGAACCACTTCGACTGCGGATAGTGCGAGGTGCGTACGATGTTGCAGGCGAGGTCGTGTTTCAGGATGTCGGCATCCTTCTCCTGGGCGCGCCGGCCCATGGCATAGCCCGTGTGCGGCCAGGACTGGTGGCGATTGAGCCCGCGCAGCTTCAGCGGCTTGTCGTTCAGCAAGAAACCGTCCGGTGTGAAGCGGGCGGTACGGAAGCCGAAGCGCTGTGTGAACGTGTCCTTGCCGTGCTCGGTCTCGAGCATCAGGGACAGTGTGTAGAGCGTCGGATTGTCGATGTCCCAGAGCGCGATGCCGGCGAGATCGGAGAAGGTGAGGAGCGCTTCTCTGCCGTCCAGTGCCACAGACGCAGACGCGATCTCGGTTCCGCTCCTGTCGGCGATTGTCGCGGTCAGGGTGCCGGAGAAGGTCCGGTCCTCCGGGTTGGCGAGGAAGGCGCGCGCGGTGACGCTCTTCTTGTCCGCGAGCGCATCCGGCGTCTCGATCTTGAGGTTCCCGATCGAGACGGGGCTTGCGACCTTCAGCCAGACGTCGCGATAGATGCCGGCATAGCAGAGATAGTCGATCTGGCCGCCGAAGGGCGGGATTTCCGGGTTCTCCGAACCGTCGACTTTGACGGTGATGAGGTTGTCGCCGCGCACGAGATGCGGCGTGAGCCGGGCCTCGAAGGGTGTGTAGCCGTCCTTGTGGGCGACGATCTCGTGTCCATTCAGGTAGACGACGCTGTCGGCCATGGCGGCATCGAAGACGAGCGAAACCTCGCGGCCCTCGAATTCCGGCCGCCAGGCAAGGACCTTCTGGTAGGTGAACGGCTTCTGGTATTCGGTCTCGTCGAAATAGTTGTACGGCAATTCGACGGCGCTGTGCGGCAGGCGAACGGTCTCGCCCTCCTGCAGGGCGGAGACGCGCGCCGGCTCGAAGCCGTGGCGAAAGAGCCAGTTGCCGTTGAAATTCTCGATAATGCGCATGGGATCCATATTCCTATTTCACTGAGCCCAGCATGCCCTGCACGAACTGGCGCTGCATGAGGAAGAAGATGATCAGGGTGGGAAGGGTGGCGAGGATCGTGCCGATCATGACCACGCCGTAGTCGGGGTAATAGGCGGAGGCGAGCGAGGAGACGACGAGCGTGATCGTCTTGGTTTCGTTCGACTGCAGCACGATCAGCGGCCACAGATAGCTGTTCCAGTTCGTCATGAAGACGATGACGAGGGCGGCCGCATAGGTGGAGCGCATCACCGGCACGTAGATGTAGAGGAAGATCTGCCATTCCTTGAGGCCATCCACCTTTGCCGCGTCGCGCAGCTCCGTCGGGAAGGCTTTGGTCGACTGGCGGAAATAGAAGATGATGAAGGCGGAGGCGACGGTCGGCAGCACGATCGCGATGTGCGTGTTGATGAGGCCTGTCTTCGCCATCATCATGAAAAGCGGGATCATCAGGGCCGCAAAGGGCACCATCAGCGTCAAGAGCACGAGCGAATAGATCCGGTCGCGCGCCTTGGACTTGAACATCTCGAAGCCGTAGCCGGCCAGCGACGAGACGATGATGGTGGAAAGCGTGGCGAGGACCGCCACCTTGGCCGAGTTCCAGAAGACGAGCGGCACGTCGACCAGCGTGAAGAAGTTCGCAACATTCGTCGCGAACGCGCCACCGAAACTCGTCTTGCCGCTGATGATGTCGATCGACGTGTTGGTCGCGCTGATCACCATCCAGAAGAATGGGAAGAGCGAGAGAAAGGCGGCGACGCCGAGAAAGACGTATTGCAGTGTGGCTGCACCGAGGCGCGGGGCGTTCATGAACGGTCCCTCGCGGCATAGAACTGCAGGAAGGAGAAGAGCGCCACCATGACGACGATGACGTAGGAGATCGTCGCCGCGTAGCCGAAGCTCGGCATGAAGCGGAAGGTGAGATTGTAGATGTAGAGCGAGAGCGTCAGCGTCGCGTTTGCGGGACTGCCGCGGCCTTCGGTCAGGTTGTAGACCTCGTCGAAGAGCTGGATCGTACCGATCGTCGAGATGATCGTCGTGAAGAGGATCACCGGTTTCAGCATCGGCACGGTGATGTAGACGAAGCGCGCCCAGGCCGGTACACCGTCGATCCGTGCGGCCTCGTAGATCGACCTGTCGATGTTCTGGAGGGCCGCGAGATAGAAGATCATGTTGTAGCCGGTCCAGCGCCAGGTGATGGCGAGGATCACGAGCACCTTTGCCCAGAAGGGCTCGGTGAGCCAGCCGATCGGTGCATCTGTCAGGTGAAGCGCCATCAGCGCCTGGTTCACCACCCCGTCGACGGAAAACATGCTCTTGAACAGCACGGAATAGGCAACCAGCGAGGCGACGCAGGGCAGGAAGATCGCGGTGCGGAAGAAGCCGATGAACTTCAGCCGGTCATTGTTGAGCACGGCGGCGAGCAGCAACGCCAGCACGATCATGATCGGCACCTGCACCGCGAAGAAGGTGATCGTGTTGGTGAGCGCCTGGAGGAAGACGGGGTCGTTCGAAAGGCGTACCACGTTTCCGAAGCCGGCAAACTTCATCATCATGCCCTTGCCGGAGAAGAAGGACAGGTAAAGCGAGCGCAGGATCGGATAGACGAGGAAAATCGAGATGAGCAGGATCGACGGTGCGATGAACAGCCAGCCGTTCAGATCGTGATAGCGCTTCAATCCGCCTGCTTTTCCGGCAGCCATGGGAAAACCTTCATCGCCAAAGACAAGGGCCGGAACATCCCTTCATGAGGAAAGGACGTTCCGGAAGGTGGGGCGGAGTCCGCCGCCCACCGGGGGAGGGACTACTGGATCTGGCCCTCGGCCTGGCTCTGGATGGCCTTCAGGACCTCGTCCACGTCAGCGCCCTTGGCAAGGTCGGGAAGGTGGGCGGTGACCGCCGTGTCCACTTCATTGGTGAAGATGCCATAGTTGACGGAGGGAACCTTCGCCAGCCAGTCGGAGAAGTTCTGCCAGACCTTCTCTCCGCCGAAGAAGGCATCGGCCTCGCCGTAAGCCGGGCCCGTGCGGGCGGCAAGCAGCGAACCGACGGCGCCGCGTTCGGTCAGGATCTTCTGGTAGAAGTCGACGTCCTTGGCGTAGATCTCGTTGAGGAAGTCGATCGCTTCGTCCTTCTCGGCCGAACTGTCGATGACATACCAGCTGGAACCGCCGAGGTTGGAGGCGTTCGATGCGCCCTCGACGGTGAGTTTCGGAATGGGGGCAACGCCCCACTTGCCGGCCTGATCGGCCTGCGCCTTGACCGTGCCGGTGATCCAGACGCCGGTGGTGACCGTCGCGGCATCGCCGGAGGTGAAGGTGGAAACCCATTCCGTCCAGCCGGCGGCAGGCTTGTAGATATTGGCCTGCAGAATCTTCTGCTCGGTTTCGAGCGCAGCCTTCAGCGCGGCATTGCCTTCGATTGAGAGATTTCCGTCCTTGTCGAAATACCAGCTACCGGCCGACTGCATCAGGATGCGCACGAACCCGGCGTCATTGACGTCGAGGCCGAGCATCTTCTTGCCGGTCTTTGCCTCCACCGCCTTGCCGATCTCGATGAAGCGGTCCCAGGTGAGGTCCTGCATGTCCTCCGGCTTGAAGCCGGCCTGTTCGAGATAATCCTTGCGATAGTAAAGCCCGGTGACGCCGGAATCGAAGGGGACCCCGTAGACCGCGCCGTCGAGCGTCATCAGCTCGACCTTGTAGGGGGCAAAGCCGGAGTGGTCGATCTTGCCGGAAAGGGCGGCGAAGGCGCCGGGGAAGGACTGCAGGTATTTCTGTGCGCCGTAATCCTCGATCAGGACGATATCCGGTAGCGCGTCGGTGGTGCCGGAGGAGAGCGCCGTCTGGAGCTTCTGCTCCACGTCCGCCTTGGCGAAGTCGACCACGTTGAAGGTGGTCTCCGGGTGCTTTGCGGTGTAACGCGCGCCGGCTTCCTTCATGATCGCGACGTTGAAGTTCGGGTCCCAGCACCAGATGGTGATTTCGCCGGCGAAGGCTGCGGTGGATGCGAGAAGGCTCGCACCGGCGAGCGCGCCGGCCGCAAAGCGAGACAGAATCGTCCTGTTGTCCATTGTTTCCTCCCAAGAAACGCTAGCGGCAGGTTCCCTCTCTGCCGTCAGCGCAAGATTTACCGAAATCGGAGGACTGCGCAAGGAAAATTTAGTAAATATTTATCGCGATCGCGAATGACGCAAATCGCCCGGATTTACCGGGGCTTGCGGCAGCTGTCGCGCCAGATCAGTTCCGTCGCGATGCGCACCTGCTTCCCGTAACTGCGTCCGGAAAGGCGTTCGAGCAGCAGGTCGACGGCCGTCTCGCCGATATGCTCGCTGTGGATGCGAACGGTGGTGAGCGGCGGGGTGAGGAACTGGGCGACGGGAATGTCGTTGAACGAGACGACGGCGATGTCTTTCGGAATGGAAAGACCGGCTTCCTGGAATGCCCGGTAGGCGCCGATCGCCATGTTGTCGTTCGAGGTCACGATGACGTCCGGCCGCTGCGCCAGCGCCAGCAATTCGTGGGCAAGACGATAGCCCGTTTCGAGCCGCAGGCTCTGTCCTGTGGAACAGTCGGCGAGGGCGAGCAGGTCCGGCTCGAAAGTGCCGTTCTTTCTCTGCCAGTCGATATAGGCCGCACAACGCTTTTCGGCGAAGCGCTGTACGCTGTCGTTCAGTCTCTCATGACTGCCGATGAAGCCGATTCGGCTATAGCCGCCGGCCTTTAGGGCGTCGAGGATCTTCATCGTCGCGAGTTCCACGTCGGAGAAGACGCTGTCGAGTGCGTCGTCGTTCGGATCGAAATCGGCAAAGACGAGGTGTCGCGCGTGCTGCTTCAGCCAGGCAATCTCATGATCGGAATGCTTGCCGATGACGATGACGCCGGAAGCGCCCGCGAGCAATCCGGCCTCGGGAAGGGCGTCGGAGTGGAAGACCTTGACGATCTCGGTCCGGAGATCACGGCAGCGCGTCTCGATGCCGAGGCGCACGCCGATGTAGTAGGGGTCGGCAATTTCGTCGGACGGCTCAAGGAAGTGCACGATGACGAGCTTGGTGAGCAGGCTCGGTGCGGTCTGGCCGCTCGCCCTGTTGCGGTTGCGCGGCGTCTCGTAGTTCAGCGCCTCCGCCGTTTCGATGATCGCCTGCCGCTTGGCGGGGGAGATCGACAGGGCAGGGTCGTAATTCAGCACCCGCGACACGGTCGCGGAGGATACGCCCACGGCCTTGGCGATTTCCTTGATCGTTACCATTCCGTCATTCCGTCTTTTCAGGTGTCTTGATCAACCGTCGTCATGAGGAAGACTTCAAGATTGTTTAGTAAATATTTATCTCCCCGAAAGCAACGATGCGTTCGTCTGGCAGCGATGATGATGGGATTACAGCGTGTTACCCCAGCAGCCAAGAGATAAATTTCTCACAAGGTGGGGCTGGAAGGCGCTCGGGTCTTTGCCCGCGGCAGCCAGCGAACGGTATAGGGCCCGAAGACAGGGCGGTCGCGTCCCGGTGCCCGCACCGGAGACAGGAGGTTTGTGAAGCCGTCAGATAGCGTCCTGGAGGCGTAGCCCCGCTTCGCTGAAGAGATGGATCGGGGCGCTTGCGAAAGAGAGGTCGATCGTTGCCCCCGGTGCGAGGTCGTGCTGGCCGGGGGCGACGATGAGGATCTTTTGGCCCGCGAGGTTGGCATGGAACACCGTCTCGGCGCCGAGTGCCTCGACGAGCGTGAGCTTTGCAGAGAGGCTGCTCTCGCTGCGACCGAGCGTGATGTGTTGCGGTCGCACGCCGACTGTCACACCAGCCCCTGGCGTCCCCACGGGGCCGGCCGAGGGCAGTTCCAGCCGCTGACCACCGGCGAGGGAAATGACGGTCCGTCCGGGACCGGCTGCTTCGACGGTTCCGTCGAGGAAGTTCATGTGCGGTGAGCCGATGAAGCCGGCGACGAAGCGGTTTGCGGGGCGATTGTAGAGCTCGAGCGGCGTGCCGACCTGCTCGATGCGGCCGGCACGCAGCACGACGATACGGTCCGCGAGCGTCATCGCTTCGACCTGATCGTGCGTCACGTAGATCATCGTCGCCGAAAGCCGTGCGTGGAGCGCGGCAAGCTCGGCGCGAGTGGAACCGCGCAGCTCGGCGTCGAGGTTCGACAGCGGTTCGTCGAGCAGGAAGGCGACGGGGCGCCGGACGATGGCGCGGCCGATAGCGACACGCTGGCGCTGGCCGCCGGAAAGCTGGCCCGGGCGGCGATCGAGGTAGGCCTCGATTTCCAGCATGCGCGCGGCTTCGGTGATGCGCTCGGCGATCTCGGCTTTCGGCATGCGGGTATTTTCCAGCCCGAAGGCAAGGTTTTGCCGCACGCTCATGTGCGGATAGAGCGCATAGGACTGGAAGACCATGGCAAGGCCCCGATCGGCGGCGGACACGCTGTTGACGACCTTGCCGTCGATTGCGAGTTCTCCGCTCGACGGCCGGTCGAGACCGGCGATCATCCGCAGGAGGGTCGACTTGCCGCAGCCCGACGGGCCGACGAAGACGACGAACTCGCCGTCCGCGATCTCCAGGTTGATGTCGTGGATCACGTCGACGGCGCCGAACGACTTCTTCACGTTGGTGAGCCTGATATGTCCCATGATGCTCCCCTATTTCAGTCCGGTGCCGGCGATGCCGGTTGTGATGAAGCGCTGCAGAAAGATGAAGACCAGTACGACCGGGATCATGGTCACGACGGTCATGGCGAGGATGAAGTGCCATTGCACGTTCAGCTCGCCCGAATAGATGCTGAGGCCCACTTGAAGGGTGTAGAGTTCCTTGCGCGAGAGCACGATCAGCGGCCACAGGAAGTCGTTCCAGCGCCAGACGACGGAGAAGATCGCAAGCACCGCGAGTGCCGGCGCCGTCAGCGGCAGGATGATGCGCCAGTAGATCTGCCATTCCGACGCCTTGTCCATCCGCGCCGCGTCGACCAGTTCGTCCGGAATGGTCAGCATGTACTGGCGCAGGATGAAGACGCCTGTCGGGGTGGCGACCGTCGGCAGGATCACGCCCCAGAGACTGTTGAAGAGGCCGAGCGCAGAAACGATCGAATAGAGCGGCACCATGATGACCGAGAGCGGAACCATCAGCGTCGCCAGGATCAGCAGCATCGCAAGCGCCCGCCCGCGAAACTCGTATTTGCTGAGCGCGAAGGCGGCCATGGAATTAACGACGAGCGTGATGAGCGTCGCCGTGACCGTCACGAAGACGGAGTTCCAGAGATAGTGCACGAAGTCGAAATGGGTGAAGGGCTCGGTGTAGTTCGTCGTGGCGAACGACATTTCCCGCACCGGCCGCCGCTTGGCGATGTTGACCTTGATGATCTCGCCGGGCTTTGCCGGGTCGACCATCTGGCTGACGACGCCGATGCGGCGCACTTCCGCGAGTACCGCCGTGCTGCCATCTTCGAGTGTCGCCTCGTAGAGATCGAGGGGCTTGTCATAGCCCTCGACCGTCACCTTCTGGGTGACGTAGGGCAGGATGGTCGGCGGGAATTCGGCGAGTGCCGCCGGTGACTTGAAGGACGAGCCGACCAGCCAGACGGCCGGGCCGAACATGATGAAGAGCCCGCCGATCAGCCAGACCCAGGTGACCACGTCGGTCCAGTGCCAGCCCTTGCCGCCTCTCCGGCGCGTGAGGAAACGGATGATCCCGCTCATTTGCGGCCTCCCTTCTTCTCTCCGGAGCGGCCGAGGCCGAGCTGGACGAGCGTGAGGACCACGAGCACGGCGCCCATCAGGATCGAGGCGGCGGCGGCAAGGCCGGGATTGCGCAGCTGGGCGGCAAAGCCGGTCTCGTAGATGTATTGGGTGAGATAAAGCGTGCTCGTCCCGGGCCCTCCGCCGGTCAAGACATAGATCTCATCGAAGATCTGCACCGCGCGGATCAGCACGAGCACCACGACGACGAGAAGGTTCGGCATGAGGAGCGGCAGCGTGATGCGCCAGAAGGCACGCGCCGGTCGGGTGCCGTCCATTTCGGCGGCTTCGTAGAGGTCTTTCGGGATTGCCTGCAGGCCTGCGAGCAGGATCAGGGTGTAGAAGCCCATATGCGCCCAGATCGACACGCCGATGGTGGCGGCGAAGGCCCAGTTGCGGTCGTTGAGCCAGACATAGGGATCGAAACCGAGGCCGTAGAGACCGAAATTGAGAAGGCCCTGTCGCTGGAGGATCCACTTCCAGATGAGGCCTACGACGACCGGCGACAAGAGGACGGGGAAGAAGAAGACTGCCCGCCAGAAGCTGCGCGCGGCAAGGTCGCGATTGAGGATCAGCGCCGTGACGAGCGAGACCAAGATCATCAGCGTGACCTGAAGCACGACGAACGTGGCTGTGTTCCAGACCGCTGTCCAGAAGGTGTCCTCGACGCAACTGCCCGGATCGAGATAGCTCCCGCAGTCGAAGAGGCGCGAATACTGGTCTGTGCCGACGAAGGTGCGGTCGGGCAGGAAGAGCGCCGTGCCGCCGGTCATCGAATAGGCGAAGTTGATGAAGAAGGGCAGCAGCACGAAGATGCCGAAGATCAGCATGTTCGGCATCAGGAAGAAGGCCGCCATCCCGCCAGTTCCGGCAACACGTTGCAGCCAGCGCAGCGGCGTGTCGAGAATGCCCATGACGACGTGGACCGGCGCCGTGACGATCGCGCCCAGGCCGGCTCTACCGGTATCGTGCGTTCTCATGCCTCTCCTCCCAAGCCGGCCGTAGATACCCGTCCGGCGCGGACGAATGTCCCCTGCGGCGCGCAGCGGGGCAAGCCCCCGCCGCGACCGGCATCGTTTGGCCGTGGCAAGTTTGCCGACGGCGCTACGGTCTTACAGGCCGGAATCCTTCACCTTGGCTGCGATATCCGCATCAATGCGGGTGAAGGCCTCGTCGACGGACATCTCACCGGCGGCTGCCTGGCTGACGCGCGTGACGAGCGCACCGTAGAAGGTGTCGGACCAGAACCAGCCCGGCAGCTTCTGGGCAAGCTCGGAGAGCGAACCCGTCGCCGAGACGAAGGTATTGAGGGCTTCCTTCGCCTGTGCGTCGTCGGTCTTGAAGTCCAGGCCCTTGGCGAGCAGTCCCTTATGGGCTGGCAGGAACAGCGTGCGTTCGGAGAACTCCTTCACGATGTCCTCGCGGGCGAGATAGTCCATGACCTTCGCCACTTCCTTCGGGTTCTTCGTGTACTTGATCGCCACGAGGCCGGCACCACCGGGCATGCCTGTGCAATTGGCCGGGCCGCAGGGACTGCCGGTCGCGACCCAGTCGAAGTTCGAACCGATCTTGGTGGAGAAATTCGGCACCTGCCAGGAGCCGGAATAGTAATAGACGAGTTGCCCGTTGATGAAGTCGTCGGCGGCCGCACGGTAGGTGGAGCCGGCTGCCGAGACCCAGACGTCCTTGCCCATCGTGCCGTCCTCGACCCAGCCGACGAACTTCGTCAAGAAGTCCTTGGCGCCCTGGTCGAGGGCAGCCGGCTTGCCGTCAGCGCCGACATAATTGCCGCCATAGGAGAGGATGGGACCGGTCAGGCGATGGCCGGAACGGTCGAGCGCCATGGCGAAGGGCACCTGCTGGCTTTCGGCCACCTGCTTGGCGGCCTTCGCCCAGTCGTCCCAGGTCGCGTCCTTGCCGGGGATGGCGACGCCCGCCTGATCGAACAGCGTCTTGTTGGCAAAGCCACCGGTGAGCGTGATCTGCGTCATGAAGCCGGAGATCTGGTTGGAACCGTCCGGCCGCATCCAGTCGGCCTGCGCGCCGAAATTCTCGTCCCAGTAGGCTGGATCAGCAACGAGCGGGCGGAGATCGAGCCAGTGCTGGCTCTGTGCCTTCAGGTTCGTCACGCGGGCGATGTCCGGACCCGAGCCCGCTTCGAGCTGGACGGGAAGCTGTTCGCGCACGACACTGTAGGCGACATTGTCGAGGACGACGTTGATCCCCGGGTTCTCCTTCATGAAGCGGTCGAGCAGATCCTTCAGAACCTCGCCTTCGACGCCGTCCGAATACCACATGATGCGCACGTCGCCGGCGAGCGCCGACGTGGATGTCAGAAGCCCGACGGCGAGTGCCGCCAGAACGGTTCTTGTCTTCTTCATGGTCGTTCCTCCTCTCCACTCAGCGGGTCTCCCGCCCGCCATGTTCGAAACCCGCCAGCCTCATGCGGGCGGGGCATTCCGGCTAGCAAGCCGGGAGCATCGTCGCCGCACCGGCGACGGTGAATGTCTCGGGCACGATGGTGCGGCCCTCCGCTTCCGCGGAGCCGTCGGACCGGAAGCGCACGACGCCATATTCCGGGTCGTCGATGGTGAACGTGCCGTCCGCCTCTTCCCGGACCGCGAGGCCGGCGAAGCGCGCCTCGACGCTGGCGAGATCGGAGGCTTCGCTGACGCGGACGATCCATCGCGTATTGCGGCCGCGCTGACGCAGTTCCGCATCGGCTGACGGTCCCTCGACGACGCGCTCGAACGGCACACTACCGCGCAGGAGCACGGCGCCCTTGCCACTGCGGGCGACTGCGAGATTTCCCTCAACACGGCTCTCGTCGAACTCTGCGACGGGGAACCACGCATGCGTGAAGTCCACCTGTTCATCGACCGTTTGGAAATCGAGGACCGCAAGCCCGCGATACTGGTGGGTGCGCGGGACCGCGCCGCAGCCGCCCCAGTAGGACGGACGACCGTAGCCGAACTGGATTGTCTCGCCGGGATGATTGATCCAGATCGCCGCCTCCGGCCGCTCGCCGAGTCTCAGATGCAGCACGGTTTCCTGATAGCCCCAGTCGTGCCAGCGATAATGGGCAACCGAGCCCATGGCAAAGGCGCGGCTCTTGTAGTGATAGAGCGCGGCGAAGCGGTTCTCGCCCTGGGCGAAGCACCATTCCTGGTGCTCCTTGGAGTGATGGTTCGCAATGTCGGCGAGAGCCTCCGGCACGACGAGACCGTGGTCGCGCAGACAGACGGCGAGTTGCGGCAGGGCATGGACGCGCCGACCGTACCAGCCACGGCCCCAGAGCAGGCGCGCGACGCCGGAGAGTTCGAGCGACCGGCCGGCGCAAAGCGTATGCTCGTAGGATCGGCCCTGCGCGGCGGTCAGCATGCCGTGATGGGCCGAACGCGCGACGATCTCGCAGAGGCGGACGATGCCTTTCCGGGCGCGCGTCGCAATGTCCGCGTCGGGTGCGAGGGCGGCGAGTGCCGTCAGGCCCTTGAGGTCGATCGGGAAATAGGGGGCGGAGTTGAATTCCGCCATCTCCCAGGCCTCGAAATGATCGAGCCAGGCGCGCACCCGGGCAGCACCTACGGCGCGCTGGTCCACTCCCTTGCGTCCGGACCGGACGAAGACATTCTCAGGAAAGAGAGTGCCGGCGAGATAGGCCGAGGTGTGGAAGAGAAGCGCATGGTTCTCGGAAAAGTACCACTGCACGTCATTGCCCGGTTCGTCCATCCAGTAGCGGAAACCGAGGATGGCGCGGTCGATGCGCGCGCGGGTCGCTGTGCCGATATCCCCACCCCAGACGGTGCGCGACCAGATGAGCGGCACAAGAGAGAAATCGGCGCAGTCGTGGCAGTCCTCGATCGAGGGCAAAATCTCCTCGATCATCGCATCCGTGTCGGCACCGCCGCGGCCGCTTGCGAGCCGCGCGAAGGCGCGCACGGTGTCGCGCTCGGAATATTCGGAGATCTCGTCGAGTGTTTCCTCTATGCGGGCGGAGAGCGTTTCCGGCGCTTTGCCGTGCCGGGCGGCATGGCAAATCTCGACGCCGATCGACCGGGCGGCCACGAAACCGCTTGCGTTGAGCGTCACGCGGAAATGGCGGAAGTCGGCGGGCATTGCGCTCGACGGGCCGACGACGAGGCGGGTCTCGCCGGCCCTGAGCCGGAAATCGTAGTCGAAACGTTCGGTCGACATGAAGTCGCCTTCGACCGCGACTGCGACCTCGACGTCCATCGGCAAGGGTGAGCCGAAAATCAGCGTCATGTCGCCTTCGAAATAGGCCGGGCGATCGAAGTGCATTCCGTCGAGGGCGGTTTCCACCGCATCGGCCGCGGACGGCGCGCAGGGGACGGGCAGTGCGACCGCGGCCTTCGGACCCGACAAATAATCGAGCTGGATGAAATAGCGGGCATCGCGTTCGGCAAGGTCGTCGAAGAACAGGATGATCTCGTTGAGGCCTTCCTGAAGCGGAAGATCGAATTCCGCCTTGGCTTCGAGATTGCGGCTATAGGGCGCCATCCAGCCTGCTTCATCGCCGTTCAGCCAGAGCACGGCGCCGCCGCACGTGCCGAGACGAACCCTCGCCGTTCCCGCCGCTTCTGCCTCGATAAAGGTGCGTGCCCAGGTGGCAAGACGCGTCGGTCGGAACCAGAAGCCCGAAAGATCGAGCCGCGGCGAACCGAAGGGCAGCCACCAGCGGGTGGCCTCGAAGGCGCCGCGCACATCGGGACGGCTGCCGCGATAACGCTCGGCGAAGAGAGTGCGGCAGGGATACTCGTGCGGAATGAAGTTCTTGTGCTTGGTCAGGAAGAAGAAGGGGTCCATCTCGCCCTTCATCGGCTGGTCCGGTACGTCGAAACGCTCTTCGGCGACGGCACCGAGCTGCCAGTAGCGAATGGCCGCTCCGGCCGGCAGGTCTTTCTTCATATGGAAGGTCGTTTTCGTCATTTGAGATCAGCCACGGCTACGGGAGCGACGTCGTTGTATTCCTGGTTTTCGCCGGTCATGCCCCAGACGAAGGCGTAAGGTCCCGTACCGGCGCCCATGTGGATCGACCAGGCGGGGGAGAGGACCGCCTCGCCGTTCGCGACGATCAGGTGGCGGGTTTCCTCCGGCCGTCCCATCACGTGGATGACCCGGTCCTCCGGCGAGAGGTCGAAGTAGCAGTAGGCCTCCATCCGCCGTTCGTGCAGGTGCGGCGGCATGGTGTTCCAGGCGCTGCCCTCGGCAAGGTCGGTGATGCCCATGAGCAGCAGGCAGGACGGGGCGACCTCCGGATGGATGTACATCGCGAGCCGGCGCCTGTTCGAGCGGCGCACATCGCCGAGGTCGAGGGGCTTTGCTTCTCTGCGGGTGATCAGCCGGTGCGGGAAGTCGGCACCGGCGGGCACCGAATTCATGTAGAAACGGGCGGGTCTTTCGGCCGACAGGCTGGAGGCGGTCATCTGCCGGGCGCCGCGGCCGACATAAAGCACGTCGCGGTTTTCGAGCACGAAGCGTTGACCATCCACCTCGATTACGCCGGTACCGCCGAGATTGGCGATCCCCATTTCCCGGGCGGAGAGCAGATAGGGCGTGCCGATCTCCGCGCCGGAGCCGAAGCCAAGGCTCGTCGTCACCGGCACGGCACCGCCGAGGATGAGGCGATCGACATGGGTATATGTGAAATTGACCTGATCGTCCGCGAAAAGGTCGCTCAGCAGGAAGGCGTCACGCAGGCGCTGCGTGTCATACCCTTTCACGTCCTGCGGCCCGGCGCCGTAGAGTACCTTCATCATCATGCCGCCTGTCCCTCTGCTCCGACATGGTTGAGCGCCTCCGAAAGGCACAGGATCGCCAGCGCCTGGCCGTAGCCAGTCGGCTGGATCGGGATGTCCTTGTAGAACTGCAGGTCGTGACCCATGCGGGTACCGTAGGAAACGTTGAGGACGGTGCCGCTTTCGTCGATGTTGTGCATCACCGCCTCGAGCGCCCGAAGCCCGGCGCTTCGCCAGGCCGGTGTGCCGAGGCCGAGCCGATAGCCCTTCAGGAGTCCGTAGCCGATGCCGGCGGTCGCGGAAATCTCCTCGTAGGAGGTCGGGTCGTCGAGCAGTGTGCGCCAGGCGCCGGACGGCGCCTGAAGTCTGAGCAAGGTGTCGACTTGCGCTACCAGAACGCCTTCGAGGAAGCGTCGCACCGGCCGGCCGAGTTCGGCGAGGTCGAAAAGGTCGAGAATGCCGGCGGTGATCCAGGCATTGCCACGCGCCCAGCGGGCACGCGCGAAATTGTGCCGTCCCTCGAAGGTCCAGCCGTGGAACCAGAGGCCGGTCTGGGGATCGGCGAGGTAGCGTGTATGGACGAGAAACTGGAGCGACGCCTCGTCGACGAGTTCGCGCCGGCCGCTTGCCTGACCGTAGGAGGCGAGGAAGAGCGCCACCATGTAGAGCGTGTCGTCCCAGAGCTCGTTGTCGTTGATCCTGTCGGAGACGTGGTGCTCGAAGCCGCCTTCCGGTGTGCGGCCCATTTCGGAGAGCACGCGGTTCGCCCAAGTGTCGAGCACGGGCTGCCACCGCGGGTCGCGGGTTTTCGCCCAGAGAACCGAAAGGCCGAGCATCGGCGCGGTGGTGTTGACGTTGAGGCCCGGCAGGCCGCCGGCAATCTGGGAGGCGTACCAGTCCTCGACAAGTTTACGCAGATCGTCGCGGCCGGTCAGCAGCCACAGGCGCACGAGACCATAGAGGCCGACACCCTGCGGCCATTCCCAGCTGTCGAAGCTGATGTAGTCGCCGGCGGTACCGTCGAGGTTCGGCTCGTGAAAACGACCGCTGTGCTTGAGGCCGGTCATGCCGGCGACAAGGCGATCGAGTCCAGTGCGAATGTCATGGCCGGTCAGGCCCATGGTGCTCCTCCCTGCGGTCACCGATGGACGGATTTGACTCGATAATGCATGGTGATTTTTCTTGCGCAATCTGAAAATTTTTCTCATGTTGGCGCGGAGAGAGGTGAAACGTGACCGCAAAACCGCTCCCCGGCAAGCGGGGGAAGAAGAGCAGGAAGGTGCGACTGGAGGACATCGCCGAGCGCTGCGGTGTCTCGCTCAGCACGGTTTCGCGTGCGCTTGCAGGCGAGAAAGGCGTTCGGCCGGAGATCCGTCAGCAGATACTGGAGGCGGCGAAAACGGCGAACTACGTCGTGCCAACCGCCGTCGCGGGGCGGAAGGTCATTCTTGCGGCATCCAGCGCGGCGATGATCGACTATGTGCGCAACCAGTTCACGCTCTACGTGCTGGACGGATTGAAGGAGCGGGCGCAGGCGCTCGGGCTCGAGATCATCACGCGCCCCATCGCCGACAAGGCGGAGGAACTGACGCTTCTCGAAGAAGCGAGGGACGATCCGGAGATCCTCGGCCTCCTGTTCCTGACCGTTGACGACGAGGCGTTGCTTGCCGCCACGCGCGGCTTTCAGAAGCCGGTGATACTGTTGAACGGCGATGATCCGTTCATGCGCCTTTCGAGCGTCACGCCCTGCAACCGGTCGAGCGCGCGACTGGCCGCCGATCACTTGATCGGGCTTGGCCACCGCCGCATCCTCTTCCTCATGCGGCCGGGGCGCCGCACTATCGAGCGGCGTTACGAAGGCTGGCGCGACGCGCTGCTCCACCACGGTCTTGCCGCTGACCCGGACCTCGTCGTGCCGGTCGACGATTGGCTGCCGGAACTGGCCACCCAGGCGATCGTCTCACGCATCCGGGAGCGCGGGCTGGATTTCACCGCCGTTCTGGCGGCCGGCGACAGCCTCGCCGTCGGCGCAATGCTGGGTGTGCAGCAGATGGGCTATGCTGTGCCGCGCGATGTGTCGGTGATGGGGATGGACGACCTGCCGCAGGCAGCCTTCCTCAACCCGCCGCTGACGACCATGCACATTCCGATGCGGGAAATCGGTTCGGCCGCGCTCGACCTCTTGCGTGACAGCCTGTCCGGCATGCCGTTCCCGCCGCGCCGTCTGGAACTCGCCTGCCATCTTGTGGAACGGTCGTCGACGGCCAAGAGGGCGGCCGACTGAAGGGTCGTGAAGCAATCTCTACCTGGGTGCCCCCTCATGCCAGCAGCAGTTCGGCACCTGCCGCGGAAAGCGCTTCGGCGATGTCCGGCGGCGGCGCCTTGTCGGTCGCAAGCTCCGTGATCGCATCGAAGCCGCTCACCCTCACCAGCCCATCTCGCCCGAACTTGCTGTGGTCGGTCACCACCAGGGCGCGCTTGCCGCGCGTCAGAACCATGCGGGCGAACTCGGCTTCTTCCAGGTCGAAATCCATCATGCCGTCGGCGTTCACCGCCCCGGTTGAGATCACCGCGTGGGTGACGGCGAAGCGGCTGACGAATTCGATCGCGGTCGTGCCGAAGGCGGCGCCGTTGTCGCTACGCAGTTCTCCGCCCGCCATATAGACCTTGTTGTCGTTGACGGTCGCGAGCGTGCGGGCGATGTCCGAAGAGTTCGTGACGACCGTCAGGCGGCGATGGCCGAGCAGTTCACGTGCGAGAAAACTCGTCGTCGTGCCGGTATCCATCATGATGGAGTCACCGTCGCGAATGGTTGCGGCGACAGCCGCGGCGATCGCGCGTTTCGCGCCGCTGTTTTCGCGCATGCGCTTCTCGAACGGAGCCTCGCCGACGACCGAGGGAAGGCTGACCGCGCCGTGCAGCTTGATCACACTCCCGTTGCCGGCGAGCGGTTTGATGTCCCGGCGGATCGTCTCCAGCGAAACGTTGAGCTTTCGTGCAAGCTCGGCGACAGCGACCGTGCCGTCGCGTTCGAGCAGCCGAAGAATGTCCCTGTGCCTTTTCGAAGGAGCCATGATCCCAACCAGTCGTGCCGTACCGTCGTCATAGCGCAGCCGAGCCAACGCGGCAATCATCGGCCACAGAAACGGGCATAAAAACACAAAAAGCCACAAATTGGCGTTGACAAGCGATCTTGTCTGACATGAGATTGCTGCCATGCACTCCCGTCTCAAGATACGAAAAGTACGGGGAACGACGGTCGGGTGCCTTGCCAGTTCATCACTCTTTCAACGGGCTCTACCGGGAGAACTCGAATGCTTGATCTTGCGCGCCTGCCGCGGTTGTCCGCGGCCGTTCTTCTCTTGTCGGGCGTGGTCTTGGCCACGCCATCGATGGCACAGGAATCCACAGATCCGATCAAGTTGACCCTGCACGACTGGACCGGTCAGCTGATCACCACCAACATCATGGGCGAAGTGCTGAAGAAGGCCGGATATTCCGTGGAATATGTCCAGGCCGACTATCTCGCGCAGTTCGCCGGGCTGGAGACGGGAGACCTTCACGTCGCCATGGAAATCTGGGCGACCACCGGACAGGAGGCGCTCGATAACGCCGTTGCGACCGGCAAGGTCGAAAATCTCGGTGAGACCGGGATGCAGGCGAAGGAGGAGTGGTGGTTCCCGGAATACATGAAGGAAAAATGCCCCGGTCTGCCCAATTGGGAAGCTTTGAAGGAACCGGCCTGCGCAGAAGCCTTTTCCACGGCTGAGACTGCGCCGAAGGGCCGCTATCTCGGCGGCCCTGTTACCTGGGGTGGCTTCGACGACGAACGCGTCGAGGCTCTCGACCTGCCCTTCGAAGTCGTCCATGCCGGCACGGACGCCGCCCTCTTCGCGGAGCTCGAGAGCGCCTATCAGCGCCAGGCGCCGATCATGCTGTGGATCTACGCGCCGCATTGGGCGCCTGCCAAGTACAAGGGCGAGTGGGTCGAGTTCCCGGCCTACACGCCCGAATGTTACAACGACGCGAGCTGGGGTTCCAATCCCGACATGGCCTACGACTGCGGCAAGCCCTTCGGTCCGATCTGGAAGGCCGGCTGGGTGGGCGTGAAGGACAAGTGGCCAGGCGCGTACAAGGCGATCAAGGCCTTCAACGTCAACAACGACGAAATGGGTGCGATGATCACCGACGTCGATGTCAACGGCAAGAAGCTCGAAGACGTTGTGGCGGCCTGGATGGCCGCCAACGAGGCGCGTTGGTCCGAGTGGGTCAAGAAATAGGTCTCTCCGTTTCCGGCCACCCATGACCACCTTTGAACCTGGGTGGCCGGATCTTCGTCGCGACCGTCGAACGGCGCCAGTCGTCCATGCGAGCCAGCGGAACCCTCATGTCCCCTGAAGCCAAACTCGTCTGCCGTAATGTCTGGAAGATCTTCGGTGCAGGTGCGCGGGATGCCCTGCGCGCCGCTGGCGGAAAGCCGAGCATCGAAGACCTTGCAGAGGCAGGACTTGTCGGAGCCGTCCGCGACGTCAATCTCGAGGTGAAGAGCGGCGAGATTTTCGTCATCATGGGGCTCTCCGGCTCGGGAAAATCGACGCTTGTGCGGTGTCTGTCGCGACTGATCGAGCCGACCTCCGGCGAAATCCTGTTCAACGGCGAGAACCTGCTTGCGGCGAGCGATACCCGCATGATCGAGATCCGACGCCACCAGATGGGCATGGTCTTTCAGCACTTCGCGCTGCTGCCGCACCTGAGCGTTCTCGCCAATGTGGCCTTTCCTCTCGAAGTCCAGGGCGTCGAACGGTCGAAGCGCGAGGAGCGTGCCCGCAGGATGATCGAGCTTGTCGGGCTCGCCGGCAAGGAAAACGTCTTCCCCCGCCAGCTCTCCGGTGGCCAACAACAGCGGGTGGGAATTGCCCGTTCGCTCGCCGTCGAGCCGGAGCTCTGGTTCCTCGACGAGCCGTTTTCCGCGCTCGATCCGCTCATCCGCCGCGAGATGCAGGACGAGTTCATGCGCCTGCAGTCGGTCCTGAAGAAGACGATTGTCTTCATCACACATGATTTCGACGAGGCGATCAGGCTCGCCGACCGCATCGCCATCATGAAAGACGGTGAAGTGGTGCAATCCGGCACGCCGGAGGAACTGGTGCTCAATCCGGCGACCCCATACGTGGCCGAGTTCACCCGCAACGTCGCGCGCGCCAAGGTCGTCAAGGTTGGTTCGGTCATGCGACCCGAGTCAGATGCATCTGCCTCGGCAACCGTCGACGCGCGCACGACCATTGCCGAGGTGGCGCCCATGTTTGCCGGTGCCGGCAATTCGATCAGCGTCACGGGCCTGGACGGCGGGGTGATTGGCACCATCCACCGCGCCGACGTCGTCGAACTGATGATGCAGGGTTGACCCGATGTCCGCGCCGCTCTCATCGACAGAACCCCTGGCGCCCGGCCACGACCGGGCGGGTAGCCGAACGGGGGGTCGCCTTCCCGATCTGCTCCTCGCGCTCACCGCGATCGCCTCATTGATCGCCTGGTGGCTTGGGCCGGCTGTCGCCAAGTGGGCGTTCGACTATCCGAGGGCGTGGCAGATCCCCGCAGCGCGCTATATCGGGCGATGGACCAAGTGGCTGGTGGACGAGGCGAGCTTCGGGCTTTTTTCATTTACCGATCTCACCCGTTTCGTCGCGACGGTCATCGACATTCCCTACACGCTGGCGCTCAGCCTGCTGTCGACCGGATTTCTGTCCGGCCGGGGGTCGGCCGCGGTTCAGCTCGTGCCGCCGGTTTCCTTTCTCGGGGTCATCGTGCTCGTCGGCCTGATGGGCTATTACGCCGGTGGCCGAAAGCTCGCTGCGCTGGTCGTCTTCTGTTTCGCGTTTCTTGCCGTCTTCGGGCAGTGGAGCAGCGCCATGGTGACGCTTGCCTCGATCGTCGTGGCGGTGCCGATCGGCGTCGTGCTCGGCCTGCTGCTCGGCCTTGCCGGCTATCGCTGGCCACTGTTCGAGCGGGCTCTGACGCCGCTGCTCGACCTGATGCAGACGATCCCGATTTTCGCCTATCTCGTGCCGATCCTCTATTTCTTCGGCTTCGGCCCGACGGCGGCGATCGTCGGCACCCTGATCTATGCGATGCCGCCAATGGTGCGGATCACCATTCACGGGCTGAGGGCCGTGCCGTCGGAAATTCGCGATCTCGGGCACATGGTCGGCTGCTCCCGGCGACAGATGACATGGAAAGTCATGGTGCCTTCCGCCTCCGACGCGCTCATGGTCGGCGTCAACCAGGTCATCATGCTCTCGCTCAATATGGTGATCATTGCCTCGATGATCGGCGCCGGCGGTCTCGGCTTCGACGTCCTTGCGGCACTCCGCCGGCTCGACATCGGCGCGGGTCTGGAGGCGGGCTTTGCCATTGTCGCACTTGCCGTCGCACTCGACCGGTTGAGCCAGGCCTATGCGACAAAGGCAGGGGCGCCGTCGCCGGCCGTCACGGGCGGAAATGTCGTCGAGCGTCATCCTTATGTGGCGGCTGCGGTCGGCATTCTCGCGACAAGTCTCGTCGCCAGCGTCGTGGCGCCGGCTCTCGAGGCCTATCCCGAAGGCCTGGTGCTCTCGACTGGCGGCTTCTGGAACGACGTCGTGAAATGGATCAACCTCAACTTCTTCGATGCACTGGAGGCTCTCCGCACGACGTTGCTCCTCGGCCTTCTCGTTCCGGTGAAGCGCTTCCTCGGTGAATTGCCCTGGGTCGGCGTCGTGGCCCTGCTTGCGCTTGCCGGTTACCGGCTGGGCGGCCTTCGTCTGGCGTTGACGGCCGGCGTGCTCTCTTTCCTGATTGCCGCCACCGGCCAGTGGGAGAAGGCGATGGTCACCGTCTATCTCTGCGGCATCTCGGTCGTCATCGCGAGTCTGATCGGCATTCCCGTCGGCATTCTTGCGGCCGAGCGCGACCGGCTCTGGCGCTGGTTGCAGGTGGTGATCGACACGCTGCAGACGCTGCCCTCTTTCGTCTACCTGATGCCGGCCGTCATGCTGTTCCGCGTCGGCGACTTTACGGCGCTGATCGCCATCGTCGCCTACGCCGTCGCGCCGGCGATCCGCTACACGGTCCTCGGCCTCCAGCGCGTCGATCCGCGAGTGATCGAGGCGGGCAGGGCGATGGGCTGCACCCCCTCGCAGATCCTCGCCAAGATCAAGCTGAAGCTCGCGCTCCCCGAAATCATGCTCGGCCTCAACCAGACGATCATGTTTGCCCTCTCGATGCTCGTCATCACCGCGCTCGTGGGCACCCGTGATCTCGGTCAGGAGGTCTATATCGCCCTCACCAAGGCGGATACGGGGCGCGGCCTCGTCGCGGGGCTTGCGGTCGCCTTCATCGCCATCATCGCCGATCGCCTGATTTCGGCCGGCGCGGCACGGGTGAGGGAGCGGATCGCATGAGTGTACCGACGATGCCGCGTATGTCTGAGGACCGGATTGCCGATCTGCCATGCTGGAAAGGGGCGATCGAGATCGAGCCGCTGAAGGGTGGCCTGAGCAATGAGAGCTTCGTGGTGAAGGACGCCTCGGGCAGCCATGTCGTCCGCTTCGGTACCGACTATCCCTTCCACCATGTCTATCGTGACCGGGAACTGATGACGACGAGAGCGGCCCATGCGGCAGGGTTCGCGCCGCAGATTGAATATGCCGAGCCCGGTGTCACGGTGTCAGCGTTCCTCGACGCGAAGACCTTCTCCGCCGCTGATGTCGCCGCCGAACGGGAGCGCGTCGCGCGGCTGCTGCGCCGGTTCCACGAGGAGATGCCGCGCCACGTGTCGGGCGCCGGCTTCATGTTCTGGCCCTTTCACGTCATCCGCGATTATGCCCGCACGCTCGAGGCGGGCGGCAGCCGGATGATCCCGGAACTGGCACGCTATCTCTCGCTTGCCGAAGAACTGGAGGCCGTGCAGGCGCCACTGCCGATCGTCTTCGGCCACAACGACCTCCTGCCGTCGAACATCCTCGACGACGGCGAAAAGCTGTGGCTGATCGACTACGAATATGCCGGCTTCTCGACTGCCATGTTCGATCTCGCCGGCGCGACCTCGAACGCCGGGTTGACTGCGGAACAGTCGGGCGAGTTCCTCCGGACCTATTTCGGTGGCGAGCCTTCGCCGGACATCCGCCGTTCGCTCGCGGCCATGCAATGCGCCTCGCTGCTGCGCGAAGCGATGTGGAGCATGGTTTCCGAACTCTACCTCGAAGCGCCGGGCGCCGACTACGTCGGTTACACGGCCGAAAACCTCACGCGCCTTCAAGAAGCGCTCGATCATTATCAATCAGTCTACGGGAAACACTCGTCATGACCCTGCCATCCCATGCACAGATCGTCGTCATCGGCGGCGGCATCATCGGCTGCTCGACCGCCTACCACCTGGCCAAGGATCACAAGGCCGACGTGCTGTTGCTGGAGCAGGGGACGCTCACCTCCGGTTCGACCTGGCACGCCGCGGGCCTCGTCGGGCAGCTTCGATCCTCGGCCTCGATCACACGCGTGTTGAAATACTCGGTGGAGCTCTACAAGGGGCTGGAAGCGGAAACCGGACTTGCGACCGGCTGGAAGATGACGGGTTGCCTGCGCCTTGCCACCAACCAGGACCGCTGGACGGAGTTCAAGCGCCTCGCCACCACCGCCGGCAGCTTCGGCATGGACATGCATCTCATCTCACCGGAAGAGGTGAAGCGGATGTGGCCGCTGATGAATGTCGACGATCTCGTCGGCGCAAGCTGGCTGCCGACGGACGGGCAGGCGAGCCCCTCCGACATCACGCAGTCGCTTGCCAAGGGTGCGCGTATGCACGGCGCGAAAATCGCCGAAAACGTGCGTGTGACTGGCTTCGAGATGAAGGATGGCCGCATCGTCGCGGTGAAGACGACCGAGGGAGACGTCGCCTGCGAGAAAGTCGTCAACTGCGCCGGCCAGTGGGCGCGGCAGGTGGGCGACATGGCCGGCATCAACGTGCCTCTGCAGGCGGTGAAGCACCAGTACATCATCACCGAGAAGATCGAAGGCCTGTCGACCGATGCGCCGACGATCCGTGACCCGGATCGCCGCACCTATTTCAAGGAGGAAGTCGGCGGCCTCGTCATGGGCGGATATGAGCCCAATCCCCAGCCGTGGCTCACCGGCGACCTGCCGAACGACTGGGCCTTCCGTCTGTTCGACGACGACTTCGACCATTTCGAGCAGCACATGATGCAGGCCATGGAACGCGTTCCGGCGCTGGAGAATGTCGGCGTCAAGCAGATGATCAACGGTCCGGAGAGCTTTACCCCCGACGGCAACTTCGTCCTCGGCGTCGCACCCGAGTGCAAGAACATGTTCGTCGGCGCGGGCTTCAACGCCTTCGGCATCGCGTCGGGCGGCGGCGCCGGCTGGGTTCTGGCGCAATGGGTGATCGACGGCGAGGCGCCGCTCGATCTCTGGGTGGTCGACATCCGCCGCTTCGCCGGCATGCACCGCGATCGCCAGTGGGTGTGCGACCGAACGCTGGAAGCCTATGGAAAGCACTACACGATCGCTTATCCCCACGAAGAATACGAAAGCGGCCGCCCGCTTCTCGTCTCGCCGCTCTATGAGCGCCTGAAGAAACACGGCGCCGTGTTCGGCTCCAAGCTCGGCTGGGAGCGTCCCAACTGGTTCGCCCCGGCCGGTACGGAGCCGAATGACGTCTATTCGATGGGTCGCCAGAACTGGTTCGAACCGGTCGGCGACGAACACCGGCATGTGCGCGAGGCGGTCGGCGTGTTCGACCAGTCCTCCTTCTCGAAATACGAGCTTTCCGGTCCCGATGCCCTCAAGGCTCTCGACTGGATCTGCGCCAACGATGTCGCAAAACCGGTCGGCCGCCTGACCTATACGCAGCTTCTCAACACCCGCGGCGGCATCGAGGCGGACCTGACCGTTGCCCGCATCGCCGACGAGAAATTCTACATCGTCACCGGCACCGGCTTCCGCACCCATGACTTCGGCTGGATTGCGGACCATATTCCGGCCGGCCTCGACTGCGCGCTTGCCGATATCACCGAGGAATGGGGCACGCTCTCGCTGATGGGGCCGAAGGCGCGCGACGTACTCGCCGCCGTCACGTCTGCCGATGTCTCGAACGCGGCCTTCCCCTTCGGCCATGTCCGAGAGATTCCGATCGCCGGCGCGACCGTTCGGGCGCTGCGCGTCACCTATGTCGGCGAACTGGGGTGGGAGCTGCACATCCCGATCAGTGTGCTCGGCGAGGTCTACGACGCTCTGATGGTGGCAGGCAGCGACCACGGAATCCGCCCGATCGGCTACCGGGCATTGGAATCGCTGCGGCTCGAAAAGGGCTACCGCGCATGGAGCTCCGACATCACGCCGAACGACACGCCCTTCGAGGCCGGCCTCGGCTGGGCGGTGAAGCTGCGCAAGAACACCGATTTCCTCGGCCGACGCGCGCTCGAAGGTCTTGCCGGCAAACCGCCGAAGAAGCGGCTGATGGGCTTTACCGTCGATGATCAGAGCGTCGTTCTGGCCGGTCGCGAGACGATCTTGAGAAACGGCGAGCCGGTCGGTTACCTCACCAGCGGCGGCTACGGCTACACGATCGGGAAGAACATCGGCTACGGCTATGTCCGCAACGCCGACGGCGTCAGCGACGAGTACCTCAAGAGCGGCACTTACGAGCTCGTCGTCGCGGCCGAAAGAACGCCCGCGACCCTTCACTTCGGGCCGCTTTACGACCCGTCCATGGACAAGATCAAGGCTTGAGGTTTCCGAAATGTCATTCCGTGCGGATCGTCACGTCCACATTCTCATCATCGGCGGGGGTGCGATCGGCACCTCCGTCGCCTACCACCTTGCTCGCGATGGGGCGAAGGACGTCCTGCTGGTCGAAAAGGCCATGCTCACCCATGGCTGCACCTGGCATGCCGCCGGGTTGGTCGGCCAGCTGCGGGGAAAACGCAACCTCACGCGGCTGATGCAGAACTCGGTGGCCGTCTTCGACCGTCTCGAAGAGGAGACGGGCCAGCACATCGCCTGGAAAAAGGTCGGCTCATTGCGGCTCGCCGGCAGCCCCGAACGCTGGAGCGAAATCCGACGTTCGATGACCCAGGCCAAGAGCTTCGGCGTCGAATGCTATTCGCTCTCGCCCGACGAAGCGGCAGGCCGCTTCCCCTATATCGTCAAGGACGGCATCGAGGGCGCGGCCTTCATTCCGGGCGACGGCTACATAGACCCGTATTCATTGACCATGGCCTATGCCAGGGGCGCGCGCATGAACGGGGCGAAGATCGAGGAAGGCGTCACCGTCGAGGAGATCGTCATCGAGAACCGCCGTGCGGTCGGCGTCGTCACCAATGGCGGGACGATTTCCTGCGATATCCTCGTCAACTGCGCCGGGCTCTGGGCCAAGCGCGTCGGCGAGATGGCCGGCGTGCCGCTCGCGGCCGGCGTGGTCGAGCACCAGTATTTTCTCACCGAGAAGAAGCTGACGCTGCCGCCCGACCTGACGACGCTGCGGGACCCCGACAACAATTTCTACCTGAAGCCGGACACGGGTTCCTTCGCCATCGGAGGCTGGGAAGACGGCACCAAGGGCTGCTGGCGCGGCAAGCCGCCCATTGATTTCGGCCGCGAACTCTTCGAGCCCAACTGGGAGCGGCTGGAACTCTTCGCTCTTCCGACTGCAACCCGCATTCCAACCTTGAACGAGATCGGCATCCAGACGGTTATCAACGGCCCGATTCCGGTTTCTTTCGACGGCGAGCCGATCATGGGCCTCGCCCCTGAACTCGACAATTTCTATGTCGCCTGCGGCTTCACCGCCGGGATCGCGGCTTCGGGCGGCGCCGGCTTGGCGCTCTCGAACCTCATTCTCCATGGCGATGCCGGCATGGACCTCTGGCCCTTCGACGTGCGCCGCTTCGGCGCCGTCCACGCCCAGGGGCGCTATCTCGAGGAGAGGGCGATCGAGGCCTACGGCGCCTATTACAAGGTTCACTGGCCGGGCGAGGAGGCCCAGGCGGTCCGCGGGCTGCGGCGCTCGCCGCTGCACGAAACGCTTGCGAAGAACGGTGCCGTCTTCGGTTCCAAGTTCGGCTGGGAGCGTCCCAACTGGTTCGCACCGAAAGGCTCGGAGGGCGAGGACGTTCCCTCCTTCGAAGGAAAGCCGAACTGGTTCGATGCCGTCGGCGAGGAGGTGAAGGCGATCCGCGAGCGGGCCGCGCTGATCGACCAGTCCTCCTTCTCCAAGTTCGAAATCAGTGGTGCCGGCGCATTGGAGGCCATGCAGAGGATCGCCGCCAATGATCTCTCCGGTCCTCCTGGCAAGGCCGTCTACACCCAGCTTTGCAACGAGCGGGGCGGGATCGAGGCGGATGTCACCATCGTCCATGTGTCCGACGACCTGCTCTACCTGATCACCGGCTCAGGTTTCGGCGTGCGCGACGGCAACTGGGTCTCGCGACATCTTCCGGATGGTATCAGTCTGCGCGATGTCACAAACAGGTTTGCGACCCTCAACATCTGCGGCCCCCATGCCCGCGACATCCTGCAGAGCGTGTCTGACGACGACCTCTCAAACGCGGCCTTGCCCTTCCTCTCGGCGAAACGGATTGAGGTGGGTGCCGCAGCTGCGCTTGCCGTGCGCATCGGCTATGTCGGCGAACTCGGCTATGAGCTCTACATCGACCAGGAATACGCCGCGCATGTCTACGACACGCTGAAGACAGCCGGCGGACCGTTCGGCATCGCCGATGCCGGCTACCGCGCAATCGACGCGGCCCGGATGGAGAAGGGCTATCTCTACTGGTCGGGCGACATCACGCCCGATTACGACCCTTACGAGGCGGGGCTCGGGTTCTGCGTAGCCCTGAACAAGGGTGATTTCATCGGTCACGAGGCACTGGCGGCGATCAAGGCCGAGGGGGTGAAGCGCAAGCTCGTCTCCTACACCGTCGAAGGCTTCGCGCCCTTCCACGGCGGCGAGGCGGTCCTGCTCGACGGCAAGGTCGTCGGCTCCACCGCCAGCACCGGCTACGGTTACACGCTCGGCAAGACCATCGCCTTCGGTTACCTTCCGGCGGAGATCTCCACAAAGGAAGACTTCGAGATCGAGGCGTTCGGCAAGACCTATCAGGCGCGCCGGGGCGCTCGGACCCTCTATGATCCCAAGATGGAGAGGCTGAAGGCATGAGCGAAGACGCCGACATCGCGCTTGCCCGCGAGACGCTGAAGACGATCCCGCTCCTCAAGGCCTATGAAGGCCCGATCGAGCGGTTGGGCGGGCTCACCAATCTCGTCTTTCGGATCGGTGACTATTGCCTGCGCATTCCCGGCAGGGGTACCGAAGAATACATCGACCGCGTAAACGAGATGATGGCGACCGAAGCGGTCGCCCGCGCCGGCGTCGGCCCGGAAATCCTGTTCGCCGACGCGTCGAGCGGGGTCTTCGTTTCCCGCTTCGTCGGAGGCGCGGTTACCATGACACCCGAAGGGTTTCGCTCCATACCGGGCGCGCCCGCCCGCGCTGGAAAGGCCTTCCGCAGCCTGCATGACAGCGGCGCAGTCTTTCCGGCCCGTTTCGAGCTGTTTTCGATGATCGACAGCTACCTCGGCGTGCTGTCGACGAAAGACGTCGCGTTGCCGGAAGGTTACCACGACGTGCTGGAGGAAGCAGAAAGCGTTCGTGCCGCCCTTTCCGCCCATCCGCTCCCTAACGTTGCCTGCCATTGCGACCCGCTCTGCGAGAACTTCCTCGATACCGGCGAGCGCATGTGGATCGTCGACTGGGAATATTCGGGCATGAACGATCCGATGTGGGATCTCGGCGATCTCTGTATCGAGGGCGGGTTTGGACCCGAGAAGGAAGAGGAGATGATCCGCGCCTATTTCGGCGGTGAACCCACGCCCGCCGAGCGCGGCCGCATCGTCATCTACAAGGCGATGTGCGACCTCCTCTGGACGCTCTGGGGTCTCATCCAGCTCGCCAACGGCAATCCTGCGGACGACTTCCGCGCCTATGCGGACGGTCGTTTCGCCCGATGTCGCGCACTGATGCAGACGGACGCATTCGCAGACGCGGTTAAAGCCGTCGCAAAGGGGTGATGACACGCAGTCGCTGTCACCGTTACGGTCTGCGTCTCACCGCCGCAGATCAACGAGGCAGATGTGCCCGGAAAGATTTGAGGGTATGATCGCACGCAGTTCGTAAGCAGCGGCAGGGATACTCGAGGGGCGCTGAATGGATCTGACATCGCTGCTCGACCAGTTCGACGAGTCGCAGCTGGCTGCCCTTTTCGGCCTCGTCACAGGCGGCATTTTCGGCTTTTCGGCGCAGAAATCCGCCTTCTGTCTCAGGGCCGCAACGGTCGAATTCTCGCGCGGTCACCTCGGCCGCAGACTTGCCGTCTGGCTGCTCACCTTTTCCACTGCGTTGATCTGGGTCTGGCTGGCCGAGCAATCCGGCCTGTTTCGCCCGGCCGATGCACGGGTGATGGCGATTACCGGCTCCTGGTCGGGCGCCGTCATCGGTGGTCTGATGTTCGGGGCAGGCATGGTGATGGCGCGGGGCTGTTCCGGGCGCCTCCTGGTGCTCGCAGCGACCGGGAACCTGCGCTCGGTCGTCGCCGGGCTCGTCTTCGCCGTCAGTGCGCAGATGTCGCTTCGCGGCTGGCTGGCTCCACTTCGACAATGGCTGGCGGGGCTCTGGGCGACTCCGGCAGGCCAGAACGTCAATCTGCTTGTGCTTCTTCATCTGCCGGCCTGGTTCGGTCCCCTGTTGGGCTTCGCGACCGCGGCGCTGGCGCTCTATCTTTCGATCAGGGAAAGGATCGGCTGGAAGATCCTCTTCTTTGCCTCCGGCGTGGGATTTTCGGTCGCCGTCGGCTGGGTGCTGACCTGGTCCTTGTCGACTGCGGCCTTCGATCCAGTCAATGTGAGTTCCATTACGTTCTCCGGTCCCTCCGCCTCGACCCTGATGTTCTTCCTGACCAGCGATCCGGTGCTCGATTTCGACATCGGTCTGGTTCCGGGCGCGTTCGGGGGCGCTTTCCTCGCCGCGGCGATTTCGCGCGAGTTGAAGTTCCAGGGCTTCGATGGGGAGAGCCAGATGCGTCGTTCGCTGAGCGGTGCGATGCTGATGGGTTTCGGCGCGATGCTCGCCGGCGGTTGTGCGATCGGCGCCGGTGTCACCGGCACATCGATCTTCGCCGCGACCGCCTGGCTTGCCCTGTTTTCCATGTGGGCCGGTGCCGTCGCGACCGACTGGCTGGTCGACCGGCCGCGTCCGGCGGTCTCGCCGACCTGAGACCGCGTGCCTTACATCGACACGAAGCGGTAGGCGTTGCCTTTCCGCTCGACATGACCGATCCCGCTGCCGGGCAGGTGGTAGCCGATCAGGGGAATGGCGGAAGAGGCAATCTCGTCCATCAGTCTGGTGCGGGTACGCGCTGCGAGTTCCGGATCCTGATCGGAACCCGTGGCCCAATCCGGCTTCTCGAACGCCACATGGTGGTTGCCGATCGCGTCGCCGACCACTAGGACGCTTGTCGAGCCGGAGCGGATTTCGAAGGAAAGGTGTCCCGGCGTATGGCCGGGAGTGAGCCGTGCGGCAACGCCTGGGAGAACCTCTTCGCCGTCGTTTACGCGCCGCACCGTCTCGGCGATGACGCCGAGCCGACGGGCGGCGCCGGCCGCGAAGGTCTTGCGGGCATCGCCGATCGCGTCGACGGTGCCCGGATCCATCCAGTAGTCGAACTCGGACGCACCGATCATGTGCTCGGCGTTGGCGAAGACCGGCTCGTCGAATTCGTCGAGCAGCCCCCAGAGATGATCGGGATGACCATGGGTGAAGACCACATGTGTCACGTCGTCGGGGCTCACGCCGAGCGCTTCCATGGCCGCGGACAGCTTGCCTGCCGTCGGCTGGAAGTCGGGACCGGCGCCGAGATCGAAAAGGACGGTGTTGGTGCCGTCGCGCAGAAGCGTGACGTTGCAGGGCGGCGTCATCTGATTGCCCGTGACGCCGTAGGACGCGAGAATCGTGCTCGTCTCCGGTTGCGGCATGCCGGCCGTGATGAAGTCGGCGGGCAGCACGAGATTTCCGTCGGACAGCGTGTCGATCTGGAGGTCGCCGAGCGTCAACGTCGTGGCGGCGAAGAGCGGTCGCGGAAAGAACATGGTGCTCGCGGCCAGAGCGGCGGTCGAGGCAATGAAACGGCGGCGGGTTTGCATGTTGAAGGTCCTTCCCCGATTGGCTCGGATCAGCCGAAGATCTGAGCCGTGATGGTGTGATACCAGTCCAGGCTTTCCTGATAGGTTGCTGCGCGTGTGGCCGCGTCCTCGTCGGCCTGCGAGACGTATTTCTCGATGCTGGCGATCTTTCCGTCGGCAGGCTTGTAGGTGCCGCCGTCCTTCACCGAATCCCCCGGCGCAAGCGCCGACCAGCAGGCGTTGGAATAGACCGGTTCCGGTATTTCCCGGCCGGTCAGGTCGCCGATAACCGTAGCTGCGGCGACCTCGGCCTGTGAGCGGGCGGAGGTTGCCGATTTCGGCATGTCGCCCTGCTGCGCGCTGTCTCCGAGGACGAAGATGCGGTCGTCGAGGCGCGAGCGCATCGAGAACGGGTCGACGGGAGCCCAGCCGCTCTGGTTCGTCAGATGCGCGAGGTCGGCGATCTTGCCGGCCCTCTGCGCCGGGATGACATTGCAGCAATCGACCTTCATCACCTCCCCATCGACGGAAATCTCCATCGCGTCGGGCGAAACTGAAAGGTTGCGACTGCCGAAGTCAGGCCCGATCCATTCGATCATGCCGTCGTAGTATTTGAGCCACGCGTCCTCGAAGAGCTTCTGCAGCGTGAACTCTTCCTTCGGATCGATGATGATGATCTTGGCGGTGGGGTTCTTCCCCTTCAGGTAATGGGCAATCATGCTGACCCGCTCATAGGGGCCGGGAGGACAGCGGTAGGGCTCGGGCGGCGCGACCATGGCGAACACGCCTCCCTGCGGCAAAGACTCGATCATCTTTGCCAAGAGAAGCGTCTGCGGCCCGGCCTTGTAGGCGTGCGGCATGCGATCGGCCGCCTCCAGACTCCAGCCCGGGACGGAGCCGTCGACGAAATCGATGCCCGGCGCCACCACCAGGCGATCATAGGGGAGGTGTCCGCCGCCCGCGAGCACGACACGGCGCTTCTCCCGGTCGATGGCGGCGGCGAAATCCGGGACCACATCGACGCCGGCACGCGTCAGTCCGTCATAGCCATGCTGGAGGCTCTCGAAACTGCGCAAGCCGCCGAGATAGAGGTTCGAGAAGTAGCAGGTCGTGTGTCGCGCATTCGGTTCGACGAGCGTGACGTCGATCTGACCGGCAGCGTCGATCGCGATCTTGCGAGCGACGCTGGCACCGCCGGCGCCGCCACCGACAACGACGACCTTTGCCCGCGCCCGGCCGTGAACAGCCGGTGCCGCAAGCGCAGCGCCTGCGCAGGCGACGGAAATCATGAAGTGGCGGCGGGCAAGTCCCATGGCTCTTCCGAATTCAGATCGTCATCGATCTTCGCCGCCGCATTGCCACGCGGCGGTGATGCGAAGCACCGGGAGGGACGGCGCTTCGCTGGCCGGTCATTTGCCGGCGCTCTTCAAGTAGGCGATCAATGCCGACCGTTCGTCTTCCTTCTTGAGCCCGGCAAAGGTCATTTTCGTCCCGGCGGCGAAGGTCTTCGGATTTTCAAGGAAAGCGGCGAGGCGCGCATCATCCCAGACCTCGCCCGTGGCCTGCATCTTGGAAAACGCCTTGGAATACTTGTAGCCCTCGACGGTGCCGGGCACGCGCCCGACAACTCCGTTGAGATGCGGCCCGGTGGCATTTTTGGCGCCGTCGCCGATCTTGTGGCAGGCCTGGCATTTCTTGAAGACGGTCTTCCCCTCCTCGACGAGTTCGTGATCCATGCCCTCGGCGGATGCGGTCTCGACCGGTGCCGTGGCTTCGGACGGAGCCTCGGCAGGCGTTTTGGCGGATGCCGTGTCGGTCTCTGCCGCCGGTTCGGCAGCTTCGGATTTCTGCTGCACCGGCGCCTGACCCGTGATGTCTGGTAAGGTTCCGGCCGGCTTCCCGTCAGGATCCGTCGGCGTCACCTTCAGTTCCACGGCCCGCTTGGTGACCTTGACCGGTCCCCGGCAGTCCTTCATGCAGGGTTCCTTGCTGAACAACGGGTATTCCGCCTCCGAGCGGTCATCCGCGTAGAAGCCCTGGTTGTTCGGTAGCTGAACCTCGCCGAAATTCTCCTTCGAAAGTACGAAGTCCTCGTCGACCAGTCCGTTCGAATAGAGAAGGAAGGCGGTGATCGCGTAGGTCTCGTCGACGGAAACGGTCTGCGCACTTCCGAACGGCATGGAACGATGCACGTAATCCCAGACCGTCGAGAGATGCGGCCAGTAGCTGCCGATCGTCTTGACCGGGCGTCGATCCTTCAATGAACCCTGTCCGCCGGCGAGAACCGGCCAGGCGTCCAGTCCCTCGGCGAACTCGCCGTGGCAGGCCGCGCATTTCTCGCCGAAGACGGCTTCGCCCGTGGTGACATCGCCGGATCCCGGACGAAGTCCCTTGCCGTCCGGAAGCACCGTGACGTCCCAGGCGTCGACTTCTTCCGGCAGCGCAGGGCGACCGAGGCCCAGTTTTTCCGCAAGGACTGGAGTTGCACCGAGGGATACGGCGAAAAGGGCGGAAAGGACAAGTTTACGCGATTTCGACATTTTCGACCTCTCCGTCCGCTCTCAGCCACCAGGTCTGGATGGAATTGTTGTGATAGACGTTGTTGAGCCCGCGGATCGCGCGCAACTCGTCCTTCGTCGGCTGGACATAGCCGGTCTCGTCCGTTGCGCGGGACTGCAGGAACATCTCCGAGCCGTCCCAGTCGATGTCGAGGTGGAAGCGGGTGAGTGCCTTCGACCTGACATCGCCGGTGAGCCGCGCCTCCTGCCAGTTCCGGCCGCCGTCGAGCGAAACGTCGACACGGGTGACCTTGCCGTGGCCGGACCAGGCGAGCCCGGTGATGACGAGCGGACCCTTGCCGTGCCGGACCGGAGCCTGGGGCGAAGGTGACGTAATGACCGACTTCGCATCCATGACCCAGGTCCATTTGCGGGCGCGTCCGTCCGGCATCAGGTCGGTGTATTTCGAAGTTTCCTCACGGCTCTCGACGGCCTGATCGTAGACGCCGATGCGCCGGACCCACTTGATCCACATGTTGCCTTCCCAGCCGGGAACGACGAGACGGACGGGATAGCCGTGCTCCTTGCGCAGCGCCTCGCCGTTCGCGATGAAGGCGACCAGCACGTCGTCCATGGCCTTGTCGAGCGGCATCGAACGCCCGTTGGACGAGGCGTCATGGCCTTCCGCATAGATCCACTTGCCTTCGGGTTTCACACCCGCCTCTTCGAGAAGGAGCCGCAGCGGCACGCCGACATATTCCATGTTGTGGATCATGCCCTGGGTGAACTGGCAGCCTTCGAGCTGGGCGCCGCCCCATTCCATCCCGCCGTTCGCGGCACATTCCAGGAAGGCCGTTGCGGTTGCGCGTGGAAAACGGGTCAGGTCCTCGAAGGTGAAGACGAGCGGTGTGTCGACGAGGCCGTCGATCATCAGACGGTAATCGGTCTTCGACATTTCGATCGCCCCGGAATGGTGACGTTCGAACGCGCAGCCCTGCGGCGTGATTGTGCCCTCGAGAGCGTGGATCGGCGTGAAGTTGATCGAGGAGACGGGGCTTTCCGTCAGCCACGAGACGTTGCGGCGTACCACATGGCTCTCGAACTGGATCGGCATCCCATAGGGTGTCGCGTCCACCGGGTCGCCGAAGGCGGAGGCCCAGGGCTGGACCTCGGTGATCAACGGGTCCGGCTCGGCTGCGCGGGCGGTTCCCACCCCTGTGACCAGCCCGGCGGCGGTCAGGGCGGTATTTCGCAGGAAGCCGCGTCGTGATGTACCGTTTGCGGGTTCGTCGGACATGGCAAACGCTCCTTATTCTCTTAGATTCCAGCAATTTTGACGGAGGAGTCGGGTGTGACCTTCACGGTCCCGAGTTTTCGGACATGGCTCTCGATCACGTCCCAGATCTGCGGACCTTCGGTGCCCTGGTTGACAGACGCCCAGCCGGCAACGGTGTAGCTCTTGCCTGCCTCGACGGCCTTTCCGCTGTCGGAGAGCACCATGTCGGAGATGCGGTTGCCGATCGGCTGGCCGATGTCGATGGTGAAGCCGATGCCGCCGACGCGAACCATGTCGCCGCCCTGCTGGTAATAGGGGTCGGTGTTGAACAGGTTGTCGGCGACGTCTTCCAGAATGGTCTTCAGCGTCTCGCCGGTCATTTCCGTGCGGTAGCAGGCGCCGTAGGTCATCGAGGTGACGTTGTGGATGTCCTCACGTGTGATCGCGTCGCCCGGCATCAGGGTCGTTCCCCAGCGAACGCCCGGCGACATCGCGATCTCCGCGTCCCGCTCGGACCGGATCGCATCGCAGATCAGATTGTCCCAGGTTCCGTTGAAATTGCCACGGCGGTAGAGCAGGCTCTCGGTTGTTCCGATCTTCTCCTCGAGCTTTTCCTTGTGTGGCGCGCGTTCGTTGTCGACCAGCGCCGCCATCTCCGGATCGGGCGCGATCACGTCGGAGAAGATCGGAATGAGCTTGTGGCGATAGCCCATCATGCGTCCGTCGCGCACGTCGAGATCGACGCGGCTGACGAATTTTCCGTTCGAGCCGGAAGCGATGAGGATCGTTTCGCCGATGACCACCGGCTCGGGCACAGCGTCATGCGTGTGGCCCGTGAGGATCACGTCGATCCCCTTGACGCGGCTCGCCATCTTGCGGTCGACGTCGAAGCCGTTGTGCGAGAGGCAGACGACCAGATCGGCGCCCTTGGATTTGACCTCGTCCACCATTTCCTGCATCCGCTCTTCGCGGATGCCGAAGGAGTATTCCGGGAACATCCAGCCCGGATTTGCAATCGGCATGTAGGGGAACGCCTGGCCGATGACCGCGATCTTGGCGCCGCCGCGCTCGAAGAACGTGTAGGGTTCGAAGGCCGGCTCGTTCCACTCGGCGTCGTAGATATTGGCACCGAGGAAAGGGAAAGGCAGGGCGTCGACAATCTCCTTCACCCGTTCGGTGCCGTAGGTCCATTCCCAGTGGCTGGTCATGGCGTCGACCTTCAGGGCGTTCATGATGTTCACCATGTCCTGGCCCTTGGTCAGCAGCGAGGTCATCGAGCCGTGCCAGGTATCACCACCGTCGAGCAGGATGGCTTCCGGACGCGCGGCGCGGATCGCCTTGACGACCGTCGCCACGCGGTCCATGCCGCCCATCTTGCCGTAGGTCTTGCCGAGCGCCTCGAAATCCTCGCAGGTCAGCGCGTAGGCTTCCGCGGACGCCGGCTTGATCTTGAAGGTTTCCAGGAAATCCCTGCCGGTCAGGTGCGGCGGGCGGCCTTTCGCCTCGCCGACACCGAGGTTGATTTCGGGTTCGCGGAACCAGATCGGCTTGGTCTGCGCATGAATGTCGGTGATATGGATCAGCGTGACGTTACCGAAATCCTCGAAGGCGAGCAGGTCGTCCTGGGTCATCACCTGCTGAGCTGCGAGCTTCGACCAGTTTCCGAAGCCTGAAAGGCCATATATGGCGGAGACCGCCACTGATGCCTGCAGAAATTCGCGCCGGTTGATCATGTCCGTTCCTTGAAAAATGCGCAGCAAAACCCGCCCGGAAACCAACGCACCGGAGCCTTGCCGTGTTGAATACGAATGTTTGTGCGGGACCGCCGCCCTCAGGCGCGGCGGTCCACGCCGTCAGGGCCTGACGCCGACGCCTTCGATTGAGAGACCGTTGCCACGGGAGGCAACATAGAGTTCGAGCGCCTTGAACTCTTCGGAGCCCGCCTTGAAGGTTTCTGCTCGCGTGTCGCGGACGCAACCGACGAAACGTTGTTGCGCCGTAACGAGCCCGGCATCCTTCAGACGATAGACCGGAAAGCCGGAAATCTGCCCCTGGCTCAGATGGTCAGCCCGGATGAACTTTCCGTAATTGGCTTCGTGGCAGCTCGCACACGACATCTCGAGCTGACCATAGCGCGTGTAGTACATCTCCTTGCCCTTGTGCCAGTAAGAGGCAGCCGGACCGTCGATCGCCACATTCTGGATGATGCCGCGCGACTGCAACGAAATCAGTGCCAGCATGTCCTTCATCTTGCTCGACGTCGGTCCCCACTTCTCGAGGCCCATGCGTTCCGTCACGCACTGGTCGACGTAGTCTTCCATGATCATCAACTTGCCGGACTTTTCGTCGACGCGCGGAAGAACGGCGCGCAGACCCTTCATGCTCTCCGGCCCGTTGTGACAGCTGGCGCAGGACTCGCCTTTCGTCCCCATCGACTGGTTCCACAAGTCCCGTCCGCGGTCGACGAAGACCATGCCGGGGTTGTCGAAGTCGTCCTTCTCCATCGCGCGGGTATCGTCCTCGCGGAAGTGCCAGCCCGACCAGATCGTATCTAAGGCGCCTTCGAGATGGGCGGGCGCCGGCGCGCTGGTCACCAGGGTGATCGGGCCGTCGTCCGTCTGGATCTCCAGCGTGTCTTCGACCGGGTCCGCACCGGCCGGGCCGGCAAGACAAAGACCGAGGACGGTGGCGAGTATCGCTTTGCTGAAACGTGGCATGTCTGTCTCCTCCCTAGATCAACATGCGGCTCAGGCAATCCCGATCGGCTTCTTGTCTTCGTAAACGGAACCGTCGTCGTCGTACCAGGTGAACTTGAATTCGCCTGCAGCATCGACCTTGGCGGCAAACTCGAAGTACGGGTTGGTCGAAACCGCGGGATCGATGGCGACGTCGACGACATTGTTGCCGTTGAAGTCGCAGGTGAAGCGATTGATGATCGAACGGGGAATGATCTTGCCGTCGGCGTCCTTGCGCTGACCGGATTCCATCTTGTGGCTGATCAGCGCCTTGATGGTCACGATTTCGCCAGCCTTGGCCGATTTCGGCACTTTCACACGCGGTTTTGCATCCGATGCCATGTTGTCTCTCCTCCTTTATCGATCAGCCGCCGCAGCCGCCGATGGTGACCTTCACGGTCGATTGCGCCTTCTTGATCGAGCCGTCCGCCATCTTGGCATAGGCAATGACGTTCTGCGTCTTGGCGAGGCGGATGCGGGTTGCGACCGACTGGCTGCCGGCTGCCGGGCCGAACTTGAACGTCGCAACGGCCGGTTCCGGGTTGCCTTCGGCGAGCAGCAGGATCGCCACCGCGCCGGGCGCGTCGACCGATACGGGTACGGTGTTCCCGTTTTCGGCGATCTCCGGAGCCGTCAGGGTGATGCCGTCGCTGCCGGCTGTGGCGCCGCCGGTGAACTCGTTCGTCAGTGCCTCGATGGCGGCCGCTGCGACCGGCAGTGGCAGGGCCAGTGCCGTAATCCCGCCGATCCCGGCCAAAAGAACGTTTCGTCTGGTAAAGTTCATGTCACACTCCTCTCGAACGTATCCCTGCATCACTCTTTGAGCGTGAGCAGGTACGCCACCACGTCTTCAATCTGTTGCGCATTCAGGATTGGCGGCAGGGGCCCATCGGGTGCCTTGCCCGTATAGCCGTTGCCGGGGCGGACATAGCCGTCGGCCTTGTAGAAGGCCGGCATGAAACTGCCCTGGAAGGTCATCTTCGCGTTGGCCACGATCCCTCGCAGCTGTGCCTCCGAGTAACGGTCGGCGACCCCGTCGAGCGGCGGCGCTATGTTGCCCTGGAAGGACACCTCCGGAAGCTTGCTGATCTGATGGCAGGCCACGCAATTGCCGAGGGCATTGGTGGTCATCACCTTCACGCCGGCTGCCGGATCTCCCGGCTTTCCGGACAGCGACATCTCGATGGCACCTTCGTGAAAAACGGCCGCGGACGGCGCGGTCTCACTAAGCGCCGGCGTGGCAGCGGATACCAAAACCGCTGATGCCAGGCAGAACTGCCATTTCATCCTCTCCTCCCTCTTTTCTCCTCGAACAGGTTAGCTTGACCGGAAATCCATAACAATAGCCCTATATATATATTTTTGAATAACCTTATAGCGCATTGATATTTATCAGGTTTTTTTGACGCTACGGATTCACTTGCCGGGCGAGAAATTTCTGAAAGTGCTCTCCGGAAGCGTAGCCGTGATCCCGGACCCAGGTGAGCAGGGCGCTTGTGGTTCCTTTTCCGAAGGCGCCCGGCATCGTGGCGACCGAGGCCTCCGCCGCGGTCTGATTCGGCTTCACGTCTTCCGGCAGGAAGATGAGCGTGGGTGTGAACATGACGCCCCAGCGCACGGCCATCTCCTTCTCCGGCAGGACCGTTCCGTCGAAGTCCGTCACCTCGACGTCGCCGAAGAGATTGAGCTGCACGACGAAGTAGCTGTCGCGGATCAGCTGATCGATCTTCGGGTCCGGAAACACCTCCTCGTGCATCCTGGTGCAGTAGATGCAGCCGCGCTGTTCGACGATGAGGAGGAGCCGCTTGCCCTCGCGGTTGGCCTCGGCGAGGTCTTCTCGCATGTCCTTGAAGGTTTCGCGCAACCACGTCGGCTTGTGCAGCCCGTCGTCCCCCAACTCCACGGCCGCGGCCGATGTGGAGAGCAGGCCGCCGATGGCCAGCAATGCCCAGGCGAAAAGCAGTCGTACCGGGTGCATGTGTGTATCTCCTCTCTGTTACTTCAGCGTCGCCGACCAGTCGAAGTTCCGGATCAGGGCGTCTGCAATCAGGTTGACGGAATTGGTCGCGATCAGAATGCCGAAGATGATCAGCATCAGGCCCATGAGCTTCTCGACATGTCCCATGAGCGCACGGTGGCGGCCGACGAAAGCCAGAAAAGGACGCGCAAACAGGGCGGCCACGACGAACGGTAATGTCATCCCGATGCCGTAGGTGAAGAGCAGCAGGCCACCGCGCCAAAGGTCTCCCATGCCGCTCGCAACCATCAGGATCGCCGCCAGCGCCGGACCGACGCAGGGCGTCCAGCCGAAGCCGAAAGCGAGCCCCATGAGATAGGCGCCGGCGAGCGTCGTCGGGTTGGCCGTCGATTGCACCCGTGCTTCGCGGTAGAGAAAACCGATGCGGAAGATGCCGAGGAAGTGCAGTCCGAAGACGATCAGCACGGCCGCGGCGACCCAGGAAAGTGTCTCCTTCCATTGCAGGAAGAGATGGCCGAGTGCCGTGGCACCAAGCCCGAGCAGCACGAAGATCGTGGTGACGCCGAGCGCGAATGCGACGGCCTGAATGAGAAGCCTGCGCTGCGCGCCGGCCGCAATCCGCTCCCCCTCCCGCAATTCCTGCATCGAGAGCCCCGCCATATAGGACAGGTAGAAGGGCACCATGGGCAGGATGCACGGCGACAGGAAGGACAAGAGCCCCGCCGCGACGGCTCCGCCGTAACTGATCTCCAGCATGGCTTCCTCCCCAGCGCCGCCCAGACCTATCGAGACTCCGCGATCGCAAGCTTGCTTTCGCATGAGTTTGAAATTAGAATATCTCTATATTTATATATGGTCTGTCAATATGCTCCAGCGGCGCCTCGCCTTCGTGATTGCTCTTTTCATGTTGCCGGCTCTGCCGGCTGACGCCGCGATGGAGTTGCTGATGTTCGAGCAGGCTGGCTGCATCTATTGCGCCCGCTGGAACGAGGAGGTGTCGCCGGAATATGCGAAGACTTCCGAGGGCCGCCTTGCGCCGCTGCGCCGCCTCGATCTCCACGGCGAGTTGCCGTCGGAACTGACGATCGCCAGATCTCCGGCCTTTACGCCGACCTTCGTTCTGGTCGTCGACGGTGTGGAGACGGGACGAATTGAAGGTTATCCCGGAGAGGATTTCTTCTGGGTCTTGCTGGACGACCTGATCGGTAAGGCCGGCGGAACGGTGGCAAAGTGAAAAATGCCCTGTCCGGATCGGGCGCGAGGCAGTATACGAGGCTGAGGCACAGTATCCACGCGCCCGAAGACAGCCCGTCGCGGCAATCTGATGCGTCCGTTCGGGCAACGCGGAAGCGGGGAACGGCATTCGGGGCCTGGAGAACCGCATCGGTTTGATGCGCGTTCGCCCGAAGGGATGTGAAGGACGTGAACAAGGTGGCCATGCCAGCGCCAGGGGAGGGCGCCTTGGAGAAGCTGATCGATCGCGCCGAGAGGGTGTCGAAGTTCCTGAAGGCGCTGGGGCACGATGGTCGTCTGACCATCCTGTGCCACCTGGTCGACGGTCCAAAAAGCGTAACGGAACTCGAGAACCTGCTTTCCGCTCGTCAGGCGGTCGTCAGTCAACAGCTGGCGCGTCTCAGGCTGGAAGGGCTCGTCGCGGCCCGCCGCGACGGCAACGCGATCTTCTATTCGATCCGTGATACCAAGGCCCGGGAAGCCATCATCTTCCTGGCGAATCTTTTCAGGGACGCGGCAGACATCTGAACTCTTCGGGGAGGAAGAGCAATGGAGACACTACCGGTCGGTTTTCTGGCGGCACTCGTCGGCCTCGGCGGCGGCCTCGTCCTGGGGCTGGGCTGGCGCCTTGGCGGTCTGTGCACGCTCGCGGCGCTGGAAACCGCCGTTTACGGCGGCGACCAGAAGCGTTTGCGCTTGTGGGGGATCGTCATCGGCGTCGCAATCCTCGGCACGCAGTTCGGGGCCTGGGCGGGGCTGATCAACCTCGAGGGAACGCTCTACCACGCCTTCGTATGGAATCCTTTTGCCTCGATCATCGGGGGGCTGCTCTTCGGCTATGGCATGGCTCTTGCGGGCAATTGCGGTTTCGGTGCACTGGCCCGCTTCGGCGGCGGGGATGTGCGTTCGCTCGTTCTCGTCGTCGTGATGGGGATCGTCGGCTTCGTCGCCTTGTCGGGCCCGCTCGCGCCGCTGCGAACGCTGCTGTTTCCGCAGCCCGAGGCGACCGGTCCGCAGGGCATTGTCCACGATCTCCAGGCGCACCTCGGCATACCGGCGTTGGTGACCATCGTGGCAGCCGCGCTGGCGTGTCTGGTCTGGGCACTTTCCTACGATCGCCTCCGGAAGGACTGGCGCATGCTCGCTTGGGGCGTTGCGGCCGGGATCGCCGTGACCTGGTGCTTTGCTGGCACCTCTTATCTCGAAGAAATCAGCCTCGGGGCGATTGCGCCGGAAGGGCCGTCCTTCACGGCGCCGATCGGCAGGACGCTCATCTACCTGATGACTTCGACCGCCGGCGGGATCACCTTCTCTGTCGGTTCCGTGGCCGGCGTCATTCTCGGCGCCTTCATCGGATCCAGCATCAAGGGCACCTTCGTCTGGGAGGCCTGCGAAGATCCGCGGGAACTGGGCCGTCAGGTCGGGGGTGCGGCACTCATGGGCGTCGGCGGCGTCATCGCCATGGGGTGCTCGATCGGTCAGGGCGTCTCGGGCGTGGCCGCGCTCGCGTGGTCGGGTCCCGTCACCCTTGCCTGCATCGTTCTCGGCGCCTTGTTCGGATTGCGCCAGTTGATCGGCGGGTTCCAGAGGATCTGACGCCGGATCGTGGCGAGGTCTGGCACGTGCTTCCAGATCAGGGGGAGGCTGCGAGCTCGGCATGGCGTAGTGCCAGCATGACGGCACCGACCATGCCCGCGCGAGGTCCGAAGCAGCTCGGCTCCAACGGACAAGGGAAAGGAAGAAGCGGCTGGAGATGCCGCTTCAGGCTCTCGAAGAACAGTGGATGACTGCCGATGCCGCCACCGATCACGGCGACGGCCGGATCGAAGAGGCTGAAAACCGCGGCGACGCCGACCGAGGCGTCACGGGCGATCGTGTCGACGGCAGCGAGGGCTTCCCTTTCGCCGGACATCGCTTTCTCGAACAGTTCGGCGACAGTCATCTCCCCGAGCTGGAAGCGCTTGCGGATGCCCGGTGTTCCCACCTCGTCCTCGAACAGCCCGTTTTCGGCCATTGGCGCGCGTGCGTGCACGTCGGCGCCGAAGGGCAGCAAGGCGATCTCGCCGGCGCGTCCGTGCTCTCCGCGGACAATCTCGCCGCCGACGACAAGTCCCATGCCGACACCGGTTCCGAAGGAAATGAAGGCGAGCGATCCTTTGTCCTTGCCTGCACCCCGGCTCGCCTCCGCGAATGCGGCGAGGTTGACGTCGTTCTCGACGGTCACCGGTAAAGGGAGGCTGGAGGAGATCAGCGACGCCGGCGGCTGGTCTTCCGGAAGCGCCAGATTCGGGGAAAGCGAGGCGATGCCGGTCGTCGGCGAGACGGCGCTGGGCACGCCGACCTGGACATGGGCGATGCGGTCGAGCGGAATGCCGACGTCCACGGCGAGCCGGTGAACGATGTCGGCCAGCTGCGCCAGCACGGGCGCTCCGGGGCCGTGGCGGGTCGGCTCGTTAATGGCGGCGAGTATCGTTCCTTGATGATCGGCGATGCCGGCGAGAATTTTCGTCCCGCCGAGGTCTATGCCCACGACGTGGGTCGGCCGGTCTTCGCGTCCATGCAACCTTCCGTCGAATTTTGCGGCTTCCCGCCCGGCGCTCGCCTGTCTCTTCACCATGCTCGGACCCTCAAGCCGTCGATCTGAGTATGCTCCTCCATCGCAGGCCAACAAAAATATTTCAACTGTAATTTGGCAACAGCGCTCCCGGAAAAGCGTCCTTCCGTCTCCGTCGCCTCTTGATGATCTGCAGGAAACAGAGATAGGTTGTGCCGCTCCCGCGAGCGAAGATGGAGCGGTGAGGAGGGGCTATCTGTGGCAGAGTATAAAAAAATATTCATGCCAATGTCTGGCGACTGCACGACCGCGCTGCAAGATGCGATCGACGCCGTCGCCGCCGCGGGCGTGCCGCTGGAACTCGGGGCCGGCGAACATCGCTCCGGCGCCTTGCGCCTGCCGTCAGGGCTTGACCTGCGGCTCGGCGAGGGCGCGGTGTTGCGTTTCATGCCCGAATACGAAACCTACCATGCCAATCAGGTCGAGGTGACGGCGGAGGATTCGAACACCGCCATGATGCTCGCGACCAATGCGGGCGGCATTCGTATCCACGGTTCGGGGCGTATCGAGGCGCCCGGTCCCAGTTTCATCACCGGCCGTCTCGACGACATGGGCACGCATATCCCGGCGAAGCAGAGGCCGCGCGTCCTGGTGATGCAGAGCTGCACGGACGTCGTGCTGGAAGGCTTCTCCATCCATGCCGCGCCGATGTGGACCATCCATCTCGTCGACTGCCGGCGCGTGCGGGTCGAGAGCGTTTCGGTCGACAACGATCGCGAGATGCCGAATACCGACGGCATCGTCATCGATACCTGCGAGGACGTGCTGGTGCGCGGCTGTAAGATCGCCACGGCCGATGACGGCGTCGTGCTCAAGACCAGTCAGCGGGCCGATGGCCGCGCGCTTGGGCGCTGCCGCAACATCATTGTCGAGAAATCCAGCATCGAAAGCCGCAGTTGCGCCCTGAAGATCGGGACGGAAACCCACGGCGATATCGAAAATATCCGCTTCGTCGATTGCGAGGTGGAGCGTTCCAACCGGGCGATCGGCATCTTCTCGCGCGATGGCGGGCACATCCGCAACGTGGTTTTCAGGCGAATACGCTTGGAGGCTCGTGAAACCCCTGACGGCTTCTGGGGTTCGGGTGAGGCGATTACGGTAAACGTCGTCGACCGTCGGCGCGCCGAACGGCCCGCCGGGCGCGTCGAGGCGATCGTGTTCGAGGACATAGAGGGCTCCATGGAAGGGGCCGTCAATCTCGTGGCGGATGGACGGGCGGGCATTGGGAACGTGCGCCTGACGCGTGTCTGGATCCATCAGGTCGACGGACCGCTGCGCGGCCACCGCTATGACATGCGCCCGACCCACTTCGATCTCACCCCTTCTGCAGATGCGGCCGGGCGCGCGAATGCCTGGGTGAAGGACGCAGAAGGGAAGGTGATCGGCCTGGTCGCGTATCCGGGCGGAATGCCGTCGCTCTTCTCCTCCAATGTCGAGAACCTCGTGCTGGAAGACGTGCGCTTCGACCGGCCGTCGCCGCTTCCCGCCGGATGGAATGCCGACGCCATCGTCATTCGCGAGAGCGAGCCGAGTGTCTGGTCCTGATGCGATGCTCGTGATGGTCCGGAAGGAGGGACCGCGTTCATGAAGGCAATCCGAAAGCTCGACAACCTGCTCGCCCATCTCGCGGAGCGGATTTTCCTGCCGCTCGGCGTCGAGGTGCCGCTCGCCTTTGCCCCGGCGAGCGCGGCGGACCGCGCGGCGATGATCGCCTCCGACAGAAAGGACTGGGTGGCTGTCGACCGCAATCTCGTCTGGGGCGAACCGGACGGCTATTACTGGTTCGGCGGAACAGCCGTGCTGCCGGCCGTTGCCGAGGGCAGGCGCGTCGTCTGCCGGGTGGAGGCAGCCTTCGGCAACGTCATGGGGCGCAGCGACCCGCAATGCCTCGTCCGTGTCGACGGACGCATCCGACAGGGCGTCGACGGCAACCACCGCGAATTCCTTCTGACGGAAAGCGGGCGCGCCGGAGAACAGTTCGACATCCTGATCGAGGCCGGCACGATCGAGGACCGCCGCCAGCTCGGTTTCGCCTGCGCGCTCTTTGCGCACGACCGTGTGGTCGAGGATCTCTATTACGACCTCAAGGTGCCCCTCGACGTGGCGCGCTTGCTCGCCGAGGACGATCCGCGGCGGCATTTCATTCTGAACGCCATCGGCGCGGCCATCGACTTGGTCGACCTCAGGCCGGGGAACCCCGCCCGCTTCAGGGCCTCCATTGCTGCTGCCAAGGCGGCCGCGGCGCAGATCTACGCGGCCGGCGACTTCGAGGCGAAACCGACGATCGTGGCGACGGGGCACACCCATATCGACGTCGCCTGGCTCTGGCGCGTGCGCGAGACGCGCCAGAAGATGGCCCGCTCGATGGCCACCGCGCTGGCGCTCATGGAAGAGTTTCCCGACTACCGTTTCATGTACAACCAGTGCGTCCTGCTCGACTATCTCCATCAGGACTATCCGGAACTCTTCGATCGTATTGACGGCGAGGTTCGCTCCGGCCGCTTCGAGATCGAGGGAGCATTGTGGCTGGAACCCGATGTCAACATCGCCGGAGGAGAGGCGCTGGTCCGGCAGATTCTCCACGGCGTCCGCTATCACGAGAAGACGTTCGGCGTGCGGCCGCGCATGATCTGGTTGCCGGACACGTTCGGCTACTCCGCCTCGTTACCGCAACTCATGGCGAAGTCCGGTCTCGACACCTTCGTCACTCACAAGCTCTCCTGGAACGACACCAACCGCATGCCGGAGGAGACGCTGTTCTGGCAGGGCATCGACGGCTCCGCGGTCACGGCCTACTTCCTGACGACGCAGCCTTACGACTCGAAGAGCATCGGCACGACCTACTGCCCGAACCTGAAGCCGACGCATGTGATGGGCACCTGGCGCCGGCACGGCCAACAGGACCTCAGCAAGGAACTCTTCCTGGTCTACGGCCATGGGGACGGCGGCGGCGGCCCGACCCGCGAGATGCTTCACAACATCCGCCGCATGGAGCGCGGCATACCCGGCTGCCCGAAGGTCGTCCACGCGCCGATGCGGCCCTTCTTCGAACGTCTGCTCACGCGGATGAAGGCGGAGCCGGAGCGCTATCCGACCTGGGTGGGTGAACTTTACGCCGAATTCCATCGCGGCACGCTGACCTCGGTTGCCAAGAACAAGCGCAACAACCGGCTCGCCGAAACGGCACTCCGTGAGATCGAGACCCTGGCCGTACTTGCCGCGCATAACTGCGGAGAAGTCTATCCTGCCGAAGAACTCCGGGCGCTCTGGGATATCGTGCTGCTCAACCAGTTCCACGACATCCTGCCGGGCTCGTCCATCGGCGCCGTCTATGAGGACAGCGACGCCGGTTACGCCGAGTTTTTCGCCCGGGCGAATGCACTGTCGGCGCGGCTTGCGGGCAGGCTCGCGCCTGCGGGCAGCAAGGCGCTTTTCAACGTGGCAGGACGTCCCCGCGGCGGTCTGGTCGTCTCTCCGGAGTCATTCGGTCGTCCGCAAGAGCAGAAGCTTGTTCTCGCCGATGGTGGAGAGGTCTACGGCCTGTTGGTGCCGGCCGTTCCGGCACTTGCCGTGGTCGATCTCGCCGGACATGGCGTGCATGCGCCGGCTGGTGCCCTTTCCGTCTCGGAGCGGCATATCGAGAACGAACATCTGTCCGTGCGCTTCGACGATGCCGGCCGGATTGCGTCAATCCTCGACAGGAAGGCCGGACGCGAGGTCTTGAAGCCCGGCCGCGTCGGCAACCGGCTGCAGGCTTTCCGCGACATGCCCGCCCAGTTCGACGCCTGGGACATCGATTCCGACTTCGAGGACCAGGTCTTCGAGATCGATGTGCTCGTTGGTGCCGAGGTGGTGGAGCGCGGGCCGTTGCGGGCGGCCGTTCGCTTCGAATGGCGCTACGAATCCTCGCGGATCGTGCAGGTCGTCTCGCTTGCGGCTGGAGCGCGGCAGGTGGAGATTGACTGTTTCATCGACTGGCGCGAGCACAACACGCTGGTGAAAACGGCCTTCCCGCTTGATCTCAATACGGCCGCCGTGGATGCGGAGATCCAGTTCGGCCATGTACGACGCGCGAGCCACCGGAATACCTCCTGGGACCGCGCCCGGTTCGAATGCTCGATGCAGCGCTGGATCGATATCGGCGAACCGGACTTCGGAGTTGCCCTGCTCAACGACTGCAAATACGGCTACGACGCGAAGGGCACGGATATCCGCCTGACGCTGCTCCGTTCTCCGACCTATCCCTGGCCGGAGGCGGACCAGGGTGAACACCGGTTCCGTTACGCCGTCATGGTCCATGATGGTGACAAGCTGGCGGTGCACGAGGCGGCGGAAGACTTCAATCTGCCGCTGCGCCTGGTCGTAGGTGGAGAGGGCGGCGAGCCGCCGCCGCCGCTTCTCTCGGTCGAGACGCCCGGCATTGCGGTCGAGGCCGTGAAGCTGGCAGAGGAGGGCGACGGCATCGTCGTCAGGCTTTGGGAGACGACAGGTGTTCGCCGCACTGCCCGGATCATGGTCGATCAGGCAATCAGCATGGCGGAACTGGTCGACCTCCTGGAACGGGATGGGCGGCCCCTCGCACTCGAAGACGGCGCGCTGACGCTTGCCTTCGCTCCCTTCGAAATCATCACGCTGATCTTGAGAGGCTGATCGATGTCCACACAGAACCGCGTGATCACCGCCACCATCGACCACTTCCCGGACGGTGAGAAATCCTTCGTCGAGATTCCGTTCGAGGTCGGATCGGACATCGAGCGGATCGAGGTGAGCTATCACTTTCCATTCGGCGGTGGCGGCAGCGTCATCGACCTCGGTGTTGCCCGCAACGGCCTCATGCGCGGCTGGACGGGCGCCGAACGCGGCCACATCACGCTGGAGGAGGATCGGGCGACGCCGGGATACGAACCGGGCCCGCTTGCGGGTGCGTGGCACATCGTGCTGGGGATCGTGAAGATCGGACCGAACTGCAAGGTCGACGTCGAGATCCGCCTGATTGGCCGCCAGCGGCGCTGGCTCGCCGGCGAGTTGCACAGCCACTCGGAGCATTCCGACGGCGGCGTCACCGTGCTCGACGCGATCCACCGTGCGCGCGCCTCGGCCCTCGATTTCCTGGCGATCACCGACCACAACACCGTCACGCAGAATGATGTCCGGCCGGACGACCCCGGCATTCTCGTCATTCCGGCCATGGAACTCACCTCCTACTGGGGCCACACGAACTTTCTCGGCCTGCCGCGTCCGGTCGCGGACTGGCGCTGCCGTTCGCCCCGTGATGTTGCCGAGAAGATGGCCGAGGCGCGAGCCAATGGAGCGACCATCGTCATCAACCACCCTTTCCAGAATTCGGCCGGTGGGCGCTGGCAATCGGGTTTCGACGTTGCCTTCGACGCGCTCGAAATCTGGAACGGCAACTGGTCGGTGATGAACGAACAGGGCCTCGCCTTCTGGCAGGAAATGCTGACCTCCGGCCGGCGCGTTCCGGCGACCGGCGGCAGCGACTTTCATCTGAAGAACCGCAGGCGGCACGGGCGGCCGGCCAACCGGCTCTGCGTGGAGGGGATGTCCGTGTCCGACATCCTCGCCGCCGTGCGGGCGGGCCGCAACGTGGTCGCCTTTGCGCCCGATGAGACGATGGCAAGGCCCTCCTCCGAGGAGATGCCGGACTTCGGCTCGCAGGTTGCCGCCGGGCGGGAGATTTCCGTGACCTTCACCGGCCTCTCGGTGGGTGACGAAATCCGTCGAGTCACTGAGGCCGGTGTTGTGGAGGTGGTGCCGGCCGGTGACGGTCCGACGCTCCGCCTCGACCAGCGGTTTGCCGGACGCTTCGTGCGCTACGAGGTCTGGCATGATAAGGAACCGAGACTTTTCACCAATCCGTTCTATGGAGAATAGCGGGTGCCCCTCGAAAGACGACCGGAACGCAAGATCGGTATCAAGGATGTGTCGCGGGAGGCCGGCGTCGCACTCAGCACGGTTTCCCATGTCCTGAACGGTACCGCACCGATTTCGCAGGAGGTGCGCGTGCGGGTGCTGGAAGCGGCGCGCAAGCTCGGCTATCTCGCGAAGCGCCAGCGCAAGGGTGCCATCGCCTCGCTCAGTACGCTCTATCTCGCGGTCCCGCCGGGCAACCTGCCGCAAAACGACATCAATCTCGTGTCATGGACGCTGCTGACGGCGCTTTCGCGGGAATGCGAGCGGCGCGGCATCCGTGTCGTCGCCCATAACGGCGCGCCACAGCTCAACGCCGCCGAGATTCTTGCGGGCGCGCGCGCCGCGGAAGCGGAAGCGATTGCCGTCGTTTTCGACGACAATTCGAAACTGCTGAAGGGGCTTGCCGGCAGCGACATCGCCGTCGTTCTCCTGAACGGCGAGGACCCGACGATGAGCATCGACACGGTCGCTCCGGCCAACCGCTACGGTGCCCGGCTCGCGACGGAATGGCTGCTTTCAAAAGGCCACCGACGGATACTGCACCTGACCTGGCGCGGTCGCAGCACGATCATGCGCCGGCTCGACGGCTTTCATGACGCCTATCTCCAACATGAATTGCCGATCGATCTCGGGGAGGTGCTCTATGCGAAGGGCTATGAACCTGAGCATGCACGCGAGGCCTTGCGCACCTTCGTGGCCGAGCGGGGTGGTCTCGACGGATTTACCGCCGTCTTCTGTGCCGCCGACAATCTCGCGATCGGTGCGCTCACCGAACTTCAGGCGCTCGGCTTCCGCATCCCGGCCGACATCGCTGTCGTCGGTTTCGACGGTGTGGCGCCGGGCGATCTCACACAGCCATCGCTGACGACGGTCAGGGTGCCGCTCGACGCATTGGCGGTCGCAACCGTCCAGACGCTGGAGCAAAGGCTGTCGGGTGCCGGCCGTGACCAGCCGGCAACCAGAATCGAACTCGGCTGTCGCTTGATCGAGCGCGAGAGCGGCGGTTCGGCTTTGCCGAGCTTGTGAAAATATTTTTAAGCTTGATTTTTGAATGTCGATACACGATCGTCCGAAATACGGCGATATCGCGAGAAAATAGAGGGATCGCGGCTCCGTTTGCTGAACTGGGAGGTTGGCATGTTTTTCAATGAAAATATTTTCGCATCTTCTCTTGGTATATTGATGGCGACGTGCCTCGCGGGGTCGGCTTTCGCGTTCCAGGAATCGCCGATGCTTGCGGAACAGGTGAAGGCGGGCAAGCTGCCACCGGTCGAGCAGCGTCTCCCGGAAAAGCCGACGGTTCTGCAGGCTGCAGAGGTCGGCAAGTACGGTGGCAACTGGCAGCGCGGCTACAAGGGGCCGGGTGACCGCTGGGGGCCGACGAAGCTGATGGAGGAGCGCGTCGTCAAGTGGTCGCAGAAGCCGGGCGGGCCGCTGGAGCTCGTTCCGGGTTACATCTCGTCCTACTCCGTGAGCGCGGATTCCCGCGAATTCACCTTCACGCTGCTGAAGGGTCTCAAGTGGTCCGACGGTGAACCCGTCACCACCGAGGACGTCCGCTTCTGGTATGAAGACGTCTTCATGAACAAGGACCTTCTGGCCTCGATCGACCAGACCTTGGCGCCGGGCGGCAAGCCGATGAAACTGGAGATCGTCGACGAGCAGACCTTCAAGGTGAGTTTCGACGAGCCGTATGTCTATTTCCTCGAGATTCTGGCGAAGGACTCCACCGGCGATCCGAGCCTCGACCGTCCGAGCTTCCTTTTCCCCAAGCATTATCTGAAGCAATTCAACAACAAGTATGCCTCCGAGGACGAGCTGAAGGCGGCGGCCGCGAAGTTCGGCGTCGAGAAGTGGACGGATCTCTGGGGCTCGAAGGGTGCCGCGACCGCCTGGTGGCAGAACCCGGACCTGCCGGTGATCACCGCATGGAAGATCGAGAAGCCCGCTCCGGGCGATGTCGTGACCATGGTGCGGAACCCGTACTATTACGCTGTCGACCAGGCCGGCAACCAGCTGCCCTATATCGATCGTATCTCGCACAAGCTGTTCAGTGATCAGGAGGCGTTCAACCTGATGATCGTCCAGGGGCAGATCGACATGCAGATGCGCTATGTCGAGCCGCAGGACTTCACCTTCTACAAGGAGAACGAGGCCAAGGGTGGCTACAAGGTCCATCGCTGGACGCAGGCGCAGACCTGGTCGCTCGTGCCGAACCTGAACGTGAAGGACGAGGTGTTGCGCGGCCTGTTCGAAACCTCCGATTTCCGCGAGGCGCTGAGCGTAGCGATCGACCGCGAGACGGTGAACGAGCTGATCTTCTCGGGGCTCGCGGAAGCGCGCCAGGCCTCCCCTGTGTCCGGTTCGCCGAACTTCGATCCGGAGCTGGAAAAGCACTGGGCCGAATACGATCCGGACAAGGCGAATACGCTGCTTGACGGTATCGGTCTCGACAAGCGCGACAGCGAGGGTTTCCGCCTGCGGCCCGACGGCAAGCGCCTGTCGATCGTGGTGGAGATGGAGCATTCGAATGGCCCGAAGACCATGGAAGTCGTCGCCGCCAACTACAAGGATATCGGCGTCGAACTGCTGCCGCGGATCATCGATCGCACCCAGTGGGACGCCGACCGCGACAACAACGAGTTCCAGATGCAATGGTATCCATTCGACCGCCTGTCGGTCGTCGCGGCCGACCCGCGCATCATGATGGGCAACGATTCCTACGCCCATCAGTACTACATCTGGTACACGACCAAGGGGGCCTCCGGCATCGAGCCGCCGGCCGACCATCCGATCCGCACGCTCTTTGCCGACTGGGACAAAGCCGGCAAGGCTGCCGACCGCAAGGAAGCGGACGCGGCGCTCAACGACCTGATCAAGACCTTTGTCACGCAAGGCTGGGTCATCGGGGTCGTGGGTGAGTTGCCGGCCATTTCGGTCGTGAAGAACAACTTCATGAACTTCCCCGACGACCTCATCGAGGACGACATCACACGTGGCATCGGTCTCGGCGCCACGCAGCGGATGTGGATGGCGCAATAGGCGGAAGGTTCGCGGGAGATCACGGCAGGCCGCCGGCTCGAAAGTGTCGGCGGTCCCCGTCTCGGACCTCGGGGAGAATCCCGGTCCCCATCCGGCGGAAGGATGTCGGCGACCGGGCGACGTGTTGGGAACAGGAGGTGCGTCGTGCTGAAGTATGTTGTCACGCGCTCCATGTGGGCTATCCCCACATTGATCTTCGTCTCGTTCATTTCGTTCGTCATCATCCAGCTGCCGCCGGGTGATTTCGTGACGGCCTATGCCGCCCAGCTTCGAAACAGCGGCGACTTCATCAGCGAAACCGAGGAAGCGCTGATGCGGGCCCGGTACGGGCTGAACGACCCGCTGCTGGTGCAATACTGGCGATGGATCTCCAACATTGTCTTCCACGGCGATTTCGGGCGGTCGCTCGAGTGGAACGCCGCCGTCGGCGATCTCATCTGGGAACGCCTCGGCCTCACCCTGTTGATCTCGACGCTCAGCATGGTCTTCACCTGGCTGATCGCCATACCTGTCGGCGTCTATTCCGCGACGCGGCAGTATTCGGTGTTCGACTACGTGTTCACCGTCTTCGGCTTTCTCGGCAAGGGCATTCCGGATTTCCTGCTGGCCCTGGTGCTGATGTGGATGACCTATATCTGGCTGAACCTCGACGTCGGCGGGCTCGTATCCCCGCAGTTCGAGGGACAACCGTGGGACCTTCCGAAGATCGTCAACATGCTCTTGCACATCTGGATCCCGCTGGTCGTCCTGGCGACGGGCGGGGCGGCGGGGCTGATCCGCGTCATGCGGGCGAACATGCTGGACGAACTGCGCAAGCCCTATGTGGAAACCGCCTACGCACAGGGTTTCGGCGAGCGCACAGTGGTGTGGCGTTATCCGGTCCGCATCGCCCTCAATCCGTTCATCTCCACCGTCGGTTGGGCACTGCCGGCCCTCTTTTCCGGCGACGTGATCACGGCCGTGGTGCTCAACCTGCCGACCACCGGTCCACTTCTCCTGCAGGCGCTCAAGATGCAGGACATGTATCTGGCCGGCAGTTTCATCCTGATCCTGAGCGTCTTTACCGTCATCGGCACGCTGCTCTCCGACATTCTGCTGGCGCTGTCCGACCCGCGCATCCGGTTCTCATGAGGCGCAAATGACCGATACCGGCACCTATCCCACGACAGACATGCTCATCGAGTCTCCGCCCCTTGCGGTTCTCGACGAGGCCAAGGCCGACGCAAGCTACACCGCCAAGCCCTGGAGGCTCGTCTGGTGGCGTTTCCGCCAGCACAAGCTGGCGGTGGTCTCGCTTGTCTTCATGGCCTGCCTCGGCTTTCTCGCGATCTTTGCCGACTTCATGTCGCCGTACACGCCGAACACGATCAACCGCATCAATACCTTCACGCCGCCGAGTGTGGTTCGCGTCCTGCACGAGGGGCATCTGCAACGCCCCTTCGTCTATGCGGTGAAGCGCTCCCGCGACCCGGAGACGGCCCGGGTGATCTACGCGGAGGATCGAAGCAAGGTGCTGCCGATCCGCTTCTTCGTCGAAGGGGAGACCTACAGGTTTCTCGGTCTCGTCGAAACGAAACTGCATTTCTTCGGGGTCGACGACCGCCGCCAGAAGATCAGCCTCATGGGGACGGATTCCCTCGGACGCGACCTCTTCAGCCGCCTTCTCTATGGCGCCCGCGTGACACTTTCCGCCGGCCTGATCGGGGTCGCCTTCTCCTTTGTCCTCGGCCTCGCGCTCGGTGCCGTCTCCGGCTATTACGGCGGGTGGATCGATGCAGCGATCCAGCGGCTGATGGAGTTCATCCGGTCGATCCCGACAATTCCGCTGTGGATGGGGCTCGCCGCCGCACTGCCGATCAGCTGGGATCCGCTGTTCGTCTACGTGCTGATCACCATCATCCTGTCGCTGATCGGCTGGACACATCTCGCGCGGGTCGTTCGCGGCCGTTTCCTGTCGCTGAAATCGGAAGACTACGTCATGGCGGCCCGGCTCGCGGGCGCCTCGGAGTATCGCATCGTCACCCGGCACATGCTCCCGGCCATGACCAGCTACATCATCGCGGCCGTCACGCTCGCCATCCCGGAGATGATCCTCGGCGAGACGGCGCTCAGCTTTCTCGGCCTCGGACTTCGCCCGCCGGTCGTGAGCTGGGGTGTGCTGCTGCAGGACGCCCAGAACTTGCGCACCATTTCGCTCGCGCCGTGGCTTCTCGCGCCAGGTGCGGCGGTCGTTCTCGTGGTGCTCGCCTTCAATTTCATCGGTGATGGCCTTCGCGACGCGGCCGACCCCTACGGCCATTGACGGATGACCACCATGTCACAGCCTTCGAATACTTCTCAGAACGCCATGCCGCCGGGCCGTCTCCTCGAGCTCCATGACGTAGCGGTGCATTTCCCGACCCGGGACGGTGTCGTCAGGGCGGTCAACGGGGTCTCCTACCACGTCGACAAGGGCGAGGTGCTCGGTATCGTCGGGGAGAGCGGCTCCGGCAAATCGGTGACCGCCCGCTCGATCATGCGGTTGACCGCCGCCAATGCGGTCGACGCCGGCGGCAGTGTCCGGTTCCGCCGCAAGGACGGCAGCGAGGTGCTGATTTCCGCCGAGCATCGCCAGAGTAGGACGATGCGCGCCCTGCGCGGCGGTGAGATCGGCATGGTCTTCCAGGAGCCGATGACGGCGCTGTCGCCTGTGCACACGATCGGAACGCAGATCATGCGCACCGTCATGCTGCATCGCAAAGTGTCGAAGGCGGAAGCCAGGGCGCGGGCGATCGAGCTGCTCACAAAGGTGCAGATGCCGCGCCCGCACGACATCGTCGATCGTTATCCGCACCATCTGTCGGGCGGCATGCGCCAGCGGGCGATGATTGCGCTGGCGCTTGCCTGCGATCCGACCCTGCTGATCGCCGACGAGCCCACCACGGCGCTCGACGTCACCACCGAGGCCCAGATCCTGCACCTCCTGAAATCCCTGCAGCAGGAGCTCGGCATGGCGATCGTCTTCATCACCCACAATTTCGGCGTGGTGGCGGATATCGCCGACCGTGTCGCGGTGATGTATCTCGGCCGGGTGATCGAGACGGGCACCGTCGACGAGATCTTCTACGAGCCGAAGCATCCCTATACCCAGGCTCTGCTGCGTTCGATCCCGCGGCTCGGCGGGGAGAAGACGCGGCGCCTGCGCACGATCCGGGGCTCGGTTCCGGACCCCTACAGCGTGCCGCAGGGCTGCTCCTTCCATCCGCGTTGCGACCATGCGGTCGCGGGCCGCTGTGACGTCGTTGTGCCGGCTGAGGCGAGGTTTCCGAGCGGACAGGTGGCGCGTTGCCATCTTGCCGGTGAGGTTCTTCCGGAGGCCGCCGAATGACGTTCCAACCCACCAAGGCACTCTCGATGGATGACGAGGTTCTGATCTCCGTCCGCGGTGCGAAGAAGCACTTCCCGGTCTTCGGCGGCTGGCGGCATCGCGAGATCGCGACCGTCAAGGCGGTCGACGACATCTCCTTCGACATCCGCAAGGGCGAGACCTTCGGCCTCGTCGGCGAGAGCGGCTCCGGCAAGTCGTCGATCGCTCGGCTGATCCTCAGGGCCTACGATCTCACCGGCGGCGAGATCCTCTTCCGGCGCGAGAACGGAGAGGTGGTCGACATCACCAGTCTCTCCGACCGCGACCTGAGGCAGATCCGGCGCGAAATGCAGATGATCTTCCAGGATCCCTATTCCTCGCTTGATCCGCGCATGACGCTGCTCGATCTCGTCGGGGAACCGCTGGTGATCCATGGCGTCGGCACGCGGGCGGAAATCGCCGACCGTGTCGCGGAATTGCTTCAGCTCGTCGGCCTTCGCCCCGAATACGCCTCGCGCTACCCGCACGCCTTTTCCGGTGGCCAGCGCCAGAGGATCGGGATTGCCCGGGCGCTCGCGCTTCAGCCGCGTTTCATCGCCGCGGACGAGGCCGTCTCTGCGCTCGACGTGTCGGTCGCGGCGCAGAACATCAACCTGATGCAGGACCTGCAGGAGCAGTTCGGCCTCACCTACCTCTTCATCACCCACGATCTCGGCATGGTCGAGCATATCTCCGACCGGGTGGGCGTCATGTATCTCGGCCGCCTGATGGAAGTCGGCGAGACCGACGCCCTGTTCGCAAGGCCGCTGCATCCCTATACCGAGGCCCTGCTTGCGGCCGTCCCGCAACCCGACCCGCGTGGCAACCGCACGCGCAAGCGCGTACCCCTCAAGGGCGAGATCGCGGACGCGATGAATGTTCCCTCCGGTTGTCCGTTCCATCCGCGCTGTGCCTATGCCGACGAGCGCTGCCGCAAGGAGATTCCGGAGCTCCGGACCGTGCTGCCGGGCCGGCAGGCGCGCTGCCACCACGCGGAAAACCTCGAACTCACCGGGGTGCCCGCGGCATGAATGTTCTCTCCACCATGCCTGTCGCGCTCACGGGATCGGCCGAGGACCCCGATCTCGCACTCGCCGGGCGACATCGCCCGCTCTTGAGGCTCGACGACCGGGAACCGTTCCGTCCGCTCGCGGCCGGCTACACGGTTTATCGGAGAGAGGCGCAGTCCGTCTCCTCCAAATTCATGATCCGGCCAGTCGCGGACTGTGTGATCGAGTATGTCATCTGGTACGACTGGGACATCCAGCACCTTTACGATCTGGAGCATGTCTGGGTGCATGTCGATGCGGCCGGGCGGGTGGTGAAGGTGGAGGCCTCGCGCCACGGCGCGCGGCGCACGATGACACGGCCGGACGGTTCGTTGCCCGTCGAGGGGCCGCGGCCGGTCCTCTATCTCGAACCGGGAAAGCACGCGCATTGGGCGGACCCCGGCGAGATGCGGGCGAAAGCCGGTCTGCTGATCGAGGGCATGTGCGGCGCCTTTGCCGGCGCGCAGGGCGTCCATCTGTCGAACCGGTTTTCCGACCGCGGACTGATCGGTGCGAGCGCGCTCGAAAACCGGCTCGCCACGCTGAAGCTGAAGCGCATGCGGTTCACGCCCGCCTGGCACTTCGGCCGCGACAGCGATGCCGGCGAGGGATTGACGCTGGTGCCCTGGCCGCAGCTCGAGGCGTGGATTCCCGGAAAGGTATCGTCCCTTGTGGCGGCGCTGCCGGCGACTGTCCCCCATCTTGCCGCCGTTTTCCTCGATTGCGGCGACACCCTGGTCGACGAAGCGACGGAGGAAAAGATCCCGGGAACCGAGATCGTGGTGAAGGCTGCGCTCATGCCGGGCGCGGGCGAGGTGGTGGAGCAGCTTTCGCGCAGCGGTTACCGGCTCGCTCTGGTCGCCGACGGGCCGCGCGCAACCTTCGAGAACGTCCTCGGTGCATACGGCCTGTGGGAGCGCTTCGAAGCCCACGTCATTTCCGGCGACGTTGGCGAATTGAAGCCCTCGGGGAAAATGTTCTCCGCGGCAATGGAGGCACTCGGCCTGACCGACGTGGACCGGGTTCGCAGTATCATGGTCGGCAACAATCTCGAGCGAGATGTTCTCGGCGCCAACCGCTTCGGCATGATGAGCGTGTTTCTCTCCTGGTCGACACGGCGCAGTCACACGCCGCGTCTGCGCCGCGAGCGCCCGCTCTTCACCATCTCGCACATCTGGAAGCTGCCGGAGCTCCTCGAACGGATCGAGCTCAGCTTGCCGGAGCTGGCGTTGTGCCCGGAGGTGTCGTCATGACCGCACCGCGCTTCGCCGAAACCACATCCGCTACTGACTTTACCGTTGCGCCGGGCGAGACGGTGACCGCCTGGGCCATGTCGCCGGTCGAGGCCCGTCTCTATCCGGGCGAGCCAGCGCTTGCCGAGGATCGGGTCAACTACCGTTTCGTCAACGGCTTCGTCGATGTCGGCGACCTGCCGTGCCGGGTGGCGCTGTGGCGGGAGCTAGAGACCCGCCGCGTAGCCTTCCGGCACCATTTCGAGATCGACGGGCTCTACCTACCTGGTTTCAACCGGCGGGTGGAATTCTCCGGGTTCTGGCATCGCCCGACGCGGCTCGCACGCTGGTTGAAGACAAAACTCGTCCCGGCGCGCTCCGGTGACCACACCTTTCGGCTTGCCACTTGCGGCGGCGTGCGGATCTGGGTGGATGGCGTCGAGTGCGCGGTGTTCGAACCCTTCCGCCGCAACAGGGAATCCGAAACCGAAATCCGGTTGCCGCTGAAGGCCGGTGGTTCCGAAGTGGTGGTGCTCACCGAAGAACTCGCCGAGCGCGACGCGCTCTGGTATTTCGAGCTGACGTTGCTTGGTCCCGATACACTCATGGCGCGGCTGCCGGTGGAGATTTCGGGCGCGACCGTCGGGCTGTTGAAGGACCTCGCGGCGGAGGTGCGGCCGGATCCCTTGCACGTACGTGACGGACGGCTGCGGCTCAGGGTGGAACGGCCGACAAGCGTTGACGTCACCGTGCGCGGCCGCATCCTCCCGAGCGTGCACATGAGCGACAAGCCCCCGCTTCTCGATGCTGTGGGAATTCTCGAATCTGGCGAGACCCTGGTCGAGTTGCCCGGTGCGGATGCGCTTGCCGATGGCTATCACCCGCTGGAACTCACGTTCGCCGTCGGAGACAACCAGGTCACCCGACACATCGCCTTTGCCACGTTCGCCGCCCCGTTCCGCGATTTTTCGGATAGGACACTGGCAGAGCGCAAGGCGCTGGCTCTTGACTACGCCGCCGCCAACGGCGAGGCGCGGATAGGCCGGGCGATTGCCATCATGGCAACGGGCCGGTCGGCGGATGCCATGGTTCACGCGATCGTCGCCGACACGCTGGCCGCCGTCGACGAGCGCCGTGACTGTTCCGACTTCGTGATGGTGCCGCTGCTCTGGCTCTACTCGGATTATCGTGACGGTCTGCCCGAGGCGACCCGTCGCGAGATCCGGCGGGCGGTTCTCGACTACCGCTACTGGGTCGACGAGCCAGGCAACGACGTCATGTGGTTCTGGAGCGAGAACCATGTGCTGTGCTTCCATGTCTCCCAATATCTGGCCGGCCGCCTGCTGCCGGAGGAAACCTTCACCTGTTCCGGGCGCAGAGGCAGCGAACAGGCCCGCCTCGGCGAGGAACGGCTTTCGAAATGGTTCGATTCCGTCGAACGTCACGGGCTCGCGGAATGGAACTCCGCCGCCTATTACCCCATCGATTTCATCGGCCTGCTGGCGCTGGAACATCTGGGTGACGGTGCCATCAGGGCGCGCGCGCGGGCGTTGCTCGACCGGCTGATGGTGATGATCGGGCTGCACACGCTGGCCGGTGTCCCCGCCGGCACCATGGGGCGTGCCTACGACAAGGAGCTGCGCGCCGGGCCGCTGACGGAGCTTGCGCCTTTTGCGACCGTCGCCTTCGGCAAGGGCTGGCTCAACGACGGCGTGGCGGCGCTACCGATGTTCTGCGCCGGCGGCTACGAGCCGCCCGAAACGGCCTGTGCCATCGTGGAGCCCGAGCCCGGCAAGGCGTTGACGGCGCATTACGTGCAGGGACACGACGAGGCGGCGCGGCTGGCGCTGTACAAGACGTCTGCGGTCCAACTGTCGTCGATGGTCGACGGCAAGCCCGGCGGCCGCGGACATCAGCAGCATGTCGTCGACCTGCGCTTCGCCGCCGATCCCTTTGCCCGTGCCTGGATCAACCATCCCGGCGAGGACGATCCCTGGGGCAATCAGCGCCCTTCCTACTGGGCCGGCAACGGTTCGCTGCCGCGCGTGGCACAGTACGAAAACGTCGCGATGCTGCTCTTCGACCTCGGCAAGAATGCCCGCCAGTCCTTCACACATGCCTACGTCGAGTCTGATGCCTTCGATGCGGTCGAGCGCCTTGGTAACTGGATCGTGCTCAGGGCAGGGCGGGGCTTCGCCGGACTTTTGGCGACGAGCCGGATCGAAGCGATCACCGCAGGCCCGGGCGCCGGCATCGAGTTCCGCGCCGAAGGTCGTCGTTGCGGCTGGGTGGCGGTGGTCGGGGAAGGCTCCAGTCCCGCGGACTTCGCGGCCTTCCGGGACCACCTCACCGGTGTCTCCGTGTCGTTCGACGCGGCCGCTCAGCTCGTTCTCGATCGACCGGGCCGGACTGCGCTCGCCCTCGATTGGGATGAGGGACTGACGGTCGACGGCAAGCCTTACGTCTTCCCCAACCGAAGCCTCGACCCCGCCATCCGGCATTTCGACGCCTATTCCTTCTGACCATCTTCTCTTGTGACAGGATCGCCGATGTTGATCGAGCCCGAGCTACTTTCCGAGACTCTCTCCCGCGTTGCGCTGGGCCTTGCCCGCCTGAAGGGAATCAACGAGACGGTCGCCGCGCCCGATGGCGCCTACCAGTTGCAGTTCGATGAATGGGACTGGGAGGTCGGCGTCGGCATCTACGGATTGATCCGCCACGCCGAGGCGGTCGGCGACCGCTCGCTGATGGACGCGATCGCTCGGTGGTACGACTGGCAGATCGGCCGCGGCCTGCCGCCGCGCCAGGTCAACTCGTCTTCGCCGATGCTGGCGCTCAGCGTGCTGATCGACCATGTCGACCGTCCGGACTGGGAGGCGCTGGTCCGGGACTGGGCCGACTGGCTGATGACGAAGCTCGCGCGCACCGAGGATGACGGCTTCCAGCACGTCGTGAAGGAGCGGATGAACGACGGTGAACTCTGGGACGACACGCTGTTCATGACGTGCCTCTTTCTCGCCCGCGCCGGTCAGCGTTTCGGCCGGCAGGACTGGATCGAGGAGGCCTTCTACCAGTTTCTCGTGCACGAACGCTATCTCGCCGATCCGGTGACGGGCCTCTGGTATCACGGCTGGACCTTCAACGGCCGGCACAATTTCGCCAGGGCTTTCTGGGCGCGGGGCAACTCGTGGATCACCGTTGCGATCCCGGAGCTTTTCAGTCTCGTCTCCCACGTGCCGGACCATTTGCGGCGGCATCTCACTTTCGTGCTGCGGTCGCAGGTGAGGACGCTTGCCGCCCACCAGCGCGACAACGGCATGTTCTGCACCCTGGTCTGCGATCCGGGTTCGCCGGAGGAGACGTCTGCCACGGCGGCGATCGCCTACGGTATCCTGCGCGGCATTGATCTCGGCCTGCTGGACGCAGGACTGAAGCCGGTCGCCGACAAGGCGCTTGAGGCGGTGCTGGCGCGGATCGACGACGACGGGATCGTACTCGAGGTCTCCGACGGCACGCCGATGGGGCATACGCTCGATTTCTACCGGCAGATCCCCAATGTTCCGGCGCCCTACGGCCAGGCCCTCGTCATGCTGCTCCTTGTCCGGGCGATGGCGGAGAGGAAAGGGCCGGAAGCCGCAAGTGCGGATAGCCGGCGCACCGCGAGGCGATAGGCAGGTAGCGACACCGCCGTTGCCAATCGTGTGAACAGGTGACCGTTGCCGCCGGTCGGCCATTCGTTGCCGGCGGTCGAGCCCGACGAGCGGCGAACCTCCTGATGCAATCGCTACCTCGCTCGTGCGATTTTCCTCGTTGACAAGATTTGGAACGTTCCATATAGAAATTGGAACGATCTAAATTCGATCAGGGAGGACGGAGATGCGCTGGGCGCTGATCGGGGCGAGCACCATCGCCGCGCAGTATATGATCCGGGCTTTGTGGGCCGAGGGCGGCGAGATTGTCCGCGTGGTGAGCGCATCGGCCGAGCGCGGTGCATCGTTTGCGGCGATGCACGGCATTCCTCTTTCCGGCATCACCGTCGAGGAAGCGGTCGCCGATCCCGACGTCGATGCCGTCTACATCTCCACCACCAACGAGAAACATCTGCCTCAGGCCTTGGCTGCGATTGCGGCAGGCAAGCACGTTCTCTGCGAAAAGCCGCTGGCGATGTCGCTTGCCGATGCCGTCTCGATGGTGCGTGCGGCTGAAGAGAAAAGCGTTGTCTTCGCGACCAACCATCATCTCCGCTGCTCGGGTAGTCATCGTGCCGTCCAGTCCCTGATCCGCGACGGGCGGATCGGACGGGTGCTGTCGCTGCGGGTCCATCACGCCGTCCACCTGCCGGAGAACCTGCAGGGATGGCGCATCAATTCTCCCGCGGCCGGCGGCGGGGTGATCCCCGACATCACCGTGCATGATGCGGATGTCGTCCGCTTCCTCACGGGTGAGGATCCGAAGACCGTGGTCGCGCAGATGGCTGCGTCGGGGCTCGGGCAGGGTGTCGAGGATTCAGTCATGTCCGTCTGGACGATGCCCTCCGGCGTGATGGTGATGAGCCACGAGAGCTTCACCCATCCGTTCGCCGGAACCGGCCTCGAGGTACACGGCACCGAAGGCTCCATCTTCGCCAGGGGTGTGATGACGCAGAATCCGGTCGGCGAGATCGAACTCGTGACCGCGGCCGGCCGAGAACCGGTCGCCTACGATCCCCACGATCTTTACGGCGAGGCGGTTCGGCGCTTCCATGCGGCTGTCGCCGGCCATGGCGGGCCGGCCGCGACCGGCTGGGATGGCGTCAAGTCGCTTGCTGTCGCGCTTGCCGTTCGCGAGGCCGCGCTGACGGGTGCCGCTGTCGACGTCGACTATGGGGGAGCCAAATGAGCAAGCTCGTTTCGGCGGCAGAGGCCGTTGCGCGCATTCCCGACGGGGCGGTGGTCACCGTCTCGTCCTCCTCCGCCCTCGGCTGCCCCGATCTCGTTCTGGCAGCGCTCGGAAAACGCTTCGACGACGAGGGCCATCCGCGCGGCCTGACCATGCTGCATCCGATCGCTGCCGGCGACATGTACGGCGTCAAGGGCATCGACCACATCGCCAGGGATGGCCTGATCAGTCGCGTTCTCGCCGGCTCCTACCCGTCCGGCCCTTCGAGCCTGCCGATGCCCGAGATCTGGAAGATGATCGTCGAGGATCGCATCGAGGCCTACAACGTGCCCTCCGGCATCATGTTCGACATGCACCGCGAGGCGGCCGCCCGCAGGCCGGGTGTCCTCACCCGTATCGGTCTCGACACCTTCGTCGATCCGCGGCGCGAGGGTTGCGCCATGAACGCGAAGGCCGCCGCCCGACCGATCGTCGCGCGGGTGGAGTTCGCGGGCGAAACCTGGCTGCATTTTCCGAATATCGTGCCGGACGTCTGCATCCTGCGGGCGACGACGGCCGACGAGCGCGGCAACCTCACCTACGAGCACGAGGGCGCCTATCTCGGCGGCCTGGAACAGGCGATTGCCGTGCGCAACCACGGTGGCGTCGTGATCGCGCAGGTGCAGCGCATGACGGCTGCCGGCAGCCTCCGGCCGCACGACGTGCGGGTACCGGGTCACCTCGTCGACCTCGTGGTTATCGATCCAGACCAGAAGCAGACCTGCGAGACGCCCTACGATCCGGCGATCTCCGGCCAGATCATGCGGCCGTGGTCGAGCTTCAAACTCGCCGAGCACGGTGTCGAGAAGGTGATCGCGCGCCGGGCCGCATTCGAGCTGAAGCGTGGCATGACCGCCAATCTCGGCTTCGGCATCAGCGCGCAGGTGCCGCGCATCCTGCTCGAGGAGGGCCATCCTGACGCGGTGACCTGGGCGATCGAGCAGGGTGCCGTCGGCGGCATGCCGCTCACCGACTTCGCCTTCGGTTGCGCCTCCAACGCCGACGGTTTCGTACCCTCGCCGCAGCAGTTCATCTATTTCCAGGGCGGCGGTTTCGACGTGTCGTTCCTCTCCTTCCTCGAGGTCGATGTCGAGGGCAATGTCAACGTCTCCAAGCTCGGCAAGAAACCCTATCTCACGGCGGGCTGCGGCGGCTTCGTCGACATCACCGCGCAGGCCCGCAAGATCGTCTTTTCCGGCTGGTTCGAGGCGGGTGCGGAGGTACAGCTGACCGCGGAGGGTATCCGCGTGACCAAGCCGGGCAAGTTCACCAAGATGGTGGAGAAGGTCGAGCACGTGACCTTCTCCGGCCAGCGTGCGCGACTGCAAGGTCAGGACGTGCTCTATGTCACCGAGCGTTGCGTCATGCAGCTGACCGGGGACGGCCTCGTCGCCACCGAGATCATGCCCGGCATCGAGCCGGAGCGGGACATCGTCAATGCCTCGCAAGGACGTGTCCGGGTCGCGCCGGATGCGGTGACGATCGACCGCAGGCTGCTGTCCGAGGCACCGATGGGGTGGACGCCATGAGTACGGTTCATCTCGATATCCACGGCCGGCTCGCCGAGATCCGGCTCGACAATCCCGCCAAGCTCAACGCGTTCACTGTCGCGATGCTGCAGGACTTCGCCGGGCATCTCGACACCGTCGAGCGCCGGACGGACATCGCCTGCCTGATGGTGACGGCGGAAGGGGCGCGGGCCTTCTGCGCCGGTGCGGACATCAATGCCTGGGGCGACCTTTCGCCGGCGGAGTTCGCCCGCCACTGGGTCCGCGACGGCCACCGGATCTTCGACCGGCTTGCCCGGTTCTCAAGACCCGTCATCGGCGTGATTTCCGGCCACGCCTTCGGCGGCGGGCTGGAACTTGCGGCCGCCTGCGACATCCGCGTGATGGCGCCGAAGGCGACGCTCGCCCTTCCCGAGGCCCATGTCGGCATCGTGCCGGGCTGGTCGGGCACGCAGCGGCTTGCCCGTCTGCTGCCGGAAGCTGTCATCAAGGAAATGGCGCTCTTCGGGCGGCGCATCGGTGCCGAGCGCGCCCTGCAGCTCGGTTTCGTCGCGGAGATCGCCGATGATCCTCGCCAGGCGGCCGTCGAGATCGCGGCAAAGGTCGCGGAGCTCTCGCCGCGGGCCGTCGAGGTCGCCAAGTTCATGATCCATGCCGGCTGCGGCGAGGACCAGGCGGCAATGATCGAGGCGCTCGGAAGCGCTGCGATCGCGGCCAGCGCCGACCGCAACGAAGGTGTTGCGGCCTTCCGCGACAAACGCAAACCGGTTTTTTCGGGACAGTGACCATGAGCGACATGACCATGACCGCCGCCGTCGAGGCAGCCCTGCCGAAAGCCCCCTTCGAGGGCCGGCACCTGATCGACGGCATCTGGAGAGAGAGCCACGACGGCGAGACCTTCGACCGGACCTCGCCCTCGCACGGCATTCTCGTCAGCCGCTCCGCCCGCGCCGGCCGGGTAGAGACGGAAGCCGCGATCGAGGCGGCGCGCAAGGCCTTCGACGACGGGCGGTGGAGCCGCATCTCCGGCAAGGCACGCGCGATGTTTCTGCTGAAGGTCGCCGACCTGATCGAAGCCAATGTCGAGCGCATGGCGCTGCTCGAAACGCTCGAAAGCGGAAAGCCGATCAGCCAGGCGCGCGGCGAGATTGCCGGCGCGGCCGATCTCTGGCGCTATGCGGCGTCGCTTGCCCGCACGATGCACGGCGACAGTCATAATTCGCTCGGCGAAGACATGCTCGCCATGGTGCTGAAGGAGCCGATCGGGGTCGTTTCGATCATCACGCCGTGGAATTTTCCTTTCTGGATCCTGAGCCAGAAGCTGCCCTTCGCGCTTGCCGCCGGCTGTACCTGTGTCATCAAGCCGTCGGAGATGACGCCGTCGACGACGGTCATCCTCGGCGAACTCCTGCTTCAGGCCGGGCTGCCGGCGGGTGTCGTCAACATCGTGCTCGGCTTCGGCCAGCCGGTCGGCGCGCTGATGACCGAGCATCCGGATGTCGACATGGTGAGCTTCACCGGCTCGACCACGGTCGGCAAGGCGATCGCGGCGGCCGCCTCAACGACACTGAAAAAGGTGGCGCTCGAACTCGGTGGCAAGAACCCGCAGGTCGTCTTTCCCGATGCCGACCTCGAAAGTGCCGCCGACGCGATCACCTTCGGCGTCTATTTCAACGCCGGCGAATGCTGCAATTCCGGCAGCCGCATCATCGTCCACGAGGATATTGCCGAGGCGCTCGTCGAGAAGGTCGTGGCGCTTTCGAAGAAGGTCGCCTTCGGTGATCCGCTCAACCCCGAAACGCAGGTTGGCGCGATCATCTCGCAGGCCCACCAGGAGAAGATCGCCGGCTATGTTGCGGATGCGCTGGCGGCGGGGGCAAGCCTCAAGCTCGGGGGCGCGCCCGTTTCGCATCCCGGCCTGCCGGGCCGGTTCTTCGCGCCGACCGTGGTGACCGGCGTGACCGCCGACATGGCGATTGCGCGCGAGGAGGTCTTCGGGCCGGTGCTCTCGGTGCTCACCTTCCGCACGCTCGACGAGGCGATTGCGCTGACCAACGACGCCGCCTACGGTCTTTCGGCCGGCGTGTGGAGCGAGAACGTCCACACCTGCCTTGCCTTCGCGCGCCGCGCCGAGGCAGGCACGGTCTGGACCAACACCTGGATGGACGGTTTCCCCGAAGTCACCTTCGGCGGCTACAAGCAGAGCGGTCAGGGAAGAGAAAACGGCCGCTACGGTCTCGAGGAATTCCTCGAGGTCAAGTCGGTCGTCATGCGGGTCGGGCGCACGCGGGCGAACTGGGTCCGCGGCTGACAGATCTTTGGAATCGATGAAAGCAACGCATAACACAGGAGGAAAACATGCGTAGCCTTTTCAAGACCATGCTGATTACCGGTACCATGCTGGCGGGCACCGCCGGCATCTCTCATGCCACCGATGTCGAGGTGCTTCACTGGTGGACCTCGGGTGGCGAAGCCGCAGCCCTGAACGTTCTCAAGGAGGATTTGAACACGAAGGGCATCGGCTGGGTCGACATGCCGGTGGCCGGCGGCGGCGGCGAAGCGGCAATGACCGCCCTTCGTGCCCGTGTGACGGCCGGTGATCCACCGACCGCCGTGCAGATGCTCGGCTTCGACATTCTCGACTGGGCCGAACAGGGTGCTCTCGGCAATCTCGACGAGGTGGCGACCGCCGAAGGCTGGGACAAGGTCGTCCCGGAAGCCCTGCAGAAGTTCTCGAAGTATGACGGTCACTGGATCGCGGCCCCGGTCAACGTCCATTCGACCAACTGGGTCTGGATCAACAAGGCAGCACTCGATGCGGCCGGCGGCAAGGCGCCGGAAAGCTGGGACGAGCTGGTCGCCGTGCTCGACAAGATGAAGGCGAACGGCATCACCCCGCTCGCCCATGGCGGACAGCCCTGGCAGGATGCGACCGTCTTCGACGGTGTCGTTCTCTCGAAGGGCACCGATTTCTACAAGAAGGCCTTCGTCGACCTCGACGAGGAAACGCTCGGCGGCGCCGACATGGCCGATGCCTTCGACCGGCTGATGAAGCTCAGGACCTATGCCGACGACAACTTCTCCGGCCGCGACTGGAACCTTGCCTCCGCGATGGTGATCGACGGCAAGGCCGGCATGCAGATGATGGGCGACTGGGCCAAGGGCGAATTCCTGAAGGCCGGCAAGAAGCCGGGTGCCGATTTCGTCTGCATCCGCTTCCCGGGAACGCAAGGGTCGGTCACCTTCAACTCCGACCAGTTCGCGATGTTCAACGTTTCGGGCGACGACAAGGTCAGGGCCCAGATGGCGATGGCCTCCTCGATCGAGAGCCCGAAATTCCAGTCGGCCTTCAACGTCGTCAAGGGTTCGGTGCCGGCTCGCACCGACGTACCGGATGCTGATTTCGACGATTGCGGCAAGAGGGGCATGAAGGATCTGGCGGAGGCGAGCTCCGGCGGCACGCTGTTCGGCTCGATGGCCCACGGCCATGCGGCGCCGGCAGCGGTCAAGAACGCTGTCTACGACGTTGTCACCAAGGCCTTCAACGGTGGCTACAAGGACGGTGCGGAAGCGGCAAAGGCGCTCGCCGAGGCAGTTGCGGCGACCAAGTAACCGCAGATGCCGGGCGGTGGCTGCCGCCGCCCGGTCATTCGCCGGCGACGCAGAGAGGGCTCGCCCGGCATGGATCGACAGGGACAGGGAGGAGACCCATGACAAGCTCAACGCGGGCCGATATGCGCACGCGCCTACAGGACTGGCTGCCGAAGGTGGTGCTCGCACCCTCCCTCGCGGTGACGCTCGTCTTCGTTTACGGCTTCATCCTGTTCACCATCTTCCTCTCCTTCACCGGATCGAAGATGCTGCCGCTCTATACCTTCGTGGGTCTCAGCAACTACACGCGGCTCTGGGCGCTCGAAAACTGGCACATCGCGATCGTCAACATCGCGATCTTCGCGAGCCTCTACATCGTCATCTGCACGGCGCTCGGCCTCGGTCTTGCAATCTTCCTCGACCAGAAGATCCGCGGCGAGGGGTTTCTCAGGCCGATCTATCTCTACCCGATGGCGCTCTCCTTCATCGTCACCGGCACGGCATGGAAATGGTTCCTCGATCCCGGCATCGGGCTCGAGCGGATCATGCGGCTCTGGGGTTGGGAGAGTTTCACCTTCACCTGGATCAAGGACAATGACATGGCGATCTACACGATCGTGATCGCGGCGGTCTGGCAGACCAGCGGCTTCGTCATGGCCATGTTTCTCGCCGGGCTTCGCGGGATCGACAACGAAATCCTGAAGGCCGCCCAGATCGACGGCGCCTCCAGTCTGCAGCTCTATCGCCGCATCGTCATTCCGCTCCTGAGGCCCGCTTTCCTTTCGGCCTTCGTCATCCTCAGCCATCTGGCGATCAAGTCCTACGACCTCGTGATCGCGCTGACCGGCGGCGGTCCCGGCCGGGCGACCGAAATGCCGGCGACCTTCATGTATTCCTATACGTTCACCCGCAACCAGATGGGGGTCGGCGCGGCCTCGGCGGTCATCATGCTGATGACGATCGCCGCGATCATGGTTCCCTATCTCTATGCCGAGCTGAAGGAGAAGCACTGATGTCTGCCGTCAGCCAGGACACTGCGGTCAGGACCGGCCGCGTCGCCCGTACCTTCATCTACCTCGTGCTGCTTCTCTTTGCGCTCTTCTACCTGTTGCCGCTCTATGTCATGGGCATCAACTCGCTGAAGCCGCTCCCGGAGATCACCGGCGGCAACATGATGGCGCTGCCTCGGACCTGGACGCTGGAGGCCTGGAAATCCGCCTGGTCGACTGCGCAGATCGGCGTCTCGCCGACCGGCCTCAAGCCCTATTTCCTGAATTCCATCCTGATGGTGGTCCCCGCCGTCGCAATCTCCACCATCGTCGGTGCGCTGAACGGCTACGTGCTCACCAAGTGGCGCTTCAGATACGACACGATCATCTTCGGGCTGATGCTGTTTTCCTGCTTTATCCCGTTCCAGATCGTGCTGATCCCGATGGCGCTCGTGCTCGGCAAGCTGGGGCTCGCCGGCTCGGTGCCGGGTCTCATTCTCGTCCATGTGGTCTACGGCATCGGGTTCACGACGCTCTACTATCGCAACTACTACGCCACCTTCCCGACGGAACTCGTCAAGGCGGCCCAGATCGACGGCGCGGGCTTCTTCCGTATCTTCTGGCGCATCCTGTTGCCGGTTTCCGGGCCGATCACCGTGGTTTCCGTGATCTGGCAGTTCACCAACATCTGGAACGACTTCCTGTTCGGCGTTTCCTTCGGCGGCACCAGCCAGCCGATGACGGCGGCGCTCAACAATCTGGTGCAGTCGTCGACCGGCGTGAAGGAATACAACGTCCACTTCGCCGGCGCGATCCTCGCCGCGCTTCCCACCCTCTTCGTCTACATCGTCGCCGGCCGCTATTTCGTGCGCGGGCTGATGGCGGGCTCAGTCAAAGGATAAGAACATGGGCTTTCTCGACATCAACAACGTCACCAAGTCCTACGGACAGCTCGAGGTGCTCCATCGCGTCGACATTTCGGTCGAAGAAGGCGAATTCCTCGTGCTGGTCGGACCGTCCGGCTGCGGCAAGTCCACGCTTCTCGGCATGATCGCCGGCCTCGAGAACATCTCCTCGGGCGAGATCGCCATCAGGGGCCGGGTGGTCAACGGCGTGCATCCCTCCAGGCGCAACATCGCGATGGTGTTCCAGTCCTACGCGCTCTATCCCAACATGACGGTCGGCCAGAACATCACCTTCGGGCTGGAAATGCACGGCGTGCCGAAGCCCGAGCGGGAGAAGGCGCTCACCGAGGTTGCCAGGCTCCTGCAGATCGACCATCTGGTCGACCGCAAACCGGGCCAGCTCTCCGGCGGGCAGCGGCAGCGTGTCGCCATGGGCCGCGCACTGGTGCGCGACCCGGACGTCTTCCTGTTCGACGAGCCGCTTTCCAACCTCGACGCCAAGCTGCGCGTCGACATGCGCACCGAGATCAAGAAGCTGCACGAGAAGCTGAAGACGACGATCGTCTACGTCACTCACGACCAGATCGAGGCGATGACGCTTTCGACCCGGATCGCGGTGATGAACAAGGGCTATATCCAGCAGCTCGGAACGCCGAAGGAGATCTACGACACGCCGTCCAACGTCTTCGTCGCGACCTTCATGGGAAGCCCGGCAATGAACGTGCTGCCGGCCCGCGTCGTCGTCCGTGACGGAGCGCCGCATGCCGCAGTCACGGACGGCGAGGGCGGCGAGCAACACCTGCGTTTCAGCCAGCAGAACCTCGTTGCCTGGGATGGCAGGGAAATCCTCCTCGGCATCCGGCCGGAAGCGATCACCGACCCGGAGGGTGCGGACCGCAAGTCGACGAACATCGTCGCTCTCCAGAACCGGGTCGTCGTCACAGAGCCGGCCGGCTCCGACACCTTCGTCACCATGACGCTCGGCGGCAAGGATGTGATCGGCCGCATGCGTGCCGATACCGACATTCATGCCGGTCAGGTCTTCGACTTCGCCGTCAACATGGAAAAGGCCGTCGCCTTCGATCCGAAGACGGAAGAACGCATCCGGCCATGAACGCTCCCGATACAATCCCGGATATCGTCCCAGACATCATCATTGTCGGCTCGGGCATGGGCGGCGCCACACTCGCGGCCGCCCTGGCGCCGAGCGGCCGGCGGATCCTCATCATCGAGAAGGGAGAACGGCTGACGCCGTCTGCGGCCGACCGCGACCCGGAGGAAATCTTCGGGAGAGCGCGGTTCCGGCCGAAGGAAACCTGGCTGGACGGGGAGGGGCATCCCTTCAATCCGGGCAACTACTACTATGTCGGGGGCAATTCCAAGTTCTACGGCGCCGTTCTCATCCGCTATCGCCGCGAGGATTTTTCACCGCAGCGCCATATCGGTGGAACGACGCCGGGCTGGCCGATCGGCTACGACGAGCTCGAACCCTTCTATCAGCAGGCGGAGACGCTCTTTCAGGTGCGGGGTGCGCTCGGTGATGATCCGACGGAACCCTCTCACTCCGGCCAATACGCCTATCCCCCGGTTCCCGATGAACCCGCGATTGCCGATCTTCGCCGGCGGCTCGGCCGGGTCGGCCTGCATCCGGCCTCACTGCCGCTCGGGGTCGACATCGAGCGCTGGCTCGCCGGCGGCCGGACGACCTGGGATGCCTTCCCGGACACCTGCGGTGGCAAGATGGACGCCGAGACGGCCTGCCTGTCGAAGGCTCTTGCGCACCCGAATGTCACGCTGCTGACGGGTTGCGAGGCAAGGCGTCTGCTTGCGTCCGAAGACGGCCGCATCACCGGCGTCGAGGTCGAGGCGGGCGGCGAACGCGAGGTGATCACGGCGCCGCTCGTGGTTCTTGCGGCCGGCGCGGTCCGCTCGGCAGCGCTTCTCCTGGCGTCCGCCGACAGCCGCCATCCGAACGGGCTTGCGAACTCTTCCGACCAGGTCGGGCGCAACTTCATGAACCACAATTGCTCGGCGGTTCTGGCGCTCAATCCGCTCCGCCGCAACCCGTCGGTTTACCAGAAGACCCTGCTGGTCAACGATTTCTACCTCACCGGCGGGCCGCATGGCGAGCCGCTCGGCAACATCCAGCTGCTCGGCAAGATCACCGGTCCGATCCTTGCGGCGAGCTCGCCCCTGCCGCGGCGGCTCGCGCACTGGATCGCCGCCCGCTCGATCGATCTCTACGCGATGTCCGAGGATCTGCCCAATCCCGAAAGTCGGGTGAGCCTGAAGGACGGGCAAATCGTGCTCGACTGGAAGCGCTCCAATTGGGAAGCGCATCTGGCGCTCGTCGCGCGTCTCAAGGCGCTCTTGCGCAAGGCGGGCTATCCGGCGGTGCTGTCACGCGCCTTCGACCGGCGCACACCATCCCATCAGTGCGGGACGGCACGCATGGGAGCCGATCCGCGGACGAGTGTCGTCGACAGCTATGGCCGCAGCCACGATCACGGCAACCTCTTCGTCGTCGACGCGTCGGTCCTGCCCACCTCGGCGGCCGTCAATCCGGCGCTCACCGTCGCCGCACTTGCGCTCAGGGCTGCAAGGCACATCACCGAAACGGAGTTCCAGCAGTGACACGGCTCGCACTCATTACCGGCGGACAGCAGGGCATCGGCCTCGGCATCGCCGAAGCCCTGGTCGACGCCGGCTACCGCGTAGCGCTGGTATCGCGTTCGGAGGCGGACACCCCGCAGGTCGGGACCGCGCTCGAAAGGCTCGGGGGCAGGGCGCGCTATTTCCGGCACGACCTGCAGGAGATCGACAGGGTAGGTGCGCTGCTCGATCGGATCGAGAACGAGATGGGACCGGTAACAACGCTTGTCTCGAATGCCGGCGTGCCGGCGAAGGTGCGCGGCGACATGCTCGATCTTTCCCCGGAGAGCTTCGATTTCGTCCTCGGCGTCAATCTGCGCGGCGCCTTCTTCTTCGCCCAGGAGGTGGCCCGGCGCATGGTCGCCCGACCTTCCGACGTCTACCGTTCGCTGATCTTCGTTACCTCGGTCAGCGCCGCCATGGCGTCGATCGAACGGGCCGAATACTGCATCTCGAAGGCAGGAGCGGCGATGGTGGCGGAACTCTTCGCTGTTCGCCTGGCGCCGCACGGCATCGGCGTGTTCGAGCTTCGGCCCGGCATCATCGCAACCGAGATGACCGCCGGCGTGAAGGACAAGTACACCGCCCGGATCGAAGGGGGGCTCGTGCCCGCACAGCGCTGGGGGCAGCCGGAAGACATCGGCCGGGTGGTGGTTCCGATGGCCGAGGGAAACCTCGCCTTCGCCAGCGGCGCCGTCGTTCCCGTCGACGGCGGCCTCTCGATCCCGCGCCTGTAGGAGCATCGTATGAAGACGTCCTATGATTTCATCGTCGTCGGGGGAGGCTCGGCCGGTTCTGTGCTCGCCGCGCGGCTCTCGGAGAACCCGCAAACGCGCGTTCTGCTGCTCGAAGCCGGCGGTCGCGACTGGCATCCCTTCTATCACCTGCCGGCGGGCTTTGCCAAAATGACCAAGGGCATCGGCAGCTGGGGCTGGCAGACAGTGCCGCAGCGGCACATGAAGGACATGGTGATCCGTTATACCCAAGCGAAGGTGCTCGGCGGCGGGTCGACCATCAACGCGCAGATCTATACCCGCGGCAATGCGCTCGACTACGACGGCTGGCGGCAGGCGGGTTGCGAGGGGTGGGCCTACGATGACGTGTTGCCCTATTTCCGCAAGGCCGAGGACAACGACACCTACGACAACCGCTACCACGGCAAGGGCGGGCCTCTGGGGGTGAGCAAACCGGCCGCACCCCTGCCGATCTGCGAGGCCTATTTCAAGGCAGCGCGCGAACTCGGTATTCCCTTCAACCCCGACATGACCGGCGAAAAGCAGGACGGCGTCGGCTACTATCAGCTCACCCAGCGCAACGTCCGCCGTTCGTCCGCCTCGATCGCCTACCTCAACCCGGCGCGGGGCCGCAGGAACCTGACGATCCGGACCGGGGCGCAGGTCCTGAAGGTCGTCGTCGAGAAGGGGTGCGCCGTCGGCGTCGACCTTGCGGGCGAGGGCATCGTCCGCGCCGAGCGGGAGATCATCCTCTCCTCCGGCGCGATCGGTAGCCCGCGGCTGCTGATGCTGTCCGGCATCGGACCGGCCGACCATCTGAAATCCGTCGGCGTGCCCGTCGTCTTCGACCAGCCGGGCGTCGGATCCAATCTCCAGGATCACCTCGACCTCTTCGTGATCGCCGAGTGCACCGGACCCCACACCTACGACCGCTACGCCAAGCCGCACCTCTCGGTGCTGGCCGGGCTTCAGTACATCCTCTCGCGGACCGGGCCGGTGGCCTCGAGCCTCTTCGAGACCGGCGGGTTCTGGTATGCCGACCCGGAGGCACGCTCGCCGGACATCCAGTTCCATCTCGGCCTCGGCTCCGGCATCGAGGCCGGCGTGGCGGCTATGAAAAATGGCGGAGTGACGCTCAACTCCGCCTATCTGCGGCCGCGCTCCCGCGGGACGGTGCGGCTTGCCTCGGCCGATCCGCTCGCCGCACCGCTTATCGATCCGAACTACTGGGAAGACCCTTACGACCGCGAAATGTCGATCCGCGGCCTGAAGCTCGCCCGCGAGATCATGCGGCAGGATGCGTTGAAGCCTTTCGTCAAGGCGGAGCGTCTGCCGGGCCCCGAGGTTTCGACCGACGAGGACTATTTCAACTACGCCTGCGCGCACGCCAAAACCGATCATCATCCGGCGGGCACCTGCCGTATGGGCTCCGATCCCGCCGCCGTCGTCGATCCGCGCCTCAGGTTCAACGGCATCGAGGGCCTGCGCGTGGTCGACGCCTCGATCATGCCGGCCGTCGTCTCCTCGAACACCAACGCGCCGACGATCATGATTGCCGAAAAGGCCGCCGACATGATCCGCGCAGACCATGGAGTGTGACCGATGATCCGCCATATCGTGCTCGTCCGGTTTCGCGCGGATGTCGATGAAGCGACGATCCGCGCCCTTTTCGAGGAGCTTCACGCCATCGAAGGCAGGATCGACGGCCTGCTTTCCATCGCCTCCGGTCGCAGCGAGAGCCCGGAAAAGATCGAGCGGGGCTACATGCACGGTTTCGTTGCCGATTTCGCCGACTGGCAGGCGCTTGAGGCCTATCAGGCCCATCCCGATCACCAGCGCTTCGGCGCCCGGCTGGTTGCGCATGCAGAGGGCGGCCTCGACGGGATCCTCGTGTTCGACCTGCCGGTTCAAAACTGAAGGACATCACCATGATACGTTTGCCCACCGAGGATTGCCGGATAGAGGACTACACGCTCACCGGCACGCCGCTCACGCCACGCGCGCCTTCCCGCCCGTTGACCCGCACGGCCTTCGCCGCGGCGCATGTCGTGTCGGACCCGCTGCGGGAGCGCAATCCATGGGATACGAGGCCCGCAGTCGATTGGGAGGCGACGCTCGCCTTCCGTCAGGGGCTCTGGAACCAGGGGCTCGGCCTTGCCGAAGCCATGGATACCGCCCAGCGCGGCATGGGTGTCGACTGGCAGACGGCGCGCGAACTGATCGAGCGCACCATGGCCGCGGCCCGGTCGCATCCGATGAAACCGCGGGTCGCCTGCGGTGCGGGCACCGATCACGTGGCCCCGCAGGACCTGCGCGACGCGGGCGCGATCCTCGCTGCCTACGAACATCAGGCGGAGGCGATCGAGACCGTCGACGGACAGCTGATCCTGATGGCCTCGCGCGCCTTCCCGGCGATGGGTGCCGGGCCGGAGGTCTACCACTCGGTCTATCGCAAGCTGATCGACGGGGCGGCAGCGCCCGTCATCCTGCACTGGCTCGGCGACATGTTCGATCCCGCGCTGAAGGGCTATTGGGGCAGCGAGGACGTCGCGACCGCCAGCGACTTCGTCCTCGCGCTGATTTCCGAAAACCCGGCCAAGGTCGATGGCATCAAGATCTCCCTGCTCGACCGGGCGCACGAGGAGGCCTTCCGCGCCCGCCTGCCCGACGGCGTCCGGCTCTATACCGGCGACGACTTCAACTACGCCGACCTGATCGCGGGCGACGGCAAGCACTACTCCCACGCGCTGCTCGGGATCTTCGCGGCGATCGCGCCGGCGGCCTCGCAGGCCCTCGATGCGCTGGCCGGCGGCGACCTTCAGACCTACCATCGTCTGCTGGCACCGACGGTGCCCTTGAGCCGCGAGATCTTTCGCGCGCCGACGCGCTTCTACAAGGCGGGCATCGCCTTCCTCTCCTGGCTCAACGGCTACCAGAAGCACTTCATCATGCCGGCCGGTTTCCAGTCGAGCCGCGACATTGTCCACTACAGCGCGGTCTTTCGCCTCGCAGACCAGGCAAACCTGCTTGCCGATCCGGAGCTTGCCGTGAGAAGGATGCGTCTCCTGCTGGAAATCAACGGAGTCGAATGAGCGGCAATGGAGCGTAGGCCGACAATCGTGGATGTGGCGCGCGTCGCCGGCGTGTCGAAGTCGACCGTCAGCCTCGTGCTGCAGAACAGCCCGCTGGTCAAGGAGGAAACGCGCCACGCGGTACGCGAGGCCATGGACCGGATCGGCTATGTCTACAACCGCGCCGCCGCCAACCTGCGCACCTCGAATGTCGGCCTGATCGGCCTCGTCATCAACGATCTCCGCAACCCGTTCTTCACCGAGTTCGCGACCTCGCTGCAGATGGCGCTATCGGCCCGCGGTTATGCGACCGTGCTTGCCAATACCGACGAGGACCCGCGCATCCAGGCGCAGGTGGTCGCGGCGATGATCGAGCACGGGGTGTCGGCTCTCGTCGTCTCACCGGCCTATGACGACGACGCCTCGACCTTCGATGCGATCGCGCGGGCCGGCATCCCGACCATGCAGGTGCTGCGCAAGGTCAATCCGCGCGTCGATCTCTTTCCGTTTGCGGCACCGGACTACAGGAACGGAAGCCTGCTCGCGACGCGGCACCTGCTCGGCTTCTCGCCGCGCCGGATCGCCTTCGTCGGCGGCCTGCCGGACCGGACGGTCACGCAGGAGCGCATGGCCGGCTATCTCCAGGCACTGGACGAGGCCGGGATGGAACCGTTTGTCGTCTCGGGACGCGCGAGCCGCGCCTTCGGGCGCGAGGCCGCCGGCACGCTGACGCGCAACCACCCGGACGTGGACGCTGCGATCTGCTTCAACGACCTCGTCGCGCTCGGCATGCTGTCGGGCTTCGCCCAGATCGGCAGGAGCGTCGGCAGCGCATTTCGTATCGTCGGCTTCGACGATATCGAGGAATGCAGCCAGGTCTACCCGACGCTGTCGACCGTCCGGTGCGGGATCGCCGACTTCGGCCGGCAGATCGCCGAAACGGTCCTCGCATGGCTGGAGGAGAGCCACCCGCCTCAGCCGGAGCGGTTGACCCCCGTCGAGCTCGTCATCCGGGAGACAAGCGGGAAGGGGCCAGAGGCATGATCAACGATCCGGACCGCTTCCTGCGGCAGCTCTTCGACCGGGCGGTCGAAGTCGCAGACCCGATGCGTTCGCTCAAGGCTTTCCTGCCGCCGAAACCCGAAGGGCGGGTGATCGTCGTCGGCGCCGGCAAGGCGAGCGCGCGGATGGCGGAGGCCGTCGAGGCGGAATGGGGTCCTTGCGAGGGTCTCGTCATCACGCGCTATGGCTATGCGAGGCCGTGCCGGGGGATCGAAATCGTCGAGGCCGCCCATCCGGTACCGGACGAGGCGGGGCTCGTAGCAACCCGCCGCATGCTGGATCTGCTGGCGGCGGCAAAGGAGGGCGATTTCGTGCTGGCGCTGATTTCCGGCGGTGCGTCAGCCCTGCTGGTGCAGCCCGTCGAGGGTGTCTCGCTTGCCGACAAGCAGGCGGTCAACGCGGCCCTCCTCGCCTCCGGCGCGCCGATCGATCGGATGAATACGGTGCGCAAGCACTTAAGTCGGGTAAAGGGCGGCCAGCTCGCCGCGGCCGCCTATCCGGCGCGGATGCTGGCGCTCATGATCTCCGACGTACCGGGCGACAATCCGGCTTTCATCGGCTCGGGTCCGACGGTCGGCGACGCATCGACCCGCGAGGAGGCGCTCGATGTGCTCAGCCGATGGAAGATCGAGGTGCCGGAGAGTGTGCTGGCGGCGCTTCAGCGTCCGAGTGGGGTCGTCCCGCCGGGCGATCCGAGGCTCTCCAGAGTTGAGAACATCATCTATGCCGCCCCTCGGCAATCGCTGAGCGCGGCGGCGGCGCTCGCCGAACGGGCCGGCTGCGCCGTCCACATGCTGGGCGACCGCCTCGAGGGCGAGGCGCGCGAGGTGGCCGCCGCCCAGGCGGAGCAGGCTCTTGCCATAAAGGCGGGGATGAAGCCCGGCGATCCTCCGGCACTGTTGCTTTCCGGCGGCGAACTCACCGTGACGCGGCGAGGCAAGGGCATCGGCGGACCGAACGCTGAATTCTGCCTGGCACTGGTACTGGCGCTAAACGGCGCCAAAGCCATTCATGCGATCGCCTGCGATACCGACGGCGTCGACGGAGCAGCGGAGGTGGCAGGCGCGGTCGTCGATCCCGACACGCTTGCCCGCGCACAGTCTCTCGGTCTCGATCCTGAAAAGGCGCTGGCAGAGAATGACGCGCACAGCTTCTTCGGGGCGATCGACGGGCAGGTGGTGACCGGGCCGACGCTGACCAACGTCAATGATTTCCGTGCTGTCTTGATTCAGGCCTGATCCTAGAGCATTTCCGGCAAATTCGGGGTCGGTTCTGTTTCTCGATTGGCGTGTGCGATCCGGTGGTGACGCGGTCGCAGCGCGATGCCCGCCATCGGGCAAGACCGGATCGCCATCGGGCGCCCGCCAATCGGAAACCGCGCCCGCGTCGTTTGCCAAAGGCAAACGCGCAAACGGAGATCTCGCCGGTCGTCCTTTCTGCTTCGATGAAGTCGAAGCAGGGCGACCGGAGAGATGGGCGATTTTGCGTCAATACCGGCGCGGAGCCGCTCGACCATATCGATGGATATGCTCTTTGCGTCTTCGCTTGGTCTTGCCGCAAATTCGCTCCGTCAGAACGACTCCGAATTAGCCGGAAATGCTCTAGCCGCGCACGGCCTTCGGCGGGACGCCGAATTCACGCCTGAAGGCGGTGGAGAAATTCGCCGGGCTCGAATAACCGGCAAGATGAGCGGCGCGGGCGATCTGCAGACCGTCGTTCTCGATGGCGTGCCGCGCCTGCCTGAGCTTCGTCGTGCGCACGAAGCTGGCTGTGCCGACGGTGCGCCCGCGACGTATCAGGCGGTGCAGCGTGTTGACGCTGACCGACAGATGGGCGGCGATCTCCTCGGCGGACGGCATGCGGCCCGTGCAGTTGCGAATATAGTCTTCCGCTTCTGCGAGCTTCCTTTCTTCCGATGCTCTCAGCGCCGCGACCGGCGCTCCGGCGTCCGCATTGCCGCCGGCGATGAGCTTGAAGCACTCGTGAATGACGGCGAGGGTTTGGGCTTCAAGGAAGAGATGGCGGAGGCACGCCTCTTCCTCTGGGGGCGACATGATCCGGTTCGCCAGCTTCAGGAGGGCGGGCGTCGGTTGCCATGACAGTAGCTCGAACTCGGACCGGGCAAAGCGCTCGATCGCGCCGGCGGTGCGGTCCGCGAACATGTCGCCGGCCGCCAGCCATTCCGGTTCGATCCTGATCTTCAGCTTGCGGATGTGATTGCCGGCGCTGGTGTGATTGCGGAAGCGTTCCTCCTGGCGATTGGCGAGCATGCAGGCTGCCGGGATCCAGCGCGAGGAGGGCGGGATCTGCTGCGGGGAGGGCAGGCGCCGATTGCCAATCTCGGCATCGACCTTTCCCTCGAAGAAGAACTTGATCGACATGTGGGGCCTTATCTCGGTTTCGGCGGTCAAGTCGCAGAGACTGACGACGTCCGAGACGTGCACGCTCAGCCCCCGTCGGAGTTCGATGTCGCAGAACCGGCCGCGCATCAGAGAAGAATCGGTTCCGGGGTCGTGCTCGACCACCGAGACGGTCCGGTTCTGCCGCCGCAGGCGGTCGATGAAGTCGCCGGTCCGGATGATCTCGCCCATGGCGCGCTCCAGGAAGGATGGGTTTCGAATTCGCAAAAGAAATTTCGCGGTGCGCAAAAGACCTCGGCATTGGTCGGCACAGGTCCTTGCTATATAGCAAACATGAGTAAAACAATCATGTTAAATTGACATTCGCGGAGGCATTGTGAAAGTCCGGGTTATGCATTGGGGGTTCAGGGGATCGGTGAGCACGCTGGCGGTCCTGGCCGCGTTTTCCGCGGTGGCTCAGGATTCGACCGTTCTCGAGGAAATCGTGGTCACCCAGAAAGGCGACCAGGCCGACAGAAGCGGCAACACGTTCGTCGCCAAAAGCGCGCGCACGGCGACAAAGACGGGGACGCCCCTCATCAAGACGCCCCAGGCGGTCTCCGTGGTGACGAAGACGCAGTTCGAACAGCAGGGTGCTGCGACGGCGGCACAGGCCCTGCGCTACACGCCGGGCGTCACGCCCGACATCCGCAACAACGACCGCTACGACATCGTGCCCGTGCGCGGCATGGGCATGGCCAATTATCAGAACTTCATCGGCTATCTCGACGGCCTGCGCATGCAGCGCGGCCTTTCCTTCTCCCAGCCGACCGTGGACCTTTTCGATGTCGAGCGCATCGACGTCGTGCGGGGGCCGTCCTCCGTGCTCTACGGGCAGATGGCGCCGGGCGGCTTCGTCAATCTGGTCTCGAAGCACCCGACCGAGGACCCTTACCACGAGGCCGGGATGACGATCGGGACAGACCGATATGTCAAGGGAACAATCGACCTCGGCGGCCCGGTCGCCGGCAGCGATGTCTTCTTCTACCGGCTGGCGGCCTCCGGCCGCTACAACGAGACGAACATGGACGACGTGACCTCGAAGCGGTTTTCGGTTTCTCCCTCGCTGCTGATCAAGCCGGAGGAGGGCACCAGCCTCACTTTTCTGTTCAACTATACCGACGATCCGGCGAGCGCCTATCCGGCCGGCCTGCCGGCCGCCGGCACCGCCTATGCGAACGGCAGCTATCCGGACATTCCCTACGACTTCAATGTCGGTGATCCGGACTTCGACAGCTTCGAACGTCGCACGACGCGCGTCGGCTACGAGTTCGAACATGAACTGAACGACTACCTGACCTTCCGGCAGAACCTGCGCTACATGCATGTCGAGAGCGAGCACATCGGCCTCAGCGGGCGCTCGATGAGCGGAACCACGATCACCCGGCTGGCTTCCCATCTCCAGGAAGAGGTCGACACCTTCGTCGTCGACAATCAGTTGCAGGCCGACTTCGAGACCGGACCGCTGGCCCACACGCTGCTCTTCGGCCTCGACTATCAATATGCCGATGCCGACCGGCTGATGGGGACCGGGCCGGCACCGTCGATCGACTACCTCAACCCGGTCTATGGCGCCGCGATCGCCGTCCCGGCCTTCACCTCCGACACCCGGCAGCTGACGAGCCAGACCGGCCTCTACGCGCAGGACCAGATCGAGTTCGGCAAGCTCAATGTGACGCTCGGCGGACGCTACGACAGCTACGACATCCAGACCGACACGACGACGCTTGCAACTGACGTCACCACATCGACGGAGCAGGACAGCCATGCGTTTACCGGCAGGGTCGGAGCAGCCTATCTCTTCGATTCGGGCATTGCACCCTATGTGAGTTATGCCACCTCGTTCGAGCCGCCGACCGGACTCGGCTACAGCGCGGCCGGCGGCGTCGCCCTCGATCCCGTGGAGGGCCGGCAGATCGAAGCCGGCGTCAAGTACCAGCCGGAAGGCTCGGACAGCTACCTCGCGGCCTCGGTCTACCACCTCGTCCAGTCCAACATGACGACCTCGGATGCCGCCCATCCCGGCTATTACCTGCAGGTCGCGGAGGTGACCACGACGGGCGTGGAGCTCGAAGCCAAGCTGGCATTCGATGCCGGCTGGGATGTCACGGCGGCCTATACCCACATGGACGCCGAGATGACCGAGAACGCGACCGCGGCCTATGTCGGCAACCGGCCTTATGCCGTGCCGGAGGACGCTGCTTCGCTCTGGGTCCATTACAGCGTCCAGGACGGAGCGTTCGAAGGCCTCGGGCTCGGCGCAGGCGTGCGTTATGTCGGGTCGACTTACGGCGACGAGGCCAACAGCTTCAAGGTGTCGGCCTTCACGCTCTTCGACGCGGCCCTCGACTACGATTTCGGCAGACGCAATCCCGATCTTGCCGGGCTGAGCCTGAACGTCGCGGCGAGCAACATCTTCAACAAGGAATACGTGTCGAGCTGCAGTTCGACGACCGCCTGCTTCTACGGCAGCACCCGCACCGTCTACGCCACGCTGAAATACAAGTGGTGAGCGGCGAGCAAGAACGAAAATGGAGAGCAGAATGCCGAAGATCCCGGACCAGCAGATCCGCCAGTACGTCATCGATTGCGGCACGCGCCAGACGCCGCTCCTCAGAAGGTTGCGGGAGCAGACGCTGGCACTTGCCGAGGGTCACATGATGACCACCCCCGCCGCCGGTCAGTTGCTCGCGCTTCTGGCGCGGAGCATAGGAGCCAGACGCGTGCTCGAAATCGGCACCTTCACCGGATATAGCGCCCTTTGTGTCGCAGACGTCCTGCCGGAGGACGGCATCCTCGTCGCCTGCGACGCCAGCGAGGAATGGACGGCGGTCGCCAGATCCTACTGGAGGGAGGCCGGTCTCGACGACCGGATCGAGCTGCGTCTCGGGGATGCCACCCGCACCTTGGAGGGGATCCTGGCGGAGGAAGGCGGGGCCGGTTTCGACTTCGCCTTCATCGATGCCGACAAGGAAAGCTACGACACCTATTACGAGCTGTGCCTGAAGCTCGTGCGGCCGGGTGGCCTGATCTGCTTCGACAATATGTTCTGGGGGCGCTCCGTGGCCGACCCGGAGGACATGCGGCCGGAAACGGTGGCGCTTCGCAGCCTCAATCTCAAGATCCAGTCCGACGATCGGGTGGACATGTCGCTGGTGCCGCTCGGCGATGGAATGACCTTCATTCGTCCGCGGGCGCGTGCCGTCGAACGGGTGACGGTCGCCGGCGTCGCCGCCTGAGGGCCGTCGCGATGACCGGACCGAGACATGCTGTCATACGGCCGGGGGCGGTCTGCCGTCTGGCGGGGACGCTCGCAGCGATGCTCCTGACGCTGCTGTCGGCCTTCGCCGCAGAGGCCGAGATCATCACGACCGATCTCAAGGGTCGCGAGGTCCATCTGCGGGCGCCTGCCCGCAGGCTGGCCGTCGATGATGCCCGCATCATCATCGCCCTCTCGTTCGTGGGCAAGGAGGCTCCGGCGCTTGTCGCGGCCTGGCCGCACGACGTGGCACGGATCGGCGAAGATCTCTACCAGGCCTATCGCGCGCGCTTTCCGCAGATCGACGGGCTGCCGCAGATTGCGAGCAACCAGCAGAACCTCTCCGTGGAGGAGATCGCCGCGGCGGAGCCGGATCTGGTGCTGCTCTCACTCTATTCTCATGTCGCGCCCGAACAGATCGCGCAGCTCGAGGCGCTCGGCATTCCCGTCGCCTATGTCGATTTCACGCTCGATCCGCTCGCCCATACCGGGGAGAGTATTCGACTGCTCGGCCGGCTGACGGGAAACGAGGCGGCGGCCGATGCCTTTGCCGACTTCCGCGATGGGGAGATCGCCGGGCTGGTGGCGCGCGTAGACGCGGTCGCCGCGGCCGGATCGCCGACCGTCTTCATGGAGACGCATGCCTCGACGAGCGAGGCTTGCTGCAATTCTCCGGGAACGGAAAACTTCGGCAGGATACTCGCCCTCATCAAGGTGCGGAATATCGGCGACATCCTGAAGGGACGCCCGTTCGGGCAGGTGAGCACGGAACACGTGATCTCTTCCGGCCCGGAGGTCTACATCGCGACCGGTGGCCCCTACATGGAGAAACGTAACGGCCTGCTGATCGGCCCTTCCTATGACGCCGAAACGACCGAGGCCTCGCTTGTGCGGCTGCTTTCACGCCCCGGCTTTTCGAGCCTGCCGGCGGTCGCATCCGGCCGCGTCCACGGTATGTCGTCGCAATTGCTGGCGCCCGGCTTCGACCTCCTGGCGATGCAACTGATGGCGGCGTGGTGTTACCCGCAGGCCTTCACAGATTTCGACGCGGGACAGGCTCTCGAAGAGCTGAATGCCCGCACCGCCGTGCCGCTAGCGGGCACCTACTGGACGAAGTGATCCGCCGGACGCCACTGCGTTCGTCGGCAGAAAACCCAGACATAGGAGTTCACCATGGTCCATCCGTCGACCTTGAATGACGTACTGCCCGAAGATCGGGTCTTCCCGGCGAACCGCCCGTCCTACGTGCTCCGGTCCGGCGACGAGACCCTGCTTGCCTATGGCGTCGCGCGCGAGCTGCCGGGCGGTGCCATCGCCGATCTTGCAGACCGCGTCCGGCGTCATTTCGAAGAACACCCGACCGGTCCCGACATTCTGGTCGGCGCGATCCCCTATGCCCGCGAGGCTCCGGCCTATCTTCTTCGCCCGGAAAAGGCGCTGCGGGTCATGGGCCGCCACGAACTCGCCACACCGGCCGGCCGCCTCGCGCCCCAAGGCTTCGGCACGCAGGTGACGGCGGAGCCGCCGGCAGACGTCTTCTCGGCGGCCGTCGCTCGCGGGCTCGCGCGGCTCCGTGAGGAACCGGACAGCCTGCGCAAAATCGTCCTGTCTCGCAGCCTCATGATCACCGTCGGCAGCGACATCTCCATACCGGCCCTCATAGCGAGGCTCGCGGTCGATGATGCCGTCGTGACGTTTGCCACGCCGTTGTCGCCACGGGAGGCAAGTCTGCGCTTCCTTGTGGGCGCGACGCCCGAACTTCTGGTGGAGCGACGGGGATCGCGCGTCTTTTCCCATCCGCTCGCCGGCTCGGCGCGGCGGAGCCCGGATGCCGCGCGCGACCGCGAAGCGGCCGAGGCGTTGCTGAGCTCCGAAAAGGATCGGCGCGAGCATGCGCTGGTGGTCGAGCAGATCATGGACGTGCTTTCTCCACTCTGCACGGAGCTTCAAGCTCCGGACGGCGTGACGCTCAAGGCCACCCGCAGCATGTGGCATCTCGGCACGCGGATCAAAGGAGCGCTGAAGGATATCGGAACGTCGAGTGTCGAGCTCGCGGCGCTCCTGCACCCGACGCCGGCGGTCTGCGGCATGCCGCGCAGAGAGGCCGATGCGGTCATCCGCGATCTCGAAGGTTATGACCGCGGCTTCTACGCCGGCGCGGTCGGCTGGTGTGATTCCTCCGGCGACGGCCGCTGGTATGTCTCGATCCGCTGCGCCGAGATCGAGGGCCGGCACGCCCGCCTCTATGCCGGCGCGGGGATTGTCCCCGGCTCGACACCGGAAGGCGAGCTTGCCGAGACCGCCCACAAGTTTTCCGCCATGCTGGAAGCGTTCGGCCTTTCCGCCGCGCAGATCGGAGAGGCCTGAGATGCAGCCGCTTCGACAGACCTGGCCCCAACATCTTGCCGAACGCTACCGGGAAAAAGGCTACTGGCGCGGCGAAACCATGTTCGGCGTGTTGCGCAGAACGGTCGCCGCCTATCCGGACAACCTCGCGGTTGTCGGCACCGACGGACGCTGGACCTACCGCGAACTGCATGATCGAGCCGAACGGATCGCCCGCGGGCTGCTCTCTGCGGGCCTCACGCCCGGCGACCGCGTGGTGGTGCAGCTGCCGAACTGCACGGCCTTTCTTTCCGTCGTCTTCGGCCTCTTCCGCGCCGGCCTGATCCCGGTATTTTCGCTGCCGGCACACCGGGAGATGGAGATCGTTCACTTCCTCCACCGGGCCGAAGCGGTCGGCTACATCGTCGCAGACCGTCATGGCGGCTTCGACTACCGTGCGCTCGCCCGCAAGGTGAAGCAGGAGGTGCCGGCGCTGCGCCATGTCATCGTGGTCGGGGAGGCGGAGGAATTCCCGAGCCTTGATGACCTCCCGGCCGGCGACGCGCCACTTCCGGTGGACCCCGCGCCCGAAAGCGTAGCGTTTCTGCAGATTTCGGGCGGCAGCACCGGGCTCTCCAAGCTCATTCCGCGCACGCACGACGACTATATCTACAGTTTCCGGGCGAGCGCGGAAATCTGCGGGATGACACCCGACACCGTCTACATGGCCAGCCTGCCGGTCGCCCACAATTTTCCGATGAGCTCGCCGGGGATCTTCGGCGCGATATATGCCGGCGCACGTATCGTCATGTGCCCGTCGCCGAGCCCGGAGACGGCGTTTCACTGGATCGAGCAGGAGCGGGTGACGATGACCGGACTGGTGCCGCCGCTCGCACTCCTCTGGATGCAGGCGGCGGGGCGGTCGACGTTCGACATCTCGAGTCTCGAAGTCCTGCAGGTCGGCGGCGCAAAATTCGCGCCCGAGGCGGCGCGGCGGGTGTCCTCGACGCTCGGATGCAAGCTGCAGCAGGTCTTCGGCATGGCCGAGGGTCTCGTCAACTACACGCGGCTCGACGATCCGGACGAACTGGTCACAGAAACGCAGGGGCGGCCGATCAGCCCCGACGACGAGATCCTGATTGTCGACGACATGGGGCAACCGGTGCCGGCGGGGGAGCGGGGTCTCCTCCTCACCCGCGGACCCTATACGATCCGCGCCTACCACAATGACCCTGCCGCCAATCAGCGGGCTTTCACCGCCGACGGCTACTATAGGACCGGCGACATCGTGCGCATGACGCCCGAGGGATACCTAGTCGTCGAGGGCCGCGCCGGTGACCACATCAACCGCGCCGGCGAGAAGATCTCCGCCGAGGAGATCGAGGACCATCTGCTCGCCCATCCGGGGGTGTTCGATGCGGCGGTGGTGGCGATCCCCGACCCGTATCTCGGCGAACGCAGTTGCGCCTTCGTCATTCCGGACGGGCCGAAGCCCGCTACCGCCGAACTCAAGTCGTTCATCCGGGCGCGCGGGCTCGCGGAGTTCAAGGTGCCCGACCAGATCGTCTTTGCCGAGAGCTTCGAGACCACAGCAGTCGGAAAGGTGAGCCGCAAGGTGCTGCGCCAGCGGTTGCGGGACGCGCTCTTGAGCCGCGAGAAAGAGGAGGTATAGGATGGGACTGCCGAGGATTGCCGCCTACGACCTGCCCCGCGCCGACGAGCTTCCGACCGCGCGCGCACCGTGGCGGCTCGAGCCGAAGCGTGCCGCGCTGCTGATCCACGACATGCAGAACTACTTCATCGGCGCCTTTGCGGCCGATGCTGCACCGATCGCGCCGGTGGTCGAAAACATCCGGAGCCTCGCCAGAGCCTGCCGTGCCAAAGGCATTCCGGTCTTCTACACGGCGCAGAACGGCAATCAGGACCGGCGCGACCGAGGGCTTCAGGCCGATCTCTGGGGACCCGGCATGACGAGTGCACCGGAGCACCAGCACATCGACGCGCGCCTCGCCCCCGAGGTAGGGGACGTGGTTCTGGTCAAGCACCGCTACAGCGCCTTCCAGCACAGCAATCTTGCCCATCTGATGCGCGTCCGGGGCAGGGACCAGTTGCTCGTCTGCGGTGTCTACGCCCATATCGGCTGCACGCTGACCGCTGCCGATGCTTTCCAGCAGGACATAGAGCCCTTCCTCGTCGCCGACTGCCTCGCGGATTTCTCCCGCGAGAAGCACGACATGGCGCTCGCCTATGCCGCGAGCACCTTCGCTGTACCGCTCGGGCTCACCCGCGCGCTTCAAGAGATCGGGGGAGCGTGAGCGATGGCGGATTTCACGATCGAGACGCTCCGCCGGGACATCGCCCGGATGATCCATGTCGACCCTTCCGAGATCGGCACCGGCGACAATCTGATGGATCTCGGGCTCGACTCCATGAGGGCGATGGCGCTCGTGCTCTCCTGGGAACAGCAGGGCCTCAAGCTCGACTTCTCCGAACTTGCCGCCGACGTCACACTTGCCGGCTGGTGGGCCGTCATCGCGCGGCAGCAGGACATGGAAAGGACCTGACCCATGGCATCCTTGGCTGGCACCGTGCGTTCCGACAGCTCCGACCTCCTGGAGGTCCACCCGCTCGGAGAGGCTCAGCGCGGACTGTGGTTCGCCCAGGCGCTCGACCCGGTTAACCCGGTCTTCAACACCGGCCAGGTGATGGAGATCTGCGGCGCGCTCGATGTCGAGCGGTTCGCCCGTGCCGTCGCCAAGCTCCATAAGGAAGCCGACAGCCTGTCGCTTCGCATTCTCGACGACAACCGACAGGTCCGCGATCCCGGCGAGGAGCCGCCGCTTTCGATCGTCGACCTGTCGCAAGAGGCCGATCCCGCCGCCATCGCCCGCAGCGATATCCGGCGCGACATGGAAACGCCGCTCGATCTCGCCCGGCAGAGCCCGGCTCTCTTCCGGCTCTACCGGTTCGGCGATGACCGCTTCTGGTGGTACGTGCGGCTTCACCACGTCGTCGCCGACGGTTTTGCGACCCATCTCATCCTGTCGCGGACGGCAGAGCTCTATAATCGCGGCGCGGCGGACGCAGGGCCGGCGCTGTCTCCACTCGAGATCGCGCTCGAACAGGACCGGCTTTACGGGGGTTCGCCGCAACATGCCGAGGACCGTGCCTTCTGGGTCGACGCCCTGAAGGACATGCCGGAGGTGGCCGGCATCAAGCAGGGGCCGGCCCTGACCGCCCGCAGCTATCATCATGAGGTCCAGGCTGTTCCGGTGGCGCTGACCGAACGGCTTCGCGAACTTTCGATGGTGCTCAAACTGGGCTGGAGCGACATCGTGACGGCTCTCGTCGCGGCCTACTACGCGCGTTTCGTCGGGCAGCAGGACGTGACGGTCGGCGTCGCCTTCATGGGGCGTTTCGGTTCGCCCGCGGCGCGCGTGCCGCTGATGCTGATGAACATCCTGCCGGTGCGCCTGAGGATCGACGAGGACCAGCCCTTCTGTGACTGGCTCGTCGCGGCAGCCGCGACGCTCGCGGTGGCGCGTCGCCACGGACGCTATCGCCATGAGCATATCCGCCGCGATCTCGGTCTCGGCGGTGGCCAGCGGCGGCTGTTCGGGCCGCTGGTCAACGTGCTGCCCTACGAGGGGGATCTGAGACTCGAGGGTACCACGGTCACCACGGAGCGGCTCGGAACCGGCCCGGTCGACGACATTACCTTCTCCTTCCGCGGCGACCCGATGCGGACGAACCTGACGGTCGAGATCGACGCCAATCCGGGCCTCTACGGTACGGTGGAGCTCCGTGCGCACGCGGAACGCTTCCTGCACTTCCTCGATCGGTCGGTCGCGTCCGCGCTCGCCGACGGCACGCTCGCCGATGTCCCGACGGTGACGGATACAGAGGCCGCATGGCTGATCGGAACACTGAACGAGACCGGCCATGTGGTGGAGCCTGTGACGCTCGTGGAGGTGATCGACGAAGCCTTTGCCGACCACGCCGGGCGGGTGGCCGTTAGGTTCGGCGATGAGACCCTGAGCTATGCCGAGCTGGACCGCCGCTCGGCGGCGCTCGCCCGGCAACTGATCGCGGCCGGCGCCGGTCGCGACCGGCGCATCGCTGTGGCGCTGCCGCGCTCGACGGAGCTTCTGATCGGACTTGTCGCCATCTTGCGGAGCGGTGCCGCCTACATGCCCGTCGATCTCTCCCATCCGGCCGAGCGGATCGAACGCATGCTTGCCCGCGGCACACCAGTTCTGGCACTCGCGCCCGACGGCGTGCTGATCGGGGACGTGCCGGTCCTTGCCCCCTCCACCTGGGAAACCAAACCATCCGGCGACGCGCTGCCGGCCGTCGGCCCCCACGATGCAGCCTATGTGATCTTCACCTCTGGCTCGACCGGCGAGCCGAAGGGGGTGCTCGTCGAACACCGCGCGATCGTCAACCGGCTGGAATGGATGAAGACCCATTACGGCTTTTCGGCTGACGATGTCATCCTGCAGAAGACCCCGATGACCTTCGACGTCTCGGTCTGGGAATTCTTCCTCTCCTTCTTTGCGGGAGGGACCCTGGTGATGGCGCCGCCCGAGGCGCACAAGGATCCAGAATGGCTCGCGCGCCTCATCCGGGAGAATGGCGTGACGACCGCACACTTCGTGCCGTCGATGCTTTCGGCCTTCGTGTCGGAGCCGAAGGCGCGGGGCCTTTCGTTGCGGCGCGTCTTTGCAAGCGGCGAGGAACTGACGGCCGATCTGCGGGACCGCTTCCATCGCGAGATCTCCGCCGAACTGCACAATCTCTACGGCCCGACCGAGGCCGCGGTCGACGTCAGCTATTGGGCGGCGTCTCCCGACGATGGTTCCAATCCCGTTCCGATCGGCTTGCCCGTCTGGAACACTCGTCTTTACGTCCTCGACGGACGCCTGAGGCCGGTGCCGCCGGGGGTGGCAGGACGGCTCTATATCGCCGGCGTGCAGCTTGCCCGCGAATATGTCGGGCGGCCCGATCTCACCGCCGAGCGTTTTGTGATGGACCCTTTCCACAAGGGCGAGCGGATGTACGACACGGGCGATCTTGCGCGGCTGCGGCCGGACGGCGCGATCGACTATCTCGGCAGGCTGGACAACCAGATCAAGCTGCGCGGTCTCAGGATCGAACTCGGCGAGATCGAGGCTGCCATTCTCTCGTATCCGCACGTCACCCAGTCCGTCGTGATCCTGCACCAGGCGGGACCGGAGAAACGGATCGTTGGCTATTACGTTGCCTCGCCCGCAGTTGAGGAGCCGGCGTTGCGGCGGCACCTTGAGCGCCATCTGCCTGACTACATGGTCCCGTCGCTGCTCGTCTGCCTTCCAGCCATGCCGCTGTCTTCCAACGGCAAGCTCGACCGCAATGCCCTGCCGGCACCCCGGTTTTCGGCCGGGCGGGGCGAGCCGCCCCTTCCGGGAACCGAGCAGATCGTCGCTGATCTCTTCGCCAGCCTATTGGAACCCGGCGAACCCATCAGCCGCGACGATGACTTCTTCGCCCTCGGCGGCCATTCCCTGCTGGCGGTGCTCGCCGTGCAACAGCTCGGTCGCCTCTTCGGTCGCGATATCGGACTCGGTACCTTGTTCCGCTACCCGACGGTGAAGCGGCTTGCCGCGCATCTCGACGGCGAGGCGAGGGCGGACGACAACGGATTGCAGCCGGTGATCAAGCTCAATGCCACCGACAATGATGCGCCGCCGCTCTTCATGATCCACCCGGCCGGGGGCATTGGTTGGTGCTATGGTGGTTATGCGCGCGCTCTCGCCGGCGAACGTGCGGTCTGGAGCATCCAGGCCGAGGCGCTCGACCCCGGTCGTCCCGAGCCGGAAAGCCTGCAGGCCATGGCGCTCGCCTATGCCCGACGCATAGGGGAGGTGGCCGGCGCCCGACCGGTGCATCTTTGCGGCTGGTCGGTCGGGGGTATCATCGCGCATGCGGTTGCAAACGCGCTCGTCCGGTCGGGCCGGTCCGTTGGATGCCTCGTCATGCTCGATTCCTATCCGGCCGACTGCTGGCGCAACGAGCCGGACCCCGGCCCGGACGCCGGGCTGAAGGCGCTTCTCGCCATCGCAGGCCATGATCCAGACCGGCTCCTCGACCTGCCCATGACACGGGATGCGGTCAGGGATTTCCTCCGTCGCAAGGAAAGCCCGCTCGCGGCGCTGCCCGAGACTGCCTTTGAGGGCATCATGCGCGTCGTGTGCGGCAACAACCGACTGGTGCGCGAGCATGTTCACGAGTCCTATCCGGGCACAATTCTGCATGTGGCCGCGGCGCCTTCCGGGAACAGGCGGCTCTCGCCGGCGGATTGGCGCGCCTATGCGGGGGCGGTGAGGGAGCACCGGGTGCCGTTTATCCATGCAGAGCTGACTTCGCCGCCGGCGGTGGAGGCGATCGCACCGCTTCTCGCGGCAGAAATGGCGGCGCGGGAGGATCGGGGATGCAACTGACGGGACTGGCAGGAAAGGCGGCCTTCGTGACGGGGGCGGCAGGGGGCGTCGGCCGCGCTGTGGTCGACGGCTTGGTGGCTTCGGGCGTAAGGGTCTTCGCGACGGACAGGCAGGCCGACCCCACCTGGAGCGCTGCAGAAGGCCCGGTGTGGGGTACAGCGCTCGATATCAGCGACGAGGTAGCAGTGCAGCGTGTGATTGCCGAGGCAGATGCGGAGATGGGCGGCTTCGACTTCGGGGTGAACGTCGCCGGCATCCTGGATACGACGCCCGTGGCCGAGCTTTCAGGTGACGTCTGGCGCCGCGTTTTCGACGTCAACTGCCACGGCACCTTCTTCGTCTGCCGGGCGCTCGCCGCCCGCATGGCCGAACGCGGACAGGGCGCCATCGTCGTCGTCGGCTCGAATGCGGCCGGCATTCCGCGGAAAAACATGGCGGCCTATGCAGCCTCGAAGGCGGCGGCGACGATGTTCGTGCGCTGCCTCGGTCTGGAGGTGGCCGGGCACGGCGTTCGGTGCAACATCGTTGCGCCCGGTTCGACCCTGACGCCGATGCAGACCGGCATGTGGACGACACCGGCCGCGGAAGCGCAGGTCATCGAGGGTGACCTTGCGAGTTACCGAACGGGCATTCCGCTGAAGAAACTCGCCATGCCGGAGGATGTTGCAAACGCGGTGCTGTTTCTTCTCTCCGATCAGGCGGGACACATCACCATGGCCGACATTTACGTGGACGGAGGCGCGACCCTGCGTGGCTGACAACAAGACAAGGCGTTTTCATGCGTTCGATCGTGCCCGGCCGCCCGGCAGCAGCCTGATGGTTCCGGATTGCGAGCGCTTCCCGCTGCCCGGCGCCGACGGTCGAAGGCACGAGATCTTCGTCCATGTGCCGGCGGTGGAGGTTCCGCCCGGCGGCTTTCCCGTCCTCTACCTGCTGGATGCGAATGCCGATTTCCTGCTCGTCGTGGAGACACTGCGGCGCCTCTCACGTCGACCGAAGGCGAGCGGCATCCATCCGATGGTGGTGGTCGGCATCGGCTATTCCGAGGGTGGCGACTATGATCTCGACCGTCGATACGAGGACTTCACTCGCGGCCCTCCCGAAATCGACGATGCCGGATGGCAGGCGAGTGTCTGCTACGGCGGCCAGGCGGCCTTCATCGATTTCGTCGAAAACCGGCTGAAGCCCTTCATCCGGTCGACCTTTCCCGTCCGAGAGGATCAGTCTGCACTGCTTGGCCATTCGCTCGCCGGATACCTTGTGCTCGACTGGCTCTGTCAGCGGCCGCAGGACTTCCGTGCGTTCCTGGCGGTCAGCCCCTCCATCTGGTGGGGGCGTGAGACGATGCTCGGCCGGCTCGCCGAGCAAAAAGCGGCATTCGACGCCCCCCGTCGCGCCTACCTGACGGTCGGCCAGTGGGAGGAAGAACCGGCTCCATGGCAGGTCGATCTCGCGGCAAACGTCTCCTACGCGTCACTTCGCCGCCGCCGGGCCATGATCGGCAATGTTCAGACATTTTCTGAACAGCTCGCGAAAACCTATGGTGATGGGGTGGCGGTGCGCTGCGATATCGAGGAGGGCGGCGAGCATTCAAGCTCGCTCGTCACCTGTCTGCCACGCGCCTTGCGCTTCGCCTATTTCGACAGCGACTGAACTGCCGTTCGCGGAGGGGTGCCCGCGATGTCGGCACGGGAAGGAGAGGCAGGTGGCTTGCGCCGAACGGCAAGACACATCGTCGGAGACGGTCCGGCGTCGGCGGCTCCCCTTGTCCAGGAGAGCGTGCAGCTCCGGTGGCTGCGGATGGCGGATGCGGAAGCGCGACACCTGGACCGGTGGTTTGGTCTCCTGGACGCTTCGGAGCAGGGCCGTGCGATGCGTTTTCGCAATCGCGCCGACCGGGCCGCCTACGTCGCCGCCCATGCGCTCCTCCGGCATATGTTGAGCAAGGCGCTCGGTGGCGACCCGAAGGCCTGGGCATTCGAGGCCGGCCCGCTCGGCAAGCCGGCGCTTGCGGCCGTCCATCTCCGGCCGTGGCTCCACTTCAACATTTCGCACGCCCGTGGTCTGGTCGCCTGCGTGATCGCGGGCGTCCCGGTCGGTGTCGATGTCGAGGCGAGTGACGGCAACGTCCCGTCGGCAGTGGCCGAACGCTTCGCGCCGGGCGAACGTGCGATGCTTGCGAAGGCCGCAGGCGCCGAATACCGCTCGATATTCTTCCGGCTCTGGACGCTGAAGGAAGCCTATCTCAAGGCGACCGGCGAGGGATTGTCGGGAAGGCTGGATTCGCCCGCCTTCCAACTCGACCCGCTGCGCGTGACGCTCTGGCCGTCGGAAAACGGTCCTGCCGAGCCGAACAACCCCGACGCCTGGCGGTTCTTCGAGTGCCTGCCTTGCGACGGATATCGGCTTGCCCTTGCGGCACGGCGCCCGAACCGGACGCCGCTCGACCTTGTCGCAGGCGTAATCGATCCCGCCGACCTCGGATGAAGTCGGCGGGACCTTGGCGTGCCCAAATCGTGACGCCGGTACTGCGCAGCCTCAGGCCGGGACTGTCAGCCCCTTCTGGCTTGCGGGTTTCGCCATGCAGCGCTCGAACCATGCCATGACCGCGGGGAAGCGCTCGTATTCCAGCACCTCGCGTCCGCCATAGTAGAAATCGGCGCACCAGATCCATGGGAACGTGGTGATGTCGGCGATCGTGTAATCGTCGCCCATCAGATATTGCCGATCCTTGAGGCGAGCCTCCAGAACGCCGAGCAGCCGCTTGCCCTCGTCGCGGTAGCGTTCGACCGGATAGGAGTTGTTCGCAACCTTGTCGGCGGCGAATTTGTGGAAGTGTCCGAACTGCCCGAACATCGGGCCGACGCCCCCCATCTGGAACATGATCCAGCAGAGCATTTCGTAGCGCTCGCGCGCCGTCGCCGGCATGAGCCGGCCCGTCTTCTCGGCGAGATAGATGAGGATGGCGCCCGATTCGAAGAGACCGATCGGCTTTCCGTCCGGCCCGTCGGGATCGATGATCGCCGGGATGCGCCCGTTCGGGTTCAGCGACGTAAATTCCGGGCTCTTCTGGTCGTTCGTGGCGAAGCTCACCTTGTGCGCCTCGTATGGGAGGCCGAGCTCTTCGAGGGCGATCGAGATCTTGACGCCGTTCGGGGTCGGCAGCGAGTAGAGCTGGATGACGTCCGGATTGGCCGGCGGCCATTTCCGCGTGATGGGGAAGCTGGAAAGATCTGCCATGGGATGCGCCTCTTTTCTTCGAACCCCGGGTGCCCGGCGGTTCAATATGCCGCTCCCGTCTAGCAGACAGATGCCCCCGGACGATAGGGCAACTGAGCCACAACGCAGGGAGAACTTCTCCTCCCGCGAACGGGCTATCATTCCCTGTTATGGAGCAATCGAAGCGTCCTGGCGGGCGACTGCGGGTCGTCGTTCGCCGGACTGTTGTCGCTCAGGCGTATCCGGCGCCCTCGGGCCTGACGGTCCGGCCCTGGCCATAGTCGCGGAGGAAGGCGGCACGGGCGGTCTCGCCGCGGCGGTCTTTCGGATCGAACGACTGCAGGGGCAGGGCGCCGTCGGCATAGGTGCCGGTGTCCGGGGTGCAGATCTCGGGAGCAGTGGTCCAGGCGTCGGGCGTTTCCGCCAAGTGTTCGCGGATAGCCTTCAGAATCGCAAGCATGATCGATCCTCCCGTATTTTCTCGCCGGTAACGGCGAAGCAGTGATTCCGGTTTCATCGTAGGCAGCGAAATATTGACCGATCGTTAACCATGATTGGGGGCAGAACGTGGCGACGGCGCGACGCGTTATTGGGGCGCGCCTCGCGCGGCCGGCGGGGGCTGCCTCAGCCGTATCCGGTATCGATCGTCAGCGGCTGCGGTTAACGCTTTGTTAACCATGCCGGAGGTAGGCAAGGATAACCAATCATTAACGCAGATGACCAAAGTGCTAACAGACGCCCGCTCGATCCGCATCAAGGGCCGCTCCTTTCTGGCGGTCGTGCTCTCGCCCGATCTGCCGCTCGACGACTGGCTGAAAAGGCTCGACGATCTCGCCGCGCGCTCGGCGGGCTTCTTTCTCGGGCGACCGGTCGTGCTGGACGTCACCGAGCTTGCCATCAATCGTGCCGAGCTGAAGGCGCTCATTGCCGAGCTCGCGCAACGGAATGTCAGCATCATGGGTATCGAGGGCGGGCGTCCCTCGCTCGTCGAGCCCGGAATGCCGCCGATCCTGAAGGGTGGCCGGCCCGCCTCCGATTTCGAGGTGGCGGTCAGCGAAACGGCGACGGAGAAGCGCGGGGAGACCCCGCCGCCGGAGCCTGCCGCGACCCGCCAGGCGCTGCAGTCGCTCATCATTCGCGAGCCGGTGCGCTCGGGGCAATCGGTGATCTTCGCCGAGGGCGACGTGACGGTCATCGGTTCGGTCGCTTCCGGCGCCGAGGTGATCGCCGGAGGTTCGATCCACATCTACGGCGCCTTGCGCGGACGAGCGCTCGCGGGCTCCGTCGGCAATGCCTCCGCCCGGATCTTCTGCCGCAAGCTCGAAGCGGAGCTGGTGGCGATCGACGGCGTCTACAAGATGGCGGAAGACATGCCGGCCAGCCTGCGCGGGCAGCCCGCCCAGTGGTGGCTGGAAGGCGACACGATCATGGCAGAGAAACTCAGCTGAGCCGTAACCGGCCGAAAACAGGAGAGCAAGATGGGGAAGGTAGTCGTCGTCACATCAGGCAAGGGCGGGGTCGGCAAGACCACCTCGACGGCCGCACTGGGCGCTGCGCTCGCACAGCGCAACGAAAAGGTCGTCGTCGTCGATTTCGACGTCGGCCTTCGCAATCTGGATCTCGTCATGGGCGCCGAACGCCGCGTCGTCTACGACCTGATCAACGTCATCCAGGGCGACGCCAAGCTGCCGCAGGCGCTGATCCGCGACAAGCGGCTGGAGACGCTTTACCTGTTGCCCGCCTCTCAGACCCGCGACAAGGACAACCTGACGGCTGAAGGCGTGGAACAGGTCATCGGTGAACTGAAGCGCTATTTCGACTGGGTGATCTGCGACAGCCCGGCCGGCATCGAGCGCGGTGCGACACTTGCCATGCGCCACGCCGACATGGCGGTCGTCGTCACCAATCCGGAAGTCTCCTCCGTGCGCGATTCCGACCGCATCATCGGCCTTCTCGACGCCAAGACGGCCAAGGCCGAACGCGGCGAGCGGATCGAAAAGCACCTCCTGCTCACCCGATATGACGGCGCGCGCGCCCAGCGCGGCGACATGCTGAAGGTGGATGACGTGCTGGAAATCCTCTCGATCCCGCTTCTCGGCATCATCCCCGAGAGCATGGACGTGCTGCGGGCTTCCAACATCGGCGCGCCGGTCACGTTGGCCGACACCCGCAGCGGTGCGGCGCAGGCCTATTTCGCTGCGGCCCGCCGGCTTGCCGGCGAGGTTCTGCCGGTCGAAATTCCAGGCGAAAAGCGCGGCATCCTCGGCAAGATCTTCGCACGGAGGGCTGCATGAGCATCTTCAGTCTGTTCCGCAAGCAGAAGTCGGCGCCGATGGCGCGCGAGCGGCTGCAGGTGCTGCTCGCCCATGAACGCGCCTCGATGGGATCGGATCTGGTCGCCGTGCTGCGCGAGGAAATCCTCGCCGTGATCGCCAGGCACGTGCAGGTCGATGGCGACAAGGTGCAGGTCAAGATGGACCGTGACGAGCACGTCTCCATTCTCGAAATCGAGGTGGAAATCCCGCTCGACGCGGCGCGGTTGGCGGCGTAACCAGAATGACGACGGGGGCGGGCCGGTCGGCCTGCCGGCCGGTGCCGCCCTCCGTATCAGCCACCCGCGATGATGGTCATGAACTTCTCGCCGTAGCGAGCGAATTTTGTCGCTCCGACACCCGAGATCGAGAGCATCTCTTGCTCCGTCTTCGGACGGACGGTCGCGAAGGAAATAAGCGTCGTATCCGGAAACACGACATAAGGCGCGACACCCAGGGACCTGGAGATCGCCAGCCGCTCGGCGCGCAACGCCTGGAAAAGCTTCTCGTCCTCGTCAGCCAATCTGGCTCTCGTCGCCGTCACGACGGGTTTCCCTCGTTCCCTTTTGCGGACGGTGTCAACGGCGTCCCGACGAAGGATCACCGCCACTTCCTTTTTGAAAACACGATGAGCAGCCGGCTCCAGCTTCAGTGCGCCATATTCGTCGTGCGCAACCCGGATGTAGCCGAGAGCGAGGAGTTGTCTGAAAATCGATTGCCAGGCGTGGGCAGGAAGCTCTTTGCCAACGCCGAAGACGGCCAGCTGGTCATGCCCGAACTTCCTTGTCCGTTCCGTGTCCTTTCCAAGAAGGACGTCGATCACGTGTGCGGTCCCGAAGCGTTCTCCTGTGCGATAGACGGCCGCCAACGCCTTGATTGACGATTCGCTGCCATCCCAGGTCTCGACGGGATTGTTACATGTGTCGCAGTTGCCGCACCGGTCAGGCGCCGCTTCGCCGAAATGGGAAAGGATCGCCTTCCGGCGGCACCCGGCGGTCTCGCAGATTCCGAGGAGCGCGCTCAGTTTCGCCCGTTCGATGCGCTTTATCTCGTCTGACGCATCGCCCTCGTCGATCATCCGCTGACGTTGGACGATGTCCTGCATCCCATAGATCATGAAGGCTTCCGAGGGGAGGCCATCACGACCAGCACGTCCGGTTTCCTGGTAATAGCCTTCGACGGAAGAAGGCAGGTCCAGGTGGGCGACGTACCTGACGTTCGGCTTGTTGATGCCCATCCCGAATGCGACGGTTGCGACCAGGCAAAGGTCTTCCTCCATCCGGAACGCGTCCTGGTTCTCCGCCTTGACGGCCGGGTCCATGCCCGCATGGTACGGCCTCGCCTTGATGCCATGGTCATTGAGCCAGGTGGCGGTTTCCTCGACCTTGCGCCGCGAAAGGCAATAGACGATGCCGCTGGAGCCTTCGTGGCGCTGCAGGAAACGAACGAGCTGCGACCTGGCGTTGTCCCGCTCTGCAATGTGGTAGGTAATGTTGGGTCGGTCGAAGCTGTCTCCGAAGACGGCGGCGTCGTCGAGCTGGAGCTGGCGGATGATATCGTCACGTGTGTGGGGGTCGGCCGTGGCCGTGAGGGCAATGCGCGGAACACCGGGATAAAGTTCCTTCAGTTTCCCGAGCCCGAGATAGTCCTTGCGGAAGTTATGGCCCCAGCTGCTGACGCAGTGGCATTCGTCGATCGCAATCAGCGAGATCGGTACGTCTCCGAAGAGGCCGGCGAAGCCGGGAAGGACCACACGCTCCGGGGTGACGTAGATCAGCTTGATCTGCCCGGCGCGGAGCCTCGCCCTGACGGCGCGCGATTCCTCTTCGGACTGCTGGGACCAGAGGCACTCGGCTGCGATCCCAAGTGCCTTCAGTTCTTCGACCTGATCCCTCATCAGCGCCACCAGCGGCGAGATGACGACGGTGACGCCGGGCAGGCAAACGCCGGGAAGCTGGAAACAGAGCGACTTGCCCTTGCCGGTCGGGAAGAGCACGAGTGCGTCCTTCCCTGCCATGACATGGCGGATGACATCTGCCTGCTTTCCACGAAACGCCGGATAGCCCCAGACCCGGCGAAGGACGTCGACAGGATTTTCAGCCGAAACGGCGTCGAAAAGGGTTGTCGTGGCTGAACGTTGGTTCGATGCGTGCATGGCGTGTCGCTTGTCCATCCGGCTTGTTGTCGCCCTTTGGATGCCCCAGGCTCTATCGCGAGGTTGTGGCTGGACGGAACCCGTTGCGGGACGTCTATCACGATTCGCACCGATGCCGCAGTGATCGGGCGGGTCGGCGGGGGGCGGCCTGGGTCGTGTCCGCGCTGATGGTGTAGGAGGCCGCGCGCGGAGCGGTCGGCATAGCGCAGCGCGCAGCCGACAGTGACGCTGGCGGTCATCGCCGATCTTGGAAAAGGTTCGGGTTGCAACACCTGAAACCTGAAACGGAGACGACGATGACCGATGAGAGAATGGCGCTGATCGAGCTGATTGAGAAGCAGGCTGACAGCGACTTCGTCGTGACATGCTGGCCTTTGCCGCCGATCGCATCATGGAGATGGAGGTGGAAGCGCGCACGGGCGCGGCGAAGGGCGCGCGCTCTCCGCTGCGCGAGGTGCAACGGAACGGCTATCGCGATCGGGACTGGGATACGCGCGCCGGAAGGGTCGCGCTGGAGATCCCGAAGCTGCGCAAGGGCAGCTACTTCCCGAGTTTCCTGGAGCCGCGTCGAACGGCCGAGAAGGCCTTGGTGGCGGTGATCCAGGAAGCATATGTCCACGGCGTCTCGACACGCTCGGTCGACGATTTGGTCAAGGCGATGGGTGCGGGCGGCATGTCGAAGAGCCAGGTGAGTCGGCAAGCGGATCCGTCTCATGCCCTTTGCCAAAACGCTCAATGCGTAATCCTGACATCCCCGGCCGTGCGAGCGGCCGGGGATGGTGCCGCGCCAGATGACGCTTGGATTTGATCGGGCCAGACGACTTGGATTCCTGGTCCGCGGTTCTGATCCAATCAAGGCGTTCGAGTCTTTGACAAACTTTGCCAAAATCAGTTATGGTGCCTTCAAATGGAGGTGCCGATGGCCACGATGAATGTATCTCTTCCAGACCCGATGAAGGATTGGGTGGAGGCGCAGGCTAGGACCGGACGATATTCCAATGCCAGCGACTACGTGCGCGACCTGATCCGACGCGACCAGATGCGCAACGACAAGATCGCCGCCATGCAAAGCTTCGTCGATGCCGGGCTCCGAAGTGGTGTTGGCAAACGATCAAAGGACGAGCTCTTTGCTGAGGCGATGACTCGTGCCGGCGAGTCATGAGTTTTAGCCTTTCAGTTGAAGCGGAAGAGGACATTATCGCGATTGCCGAGCAAGGTGTCCGTATGTTCGGAGCAGGCCAAGCAAAGCGCTACCACGATGAACTTTTCGCATTACTTGATCTTATAGCTGCCAATCCACGCATCGCGCGCGAACGGGATGAGATCAATCCGCCCGTTAGAATTCATCCCTTCAAAGCGCATCTCGTTGTCTACCGAATCGAAGACGATGAGACAATTTTTGTAATACGAGTTCGCCACGGGCATGAAGATTGGGCAAGTAATTGAATTTACTGCACCGCACACATGGAGCGGTGGCGATTGGTGTGCCTCAGGTTCGGATCGGTTCAAAGCGCTCACAGTTCCATCATGCCCATAGGCATCTTTGAGATCCCGAACAAGAGTCTGTCTTGAGCGAACAAAACATGACGTTTGCAAAGTCACTGACGCCGGCGTTCCTCAACTGAAATCGTCGAACGCACCACGCTTGCGGCGCAAACGCGTGGGTCCGGGAGGGCCGTGATCTCCGCAGCTCAGTCAGCATGATGAGAGAGCTGATGCCGGCCCGGAGCGTTTGCGAATGGCAAACTAGAAATTTGGCATCCCCGGCGGACGGAGATGGCGTCTGAGCGCCGCAATGCGGAAGATGGCGTTGGCGGCCCCATAGCCCTGATAGCCGCGTCGCTCGACGATCTCGAAGAAGAAGCCTTCCCCGTAGGTCGGCGAATAGAGCTGGAAATACTCGCCCTGCTCGTCACGGTCGTAGAGAATGTTGGCTGCCTTCAGCTTTTCCACCAGCGCAGGCTCCAGGCCGAACCGGGCTTCCACGTCGTCGTAGTAGTTCGGCGAGATGTGAAGCGCCACGAATCCGTTCCGCTTCAGCGCCTCCGCCGTCGCAAAAATATCCTTTGTCTCGAAGGCGAGGTGTTGGATGCCCGAGCCGAAGGTCTCGGCTATGAAATGGCCGGCCAGCGTATTGCGGTTCTCCGCGCCGTTGAGCGTGATACGCAGCGAGCCGGTCGCATTCTCGACCACCTGGCTTCGCACGACGCCGGCCGGATCGATGATATCGACCATCGGCGTTTTCCTCACCTTTAGCTGCGAGGTATAGAAGAGCAGCCAGGACAGCATCTCGTCGTACTTCACCGTCTGGGCGACATGATCGATACGCGTTAGACCCGCATCGTTTCCCGCGCCGCTGCCCGGCAGAGGTTCGAAATCGATTTCCCAGATGCGTCCGAGATCGCCCTTGCGATCGAGGAAATAGATGAGGCCTCCGCCGACCCCGCGAATGGCTGGAATGGCCACTTCGCCCGGCTCCACCGGTTGTTCGAAGGCCTCTGCGCCGAGGGCCACGGCACGGTTCAGCGCTGCCTCGGCGTCGTCCACCATCAGCGCGATCGCGTAGGCATTGGCGCCATGCACCAGATAGGACGCATTGGCGAAACCGCGTTCGTCGCGGTTGAGAATCAGGTTCACCCCGCCCTGCTGGAACAGGGTCACCGCCTTGGACTTGTGCCGTGATGTCGGCCGGAAGCCCAGCACGCTCAGAAGACCTTCCAGCTGTCGCTCGTCATCACCCTCACTGACGGCAAACTCCACGAAGGCAATGTCCTCGACTTCGGCCCTGTCGGGCAAGGCCGGAACGCTCATGGCGACATCGGGTTCGGCACGCTTCACCTGATCCATCAAGTAGATCAGCGAGCGGTGCCCGTCGGCGGAAATCGCGCTCGGCGAACCGCCGCGAAACTGGTCGTTGAAGATCTCCAGCGAAATATAGCCGTCATAGCCCGTGGCGGCGACAGCCCGCATGAAATCGGTCACAGGCAAGTCGCCTTCGCCCGGCATGTTGCGAAAGTGACGTGACCAGTAGAGCAGATCCATCTCGATCTGCGGCGCATCGGCCAATTGCACGATGAAGATGCGGTCACCCGGAATGGAGCGAATGGAGTTGACGTCGATCTTGCGGGCCAGCGTGTGGAAACTGTCGAGGATGAGGCCGATATTCGGGTGGTCGGCCCGGCGTACGATTTCCCAGGCGTCGCGGTGATCGTTGATGTGCCGTCCCCAGGCCAGAGCCTCGTACCCGACACGGAGACCGCGCCGGGCCGCCCGTTCGCCCAGTTCGTGGAAATCGGCCGCTGCCCGATCTATGCCACCCAGCGAGACAGGGGATGTGTTCGAGCAGATCAGCATGAGGTCGGTACCGACTTCCGCCATCAGATCGAATTTCCGTTCCGCCCGGTCGAAGTTGCGACTGCGGAAGGGGTCCGGCATGCCCTCGAAGTCACGAAAGGGCTGGAACAGCGTCACCTCCAGCCCGTGATCACGAACCATACGCCCGACTTCGGCCGGCGAACGGTCGAAGGCCAGGAAGTCGTTCTCGAATATCTCGATTCCGTCAAAACCGGCTCGCGCAATAGCGATCAGTTTTTCCTCGAAATCACCGCTGATCGAAACCGTGGCGATCGACGTCTTCATCGTCAGGCCTCCATCTCCTCGCACCGGCGCAGTTCGCGGCGGAGCTTCGCGGTATCGACCTCGATACCCGTGAAGAGTCGGAACGCGTCCACGCCTTGATGGAAGAACAGTTCATAGCCGCTGACGACCTCGAGACCGGCGCGGCGGCACTCGTTGAGAAACTCGGTATCAACCGGCGTGTAGACCGCGTCGAAGGCCCAGCGCTGCTTTCCGATGATCGATGCAGGGATGGCGCTCCCCGGATAGCCGACCATGCCGAGAGGCGTGCAGTTCACCAGCCCGTCCGCCTCCTCGGCCGCTTCCTCGATGGAGCTTGCCATTCGCACCTCCAGGGAGAGCCCGGCCTGCCCGAGTGCGTCGAGAAGTGGCGTTACACGCTCGGGCGACGTGTCATAGACAACCAGTTCCTGGCATCCCAGCCCGGCCAAGCCGAAGGCCACCGCCTTGCCGACGCCGCCGCCGCCCGCCATCGCGACCTTTCCGGGAGGGGCATTGCCGAACGCAGCGCGAAACGCCGCCATGAAGCCGGTATAGTCGGTGTTGTAGCCAGTCGGCCCGCCCTTGCCGAAGAGTACGGTGTTGCAGGCACCGATCGCGGCGATGGCGCGGTCGGGCACCGTCAGGTAGTTCGTCACCTTTTCCTTGTAGGGGTAGGTGATGTTGATGCCGAGGAAGCCTTCGCCTCGGCAGATCTCGAAGACGGCTTCGAACGAACGGCCCATGTCGGCCGGCACGAGCCGTTCGTAGGTTACCTCGAGGCCACAAAGCCGGCCAGCCAGCTCATGCAGGCGCGGCGATTGCGATCGGGCGATATTGTCTCCGATGAGGCCGAGGCGAACGGCACCACTTGGCATGTCACTTTTCCTTATTACTCAGCTTCGTCCCGGCCGCCGCATCGGCTCGCTTGCCGAACGGTTTCGCGATGTATTTCCAAAGCGGGCTCTGACTGAGAAGGACGAAAACGATGGTCAGCAGCAGCGCGAGCGAGAGCGGGCTCGACACGACACCGAGGAGGAATGACGGAATGCTATCCCGCTCGGAAATGATTGCGCGGCGCCAGTTATCGTCCATCAGGCGGCTCAGGATGATGCCGAGCACGACCGGTCCGACCTGGTAACCGTAGAGCTTCAGCAGGTAGCCGAAGACACCAAAGCCGAGCATCCACCAGACATCTGCGATGGCGTTGTTGATGGAGAAGGCACCGACTACGCTAAGCAGGAGAATAAGCGGGAACAGGATGGCTTTCGGGCATTCGACGATGCGGGTGAAGATCTTGATACCCGTCAGCCCGAAAATGAGCATGAAGATGTTGGCGAGCACCAGGTTGCCGACCGTGAACCAGAACATGTCCGGCTTCTCGATCATCAGCAGCGGGCCGGGGTTCAGACCATGAATGAACAGCGCGCCGATGATGATGGCGGTGACCGCGTCGCCGGGAATACCGAGTGTCAGCATCGGAATGTAGGCGCCGCCAACGGCCGCGTTGTTGGCTGATTCGGGTCCGACCAGACCTTCCTTGGCACCTTGACCGAAGGGAACTTCCGGATTCTTTGTAACGCGCTTGGCATGGTCATAGGCCATCAGCGCCGCGATATCGCCTCCGGTCCCCGGAAGTGCGCCGATGATGACGCCGATGGCGGAGGTCTGGAGGCTGAGCGGCAGGTACTTCTTCACGTCGGACCAGGACGGAACGATTTTGTCGACCTTCTGCTTGACCGCTTCGGCATGGAGATTGTGGAGCTGCAGCAACGCCTCGGACACGCCGAACAGGCCGATCATGAGTGCGATCGGAGAGATGCCGTTCATCAGCTGCACGGAGCCGAACGTGAAGCGCTGCTCGGCCGTCATCGGGTCGAGGCCGACCGTACCGAGAAGCATGCCCAGCGCGCCCGCAAAGATGCCCTTGGCCATGCTCTCGCCGGACAGCGAGCCGACCAGCAGAATACCCATGACTGCGAGCAGCATATAGTCGCGCGGCTGGAACTTGATCGCGAATTCGCTGACGACGGGGGCGGCGAAGGCAAGTACGATGATGCCGACGAAGCCGCCAAAAAAGGACATGACGGTTGAAAGGCCGATTGCCTCACCCGCTTCACCTTTCTTGGCGAGGGGATAACCGTCGAGCGCGGTGGCGATCGCCGCCGGGGCGCCTGGGATATTCAGAAGGATGGCGGTGCGCGAGCCGCCGTATACGCCGCCCATGAAGATGCCGTTCATCAGGGCGAGCGCTGGGTTGACCTCCCAGCTGAAGGTGAATGAGATCAGGATCGACACCGCCATGGTAACAGAAAGACCCGGGATGGCGCCGATGTAGATGCCGGCGAAGGTGCCGATGGCGGTTAACAGCAGGAGGTTCGGCTGAAGCCAGGAGGAAAAGAGGTAGGAGAGTGCTTCCATGATCCTCAATTGCCTCCGACGAACAGACTGCCGATGGCGGCCATGATGCTGCGTTCGGGTATGATCCCCTCAGGCAAGACGACCTGGAAGATCAGGCGGAACACGATGTATACGCTGACGATGGATATGACCGAGAGCAGCAGCGCCCGCCTGAACTGCCCCGCCTGCAGGAACCAGGAGGAGACCAGCAGGAAGGTGAAGGAGGCGAGCACGAAGCCGAGTGGCTGCAGGAGCAGCGAATAGCCCAGGATCAGCAGCGCGAACGCGACGACGGTAGGCGGCAGAACCTCTTTGACGAAGAGCTGCATTCCACCCGATGGCGACGGCAGCCGCAAGGAGCGCAGCAACGAGATCATGGTCGTTACGACCATGATGGCCGCCATCGCCATCGGAAAGGCACCTGCGGAACTCAATGACGAAAAGCCGGAAATTTCGTAGGCTTGCCAGAGCATGAAAAGGCTGAAGATCAGCAGCATGGCGCCGAAGGCGATCTCGCCGGGGCGCCGTGTATTGGCGTTCGGTTGCATGAATATTCCTCCCATCACCCCAAGGGGTGAGCACGCTGACCGGCCCGCATCACGGGCCGGTTCGTGGTTCGACGATCAGGGTCTCGGAATGCCGAACTCTTCCGGCGACTTCTTCGACATGCCGGCGTCATGCACGACCCAGGCGGTGGTCGACTGCCACTTCTTCAGGAAGTCGTCGGCCTCGCCGCCCGAAATGTTCATAGAGACATAGCCGCGGTCCGAGATCAGCTTCTGGAACTCGGGTGCATTCGCGCCGGCCTTGAAGGCTTCGACCAGCTTTGCCTTGATGTCGTCGGGGGTGTCACGCTTGACGAAGACGCCGAAGAACGGACCCCACGGCATGAACTTCTTGAATTCCGGATAATCGGCGACGATCGGTTTGGCGTCCGGCAGGACGGGGCTTGCCTCGCTGTCGAAGATACCGAGAATTTTGATGCGGCCAGCCTTCACGTGCTCGACGGCGGCGCCAAGGACGGCCGGCATGAAGTCGACGGCACCACCCTGCATGGCAGTCAAAGCCGGGCCATCGCCGTCGAACGGAACAGCGGTGACCTTGAAATCGATCTGCGAGGACAGCATGCCTCCCACGACCGAGGGCAGGCCGCCCGGACCGGTCGAACCCATCTTGACCTGCCCCGGATTGGCCTGAACGTAATCGACCAGTTCCTTGATGGTGTTGAACGGTGCGTCGTTGTTGGCGACCAGCACCGGTATGCCGCGCGCCAGAACGTTGACCGGATAGAAGTCCGCGTAGTCGAGCTGGGACAGGCCCATGACCTTGTAGAGTTGCGGATTTTCAGCACTCATAAGCAGCGTATAGCCGTCCGACGGTTGCGTCGAGACGAACTGGGTGGCGATCACACCGACGCCGCCCGTCTTGTTGGACAGGACGATGCTGCGGCCCAGCACCTTCTCCGCGTGCGGAGCAACCGAACGCATGACGAGGTCGGTACTGCCGCCTGCACCCCACTGAATAATGCCCTGGATGTCCTGTTCCGGATAATCGCCAGCGGCTGCACCGCCGGCAAGAAGTACGAGAGCGGCCATCGCTCCCTGTATGCGCCTCAACATTTTTGCTCCTCCCTCAAAGGTTTTGCTTTGTTCTCCGTAGTAACCGGCGGATCCTCTTTCCGCTCGGCCGCAGTCGTCAGTGACGTCGTAAACGCCTAATGATTGTCAAGTTTTGATCCATAACGCAAATACTCTTTATTGCAGCATCAGTACCATTTTGTTATGGACTTGCGTGACATCTGCGCCCGATGGATGAGTTCGTCCATTTCACGGCGCAGGATCGCCACGAACCGTTCTGCGTAGCTGGAAAGGTCGGCATCCGCGCGATAAGCGACGTAGGTCTGGAAGACGGTATCCTCGCTGATCGGAATAATCGCGATCCCTTGGTTTTCCATGTCGCCCACCGTGAAAGCGTCTATGACCGCGACTCCCAGGTTGCGTTTGACCAATGCGCAAACGGTGGTGCCGAACCGGGCCCGGATCGGGATGTCGTATCGCAGTCCTTCGCGCTCGAATATCCCCGCCATGATCGCGCCATAGGGGTCGCGCGGGTCAATTCCGATCAGTGGGTATTCGGCGATCTCTCGCGCCGACACCATGGAGCGGCTGGCCAGCGGATGCTCCTTGGCTGTGATGCAGACCAGATGCCCCTTCGACAGCGGCTCAAAGGTGATCGAGGGGTGAGACAGCTTGTAGCTCATGGCGACCACTTCGCCCTTGCCGAGCAACAGATAATCGATGGCCTCCTCGATCTTGAGAATATCGAAATTGACCTTGATGTCGGGGCAGAAGCGCATGAGTTTCGCAACCGCCTCGGGCGCCATGACGGTGGCGATGCTAGGCACCGAACCGATTGCGAGTTCAACGCCCAATCCACGCTCCAGCCGCCCGATCGAGTACTGGAGGTCGTCCACCTTGCGATGCACTTCCTGCAATTGCGCGAAGATATCGCGTGCTTCGTCGGTCGGGACGTGGCGTCCGGCCTTCTTGACGAAGAGCTTGATGCCGAGCGAGCCTTCGATGTGTTTCATCGTCCGGCTGACGCCGGGCTGGGCAACGTTCATCAGGCGCGCAGCACCTGCGATTGTGCCGGCGATCATGACTGCGCGTATGACTTCGATCTGACGCAAGGTGAGCCCGGCTCTGACACCGGTTCGCGCGTCCGTTTCCGCTCGTGAGCGGATGGCGCCGCCGCTGCTATCCTTCATTGTTCCCCCCGACATGCGACACACAGAGCACGGTTCATCCGTGCAAACTCAAGGCATCTGCAATGAGAACATTATTTCGCGTGTATGTGCAAAGTCAGATCCGGTCGGCCCCAACGGCAAACGCATTTTGCGGCACCCTCGGTAAACGCACTGAAATCGCTGCAAGGAAAGCCGCCTACCTTAAGGGAGCGCGGCGCTTACCGAGCAACTGCCGGGCGGCGACGGGTGCGACGAGCAGCATTCCGATTACGGTCGCCGTCAGGTCGGGTGCCACAAGCAGGATCGCCGAAAAGACGAGGGCAATCCGCTCGAACCAGTAGAGCGGGGCGAAGAGCCAGTTGGAGACCGCAGCCGCAAGCACGACGATGCCGAGGACGGTGCCGCCGAAGGCGAGGAAAAAATTCGCCCATGTGAAGCCGTCGGTCACTAGCAGCAGGGCTGGCTGGAAGGCGAAGACGAAGGGAACGAGGGCCTTGCCCATGCTGAGCCGGAAAGCGGTGTTACCCGCCTTGAACGCGTTGGCCCCCGCAATCCCGGCGCCCGCATAGGCGGCCATGGCGACGGGCGGGGTCACGTCCGCAAGCACTCCGTAGTAGAAGACGAAGAAATGTGCGACCAGTTGCTGAACGCCGAGGAGGCTGAGGATCGGGGCGGCGACAGCGACCATGATGATGTAGTTGGCTGTCGTCGGAATGCCGCAACCCATGAGGATGCAGACGACCGCCGTCAGGATGAGCGTGAAGAGCAGCGTCAGGGTAGGGACCGTCATCATTTCGAAGGGCAGGAAGCCGAGTGTCGCGTGCACCGAGCCGGCCCAGTCCTGGGCGATGCTGGTCACCATGTAAGCAATTTTGAAGCCGACGCCGGTCAGGGTCACCACGCCAATTACCACCCCGACGAGGGCTGCCGCTGCGGTAACGGAGAGCGACTGCCGCGCGCCCAGGATGAAACCCTCCCAAAGGCCGCGGGCTGTCCCATGCAGACCGTTCATCACGCCGTGCACTCGCACCTGCTGGACGATCAGCACCCCGACGCAGGCGGTGATCGACCAGAACGCAGCCGCAAACGGTGTGCGGCCGGACAACAGAACCGCAATCAGGATGACGAGCGGCACCACTGTCAGCCAACCCTCCTTCAGGACCTTCCAGGCATTCGGCAGTTCGGCGGCGGAAAGGCCCCTGAGACCGAGCCGCCGTGCTTCAAGGTGTACCTGCACCAGCACGCCGAAGAAGTGCATGAAGGCGGGAACGAGGGCTGCCGTCAGGATCGTCGTCAGCGGCAGGCCGAGATATTCGATCATCAGGAACGCGACGGCTCCCATGACCGGCGGCGTGATCTGACCACCGGTCGAGGCGGCGGCCTCGACGGCGGCCGCGAAATGACGCGGATAGCCGATCCGGATCATGGCCGGGATCGTGAGAGCACCGGTCGTGACTGTGTTGGCGATGGACGATCCGGAGATCGACCCGAGCAGCGCGGACGAAACGACCGATACCTTGGCCGGCCCGCCGGCATAGCGGCCGGCAAGCGCCGAGGCCACGTCGATGAAGAGCTGCCCGAGGCCAATTCGCGTTGCCATCACCCCGAACAGGACGAAATGGAAGACATAGGTCGCGATCACGCCGAGCGCCGTCCCGTAAATGCCCTGCGACGTGAGATAGAGATGATTGACGATGTTCGACCAGCTTGCGCCCGGATGCACCAGGATGCCGGGCATCGACTTGCCGAAGTAGGCGTAGGCGATGAAGAGTATCGCGATCACCGGCAGCGGCCAGCCCATCGATCGACGAACCGCCTCAAGCAGCACGACGATCAGGATCGTACCCATGGCGACGTCGATGGGCAGCGGATTGCCGACTCGGAACGCCAGTTCGCTGTATATCCAGGGAACATAAAGGGCCGCCAGAAGTCCCGCGACGCCAAGGATCCAGTCCGCCACCGGGAGCCCGAACGGCGCCGTGACGCTCGGCCTGACCTCCTTCTTTCCGAAAGCCGAGAAACTCAGAAAGACAACGAGCAGCGTGACGCCGAGGTGCAGGCCGCGATGAACCGTCGCCTGCGGTATGCCGAAACCCGCGGTGTAGTAATGATAGCAGGAGAGCAGAAACAGGATCGTGGCGGCGATGATCGTCAGCGGCCATGCGAGCACACGGAAGCGAAGCTCCGGATCGTAAGTCTCTTCGATCGCCTGCAACTCGTCCGGTGTCAGATGCCGCACATCGTCCGTCGCGTCTGGTCTGTCCGTGTTTGCGGTCATGGCGGCTGTCTCCTCGGAAACCGCGGGCCGCGCATGGACTGCGCGGCCCGGTCGCATTGCTGTACTGAAGATACCAGGTTCGTGCCTTACTTCAGGAGCCCGGCTTCCTTGTAGAACCTCTCCGCGCCCGGATGCAGCGGAATGCCGACGCCCTTGAGGGCATTCTCCTTGACGATGGCCTTGCCCTTGGCATGTCCGGCGTCGAGCTGCTTGCGCGTATTGTCGTTCCAGAGTGCCTTGGTGATGCCGTAGACCAGGTCTTCCGGCTGATCGGCGCTGGTGATCCATTGCGCGCCGACGGCAAGGGTCTTCACGTCGTCCGGGTTGCCTTCATAGGTTCCGCCCGGCACAGTGTCGCCTCCAAAGAAGGTGTACTTCTCACAGATGATCGGCGCCTCATCGCAGGAGATTGGCACCAGCTTCACATCATGCTGGCTCGCGAGTTCGGCGATCGCCCCCGCCGGATAGCCGCCCACGAAGAAGAAGGCGTCCATAGCGCCGTCGCGCATGCGGTCCGCTGCCTGGTCCGGCTTCAGGAACTCGGCCGAGATATCCGATTCGGACAGGCCGTAGCCTTCGAGAATGAGGCGGGCGTCGACGAGCGTGCCGGAGCCCGGCTCATCGAGCGAGACGCGCTTTCCCTTGAGATCGGCCACGCTCTTGATGCCCGAACCGGCGCTCGCGATGAGGTGAATGCTTTCCGGATAGAGATCGGCGATTGCCCGGAGCTTCTCGACCGGGGGCTTGCCTTCCCAGATGCCCGTGCCGCTGTAGGCCCAGGTGGCGACGTCCGACTGGGCGAATCCGGACTCCAGAGAGCCGCCGGCGATCGCATTGATGTTGGCGACGGAGCCGTTCGACGAGAGCGCCGACGCAACGAGGCCCGGAACGCCGCAGGCGCCACCCTCCTCGCACGAGCGCGAACCGGGCGGGCTTGAGATGGCGTTCGCCAGCAGCCCGCCGATCGGATAGTAGGTGCCGGCGGTGCCGCCCGTGCCGATACGGAAGAAGGCCATCTGCTGTGATGCGGCCGTTGCGGCGAGACCCAGCGCCAGGACGGCGCCTGCGAGAATATTGACGTGTTTCATGGTCGTTTCTTCCCTCCTTCAATCGTTGCAGTCGCTTGCGCGAGCTTAGGGGGGCTTGGACGTTGGTGCAAGGCAGAGTTGCTTCGCGATAGACACTCTCGCGCCGATCGGCTTCGGCAGGCAGGGCACCTAGTCCGCCCGATTGCCACCGGCATCGAAGACGTGCAGGCGATCTTTCGGGAAGTCGGCGCGGACCCTCGACCCGGCACCGAGAACCGAGCGGTCGGTCGTGAAGATCTTGAACGGCAGGCCATGCAGCGAGAGGTGCATGATGATGCCGAAGCCGGTCGGCTCGACCAGTTCGAGCTCGGCCTCGATGGCGCCGGTCGGGGAGATGACGACGTGCTCGGGGCGAATGCCGAGGGTCACTTCGGTGCCGGTTTCGAGGCTGCCTCTCGGCTCGACGACAACGGGAGATCCGTCGGCAAGGATGACGGTCGCGGTGTCGCCGGCGCTCATGTAGCGTCCCTTCATGAAGTTCATCCCCGGGGAACCGATGAACCCGGCAACGAAGAGATTGGCCGGACGATCGTAGAGATCGAGGGGGGAGCCCACCTGCTGGACAGTGCCGCCATGCATGGCGACGATGCGGTCGGCAAGTGTCATGGCCTCGATCTGGTCGTGGGTCACGTAGATCGAGGTGGCGCCGAGTTCGCCGTGCAGCTTCTTGATTTCGGCGCGCATCTGTTCGCGCAGACGTGCGTCGAGGTTGGAGAGCGGTTCGTCGAACAGGAAGGCCTTCGGCTGGCGAACGATCGCCCGCCCCATGGCGACGCGCTGGCGCTGTCCGCCCGAGAGCGCCTTCGGGCGGCGCGCGAGCAGGGGATCGAGACCGAGCTTGGTGGCAGCGTCCGCGACGACGCGCGTGATCTTTTCCTTTGCCGTCTTCCGCAGCCTCAGACTGTAGCTCATGTTCTCGGCGACCGACATGTGGGGATAGAGCGCATAGGACTGGAACACCATCGCGATGTCCCGGTCCTTCGGCGCCAGCTCGTTCACCCGCCTGTCCGCGATGCGGATTTCCCCCGACGTTACCTCTTCCAGCCCGGCAATCATGCGCAGAAGCGTGGACTTGCCGCAGCCGGAGGGACCGACGAGAACGATGAATTCGCCATTCCGGATCGAGAGGTCCACACCGTGCAGAACGGGGAAGTGGCCGTAACTCTTCCGGACGCCGGATATATCGATGGAAGCCATGGGTAACCCTTTCAGCCTTTGACCGCGCCGGCCGTCAGGCCCTGCACGAGATAGCGCTGGATGAGGAGGAAGAAGAGGCAGGCCGGGATGAGAGCGAGCACGCCCGCCGCCATCATCTGCCCGAAGTCGACGGAGAATTTGGATACGAAGGACAGAAGTCCGACCGGGAACGTCGCCGCGTCGTTGCCGGAGATCAGCATCAGGGCGAAGAGCAGCTCACTCCAGGCGGCGGTGAAGACGAAGCCGAGCGTCGCCGCGATGCCGGGCAGCGTCAGCGGCAGGATGATCTGCCGGAAGGCGACGAACTGGGTGGCGCCGTCGATCATCGCGGCTTCCTCCAGGTCCTTCGGGATCCCGTCGAAGAAAGACTGCATCAGGAAGGTCGCGAAGGGGACGTTGAACGCGGAGTAGACGATGACGAGACCGGTGAGGCTGTTGGTCAGCCCGAGCGGCGAGAGTATCCTGAAAATCGGCGCGACCAGCATGACCAGCGGGAACATCTGGGTGAGCAGCATCAGCGCGACGATCCAGTACTTTGCCCGGAAGGAAAAGCGCGACAGCGCATAGCCGGAGAGGGAGGCGAGCACGGTGACGACGAGCGCGGTAGCGCCGGAAACGATCAGGCTGTTCTTGAAGAAGGTCGGGAAGGCGCTGTGGGCGATGACGAAGGTGAAGTGTTCGAGAGTCATCTCGGAGGGCCACATGCGCACGCCCTCACTGTAGAGCAGCCTGTTCGGCGTGACCGATACTTTCAAAAGCCAGAACAGCGGAAAGAGCGCGACGGCGACATAACAGAGGATCGCGAGACGATGGGCGACGGTGAGGAGAATGCGGGATGGCCTCATGGTCTCAGCCCTTGTTCAGAAGCGACTGGCGAAGCAGCACGATCAGCATGGAATAGGCAAGCAGCAGCACGAGCAGCACCAGCGCGATCGCCGAGGCATAACCGAAATCGAGCCGCTTGAAGGCCTGGGTGAAGATGTAGGAGGCGACGATCTGCGTCCGGTCGGCAGGCCCGCCATTGGTCATGACGATGATGAGGTCGGCGAAGTTCGAGACCCAGACGGTGCGCAGCAGGACCGTGATTGCGATGGTCGGCGCGAGGAAGGGCAGTGTGATCGACAGAAAGCGCTGGACGGGGCCGGCGCCGTCGATGGCGGCGGCCTCGTAGAGGTCGCGCGGGATCGCCTGAAGAGCGGCAAGAAGCGTGATGGCAAAGAAGGGTATGCCCCACCAGACATTGGCGGCGATCGGTCCCCACATGGCAAGCTCGGGATCGGCGAGGATGTTGTTCGGTTCGCCGAGAACGCCGAGCGCATAAAGCCAGTGGGGCAGGGGGCCGATCACCGGATTGAACAGCCACGCCCAGTTGAGGCCAGCGAGAAAGCTCGGTACGGCCCAGGGCAGGAAGACGAGCGCCTGCGCCAGCCCTCGGCCGTAGAAGGGCTTGTCGAGGAGGAGGGCGAGGATCAGGCCGAATATGAATTGCAGGGCGACGGATGCGCCCGTCCACCAGAGCGTGTTCTTCAGCGCCCGGTAGAAATCCTGGTCCCGGCCGAGCGCGCGGAAATGATCAAGGCCGATAAAGCCGCCCGAAAACGGGTTGAGCAGCTGGATGTCGCGGAAGGCGTAGGAAATGCCGAGCGCCAGCGGCACCAGCATGACGGCGACGATCAGGACGAGCGCCGGTGCGCTATAGAGATAGGGTTCCGACGCATCGGCCAATCGCTTCATCAGCGATCTCCGGTCATCGGCGCGGGCAGGCGAGGTCATCGGCGGCGTTCCGTTCGGGGTAGCTGGTCACAGGGAACAGGCAAAGCCCTGCCTGATCGCTTCTTCTTGGTGTTTATTCATCTCGGGAGACGGAGCAGGAGAATTCCCCCTCTGCCTGCCAGGCCATGACCTCCACCCGGCCATCGGGACGCGACGGTCCCGTGACCAAAGCCCCTCCCCCTTGTGGGGAGGGGTTGGGGAGAGGAGGCTGTTCAGCCACTACTTCGACTTCGCCAGATATTTCTGCTGGGCCTTTGTCAGGTAGTCGGCCCACTGGTCCGCCAGTTCCTGCGGGGTGATGTCGCCGAGGAGCGCCTGCTGCGAGGTCTTGATCACCAGCGAGTCCTTGAAGAAGGCGAACTCTTCCAGATGCGTCGGCATGACGGTCGGGACCGCGTCCTTGTCAGAGAGTTCCTCGAACCATCCCTTGAACTGCGGGCTCGAATAGAAGGGGTCGTTTTCAGCGGACTTCAGCGCCGGCAGAGCGCCGGTCCGCTTGTTCCACTCGATGTTGCCTTCCTTGCCTTCGAGTGTGGCGATCAGTTTCCAGGCGAGGTCCTTGTTTTCGCTCGCCGACATCATCGACCAGCCGGCATAGCCGATGGTCGGGAAAGTCTTGCCGTCCGGTCCCTTCGGCATCGTCATGACGCCGTAGTCGTCGGCATTCATGTGCTGGGCGATCGCAATGAGGGCATCCGGATCCTGGTCGAGGAAGGCGCAGGTGCCGCTGTAGAAGCCGGCGACGATCTCGTTGAAGCCCCAGTTGACGCTGTCCTTCGGCGCGTAGCCGTTCTTGTAGAGGTCGATGAGCCAGGTGAGGCCCTTGACCCAGCCTTCGGAATTGAAGGTCGAGGTGCCGTCCTCGGTGAAGAAGGCGTTGTTGCCGGCCATGGAGGCGCCGAACATCACCCAGCCGTTCAAGCCGCCCGGACCGCCGCGAAGGCAGTAACCGTACTTGCCGGGAAGGCCAGAGACCTTCTTCGCAGCGTCGGCGAACTCGTCCATGGTCTTCGGCGGTTCGGAGACGCCGGCCTCGGAGAGCAGCTTCTTGTTGTAGAACATGGCGCGCAGATAGAAGCCGTAGGGCAGCATGTAGGCCGCGTCGTTGACGTCACGACCGAGTTCCAGGGCCCGGTCCGAGAGGTCTGCGGTCTGGTTCCATTCCTTCAGATAGGGCTCGAGGCTCTCGATCATGCCGTTATTGGCGTAGAGCGAGAGCCAGGTGTCCGGCATTTCCATGACGTCCGGGATTTCGCCGGCCGAGACCATGGTGGCGAACTTCTGGAAGGCCTCGCCCCAGGGCAGCGAGATGATCTCGACCTTGGTGCCGGGATTGTCGGCCTCGAACGTCGAAACGATAGATTTCAAGGTGTCGGTGCGCTCGGGGCTCGTGATGACTTCCACGAGCTTCAGCGTCGTGTCGGCGAACGCCGTTCCCGCCATCAGGGCGCTCATCAGGGCAGCAGTCAGAAGTGTCTTCATGGTCATTCCCCCTCTTGTTCTTGGGTTGATAGGCACGTCAGGTCTTGCGGGCGGCGTTGATCGCCGTCTCCAGGTCACTCCACAGGGCCTCCGTCCCTTCAAGGCCGACATGGAGACGCACGGACCGCGGGTTCATGCCGAAAGCATGCGCGGAATTCGGTTGGGCCTTTTGCTGCAGCACGACCTCGCCCGGGACGATCAGGCTTTCGTGTCCGCCCCAGCTGACGCCGAGCTTGAAGAGTTCGAGACGGTCGGCGAAGGCGCGGATGTCGACGCCGTCACGGAAGACGAAGGAGAAGAGACCCGAGGTGCCGGTGAGCCCCGGCGGCAACTGGTTTGCAAGGCCCGGATGGTTGACCTGCTCGACCTCGGGACGCGCCTTCAATCGCCGTGCAATCTCGAGGCCGGCTGCCTCGTGCGCCTTCATGCGGATCGGCAGCGTCCGAAGCCCGCGGATCAGCAGCCAGGCATCGAAGGGAGACATCTTGCCGCCGAGATAGGGGAGGCTCTCGCCGCGGATACGGTCGACGAGCGCCTTCGGACCGGTAACGACACCGGCGACGACGTCGCTGTGACCGCCCAGATATTTGGAGGCCGAGTGCAGCACGAGATCGACGCCGAGCGACAGCGGGCGCTGGAAGACGGGGCTCGCCCAGCTGTTGTCGATGACGGTCAGGACGCCGTGTTTCCGGGCGATCGCCGCGAGTGCGGCGACGTCATGGGTCTCCATGATCCAGCTGGTCGGGCTTTCCATGTAGAAGAGCTTCGCCCCCGGCATCGATTTCTCGACGGCCTCCTCGTCGGCGCCGTCGACATAGGCGACCTCGATCTTCATGCGCTTCAGGAGCGTTCCGAAGAGGCGGAAGGCATCCGGGTAGAGATGCCTAACCGCGACGATGCGGTCACCCGGCTCCACGAAGGTGAGCACTGTGGAGGAGATCGCCGCCATTCCGCTTCCGAAGCCCAGCGCGTCCTCGCCGCCTTCGAGTTTTGCCAGCATTTCTTCGAAATGCCGTACGGTCGGGTTGAGCCCGCGCGAGTAGACCGGGCGGTTCTTTTCTCCGCGATAGGTCGCGATCATCTCGTCGACGGTCTCGAAGGTGAAGAGCGAGGTTTGCACGATCGGCGGCACGACGGCCTCGAAGGCATTGGTGTCGTCGTGCGCGACGACCAGAGAAGCATCGTCGAACGGATTCGGGCCGTCGATCATTTGGACATTTCCTTGATGTCTTCCTCGACGACGTCGAGGATCTTCAGCGTTTCGCGTCGCGCGGCTTCGGTGTCCTGGGCGACGATCGCGTTGAACAGCGTGCGGTGATAGGGAAAGGATCTCCGGGCGAAGTCCGGCCGGTCGAAAGGCTTTTCCCAGAAGCGCTCGAAGGCTTCGCGCATCTGTTCGAGCAGCTGCCGGAACAGCGGATTGTGGGTGGCATCGTAGATCGCGAGATGGAAGGCGAGGTCCTCCTCGCCCGCGGTTCCCTTCAGGAGGTGGACCCGCTCCATCTCGTCGAGTTTGGCTTCCATGTTGGCGATGTCGTCTGCCGTGCGGCGCCGGGCCGCCACCATGCAGGCCTCGCATTCGATGCCGCGGCGCACTTCGAGCGTTTGCAGGAGTGCATCGCGCACGTTCGCGGTTTCGACGGAGAGCGGCATGTGGATCGTGGCAGATGTGATCGGCTTCAGGAGATAGGTGCCGCTACCCTTGCGGGTCTCCATGACGCCGAGGGCCTGGAAATGGCGGATCACCTCGCGGATCGTCGAGCGGCCGACGCCAAGCGCCGCCATGAGCTCCCGCTCCGCGGGCAACCGGTCACCGGCAGCAAGACGCGCCTGGTCGATGTAGCGGGCGAGCGATTCGGTTACCTGCCGCGCGCGGTCCATCGGCGGAAGGGGGGCTATCAGCGGCTTGGTATTCGGTGTCGTCATCGATGTCGGCTTTAAATTGGTCTGACATCATAGCATTTCTCGTTCACGTCGATGAGTCAACCGGCAAGATGAAAGATGCGTGGGGACGGTGCGTGCAGCTCTCGTCAGCGACGGCTTTGCGGTCCGGTATCACTTCCAGGAAGGGAGACGAGTCCGGCGGCGAGCCAGAACACGGTGCGAAAACTCGTGGCGACGACGGTTTGCAGTTCATAGGGCCTGTCGGCGAGGATCCAGACACCAAGGCCGGCAGGAATAAGCACGTTCGCCGCCGCTATCGCGATTGCCAGGACGCGCGCCCGCCGGCGTTTCAGGATCAGGCCGATCCCGGCCGGCCCGCCGCGCGCTTACCGTCCGAGCGAAAGCCTCGGCGACAGCACGACCATCCGCTCGTGGTCCTCCCCGGTATCACTGAGGGCGCGCAAGGCAAGGCTTGCCGCCGTTCGGCCGATCTCCCGGCGCGGTGAGTAGGAGGTCGCGATTGCCGCGGGCAGGGCATCGGTCAACTCCAGCCCGTTGAAGCCGGCCAGCAGAATCGTGCCGGGCACGGAAATGCCGTGCTCGATGCAGGCGAAGAGGCCGCCCGCCGCCATGTCGTCGTTCGAATAGTAGATGCAGTCGAGGTCCCCCGCCTCGGCGAGCAGCGCCATCGTCAGCCGCTTGCCCAGAACCGCAGAGGAGACCTGGTCGCCCACCTTTTCCAGGGAAAACCGCAAACCGGCCTCGGCCAGTGCGCGCTCGAAACCCGCCTTGCGCCGGCTGGCACGTTGGTCCCGGTCGAGCCTGCTGCCGACATAGCCGAATTTTCGCCGCCCCTCCGCGAGGAGCGCCCGTCCCATCTCCTCTCCCGCCGCAGTGTGCGAGAGCCCGACGCAATAGTCGATCGGCGTGCCGTCGATATCCATGATCTGGATGACCGGAATGTCGGCCTGCTTCAGAAGCTTGACGGTCTCCTCCGGCTGGTCGAGGCCCGTGACGATCATTGCCGCCGGCCGCCAGGAGAGCATGTTGCGGATAACGTCGCGTTCCTTGCCGGGGTCATAGTCGGTCAGACCGAAGACGGCCTGCATGCCTGTCCCCTCCAGGGCCTCGCTGATGCCCGCAAGCACTTCCGGGAAGACGATGTTCGACATGCTGGGCACGACCACGCCGATGAGATTGGTTCGCCTCGAGGAAAGCGAAAGCGCCAGCCGGTTGCCGACATAGCCGACCCGTTCGGCCGCCTGCGTGACCCTGGTAATCGTCTCTTTCGAAACGTCGGCCGCGCCCCTGAGCGCGCGCGAGGCGGTCATCTTGGAAACGCCGGCCGCCGCGGCGACTTCTTCGAGAGTGGGTCTTCGCATACTGGATCCTAACGGTCGTTCCGCCGACCCGCGCTGATGTGAATATCGCCGTGGGCAAAGCAAACCGAACCCGCGTTGACAAGAGCGACTTGGTCGACCTAGGTTGGCGGTATCGATACCGGTACCGATAACGGTGCCAGCGAACGAGTGCAAGAGAGACGCTGCTGCGTGAGCGTAGCGTTCTCGCGATACGCAGTGAGAAGAGGAGGCGGGTCGACCGGACGAAGGTCCTTCGAGCCCGAGAGGAAGAACCGCAGCACATACGGGGAGGGGAGCCGCAGATGCATGTTCTCGTGATCGGTGCCGCCGGCATGATCGGACGCAAGCTCGTCGAACGACTAGCCGCTTCGCCCTCCGTCCTCGGCAGTGAGATCGGGCGCCTGACGCTGGCTGATGCGGTTGCGCCGATGGTTCCTGCCGCACTGCAGTCGGCTACGACCGCGCTGACCGTCGACCTTGCAGCGCCCGGCACGGCGCCGAGACTGATCGAGGGCCGCCCCGACATCATCTTCCATCTGGCGGCGATCGTCTCCGGCGAGGCGGAGGCCGATTTCGACAAGGGCTACGCGGTCAATCTCGACGGAACGCGCGCCCTCTTCGAGGCAATCCGCCGTGAGGGGCAACGGGAAGCCTATCGTCCGCGGGTTCTTTTCGCATCCTCGATCGCCGTCTTCGGCGCACCGTTTCCCGAAATCATCGGGCCGGATTTCTTCACGACGCCGCTCACCAGCTACGGGACCCAAAAGGCGATCGCCGAACTGCTGCTGGCCGACTATTCCCGCCGCGGGATCTTCGACGGCGTCGGCATACGCCTGCCGACCATCTGCATTCGCCCGGGGACGCCGAACAAGGCGGCATCCGGCTTCTTCTCCAACATCCTGCGCGAGCCGCTTACGGGCAAGGAAGCGGCTCTGCCGGTCGGCGAAGATGTCCGACACTGGTTTGCGAGCCCCCGCTCGGCGGTCGGCTTCTTCATCCATGCCGCGACGATGGACACCAGCCTCATCGGCCCGCGCCGCAACCTCACCATGCCCGGGCTTTCGGCAACCGTCGGCGAGGAGATCGAGGCTCTGCGGCGCGTCGCCGGCGACAAGGCCGTTTCTCTGATCCACCGCGAGCCGGACCCGCAGATCGCCGGGATCGTCGCCGGCTGGCCGACCAATTTCGACGCGAGCCGCGCGACGGCGCTGGGCTTCCGGGCGGAGACGGTCTTCGACGAGATCATCCGCATCCATGTCGAGGACGAGCTTGGAGGCCGGCTGCCGTGATCGCCGTACACCGTCGGCATGGTGCCGGCCGCTGAAAGCATGCCGCCCGTTCCGGTGGCGCAGGAGTTGAGGAGCTCCGCGTCCGACCGGGAAGGGCGAGAAACAAGAGATCTGACCGATTGCACTCTGGGAGGAGACGCATGGCCAATGTCCAGTTCGCCGACGTACGCAAGTCCTTCGGCGCCTTTCCCGTCATCAAGGGGGTGAATATCGACATCGAGGACGGCGAGTTCGTCATCCTCGTCGGCCCCTCCGGTTGCGGAAAATCGACCCTTCTGCGGATGCTCGCCGGGCTTGAGAACATATCCGGCGGCGAGATCCGCATCGGTGGCCGCACGGTCAACAGCCTGCCGCCGAAGGAGCGCGACATCGCCATGGTGTTCCAGAACTATGCGCTCTATCCGCACATGACGGTCGCCAAGAACATGGCGTTCTCGCTGATGCTGAACGCCGCGCCGAAGGAAGAGATCGACCGGCGCGTCAATTTTGCGGCCGGCATTCTCGGCCTGACGAACCTGCTCGATCGCTATCCGCGGCAGCTCTCGGGTGGTCAGCGCCAGCGCGTCGCCATGGGGCGCGCGATCGTGCGGGACCCGCAGGTCTTCCTGTTCGACGAACCGTTGTCGAACCTCGATGCCAAGCTGCGCGTCGCCATGCGCGCCGAGATCAAGGAACTGCACCACCGCCTGAAGACGACGACGGTCTACGTCACCCACGACCAGATCGAGGCGATGACCATGGCCGACAAGATTGTGGTCATGCATGACGGCCGCGTCGAGCAGATCGGCTCGCCGCTCGAACTCTACGACTACCCCGACAATCTCTTCGTCGCCGGCTTCATCGGCTCGCCCGCCATGAACATGATCAAGGGCAAGCTGGATCCGGAGAACCCGCAGGTTTTCGTGGCGAGCGATGGTACGTGCCTGCCCCTGGCGAAGCCCTTCGCCCAGGCCGTCGGCCGCAATCTCGTCTACGGCCTGCGCCCGGAATACATCCAGCTCGGCGGGGACAGGCTGAAGGCCGAGGTCGTCGTCACCGAGCCGACCGGCTACGAAACACAGATCATCGCCAATTTCGGCGGTGGAGAGATCACCTGCATTTTCCGTGAGCGCATCGACGTGCAGCCGGGTGAACCGATCGGCATCACCATCGATCCGGCGCATGTCCATATCTTCGATGAGGAGACAGGCATGCGGCTCGTCGGGTGAACTGGAATGACTGTGCCCGCAGAAAGGAGCTGCCGGCACGACGTGAAGCACGAAACCGTGGCATTCGCCGACGGGACAGGCGGTGTCGCGTGACCAGTGTCCCGTACTTGGAGGAGGAGCATTCATGACGATCAAGAGAAGAACATTCCTTGCCGGCACTGCCGGCCTCATCGGTGCCAGCGGTCTTCCGGCGTTCGGACTCCGGCCGGCCCTTGCGGCCGAACCCACCTATACGCCGGAGGCCGGTGCCAGCCTGCGCCTCCTGCGCTGGGCACCCTTCGTGCAGGGTGACGAGGAGGCATGGCTCGCCAACACGAAGAAGTTCACCGAGGCGACCGGCGTCGAAGTGCGTGTCGACAAGGAAAGCTGGGAGGACATCCGGCCGAAGGCTGCCGTCGCCGCCAATGTCGGCTCGGGTCCCGACCTCGTGATGTGCTGGTTCGACGATGCCCATCAGTATCCGGACAAGCTCGTGGACCTGACCGAGCTTGGCACCTATCTCGACGGCAAGTACGGCGGCTTCTACGACGGCCTGAAGGGTTATGCGACGCGCGACGGCAAGTTCATCGCCATGCCGCTGACGGCGATCGGCAACGCGGTCGTTTACCGCGACAGCCACATGAAGGCGGCGGGCTTCAGCGAGTTCCCGAAGGATACGGCAGACTTCCTCGAACTCTGCAAGGCGATGAAGGCCAAGGGAACGCCGGCCGGATTCCCGCACGGAAAGGCGGTCGGTGATGGCAACAACTACGCCCACTGGCTGCTCTGGAGCCATGGCGCGAAGATGGTGGACGAAAGCGGTCAGGTGACGATCAATTCGCCGGAAACGCTGGCAGCGCTGAACTACGCCAAGGAGCTCTATGCGACCTTCATTCCCGGCACGGAGAGCTGGCTCGACATCAACAACAACCGCGCCTTCCTCGCCGGCCAGATATCGCTGACGGCCAACGGGGTCTCGGTCTATTACGCCGCCAAGAAGGACCCCAACCTTGCCGCGATCATGGAGGACATGCGCAGCACCAACTTCCCGGTCGGTCCGGTGGGCAAGAGCGTGGAACTGCACCAGACGAGCTCGTTGCTCGTCTTCAACCACACGAAATATCCGGAAGCGGCCAAGGCCTACGTCAAGTTCATGATGGAAGCCGACCAGATGAATGCCTGGATCAAGGGTTCCAGCGCCTATTGCTGCCAGCCGCTGAAGGCCTTTGCCAACAATCCGGTCTGGACGGACAATCCGATCCATGCGCCCTATGCGAAGGCTTCCGAGACCTTGCGCCCGAACGGCTATGCCGGCCCGCTCGGCTACGCATCCGCCGCCGTGATGGCCGACTATGTGCTGGTCGACATGTTTGCCTCCGTCGTCACGGGTGCGGCCACGCCGGAGGATGCCATTGCGCAGGCTGAAAAGCGGGCGAACCGTTACTATCGCGTCTGATCGAACGTCGCTCGGGAGCGCGGGAAGGTCCGCGCTCCCGCATCCCGATCCTTTTCTGGAGTGAAACACCGATGACGATGACGACAACGGATCCCGGTCCTCCGCAGCGCTCGCTTTGGTCGCGGCTCGGCAACAATCGGGATGTGCTCGGCTTTCTCTTCATGCTGCCGGCCGCGGTCTTCCTGCTCTGTTTCCTCACCTATCCGCTGGGGCTCGGCGTGTGGCTCGGCTTCACCGATACGAGGATCGGCAGGGAAGGCGTCTTCATCGGCCTCGAAAACTACGAGTTTCTCTGGGACGACAGCGTCTTCTGGCTTTCGGTCTTCAATACCGTTCTCTATACGACGGTCGCATCGGCGCTGAAGTTCGCGCTCGGCCTCTGGCTGGCCCTGCTCCTCAACGAGCATCTGCCGTTCAAGTCGTTCTTCCGCGCGATCGTGCTGCTTCCCTGGGTGGTCCCGACGGTCCTGTCGGCGCTGGCGTTCTGGTGGATCTACGATTCCCAGTTCTCGATCATTTCCTGGTCGCTCATCAAGCTCGGTCTCATCGACCAGCCGATCAACTTCCTGGGCGATCCCACCAATGCGCGGATCTCCGTCATCGCCGCCAATGTCTGGCGCGGCATCCCCTTCGTCGCGATTTCACTGCTCGCGGGCCTGCAGACGATTCCGGCCTCCCTGCAGGAAGCCGCCTCGCTCGACGGCGCCACCAGCTGGCAGCGTTTCCGCTACGTCACGCTGCCGATGCTGACGCCGATCATTGCCGTCGTCATGACGTTCTCGGTTCTTTTCACCTTCACCGACTTCCAGCTGATCTATGTGCTGACCAAGGGCGGACCGGTCAATGCCACGCATCTGATGGCGACGCTCTCCTTTCAGCGTGCAATCCCCGGCGGGCAACTGGGCGAGGGGGCGGCGATCGCCGTCGCCATGATCCCCTTCCTGCTCGCCGCCATCATGTTTTCCTTCTTCGGGCTGCAGCGCCGCAAGTGGCAGCAGGGTGGAGGTGACTGACAATGGAGCCGACCATGAACACCAAGAGCTCTGTTCCCGAGGCCGTTCTGACAGACGACAGCCAGGGCATGTCCTATCTCAGCAGCCTGCCGCGGCGAGTGATGACGATCTACCTGCCGCTCGCCGTCTTCGTCTTCGTGCTGCTCTTTCCTTTCTACTGGATGGCGATCACGGCGGTGAAGCCGAATTCCCAGCTGACGGACTACAACAATTACAGTCCCTTCTGGGTGGTCGGTGCGACGCTCGACCACATCAAGTACCTGCTCTTCGAGACGTCCTATCCGGGATGGCTGTGGAACACGATGCTGGTCGCGGTCGCATCGACGGCGCTCTCGCTCTTTGCGGCGGTGCTCGGTGCCTATGCGATCGAGCGCATCCGATTCACCGGCTCTCGCTCCGTCGGCCTGATGATCTTCCTCGCCTATCTCGTGCCGCCGTCGATCCTGTTCATCCCGCTCGCCTTCATCGTCTTCAAGATCGGCATCTACGATACGCGCATGGCGCTGATCTTCACCTATCCGACCTTCCTCATTCCCTTCTGCACCTGGCTGCTGATGGGCTATTTTCGCTCGATCCCCTTCGAGCTCGAAGAGAGCGCGCTGGTCGACGGGGCGAGCCGTCTGCAGATCCTCACCAGGATCATTCTGCCGCTCGCGGTGCCGGGACTGATCTCGGCTGGCATCTTCGCCTTCACGCTGTCGTGGAACGAGTTCATCTACGCGCTGACCTTCATCCAGTCCTCCGAAAACAAGACCGTTCCGGTCGGCGTGCTGACGGAGCTCGTGCGCGGCGACATCTTCGAATGGGGATCGCTGATGGCAGGCGCGCTCTTCGGCTCGCTGCCGGTGGTCATCCTCTATTCCTTCTTCGTCGACTATTACGTCTCGTCGATGACCGGTGCGGTGAAGGAATGACGCAGGAACGAAGGTCCGGCCTGACGAAGCGCAGGCCGGACCTCGCAAGGATGTCGGTGGCAGTGTGCCGCCTCAGTTCTTGACTGTGTCCTCGAGGAAGAAGCGGCCGAGCGGGTTCTGGTCGAAGTGCTCGATCGTCTTGCGCGAGACGTTGATGTAGGGGCTGTAGTAGAGATCGATCCAGTGGACGTCGTCCTTGGCCATCTTCTGGATGTCGACATACATCTGTTCGCGCTTGGCCGGATCCATCTCGAGCCGGGCGGCGGCGACCAGATCCTTCACCTTGTCGTTCTTGTAGCGTGTCATGTAGTTCATGTTGGTGTCGTGGCCGAGAACGAAGGTCGTCTTCTGGTCGGGATCGAGGATGTCGTTGGTCCAGTACATGACGGAAAGGTCGTAGTCGCCGGCGACCAGCATGTCCCAAGTCTGGCTCGGGTCCATCTTCTGCAGATTGACGGTGATCCCGGCCTCGAGCAGCTGCTGCTGCAGGAGAACGGCGATCTGCTCGTCGACTTCGCTGCCGGCATTGACCAGATAGTTGAGCGTCAGGCCGCTGACACCGGCCGAAGCGAGCAGTTCCTTCGCTTTTCCCGGATCATGGGGCCGCTGAAGGTTGTCCGCATAGTGATAGAGGGCGCCCTCCGGGATGTAGGAGTTGGCGACCTTGCCGTAACCAAAGGTGACGGCGTCGACGACCGCCTTCTTGTCGATCGCGTAATCGAGGGCTTCACGGACTTCCTTTTTCCCGAGGTCGCCGTGCTCGTGGTTGATGAGGAGATGATCCTCGCGCGTCGAGGTGTCGAGGTGGACGGTGAGGTTCGGATCCTTCTGCAGCTCCGCCACCCGCGAGAAGGGCACGAAGATCGCAGCATCGAGCTGCCCGGCCTGGACGTTGAGCATGCGCGTGTTGTCGTCGGGCACCGAGATCCATTCCACGCCGTCGAGCGATACCCGGTCGGCCTGCCAGAAATACGGGTTCTTCTCCAGGATCACGCGGTCGCCGCGACGCCATTCCTTGACGATGAAGGCGCCCGACGACGCGGTCGGAAGCTCGCCGAAGGCCTCTTCGCCCGCTTCGACAGCCTTTTTCGAGAGGACCGAGACATTCGGCAGTGCCAGCGAGGACAGGAAGGGTGCCGACGGCGTCTTGAGCTTCACGACCAGGGTGTGCTCGTCTGCGGCCTCCGCCGTCTCGACGACCTTGTAGGAATCGCTCCAGAGCGAGCCTTCGTTGTCGCGGATGCGCAGAAGCGAGAAGGCGGCGTCCTCCGCGGTCACCGGCGAACCGTCCGAGAACTTCGCGTCGCGGATCTTGAATGTGTAGGTCAGGCCGTCATCGGAAATCGTCCAGCTCTCGGCCAGACCCGGCTCCAGCTTCGTTCCGGTCTTGTCGACCCGGATCAGGACGTCGAAAACGTTGGAAAACACCCAGTTGTCGACGTTCTGGGCGCTCTTGATAGGGTCGAAGGTGGTCGAATCCTCGCGTCGGCCGATGGTCAGCACGCCGGCGGCCTCCGCCAGGCTCACACCTGCCGAAATCGACGTCATGACGGCGACGAGGCCGACTTTCATCCAGTGTTTCGTTCTCATTCCGTGTTCCCCTTGTTGGTTGTTCATGCGGCTGGGTTTGTGATCGAGGCGCCGGGCGAAGACGGCGCCAGAAGCGTCTTGTCCGGATTGATGTCGGGAACCGCGCCGATCAGCGCGGCGGTATAGGGTTTTGCGGGGTGGGCGAAGACGTCGGCAGAGCGGCCTTCCTCGACGATTTCGCCGTGATACATGACGACGACCCTCTCACAGAGATTGCGCACGATCGCGAGGTCGTGGGCGATGAAGAGCAGCGTCAGCTTCATCCTGTCCTTGAGTTCCGCGAAGAGATCGACGATCTGCTTCTGGATGGTGACGTCGAGGGCGGCCACGCATTCGTCGGCGATGACGAGACGCGGGTTGACGGCGAGAGCCCGCGCGATCCCCACGCGCTGGCCCTGGCCGCCGCTCATGCTGCGCGGCTTGCGGTTCGCAAACGCCGGGCCGAGGTGCACGAGGTCGAGCAACTCGTCGATGCGTCGCGGAATGTCCGCCGGAGCCGTGCCGTGCACCTTCAGGACCTCGCCCAGTGTCTGGGCGACGGTCATCCGGGGATTGAGGGAGTTGAACGGGTCCTGGAAAACCATCGCCGTTTCGCGGCGCAGTCTTGCGATCGTCGGGCGAGGCTGCAGGGCGAGGTCCATTCCGTCGAAGGTGATGTGGCCGGATGAGATCGGAGCGAGTCCGAGGATCGCCCGCGCTAGCGTACTCTTGCCGCTGCCGGACTCGCCGACGATGCCGATGCTCTCGCCCGGCATCACCTGAAGGCTGACGCCCTTCACGGCACTGACGGTCCTCGCCCCGGCACGAAGGAAGGCGCTGCCCGTCGCGAAGCGTACGTGCAGGTCATCGATTTCCAGGATCGGACGCGGCTTGACCGGCGAGGGTGCTTCGGTCTTCGCGACGGCGACGTGCTCCTCGACCGGCAGCGAGGGGTGGCTTGCGATCAGTTCCTGCGTGTAGGCGTGCACCGGCCTCGACAGGATCGTCCGCTTCGGCCCCACCTCGAGCAGGCGGCCGTTCCGCATCACGGCGATACGGTCGCACGTCTGGGCGACGATGCCGAGATCATGGGTGATCAGAATGACGGAAAGGCCGAAGCGGTCGCGCAGGTCGAGAAGCAGCTGCAGGATCTGCGCCTGGATGGTGACGTCGAGTGCGGTGGTCGGCTCGTCGGCGATCAAAATCTTCGGCCGGCAGGAAAGGGCAGCGGCGATCATCGCGCGTTGGCGCATGCCGCCGGAGAACTCGTGCGGGTAGTTTTCGTACTGGCGCACGGGATCCGGAAAGCCGACCTGTGCCAGCAACTCGATTGCCGCCGCACGCGCCTGTGCGGCGTCGAGCCGCTGATGAAAGCGAATGCCTTCGGCAATCTGGTGTCCGATCTTCATGACCGGGTCGAGGTGGCTGGTCGGGTTCTGGAAGATCATCCCGATCTCACGGCCCCGAACCTGCAGCAGTTCGGGGACAGTGAGCTTCGTCAGGTCCCGGCCTTCGTAGATCACCGATCCACCGTCGATCGAGAGTTTGGTGGAGGGCAGCAGCCCCATGACGGCACGGCAGAGCAGGCTCTTGCCGGAGCCGCTTTCTCCGACGAGGCCGAGAATTTCGCCCCTGCCGAGATCAAGGGAGACCTTGTCGATGAGGGGTGTCGTGCCGGCCTCGCCGTGAAATCCGACGGCCAGATCGCGGATGGAAAGGAGAGGCCCGGTCATTCGTGCACTCCAAGGAGGTCGCCCAGGGCATCGCCGAGCAGGCTGAAGGCGAAGGCGAGCGTTACGATGGAGAGCCCGGGGAAGAGCGTGATCCACCAGGCGGTCGTGACGAAGGGCTGGCCTTCGGCGACCATGATGCCCCATTCGGCGGTCGGCGGCTGGACGCCGAGGCCGAGATAGCTGATGGCAGCGCCGCTCAGGAGGACGAGGACCGCGTCCGACATGACGAAGACCAGCGAGCCGGCGAGCGCATTCGGCAGAAGGTGACGGAACATGATGCGGAGCCGGCCGAAACCGAGGCTTACGGCCGCCATCGCATAGTCGCTGTGCTTCAGCACGAGGATCTGCGCCCGCACCAGCCGCGCGTAGGAAACCCAGCCGACGATCGCCATGGCGATGTAGAAGCTTCCGAGACCTGGCCCGAGAACGGCGATGATCGACAGCATCAGCACCAGGAACGGGAAGGCGAGGATGATGTCGACCAGACGCATGAAGATGCCGTCGACAAGACCACCCGCGAAGCCGGCGACGGTTCCGAGAAGCGTTCCGATGACGAATGGAAAGGCGACACCCAGGAAGGCGATCTGCAGGTCGATGCGCGTTCCCCAGACGATCCGCGAGAGGATATCGCGTCCGAAATTGTCGGTGCCGAGGGGATGGGCGAGCGACGGCGGCTGCAGGCGCTCACCGGCAGCCTGAAGAATGGGATCGTAGGGCGCAATGAGCGGGGCGAGCAGCGCAACGAGCAGGAACGATCCGAGAAGCGCCAGGCCGATCGTCAGCGACGGATGGCGGCGAACCAGGACGAACGGCGCGCGGGCGAGGAGGTTGTCTGAATGCGCGCTGCTCACAGTTTCACCCTCGGATCGGCGGCGACGGTCGCGATGTCCGCCAGGAAGTTGACGAGAACCGTCGCGCAGGCGAACACCATGGCGACGCCCTGCACGACCATGTAGTCTCGCGAGAAGATCGCCCGCACGAGCAACTGCCCCATGCCGGGAAGGGCAAAGACGCTCTCGACCACGACAGTTCCCCCGATCAGCCAGCCGGTGTTGACGGCAAGAAGATTGATCGTCGGGACGAGGGCGTTCGGCAGGACGTGTCTCCAGAAGACCACGTTCTCCGGCATGCCCCGGGCGCGGGCAGCGGTCGCGACGTCGGACTTCAGCCCTTCCACCATCGCGGCCCTGAGGCTTCGCGTGACAACGGCCGAGAGCGAGAGAGCCACGGTGAGGCTCGGCAGGGCAAGGTGGGCGAGCTTTTCGCCGAAGCCTTGCCCGTAGCCCGACACCGGCAGGAGATCGAGCTTCACGCTGAAGAGGATCATGAGCATCAGTCCCAGCCAGAAGGGAGGAAAGCCGATGCCCATCGTCGAGACCAGTCGTACGGCATGGTCGGGCAGCCGGCCCCGGCGCCTGGCGGCGATCGCGGCCATGGGGACCGCGATCAGGACCGACAGGACGACGCTGGTGACGACCAGCATCAGGGTCGGCTCGATCCGCGTGACGATCAGTTTCAGCACGTCGATCTTGTAGAGGATCGACTTGCCCATTTCCCCCTGGGCCAGGTTCCGCAGGAAGTAGAAATACTGCAGCCAGATCGGCTCATCGAGGCCGTATTGGGTGCGGATCTTCGCGATCGCCGCCGGTGTGGCCTTGGTGCCGAGGATCACCCGCGCGGGATCACCCGGGATCATCCGGACCAGAACGAAGGTGATGAGACTGATCCCGAACAGGACGGGCAGGAACTGGAGGGGACGGTAGAGAACAAATCTGTAGCGATGCATGGTCGGCCGATCGTCCTCTAGGCTGCGCTGTCTGTGTGAACGGGCATCAGTTGATCCTGTGGCGCGCCAGGAAGCCCGTCAGCGCGGGGTAATAGTCTGCTGGGTTTTCGTAGAAGGGCATGTGACTGGCGTTGCGCAAGACGTGGATCTCCGCATTCCGCAGCGCACCCTTCATCCGCATTGCGCAGGCGGGTGTCAGTTCGTCGTGTTCGCCGACCGTGATGAGGACCGGCACGTCGATCTTCGGCAGATCGGGTATCCTGTTCCAGTCTTTCAGATTGCCGGTGTAGAGAAACTCGTTCGGCCCCTGCATGGTGGTGTAGGGTCCCATGTTCCAGTCGGAGAGCGAGCGGCGGACGGGTGCGGGCCACTCGGGCAGTCGGCAGACGTGTCGATAGTTGAGGAGGGTGATCGCCGCCATGTATTCCGGGTGGTCGGTCGTGCCCTGCGCCTCGTGCTTCTGCATCATCGCGACCGTCTCTGGGCCGAGCGCACTTCGAAGCCTTTCCAGTTCCAGCGCCAGATGCGGCATGTCGGCGACGGTATCCTCGAGGATCAACGTCCTGATGTTCTGCGGGTGGGTCAGCGCGTAGTCGATCGCAAGCCAGCCGCCCCAGGAATGGCCGAGCAGATGCACCGCGCCGAGCCCCATGACGCGTCGGACCGTTTCCGTTTCTTCGACATAGCGCCCGATGGTCCAGAGGGCCGGGTCGGTCGGCCGGTCGGAGGCGCCGGTGCCGAGCTGGTCGAAGGCGACGACACGGTAGCCGTGATCGACGAGGCAGGAATGCGCCTCGCGGAGGTAATCGCAGGCGAGCCCCGGTCCACCGTTCAGGCAGAAGACCGTTTCATCGCCCCGCCCGAAGCTGTAGGCAACGACCCGGAAGCCGTCGACCTCGATTTCGACACGGTCGTCCGGGGCGATCTCACGCCACATTCACACTTCCTCCATCGGGATTCGCCTTGACCAAAAAATATGCATGGCTAATTTTTAGCGTATTGTCCCGTCGGCACCAGCTATAAGAAGTGATAGGGGTGCCGACGTCTTGCCGGAGGGTGTCATGCTCGAGGAAATCAACACGATCGGCCGACGTTTCGACGCCCGGGACACTCTGGACGGACGCATAGACGAGGCGTTCGTCACGATGCAGCGTCTCGGTTTCGACGCGCTGATCTACGACTACACGCCGGGCGCCCTCGATATCGGCGGGCAGATGATGCTGCCGTCGCTGCTGAAGCTGCGCAATGTCTGCGACGAGATGCATGACTGCTGGTACGGACAGCAGTATTTCCGCATTGATCCGGTTCAGCGGCTGGCCATGCAGACCTCTGTCCCCTTCTTCTGGAACTACGATCCCGACGCCGAAACGAAGATAAGGCGCTTCCTGACGGAAGAGACGAAGCCGGTGAGCGACTTCCTGCACGACCATGGCATGACGGCGGGCGTGACCGTTCCCATTCACATGCCGCGAGGCGATTACGCGACGGTGACGGGGATACGCCACGGCGCAAGACGGGATTTCGAACGAGACGCCATGCGTGCCATCGCGGATTTCAGCCTGCTGGCGCAGGTCTTTCACGAGGCTGCCTACACACTTTTCGATCGCGACGTGCTGAATGCATCCCGCATCCGGCTCACCGAGCGGGAACGCGAATGCCTGCGTTACTCCTCGTACGGTCTTTCCGCGAAGGAGATATCGAGGATCATCGACCGCTCCGTCCCGACGGTCGTCATGCACCTGAACGCAGCGGCGAAGAAGCTCGGCGCGAAGAACCGGACCCAGGCCGTCGTGCGCGCCGCGCAGTACCGGCTGCTCGACGGCGACGTGCCCTATAAGTTGTGATAGGTGCACCGGCGCCGATCCGGCCGATATGGTTGTCTCCTTGAATCTGACCCAAGGAGATCTTCATGCCTGACATCGCATCGCGCGAGGGCTTCTCGCCTTTCCGGGAGTATCGCACCTGGTATCGCGTCACGGGAACCCTGTCGTCCGGCAGGTTGCCTTTGGTCGTTGCGCATGGCGGACCCGGCTGCACCCACGACTACGTCGATTCCTTCAAGGGGATCACCGAGATCGACGGGCGCGCCGTGATACACTACGATCAGCTCGGCAACGGCAATTCCACGCGCCTGCCGGAGAAGGGCGAGGATTTCTGGACCGTGCCTCTCTTTCTGGAGGAGCTCGACTGCCTGCTGAAGCATCTCGGCATCCAGGATCGCTATGCCTTTCTCGGCCAGTCCTGGGGCGGCATGCTCGGCGCCGAGCATGCCGTACGCCGGCCTGGGGGATTGAAGGCGCTCGTTATCGCGAACTCGCCCGCCAACATGAAGACCTGGGTGGCGGAGGCGAACCGGCTCAGGGAGGAGCTGCCGGCCGAGGTGCAGGCGACGCTGCTGCGCCATGAGCAGGCCGGAACCATCACCGATCCGGAATATGTAGCAGCCTCGCGGGTGTTCTATGACCGTCACGTCTGCCGCGTTGTTCCCTGGCCGGAGGAGGTGGCGCGCACCTTCGCGATCATGGACGAGGACAATACCGTCTATCGCAACATGAACGGCCCGACCGAGTTCCATGTGATCGGAACCATGAAGGACTGGACGATCGAGGACAGGCTGCCGTCGATTGCCGCCCCGACATTGCTGATCTCGGGCCGTTTCGACGAGGCGACACCCGAGGTCGTCCGACCGTATGTCGAGCGAGTGCCGGGATGCCGCTGGGTCGTGTTCGAACAATCGAGCCACATGCCCCATGTGGAAGAGAAGGCGCTGTGCCTTACCGTCATTTCGGACTTCCTGAAGGAGCATGACTGACGGTCGGGGAGCCGGTCAGCTTCGCCGGCACGACCGCTTATTCGTCAGGCGCGCTTAGCGCGCCGCTTCCTGCCGTCATCTTCGGCGTTGCCGGCAGCAAACTGTAAGGCCGGTGCCGGGCGGCCGATATGGTATCCTTGTATCAGGGCGATGCCGAGGTCCCGTGCCAGCGTACCCTGATCCTCCGTTTCGACGCCCTCGATCAGGATGCCGGAACCGCGGTTGCGGATGAGCGTCACCATGTCTTCGAGCATCGCCCGCCCCTCGGCGTTATCCGCCGCATGCAGGAACGAGCGGTCGATCTTGACCGTGTGGAAGTCCACGGCGCGAAGCCAGGATAGGCCCGCATGTCCCGTTCCGAAGTCGTCCAGCCACAGCCTGACGCCGAGGGCCTTGAGTTCGGAGATGCTCGTGGTGACATAGGAATGGAGTTCCATCGCCAGCCCCTCCGTGACCTCGAGGGCGAGGCGATTGCCCGAGACGCCGCTGCGGGCGAGAATCTCGGCGACCGAGGCGGCGAAGCCCGGCGCCCGCAGCTGGACGGGCGAGACGTTGACGCTCACCAGATCGACCTTGTTCGGCGCAAGCATTTCCTCGCAAGCGGTGCGGATCGCCCAAAGGCCAAGGTCGTGTATCGCACCGGTCCGTTCCGCGATCGGAATGAAGGAGCTCGGCAGGATCGGCGTGCCGTTCAGCCCGTTGAGCCGCATCAGCGCCTCGGCGGCGACCAGTTCACCGGTCTCGGAATCCCTGATCGGCTGGTAGACGAGCGAGACAAGATTGCGACCGATGGCAATGTTCAGGAGGGCGGAAATGCCTTCGCTCTCGTCGCTGATCAGCGGGTCGTTGGGATCGAAGACCTTGGCGCAGTGACGTCCTCCGGCCTTTGCCCCGTAGAGCGCGCGGTCCGCTTCCCGGACGAGCATTTCGAGCTTCGTTGCGATGGTGGCGCCGGTGAACGTCGCGCCGACGCTCGCGGTGACGACCTCGATGCCGTCCGGTCGCTGATCGTGCTCTATCGCCAGTTCCTCGACCGTGCGGCAGATCGCATTCGAAAGCTCCTCGACACGAGCGATGCTGTTGGAGCGAACGATGGCAATGAACTCCTCGCCGCCGTATCGTCCGACGGTGCCGCCGAACGGTTCGACGAGATTGCGGAGGGCGTCTGCCACGAGACGGAGACTACCGTCGCCATTTTGGTGACCGTAGCGGTCGTTGTACAGCTTGAAGAAATCGACGTCGATCAGGAGAACGGCGAAGTCGTCGCCGTAGACCCGCCACATGTTCCAGTGTTTGCGCAATTGCAGGTCGACGGCACGCCGGTTGTCGAGCCCGGTGAGCGGATCGGTGTAGGAGAGCTTCAGCAGCGCCTCGCCGCGATCCGACGCCGACTTGTGCTGGATACGCGCCTCGAGCGCGTTGACGAAGACGTTGTAGCGCTCCTCGTTGAGCTTCCAGTTCACGTAGGACGTGAAGACGAAGCAGGACACGTAGAAGAGCGCAAAGGCAAAGGCGTAGGCGCCTTCGGGCCGGAAGCTTGCGAGCGACAACAGAAAAGCGACGAGAATGGCTCCGGAGGCCGCCAGCGACAGGCTGAAGCGAAAGCTGAAGAAGAGATTCTCTCCCATCATGAAGATCGCGCCGAAGATCATGTAATAGGAGATCGCTTCGGTATGGCTCGTCATGAGCGCCGGAAGCATCCAGCCGATATATCCGAGCACCACCGCGAAGGCGCAGGTGCGGTCGAGCCATTCGGTTGCGACATTCATCAGTCGCTGCACCTCGAAGAGGGCGAGCGCGCTGATCCCGACGGCGATGCGGGCGGCGATCGTATAGTCGGCAACGTCAGGGATCAGAATGATGTCGGGGACGGCAAAGGTGAGATACACGATGACTGCCACCCAGAAACCCTGCCTCACGGCGGTTCTGCGCGCTTCTTCGCCCTCGGTGCGATAGAGTTGCCGCAGTTCGGCCTCCGACGGCAGGCTTGGGGCGTCCTGCCGATCCTCTTCGATAGCACCAGTCCAGGTGTGCCTCATGCCCCTTCTCACAGTCTCCTGCAGCTTGTGCAGATCATGAGCGCGCGGCTGCGCATAGTCTCGTGAAGTGCGGTTTAATCACATTCTAATGCAAGGTGACAGGCTGTATTCCCCAAGTCATCACTACAGAGTAAAACGTATGCGTGAACATTGAGTTAAAATGTGTTCTTGTACCAAAACGGTACATGCCTTCCCCCTGGCTTTTTATGATTTCTCGCACTGTACAAGTTGTCGCAAATCAGGCCATTCTCCCGGACATCGTTAAACTTTTGTTAAGGAGCGGAGCCTGCATGAGTCAGTTAAAAATAGTGCTCGACGGCGAAAGCCTTATCACACCCGACGCAATGGCTGGAGGAACCGCGGCGGGAGACTATGAGCACTTCGACGAACAACTCGCGATCGGTCGCGGCGAGATTGCCTTGATGCTGGAGCTTGCAAGGCAGCGTTCGGAGAGAGCCGAGGATCCGCGGAGCATCATCGATTACGTCGCCGGCGCGCTTCACGACATCCGCTCCCGATTCCATCCGAACGTCTGGAAGGCACTCGTTCCGGTGGTGCAGCGCCATCCGGTGTCGGCGTTCTTCCTTCAGGACCCGTTCACACGCTGGTCCTACGAGAAGCCGCGCGGATATTCCGGCGACGCCCATCTTCTGGATTTCATCTACGGATATCCGGACGCCGCCGACGAAATCGCCGCCGCCACACCGACCGGCAAGGCTCTCTATGATTACACGAAGGATGCCTCGTCGTCGGTCGCCGTCCGCGAGCGCCGCGACCTGCTGACCCGACACGTCGATCAGGTCGCCGATGCGCGGGGCGCCGAAACGGAGATCCTGACCATAGCGTCCGGACATCTTCGCGAAGCCGACCGCTCGGTCGCGTTGCGGGAGCAGCGGCTCAAGCGATGGATCGCGCTCGATCAGGATCCGCTGAGTGTCGGATCGGTCGCCCGCGATTTCCAGGGAACCTGTGTCCAAGCGGTGAACGGCTCGGTCCGAAGCATTCTGAACGGCAAGCAGAAGCTCGGACGGTTCGATTTCATCTATGCAGCCGGTCTCTACGACTACCTCGCGGAAAACGTGGCGGTGAAGCTGACGCAGAAGTGCCTGCAGATGCTGAAGCCCGGCGGGCTCTTCCTGTTTGCCAATTTCGCCGAGGGTATCCGCGTCGAGGGTTACATGGAGACCTTCATGAACTGGGAACTCCTCTGGCGCAACGAGGCGGACATGTGGCGCATCGTCAACGCCAGCATCGACCGTAACACCGTCGAGCCGCAGGTCTGGTTTGGCGAAAATCGCAACATCGTCTACGGCACGCTGCAGCTCCGCACGTGAGGACATCCGAAACCCCGGCGCGACGGCTGCCGGGGTTTCTCCAGCCGCTCCGACCCGGAGGGCGGTGGGACCAGTTGCCGGGCGCATGACGATGGCGCGCGCTTCAAGGTGTGCGCCCGCGCTGACCGGCCTCACAAGCCGAGGGCGTGAGTTAGAAGTCCGCGACCTTACCCCACGAGCTCTTTCCGAAGCGGTCGGGATGATATGGCCTCGGGTCGACGATCGGTTCGTCACCGGTAACGATATCGGCGATCAAGTGGCCGGCCCCGGGGCCGATGCCGAAGCCATGGCCGCTGAAACCGGCCGCAAGGACGAAGCCGGGAAGCCCCGTCACTTCGCCGATGGCGGGCACGCCGTCCGGCGTCGAGTCGATGTAGCCGGCCCAGGCCGCCGTGACAGCGCGGCCTTCAAGGGCCGGCAGCAGTTCGACCGCGCGTCTGTGGGTGAGGCGGATCGTGCCCTCGTCGAACGCGGGGTCGAGGATACGCATTTTTTCCATCGGCGTCGGCCGATCGAGGTGCCAGCGTGCGAGGCTTTCGTGGCCTGATCGTATGCCTTCCAGTCCGCCGGGGGCGAGACTCTTCCAACGTCGCAGGAACATCGGCAGGAATTGCGGTGCGAAGCGGAGCTGCTGGGCAGTGGGGTCGACCCGCCCGCGGCCGCTGATCGCAAGGGTGTGGCCACCGTCGCCGCGGCGGGTGACGGAGATCGCGGCGGTGTGCAGCGCGTCCGGTATGGCACCTTCGCCCGGACCGACGGAGAGGATCGACGAACGGATCGATGCCTGCGGAAAGCGAATGCCGAGCTGACGGCAGAAGGCGGATGCCCAGGCGCCGCCCGCAAGAACGGCAAGCTTGGTGCGGATCGTTCCGCGTTCCGTGACGACGGCGCTGAGCTGACCGCCTTCCGTCTCGATGCCGCGCGCAGCACAGGACTGGTGGACCGTGCCGCCGAGCTTCAGGATGGCGCGGGCGACCGCCGGTGCGGCGCTTGCCGGATCGGCGACACCGTCGCTCGGCGAGAAGACACCGCCCTTCCAGACCCTTCCGGTCGACCCCGCCCTGGCGGTCGCGGCGGCCTGGTCGAGCATGTGGGTGGTGACGCCGACGGTGCGGGCGAAATCGCGCCAGCGCGCCCAGCCTGAGAGTTCCTCCTCGCTGTTGCTGAGATAAAGGAGGCCGCAGCGGCGAAAGCCGGTGTCCTCGCCGGTTTCGGCCGCAAACGCTTCCCACAGGTCGAGGCTTTTCGTTGCCATGGGGAGCTCGCGGGCGTCGCGGTTCTGCTGACGGCACCAGCCCCAGTTTCGACTCGATTGCTCGGCGCCGACGCGTCCCTTTTCGAGCAATGCGACTTTCAGTCCGCGTTTGGCGAGATGATAGGCGGCAAAGACCCCGACGATCCCCGCGCCGATCACCACGGCGTCGGCGGTTTCCGGCAGTTCTGGCGTCGTTTCGACGAGCATCAGGGGGGCGGGCATGGTCATCTCTCCTTATCGCCTCAGAGAATAGCGCCGGAATTCCGGCACCGTTGCCGCATATCGGTGGCCCGCAGCAGAAGATTCCGTTCTTTGAAGGATCAGCAGATCATTGTGCCTCGAGCGGCGCTGCCAAACGGAATAGACGCGCCAAGACAAAGTGTTAATGTGATTTCGAGGATGTCGCAGCATAAAATGCTACCGTCCGACTGAACCCGGACGCCGGAGGAAGCGCCATGAAACTCGATCGCATCGACATCAAGATTCTTCACGAACTGCAGAAGAACGGCCGCATCACCAATGTCGAGCTGGCCGAGCTCGTCCACCTCTCGCCGAGCCCGTGCCTGATGCGGGTGAAGAAGCTGCAGCAGGAAGGCTATATCGAGGGCTATTCGGCGCAGATCAATCTTGCCAAGCTGGGGCAGACCCTGACCGTCTTCACCGAGATCACCCTCAAGAACCACCGGCAGATCGACTTTGCCCGCTTCCTCGCGGCTGTCGAAAAGGTCGATCAGATCATCGAGTGCCATCTGGTGTCCGGTGGCTACGACTATCTCCTGAAATTCGTGACGGCAGGCATCGGTGAATACCAGACGATCATGGAACGACTGACCGATCTGGATATCGGTATCGATAAGTATTTCAGCTTCGTCGTCCTGAAGTCCCCGATCGTCAAGGCGCACCTGCCTCTGACGAGCCTCTTTCCCGTTTGATGTCCGAGGCAGCCGCGCCGTCAGGCGTGGCTGTAGGCCCTTACCTGCTCCGGATCGAGCTTCAGGTTGTCGAGCCAGGTTGGATCGAGCTTCGGCACCGACGAGAACAGCAGGCTGGAATAGGGATGTGTGGGCGCCTTGGCCTGTGCCGGCGTCAGTTCCTCGACTTTCTTGCCGCCATACATCACGACGATCCTGTCACAGATCGCCTCGACGACGGAGAGGTCGTGGCTGATGAAGACGTAGGAGAGCGAGAGCTCCCTTTGCAGCTCTTTCAGGAGGTCGATGATTGCGGCGGCGACCACGGTGTCGAGCGCCGAGGTGATCTCGTCGCAGAGGATGAGCTTCGGCTCGGCCGCAAGCGCGCGGGCGAAGTTGATGCGCTGCTTCTGCCCGCCCGAAAGCTCGGCAGGCCGGCGATGGCGCAGTGCCTTGGGCAGATGCACCATGTCGAGAAGTTCTTCGATTCGCGCGTCCCGGACCTTACCCCTCATGCCGTGGTAGAACGTCAGGGGACGCCCGAGGATGTCCTCGATCGACTTTGCCGGATTGAGGGCGGTGTCGGCATACTGGAAGACGATTTGCAGTTCGCGCACCTGGTCGCGCGTGCGTTGGCGGCTCGACGGGTTAAGCTCACGGCCGTCGAGAGTCATGGTCCCGGCGGAGATCGGCAGGATGCCGGCAATGGCGCGCGCCAGCGTCGATTTTCCGCAGCCCGATTCCCCGATGATGCCGAGATTGCGGCCCTTTTCGACGCCGAGGCTGACACCACTGACGGCGCGCACGAGCGGCAGTCCATCGGCCTGTATCGGGCCGTAGCCCGCTATCACGTTGTTGATCTCCAGGAGTGGCGCCCGCTTTTTCTCGGCGACCGCGGCGTCATCACGGGGTTTCGGCTCGAAGGCCGCGAGAAGCTCGCGCGTATAGGGGTGCGTTGCTCGATGCAGGATGTCATCCGTCGAGCCGGTTTCCTGAATCTCGCCGCCGCGCAAGACCATAATGCGGTCGGCAATCTGCGCGACGACGGCGAGGTCGTGCGAGACGTAGACGCCTGCGATCCTGCCGGCCTTCATCACAGATTTGAACGCCTTCAACACTTCGATCTGCGTCGTCACGTCGAGCGCGGTCGTCGGTTCGTCGAAGATGATCAGCTTCGGATCGCCGATCATCGCCATCGCGGCGGCGAGCCGCTGCAACTGCCCGCCGGAAACCTGGTGCGGATAGCGTTCGCCAATGTGCTCGGGGTCAGGAAGCGACAGTGCGCGGAACAGGTCGATCGCCTTGCTCCTGGCTTCTGCCGGCGACATCAAGCCGTGGATCTTCGTCACCTCGATCACCTGATCGATGATGCGGATCGCCGGATTGAAGGCGGCCGCGGCTGACTGCGGCACATCGGCGACCTCCGTGCCGCGCACGGATGCCAGTTCGCGCTCGCCGAGCTTCGCCATGTCCTTGCCGTCGACGAGGATAGTGCCGCCGGATATGCGGCAGCCGGTGCGCGCGTGCCCGAGCAGCGTGAGCGCGATGGTCGTCTTGCCCGATCCGCTTTCGCCGATGAGCGCGAGGATCTCACCGGGGGCGATGTCGAGGCTGACGCCCTTGATGATTTCGACGCGACGGCCGGAGTCGGTCCTGGCCTCGACCTTGAGATCACGAACTTCTACGAGATTCTTCATCAGGCGCTCCTGTCGCGGATCTTCTGAGGGAGGTTGTCGATCAGAAGATTGACGCTGATCGTCAGGCTGGCGATGGCAAGGCTCGGGACGATAACCGCCGGCGCCCCGAAGGGCAGTCCACCGATATTCTCGTGAACGAGCGCTCCCCAGTCGGCATAGGGCGGCTGCACGCCAAGCCCCAGGAAGGAGAGGCCGGAAAGCAGCAGCACGATGAAGACGAAACGCAGGCCGAGATCGGCGAGCACCGGCCCGAGGATGTTCGGCAGGATTTCCGAGCGGATCAGATAGAGGGTTCCCTCGCCGCGGGTGCGGGCGACTGTCACATAGTCCATCGTGTTGATGTTGACGGCGAGCGCGCGGGCGAAGCGGTAGGCGCCGGGCGTGTAAATGACCGCGAGCGTCGTGATCAGAACCGTGAGCGAGGAGCCGACGGCCGCGACGATGACGAGGCCCGAGAGCTTGCCGGGGATGGAGTTCAGCGCATCGAGGAAGCGGCTCAGTGCCGCATCGAACCAGCCGCCCGTGACCGCTGCCGTCATGCCGAGGACGACGCCGCTGAAGCAGGCGATGCAGACCGCCGCAAGCGAAATTCCCACCGTGTAGCGGGCGCCCATCAGCGCACGCGAGAGCATGTCGCGTCCAAGGTAGTCGGAGCCGAGCCAGAGCTTCCCGCTGATCCCTCCGAAGAAGTCCTCGTCGACGATTTCTCCGACGGGGTGGGGGATGATATGCGGCGCAGCGATCGCGACGATGCCCCAGAAGAGGATGACGGACAGGCCGATCATGCCGACCCAGTTGAAGCGGTAGCCGAATTTTCTCGACAGCACGGCGGGCAGGGTCATGGTCAGCGCAGCCTCGGGTTTGCAAGAATGGCAATGATGTCGGCAAGCGTGATCAAGAGCAGGTAGCCGAAGCAGAAGATCATCGCGCAGGACTGGATGAGCGGCAGGTCGCGGGTTTCGACGCCGTCGACCATCAGCTTGGCGACACCCGGATAGTTGAAAATCGTCTCGACGATGATGACGCCGCCGACGAGGTAGGAGAGGGACAGCGCGATCGCGTTGACGATCGGGCCGACCGCGTTCGGCAAGGCATGGCGCAGCACCATGCGGGGCCGCGACGCGCCCTTCAGCAGCGCCGCCTCGACATAGGGGGTGTCGATCGTTTCGACCACCGCGGCGCGCGTCATGCGGATCATCTGTGCGGAAACCACGAAGGTCAGCGTGATGACCGGCATGGCGTAGATCTTCAGCATCTCCCCGATGGATGTGACGTCGCCGGCTATCGAGAGCGCGGGAAGCCATTTGAGATAGACGGAGAAAATGAGGACGGCCGAGGTCGCGACCATGAATTCCGGGACGGAGATCACGCCGATGGTGCAGATCGTGACGATGCGGTCGTAGAGCGAGCCTCTGAACATGGCGGCCGTGATTCCGAGCATCAGGGCAAGCGGTACTGCGATGAGCGTGGTTACGCCGGCGAGCCGCATCGTGTTGACGAAGCGACCGCCGATCAGGTCGGCCACCGCAATGTTGTTGACGTAGGAGGTGCCCAGGTCTCCGGTCGCGAGACCGGCCAGCCAGCGCATGAAGCGGATGAACGCCGGCTCGTCGAGATGCATGGCGGTTCGCAGGCCCGCCACCGCTTCGGGCGTTGCGGCCTGGCCGAGCAGGATCGTCGCGGTGTCACCGGGAAGCATCGCCGTGGCGAAGAAGACCGCAAAGGAGACGATCAGCAAGGTCAGTGCGGCGATCAGAAGCCGCGCTCCGACGAGATTGAGTACATATGGGCTCATGAGAGGGCCCCTCTTCGGTTGAGCATCGATGCGACAAGCGATGCGATGCACGGGTCCGTGAAGACTACGGGCAAAAGACTGACACGTCATCGGTGAAGATGGCGGGAAGGCGACAGGCGCCTTCCCCGTTTTCTGCGGTTATCAGGCTTCGAGCCAGACATATTCGGCGAAGGCGTAACCCATCTGGCCGCCGAGCGGATTGGCCTCGAGGCCCTTCAGCTTGCCGGAGATCGCATCCACGTTCGAGATGTAGACGGGGATGACCGTGCCGGCTTCCTCGGCGACCATGACCTGCATCTCTCCATAGATCGTCTTGCGCTTGGCCTCGTCGAGCGAACCGCGGGCCTCGACCAGCATCTTGTCGAATTTCTCCGACTTGTACTGGCTTTCGTTCCACGGCGCATCGGAGGCGTAGAGCAGCGAGAAGAGGATGTCGGCCGTCGGACGCGGGTTGATGTTGCCGAAATGGACAGGCGCCTTCAGCCAGTAGTTCGACCAGTAGCCGTCGGACGGCACGCGCTGGATGTCGAACTTCATGCCGATTTCGCTGCCGGCCTGCTGGACGATCGTGGCCATGTCGACCGAGGCGGTGGCGGCATCCGATGCGACGATCGGAATGGACTGGCCGAGGAGACCGGACTTTTCGAAGTGGAACTTGGCCTTCTCGGGATCGTAGGCTTTGGCTTTGAGCTCGGCATTGTGGTAGATGTTTGCGGCGGAGATCGGCTGATCGTTCGCCACCTCGGCGAGTCCGCGCAGGACCGACTTACGGATCTGCTCGCGGTTGATCAGGTATTTCATGCCCTGGATGAAGTCCGCCTTGCTGCCCGGCTCCATGTCGAGGCGGATGTTGAGGTCGGTGTAGTTGCCCGATGTCGTCTGCGACAGCACGAAGCCCGGCTGGCTTTCGACGAGCTTCATCGAACGCGGTGTGATCGAAGCGGCGAGATGAACGTCGCCGGAGAGAAGTGCGTTGACCCGGGCCGTGTCGTCGCTGATGGCGAAATACTCGAAGGAGTCGATGTTGGCGCCGCCGGCTTTGAAGTAGTCCGGGTTTTTCACGAAGATGGACTTCACGCCCGGCTGGAAGCTCTCCACCTTGAACGCGCCGGTTCCGATGCCCTTGGAGAAGTCGGTGGTGCCGTCCTGAACGATCATGAAGTGATGCATTGCGAGGATCGTCGGAAGGTCGGCATTCGGGTTGGCGAGCGTGATCTCGACGGTCAGCGGGTCCACGGCCTTGATGCCGGTGATCTGCTTGGCGATCGAATTGACCTTCGAACCGACGTCCGGATCAAGGTGCCGCTTCAGCGAGAAGACGACGTCCGCGGAAGAGAGCGTCTTGCCGTCGTGGAAGGTCACGCCTGAGCGGAGCTTGACCGTCCAAACCTTCGCGTCGGCCGTCTTGATGCTCTCGGCGAGCTCCATCTCGGTGATGCCGTCCTTGTTGAGGAAGGTCAGGCGGTTGTAGAGGGCGCAGCAACGGACATAGTCCGTCGACAGCGACGCCTTGGCCGGATCGAGCGTATCGGCAGTCGAGGAAGACCAGCCGGCCGCCTTCAGGTGGCCACCCTTCGTCGGGGTGGCGGCGATGGCGTTGGATGCGCGGCCAAGGACGAGGCCGCCGGCCGACAGCGCGACGCCGCCCGCCAGCATCATGTGAAGAAGTTCGCGGCGTGTGGCACCGCGGCGGATGGCATCCTCGACCATCGCGTCGTCGTTTCTGGTCCAGTTGGTGATCTTGTCGCTCATGCTATTTCCCCTTTTTGTTGTCGGTTGAGGGCTGCCCGTCTGACGCGGGCTGGCTCCCGGTGTTGAAGACAGGTCAATTTCGGGCCGTTTCCACGGCGTCGGCGAGCTCGGCCATGGACGTGAAGTGATAGTCGGGCGTGGTGAATTCGGCCGGCTCGATCGTGCCGCCATAACCGTTCTGGGCGTGGCGCCGCTCGATCCAGCAATTGGTCATGCCGAGTTTCCGGGAAATCCCGATATCATGGTACTGGCTCTGGGCGACATGCAGGATGTCCTCCCTGGCGGCACCTTCCGAAGCGACGAAGTCGAAGACCTGTTCGAAGAAGGCCGGATCAGGTTTTTCCGTACCCGTATCGTCGGCGGTAAAGGCGGTATGGAACGGATTGCCGAGCTCTGCCGCAAAATGGTCGAAGGCCCAGCGCCGCGCATTCGTCATGGCGATCAGCCGGTAGTCGCGCGCGAGGCGGGCAAGCGCCTCGGCGCTGTCCGGAAACGCCTTCCAGCTTCTGGCGGAGTCACGCAGCCGCTCGCCGTAGCGTCTCTCTGCAGGAAGCCCGAGCGTCGGCGCAATTGCGAGATAAACCCGAACGAGATCGTCGGGAAAAAGGTCGGCACCGTCGGAATAGCGGGCCTGCCTGTAGAGCGTCAGGGCCTCTTCGCCGTCGACGGCTACGCCGACTTCCGCGGCGATCCCGGCCAGGCAGTCCTTGAGACCCGCCTCGAAATCGATGAGCGTGCCGACCACGTCGAAGGTCATGTACTTGAAATCAGGCAGTTGCGTGCTCAAGTCCGTTTCCCCAGTTTCGCCGCGCGCCGTTCGCGCTTGCGGCAGATTATTTCGTTCCCGGTTCGGGCGACTGTCTCGCCTTCATATCAAGCCCGCTATTTGGTTTTGCGGGCCTTCTCATTTATCAAGTGTGGCATCTGCACTGCACCGATTCCGCCGAAAAGACGCAGCGGTGCGGCACAAAATTGCGAATCTGCCGGCCCCCGCGACATTTGGGGGCTGGCTCCTCCCCGGGGCGCTCAGTCCTTCAGGACGCGGCGCACATCCGGATCATCGAGTGTCTGGTCCAGCGTCACAGCCGTGCGCTCGAGGATCGCATCAATGTCGGCATCGGTGCAGCAGAGCGGAGGGGCATAACCGAGGGCGCCGTTCGCGAAGGCGCGGATGACGAGACCGTTTTCCCAGGCACGGTCGAAGATACGTCGCGCCGCCTGTGCCTCGGCGGGGAGGGGGGTCTTGTTCTTCTTGTCGACGACCAGCTCGATGGCGGCGAGCATGCCGCGACCTCGAACTTCGCCGACCAGCGGGTGATCCTTCAGGGCTTCGAGGCCGGCCATCAGCCGGGCGCCGGCCTTTCTGCCGTTTTCGAGAAGGCCGTTCTCATAGAGCTTCAGGACTTCCAGGCCGACGGCTGCGCTGACCGGATGGGCCGAATAGGTGTAGCCGTGACCGACCGCCGAGGCGCCGGCGCCGTCGGCGATCACCTGGTAGACATGGTCCGCCATGAACACGGCGCCCATCGGGACATAACCGGAGGTGAGGCCCTTGGCGGTGGTGATGAAGTCCGGAACGATCCCCTCCTCGCTGCAGGCGAAAAGAGGCCCCGTTCGGCCGAAGCCGGTGATCACCTCGTCGGCGATGAAGAGGATGCCGAGCTCGCGGCAGAGATCGCGCATTGCCTTCAACCAGCCACGGGGCGGCACGATCACGCCGCCGGAGCCCTGGATCGGCTCGGCATAGAAGGCGGCCACCCGCTCCGGTCCGATCTCCTCGACCTTGGCCCGCAATGCCACAAGAGAAGCGGCGATGATCACCTGCGGATCCTCGCCGACGGGGTTCCGGTAGGGATAAGGGGACGGAATTTTGTGCTGCCAGTCGAAGGGAATGCCGAAGCCGGCATGGAACGCCGGCAGGGCCGTAAGCCCGGCGCCGACGGTGGAGGAGCCGTGATAACCCATCTCGATCGAGATGAACTGGTCGCGCCGGGGCTCTCCGCGCGCGTTCCAGTAGTAGCGGACGAAGCGGACCGTGCTGTCGACGGCATCCGATCCCCCGAGGGTGAAATAGACGTGGTCGAGATCGCCCGGCGCGCGTTCGGCGAGTTCGGCGGCGAGGCGGATCGCCGGCTCCGAGCCAAGCCCGAAATAGGTGGTCGCATAGGGAAGCTCGCGCATCTGGCGGGTAGCGGCCTCGACGATGCTCTCGTGCCCGTAACCGGCGTTGACGCACCAGAGGCCGGCGAAGCCGTCCACCAGTTGCCGCCCGCTCGCATCGGTCACCGTCGCACCCTTGGCGGAGGCGAGCACGCGCACGCCCTGTTGCTCGTGGCCGCGATAGGAGGCGACCGGATGGACGAGGTGGGCCCGGTCGAGTTCGATGAGGGAATTGCTGTACATGATCTTCTCCGGATCAGCCGAGGGCCTGGTTGGCGAGGGCGAAGGTGGTGGCCGCGGGCGTTGCCCGGTGCTCGACGGGGCGGGCCATGGTGATGCCGCCGCCCACATGGGCGAGGCCGTTTTCGGCAAGCCAGTCGGCAAGTCCGGCGTCGGCGCCCGTGTCGACACGCAGGAAACGACCCGGTCGCTTCGCGATGAAATGCGAGACGAGGGCCTTTGCGTCCCCGAGCGTCGACGCGACGACGGGGCCGATCACCTCGCCACGGCCGAAAGGCCGCAATGCGGCGAACGCGTCGACGTGTCCGTTGCGGCGAAGGACCGCAAATTCGCCGATCGTGGCGAGACAGACGATCATGCGTTCCCGGTCGGCTCCACACGCGGCGCGATCGAGCGCGATGATCGCCGGCAGGTCCGCAGGGGAGGCGGGCTCGACACCTGCGGGCGAGGGTATTTCGCCGACGACACCCTGATGCTGACGGATCGTGCCGGTCTGGCGGAAGCCGAGTTTTTCGTAGAGCGGCAAGCCTTCCAACGTGGCTATGAGGCGCAGCGGGCGGCTGCCGGCAAGCCGGAATGCCGCATCCATGAGCTTGCGCCCGAGACCCTGGCCACGCATCGCCTCATCGACGATCACCATGTTGATGGTGGCGGCGTCCGTCTTGAAGGGCGTGACGAACACCGTGCCGACGACCTCTCCGTCGCCGTCAATGGCGGCAACACCGTCGCTCAGCGAAAGCGCCATCCGCCAGTCCTCGAGGCGATGTGGCCATCCGGCCTGCCTAGAGAGGCGCAAGGCGCCTTCGAGGTGCTGCTCTCCGAAGCGCTCCAGCTGTGTCTGCAATGTTCGCATGGGCAGATCCTTCATGTCCTGCCCATAGTGTTAAGGGTTCGGGGGCCGGCAGATCGTCCGAAGGCGGTGCTGGCCTCGACATCTTCCGTCTTGGTGGCCGTCGCTCGCGGCATTTTATGCCGCAGGCTCTTACGGGCAACGACGCCCGTCGAGGCGGTCCGCCGTCGTTCAGGGGCGGCCAGTATGCGCTGATGCAGCCTCGTTCCTGAGCCAGGACGCGAAAGTCTCGGCGGCGGGGCTGAGCGGCCTCTGCTCGGGCGTGACGAGCCAATAGGCCGTCTTCTCCGATCGTACGATGGTCGCGAACGGCTGCACCAGTCGCCCCGTCGCCAGATGGTCGCCAATGAGGAGCAAGCGGCCGATCGCGACGCCCTGACCGTTGAGAGCCGCCTGCAGAGCGATGTTGTAATCGGTGAGTTGCAGGACACGGGCACGGCGAAAATCGACTCCGACTTCGCCGAACCAGAGCTCCCATCCCAGCGGGTTCATGGAATCGAGGAGCGTGTGCGACAGCAGGTCCGCAGGTTCGGCGAAACCGGAGCCATCTCCGAAGAGCGACGGGCTGACGACCGGGCTCAGTTCCTCGTTCATCAGCCGCTCCGCCCTGACATCTCCCCAGGGACCCGCGCCGAAACGGATGGCGAGATCCACGTCGTCCGATGCGAAGTTCGTCAGGCGCAGTGTCGGTTCGAGTTCGACGTCTATCTCGGGATGCTGCAGCATGAAATGCGGAAGGCGCGAAACCAGCCAGTTGGCGGCGAAGGAGGGCAAGACGCTGACGCGCACCGTCTGTCTCCCAGCCTGCCGTCGCGTCTCTGCCGTCGCACTGGCGATGATGGCGAAGGCTTCGGTCGTTCTCTCCAGATAGGCAGCGCCTTCGGGCGTCAGTTCGATGCTCTTCGCCTTGCGGACAAAGAGGCGCACGCCGAGCATCTCCTCGATCTGCCTGATGTGATGGCTGACCGCGCTCTGGGTGATGAGGAGTTCCTCTCCCGCGCGCCGGAAGCTCAGCAGACGCCCGACCGCCTCGAAGGCCCGCAAGGCCTGCAGCGGCGGCATGACGGCGGATGCGCGCATGAAATTCCCTCAAAGCGTGACATTAGTTCAATCGATCGCACGATAGCGAAGTTTGAATTGGAAGCAATCGGCGCCGCCGTGCATTTTGCCGCCAATTCTCAAGGGAGCCAGCCATGTCAGAGACCATTGCATCCAGACTTTCCGCCCTCGGTCATCGTTTGCCGGCCGCGTCGGCCCCGGCGGCCAACTACGTCTCCACGGTCCGAACCGGCAATCTTCTCGTCGTGTCCGGGCAGATCAGCACCAGGAACGGTGTTGTCCTGACCGGGGTGGTCGGCGCCGGCGTTTCGGTCGAGGAAGGCCGCGTCGCCGCGGAGTGCGCCGCGATCAGTGTTCTGTCTCAGATCGGTGCAGCGACCGGCGGCGCATTGACGGCCGTCCGGCGCGTGGTGCGTCTCGGTGTCTACATCGCCTCGGCGCCGGATTTCGCAAAGCAGTCGGAAGTCGCCAACGGCGCCTCGGATCTGGTCGTCGGTGTGTTCGGAGAGGCGGGGCGACACGCCCGTGCGGCGGTCGGCGTCGCGGCGCTGCCGGCGGGTGCCACTGTCGAGATCGAGGCGCTGGTGGAGCTGGAGCCCGAAGCATGAGTGATGTGCTGGACGTGGAGCAGCTCCGCTCGGAAACGCCGGGCTGCAAGGCCGGTGCGCATTTCAATCACTCCGGCGCCTCGCTGCCTTCCCGGCAGACCCTTGAGACGATCTGGGACTATCTGCGCGAGGAAGCGTCCGACGGCCCGATGGAGACAGCAACGAGGGCGGGTGAGCGTCTCGAAGCCGTCCGCACCGATGCCTCCTCCCTGATCGGCGCCAGCCCGGGCGAAATCGCATTCATGGGGAGCGGATCGGCCGCCTGGGGCGCCGCGTTTGCGGCGTTGCCGCCGCTCGCCGCAGGGGACCGCATTCTCGCCGGGCGCCAGGAATGGGGCGGGAATCTTGCAACCATGCAGGCCGCTGCACGACGTGCCGGTGCGCGCATCGAGGTCATTCCGGTTCGCGAGGATGGCAGCGTCGACGCTGCCGCACTTGCATCGATGATGGACGAACGGGTGCGCCTTGTGTCGCTGACATGGCTTCCGGCGAACGGTGGCCTGATCAATGACGCTGCGGCCGTCGGGCGCGTGGCGAGAGCGGCGGGCGTTCCCTATTTCATTGATGCCGGTCAGGCGCTCGGCCAGGTTCCGATCGATGTTGCGGCACTCGGATGCGACGTCCTGAAGGCGGCCGGGCGAAAGTTCCTCCGCGGTCCGCGCGGCACGGCACTGCTTTATGTCCGGCGAGGGTTCCTGTCGGAGCTCACGCCATCCTATCTGGATGTGTCTTCCGGACCGATCGTCGAAGGCAAGGTCGAGATCCGAGACGATGCGCGCCGATTCGAGGCCGCCGAAAACTCGCCGGCCTTGCTGCTTGGCCTCGGTGCGGCCATTCGTGAGGCCCGATCACTCGGCATCGAGGCTGTCCGTGACCGGATCGCTTCGCTGGCAAGCACCCTCCGCGACGATCTTCGCAGCATCCCCAAGGTCACGGTGCGGGATCTCGGATCACAACTCTCGGGAATCGTTTCCTTCACGGTCGAGGGCATCGCACCGACGCAAGTGCGTGCCGCGCTCGCCGAGAGAGGTATCGCGATCGGCGCGAACGGCGTTCCCTATACGCCGCTCGACATGGCGGCGCGCGGACTGGACCAGATTGCGCGTGCCTCGGTCAGCCATCTCAACACCATCTCGGAGATCGCGCTCCTCTCGGAAGCGGTCGCAGACATAGCGCGCAGCGCATGACGGCGCCGCCTTCATCAGGCGGGCAGTCAAGACCGGGCCGGCATTGCCCGACCTTCCAGATTCTCAACACGATGATCGGAGTAAGTTATGGACTTGGGCATCAAGGGCAAACGGGCACTGGTCTGTGCCGGTTCGAAAGGGCTGGGCCGAGGCGTTGCGGAGAAGCTCGCCGAGGCCGGCGTGATCCTGACGCTGAATGCCCGCGAACCGAAACAGTTGCGCGAGACGGCGCAGGCGATCAGCGAAGCCTACGGGACGCAAGTCGAGATCGTGGCTGCTGACGTGACGACGGAAGAAGGCCGCAACGCCCTTCTTCGCGCCGAGCCGCGGCCGGACATCCTCGTTACCAATGCCGGCGGCCCGCCGCCCGGCAACTGGTCGACGGTCTCCGAAGACGATTGGCTCGCAGCAGTCGGGGCGAACATGCTTGCGCCCATTCTGCTCATGAAGGCTGTGCTTCCAGGCATGATCGAGCGGAAGTGGGGACGGATCGTCAACATCACCTCGGCCTCGGTCAAGTCTCCGATCCCGGAGCTCTGCCTTTCCAACGGCGCCCGCACCGGCCTCACCGGTTTCGTCGCGGGGACCGCCCGGCAGGTCGCCCGCCATGGCGTCACCATCAACAATCTGCTGCCCGGATCGCACCAGACGGAGCGCATGGAGAAGCTTCTGGAGAAGTCCGCGCAGGCGAGAGGCATGTCGATCGAGGAGGCACGTGCGGAGGAACACGCGCAAAACCCGACGGGACGCGTCGGCACGCCGGGTGAGTTTGGCGCGGCCGCAGCATTCCTCTGCAGCCAGTATGCCGGCTATATCGTCGGACAGAACCTGCTGGTTGACGGCGGCGCGTTCAACTCGACGCTCTGACTGCGCCGTTTCCGGCCGTTCCGACCTGTCGCAACCATCTGCCAGCCGGCGCGCCGCATACAGAATATTCTGCTTTCATCTCGGGCAATTCAGTCGAACCCGGTGCGGGAATGCGCCTTATGATCGTCGCATCAGCCGATCCGGCTTCTCCGCGCCGTTTTCCAGAGGATGCCTCGCATGACGACCTTCCGCCCGAAATACATCACCTTCGACTGCTATGGCACGCTCACCAACTTCCAGATGGCGGAAGCGGCACGCGATCTTTACGGCGCGCGGCTCGACGAGCCGAAAATGCTGGAGTTCATCAGGAATTTCGCCGCCTACCGGCTCGACGAAATCCTCGGCGACTGGAAGCCCTATGCCGAGGTCGTGCACAATGCGCTCGAGCGGAGCTGCAAGCGCAACGGCGTTTCCTTCAAGGACGAAGACGCGCAGATGGTCTACGAGCGCGTTCCGACCTGGGGACCGCATGCCGACGTTCCGGCAGGGCTTGCGAAGGTGGCGAAGGAAATTCCGCTCGTCATCCTCTCCAACGCCATGAACGCGCAGATCATGTCGAATGTCGAAAAGCTCGGCGCGCCTTTCCACAAGGTCTATACGGCCGAACAGGCGCAGGCCTACAAGCCGCGCTTCCAGGCGTTCGAATATATGTTCGACATGCTCGGCTGTGGCCCGGAAGATATTCTCCATTGCTCGTCCTCGTTCCGCTACGACCTGATGTCGGCGCATGATCTCGGCATCAAGAACAAGGTCTGGGTCAATCGCGGTCATGAGCCGGCGAACCCCTATTACGGCTATACCGAGATCGCCGACATTTCCGGGCTACCGGGCGTTGTCGGGCTCTAAAGCAACCTCCAGCAGAAGTGCGTAAGCGGTTTTGCGTCCGGAGTTGCGCCAAACAAAAGAGCAAGAGGCACTTGCGATGAAATTCGTCTCCTATTGGCATGACACGGCACCGGCCTTTGCCGGTGCTGCACAAGGCCCGGTCAGTGGGCATTACGATGTTGCCGTGATCGGCGCGGGCTTTACCGGGCTCGCGGCGGCCCGGCAGCTGGCCAAGGTGGGGGCGAAGGTCGTCGTGCTGGAGGCGGAGCGCGTCGGGTTCGGCGCGTCGGGCCGCAATGGCGGCCATCTCAACAACGGACTGGCGCACAGTTATCTCGCCGCCAAGGCCGAACTCGGCAAGGAGCGTGCCATCGCGCTCTATCATGCGCTCGATGCCTCCATCGACACGATCGAGGCACTGATTGCCGAAGAGGGGATCGACTGCAATTTCCGCCGCGCCGGCAAGCTGAAGCTCGCCTCGAAACCGCAGCATTTCGATGCACTGGCGCGCAATTTCGATGCACTGAACAAGGAATGCGATCCCGACACGGCGCTGCTTTCGCCGGAGGACCTGAAGAGCGAAGTCGGCTCGCCCTTCCATGGCGCGATGCTGTCGAAGAAGAGCGCCATGATGCATATGGGTCGTTATGTCGTCGGGCTGGCTAAGGCCGCAGCGCGTCATGGCGCGACGATCTTCGAAGGAACGACCGTCACCGAGCATTGGGAGACGAACGGTCTGCACACGCTCAAGACATCGCGCGGCACGATCACCGCCGCCAACGTGATCGTGGCGACCGGAGCCTATACGACGAAGAACTTCACCTGGTTCCGCCGCCGCATCATCGCCGTCGGCAGCTTCCTGATTGCCACACGGCCCCTGACGGAAAGCGAAGTGCAGGCGGTCATGCCCGGCAACCGCACTTGCGTCAACACGATGAATATCGGCAATTACTGGCGGCTTGCGCCCGACAACCGCCTGATCTTCGGCGGCCGCGCGCGCTTCTCGGCAACATCCGACCAGCGCTCTGATTCCAAGAGTGGCGAGATACTGCGCGAGAGCATGGAGCGTATCTTCCCGCAGTTGAAGGGCATCGATATCGACTATTGCTGGGGCGGCCTCGTCGACATGACGGCCGACCGCTATCCGCGCGCCGGCTTCCATGACGGGCTCTGGTATGCCATGGGCTATTCCGGCCACGGCGCGCAGCTTTCGACCCATCTCGGCATGATGGTCGCCGACGCCATCCTCGGCCGCGCGGACCGCAACCCGTTGAAGGGCCTCGAGTGGCCCGCAGTGCCGGGACATTTCGGCAAACCGTGGTTCCTGCCGCTGGTCGGCATGTATTACAAGATGCTCGACAGGATCCGCTGAGGGGCGGGGCCTGCGGGTGGTTGTGTGTCCGCTTTTGCGTAATTGGTGGCCATTCGCCCTAGGTCGAGGAAGCGGTCTTTCGTACATATCTCTGGCGTACGACGCCATCCTTTTCCCACAGTTCTGTCGGCTCGAATCCGCAAGCGCGGTAAAGGCCACCCGCCGCATTCGCTCCGGGACTCCCTCCCGCAAATGTGTTGATCAGGACAGCGTTCCGCGGTGTTTTAAAAATCACAGTCGCCACAAGCAGCCTTCCGAGACCCTTGCGCCTGCTTTCGGCTGAAACGGCGAGCCATCTGATCCAGAACTCCTTATCGTTCTGTTCTGCTCGTTCAACTCGCATGGCATTTCCAATACCGAACGTGCTTCCGACGGATGTCCGCGAGCGCGAGGTCAATCTCCGCGACAGGCCGCGCCGCGTCACGACTGCGCCACCTCAAGCCCGTTCGGCAGCGAAATCCAGATGACGGTTTGTGCCTCCGGGGAATGACGTGACAGATGGCCCTTGCCGTGGGTGTCCTCCACCAGCACAAAGCTGCCGGCGGGAACGTGGCGGATCTCTCCATCGCTCGTTTCATATTCCACCGAGCCGTCCAGCCTGACCGTCAGCACGGGCTCCGTTACGGTGTGCCATGAAACTTCACGCATGCCTGCGGGGATGTGGGTGATACGGACCCGGGATGCCGGATAGCTGGCGGTGACGTCGAACGGCAGGGCGTCGGGATGAACTGACCGCTTCGTGGTGGGCAGTTCGATTTCATCGAAGTGAGACTCACCGTCCGGGGTTGCATAGATGCGCAGGCACTTCATCGCTGCGGTCTCCTTCGGCTTCGCGAACGGGGGCAACGCATGCGTATCATGCGGGCGGGGCCGACACTACCGGTCCAAGGCAAAAATCCGGTTTGGATCGGAATCAGGCGGCTCGCTTTCATGGCGGGCGGTTTTCTTGAAGGCCTGCATTCAGAGCATTCTCCGAAAAACCTACAGCGATCAAAACCGCCTGCAACGTTGCACTGCAAGCGGCTCAACATGCATATCCACTTCAGTTCCACATTTCAGCCCACGGGCCACTCGCACGGCCCCTTTGCTGTATTCGTCCACCCATCTACGGTCTCAGGCAAGCCCGCCGATGTGGAAGGTCTTCATCTCCAGATACTCCTCGATGCCGACCTGGGCGCCTTCGCGGCCGAGGCCGGATTGTTTCACGCCGCCGAAGGGGGCGACTTCCATGGAGATGAGGCCGGTGTTGAGTGCCACCATGCCGGCTTCCAGCGCCTCGCCGACGCGCCAGGCGCGCTTCATGTTCTCCGTGTAGAAATAGGAGGCAAGGCCGAAGGGCGTGCCGTTGGCAATCGCGATCGCCTCCTCCTCCGTCTCGAAGCGGAAGAGCGGTGCGACGGGTCCGAAGGTCTCCTCCCCAGCGAGCAGCATGGCGGTGGTTGCGCCGGTCAGCACGATCGGGGCCGTGTATTGGCGGCCGTTCGGCATGGCGGGCGTTTCGGTGATGATCTTTGCGCCCTTCGAAAGGGCGTCGGCGACGTGGCGCTCGATCTTGTCGATGGCCGCAGCGTTGATCATCGGGCCGATGGCAACGCCGGCATCCGTGCCGGGGCCGATCTTCATGGCATCGACGCGGGCCTTCAGCTTGGCGGCGAAGGCGTCGTAGACGCCGGACTGGACGAGGATGCGGTTGGCGCAGACGCAGGTCTGGCCGCCGTTGCGGAATTTCGAGGCGAGCACGCCTTCGATGGCGAGATCGAGATCGGCGTCGTCGAAGACGATGAAGGGCGCATTGCCGCCAAGCTCCAGGCTCAGCCGTTTGACGCTGTCGGCAGCCCCCCGCATCAGCAGCGAGCCGACGCGGGTCGAGCCGGTGAAGGAAATCTTGCGCACTGTCTCATTTGCCATGAGTTCGTTGCCGATCTCCGTCGGCATGCCGGTGACGATATTGATGACGCCCGCCGGAATGCCGGCCCGTTCGGCAAGCACACCGAGTGCCAGCGCCGAATAGGGGGTGAATTCGGAGGGCTTGATGACGACCGTGCAGCCGGCTGCAAGGGCAGGGGCGACCTTGCGGGTGATCATCGCATTGGGGAAGTTCCATGGCGTGATGATGCCGCAGACGCCGACCGCCTCCTTGAGCACCAGAATGCGGCGGTCGCGCGAGGGCGCGGGGATTGTGTGGCCGTTGATACGGCGAGATTCTTCCGCAAACCACTTGACGAAGGAGGCCCCATAGCGGATTTCGCCGCGCGCCTCGTCCAGCGGCTTGCCCTGTTCGGATGTCAGGATCAGTGCCAGATCGTCAAGGTTTTCGATCATCAGATCGAACCACTTCTCGATGAGTTGCGCGCGCTCGGCATTGGTCTTCGCCTTCCACGTCTTGAAGGCGGCCTCGGCTGCAACGATCGCCGCGCGGGTCTCCTCGCCGCCCATGTCGGGAATGGTGCCGATGGCGTTCTGTGTTGCTGGATCGATCACATCGACGGACTTGCCGGAGCGCGCGGCGACCCATTCGCCGTTGATGAGGCCAGCTTGGCGCAGCAGGCTCTTGTCCTTGAGGTTCAGCATGGATTTATCCTTCTTGGGCGGTAAGCGCTTTGATGACCGCGGCGGTGATGACATCGGTCGAGTCTTTCCCCGGCACCGTGCCGATGCCGGTGGCCGTCGTTCTTTCGATCGCTGTCATCACGGCGGCGGCCGCTTCCGCTTCGCCGAGATGCTCCAGCATCATCGCGCCCGACCGGATGGCGGCCATCGGGTTGGCAATGCCCCTGCCGGCAATGTCCGGTGCGGAGCCATGAACCGGCTCGAACATGGAAGGCGCAGAGCGGTCGGGATTGATATTGGCAGAGGCGGCAAAGCCGAGGCCGCCCTGGATGGCAGCACCGAGATCCGTCAGGATGTCGCCGAAGAGGTTGGAGGCGACGATGACGTCGAGGCTTTCCGGTGCCATGACCATGCGGGCGGCAAGCGCATCGACATGGTAGCTCGTGACCTCGACATCGGGGTACTCGGCGGCGAGTGCCTTCGTGATCTCGTCCCAGAAGACCATGGAATATTTCTGGGCGTTGGACTTGGTCACTGAGGCGAGCTTGCCCCGCCGCGCGCGCGCCTGCTCGAAGCCGAAGCGAATGATGCGCTCGACGCCCTCGCGGGTGAAGATCGAGGTTTCGACGGCGACTTCATTGTCCATGCCCTGATGGACGCGTCCGCCGGCCCCCGAATATTCGCCTTCCGTGTTCTCGCGGATGCAGAGAATGTCGAAGCCTTCCGCCTTCAGCGGGCCCAGTACACCGGGCAGAAGCCGGTGCGGGCGAATGTTGGCGTACTGGACGAAGGCCTTGCGGATCGGAAGGAGAAGGCCGTGAAGCGAGACCGAATCCGGCACCTCCGCCGGCCAGCCGACGGCGCCGAGCAGGATGGCGTCGAAACCGCGCAGCGTCTCGATCCCGTCTTCCGGCATCATCATGCCGGTTTCCTTGTAGAACTTGCAGGACCAGGGAAACTCGCGGCCTTCGAGCCTGAACCCGGCAGCGCTCGCCGCTTTCGTCAGGACGGCCCAGGCTGCGGCAGTAACGTCGCGTCCGATGCCGTCGCCGGGGATCTGCGCAATTTTGTAGACCTTCATGGATTTCCTCGGGCTGTTTCCTAGAGACTGATGAGGACGCTCTTCGTCCTGCGGTTCGCGTGATAGGCCTCGCGTCCGAGATCCTTGCCGATGCCGGAGCGCTTGTAGCCACCCGTCGGCAGGATATGGTCGCGCGAGCGGCTGTAGCGGTTGACCCAGACCGTGCCGGCCTGCAGCCGCCGCGTGAGGCGGAGGGCGCGTGACAGGTCACGGGTGAAGAGGCCGCTCGCCAGCCCATAGACTGGGTGATCGGCAAGCGAGAGCGCCTCGTCTTCGTCCCGGAAGGTCTGCAGCGTCAGCACCGGGCCGAAGATTTCCTCAGTGACGGCGGGCGAATCCTCGCCGACACCGGCAATCAGTGTCGGTTCATAGAAATAGCCGGGTGCGTCCATCGGAGCGCCGCCCGTCAGGCACTCGCCGCCAGCGCGGACGGCCGCGGAGACGATCGAATGGATGCGTTCTCGCTGCCGTTCGGAGATGATCGGCGAATACTGGCTGGCCGCGCTCCAGGTCGGGCCGGCGCTCGCAGCCTTCATGCGATCGATGATCGCCGCGACGAGGGGTTCGACGATTGCCTCCTCGACGATCAGCCGCGATCCGGCCACACAGGCTTGCCCGGCATTCGAAAGGATACTGCCCGCGATCGCTGCCGCGGCCTTGTCGAGATCGGCGTCGGCAAAGACGAGTTGCGGGCTCTTGCCGCCGAGCTCGAGCGTCATCGGCTTGACGCCGGTGCGGGCGATGTTCTCCATGATCGCGGCGCCGGCGCGGGTCGATCCGGTGAAGCTCACCTTGGCGATGTCCGGATGGCCGGTAATCGCATTGCCGGTGACCGACCCGTCGCCGAGCACGACGTTGACGAGCCCCGCCGGCACGCCGGCGCGAACGGCAAGCTCCGCGAGGCGGAGGGTGGTGAAGGGCGTCATTTCCGACGGCTTGATCACCACCGCATTGCCCGCGGCAAGCGCGGGACCGAGCTTCCATGCCGCCATCGAGATCGGGAAGTTCCAGGGCGTGATCGCGCCGACGACACCGTAGGGTTCGCTCATGACCATGCCGAGGCTGGCATCATCGGTCGGAACGAGATCGCTGCCCTCCTTGTCGGCGAATTCCGCGAAGAAACGGATCTGCTCGGCCGAAACGGCAATATCGCCCTCGACCAGATGGCCGACGGGCCGCGTCGAGGAGACGGCTTCGAGCCGTGCAAGCGTCCCGGCATCCTCTTCGATGAGATCGGCCCAGCGCTGCAACACGCGCGTACGTTCACGCGGGCGAAGGCCGCCCCAGTTGCTGTTCTTCAGGGCTTTCTTGGCCACCTGCACGGCCTCGTCGACCACATTGCCGTCGGCAACGGGACAGCCGGCATACGCATGCCCGTCGGAGGGGCGATGCATCTCGATGACGCCGTCTGCGGCGACCAGCCGGCCGCCGATGAAGTGTCCGACCGGAATGGACAGGCTGTCGGGATCAAAGCTCAGTGTCATGGGTACACCTTTCATCACTGGAAGGGATGGTAGGCGACCCGGCGGAGCAGCTTGATCCGAGCAGCAAGCCGGCGATGGCCGAAAAAGCCGTTTTGCCGGCTTGCCGCAGTGCATTCTACGGTAAGCGGACATTGCTCCCGGCCGAGGGCCGGGCTTAGTCGGTCAGTTTTTCGGGGTGACCGTGAGATAGATCTTGCGAACGGTTTCGATCGTCTTCCAGACGCCGACGAAACCCGGTTTCATAACGAAGCTGTCGCCCGCCTTGTAGATTACGGGTTCCCCGCTGTCGGGCGTGATTTCGACGACACCGGCGAGGATGTGGCAGAATTCGAAGGTCTCGCCCTTGATCGAGCGGGTTTCGCCCGGGGTCGCTTCCCATACACCGGTATGCACCAGGTCTCCGTGTGCGACGTCCTGCGCCCAGGTCTTGAAGTTGGGGCTTCCCGCAATCAGGCGGTCCGGCTGTGGCAGGCTTTCGCGCGGCGCAAAGGAGGGGTTCGGGTCTATGGTCTTGAGGAGCGACATGGGTTTCCTTTCAGGGTGAGAATGTCAGTAGCCGCGGTTGCGGTTGATGAGCCCGACGGGATCGAGGCCTTCGCGCAGGCGCCGGATGTTGTCGATCACGGCGCGGGCTGCCGTTTGCGGTTGGGTGACGCTTGCCACATGGGGCGTCAGCACGATCTTCGGATGGCTCCAGAAGGCATGCCCGGGAGGCAGCGGTTCCGGTTCGGTGACGTCGATCATCGCGCCCGACAGTTGCCCGCCATCCAGAGCCGCGATCAGGTCGTCATGGTTCAGCTGCGGTCCGCGGCCGACATGAACGAGCCCGGCGCCGCGCGGCAACCTGTTGAAGAGGTCGGCGTCGAGAAATCCTCTTGTCGCGTCCGTGAGCGGCAGGAGGCAGAGAAGGATGTCGGTTTCGGCGAGCATTGCGTCGAGACCGGTCTTGCCTGCAAAGCAGGTTACGCCGTCGATATCGTGTTGCGACCGGCTCCAGCCGGAAAGCGGAAAGCCGAAGGGTTTCAGCCGTTCGATGACCGCCCGGCCGAGCATGCCGAGCCCCAGCACGCCGACACGGCGTTCACGGGCCTGTGCTTGCGGCAGGGCTTGCCAGACCTCGTCGCGCTGCTGGCGGAGATAGGCGGGCAGGCCGCGGTGAAGAGCAAGGACCGCCAGCGCCGCATATTCCTGCATCATCCGGATGATGCCGTCCTCGACCATGCGGACGACCTTCACGGAGGCCGGGACCTCGGCAAGCCGGAACTGGTCGACGCCGGCGCCGATCGAGAAGAGCACTTCGAGATTGCGGTAGCGCGCCAGATCCCGAGGGACCGTCCAGGTGATCAGGTAACGGACGGCGTCCGCATCGACCCTCGCCGGATCCATGGAGAAGGGCAGGTCGGGCAGTTCGCGAGCAAAGATCTCTCGAAACACGGCACCGCGTTCGGCGTCGGAATAAAACAGGAAGGTCATGGCGTTCTTCCGCTCAGGCCAGGCACTGCCGCCCGAGCCGCTCAAGCAATGTCTCGCAGGCGGAAAGCTCCTCCATGCAGATATATTCGTCCGGCTTGTGGGCGCGGCCGATCTCGCCGGGGCCGCAGATGATCGCGTCGATGCCGGCCCGCTGGAAGAGCCCGGCTTCCGTCCCGTAACTCACCGCCGCAAGCGGTTCCCGGCCGGTAAGTTCGCGGAGCAGAACGGCAAGCGGCGCGGTGCGCGGAAGCGACAGGGCCGGATAGCTGCTGAGTTCCTCCCAGGTCACTCCATAGCCATCCGCGGTGAGCGCCTCGGCGGCTTCCCGCACGGGCGTCAGGAGACGTCGCGGGTCGACACCCGCGATCGCGCGCGCCTCCAGCTCCGCCTCGCAGAGATCAGGTATGATGTTGACCGCCCGCCCGCCGTTCAACCGGCCGACCTGCAGCGACGAATAGGGTGGCTCGAAGGTGGCATCGAACGGTCCTGCAGTGAGCGCGGTTGCGGCAGCGACTGCCTTGGTCAGCACCGTCGCCATCCCGTGGATCGCGTTCAGCCCGAGGTCGGGACGCGAGGAGTGGCCGGCACGACCCTCGACCGTGACTTTCGCCGCCGCTTTGCCCTTGTGGGCGAGGATCGCCTGCATCCCGCTCGGCTCCCCGATCACCGCCCCGAGGGGAGGTGCGCAAAGATCGGGAAGGCGTGCGAGCATGTGTGGAACGCCCCGGCAACCCGCCTCCTCGTCATAGGAGAAGGCGAGGTGGATCGGCCGCGCGAGCGTCAGCTCGGCGAATTTCGGGACGGTTGCGAGTGCGGCGGCAAGGAAGCCCTTCATGTCGGTCGTGCCGCGCCCGTAGAGACGGTTCGCCTCCTTGCGCAAGCGGAACGGGTCGCTGGTCCAGCCGGGTTCGGTGGCCGGAACGACGTCCATGTGGCCGGAGAGGACATAACCGGCCGTGTCGCGCGGGCCGAGCGTTGCGAAGAGGTTGACGCGGTCCCCCTCGGGCCCGGGCAGGACGTGGACGATCGCACCATGCGCCTCGAGATAGCTGCGAACCCAGTCGACGATCGCATCGTTCGGGGTGCCGACAACGGAGCGGAACGAAACGAGCTTTTCCAGGATGTCGATTGCTTGCATTCGTACCGCCACATCTGCTTTGGTTGCGACCGGGCCGGTCGCCCCTCGGGGAGGGGAGATTGGAACTTCTGGAGGAAGGGGTGAGAGCAAGACTAGTCCCGAGGGCGGCGAATGGATGCCGAAGGTGCGCGCCTTTCAGTCGAATCTTGCGCGCGGAGGTGGATGAGAAGCGGATTGTGTTGCCGGAAGCAGTCTAGCGTCGGGCGTATCGCGGTTCGCGAACACGCCGGATCGAGATCTGCAAGGATTGGAGGAAGAGAGAGGGATGACGGAGGCCGAAGTCTCGGATTGCCTGCTTGTCGACACGTTCCGCATGCGTCTCGCCGACATCGCGGACGTCGACCTGTCGCAACTGCACGCGCTCTCGATCGCAGTCGGCTGGCCGCATCGCGCCGAGGACTGGCGGTCCCTGCTTGAAGTCGGGCACGGATTTGCCGCGCTGGACGAGATCGACCGGGTGCTCGGCTCGGCGATGTGGTTTCCCCACGGTGACGACTTCGCGACCATCGGCATGGTCATCACATCGCCGCGGCTGCAGACCAACGGTGCGGCACAATGGCTGATGCGGAAGTTGATCGCCGAGGAATTCGGCAAGCGCCGACTGAGGCTCAACGCGACGCGCGCGGCATATCGGCTCTATCGTTCGCTGGGTTTCGTGCCGAGGGCAACCGTCCATCAGTGTCAGGGCGATGCACGTCCACTGCCGGACGCTCCACACATTCCGGCGGGGCTGACGCTTCGGCAGCTCTCTCCTGCCGATCTCGACCAGATGACGGCGCTCGATGCGCCGGCCTTCGGCGCCGCCCGACCGCTTCATCTCGCGCGCCTCTTGGAACAATCCGTCTCCTACGGGCTTTTCCGCGGACAGAGCCTCAGGGCTTTCTCCATGTGTCGCCGCTTCGGCCGCGGCCATGTCGTCGGGCCGGTGGTCGCCCACTCCGACGAGGAGGCGATTGCCGTTGTGCATCCGCATGTGATTGCCCATGCAGGGACCTTTCTCCGTCTCGATACGCACTTCAAGACGGGGGTATTCGCCAACTTCGTCCAGCAATGCGGACTGCCGGTGTTCGATACCGTCACGACGATGACACTCGGCGAGCATGCCGACTATGGCTCGGGTGAGGACGGAGAGGCCATGGTCTTTGCACTCACTTCCCAATCGATGGGGTGAAGCACTCGCCATCTGCCGGCCATGTCCGCTCTCACATTACTGAAGAGATTGCCGCGGACGGGGCGAGGTCTCCCCGACGTCGGTTGCTTCCTAGCGGGCCAGTGCGCTCACCGCCTCACCGTTCGCGGAACGGGCCAGGAATTCGAACAGCAACGCCACGGCCTCGGCGCCCGGATCGGCGTGCCCCAGGAGCTGCCGCGAGCTGAGATAGGCGGCACGGCCGGCATGGGCCTTGGCGAGCGTCGCGGTCCGGTCGGCGCCGGCGCGCGCCGCCTCCGCCGCCGCCTTCAGTCCACCTTCGAGCGCATCGAGAGCAGGGGCAAGCGCATCGACCATCGTACGGTCACCCACCTTCGCCCCGCCGATTTCCTGCATGCGCGCAAGCCCGGCCCTAAGAGCGTCCCGGATCGGCAGACCACTCGATGCACCGTCGCCGGCCGCGGCAAAGAAGATCGCCAGCAGGACGCCGGAAGAGCCGCCCATCGTCTGGCTGAGTTCGAGCCCGGTCGCCCGGAAGAGTTGCGTATGGTCGGAAAGCGGAAGCCTGTCCATCGCCTTGACGAGCGCGCGGGCGGCGCCGGCGAGCGTCGACCCGGTGTCGCCGTCACCGGACTTGGCGTCGAGCGCGTTGAGGCTCTCCTCGGCCGCGATCAGCACGTTGCAGCAGCCGGTGACGAAATCGCGGGTCGGCCTGTGGTCGGAGGGCAGCGGCATGATCGGGGTGAGCCCGTCCGGCAAGGCGACGACCGACACCGGCCGGACGGGAGAGAGACCCGGCCAGGCGGCAGGGCCGACCGGCTCGGCAAGTGCGGCTATCTCGTCGGCCTCGGCCGGGTAAAGCGAGATGGAGAACCCGCGCATGTCGAGCGAGGTCATCATGGCCGCCGGGCCGACGACGTGGCTGATCAGCCCGCCGATCTCGGACTGGATCAGCTCATGGGCGAGGATCGACATTTCGAGAACCGACGTCCCGCCGAGATTGTTGATCAACGCGACGTGCGGCTTGTCCCCGATTTCCGACCGCAGCTTGGCCACGACGGCGGTCATCGCCGACCGGGCGCCGGAGAAGTCGACCTGCTCCACCCCGGCCTCGCCATGGATGCCGAGGCCGAGCTCGGCCATGCCCACCGGGATGCGGTTTTCCTTCGGCGACCCCGGAACGGTGCAGGTGTCGAGCGACATGCCGATGCTCTTCGTCGCCGCAATGACCCTGCGCGCGGCAGCGGTCACCGTTTCGAGGTCGGCGCCGCTTTCGGCGAGCGCTCCGGCGATCTTGTGCACAAACAGCGTTCCGGCGACGCCGCGGGCCTGCGGCACATCGGGCAGGGCGATGTCGTCGTCGACGATCACCATGCCGACATTGAGCCCGAAAGCCCGGGCCCGCTCCGCCGCCAGTCCGAAATTCAGCCGGTCGCCTGTGTAGTTCTTGACGATCAGGAGGCAGCCGGCCGGACCGGTGACCGCGAGGATACCCGCGAGCACCGCATCGACGCTCGGCGAAGCGAAGACGTCGCCGCAGACGGCCGCAGTCAGCATGCCCGCGCCGACGAAGCCCGCATGCGCCGGCTCGTGGCCGGATCCTCCACCCGAGACGAGCGCGACTTTGGACTTGTCCCAGTCCGCCCGGACGATCACGCGGATATGCGGATAGCCGTCGAGGCGCGCCAGCGGCACGGCGCCCGTTGCCAGCAGGCCCTCCACGGCCTCGATGACGACGTCTTCTTTCTTGTTGATGAACTGAGCCATGGGAACCTTCCTTAAGCGAGCCGCATGCCGTCGGCATCGAAGTAGAGTGGATCAACGGGTTCGATCTTCACGATCTCTCCGTCACGCCGGGTCGTGTGGGGGTCGGTGACGGTAACGATGGTGTGTCCGCGGAAGGACAGGTGCAAGCGCGTCTGGTCGCCGAGCCTTTCGACCCGCGTGACCAGACTGTCCTCGCCGCTGCCCTGGCGGATGTGCTCCGGCCGAAGGCCGATGCTCGCCGCACGCGGAGGTGCCACCGGGAAGAGGTTCGCCGGCAGGACGTTGATGCGCGGCTGCCCGAGCCGCTGGGCGGCATAGAGGCTCACCGGACGTTCATAGACGTCCCGCGGCGAGCCGAACTGCACAAGCCGTCCGTGATGCAGGACACCGATATGGGTCGCCATGGTCATCGCCTCGACCTGGTCGTGCGTGACATAGAGCAGGGTCGCCCCGGAATTCGCCTGGATGCTCTTCAGCTCCACGCGCAGGTCGGCCCTCAGTTTCGCGTCGAGCGAACTCAGTGGCTCGTCCATCAGGTATATCTCGGGCGAGCGGACGAGCGCGCGGCCGATCGACACTCGCTGCATCTCGCCGCCCGAAAGCGCCGTCGCCTTGTTGTCGAGCTTGTGGGCGATGCGGAGCGTCTCGGCGACGGCGCGCACCTTGCGCTCGATTTCGCCGGCCGGGGTTTTCAGAAGCGGTGACTTCAGCGGGAAGGCGAGGTTCTCGCGAACGGTCAGGTGCGGGTAGAGCGAATATTGCTGGAAGACCATCGCGACGTTGCGCTCTGCGGGCGTGAGGCCCTTCATCGACCGGCCGCCGATGAACACATCGCCGCGGTCGGGATGATCGAGTCCGGAAATCATCCTGAGCGTGGTCGTCTTGCCTGCACCCGTCGGGCCGAGCAGCACGACGAAGGAGCCGTCGGGTACGGTCATCGACACGTCGTCGAGCGCCCTGTGGCCCGCGAAGTTTTTCGTGATGGACTGGAGAACGACCTCAGCCATGGCGCAGCACTCCTTCGTTGCCTTCGGAGATCAGGGCATGTCCGCGCTCACCGGCAAAGATGCTCAACGTGCGGTTGTCGAACTCCAGGCCGACCATCTCGCCCTCCCTGACGGTGTCGGCGGAGGAGACCCGCGCCTTGATGTTGCCGTTCGGCGTCGAGAGCGTGATGATCTGGGTCGTGCCGAGATACTCGGTCGCGAGCACCTTGCCGCGATAGGCGGATGCATCCGAAAAGCGGACATGCTCCGGCCGGACGCCGAGCGTCAGCCTTCCCTCGGCGCCCTGCCGCGACACCGGAACCGCAAAGCGATGCCCGTCGAGAACGACGTGGTCGCCGCCGATGCTGATCATGCCCTCGAACTCCAGGAAATTCATCGGCGGCGAACCGATGAAGTCGGCGACGAAACGGGTCGCCGGCCAGTCGTAGATCTGTTGCGGCTGGCCGAACTGCTCGACCACGCCATGGTTCATGACGACGATCTTGTCGCCCATCTGCATCGCCTCGAGCTGGTCGTGGGTCACATAGACGGTGGTTGCACCGATCCGGTCGTGGAGGGCCCGCAATTCTTCCGCCATGTGCTCGCGGAATTCCGCGTCGAGTGCGCCGAGCGGTTCGTCCATGAAGAAGGCCTTCGGCCGGCGCACGATCGCGCGGCCGAGCGCCACGCGCTGGCGGTCGCCGCCGGACAATCCGCCCACGGGCTTGTCGAGAATGTCTTCGATCCGGAGGATTTTCGCCACTTCCTCGACCCGCGTTCTGACTTCGGCCTTGGGAACGCCCTGGCTCAGCAGCGGATAGGAAATGTTCCGGCGCACGTTCATGTGTGGATAGAGTGCGAACATCTGGAAGACGAAGGCGATATCGCGCTGGCTGGCGGGTTTCATGCCGACCTCCTCGCCGTCGATATGGATCTCGCCGCTGCTCGGCAGCTCGAGGCCCGCCATCATCCGCAAGGTGGTCGTCTTTCCGCAGCCGGAGGGTCCGAGCAGCATGAAGAACTCGCCGTCCTCGATCGTGAAGCTCGATGACTGGACGGCGGTGAAGGCGCCGAACTCCTTGCGCAGGTTCTGTATTCTGATCTGCGCCATGTCTTACTCCGGGAAGTGGCTGACGATGACGAACATCACGGTGCCCACCAATGTCACGACGAAGGAATAGGTATAGAGCGACAGCGTGAAGGGCTGCATCATCATGAAGACGCCGAGAGCGATCAGCGCCGAGGCGACGAGCTCCCATTCGTTACGCCGCAACCGGCGCAACCTGTTGAGAAATTGGTTCATTTTCGAACGGCTCCGAAGGTGATGCCGCGCAGGAGATGCTTGCGCAGGACGATCGTGAAAACGACGACCGGAACGAGGAAGAGCGTGGCCCCGGCGGCGACGGCCGGCCAGTCCTGACCGCTAACGCCGATGATCGTCGGAATGAAGGGCGGCGCCGTCTGCGCCGTGCCCGAGGTCAGGAGGACTGCGAAGGCATACTCGTTCCAGGCGAAGATCAGGCAGAAGATCGCGGTCGAGGCGATGCCCGTCACGGCCTGCGGCAGCACGACCTTGTAGAAGGCCTGGAAGCGCGTGTAGCCGTCGATCAGCGCCGCCTCCTCGTATTCGACGGGGATCTCGTCGATGAAGCCCTTGAGCAGCCAGACCGAGAGCGAGAGATTGACCGCCGTATAGAGGAGGATCAGGCCCGCATGGGTGTCGCTCAGGCCGAGCGACCGGAACATCAGGAAGATCGGGATTGCGACGGCGATCGGCGGCATCATGCGGGTCGACAGGATGAAGAAGAGAAGGTCGTCCTTCAACGGCACCTTGAAGCGCGAGAAGGCATAGGCTGCCGCCGTCCCGAGCACGATGCAGAGCAGGGTCGAGCCGAAGCCGATCACGACGGAGTTGTAGAAACGCTCGCCGAAGCGGGAGGGGCCGGCGATCACCAGTCCGTCCTTCCGGACAAGCCTTTCATACCAGGTCTTCGGTTCGCCGAGGGCCTGGAGGTCCGCATCGGAGATGCGGGTCCTGGTCGTGAAGAGGTTCACGTAGCCCTCGAGCGTCGGCTCGAACAGCACCTTCGGCGGATAGGCAATCGCGTCGGAGGGGCTCTTGAAGCCGGTGGCGATGATCCAGACGAGCGGCATGATCGTCACGACGGCATAGAAGACGACGAGGATGCCGGCGAACCATTTCTGACGAGCCGATGGCTCGGTGACGGAGTAATTGCTCATCGTTCTTTCACCTTGTTCAGCGCCTTCACATAGATCGAGGCGAGGCCGAAGACCGTGACGAAGAGGATCACCGCATAGGCCGAGGCATAGCCGGTGCGCCATTTCTCGAAGGCCTCGCGCTTGAGGTTGATCGAGGTGAGTTCGGTCACCGAACCCGGCCCGCCACCGGTCAGCTGCACGACGAGGTCGAACATCTTGAAGTTCTCGATGCCCCGGAACAGGATCGCAAGCATCAGGAAGGGCAGTACCAGCGGAATGGTAATGGTCCAGAACTGCCGCCATTTGCTCGCCCGGTCGCATTCGGCAGCCTCGTAGATGCTGTCGGGGATCGACCGCAGTCCGGCGAGGCAGATCAGCATGACGAAGGGCGTCCACATCCAGGTGTCGACGATGACGATCGCCCAGGGTGCGAGCGAGACGTCGCCGATCATCGAGAAGCTCGAAGGGTCGACGCCGCTGAAGAAGCCGACCACGTAGTTGAAGAGGCCGATCTGCGGCTGGTAGAGGAAGGTCCAGAAGTTGCCAACGACGGCCGGGCTCAGCATCATCGGCAGCACGATGATCGTCGTCCAGAGATCGTTTCCGCGGAACTTCTTGTTGATCAGGTAGGCGAGCGTGAAGCCGATCAGCACCTGAAGCGCGATCGTCCAGAACAGGAAATGCGCCGTCGCCTGCATGGTGAGCCAGATGTCGCCATCGGTCAGGATGCGGGTGTAATTGCGCAATCCGACGAACTCGGGCGCCTCGCCGGGCCTGTTGACCCGGAAATTGGTGAAGCTCAGCCTGACGGTCCAGATCAGGGGAAAGATGTTGACCGCAAGGAGCAGAAGGATCGTCGGCGTCACGAAGATCCAGGCGATCGCCCGGTCGGACAGGCCTGAAATTCTTCTGGAGACTCCGGACGGCGTTGCGCGCGCGAGGCGGTCGATGGCGCTCTCGGACATGGGCTAACCCCCAACAAGAAAGGAATGAGCGGGCGGTGCCGGAACGATGCCGGCACCGCTTGGACGGATGGCCACCGGGTCGCGAGAGCCGGGGCAGGGGATCAGATCTTGCCTTCGTCCTCGAAGACCTCGGTCCAGTCCTTGACGAGGCCGTCGAGGGCTTCCTTGGCCGTACCCTGGCCGGCGATCACATAGTCGTGGAAGCGCTTCTGCGTCGCCTGCAGGAGCGAGGCATAGGACGGTTCCGCCCAGAAGTCCTTCACGATGGCCATGGAGTCGAGGAAGGTCTGGGCATAGGGCTGGCTGGTGGCAAAGCCCGGATCCTCCACGACCGAGCGGAGCGCGGAGTAGCCGCCGAGCGACCACCACTTCTGCTGGATCTCGGGCTGGGCGAACCACTTGATGTACTGGAGTGCCGCATCCTGCTTCGCGGAGGCCGCAACCACCGAGATGCCCTGGCCGCCGAGCTGGGCGAACTGCTTGCCGTCAGGGCCTGCAGGATTGGGGAAATAGCCGGACTTGTCGCCGCCGACATTCGGGTCGGCGTTGATCCCCGGCCAGATGAAGGCGAAGTTCATCTGCAACGCGACCTGGCCCGATTTGTAGGCGTCGATGTTCTCCGACATGTAGGCATCGGACGATCCGGGAGGCGTGCAGCAGTCGTAGAGCGACTTGTAGTATTCGAGACCTGCGATCGCCTGGGGCGAGTTGACGAAGCCCTCCATGTCATAGGGCTTGTCGGGGTTCTGGTATTCGAAGCCGAAGGAATAGAGGGCGTCCATCGCCCCCATGGTGATGCCTTCAGAGCCGCGCTCAGTATAGATCGCTGCGCCGTAGACGGTCTTGCCGTCGATGTTGCGCCCCTGGAAGAATTCGGCGATATCCTTGAGTTCCGCGAAGGTCTTCGGCACGGCGAGATCGCGGCCGTACTTCTTCTTGAATTCGTCCTGCAGCTCGGGACGGGAGAACCAGTCCTTGCGATAGGTCCAGCCGACCACGTCACCGAAGGCCGGAAGCGCCCAGTAGTTCGGCGAGTTCTTCGGCCATTCGGCATAACCGACGACGGTCGCAGGGATGAAGTTCTCCATCTTGATTCCTTCCTTGTCGAAGAAATCGTTGAGCTTCACATACTGGCCGTTCTCGGCGGCGCCGCCGATCCACTGGCTGTCGCCGATCATCAGGTCGCATAGCTTGCCGCCGGAATTCAGCTCGTTGAGCATGCGGTCGGCGAAGTTCGGCCACGGCACGAATTCGAACTTCATCTTGTGGCCGGACTTGGCTTCGAAATCCTTGCTGAGTTCGACCAGCGCGTTGGCCGGGTCCCAGGCCGCCCAGCACAATGTGAGTTCGTCGGCCTTGGCTGCGGTCGCGCCCGACAGGCTCGACCAGGCGAGCGCGCCCGCGGCGACTGTGGATTTCAGGAATGCTGATTTCATGACGTTCTCCTCCCTTGACCGATCCCGATCTCCATCGGGATGCGTTCGACGCCCCCTCCAGGGCAACCAATGCGTTTCTCAGTCCTCCGGGCCGGCAACTTTCCTCCGCCGGCCGCGATAGCGAATGCGCGCCGGACACAGTCCGCGTCCGGGTATTCGACCATGGATGAGTGTATAATTGAGGTGCGCACCTCAATGCAAGGAAATTTTGAGGTGCGCACCTCAATTTCTTGCTTTTCGCTTGAAATTGTTGGAGAAGTCTATGCCGACTCCGGTGTCGATATGTAGAAAGGCCTCATGAGACCCACAGCCAAGGACCTCGCGGAAGCCGCAGGTGTCAGTCTTGCCACGGTGGACCGTGTGCTGAACGATCGGCCGAATGTCAGCGCGAAGGCGGCGCGGAAGGTGAACGAGGCGATCGAGCGGATCGGCTTCGTGCGCAATCCGGCGGCCGTCAATCTCGCGCGCAACCGCATCTATCGCTTCCGCTTCGTCCTGCCGCTCGCGGGCGATCAGTATCTCCAACGGATCCTGCGAGAGGTGAGGGAGGCGCACGAGGCACTCCGCTCCGATCTCACCGACATCGATCTCGTGCAGATGCCGATGTCCGATCCGCATGCGGTCGCGAGGTATCTCTCCGGCCTCGAGCCGGGCGAACTCGACGGTGTCGCGATCATGGCGCCGGAATCGCCGCAGGTTCGCGACGCCATGGCCCGGCTGATCGAGCGCGGCATCAAGGTCGTTCAATTTCTTTCAGGCCACGAAAAGCTGCCGGCGGCGGATTTCGTCGGCGTGAACAATTTCGCCGCCGGCGCCACGGCGGGAAAGCTGGTCGGCCGGTTTCTCGCGAGCACGCCGGGAAAAATCATGGTCGTGGCAGAAACCATGATGGCGCAGGACAGCATCGAGCGCAGGCTGGGCTTCGACAGGATCATCCACGACCAGTTCCCGCACCTCGTCCCCTTGCCTTCGGTGGAAACCTATGGTGACGAGCGTCGCGCCGGCCTCGTGATCCGCAGGATGCTGGAGCACAACCCGGATATTGAAGCCGTCTACGTGCTGAGCGCCGAGGCAAGGGTCCCGGTCTCGGCCATCGAGGCGGTCACCGACCCGCGGCCGCTGACCGTGGTCGTCCACGAGCTCACGCCTTTCAGCGAGGAAGCGCTCCGCGACGACAGGATCGATGCCGTCATCGCCCAGGACCCGGGGCATGCCGTCCGAAGCGCGACCCGCATCATGCGCGCGCGCCTGGAACAGCGCGAACCCATTGTGTCGCAGGAAAGAATACGCATCGAGATCCTGCTGAAGGAAAATCTCTGAGACGCGCCGGAAGCAAGCGGGGTCGCTTCCGGCAGAGTGCGCAATCCTGAGCGAATAGAGCCTGGCGATCGTGGGTGTATGCCCGCGGCGGCGGATGGTTCGCCGGCCTATTTCGTCTCCAGCCCGTTGAGTCTCGCGATGAAGTCGGCGAGGTGCGGCACGTAGTCTTCCGGTCCGCCGCCGCCGCCGGCGACGGCGACCGCGTAGGAGTTCTTGGTCGCGCTGGCGAGCGGCGTCGCGACGGTCGCCGCATTCGCCATGGATTCCAGGTATTTCAGATCCTTGTAGGCGTTCGACAACGTGAATCGGTGCGCTTCCCTGTTGCCTTCGAGGACATAGCCCATGAAGGTCTGGTAGAAGCCGCTATCCATACGGCCTCCGCGGATCACGCTGTCGAACCGGTCGACCGAGATCCCCACCTTGCGCGACAGCGCTATCGCTTCCGCAAAAAGCGCGCCCATGCCGAGGGCGATGAAGTTGTTCAGCAGCTTCATCCGGTGGCCGTCGGCGATGCCGCCGATGTGAACGATCTTCCCGGCCCAGGTCGCAATCACCGGCCGGATTCGTGCGAAGATATCATCGTCGGCACCGACCATCGCATCGAGCGTGCCTTCCCAGGCCTCCTTCGGCGTTCGGCTCAAGGGGGCGTCGGCGAAATGGACACCGAGCGCCTTCAGTTCCTCCGCCAGCCGGGCGGTGACGCTGGGGTCTCCCGTCGAACAGTCGACGATGACCGCGCCGCGGCCAAGCTTCGGCTTCATGGCGTTGACGACGGCCTCGACCTCTCTCGAGCTGGTGAGGCAGAGAAAGACGATGGTGGACGCGGCTGCGAGCTCTTCGAGCGACTTCGCCTCCGTCGCGCCGCGGGCAACGAGGTCTTCGATCGGCTTGCGGTTCCGGTGGGCGATGACCGTCAAGGGATAGCCCTTTTCGACGATGTTCTTGGCCATGCCGTGGCCCATGAGGCCGACCCCGACGAAGCCCACCGTTTCATTTGCCGTCGTGTTCATAGTTTTCTCCTGCGAATCTATCGAAAATCGGGTTTGCTGATCGGCTCGGCCGGTCAGGGAAGGGCGAAGCGTCGGCGCAGGTCCGCGACCTGCTCGGGTGTGAGAATGCGCTTGGCGTGGTTCTGCAGCATCAGGAAGAGTTTTGCCGTCTCTTCCAGCTCTTCCGTTGCATACTGCGCGTTGGCGAGACTGGTCCCGGCGACGACCGGTCCGTGATTGGCGAGCAGCATGGCATGGTGCCGGCTGGCGAGGCTGCGCACCGCCTCGGCGAGTGCCTGATCGCCGGGCGCGTAATAGGGAACGAGTGGCAGGCGCCCGACGCGCATGACGTAATAGGCGGTCAGGGCCGGCAGCACGTCTTCCGGGTCGACATCGGCCATGATGCTGACAGCCGTCGAATGGGTCGAATGGAGGTGCACGACGGCACCGGCATCCGCACGCTCGCCGTACATCGAAAAATGCAGGAACGCTTCCTTCGTCGGCGCGTCTCCATCGATGAAACGGCCCTCCGCGTCGAACAGGGATAGGCGGGACGGGTCGAGATTGCCGAGCGAGGCATTGGTCGGCGTCATCAGCCAGCCGCCATCGGCCGTCCGGACCGAGATATTGCCGGTCGATCCTGAGGTCAGCCCCCTTTGAAACAGCGACTGTCCGACGCGGCACACTTCGTCACGCAGACGGTTGAGATCATGCATCTTCGGTCTCCGCTTCCAGCAATTCCCAGGCCTTCAGGAAGAAGTCCGTGGCCCCGAAATTTCCCGATTTGAGCGCCAGTGCGAGATCGGGACCCGAAATGCTGCGCGTCCACGGCACGCCCGGGTCGATCTCCGGCCCGATCAGCAGGACCTTGACACCGAGCGCCTCGACGATCGCGCCGGACGTCTCCCCGCCGGCGACGAGAAAGCGGGAGAAACCGGCGCCCGCGAGGCGACGCGCGACGTCCGCCAGGGTTCTTTCCACCAGGGCGCCGGACTCGTGGCGTCCCATCCGCGTCTGGATCTCGGCCAGCTCGTCGGGACCGGCGCTGGAGTAGATCAGCGGCGGTCGATCGGCCGGCGTGTTGATCGCCCACTGGGCTAGATCGGCGGCCGTCTGTCGCCCTTCCGCGACGGCGGCGATGTCGAGCCGCAGCGCGGGCAGCCCCGCCGCTTTCGCCGCCTCGATCTGGCCGCGCGTCGCCGCCGAGCACGAGCCGGCGAGAATGGCCGCGCGGCCGGCCGGCGCCGCCATCCGCGCTTCCCGCGGCGGCGGCACGAATCCGCGCGTCTGCCTGAAATTCTCCGGCAGTCCCATGGCGACGCCGGAACCGCCCGTCACGAGCTTCATCCCGGCACAGGCCTTGCCGATCGTCCTGAGATCGGCGTCACTCAGCGTGTCGACGATCAAAATGCGCTTGCCGGCGGCGTATTGCTCGGCGAAGGCGGCCTTCACGGCGTCGGGACCCTTCGCGATGGTCTCGGCCTGCACGAGACCCACCGGCCGGCTGCATTGCCGCTGCAGCACACGGACGAGGTCCGGATCGCGCATCGGGGTGAGAGGATGATCCTTGAGCGGGCTTTCCGAGAGCAGCCTGTCGCCGACGAAGAGATGCCCCTTGTAGACCGTGCGCCCGGCGGCCGGAAACGACGGACAGGCGATCGTCACCGGCGCGCCGGTCAGATCCTGCAGCGCTTCCGCGACCGGCCCGATATTGCCGGCGTCCGTGGAGTCGAATGTCGAACAGTATTTGAAGATGAGCTGTTCGGCGCCGGCGGCCAGAAGGGCACGGGCGGAGGTGCACGACATCTCGACCGCCTCTGCGGCCGGGATCGTGCGCGATTTCAGGGCAACGACGACGGCATCCGCATCGGAAAACGCGACATCATCAGTGGGCACGCCGATCACCTGGATCGTGCGCATGCCCTCGCGAGAGAGCATGAGGCACAGGTCCGTGGCCCCGGTGATGTCGTCGGCAACAGCGCCAATCAGCAATTCTTCCTCCCAGATATGGCCGCGGCCGGTCGGCCGCGGGCCGGCCCTCCGGAAACGCATCGAAGCCGTTGATCTTCTGGCGAAAATAAGGGCTTGCAATGGAATTCGCAGATGGGCTAACCATGTAGTGGCAACGCTATCATTACTTTTCCGGGAGAGGAAAAGCAAGCGCCTGCGGAGCGGCATGATGACGACGGATCGGAAGGTGTTTTCATAGATGAGCAATCAAACGGGTTTGAAAGTCTGCGTCGTCGGGCTCGGGTCCATGGGAATGGGGGTCGCCACCTCGCTGCTGCGCGCCGGCTTCGAGACGACCGGCTGCGACGTCAGCGAGGCTGCGATGACGCGCTTTGTCGAGGCCGGTGGAAAGGCGAACGGCGACCCGGCCGAGGCGGCCGACGGCGCGGATGTCGTCATCACCGTCGTCGTCAACGCGAACCAGACGGAAACCGTCCTCTTTGGCGACCACGGTGTGGTTGCGGCGATGGCGAAGGGCGGCGTCGTGCTCTCCTTCGCCACGATGGGGCCGGACATGGCACGCGGCTTCGAAGAGCGTGTGCAGGCGCAGGGGCGCGATTATATCGACGCGCCGATCAGCGGCGGCGCCGGCAAGGCCGCCGCGGGCCAGCTGACGATCATGGCATCGGGCCGGCCGGAGGCCTTCGACAAGGTTCGCCCGGTGCTCGACGCCATCGCGCAGAAGGTCTACGAACTGGGGGATCGGGCCGGAATCGGCGCTTCGTTCAAGATTGTCAATCAGTTGCTGGCCGGCGTTCACATAGCCGCTGCCTGCGAAGCCATCACTTTCGCCAAGGCTCTGGGCCTCGACATAGACAAGGTCTACGAAGTCATCACCGCGTCTGCCGGCAACTCCTGGATGTTCGAAAATCGCGTACCGCATATCCTCGAGGGCGATTACGCGCCGCGGAGCGCGATCGATATCTTCACGAAGGATCTGGGGATCGTTTCCGATATCGGGCGAGACCTGAAATTCCCGCTGGCGATCGCCTCGACGGCCCTGCAGATGTTCATCATGACGTCGGCGGCCGGCATGGGGCGTGACGACGACGCCTCGGTTGCCCGCCTGCTGGCGCAGGTCGCCGGACTGAAACTGCCCGAAGCGCCGGGGAGGCAGTGAGCATGCCACGCTTTGCCGCAAATCTGACCATGATGTTCAACGAGGCCGGATTTCTCGACCGGTTCGCCGCTGCTTCTGCCGCCGGTTTCGAGGCGGTCGAGTTTCTGTTCCCTTACGACTTCGAGCCGGACGTCATCCGCGCGCGGCTGGACGCCGCCGGCCTGACCCAGGCGCTGTTCAATCTCCCGCCCGGCAATTGGGCGGGCGGAGAACGTGGACTGGCTGCGCTGCCAGGAAGGGAAGGGGAGTTCCGCCAATCCGTGGAGACGGCATTGCGCTATGCGCGCGCGACCGGTGTCGGGCGGCTGCATGTGATGAGCGGGCTCGCCGATCGTTCGGATGCCAAGGCCCGCGCCACGTACCGTTCCTCGCTGGCGTTCGCCTGCGACAAAGCCGGGGAGGCGGGTCTCGACGTGCTGATCGAGCCGATCAACCCGCGCGACATGCCGGGCTATTTCCTCAATGATTTCAATTTTGCCGCCGACCTCATCGCCGATATGGCCCGTCCCAATCTCAAGCTGCAGTTCGACATCTATCATCGCCAGATCATCCATGGCGATGTGATCCGTGGGCTGCGCGAGTTGATGCCGATCATCGGCCACATCCAGATCGCCTCGGTGCCTGCACGCAACGAACCGGGAAGCGGAGAACTCAATGATTTCCGGGTTCTGCGGGAGCTCGATGCGCTCGGCTATGCCGGCTATGTCGGCTGTGAATACCGCCCGGCGGGCGAAACCGTCGCCGGGCTCGGCTGGCTGAAGGCGTTCGCCGGCTGATCCGGCGGGGGCTGGGAGCAAGTCTTGGAGGCGGGTCCCGGACCCGCCTGCCGTCCTCAGATTTTCCCGAGATTCTCGTAGCTCTGATGCAGCGCCCAGTCGCCTGCGCAGAAGCGTTCCTTCGCGAAATTGTGCTGGTGCCAATAGGGATAGATGTAGGGGAGGCGGCTGACGGCGTTCAGGCGTTCCAGTTCCTGAATGCTCAGCTCCAGGTCGACCGCGGCGATGTTGTCGCGGAAATGCTGTTCGGTCAGCCCGCCGACAACGACGGAGGCAATCGCCGGTCGTGACAGCGTCCAGGCGAGTGCGACCTGTGCCGGCGTGGCGCCTCTTGCCTCGGCGATCTCGACCAGAACGTCGACGATGCTCCACAGGCGCTCTTTGTCGCGGATGGGAGGTTCGCTCCACCCGGCCGCTTGGCGCGAGTCGGAAGGCGTCCGATCGCGGCGGAACGCGCCTGAAAGAAGGCCGGCCGCAAGCGGGCTCCAGACCATGACGCCGAGGCCCTGATCCACGGAGATCGGCAGGAGCTCGTATTCCGCCTCCCGCGCTTCCAGCGTGTAGTGGATCTGCTGCGTGACGAAGCGGGGATAATTCCTGAGATCCGCAATCCCCAGCACCTTCATGATGTGCCAGCCGGAATAGTTCGAGCAACCGACATAGCGGACCTTTCCCTGACTGACCAACGTGTCCAGCGCCGAGAGCATTTCTTCGGCCGGGGTAAGTCCGTCCCATTCGTGCATGAAATAGATGTCGATATGGTCGGTTCGCAGGCGCTTCAGGCTCCGCTCGCATTCGCGGATGAGGTGATAGCGTGACACGCCTTCGTCGTTCGGGCCGTCCCCGATCCGCATGCGCGCCTTGCTGGAGACGAGAACCTTGTCACGACGTCCTTCGAGGACCTCGCCGAGAATTTCCTCCGAACGTCCGGCGGAATACATGTTGGCGGTGTCGAAGAGATTGATGCCGCCGTCGATGCAGGTATCGACCAGCCGTTGCGCCTCCTTGACGCCCTGGCTTGCGACCATGGCGAAATCGCCCTTGCCGCCGAACGAGAAGGTACCCATGCTCACCGCCGAGACCTTGAGGCCAGAGCGGCCGAGTCGCCGATATTCCATGTTCTACTCCTTGGCTTGACGCTGCCCGGGACGCCGCCCGGCAGCCTTGATGTCGTGGTCTGGACGACCGGAAACCGTCGCCTTCATCGCTGGGGCGCGCCTGCCGAAAGCTGCTGCCTGACATGGCGCATGCCGAGTTCGGGGCTGGTCAGCACCGGCACGCCGCCCGGCTCGGGGCCGAGAGGGGCGAGCGCATTCGCCATCGACGCCTGGGCGAGGACGATCAGGTCGACCTTCGGTGCAAGCCGTCGGAAACCGTCGACCACAATGGCGTCGTGTCCCTCGCGGTCGCCGCCTGACAGGCGCTGGAACGCTCCCTCGCACAGCTCCTCCGTGACGCGGCAATCGGCGCGCCCGGTGTCGGCCGCGGCCCTCCTGATGACGTCGCCGGTGGGGCCGAGCGTCGTCGGCAACGTTGCCAGGACGCCGATCCGCGACGATTTCGACACCGCTTCGAGGGCCATGCCCGTGTCGATGCGGAAGAGTGGCACGGGGCAAAGGTGTCGCGCGGCATCAACGGCCGGACCGAGCGAGGAGCAGGTGACGAGAACGGCATCGGCACCGCCATCGACGGCCGACCAAACGTACTGCGTCAGGCGCCGCATCGTCGCTTTCGAGAGGCTGCCCTCCCGGATCGTATTCCTCAGCAGGCTTTCATCGAGAATGTTGAAGGGCTCCCAGTCGTCCAGTTCCCGCCTGGCAAGCGCGTCCAGCGTTGGCACGAGGCCTGCGACCGTGTGAATCATGGCGATGGACATGGCGGCCTTTGTCGCGTCGGGCATCAACGGGCTCTCCGGTTCGATTTCTCGCCTGCGATCAGGCTCGAGCAGACTTTAATATGACAGCGCTGCCATACTATCGCCCGTCTTCGGATGAACGCAACATCCAAAAAGCGCCGTATCTCCACTATCTTTGACGAATTGCGGGAATCCGCAGATGAAATGCGAATATCCGCAAATCGTAAAATGCCGGTTGACAAAATCCGGGAACTGAACGAGACAATGACAGCGCTGCCATTCAATGGCCATTCTACCGTCAGTTCTCGACCGGAGATTGGGCGGCACGGACGGCCGAAGGGGTTGAGGAGCCCCTTGCGTCGAGGCGGCAGCGCACCGGAGCAATTTTTGGGAGGAATGAGAAATGCTTGCGACCGATCAGCACCAAACCGCGTCCGGATCGCTGCATTCCCGCCTGCTGACCGAAGCCGGCAGGCTGTTCCAGGTGCGTGAGTTCAACGTCCTGATCGCGCTGGTCGTGGTCGGGGCCCTGATCAGCCTCTATACGCCCTACTTCTTCACGACGAACAACCTGATGGGCGTGTTCCGCGCCTTTTCGCTGACGGCGATCATGAGCATCGGCATGGTCATGGTCATCATTACCGGCGGCATCGACCTGTCGGTCGGATCGGCCATGGGGCTTGCCTCGCTCGTAACCGCTCTCTGCTTCAGCGCGGGTTACCCAGCGGAGATCTGCGTTGCCGCCGGTCTGGGCGTCGGCCTGGTCTTCGGCCTCTGCAACGGCCTCCTGATCACCTTTATCGGTTTGCCGCCGTTCATCGCGACCCTTGGAACACTGAGCATCGGGCGCGGGCTGATGTACATGATCACCCGGGGCGTGCCGGTGACGCCCGAGACGCCGGAGGGTTTTTCCGTCCTCGGGCAGGGGTATCTCGGCCCCGTGCCGGTGCCGGTCATCATCATGGTTGTCCTGATGCTGTTCTTCGCGGTCATCATGCGCCGCACCCGCTTCGGCCGGCACGTCTATGCGACGGGTGGGAACGAGCACGCCGCGCGGCTGAGCGGCGTCAAGGTCGACCGCATCAAGCTGTCGGTCTATGTCCTGTCGTCAACGATTGCCGCATTGGCCGGCGTCATCGGTTTCTCCCGCTATCTCTCGGCCGAGCCGGCTTCCGGCTTCGGGTCCGAGCTTGATGTCATCGCCGCCGCCGCGATCGGCGGAGCGAGTCTGGCCGGCGGGGCAGGGAGCGTGACCGGTGCGGTCATCGGCGCGGCGCTCGTCGGCGTGATCGCCAACGGCGTCGTGCTTCTCAACATCAATACCTATGCGCAACAGGCCATCACCGGCGGCGTCATCCTGATCGCCGTGAGCCTCGACGTGCTGCGGAGCAGGATCATGGGAGGAAAAAACTGAGCCAAGACGAATGAGCATGCCGAACATCTAAGTCAATCACGAAGAATCCAGGCTCGAGGAGAGCTTGTTGAGGAGGAGGATTTCATGCGTGTACTTTTCAATTCCGCTCGTGCGGCGATCCTGACGATGTCGCTGCTGGCAACGGGTGCAGCCTTTGCCAAGGACAAGGCCGACATCACCGTCGCCGTCGTTCCGAAGGTTGCCGTCCCGTTCTTCGACGACTGCAACACCGGTGCGAAGGAAGCTGCCGACAAGCTCGGCGTGCAGTATCAGTGGGTCGTTCCGCAGAACACCCAGGGTTCGACGCAGGTCAAGATCATCGAGGACCTGATCGCGCGGCATGTCGACGGGATCGCGATTTCCGTGAACGAGCCGAAGTCCGTCGAAGGCATCATCAAGCAGGCCGTCGATGCCGGCATTGCCGTTCTCACCTTCGACAGCGACAGCGCCAACAGCGGCCGCAGCATGTATATCGGCACGATCAATGAAGCTGCTGGCGAAACCATGGGCAAGGCGATGGCGGAAGCCATCGGCGGCGAGGGCAAGGTGGCGATCGTCACCGGTCAGCTCGGCGCATCGAACCTGAACGAGCGCATCGCCGGCGTGAAGAAGGCACTCGAAGCCTATCCGAAGATCACCATCGCCGCCACCGAAGGCACCGAGGACGATCTCGCCCGCGGGGTGTCGGTGACGGAAGCACTGCTTCGCGCCAACCCGGACCTCAAGGGCATCTTCGGTATCAGCCAGGTCGGCGGTCCCGCGGTCGCCAAGGTTCTCGCCGAGAAGGAATTCTCCGATCGCAAGGGTGTGCTGAAGGTGTTTGCCTTCGACGACCTGCCGGACACGGTCAAGGGCGTCAAGGACGGCTTCATCGACGGCATCATGGTTCAGCGTCCGGTCACGATGGGACGTCTGGCGGTCGAGCACCTGGTGGCGCAGATCACCGGCGAGGAGAAGAACCCGGCCGATGTCGATACCGGCGTCACCGTCGTCACGGCCAACAATCTGGGCAGCTACACGAAGTAACACCTGCAGAACCTGGGTGCGGGAGCCGACTGCTTCCGCATCCATTCACACCGGAGCGGGATTCGAGCAGACCATGACCCCATTTCTCGAAATGCGAAACATCTCAAAGACCTTTCCGGGCGTGAAGGCATTGAAAGGGGTCGATCTCACCCTCTATCGCGGACAGGTTCATGCCATCGCGGGCGAGAACGGGGCGGGAAAAAGCACGCTGATGAAGATCATGACCGGCGTGCAGCGCTGTGATCCCGGCGGTACGATTGCGGTCGAAGGCCAGGACGTCGTAATCTCTGATCCGGTGCATGCCAGAGCCCTCGGCATATCGATCATCTACCAGGAGCTCGCGGTCGTCGATAATCTGTCGATTGCGGAAAACATCTTCCTCGCCCGCGAACCGGTGAATGCAGCCGGGCTGATCGACCGGCGAAAGATGAATGCGGCTGCCGCCGCCGTTCTCGCCGAACTCGACATGAAACTCAATCCGGCGATGCTGGTCGGCGATCTCAGCATCGGACAAAAGCAGATGGTCGAGATCGCCCGTGCGATCTCCTATCAGTCGAAACTCATCATCATGGACGAACCGACCGCCTCGCTCAGCCATCACGAGGCAACCGTCCTGCTGCGCATGGTCAAGAAGCTCGCCGCGCAGGGGATCGGTATCGTCTACATCTCGCATCGGCTCGAGGAAATCTTCGAGATCGCCGACACGGTGACCGTCATGCGCGACGGCGAGACCGTGGACTCTCGGCCCGTCGGCGAAATGACGCGCGATCTTCTGGTGCGCAAGATGGTCGATCGCGAACTGTCGCAGTTCTTCGGCGAACATGTCTCCCACGCCACCGACGAAGTGCTGTTGTCCGTGCGCAATCTCGGCATGTACCGGCCGACGCATCATTCCGCCAATGTCAGGGATGTGAGCTTCGACCTGCACAGGGGTGAAATCCTCGGCTTCTTCGGACTCATCGGAGCGGGTCGCACGGAGGTCATGGAAATGATCTTCGGCAGCCGGGCCTATGTCGGCGAGATCCTGATCGATGGCAAGCCGGTCAGGATGAGCGACCCTTCGGTTGCGATCAGCGAAGGTCTCGGCTTCGTGACCGAGGACCGCAAGGGGCAGGGGCTCGTGCTCGACATGTCGGTCCGCGAGAATTTCAGCCTCACGCATCTCTCGGACTATTGCCGGCTCGATTTCGTGGATCGCGGCCGGGAGACGAAGCGCTGCCGGGAGTTCATCCAGGCGCTCGGGATCAAGACGCCGAGCCCGGAACAGAAGGTCGTCAATCTGTCGGGCGGCAACCAGCAGAAGGTCATCATCGCCAAATGGGTGGCCCGCAAGCCGCGCATTCTCATCGTCGACGAACCGACCCGCGGCATCGACGTCGGCGCGAAGGCCGAGGTCCACGCCCTGCTGAACAAGCTGGCTGAGGAAGGCATGTCGATCATCGTGGTCTCCTCCGACCTGCCGGAGATCCTCGCCATCAGCGACAGGGTGATCGTCCTCAGGGAGGGCCGCATCACCGGTGGCTTCAGCCACCAGGACGCCAGCCAGGAAAACGTGATGTTCGCCGCGACGGGCTGACCCCGCGGGCAAGACGACATCCCCAACAGCAATATCAGCAGCAATGGAGTATGAGATGAGCAAACGCATTATGTTCACCGGGGGCAGCGGCAAGGCTGGAAAGCATGTCGTCCAGTACCTCGTCGAACAGGGCCACCAGGTCCTGAACATCGACACCAAGCCGCTCGACAATCCCAAGGTGCGCACGCTGATCACCGACATTACCGACAGCGGCCAGGTGTTCAATGCCTTCTCGAGCTACATGGGCCTGCACGAATTCGACCCGTCACTGCGGGCGCAGCCCGTGGATGCGGTCGTCCACTTTGCGGCGATCCCGCGGATCATGCTCACGCCGGACAACGAAATGTTCCGCATCAACACGATGGGGACCTACAACGTCATCGAGGCCGCGGTGAAGCTCGGGATCAAGAAGGTGATCATCGCCTCGTCGGAGACCACCTATGGTCTCGTTTTCGCCAACGAGCCCCGCCATCCGGTGCACTTCCCGCTGGAGGAGGATTACCCCGTCGACCCGATGGACAGCTATGCACTGTCGAAGATCTGCAACGAGAAGACCGCGCAGGCCTTCGCCCTGCGGTCGGGCGTCGACATCTATGCCATCCGCATCGGCAACGTGATCGAGCCGCACGAATACGAACTCTTCCCCAAATGGTTTGCCGATCCGGGCTTCCGCAAGAGAATTGCGTGGAGCTATATCGACGCGCGGGATCTCGGCCAGATCGTCGACCTCGCCGTTCACAAGGACGGGCTCGGCTTCGAGGTGTTCAACGCCGCCAACGACGAAACCTCTTCCGACCTCCCGACGCAGGAACTGATCGACCGCTTCTATCCGGGCGTAAAGGTCACGCGTCCGATGGGAGAATACGAAAGCCTGCTGTCGAATCGCAAGGCACGCGAGATCCTCGGCTTCCGGGAGCAGCACTCGTGGCGGAAATACGTCGGACAGAAGTGATGCGTATTCGCCGTTCGCGCCACGGCCTCTTGTGAAACAAGTCGTCCGGCGCTCTTCGCAGCGTCGGACGACTTGGTATAAAGGTTCTACGGGAACGAATGGTTGGAAACAGCCGACAGGTCTTCTTGAACCCGCACTGGAGCACAAAGAATGGGAGAAGCTACGCAACCGAGGCTGCGTCTGCCCGACCGGAAGAGCAAGGTCACCGTCAAGGACGTCGCGCAGCGTGCCGGTGTGGGCGAATCGACCGTCTCACGCATCATGCGCAACAAGGGGCCGGTCGCGGAAGAAACCCGAAAGCGGGTGATGGAAGCGGTGCGGGCCACCGGCTACGTGCCGAACAGGATCGCCGGCTCGCTGGCCTCGCTCGATTCCCATCTCGTCGGCGTCGTCATTCCGTCGCTCTCGAACATCGTCTTTCCCGAAGTGCTTCAGGGCATCCACGCCGCGCTGCGGGACAGCGAGAACCAGCCGGTCATCAGCGTCACCGAATATGACATGGACCGTGAGGAAGCGGTCGTTCGCGGGCTCTTGTCCTGGAAGCCGAGCGCAATCCTGATCGCTGGCTTCGAACATACCGATGCGACGCGTCGCATGCTCATTCAAAGCGATATCCGCGTCGTGGAAATGATGGATATCGATGCGGTGCCGATCGATATCGCCGTCGGCATGTCGCACCGGCGTGCCGGATACGCCACGGGGCGCTATCTCGTCGGGCGCGGCTATCGCCGCTTCGGCTATGCCGGCCACGACTGGACGGCGGACCGGCGGGCGCGTCTTCGCTACGACGGCCTTGTGGACGCGCTGCGGGATGCGGGTCTGACGATCACGGCGGAAGCCGTGGCGGAAGCGCCGAGCTCCGTCGGCGTCGGCAAGGAGATGACGGCACGGCTCTGTGCCGAGCATCCGGAACTCGATGTCGTCGTCTATTCCAACGACGACATGGCGGTCGGCGGCATCTTTCACTGCATGGCCGCGAATATCTCGATCCCGGACCGGCTGGCGATTTTCGGCTTCAACGGCCTCGATATCGGCCGGGAATTGCCGCAGCCGCTTTCAACGATCCGCTCGAACCGTTTTCTCATTGGCCGCACTGCGGTCGAGAAGGCGTTCGAGTCGGCGCAGCGCCCGCCGGAACCCTCGGTTTTCGACACCGGCTTCGAGGTGTTCGCCGGCGCGACCGCGTGATGCGTCCGGCGAGGGCTGGCTTCGACACCTGGCGAAACTCAGCGACTTCGCTTTGGTCGAGTGGAACGCCGGAGAGACCGAAATAGGCCCGGTCGGCCCAAGCTCGCGAAAATGGCCAACTTGACGAACAAACGAAGAATATGGATTTTGGCGGGTGCAAGCGACAATGCCTTTGCATCGCAAAAATCAGGCGCGAAAAGCAAACTTTAATCGGGATTTCTGCGACAAAGAAAATTCTAGTCGCAAGAAACGGGTGGCCTATGACTCTATAGATCAGGCCATCTGTCCTTATGTATCGCACATGAGGACAAACGATGTTGAATTCCATCCAATCTGCTCCACTACCCTCCGCATTCAAACGCATAGGCTGGTCGAATCTCTTCGCACAGTTTTCCGAGCAGATAGCATTGGCAGCGGCTCCATTGGCAGCGGTTTTGTTACTTGGGGCGGGGCCGGTTGAAACGGGCTGGCTGCAAATGGCGCAAACCCTTCCGTTTTTGCTGCTGTCCATTCCGGCCGGACTTGCCGTTGATCGGGCCTCGCGCAGAACATTGATGGTGGGATCGGAGGTCCTGCGCAGCTTTTCCCTTATTGTTATCGTACTACTTTTAGCATTTGGACTGCTGAATGTTACGCTACTCGCGGTTCTCGGCTTCATCGGGGCCGTCGGGACGGTTTGTTATAGCGTGGCCGCTCCTGCGATTATTCCCTCAATCGTACCCCGCGCACGACTTGGCGATGCGAACCGCTGGCTTGAATTGGTGCGCAGCGCCGCTTTTGCCGCCGGCCCCGCTCTTGGCGGTGCGTTGGTCGGTTGGACCGGCGCTTCTACTGCCTATGTGCTTGCAACCGTGCTTTCCATTCTGGCCGCGCTGTATTTAGCAAGTATTCCAAGAGACGATGTAACATCGCGCCCCTTCAGCAGCCCGCTACAAGACCTGAAGGCGGGAGCGACATTCGTTGCACATCATAAATTCCTGCTTCCGATCCTGTTCACTGCGATTTTCTTTAATACCGCGTGGGTGATTTTGATCGCGATCTTTGTTGCCTACGCCGTCCAAAACCTCGGCATGAGTGCAACCCAGGTAGGCATTGCGTTGGGAATTGATGGTGTCGGCATGATTGTAGGAGCCATGATCGTGCCAGTCCTTGCACGGCGCTTTTCGGTTGGAACCATGATTGTTCTGGGGCCGCTTGGAGGATTCTGTGGGGCTTTCCTCATGTTGTTGACGCTGTGGTTTCCTTCATTCTGGCTGGTATGTGTCAGTTTCTTCGTGTTCGGCGTCGGGCCAGTTCTTTGGAGCATCACGACGATGACACTGCGTCAGGCGGTTACGCCAAACGTCATGCTTGGTCGAGTTTCGGCGCTGATAATGACCGCCACCTATGGGGCAAGGCCGCTCGGGGCTGCGCTCGGCGCTCTCGTCGCGGGCTACTTCGGCGTTGCAGCATGTCTATTCTTGGCAACAGGAGGATTCTTGATCCAGTTCCTGATTATCCTCCTTTCGCCAGTGCCCGGACTACGTGCCTTGCCGTGAACAAGAGACTGCCATTGGGCAGGTTTAACGGCCGGTCGTCGCAAAATTCCTGATTTTTCAGCGAAAAATGCCCATACTGAGATCATTCGGCAAATCTTGTCGCAAAACTCGCTCGCAAAAATCATTGAATCGCAGGGGATTTTTGCGACAAGATTCCAGCCCGCGACGCATTTGGGTATACCGATGAGTGACAATCGAATGTGACGTATATGGAATGTAACAAAAGGGTGGATTTTCGATAAAAGTGACGTTACAAAATCGAAACCACCCTAATGTGGCAGATTTGCCATGGCCCGCATCGGATACGCCCGCGTCAGCACCACAGATCAGGACCTCGATATTCAAACCGAGCGGCTGAAGGCTGCCGGTTGCGAAATCATCCGTTCGGAAACCGGATCGGGCGCCTCGAGGAGGGGGCGTTCCGAATTGGAAACCATCATGCAGTTTCTGCATGCGGGTGACGAGCTGGTGGTGCTGCGGCTTGGTCGGCTCGGCCGCTCTACCCGCGATGTTCTCAATCTCGTTCATGAACTTGACGAAAAGGGGGCGTCGCTCCGCGTCCTCGAACCGGAAGTGACGACGGCCGGGAGCATGGGGCGAATGGTCATAACGATCCTCGGCATGGTGGCCGATATGGAACTCAAGTTCATCAAGGACAGGCAACGGGCTGGTATCGATGCAGCGAAAGCTGACGGCATCTACAAGGGACGCAAGAAAATCATTGATGACGCCGAAATTCGCAGACGGATTGCTGACGGTGCAACCAAAGCGGCCGTTGCTCGTGAATTGAACGTTTCCAGGATGACAGTTTATCGCGCCTTGGAAGGTCTCCCCGCGCCGTCAGAATCCATCTGACTATTCGTTCACCGTCCGTTCTTCGAGTTGGCCAAAATCGCAGCTTCGGGCCGACTGGGCCAAATAGACAGCAGGGCACCGGCGCTGGTGTCCACGCACAAGGAGGCTTCGAGCGCGTCGCGCTCCATACCGCGGCCGAGCGCCGCCCAGACGGATACCGTTGAGTCGGCATGGACCTGCGGCCAGTTGCTAACGTTCGTGTTCGAGCGGCCCGACGATGCTGATGCCCTCGGCGCGTGCAACGGCGGCCATTTTCCGGTCGGACGTAGCGAGTGGCATTCCACTTGATCTTGCGAGTTCGACGTAGCTTGCATCGTAAGCCGACAGGCCAAGTCGAAGCGACAGATTGACGATGGATACGTCGTTACCGGTGCCTCCGTCCGTGAGCGGCAAAGCGCGCAGCCTGAGCGTCATGGCCAGCGCCGCCCCTGGGTTCAAACGGCCTCGCCTTTCCGCCATGACAAACAGGTTGCGGATCTCAAACCAGAAAAGGGACGGCACAAGCGCCGGTCCGGCGGCGAGCGCTCGGATCAAGCTCTCTGCGGCTTCACTTTCCTCGTCGGGAAGAAACCAGCTGGCCGCAATCGATGCGTCGAGAACAAACGCCATAGCTACGCTCGGCCCTCATCGCGCCATGTGCGGATTTCGTCGCGTGTGACCGGCTTGGCGAGCGCGCGCATCGCTCTGATTTCGACGATTGCCGACTCGATGTTGTCTTCTTTGCGGATACGGGAAAGGACGGCAATGGGATCGTTGCCGCGGGAAATGATTATCTCTTCGCCCGCTTCGACGCGCGCCAGCAGTTCGGAGAGATGGGCTTTCGCCTCTGCCACCTTGACGGTTACGCTCATAAAAACTCCCTCGTCGTTCGCATTCGCCCACCAAATGCCGCGGGCCACATGCGGGCAATTGCGAAACGATATCTCCGGCCAAGAACTTGGTCAACCGGTAGACCACCTTGGCGGATGCCACGGCTGCTGACCGCGAACCCATCGTCTCGCAGTAAAGAATACGCATCGAAATCCTGCTGAAGGAAAATCTCCAAGACGTGCCGGAGGTAACCGGGTCACGGATCCGCTGGCCGATCTTCCGTCCGTTCGACGTCGGCGGTGTCTTGGACGCAGCCGGAAAGCGATCACATCCTGATGAAGCTTCTCATCGCTGGTCGAGGCCCTCGGCCAGATGCACAAGGCCGATGAATTCCGACCGGTAGCCGTAGGGGTCCGGGCCACGCGATGCCGACGCGAGATCTGCGATCGCCTGGTAGGAATAGGAGTCGGGGAGGGCGACGTGCCGCAGTTTCTGGCCGAAGGCGGCGACGGCCACCGAGAAGCGAACGTCCTGCGGCGCGGCGTCGACCGAGGCGACGGTGTTCTTGTCGTCGACAGGCATGGTGACGAGGACGCTCTTTTCTTCGCCCGGCCGCTTGTAGCGCATCTTGAGGAAGGCAAGCTCCCCGCGATGCGCATCGCCTGATGTCTCTGCCGGAACGGTGCTGCTCGCGCCGTAACGCAGCTCGTCGTTCATGACCGCGGGACTTCCCTTGGGCGTGATTTCGTAGATCGCCGTGACGGTGTGGCCGGAACCGATGTCGCCGGCGTCCACACGGTCGTTGTTGAAGTCCTCGCGGTTGAGGGTCCGCGTCTCATAGCCGATCAGCCTGTACTCGGCGATTCGCTCCGGGTTGAATTCGACCTGAAACTTGACGTCCGTGGCGATCGGAAACAACGTCGATCCGGCTTCCTCGACCAGCGTCTTCTGTGCCTCCGCCAGGGTATCGATATAGGCGGCGCTCCCATTGCCGTTCTGAGCAAGCGTCTGCATCAGGGAATCGTTGAGATTGCCGCGGCCGAAGCCGAGAACGGTCAGGAAGATGCCATCTTTGCGCTCCTCCTCGACCATGCGCTTCAGGTCTTCGTCGCTCGACGGCCCGACGTTGAAATCGCCATCCGTCGCCAGCATCACGCGATTGACACCGTCCTTGACGAAGGCTTGCTGGGCGAGATCGTAGGCCGCCTCGATCCCCTCGGCGCCCCCGGTCGAGCCTCCGGCCTCCAGCCGGTCGATTGCCGAGAGGATCTTTGATTTCTCCGCCACGGGTGTCGGTTCGAGCACGATTCCGGCATTGCCGGCATAGGCGACGATCGAAACCGTGTCGTCGGCCTTCAGCCTGTTGACCAGGAGACGAAAGGCGCTCTTGAGCAGCGGCAGCTTGTCCGGCTCGTCCATCGAGCCCGACACGTCGATCAGGAACACCAGGTTGGCACGCGGCGTCGTCGCCGGCGCGCGGTCATAGCCCTTGATCGCCACGTGCATCAGTTCCGTGTCGTGGTTCCACGGGGTCGGCATCACCGTCACGGTCGCCCTGAACGGCGCATCGGCGCTTTCAGGGCCCGGCCAGTCATACGGGAAATAGTTTATCATCTCCTCGACGCGAACCGACTGGGGATCGGGGATTGTCCCCCCGGTCAAGGAACGGCGAACGAAGGAGTAGGACGCGCTGTCGACATCGGCGGAGAAGGTCGAAACCGGATCCGTCGCCACACTCCTGATCGGATTATCATCGGCGTTGGCGAACCGCTCGCGATCCTGTTCGGGCTGAAACGCGCCGCTCTCCCCCATGAGTGGAACCGGGGCGAGGGCGGGTGCGTTCATACGAGCGGCCGACTGCGGTTTCGGGGATACGGCGCTCGATGCATTGGGTAGCAGGCGTTCGACCTCCCCGACATCCGCGGCGGGACCGTTCGTCTTGCCCGCAAGGGCGATGGCATCAGAGTCGCCACGCGTCGCCTCGGCCGCAGCAGATGGAAGGGAGGTGGGCCGCTCCTCGTCCGTTGCGATCTTTTCCTGATCGATGACCGGCACGCCGTTACCGTTCATCTCGATCGTGAGATAACCGGCGAGGGGAACGACGAGCAGCGTCGCAAGGGCTGAACCGGCGAGGAATTTCTTGTTCACGGCAGGACTCCATATCCAGTTGAAGATGGAGCTTTGACGCCGCCCTCCCGCATTTCCTTGGTCTGCCGGGACATGATTTCCCGCATCGTCGAAAGCCTGCATCGCTGCGGCAAGCGCCCGCGCCCGCGCCTCCGGATCGGGTGCCGGCGGTGTCTGGCGGGAGAGTTTTTCGAGTTCCTTGTCCAAGATCATACCTCTTCCTTGCCGAACATGGCCTTCAGCCTCTTGCGTGCCTCGTGGACGTGCCAGGAAACGGTCGCCTCCGAGCAACCCAGCGTATCGGCGGCGGCGGAATGGCTGAGGCCCTCGCCATAGACGAGCAGCACCGCCGCGCATTGACGTTCCGGCAGCGCGCGCACCGCCGCCCACAGCTCGGTCGAGACCTCGTCGTCGCCGCCCGTATTGTGCTGCGGTTCGGCGGTGTAGGCGCGAACCGTCTGCTGTTCTCGGGTGTGCTTGCGTCTATGGTCGCGGGCTGCGTTCAGCGTCAGCGTATAGAGCCATGTCCTGAACCGGCTGGCGCCGCGAAAGCTCCGGATGGCCGCGCCGAGCTTGACGCAGACCTCCTGGGCGATATCGTCGGCATCGGTGGAACTGCCCGACCATCGCCATGCCATTGCGTGGACAAAATCGTAGTGGCGCGAGACGAGCTGCCCGAAGGCCTCGCTGTCGCCGCGCTGCGCCCGTTCTATGAGCTCTGCATCCAATTTCGCACCCACCCCAAGCCGACCCGCAAAGGACTATTTTGAGAATGAGACGGTTGTCGGATGATTTTCCTTGGGTCGGCATCAGAAAATTATCAGGAAATCTGAAAATCGATAGTGTCGCGGGACATACGGCCGGATGGAGTCGACAGTTCCATAATGCTGATTATGCAATTTATGAATGTGGCCGCAAAGTTGAAGTGTCCTGTTTCTGCAAAGTTGGAATGTCACACTCCCCGTCTCTGATTGCAATCAATCCCATCTGCAATCTCCCAGACGTCAATCAGAGACGGGGAGTGTGACATTCCAACTTTGCAGAAACAGGACACTTCAACTTTGCGGCCACACTCGTCCGTTTGTATATTCCTGCTTTTGGAACTGTCTGCATTTTTTAGGCGGGGCTTGTTATGTATTGCCATGAAAACGTTTGCGATTTTGCAAAACACAAAGCGCGCCTTGCAGGCGCTCTGCTTGCGTCGACGGCGTTGGCGGTCAATCCGCTTGCAGCCTTTGCCGGTGATGTTCTGCCAACGGGTGGGACGGTTGCAGCCGGTTCTGTGAATGCGTCCACGTCCGGCACCACGATGACGGTCACGCAAAGCTCGGACCAGGCGATTGTCAACTGGAACGGCTTTTCCATCGGGCAGGGCTATACGGTCAATTTCGTCCAGCCGGACAGTTCTTCCGCTATTCTCAATCGTGTGACCGGCTCCACGACCTCGACGATTGCCGGTTCGCTGACGGCGAACGGTCAGGTTTATCTCATCAACCCGAACGGCATTGCGATTACCTCAACGGGTTCGGTGAAGGTCGGTGGCGGCTTTGTCGCTTCCACGCTGGATATCTCGGATGAAGACTTCCTCAATGGCAATTTGAAGTTTCAGGGTGATGGCGCGTCCGCCGGTGTTTCCAACGAAGGCGTGATCACCATTGGTCGCGGCGGCTATGCAGCGCTTCTTGGCGGCACGGTGAAGAATTCCGGCACGATTGCAGTTCCCGTGGGCAAGGTCGGTCTTGGTTCGGGCGAACAGGCAACGCTTGATCTTTCCGGCGATGGCTTCCTGCAGGTGGCAGTTCCCACAGCCGATGGCGCGGAAGGCGATGGCGCGCTTGTTGAAAATTCCGGCTCGATCTCGGCAAGCGGCGGTCTTGTGGTGATGAAGGCGGCAACGGCCAAGTCAGCCGCCCGTCAGGCGATCAATATGTCCGGCGTTGTCGAAGCGGATTCGGTTTCCGGCTCGGATGGCGAGATCGTCATTGGCGGTGGCGACGGCGGTACGGTCAAGGTCTCCGGCAAGGTGACGGCCAAGTCATCGACGGGCAAAGGTGGAAAGATCAAGGTCACTGGCAAGACAATCAAGCTTGCAAGTGCGGAAATTGATGCATCGGGTGCAACAGGCGGCGGTTCGATCAATATCGGCGGCCTGAGGCACGGCGCGGACGGGTTGCAGACGGCGGAGACCACGAGCGTTGATGCAAATACGGTCATCCGTGCGGATGCCACACAAGCCGGCAATGGCGGCAATGTCGTTGTCTGGTCTGATCTTCTGACGACCTATAACGGCACGATCTCGGCCGTTGGTGCTGGCACGGGCACAGGTGGCGATGCGGAAGTCTCGGGCAAGGCAACACTTGTCTATACCGGCTATACCAATCTCTATGGTCCCGGTGGTTATGGCACGCTTTTGCTTGATCCATATAACATCACGATCTCCAGTGGCACGGCGTCGAACTCTTCGGGCACTACGGCCACGGGCAATGACAGCGTGATCAATGTCAGCACGCTGACGAACGCTCTTGCCAGCGCCAATGTGGAAATCACCACCAATTCCGGCGGCAGCCAGACGGGCAATATCACGGTAGCAAGCGATATCAGCTGGTCGGCGGGTACAACGCTGACGCTGACGGCGGCCAACAATATCTATGTGAATGCCAATATCACGGCGACAGGCGCAAGCGCCGGTCTGGTGCTGACCTATGGCGGGTCCGATTATTCCATTGCGTCGGGCTCTTCGATCACGCTTTCCGGCGCAAGCGCCTCGCTTGCCATCAACGGTCAGGCCTATACGCTGATCCACTCCATGAGCGAGCTGGACGCAATCGATACGACCGGTTTGTCTGGACACTACGCATTGGCAGAAGATCTGGATGCGTCCGGCACGACCTACACATCAGCACTGGTTGCAACCGGCAGTTCGTCATTCACCGGCACGTTTGCGGGCCTTGGCAACACGATTTCCAACCTTACGATCAACGCGTCCTCGGGGTACGGTGTCGCATTGTTCTATGGTTCCAGTGGCGCCATCCGTGACGTCGGTCTGGCGAGCGTCAACATTACCGGGGGGTACTATGTTGGCGCTTTGGTTGGATCCAATCGGGGTACGATTAGTAATTCCTATGCGACTGGCAGTGTGAACGGCACGTACTCCTACATCGGCGGGCTGGTGGGGCAGAATAGCTCTGGCGGCGCGATCAGCAATTCCTATGCGACAGTTGGCGTTGGCGGCAGCACGTATGTTGGAGGTCTGGTGGGGTTGAATGACGCTGGCGCGATCAGTAATTCCTATGCAGCCGGCAGCGTGACTGGCGTTGCCTATGTTGGCGGGCTGGCGGGGGATAATGGCTCCGGTTATGGCTCCGGCACGATCGCCAATTCTTATGCGACGGGCAGCGTAACGGGTGATGGAGATGTCGGCGGGCTGGTGGGATATAATGTCAACTCCGGCTCGATCAGCTATTCTTATGCGACCGGCAGCGTAACCGGCGGCAGTAGCAGCGGTGCCGTTGGCGGGCTGGTGGGGACTAGTTATGGCACGATCAGCAACTCCTATGCGACAGGCAACGTGCTCGGTTTTTCCATCGGCGGGCTGGTGGGGCATAATCGTGGCGCCATTAGCAACTCCTATGCGACTGGCAGCGTGACTGGCAGCGGCAACTATATCGGCGGGCTGGTGGGATATAATAACTCCGGCACGATCAGCTATTCCTATGCCACTGGAGCGGTGACCGCCTCCTCCTCATCATCCTACTCCTACGCTGGCGGGCTGTTGGGGTATAGCACCTCCGGCACGGTCAGCTATTCTTATGCCACTGGAGCGGTGAACGCCGCCGCCTCATCATTCTACTCCTACGCTGGCGGGCTTATAGGGTATAACGCTAACGGCACGGTCAGCTATTCTTATGCCACCGGGGCGGTGAACGCCTCCTCCTTATCAGAGTCCTCCTCATCCGCTGCCTTCGCTGGCGGGCTGGTAGGGTATAGCGACAACAGCACGATCAGCTATTCCTATGCCACTGGGGCGGTGAACGCCTCCTCCGCCTCATTTTCCTTCCCATCCAGCGCCTACGTTGGCGGGTTAGTGGGGTATGACTTTGTCAGCACGATCAGCTATTCTTATGCCGCCGGGGCCGTAACGGCCTCCGCCTCCTCCTCCGTCGCCAACAATACCGGCGTTGGCGGGCTGTTGGGGTATACTTGGCTTGACGGCAGCACATTTACTGCACTTTACTGGGATACCGAAAGCTCCGGCACAACAACGGGTGTCGGTCTTGGCACTGCAACAGGCGTTACCGGCCTGACATCCGCCCAGGCGCGCGTTGCCTCCAATTATTCCGGCTGGGATTTCTCGACCGTCTGGTATCAGACGGGCGATATGCGACCGATCCTGAGATCGGAAGCCGCAACTGCGGTCAATGGTGTCATCACCGTTTCCAACCTGCATCAACTGGCGCTGATGGGGGCTGATCTGACGGCCAGCTACCAGCTGACGGCCGACCTCGACGCCAGCGCCACCGCTTCCACCGCCACAAGCCGCGGCATATGGGGCGCAGCAGGATGGCAGTCTGTTGGCGACTTTTTCACAGCCTTTTCCGGAACGTTTGACGGCAACGGCCACACGATTTCCAACCTGACGATCAGCGCATCATCGGCCACCTTTGTCGGCCTGTTTGGTGGATCAGAGGGCACAATCACCAATATCGGACTTGTGAATGCTGATATTACCGGGGGGAGTTATGTCGGCGGGCTGATAGGGATAAATGCCGGCACGGTCAGCAACGCCTATGTGACCGGCAGCGTGAGTGGCAGCGGCGATTACGTCGGCGGGCTGGTGGGGTATGGCGGCGGTCCCGGTACGGTGAGCACTTCCAATTCAACCGCGAGTGTGAGCGGTGGCGCTGGTGTCGGCGGGCTGATGGGGAGCAATCGTGGTGGGATCAGTAATTCCTATTCGACCGGCAGCGTGACTGGTACGAGCTATGTCGGCGGGCTGGTGGGGTATGGCGATGGCGGCACGGTCAGCAATTCTTATGCAACCGGCAGCGTGAGCGGTACGAGCTATGTCGGCGGGTTGATGGGGTTTAGCACCGGAACGATCCGATATTCCTATGCCACGGGTAGCGTGAACGGTAGCGGCGATTACGTCGGTGGTCTGGTAGGGGGTAACGCCGGCACATTAACTGCGCTGTACTGGGATACGGTTACTTCTGGAAGAACGACGGGTGTTGGCGTGGGCAGTGCGACAGGCGTTACAGGCCTGACGACATCCCAGTTCCAGGATACGGATTATTTCTACACGCTGGCTTCCGCCGCTGGCTGGGACTTCGAGACAGTCTGGGCGCCGCCAAGCGATGGCTATTATCCTGAGCTTTACGCAATGTCGACGGTCGCTTGGGTCAGCGATGTGGCGGCCTCCTCCACTTACGGTGACAGCACGGCGACAGTCGGCTCGGTGACATCTCATGGCGGTCCGTCGTCTTATGTTTGGGGGAGAGCTGGCGATAGCCTGACGCTGACGGGCGGAACATATGCTGTCAGTTCCACCACATCTGCTGGCTCGCATAGTTCCAGCCTGACGACCTCGGTCTCCTCCGCGACCAGCGCCGATGGCCTCAGCTACCGGGTAATCTATTACGGTGGCACCAATAATCTGACAGTTGCCCAACGCGCCATCACTGTGGCGGCCAATGCTGCATCGAGCACCTATGGCAATACGGCAAGCCTGACTTACTCGGTGACCTCCGGCAGCCTCGTCAATGGCGACAGCCTGTCAGGTTCGCTGGCAAGCACAGGCGCGTCGTCAACGGCGAATGTCGGTGATTATTCGATCACGCAGGGGACATTGGACAACTCCAACTATGCGATCACCTATGTCGGGAATACTCTGACCGTTGGTCAGCGGGCGATCACCGTTGCGGCTAACGCTGCTTCGAGCACTTATGGCGAGACAGCGAGCCTGACTTACTCGGTAACCTCCGGCAGCCTCGTCAATGGCGACCGCCTGTCCGGTTCTCTGGCAAGCACAGGCGCGTCGTCGACGGCGAATGTCGGGACCTATTCGATCACGCAGGGCACGCTTGCGGCGAACTCCAACTATGCCGTGACCTATGTGGCAGGAACCCTGACGGTTGGTCAGCGGGCGATCACGGTGACGGCTGATAATGTGACGATCACTGATGGCGATACGGCAAACCTGACCTGGCGGCTCACTTCCGGCAGCCTCGTCAATGGCGACAGCCTGTCCGGTTCGCTGGCCAGTGACGGTACATCTGGCGGTGTCGGGACCTATTCGATCACGCAGGGCACGCTTGCCGCCGGCGGTAACTATGCCTTGACCTATGCGGCAGGCATTTTGACAGTGAACGCAGCCAGCGGTGGCGGCGGCACAACAATCGTTCCCTCGACACCTCTTGCAGGCACGTTCGGCCAGTCATCTTCCCCGTTCGGCTTCTCAGGTGCAGGCTCAACCGGTCTTGGCGGTACATCTGGCGTGGCGCAGATCGTCAGCTATGGCGTCGGTTCTCAGGGTAGCGCAGACCAGTCCTCCGGCAGCGGGTCTTCCGGTTCGGTCATGACGGTGGAAGATCCGGAACTTTCCGGTGCTGTCTGCCAGCTTGGTGACGGTTCGGCTGTCGCCTGCAGCGTAAACTGAGTTTGAGGGAAACGATCATGCGTAAATTGTTGAACATCTCCGTTTCCGCTCTCACTCTGGGCCTTGCAATCTCTGCATCTTACGGACTGGCTCATGCCCAGACGGCAAGCCAGCTGACCGAGAAGTCCTATGCGCCGCCCGTCATCAAGGCGGTCAAGGGCGGGCTTGCGCTTCCCGGCTCGACCGGCGTTGAAGCACCTGCCGGGGCCGAGCGGCTGCATGTCACGCCGTCCGGCCTTGTCGTCGACGGTAGTCTGCCAGGCATGGAGACTGATACTGCCGCCGTTGAAGGCACGATTGCTGGCAAGACGGTCACGGGTGCCGATCTCTTTAAAGCGGCAAGCGATCTGGAAGCCGCTTACGTGCGGGCGGGCTACCTGCTCGTGCGCGTGTCCTTGCCGCCGCAGACGTTGAAGAATGGCCAGCCGTTAAAGCTCGTCGTGACTGATGGCTATGTCGAGGCAATCGATGCATCAGCGCTTTCGGGCAAGGCGAGAACGCGTGTGGAAGCGGTTCTGGCTCCGCTTGCCGGCTCAAAAGGCCTGACGAAGCGTGAGCTTGAACGCCGTCTGCTGCTTGCAGGCGACACACCCGGCGTCATGCTCAAATCCACGTTGAAGGCCGGATCCAAACCGGGTGCGACGATCATCGTTGTCGATGGCCGCTATGATGCTGTCACTGTCAGTTCTTCGGTTGACAATTCGCTTTCCAGTTCCATGGGATCAATCGTGGCCAGCACGGGCTTCGACTTCAACAACCTGCTTGGTCTTGGCGAGGCATTTTATCTGCGCCTGAACGGCTATCCGGGCTTTGGTTCGGACGATGTCTTCAGCGCCGATCCGCGCAACCGCCAGATCGTTGCAGGCCTGACCATGCCGATTGGTACGGACGGATTGTGGGCAGGCCTTGAGGCTGTGGACAGCCGCACGCATCCAACCTCCAGCCTTGGCTATACGATGGCTGACCATTATCAGCGCCTGTCTTCAAAGCTCGGCTATAACTGGGTGCGCTCGCGCGATTTCAACACGGCGTCCATCATCACCTTCGATATTGCTGACGAGAAGCAGCAGATCGTCATGTCGGGCACGAAGACGGATTATAGCGAAGACCGTCTGCGCGTGCTGCGCCTGACGCAATCGGCTGACTATTTCTACAGTTTCGGCGGTCATGTGTCGGGCGATATCACGGCTTCCTTCGGCATGAAGGCACTTGGCGCGCGTACGGCAACGTCGGAGCTTCCGATGTCGCGTGATGGCGCAAGCCCGTCATTCAGCAAGCTGGAAGCAAGTCTGCACTATACTCAGCCCTTTGCCGATGGCCGTGTGCAATGGTTGATTGCCGCACATGGGCAAACCTCGTTTGGCGATGCGCTGGCCGCGTCCGAGCAGATGGGGCTTGGCGGCATGAGCTGGTTGTCGGCCTTTGACAGCGGCGCTGTTCAGGGCGATGCCGGCTTTGCGGTTCGCTCCGAATTGTCCTTCCCGCAGATCTTCACGCCTTTTGCCTCGAAGGAAGATATCGGCGCGGTTGCCGCTCCTTATATCTTTGGCGCAGCCGGTGTGGCCAAACTGGAAAATCCGACTTCGGTTGAAACAGCCGTTACACGCGCGATCTCCTTTGGTGCAGGTCTGCGTCTGGCACTGTCTCAACAGGCCAGTTCAAATGCGGCCAACCTTACGCTTGAATATGCCCATGGCGCAGCCAACGGGATGAGCGCGAAGAACCGCATCAATGTGCGCTTCTTAGTCAGCTTCTAACTCTTGCTCCCGAATTGCCCACCCGCTACAGCCTTGCAGCGGGTGGGCCTGTTTCAACAGCCTTGCCAAACCGGACCGGTGCGGCAACTTACCGGACCATAACATGACCCTGATTGCCCGTTCCTCATCGCTTCTTCACATTGCCCTGCTTTCTGGCCTGGTGCTTGGCGCGCCTGCCTCCGGTTTTGCCGCCGATAACAAAACCGCCGCAGTTCCGGCAGAACCGGCCGTCACCACGGCCTCTTATGGCAACTGGGTTTTACGCTGCGTCAATCTTCCGGCAGGAAAAGACGGACAGGCCGCAGCAATACCGGTGACGAGCTGCGAGGTTTCCGAAACGGTTCAGGTTCAGGGTCAGGCCCAGCCGGTGGCCCAAATCGCTCTTGGCCGCATCCCCGGCGACAAGACACTCATTCTGACAGCCGTTCTGCCATCCAACATCGCCATTCCCGGCATGGTTCACATCTCCGGCAATGGCAAGACGGGCGCTGACGAAGAAGGCGCAATCGACATGAGCTGGAACCGCTGTGCGGGCGGGGCCTGCTTTGCCACCGCCAAGCCGGATGCCGCCGCCATCAAAACCTTGCGCTCCGGCAAGGATGGCCACATCCGCTTGACCGACGCATCCGGTCGCGTCATCTCTATCCCCCTCTCATGGAACGGCCTCGATCAGGCACTCACAGCGCTCGATAAGCAGGGGTGAGGAGTGCAGCAGGGCCGACGCGGCGGCTCGCGTCTCGATGCCCACGAGGACTACATCGTCGGCATGTTCGAAGAGGCAAAGGACATCACGCTCAACGAAATGGTTCTTCGATTGGCTGAAGAAAGAACCGTATCCATTGGCCGCAGCGGTCTTGATGTCTGGCTGCGCAAGCGCGGCTGGACTTTCAAAAAGAAACCGCACATGCATTGGAGCAGGAGCGTCCCGACCTCCTGAAGCGTCGCAGAGACTGGTTCGACGGCCAGCTCGATCTCGATCCGGCGCGTCTCGTCTTCATTGATGGTGAGACGGAAAAGCAATTGATCTAGGCAGTCGACTCATAAACTTTGACACCAAATTCTCGTGGCGACGAGCTTCACAGCGGCGAGATAGTTTTCGGGGCGCTTGTCGTATCGGGTTGCGATGCCCCGGAACTGTTTGATCTTGTTGAAGAAGCGCTCCACGAGATTGCGCTGCCGGTAAACCCAGCGCGAGAAGACAAAAGAGCCCTTGCGGGTTGCCTTCGGCGGGATATTGGCCCAGGCTCTTCGCTCGGCAGCCTTGGCCCGAATGGCATTGGTGTCATAGCCCTTGTCAGCCAGCAGGATATCTCCTTCGCCAAGCTCGTCCATCAGCGTGTCGGCCTCTGTGCAGTCGGCGACTTGGCCACCAGTCAGGCGGAGGTTGACGGGACGTCCTTCGGCGTCAACGAGCGCGTGGATTTTGCTCGTGAGCCCGCCACGGGAACGTCCCATGCCTCCATCATCTCCATCCCCTTTTTCCCGTGGCCGCATGCTGGTGAACACCGACAAAGGTCGGGTCGATCATAACTATATCGCCATCATAAGCCTCAGAAACCGCCTCAAGACGCCGGTCCCAGACACCGGCTTTGCGCCAACGGACGAACCGGTTGTAGCAGGTCGTCGGTGACCCGTAGCGCTCCGGGATTTCCGCCCAGGGCGAACCTGTCCGGAACCGCCAAAGGATGCCGTTCAGCACTCTGCGGTCATCGACCCGAGGAACGCCGCGAGGCTTGTTGGGCAGAAGTGGCGAAAGGATTGACCATTCGTGGTCCGTAAGTTCGTAGCGGCGACGCGTCATGAAGGCTCCCTTATTCGGAAGCCTTGAATCACGACACGAGAAAAACACCAGGTGATTTTATGAGTTTACGGCCTAGCAAATGAGGCCGCTCGATCCCGCTGGATTATGCCGTTTTCCAGCATTGGCGGGCTATGTTGGAGATTGATTGGGCGCATGCAGAGCTGTCATGTCAGGCCGCAGTCGCCGAGGAAGGAACCTGCGGGCGGCATGCTCTGGACGAAGCCTACAAAAGCCTGGCCGCTGAGGTCGCCGACTACAATTTCGACATGGCAGCTGCTCGTCTGAGCCCGGGGAATTGAACGTATCGATCGCAAACACGAATCACACGATCGTTAAAAGCCCATGAAGCCTTCGCAGTCGGCCAGTCTCGGAGCCGTCTTCAGCGTCTCCAAATCAACCATGGGAACCCCAAGAACTGGGTCGCCCGCAAAGATCTCCTCGATCGCGGTCGCCACCTGCAGCACGCCGGCGTCATCATGCCGGCGGCCGACGATCTGCAGCCCGAAGGGCATGCCGAACGCATCCCGGCCGACGGGGATGGTGATCGACGGATGGCCGGCCAGCGTCGAGGCATAGGCCATGGCCAGCCAGTGATAGTAGTTTTTCGTCGGTTGCCCGTCGATCTCGGTCGGATAAAGCTCGTGCCAGTCGCGCGGGCTGATGGTCACGGCCGGGCAAAGGACGTAGTCATGGCCTTCGAAAAATCGTTGCCAGTCGCGATAGAACCGGCCCTGTTTCACCAGCGCATCGGCGATATCGAGCGGGCCATAGCTTAGACCCTCCTCGACATTGGCGCGGACGTTCGGGCCGATCTTGTCGGGGTGGGTTTGCAGCAGCGTGTGGTGCAGGCCGAGAAACATCACGCCGCGAAGTACGGAAAAGATGCGATCGGCATCGGTGCAAGCGGGATGGGTCTGCTCGACCCTGCCGAGATGGTCGGACAGCCGCGCCACCACCCGGCCGAACGCCTCGCGGATCACCCTTGATGTCGGCGCAAAGCCGAAATCCTCGGTCACCGCGATCCGCAGAGTTGCCAGATCCGGGCGCCGGCCCTGGCCGAAGCGATCGGCCTGCCACGGCGTCTGCCCGTCTATGACCACGGTATAGGGGTCGAGCCGATCCGGCCGCGCCATGACCGACAGCATCAGCGCCACATCGGCGACGCTGCGCCCCATCGGCCCGCTGGTCGAAAGATGCATCAACGCCATGGCGCGCGTATCGCCGGGAACAACACCGGGCGACGGGCGGAAGCCGACGACACCGCAGAAAGCAGCCGGGTTGCGCAGGCTGCCGCCCGTATCCGAACCGGTGGCCAAGGGTGCCATGCGGGCCGCCAGAAGGGCTGCCGAACCGCCCGACGAGCCGGCTGCGCTTTTCGTCGTGTCATGGGGATTGGCCGTAACACCATAGACGGCGTTGCGGGTATTGCCGCCGGCGCTCCAGTCCGGATTGTTGGTCTTGCCGAGGGGAATGGCGCCGGCCCGGCGCATGGCGGCAACAATAGCATCGTCCTTTACAGCGATATTGTCGCGAAAGATCTCCGAGCCGAACGTGGTCGGCAGACCCTGGACGTCGATCATGTCCTTGACCCCGAAGGGCAGGCCATGCAGCGGACCGAGCGCCTCATGGCGCATCACGCTCTGCTCGGCCTGGCGCGCCTCGGCGATGACCCGGTCGAAATCCTGCGCCACCACGGCATTGACCGCAGGATTGAGCTGCGTCACGCGCTCGATACAGGCCTCGGCCAGTTCGACCGGCGACAGGCGGCGCAGCCCGATCAGCCGGCGGGCGTCCATCGCATCGAGATCGGCAGGATTGGTCTTGCTCATGGCGATACCTTTTTCACGTCGAGAGAGCGCCAAGCCCCTTGATCAGCATATTGAGGGCCATCAGTAAGATGAACACGGCGAAAATCCGCTTGAGCATTGCGGCTGGAAGGTAATGCGCCAGCCGAACCCCGAGCGAGACCGTGGTCATCGAGATGGCGACGATGACAACCAGAGCCGGCAGGTCGACGAAGCCGATCGTGTAGGGTGGGAGACCGGGAAGCCCCCAGCCGGCAATCAGAAATCCGGCAAAGGACGGCACGGAGATCAGCAGCCCGAAGCCCGCGGACGTGGCCACCGCCTTCTGCACCGGCATGCCGTAGAGCGTCATTGCCGGCACACCGAAGGAACCGCCGCCGATGCCCATCATCGCCGAGAAAAAGCCGATGACCAGACCGTAGATGCTGGCCAGCATCCGGCCCGGCAGGGTGTCAGACAGTTTCCAATGGGTTCGGCTGATCAGCATGTAGAGCCCGAGCAGCAGGCCGGTCACCCCGAAGATCACCGAGAGATTGGCTGAGCGCAGCGAAGCGGCACCGACCACTCCGGCCAGCGCGCCGAGAGAAATCGCCGGTCCCCAGCGCTTCAGCACGGACCAGTCGACCGCCCCGCGCCGGTGATGCATCAGAACCGAGCGTGCCGAGTTGAGGATGATGGTGCCGCTGGAGGTGGCGACACAGACCTGCATCAGGCGGTCGCTCTCATAGCCGAGGAACTCGAAGGCATAATAGAGGGCCGGTACCAGGACGACTCCGCCGCCGATCCCGAGCAGGCCAGCGACCAGGCCGGACAAGGCGCCCGTTGCGGCCAGGAACACAAAAAGCAGAACGAAATCCATCGATCAGGCAATCTGCTTCAGGCTTTTGGCATTCTCGGCGATATCGAGGAACAGCGCCGTCATGACCTGCATGCCTTCACGGGCAATCGGCACCAGCGCATGTTCGTTGGGGCCGTGCTGGCCGCATTCGGCATGGGAGTGCGGAATCCAGATCGTCGGCAGACCAAGGATGTCGGTAAAGGCATCGTTGGGCAGTGAGCCGGCCAGATTGGGCAAGACATGCGGCCGCCTTCCCGCCGTCCGCGTGAGCGAGTTTTCGACAAAACGCACCCAGGGATGATCCGGTGAAAAACGGGTCGCCCGGAAGGCTTCGCCGCGCCCCGGACGAACCTCGACCATGGGAAAACCATGGGCATCGAGATGACGACGCAGGGCGGGAATGATGTCGTTGATGTCGGTGCCGACGACGAAGCGCAACTGGCAGGTGGCCCGCGCCGAGCCCGAAATGGCATTTTGCGGCGCATCGATATTGCCGGACGACATGGCGAGCACGGCAAAGGAGTTCCAGCCGAAGACACGCTCGCTCGGCGTCAGGTCACTCTCGCCCCATTCGGCGTCGTGACGGCGCGGCGGCAGATCACTGAGCGTGGCGCGGATATCGGGCGTCAGGCTGGTCGGGCGCCATTCGGGAATTTGTATCTGGCCGCGCGCATCGGTGATCGTCGAGATTGCCTGGGCCAGGATGATGGCGGGATCGGCCAGCAGTCCGCCGAAATTGCCGGAATGGTGGTCGCCGTCCCGCAGATCGACCAACAGGTTGATCGACATGCCGCCGCGCGACCCCATGAACATGGTCGGCGTGTCGACCGCCAGACGCGGGCCGTCCGAGGCGATCAGCACATCGGCCGCCAGCCGCTCCCGGTTGGCCGTGAAGAATTCGCGCAGCCCGAAGGAACCGGTCTCCTCGGCCATTTCGAGAACGATCCTGGCGTTGAAACCGAGCCGGCCCTGTTCGCGGATCAGCAGTTCCAGCGCCTTGATGTTGATGAGATGCTGGATCTTGTTGTCGGCCGTGCCGCGGCCATAGAGCTTGTCGCCTTCTCTGGTCAGGGCGAAGGGCTCAAGGCCCTCCCGCCAACGATGGGCCTCTCCGTTGCAGACATCGCCATGCCCATAGACCAGAACCGTCGGCAGGCTCTCCTCCTCGATGCGGCTGGCGATCAGCAGCGGAGCGCCGCCCTCGCGAGGATTGTCGAAAATCTCGACTGCAAAGCCCATGGCCGACAGCCGTGGCTGCATGTCCTCCTGCAGATAGGCGTAGAGATCCTCCCGCCGCCCTTCCGACTGGCTGACGGAGCGTCGCGCCACGAGCGCGGCCAGATCTGCGACCAGCCCTCCACCATCAACATAATGGGTGGCGGCGTCGATCAATTGTGTTCTGTCCATGGAATGCACCTACCTCGCTGCGTCGGCAGGCCCAAGCGCTGCCATATCTGGCGCCTCCCAGCCGCGGCCGGGCATGGCGGCGAGCAGTTGACGCGTATAGGAATGTTGTGGATTGCCGAAAACGTCGTCGACCGTGCCATATTCCACCACCTCGCCTTTCGACATGACGAGGATATGGTCGGAAATCTCGGCTGCCACACGCAGATCGTGGGTGATGAAAATCACCGTCAGGCCAACGGCCTTGCGAATGTCGTCGAGCAGCTTCAGCACGTCCTTCTGCACGGATACGTCGAGCGCCGACACGGCCTCGTCGGCGATCAGGATTTTCGGCTCGACCATCAGGGCGCGGGCAATCGAGATGCGCTGACGCTGGCCGCCGGAAAACTGTGCCGGATACCGGTCGAGCGCATCCTCCTCCAGCCGGACGATCTTCAGAAGTGCTCGGGCCTTTTCCATGGCTTGGCTGCGCGGCACGCCGAAATTGACTGGCCCCTCGACCAGCAGGTCGCCAATCTTGCGGCGCGGATTGAGCGAGCCATAAGGATCCTGAAAGACGATCTGGATATGTTTCCTGAAATCGCGGCGGCCGGCGGCCGTGGTCGTATCCAGCCTCGAACTGCCGATCCAGACGGACCCTTCGTCAGGCTCCACAAGCCCCATCAGGCACCGCACCAGCGTCGTCTTGCCGGAGCCGGATTCCCCGACGATGCCCAGCGTCTGGCCTTCCAGAACGGTAAAGTCCGTCGGCTTGACGGCATGCACCTTGCGGGCCGGCTTGAACATGGTCCGGGCCGTCGAATAGGTCTTTTCGATGCCGGCGACCCTAAGCGCGATCGGCCCAGACATATCAGGATTGCCCTTGATGCCATGACGTTTCGGCACCGCATCGATCAGCATGCGCGTATAGGGATGGCTTGGGTTGTTGAGCACCTGTTCGACGGTGCCCTGCTCCACGACCACGCCCTTCTGCATGACCAGGACTCGATCGGCGAGTTCCGCCACCACGTCGAAATCATGGGTGACGAACAGGATGCCCGCCTTGCGGCTTTCCTTCAGCGCCTTGAACATATCGAGGATCTGCGCCTGCGTCGTCACGTCGAGCGCCGTCGTCGGCTCGTCGGCGATCAGCAGGCGCGGCTCCATGGCGAGCGCAATGGCAATGACGATGCGCTGGCGCTGGCCGCCCGACAATTGATGCGGATAGGCATAATAGAGGCGTTCGGGATCGGGAAGACGCACTTCCTTGAGAAGCGCCAATGTCCGCGCCCGACGCTCGGCCCTGGACATTTGCGCATGTGCTTCGAAGACTTCCTCGATCTGGTTGCCGACCGTATAGCACGGGTTGAGCGCGCTCATCGGCTCCTGGAAGATCATGCCCATGCGGCTGCCGCGCAAGCCGGCATGCTCGGCCTTGGACAGCTTCAGCACATCGCGGCCTTCAACGAGGATTTCGCCCGCCGACGGCTTCAGGACTTTCGGCAGAAGGCCCATGGCGGCAAAGGACGTGATCGACTTTCCGGAACCGGATTCCCCGACGATGCAGAGGATTTCCTTCTCGTGGATATCGAGCGACAGGTTGCTGACGGCATGCGGGCGGTCGCCGCCCTTCGGCAAGTCTATCGTCAGGTTGCGGATCGACAGGACGGGTGTGGCTGCGTGGGTCATCAGTTCCTGCCCTCCGGCGCGGTCACGTCGCGAATGCCGTCGCCCAGCATGTTGATGGAAAAGACCAGGATGAACAGAGCGATACCGGGAATGGTGATGAGCCAGCTTTCAAACAACAGCATTTCCTTGCCTTCGGAAATCATCAGGCCCCAGGACGGTGTGGGCGGCTGCACGCCAAGCCCGAGGAAGGACAGTGCCGACTCCAGGATGATGGCGTGGGCCATTTCGAGCGTGACGATGACGATCAGTGCATTCATCACATTCGGCAGCACATCCTTGAGCAGGATACGCGGCAGGCTGGCGCCCAGCACTTCGGCCGCGGCGATATAGTCCATCTGCCGCACCTGCATCGTGGCGCTGCGTAGCACGACCGCGAAACGGTCCCAAAGCAGCAGTCCAAGCACAGACACGACGACGGTCAGCGATCCGCCGAACAGCGCCACCACGGCCAGCGCCACCAGCGTCGCCGGCAAGGCCAGCCGGACCGAGACGATGAACATGACCACCGCATCGACCTTGCCGCCGAAATAGCCGCCGAGAATACCGAGCGTCGTGCCGATCACGGCGGAAATCAGGGCCGCGGTAAAGCCGATCAGCAGGGAGACGCGGGCCCCATAGATCAGCCGCGACAGGTAGTCCCGGCCCAGCGCATCGGTGCCGAGCAGGTGCTTCCAGTCGCCGCCCAGGAACACCGGCGGAGCAAGCCGCGACAGCAGATCCTGCTTGTAGGGATCGTATGGGGCGATCAGCGGCGCGAAAAGTGCGGTAAGGCCAACGAACAGCAGGATCAGGAAGCCGACCATGAAGCCGCGATGTTTCAGCGCCTTGCGGGCCAGCAGACGGGATGGAGTCGGCGATGCCGCGCGAAGTCCGGGGTTGATGGTGAGGGACGTGTTGTTCATGTCAGGCAGTCCTCAAGCGGGGATCGAGCCATGCGTTCAAGACATCGGCGAGGAACGTGAAAGCGATGTAGAACATCGCGAAGATCAGGATGAGCGCCTGCATCGTCGGCAGATCATTACGGGAGATCGATTCCCAGGCGAGGTAACCGGCACCATGCAGCGCGAAGATGGTTTCCACCACGACCGACCCGCCGAACATAAAGCCGAGCTGCACCGCCGCCAGGCTGACCACCGGGATGATGGCATTGCGCAGCGCGTGCTTGAACAGAACCCGGCGTGGCTTGATGCCCTTGGCTCTTGCCGTGCGGATGTAGTCCGCCGACAGCACTTCCAGCATGCCCGCCCGTGTAAGCCGCATGATAGCCGGCGTCGCGAAGTAGCCGAGCACGATCATCGGCAGGATATAGCCGGTCCATTGCCGCGTTCCCGAGGCCGGCACCCATCCCAGATTGACCGAGAAGACAACGATCAGGATAAGGCCGAACCAGAAGCTCGGGATCGCCTGTCCGACGACGGCTACGCCGAGCGCCAGTCGGTCGATCAACGTGTTGGGAAAGGCGGCGGCCAGAACCCCCATGGGAATGGCGAGTAGCAGGGCGAAGCTCATGCCGAGAAAGCCGATGGTCATGGTGACTGGCAGCCGTTCGGCGATCATGCCCGAGACCGGGGTCTTGAAATAGTAGCTCATGCCGAAATCACCGGAGAGCGCGCGCATCAGCCAGTCGGCATACTGAACGAGCAATGGCCGGTCGAAACCGTATTGGCTGCGGATCGCCGCGACCACCTCTCCTGAAGCCCCCTCGCCGGCAATGGCGATCGCCGGATCGCCGGCCATGAACAGAAGAATGAAACTGATGAAGGACACCGTCAGCGCAACCAGCGCCGCCATGCCAATCTTGGTCAGGACAAATTTCAACATCTGAAACCCTCAAGCAGGCGGCCTTGCGGCTCCGCGATCTCGACATGCCTCTAAAACAAGAAGCTCGAATCCGGGCCGGGCGCCGCTGAACGGCCTCCCGGCCCAGGGATACAGATGTTACTTCCAGCCGATTTCGTAGAAGCGGACCAACTCATCCGGGGTCGGGGTGAAGGCGATGTCGCCGCTCATGACGTAGTTGGTGGAGTAGTTCCACAACGGCACCCAATAGGCCTTGTCGGCGATCACCGACAGCGCCTGGGTATAGAGCGTCTTGCGCTCGGCCGGATCGATCGAGGAATCGGCCTTTTCCAGCAGATCGGACAGGCTCTTGTCGCGGGCGTCATCTTCGCCGCCCATGGTGAAGAACTCGCTGGTGATGGCCGAGACATCGGCAATCGAGTTGGAACCCCAGGTCAAGAAGGCGATCGGCACGCCTTCCTTGATGCGTTTTTCGCGCAGCGCCGCGTATTGCATGTAGTTGAGGTTGGCCTTGACGCCGATCTCGGCCAGCATGCCGATCATCGCTTCGGCCAGCGGTCGGTCGCGATAGGCATAGAGTTCAATCTCGAAACCGTCGGGATAGCCGGCTTCCGCCAGCAGTGCCTTGGCCTTCGCCGGATCGTAGGCATAGGTCGTAACAGCCTTGTCGCAGCCGAACTGGCTCGGCGAGCAGGCGCTGTTGATCACTTCCGTCGTGCCCTTCATCAGCGCCTCGACGATACCCTCGCGGTTGATGGCATGATAGATCGCCTGCCGGACCTTGAGGTTCGTCATCGGGTTCTTGTCACCCGAGCGACCGGCCGCATCGAGCGAGAGATAGCCGACGCGCATGGTCGGGGCATTGATCACCTGGAAGCCGTCCCGGTCGGCCATCTTGCCGGCCTGGTCGGAGGGCACCTGCCAGACCAGATCGATCGTGCCGTTGAAAAGCTCGGCCATCTGCGTGTTGATGTCCGGGATGGTGCGGATATCGATGGTGCCGACCTTGGCCTTGGGCTTGGCGGCGGCGAAATAATCCTCATTGCGCTTCAGCACGAAATGCTTGCCGGGTTCGACGCTCTCGAATTTGTAGGGACCCGTGCCGATCGGCTTGGTGGCGACGCCGGCCGGGCCGACGGCTTTGTAGTATTCATCTGGATGGATGATGACCGGGCCGGCCAGATATTCGAGCGCAGCCGGGAATGGCCCGTTGGTGATGATGCGCACCTTGAACCGGTCGATTTTTACGGCCTGCTTGATCCATCCCGTCGCCACCTTGTTCTTGGCGCCGTTCTTGGGGTCGACGGTGAAGTTCAGCGTGTAGACGACATCATCGGCATCAAAGGGCTCGCCGTTGTGGAACTTGACGCCTTCCCGAAGCGTGAGCTCCAGCGTGGTGGAATCCACCCATGTCCAGCTGGTCGCCAGATTGCCGACATACTCTCCTGTCGCCGGATCGCGGTAGAGAAGGCCGTCCCAGGCGGCATTTCCGAGCAGGATGCCCTCGCGCGCGGTGTTGAAATAGGGATCGACATGCTCAAGCTCCTTCGCGAATGCGATGGAGACCGTATCGTCCGCCTTGCCGGCCCAGGCCGCGGTGGCAAACAGGAATGCAGGTAGAAGAGCGGCTGTAGCCGCCGTCATTGTCGGTTTCATTCTCGTTCCCTCTGTTTTTTTGCCTATTATTTAGGCTTTCTTGATGATTGTTTGTATTGTACTCCATTCTTATTCTTTGTATACAATATTATTAGATTGCACACACATCACGATTATTGCATACGTCCGCTTGTCAAATCCCCCGGATCACACGACAATGCGTGTGGAGGAGCGATATGAATTCACCCGCATCAAAAACGCCGACCGCCGACGTGCTTTACGAGCGCATCGAGACGATGATCGCCGAGGGGCATTTCAAGGATGGCGAGCGCCTCGACGAAATGCGCCTCGCCCGGGATTTCGGCGTATCGCGCACGCCCCTTCGTGAGGCGCTGCGTCTTCTGTCGGCCACCGGGCTGGTCGAGCTCATTCCCAACCGTGGCGCCTTCGTGCGCCAGCCCGATTTCACCCGTCTTGTGGAAATGTTCGAAGTGATGGCGGAGGTCGAAGCCTGGTGCGCGCGGCTGGCGGCCGGCCGCATCACCAAGGCACAACTGCTGCTTCTGCGCAAAGCCGCCTCCGCCTGCGAAGCGGCGCTTCAGGCGCAGGACTACAAGCGCTATTATGCCGAGAACGCTACGTTTCACACCATGATCTACGAGGCATCCGGCAACGGCTTCCTGGCTGAGGAGGCCGCCAACCTGCACCGGCGCCTCAAGCCCTTCCGGCAGGCGCAGCTCTCCTTCGGCGACCGCCTGTCTCGGTCGATGATGGAACATCGCGAAATCCTGCTGGCCCTTGAAGCCGGCGATGCGGCGCGCGCCGATGCCGTGATGCGCGACCATATCCGTGTCCAGGGCAGTATCTATGAGGAATACCGCCAATCGATGAGCGGAGAGCGCGAGGTCGCCGGCCGACAAGCCTCGTGAAACCTGCCGCCGATTCCGGGCAGCCGCCTCGCCGAACCTCATGGGCATAGCAAAAGCTCGGAAACCGCAGCCCCTCGCGTCAACCCCGACACCGTCCTGACGATACCCGCCTTGTCGATGCCATAGTGCCGATAGAGGTCCTGCACCGTGCCGGTCTGGCCGAAATGTTCCACCCCGAGCGGTATCGTCCGGTGGCCGCAAACGGCACCCAGCCAGGCAAGCGCCGCTGGGTGTCCATCGGTGACGGTGACCAGGGTGCAATGGGACGGAAGGCCGGCGAGCAAGGTCTCGACATGGCCGGACGCCCGACTGACGCCGCGGCGCCGCGCCCGCTGGGCCGCGGTCCAGCCGGCGTTCAGGCGATCTGCGGATGTCACAGCCAGCACGCCGATATCCCGTCGGCTCTCGCCGAGCAGCCCGGCGGCCGCGATCACTTCCGGCGCGATGCAACCCTGATAGACCAACACGACATCGGCGTTGGGCCCCGGCGGCTTCAGCCAATAGCCGCCATCGATGACGCCTTGGCGGAAAGCCGGACCGCCCCGCGGCGCCGGCTGTTCGAGCGGTCGTGTCGTCAGCCGCAGATAGACCGAACCGCCCGTCTCGTCGCGCAACCAGGTGCGCTCGTCCGGCTGACCGTCGCCATCTCGCTGCATGTAGTCGAACGACCAGTCCATGATGATCGCGAGTTCGTCGAGGAAGGCCGGCTCGAAACTCGCCAGCCCGTCCTGGCTGATGCCGATCAGCGGTGTGGCGATCGACTGATGCGCGCCGCCCTCCGGCGAAAGCGTGATGCCGGACGGCGTGCCGACGATCATGAAACGGGCATCCTGATAGCAGGCATAGTTCAGTGCATCGAGACCGCGGCAGATGAAGGGATCATAGACCGTGCCGATCGGCAGCAGACGCTCGCCGAACAGCGAATGCGAAAGACCGGCGGCGGCCAGCAGCAGGAAGAGATTCATCTCGGCAATGCCGAGTTCGATATGCTGCCCCTCCGGCGAAAAATGCCATTTTTGCGCGGACGGCACCCGCTCGTCGCGAAAGGTATCGGCCCGCGCGCCGCGCGCAAACAGTCCACGCTGGTTGACCCAGGGGCCGAGATTGGTCGAGACGGTGACATCCGGGGCGGTGGTCACGATGCGGTCGGCGAGTGCCGTGTCGGTCTTGGCCAAAGCGTCGAGGATCTTGCCGAAGCCGGCCTGGGTGGACAGAACGCGGTCCTCCAGCAGGACCGGCGCCTCTGTCGCAATGCGCTCCGCCTTGAAGCGTCGCGGCCCCGGCTCGAAGAACGGCACGCGGGCAAGAAAGGCCCGTGCATCGCCGCTGTCGGCCATGGTCGAAAACGGGTCCCATTCCGTTCCGGGCGCAACCTGCATTGCTGCCTGGAACTCGGCCATCTGGTTCGTGGTCATCAGGCCGGCATGATTGTCCTTATGGCCGGCAAGCGGCGTGCCCCAGCCCTTGATCGTATAAGCCAGGAAGACCGTCGGCCGGTCGTGGTCGATACTGTCGAACACATCGGTCAGCGCCTCCAGGCAATGGCCGCCGAGATTGTTCATGAGTTCGGCCAGTTCGGCGTCGGATCGGCGCTCGATCAGCGCGGTGACATCGCCCTGGTCGCCGATCTCGTCGAGCAGCCGACGCCGCCACGCAGCCCCACCCTGAAAGGTCAGCGCTGCATAAAGCTGGTTCGGGCAGGCGTCGATCCAGTCCTTCAGGCGCGCTCCACCCGGCTCGGCGAACGCGGCCTTCTGCAGCGCCCCATATTTGACGATGACGACATCCCAGCCGAAGGCCTTGAAAATGGCCTCGATGCGCTGCCACAGACCTTCTCGCACCACGCCGTCGAGGCTCTGGCGATTGTAGTCGATGACCCACCAGGTATTGCGCAGATCATGCTTCCAGCCTTCCTGCAGGCACTCGTAGACATTGCCTTCATCCAGTTCGGCATCACCGACCAGGGCAATCATCCGCCCGAGCGGACGCTTCTGCGCCCAGGGTCTGGCGGCGATATAGTCCTGCACCATCGAGGCAAAGGCGGTGACGGCGACGCCGAGGCCGACCGAACCGGTGGAGAAATCGACATCCGCGATATCCTTGGTGCGGCTCGGATAGGACTGCGCGCCGCCAAAGCCACGGAAATTCTCGAGCTTCTCGCGCGTCTGGTTGCCCATCAGATACTGGATGGCATGAAACACCGGCGAGGCATGCGGCTTGACCGCAACGCGATCTTCCGGGCGCAGCGCATGAAAATAGAGCGCCGTCAGGATCGAGGCCATCGAGGCCGAGGAGGCTTGGTGCCCGCCGACCTTGACCTCGCCCTTCTCGCGCAGGTGATTGGCGTTGTGGATCATCCAGCAGGCGAGCCACAGGACCTGCTTCTCGATGGATTTCAGAATTGCGATATCGGTGCTTGTCACGGTCGACTCCCAGTCACGCGTTCACGCCTGATGAGGATCCGCCGGCGGCTTTTCGCCTTGCTCTGCTCGGATCCCGTTCCCATGTCTGCACCGTTCGGCGGGACGATCATCCCGCCGAACGGCGTGGCAAGTGTTCAACCGTTGCGGAAGGTGTAGGCATAGCCATTGATGGCCGGGGCGCCGCCGAGATGGGCGTAAAGTACCTTGGAGCCTTCCGGGAAGTAGCCCTTCTTGACCAGGTCGATCATGCCCTGCATCGACTTGCCCTCATAGACCGGGTCGGTGATCATACCTTCAAGCCGGGCGCAGAGGCGGATGGCCTCCTTGGTCTCGTCGGACGGCACGCCGTAGACCGGATAGGCATAATCCTCGATCAGGATGATGTCGTCCGCCGTCAGATCCCGGCCGAGTTCGACGAGTTCGGCAGTGCGCCGGGCGATCTCCAGCACCTGGGCCCTGGTCTGCGCCGGCGTGAAGGAGGCGTCGATACCGATGACATTACGTTCGCGGCCATCCTTGGCAAAGCCGACCGTCATGCCGGCATGGGTCGATCCGGTCACCGTGCAGACGACGATATAGTCGAACTTGAAGCCGAGTTCGGCCTCCTGCGCGCGCACTTCCTCGGCAAAGCCGACATAACCGAGGCCACCATATTTGTGCACGGATGCCCCGGCCGGTATCGGATAGGGCTTCCCGCCCTTGGCCTTGACGTCCTCGATCGCCTCCTCCCAGCTCTGGCGAATGCCGATGTCGAAGCCCTCGTCCACCATCTGCACATCCGCGCCCATGATCCGGCTCAGCAGAATATTGCCGACGCGGTCATAGACGGCGTCCTCGTGCGGCACCCAGCTTTCCTGCACCAGCCGGCACTTGAAGCCGATCTTGGCGGCGACGGCGGCGATCATGCGGGTATGGTTGGACTGTACGCCGCCGATCGAGACCAGCGTATCGGCATTGGAAGCGATCGCGTCGGGAATGATATATTCCAGCTTGCGCAGCTTGTTGCCGCCAAAGGCCAGACCGGAATTGCAGTCCTCACGCTTGGCATAGAGCTCGACCTTGCCGCCGAGATGCTCGGACAGCCGCTCCAGCTTCTCGATATGGGTCTGACCAAATGTGAGCGGATAGCGCTCGAATTTCTCCAGCATGGGATCCCCTTCTGCTTGCTGTGACACGGGGGAAACGCTACCATCGCATGGATGAAAGGTGCTCTCTAATTTGAACTGGATATTTCGTGATATCCTTTCATGGATCAGAAAGAATATACATAACTTTCATCTATATCGTCATTTTCGGAAGAATCTTTCATGACATCGGAACTGGACCGCATCGACCTAAAAATGCTCCGACTGCTGCAAAACAACGGGCGGCTCAGCAATGCCGAACTGGCGCAACTGGTCGATGTCAGTGCCGCGACCTGCCATCGCCGCACCCAGCGGCTATTTGAGGAGGGTTATATCAAGTCGGTCAGAGCCATGGTCGAGCCGCAGAAAGTCGACCGCGGTGCGCTGGTCATGGTCGGCGTGGTGCTGGATCGCTCGACGCCGGAGAGCTTCGGCACCTTTGAAAAGGCGGTCGCCAAGTTGAATTTCGTACTGGACTGCAATCTGGTTGCGGGCGATTTTGATTATTTCCTGAAGATCCGTGTGCGTGACATGGCAGATTTCAACCGCATCCATGGCACCCAGCTGATCGCGCTACCCGGCGTGCGTCAGACCCGCACCTTTTTCGTGATGAAGGAAGTGGTCGACAATGCGCCGCTGAACTTTTGACAACTGCCTTCCCGCCTCGACCGAGCCGGGAGAATGGCGGGCTCAGTGAATTAGCCCCCGAAAGGCACGGACATGCCCCCACTCAGAGGCCACCTCAAAAAGAGGTATGTGATTTCAAGCGGTTATGATTCCTTCGGATTTGCGAGATTCGATCGAGAACATGATGGCCTGGAGCGAAATCACCCGTCGGCAATATGCCCGGCGAACGGCACGCTGCGCAAGCGACATGACGGATCGGGAATGGGCGCTTGTGGAACCTTTCTGCCGAAGCCCCGCCCCTTGGGTCGTCCCCGGACCACGGATTTGCGCGAGGTCGTGAATGCGCTGCTTTACACCGCCACGACAGGTTGCCAGTGGCGCATGCTGCCGAAGCATTTCCCGCCCTGTTCGACCGTCCAGCGCTATTTCTATGAATGGCGGGCGCTGGGACTTTGGACACGCATCAACCATCATCTCGTGATGGCAGCACGCGCGTTGGAGGGCAAAGAGGCAAGCCCGACGGCTGGTGTCATCGATAGCCAGAGCGTCAGAACCACGGAAAGCGGCGGTATCCGGGGGTATGACACGGGCAAGAAGATCAAGGGCCGCAAGCGCCACATCATCGTCAATACACTCGGCCAGATGGTCGGTCTCATGGTGCATGGTGCCGGTGCCCACGATCGCGACGGTGATCCCGATCTCCTGAAATCCACCGCCACACGTGGCCATGGTTGTTGCATGTCTTTGCCGATGGTGGCTATGCGGGCCACAAGTTGAAGCGGCGACTGAAGATGATCGGGCGTTTCACGGTCGAGATCATCAAGCGCTCAGACAAGGCGAAAGGCTTCGAAGTCCTGCCACGCCGCAGGCTAGTAGAGCGGACCTTCGCCTGGCTCGGCAGATGCCGCAGACTGGCCAGGGACGTCGAAAAATCCATAGCTTCAGCCGAGGCCTGGATCAGGATCGCCCACATCCGCCTTATGACACGGCGTTTTGCAAGGTATTGCTACTACTGAGAGCTTTTCGAGTCCGACTCTCAGCTAAGAGCTTGAACCGGAATGTCGAGCACGTCACCATCGGCGTCAATGGCCCGCCATAACCAGAATTTCTTTCCGCCGATCATGATGACGGCCTCATCGAGGCACCATTTGTCGTTTGGCTTTGGCCGGTTCCTGCGAGTACAGCCGGCAAAATGACGACCAAAGCGGCTGATCCAAAGCCGCACGGTTTCCCGGCTGACAACAACGTCGCGCTCCGCCAGAAGATCTTCCACATCCGCCGTGCTCAAGGCAAACCGGTGATAGGCCCACACAGCGCAGGCGACAATTTCACGCGGAAAACGAACCCCCTCCAGACGGGGAAACGCTCGGCAATTTTATTCCGTCTCGATAACCGAAACGCGAAGGTCAAACAACTTGGCGATGCCTCGAATACGTCTCCTTGAACAGAGATCGCTCTTAAAAAGGCAGCGCTATCGGCGCAAATTGATGCTTTTCCGATGACAAGCTGCGGCTTTATACGAAGTTCTTGGCATCGGACCTCGCGAGGGCTGGCGTGACTTGGAAGGGGTGGAGACGCCCCGCCTCCTTGCATCGACAGTCGGCAGTGCAGCCATTGCAGTGATTCAATGCAGTCAACAGCGCGGGAAGGAACCTCTATGGCACGACCATTCTACTGGAACGAACTGACCGCCTATGACTTCAAATCACTGAACCCGGATGAGACGATTGCCATCCTGCCGCTGGCCTCCACCGAGCAGCACGGTCCGCATCTACCGATTTCCACCGATGTGACGATCGCAAACGGAATGCTTGCCGAAGTACGCAGCATCCTGCCGGAGGACCTGACGGCGCTTGTGCTGCCGACGCAGGAGATCGGCAAGGCCAACGAACATGTCTACGGCCCCGGCACCCTGTCGCTTCCGGCCGGGCTCCTGATCGAGGCCTGGACCACGATCGGGCAGAAGGTAGCGGAAGCAGGCGTACGCAAGCTGGTGATGGTCAACTCCCATGGCGGCAATCTCGACATCATGAGCATCGTTTCGCGCGAAATGCGCGTTCGCTTCGGCATGATGGCGGTGGCCACGCAATGGACTCGCTTTGGCTATCCTGACGACCTGGTTCTGTCGCCCGACGAACAGAAATACGGCATTCACGGCGGCGAGGTGGAGACCTCGCTGATGCTCCACTTCCGTCCCGATCTGGTGAAGATGGAAAACGCGGATGATTTCCGGTCCAAGGCCGAGTGGATGGCCAGCAACACGAAATATCTCCAGCCGCTCCCGCCGCATTCGGTCGCCTGGATCGCGCATGACCTCAATCCGTTCGGCGTCGTCGGCAATGCCGCCGCCGGCACGGCGGAAAAGGGCGAGAAGATCGCAGGCCATATCGCGCGCGCCTTCGTCGACCTTCTTCATGATGTGAAGGCCTACCCGTTGAGCAATCTCTACTCGCCGAAATAGATCCCTGCCTATTCGTCCAGATTGACGCCCGGCCCGACGCTCTTGACGCCTTGCGCCGAAAGGCTGGCGAGCAGCGATGACAGTTCGGCAAGCAGGAACTCGACGAAGAGGCTTGTGGCACTGTCGAGCGGGGTACGCGCACGCGCGAAAACCTTCATCTGTTGCACTTTCACATGCGGATCGGAAAGCGGCCGAAAGGCGAGCTCGCCCCGCTCACACTCATGAATGATATCAAGCGGGTTCATGAGCGAGACACCTGCCCCCGCCCGAACGAACTGCTTGACCGCCTCCGTCGTGTTCGTCTCGATGACGGGCTCGACCGGAACGGAGAGAGGTGCAAAGGCAAAGTCGATAACCTCGCGCAGGCTCAGAGACTTCATCACCAGAACCAGCCGCTCCTGAAGCAGTTCGGCGAGGCTGACCTGGGCTTGCCGCGCAAGCGGGTGTCCCGGCGGCAGGACGGCGCCGATCGGCACGTCGAACACGGCCAGCGTACGGATGCCCGGAGACGCCGGAATGTTGAGGCCGATGCCGATATCCACCTCTCCGACGCTTACCGGGTTGAGCGTGGTCCCGGAGCCGATGTCATTGCGTATGAATATTTTGACCCGCGGATGCCGAGCCAGGAATTTCGAGACGATCACCGGCATCGGACCGGCGGCAAGCCCGGTCGTCGTGACAATGCGCACCTTGCCCGCGTCCGGCATCTTCAGGGCTTTGACGCGAGACTCGAGCCGCTGATAGCTCTTGATGACGTCGCGGATATGTTCGACATAAAGCTCACCTGCCGAGGTCAGGCGCAGGCCGCGCGGCAGGCGCTCGAACAAGGCGGCGCCGATTTCGTCCTCAAGTTCGATGATCTGCCGGTTGATGGCGGAGGAGGCAACATTCAGCTTGGCCGCGGCCTTGCGAATGGACCCAGTGCGGGCAATTTCGTCGATGTAAAGCAGTTTGCGAGAATGAAGCACCTCTGTTCCTTTTCTCGATTCCTGTAGGCGGAGCGCTTCCTGACATAGCGCAAAAAGGCATCAATGCGAACGAATTTTGATGCTTTTCAAAGAGCGTAACGCCAGCGCACTATCCTGCTGCAGCGCAAAAGCGCCTTCCAGATAAAGCAGGGAACAGTCTTGATGTCGCACTTCCTCAAATCTCTCGCCGCCTCAGCGGCAGTTTGCCTGTCGGCGAGCCTCCCCGCGCACGCGCTCGACAAGGTCTCCTTCGGAACGAACTGGCTCGCCGAGCCGGAGCATGGGGGCTATTACCAGGCCGTCGCCGATGGCACTTACAAGAAGCACGGGCTGGACGTGACGATCGTGCAGGGTGGCCCGAACGCCGCCAACAGCGCACTTCTGATTTCCGGCAAGATCGAATTCTACATGGGCGGCGAAATGGGTTCGCTCAACGCGGTCAAGCAGGACATTCCACTGGTGGATGTCGCCGCCATGTTCCAGAAGGACCCGCAGGTCCTGATGGCCCATCCCGACGAGGGCATCGAGACGTTCGACGATCTGGCCAAGGCCAGCGCCATTTTCATGGGCAAGGACGGGTATCTCACCTATTTCGAATGGATGAAGGTCAACTTCAAGGGCTTCCAGGACGAGCAGTACAAGCCCTATAACTTCAACCCCGGCCCGTTCATCGCCGACAAGAAGTCAGTGCAGCAGGGCTATCTGACCTCCGAACCCTATGCGGTTGAAAAGGAGACCGGCTGGAAGCCCAAGGTATTCCTGCTCGCCGACAATGGCTTCAGCCCCTATTCGACCACAGTGTCGGTCAAGGCCGACCTGATCGCGTCCAATCCGGACCTGATCCAGCGCTTCGTCGATGCCTCGATCGAGGGCTGGTACAACTATCTCTACGGCGACAACAAGGCGGCCAATGATCTGATCAAGAAAGACAATCCGGAAATGACCGATGAGCAGATCGCCTTCTCCATCGCCCAGATGAAGGAGCATGGCATTCTGGAATCGGACGAGGCTCTAACCAAGGGCATCGGCTGCATGACCGACGAGAAGTACAAGAAGTTCTTCGATGAGATGGTCAAGATCAAGCTCTTCGACGCAGGCATGGACTACAAGAAGGCCTTCACCACGCAGTTTGTCTGCAAGGGCGTCGGCATGTCCCTCAAGAAGTAATTTGCAAGAGCAAATCTCCGTTCCCGATCGTTCGGGAACGGAGAGACCAGATCCAGCTTAGAGTTGATGGCATGAACGCTCAGGCGGCCAAACCAGTCGCGACAACGGCCCATACCCGCCCGCTCGTCGTGATGGACCATGTGACCAAGAAGTTCTCCAACGGTACGCTCGCCCTTCAGGACATGTCGCTGACGGTGTGCGGTGGCGAATTCCTGAGCCTGCTCGGTCCTTCGGGCTGCGGCAAATCGACGGCGTTGCGCATCATCGCCGGTCTCGGCGGCGTCAGCGGCGGCTCCATCGACTGGCCGAGTTCCCGCATCAATTCGAAGGGATTGCCGGAGGGCGATATCAGTTTCGTCTTCCAGGAGCCGACATTGATGCCCTGGCAGACGGTGTTCGGAAATGTCTATCTGCCGCTCCGGCTGCGCGGGGTCACCCAGAAGGCGGCTGCAACCCCGATCATGGAAGCGCTATCCGCCGTGGGCCTCGGCGACTTCGCGAATGCCTATCCGCGCGAGCTCTCCGGCGGCATGAAGATGCGGGTCTCGATTGCCCGGGCCATGGTCACCAAGCCACGCCTTCTGCTGATGGACGAGCCCTTTGCCGCGCTGGACGAGATCACCCGGCAGAAGCTCAACGACGACGTTCTCGATCTCTGGCGCAAGACCGGCATCACCGTGATCTTCGTGACCCATTCCGTTTTCGAATCCGCCTATCTGTCCAACCGCATCGTCGTGATGAAGGCGCGGCCCGGCCGCGTTCATGCGGATTTCCCGCTTGTGACGGCAAGCGAGCGCGACGCGCTCTATCGCAGTTCCGAAGATTATCGCCAGGCCTGCGAGAAGGTCTCCGCGATGTTGCTCGAAGCCATGGGTGACGCCCCGGAGGACCACTGATGACAAGCCCCGCACCTGAACCGAACATGACAGCCGGACGCGGCAGGGAATTAGCGCTGCGCATCGCCGTTCCCCTGCTGATGGTCGTAGCGCTGGTGCTGATCTGGCATCTTGGCGTGATGTGGTCGGGCGTCCCGCCCTATATTCTTCCCAGTCCGGGCGCGGTCGTCGCCGCCCTGATCGGCGACTGGGGTCTTCTGTTTCCCGCCCTTCTGGTGACGACGAAGATCACGCTGATGTCGCTGGCCCTGGCCCTGATTGGCGGGGGCGGCTTTGCGATCTTTCTGGTGCAGTCCCGCTGGATTGAAATCGCCTTCTACCCGATCGCCGTCATCCTGCAGGTCACGCCGATCGTTGCGATCTCGCCGCTCATTCTCATCTATGCACCGACCACGCAGGTGGCGCTGCTCATCTGCGCCTTTCTCGTCGCCTTCTTCCCGATCCTGTCCAACATGGTTCAGGGATTGAAGAGCGTCGATCACAATCTCCTGAACCTTTTCGACCTCTATGGCGCGTCGCGTTGGCAGACGCTGGTCTATCTGAAGATACCCGCAGCCCAGCCCTATTTCATGACGGGCCTCAGGATCGGCGGCGGGCTCGCGCTCATCGCCGCCGTGGTGGCGGAGTTTGCGGCAGGCTCGGCGGGCGCATCTTCCGGTCTCGCCTTCCGCCTGCTGGAATCGCAGTTCCGAATGAATATTCCCAGGCTCTTTGCAGCCCTTTTGCTGCTCTCGGCGCTGGGGGTCGCAATCTTTGCCGCAACCTCTTTCATCTCCTGGCTCGTGCTGCATCGCTGGCATGAGAGCAATCTCAAGCGCGAGAACTGAAACGTGACGTCAAGCGTGGAACTACCCGGATCGCCAGTCTACGTGCTGAAAGGCGCGACCGTGCCGCAGGCGGCGACGAGCGCAAGGCTGCCGGCACCGAAGGAAGGGCTCGCCAGCGCCGACCTCGTAATCCGGGAGGGTGTGATTGCGGAGATTCTGCCTGCCGGCGCGGCGAATTCCGAACTTCCTGCGGTCGAACTCGGCGGGCGTATGGTCTGGCCCTGTTTCACAGATATGCATACCCATCTCGACAAGGGTCATATCTGGGAGCGCAATCCCAACCCCGACGGCAGCTTTCCCGGAGCACTGGACGCTGTGCAGGCGGACCGTGAGGCGAACTGGTCTGCCGAGGACGTCGCAAGACGCATGGATTTCTCCCTCCGCTGCGCTTATGCGCACGGCACGTCGCTCATCCGCACACATATCGACTCGCTCAATCCCCAGCATCGCATTTCCTTCCCGATCGTGCAGGAGATGCGGGAACGCTGGAAGGGCAGGATCGACCTTCAGGCGGCAGCTCTCTTTCCACTTTATGCGATGGCGGACGAGGTGTTCTTCCGCGATCTCGTGGCCGTCCTGACGGAAACTGGCGGCATCCTTGGCGGACTGACGCAGGTGGGGCCGAACCTTGACGCAGAACTCGACCAGCTTCTGCAGACGGCCTCCGACATTGGCGTGGATGTCGATCTCCATGTCGACGAAACCGCTGACCGCGAAGTCCTGACCCTGGCCTCGATTGCGAAAGCCGTAATCCGGAATGGTTTTCAAGGAACGGTTACCGTCGGCCATTGCTGCTCGTTGGCTCGGCAGGACGAGGAAACGGCAAAACGAACGGTGGATCTGGTCGCCGAAGCCAATCTCGCCGTCGTTTCGTTACCCATGTGCAACATGTATCTGCAAGACAGGCATGCCGGCCTGACGCCTCGTTGGCGCGGCGTTACGCTCTTCAACGAGTTGCGCGCCGCCGGCGTCCGCACGGCCGTGTCCTCCGACAATACGCGCGATCCGTTCTATGCCTATGGCGATCTGGATTCGGTGGAAGTCTTCCGCGAGGCGGTGCGGTTCCTCCATCTTGACCATCCGCTGACCGATGCGGCCTCGATCGTGACCGCGACCCCCGCTGACATCCTCGGCCGGAAGGACAAGAGCCGCATTGCGGTCGGAGCCGCCGCCGATCTTGTTGTCTTCAAAGCCAGACGCTGGAGCGAATTCCTGTCGCGCCCCCAATCTGACCGAACCGTCATCCGGAGCGGTCGCATCATCGAGCACGCCATTCCCGACTACGCCGAACTCGACACCCTTCACGGAGCATGAACATGGTGGATTACGCACAGATCAAGAAAGACCTGGAAGGGATAGCGGTCGAGGATCATCCGGCTCTCGTCAAGCAGAAGAGCCGGGACTTCTACTGGTACTCCCCGATCCTGAAGAGCCAGCTCGACAACGTGACAGCGGATCTTGTCGTGTCTCCGGTGACGGAAGAGGAGGTCATTCGCACTCTGAAGGTCGCCTACGCGCATGGTGCGCCAATCACTCCGCGCGGCGGCGGTACGGGAAACTACGGGCAGGCCATGCCCCTTTCCGGCGGCATCATCCTGAACATGGCGAACATGAACAAGGTTAAACAAATCCTGCCCGGGCGCGTCATCGCTGAAACGGGTGTGATCATTTCCGAGCTTGATAAGCAGACGAAGGCGCATTCCGGGCAGGAGCTGCGCTTCCATCCCTCGACGGCGCAGACCGCGACCATCGGCGGCTTCATCGCCGGCGGCTCGGGCGGCGTCGGCTCGATCACCTGGGGGGGCTTGCGCGATCTCGGCAATATCCTGCGCCTGCGCGTGATCACCATGGAGGCCGAGCCGCGCATTCTCGACCTGACCGGCTGGGACCTGCAGAAGGTCAGCCATGCCTACGGAACGAATGGCATCATCACCGAAGTCGAGATGCCGCTCGCGCCAGCCTATGACTGGGTCGACGTGCTGGTCGGCTATGACGACTTCATGGATGCGGTTCGCTTTGCCGATACGCTGGCGCATTCCAATGGGCTGCTGGTCAAGGAAATCGCGCCCATCGCAGCGCCTGCGCCGTTCGAATATTTCACACGGCACAAGCCCTACCTGAAGGAAGGTCAGTCTGTCGTCGTGATCATGGTCGCGCCCCATTCCATGGGGCCATTCGAGGCGCTGGTCTCGCGCTACAAGGGCGATATCCGCTTCCGCTCCGACAAGGTGGAGAGCATGAAAGGCATCCCGCATGCCTATGAGCTGGCCTGGAACCACACCACGCTGCGGGCTCTCAAGATCGACCCGAGCATCACCTATCTTCAAGTGCAGTATCCCGCTCCGGACCATGTGGAAAAGGTTCGCAAGACCGTTGAGACCTTCCCCGGCGAGTTGATCGGCCACCTGGAATTCATGCGCTTTGACGGGTCAATCCAGTGCTCGGGCCTGCCCATGGTGCGCTACACGACGGCCGAGCGCCTCGAGGAAATCATCCGCATTCACGAGGATCTGGGATGCCCGATCTTCAATCCGCATCGCTACACGCTGGAAGAGGGCGGGATGAAGCAGACAGACGTCGTGCAGCTCGCCTTCAAGAGGGAGACCGATCCGAAGGGCCTGCTCAACCCCGGCAAGATGATCGCGTGGGACAATCCGGATTTCGACTTCAAGGCGGGCAAGAACTATCTCTTTCAGGGTCTCGCGGCCTTCATGGAGGCGTGAATGCGCGTTCTCGTCCTTTATTCGCACCCGGTCGAAGACAGCTATGGTGCCGCGCTGCACGCCCAGACGGTTGAGAGCCTGAAGGCCGCTGGCCATGAGGTCGATGACTGCGATCTCTATGCCGAAGGCTTCGACCCCGTGCTGTCGCGCCACGATCGCATGATCTATCACACCTATCCCGACAACACGGCGCTGGTGTCCGGCCATGTCGAACGGTTGAAGAAGGCTGAAGCGCTTGTCATCTGCACGCCGGTCTGGAACTTCGGCTTTCCGGCGATGCTCAAGGGCTATTTCGATCGCGTCTGGCTGCCCGGCGTCACCTTCGATCTGGTCGACGGCAAGGTGCAGTCGACGCTGCGCCATATCAAGAAGCTCGGCGCCGTCCTGACCTATGGGGCCGATCCTTTCCGGGCCTTTGTGGCCGGCAATCCGCCCAAGAAGATCGTCAAGCGCGTGATCCGGGCGCAGATCGCTCCGCTCGCCAAGGTGCGCTTCCTTGCCCATTACGACATGAACCGCGCCACCGAAGAGACCCGCAAACGCTTTCTCGACAAGGTCAAGCGGGAATTCTCCACATTCTGAGGCAGCCGCCTATGAAACGCTCTCTCAACCCCCTCACTGTGCGAAAACCCTTCGGACATTATAATCACGGGCTCATCATGCCCGCTCGAGGCGAGTTGCTCGTCACATCCGGCCAGCTGGGCATCCGGCCCGACGAAACCATTCCCGACAGCATAGAGGATCAGGCGGTGATCTGCTTCGAGGCCATTGCGGCAATCCTCGAAGAGGCCGAAATGAGCTTCGCCGATGTCGTCCGCATCGCGGGCTTCGTGACCCGGCGGGAAGATTTCGCTCCCTATATGGCCGTGCGCGACCGATATACGCGAGAACCCCGGCCGGTCTCCACGCTCTTGATCGTGAGCGGGTTCACCCGACCTGAATTCAAGGTCGAGGTCGAGGTAACTGCCCTGAGATCATGAGGAGCTGGAACGCGCCGGGCATCCGTGGCGCATCGTCTGCTCCTGCCAGAGCCGCAGTGGTCTGACGGCCGCGGCCAGGACCGGCATTGGGCATCATGGTCGAGTCGCGAAGCCTCGCCCCGGCCGGACGGCGCGAATTGCCACCCTCTACCCTACCGCCGATCGAGGATGTGGAATTCGTTCCGGTGTCCGCTCCCTTCGCGGATCGCGCCTCGGTCACCGCGTTCACTCGCCTCATTCGCGAACGCGTCGGCAACAGCCTTTCGCCGTCCCGCTAACGCCCCACAGCATGTCTGATCGAAGTCCCTTGACGTCGCCAAAACTGAATGATTGTATGAGTGGATACAAAAATCCAATAGGCCACAGATGCCGATATCTCCCGCCTCCACTGCACATCTCGCCTCCACGGCCGAAGAGGAGGCCTACTTCCATCTGCAGCAGGCCCTGCGTTTCGGTCGCTACAAGCCAGGCGATCGCCTGATCCCCGAAGAGATTGCCGCCGAAATCGGAATGAGCCGCATGCCCGTGCGGGAAGCCTTTCGGCGTCTCGCCGCCGATGGCCTGGTGACGCTTCGTCCCAACCGGGGATGTGTCGTTGCCGGCCTGACGCTGGATGAGATCCATGAGACCTTCGAAATCCGATCCGTGCTCGAGGGCCTCGCCGTCCGCCTGGCGACGCCGCGGATGAATTCAGAGACTTTCGAGGAACTGGAGGGGCTGCTCGACCGCGTCGAACGCGCCGGACAGTCCGGCAGCGGCGACTGGGTCCTGCGCCACCAGGAATTCCACGCCTTCATCTACGGCCTGAGCGGCCGCCCGAAGCTCATCCGGCAGATCGCCGCGCTGCATGTGGTGATCGAGCCCTACATGCGCATCTGGTTCGACTACGTCGACAAACCCCTGTCTGCCCGCGAGGAGCACCAGAAGCTGATCGACGCTCTGAGGTCCGGCGATGCCCGCCACGCCGAAGCGGTCATGCAGGACCACATCATTGAAACGGCATCGATGCTTGCCGATTACGCCAGTCCCGGGCGGCGCTGAACGCTGCCCGGTCATTTTGTCCGAAGCTGGGGGAGACATCCGGCAAGGACGGGGAACCGCCGTCACGAACGGCCAAAACAGACGAAGAGGAAAAGTCATGACGATCCGTCGCATGGCCGCGCTGGCGGCTGCCTTTACGACACTGACATTCGGCCAGGTTGCCCTGGCGCAGGACGCACCGACCGAGATCAAGATTGCGACCGAGGGCGCCTATGCGCCCTGGAACTTCACCACAGCCGACGGCAAGCTGGACGGTCTCGAGATCGAACTCGCCAACGACCTCTGCGCCCGCATGAAGGTCAAGTGCACCATCGTCGCCCAGGACTGGGACGGCCTCATCCCCTCGCTCACCGTCGGCAAGTTCGACGTCATCATGGCGAGCATGTTCATCACGCCGAAGCGCCTGGAAACGATCGACTTCACCCAGCCCTACGCCGTCGACCCGTCGGGCTTCGCCATCGGCAAGGACAGCGAGCTCGGCAAGCTCGGCGTCTCGGCAGAGAAGTTCAAGCTCGAAGACGAGGCCTCGGCTCTTGCGGCCATCGACAAGTTGAAGCCCATGCTCAAGGGCAAGGTCGTCGGCGTGCAGGCCGCCACCACGAACCTCGACTTCCTGAAGAAGTACTTCGCCGACACCGTCGAGATCCGCGAATACAAGACGACCGAACAGCACGACCTCGACCTCGCCGCCGGCCGCATCGATGCGCTCTTCGCGCAGCAGACCGCGCTCGCCGCGACGCTGGCAAAGCCTGAATTCGCCGACTACACGATCGCCGGTCCGGGCTTCGTCGGCGGCGTCTTCGGCCTCGGTACGGGTGCGGGTCTGCGCAAGGAGGACACCAAGCTCAAGGATATGCTGAATGCCGCAATCGACTCCGCGATTGCCGATGGCACGATCAAGCGCATTTCGGAGAAGTGGGTCGGCACCGACGTAACCCCGGTCAAGTAACCAAGGCGGACCGCACACAGCCGGAGTTCAGCGGACTCCGGCTGTGTGGAATGCAAGGAGAGGTTCGCCCGCATGCTTGAAAAACTGCATCTGCTCGGCTTCGCCGAAGGCGGCTGGGGCGTGGCCCTTCTAGCGGCAGCCGCAATGACACTGCTCCTGTCCGTCCTGGGCTTCGTGCTCGGAGCAATCTTCGGCGGCTTTGCGGCAGCCGGCCGCCTGTCTTCGGGGCGCGTGCCGAAAGCCCTCGCCTCAGCCTATGGCACGGTCTTCCGCAGTGTGCCGGACCTCCTCACTATCTACCTGTTCTACTACGGCGGCAGTGTTGCCTTGACCGCGATCGCCCGCAGCCTCGGCTCCGACGAATTTGTCGGCCTGCCGTCGCTTGCAACCGGCGTGCTTGCGATCGGCATCATTTCAGGCGCCTACCAGGCGGAAGTCTATCGCGGGGCCTATCTGGCTGTCGAACGGGGACAGTTCGATGCCGCGAAGGCGCTCGCACTCTCGAACATCCAGATGCTGCGGCTGGTGATTGTCCCGCAACTGTTGCGCCATGCGATACCGGGTCTGAGCAATGTCTGGCAGCTGGTCCTCAAGGACTCCGCCCTGATTTCCGTCATCGGCCTCGTCGAGCTGATGCGGCAGGCCCAGATCGGCGCCGGCTCGACGCGGGAACCCTTCCTCTTCTATCTCGCTGCCGCAAGCCTCTACTTCGTGATCGCCGGCCTCACCGGACAGGTCTTCCGCTTCGGAGAGACACGCGCCTCCCGGGGGATCACGCCTCGATGATCGACGTCGGCTTTTTCCTCGAAATCATCCCGAAGCTACTGTCCGGGGTTCCGCTGACCTTGCAGCTTGCGGGCACCTCCATTCTGCTCGGCTTCGCCCTCGCACTCGCCCTCGCCCTTGCCCAGCAGGGTGGGCACCGCCGGATCGTCTGGCCGATACGCACCTTCGTCGCCGTCTTCCGCGGCACGCCCCTGCTCGTCCAGATCTTCCTTATCTACTACGGGCTCGGCCAGTTCCGCCCTGCCCTCCAGACGGTCGGGCTGTGGTGGCTGTTTCGTGAGCCCTACTGGTGTGCGATCCTGGCGCTGACGCTCAACACGGCCGCCTATGGCAGCGAGATCCTGCGCGGCGCAATCAGCAATGTCCCGCGCGGGCTCGGCGAAGCGGCTTCCGCGCTTGGCATGTCACGCCTGCTGACGCTCCGTCTCGTCATACTGCCGATCGCACTCCGCCAGGCGATACCCGCTTACGGCAACGAGATCATCCTGATGGTGAAGGGCACCTCGCTCGCCTCGATCATCACCCTGATGGAGGTCACGGGCATCGCCCAAGGGCTGATCTCCCAGAGCTATCGTGCGATCGAAGTCTTCATCGCCGCGGGCGCGATCTATCTGCTGCTGAATTTCCTGATCGTCCGGGCATTGTCCGCCCTCGAAATCAGGCTCACGCCATACCGAACCCGCACCTGACCGGCTGCGGCACAAAAGCATACGAGGAGACTGACAAGGATGCGCAACTTCGAAAAGCCGACGCGGTCGGTGGCCGTATCGGCCAAGGCCATGGCTGCAACCTCCCACCCTTATGCGACGCTGACAGCCGTCAACATATTGCAGACCGGTGGAAACGCCATGGACGCAGCCATTGCCGCCTGTGCCGTGCAATGCGTGGTCGAACCGGGCTCCACAGGCATCGGCGGCGATTGTTTCGCCCTTTACGCGCCCAAGGGCGGCGCCGACGTCATCGCCTATAACGGCTCCGGTCGCACGCCGAAGGCGCTGACGATCGAATGGTTCGAAGAACGTGGGCTCTCGGAAGTGCCGCGCCAGTCGCCCTCCGCCGTCACCATTCCCGGAGCAATCGACGCCTGGACGCGCCTGCATGCCGATCATGGCCGTCTGCCCTTGGCCGAGGTGCTCGCACCCGCCATTCGTTATGCCGAGGAAGGCTACGCCATCACGCCCCGCGTCCACCGTGACTGGGCGCAAGAAGAGAAGCTTCTCGCCGCCGACAAGGCGGCTGCCGAAATCTTCCTGCCCGGCGGTCGCGCGCCGCGCATCGGCGAAATGCACCGCCAGCCGAAGCTGGCAGCGACTTTGCGCCGCATCGCGGCCGAGGGCCGTGACGGCTTCTACACGGGGCCGGTGGCGGCTGACATGGTGGCGCATCTGAACGCCCATGGCGGCCTGCACACGCTCGAGGACTTCGCCGCGGCGAAGGGCGAATACGTGACGCCGGTGACGACGACCTTCCGCGGCCATACAATCCATGAATGCCCGCCGAACGGCCAGGGCATCATCGCCCTGCTCATCCTCAACATCCTGTCCTGCTTCGACAATCAGCTGGCGCCCGGGTCACCGGATAGGCTGCATCTGGAGATCGAGGCAACCCGTCTCGCCTATGCCGCCCGTGACGCCTGGATCGCCGATCCTGACAAGGCCGATGTGCCGGTCGACGAACTGTTGTCGGAGGACTTCGCGCGTCGCCTGGCCGGCATGATCGACCTGACCCGGGCCCTGACGGAGCTCCCGGATTTCGAGATGCCGCTTCACCGCGACACCGTCTACATTTCGATCGTCGATGAAGAACGCAACGCGGTAAGCTTCATCAATTCGATCTTCGACAGCTTCGGCACGGGCCTGGTCGCCCCTGAATCAGGCGTCATCCTGCACAATCGTGGTCAGAGTTTTTCGCTCGAGCGCGGACATCCGAACATGATCGCCCCGGAGAAACGACCGCTGCACACGATCATCCCGGGCATGGTGACCCGAAACGGCCGAACGGAGTTGTCCTTCGGCGTGATGGGTGGCTATTACCAGGCGATGGGTCACGCTCACCTGGTCTCGAAGGTGGTCGATTACGGCATGGACATGCAGGACGCGATCGATCTGCCGCGCCTGATCCCCGTCGGCGGCAAGGCGCCCCGCGTCGAGGCGGAGCATACCGTTCCCATGGCAACGGTGGCGGAACTCACCCGCCGCGGCTTCGAGATCGTGCCGGCCGAGGATCCGATCGGCGGCGCGCAGATTATCCGGATCGACTGGGACAACGGAACGCTCACCGGCGCATCGGAATCACGCAAAGACGGCATCGCGCTCGGATACTGATCCCGGAACACCGCCCGGGAAGCGCCCACAACGGCAGTATCGAAGCGAGGAGGTCCCTGGGGACGAAGCCGTTGATGTTCGACTTCGTCACGAGGTGCTCGCCTTCGACGGGCGCGACCACTCTGTTGATCTCGGCGCCTGCAGTTCCCGGAACGACGAACGTCGCCCCTCCTCCCCGGCACTCAGACCGAAAGCGAGCGGATATAGCTCCGCCAGCCGCCAAGCGCGGTGATCTCTTGTGCGCCGGCGATCGCGTAGGCTTCACAAAGGAAACCGGAGACGGAGGAGCCGTCGTCGAGCGTAACCTTGCCGATGCCGAGCGGGGCCGGAATATTGGCGACGAAGCGGCCAAAGGCATCCGGCGGCAGCGCCCACACTTCCACTTCGAGGCCCGCCCCCTCGTAATCCGGTTCGCGGATGAGGCCCGGCTTGGGTGGTGTGGTGCCGGGCAGGACGAAGAGGCGATAGTCCTTCGAGGTACGGCAGATCCTGACGAGCCTTCCGCCCGGTCCCGTCAGTTCGTGGTTGAGCGGCATGCCGGTCAGGTGCGCGCCAACGACCATGATGGGGATCATGCCATCGTCGGGCTCGACCACGCGGCTCGCCTCGGGCAGTGCGGCGAGCCTGTCCTTGCCCATGCCCGCCGCGACGTCGCGGTGCATCCGGTCGGCGAACCATGCAAGAGCCTCATCGGCGAAGGCCGGGCCGATCAGCGTCACGCCGAAAGGCAGATGGCCGGCGGCATCGAAGCCGGCGGGAATGGCGATCGCGGCATAGCCGAACAGGTTCACGAAGTTGGTGTAGCGGCCGAAATGGCCGTTCTTCGCGATCGGATCGGCCAGCATGTCCTCGACCGTGTAGGTCGTCGGCGAAGTCGGCAACATCAGCACGTCAACCTTGTTCCACTCGACCTTCGTTTTCTGGCGAAGGCTTTCGAGCTTGTACCTGCCCTCGAAGGCAGCCACCGCGTCGTAGCTTCTGGCGCCCTCGATGATGGTGCGGACGGTCGGGTCGAAATCATCGGCATTCGTGGCGATGAAACCCTTCACCGCGGCCAGCCGTTCTGCCACCCAGGGGCCGTTGTAAAGCAGTTCGGCAGCTTCATGAAACGGCGCATAGTCGAATGGCACGATGGTGGCGCCCAAGGATTTCGCCCGCTCGATCGCCGCATCGTAGAGCGCTTCATAGGCCTTGTTGCCGTAGAATTCGCGTTCCGCACCGTCGAGGACGCCAATCCGGAGGCCCGAGGCGGGAAGCGTGCACGGTTCAGCCTCGCGCGAGAAGGGATCTCCCGCATCATAGCCCTCCATCACCTTTCGGACGGCGATACCATCGCCGACCGTCCCGGCAAAGACGGTCACGACATCGACGCTGCGGCAGGCTGGAATGACGCCGGTGTTCGGCACCAGGCCGGGCGTGGGCTTGATTCCGACGAGGTTATTGAAGCTGGCCGGAACGCGCCCGGAGCCGGCGGTATCGGTCCCCAATGCGAATGTCGCGAGGCCCGATGCCACCGCAACGGCCGAGCCGGAACTCGATCCGCCCGAGACATAGGCCTTGTCGAAGACCGAGCGGGGTGCGCCATAGGGCGAGCGGGTACCGTTGAGGCCAGTTGCGAACTGGTCCAGATTCGTCTTGCCGATGACGAGCGCGCCGGCAGCCTTCAGCCGGGCGATCAGCGTTGCATCTGCTTCCGGACGGTATTCATAGGCGGGACAGGCGGCCGTGGTCGGTAGGCCGGCGACGTCGATATTGTCCTTGACCGCAAAGGGAATGCCCCAGAGCGGAAGACTGTTCGGCTGCGGCGCGCGCGCTACCAGTTCCCTTGCAGCATTGCGCAATTCGTCGTCGGGCGTGCGCGTAATGAAGATCGCCGGATCGTCGGCGCGCTCGCAGCGGACGATCACTTCCTCGACGAGTTCGAGCGGTGTGAGACCCTGCGCATAAGCGGCACGGACGGACGATAGATCGAGTATTTCGGGAAGCATCAGATTTCCTCCAGTACGGCCAGCACGTCTCCGGCCTTGATGTTCCGGCCGGGACCGGCGCGCAATTCGCGAACGCGGCCATTGGCATGGGCGGTGATGGTGATTTCCATCTTCATGGATTCGATGATTGCGAGCGTATCACCCGCGGCGACGGACTGGCCCTGTTCGACCAGCACTTTCCAGACATTGCCGGGCACGGCACTTTCGACGCCGAAACAACCCTCCGGGATGTCTCCGCCCGGATGGTGACCAGGACCTTCGTCGACGGTGAAGCTGTCAAGTCCCTGCTCTTTCCAGCGCCGACGCTCGGCTTCGAAAGCAGCCTGCTGACCCGCCTTGAAAGTGGCAATGGAACCTGCGTCGGCGGCAAGGCCCGCTTCGTAGTCGGCGTAGCAAAAGGTGCCGTCCTCGATGCGGATCGGATAGCCGTCATACGGGAATGCAGCGCGCGCCTCCGTCAGTTCCTCGTGACTGACGGGAAAAAAGCGGATCTGGTCGAAGAAATCGAGCAGCCAGGGCTTGCCCTTCGAGAAGAAAGCCGTCTGCCGCCAGGTGTTCCAGACCTGGATGGTGCGGCCGAACAGCTGATAGCCGCCCGGACCCTCCATGCCGTAGATGCACATGTAGGCGCCGCCGATGCCGACTGCGTTTTCGGGCGTCCAGGTGCGGGCCGGATTGTACTTGGTCGTCACCAGCCGGTGACGCGGGTCGAGCGGGGTTGCCACCGGCGCACCGAGATAGACGTCGCCCAGGCCCATGACCAGATAGCTGGCATTGAAGATCGTGTCTTTGACCGCCTGCTCGTCGGCAAGGCCGTTGATGCGGCGAATGAACTCGATGTTCGACGGGCACCATGGCGCGTTGGGGCGCACCAGTTCCTGATATTTCCGCATGGCGAGTTCGGCGTCTGGGTCGTTCCACGAGAGCGGCAGGTAGACCGTGCGGCTCGGCACCTTCGCCTCGTGGACGGCGGGGAGCGAGGCCTCGATTTCGGCGAGCAGGCCGAGCAGGCGGGTGCGCGACAGAGACGTGCCGTCGTAGTGGATCTGCAGCGAGCGGATACCCGGCGTCAGGTCGATGAGCCCCGGCACTTTCTCCTCCTGCAAGGCCTGCATCAGCAGATGGGCGCGGAGCCTCAGGCCGATCGACAGATGCATCGGCCCGTATTCGACCAGAATATTGTCGTCGCCCTGTCGACGATAGACCACCGGCACCGGGCCACTCTCGCTGCTCGCAATGACCGGCGAGCCCGCGTCTTCGCCGATGCGTTTGACGACAGGACCGGCGATGGTATCGTCGGGCCGGACGACGGCATGGAACCGGATTTTGTCGCCCGGCTTGAACTGGCCCATCTTCCACTGCTCGTCTCGGACGATGACGGCCGGGCAGACGAAGCCGCCGAGGCTCGGACCATCGGGACCGAGGATGATCGGCATGTCACCGGTGAAATCGATCGCACCGATCGCATAGGCATTGTCATGCAGGTTGGACGGATGGAGACCCGCCTCTCCGCCATCCTCACGGGCCCATTTCGGCGCGGAGCCAATCAGGCGCACACCGGTGCGGGCGCTGTTGAAGTGGACCTCGTATTCGGTCGAGAACAGCGTTTCGATGTCCTCTTCGACAAAGAAATCGGGCGCGCCATGCGGACCGTAAACTACGCCGACCGTCCATTCGTGCGACAGCGGCGCGGGTGCTTCTGGCGGCTTTACGTTCACCTGCGGCTCTCTGGCGAGGCGCAACACATGACCGGCACGGAGCGTGCCGGTCGCATTGCCACCGAACTGGCCGAGGCCGAAGGTTGCGCGGGAACCGAGTACCACGGGTGCAGCGAGGCCGCCTGCAACGGCAAGATAGGCGCGCTGGCCGGGACCGTCGATCGTGCCGATCGCCAGCGTCTGTCCGGCCTTCACTCTGACTACGGCGTTGTGGGTTACCAGCTCACCGTCGAGCTTCATCGGCATTTTCGCACCGGCAAGCGCCACCGTTGCGTCGGCGAAGAACTTCAGCACCGGACCAGAGACGGTGAGCTCCAGCGCTGCGGTTTCGTCGGCATTGCCGACAAGCCGGTTGGCGTGGCGGAAGGATCGGTCGTCCATTGGCCCGCTCGGGGGTACGCCGACATGCCAGAGGCCGAGGCGACCCGGCAGTTCCTGCAGGCTCGACTGTGCGCCCGGCGTGATGACCTCGATCACGTGAGGCGAGAAGGCGAAGCCCTTCAGTGCCGTCGTCGCCACATCTCCGCTCTTGAACAGGTCTGAAGCGGCGATCGCCTTGAGATAATCGAGATTGGTCTCGATGCCGGAAATCGAGCTGCTGTCCAGCGCTTGGCCAAGGGCGCTTATCGCCGAGCCGCGATCCGCAGCCGATACGATGATCTTTGCCAGCATCGGGTCGTAATAGGGGCTGACCTCGGTACCGGTCTCGATCCAGCGGTCGACGCGCACGTTCTCCGGAAATACGACCTCGGTCAGCAATCCGGTGCTTGGGCGAAAATCGGCATGGGGCATCTCGGCATAGACTCGAACCTCGATTGCCGCGCCCCTTGGCATGAGGTTTTCCTTGCCGGTGAGCACATCCTCGCCCGCGGCGTGACGGATCATCCATTCGACCAGGTCGATGCCGAAGACGGCCTCCGTTACCGGGTGCTCGACCTGCAGGCGAGTGTTGACCTCCAGGAAATAGAATTCCTGACGGGCCGGATCGTAGATGAACTCCACCGTTCCCGCCGACTCATAGTTCGCCTTCTGCCCCAGGGCGACGGCAGCGGCATGAAGACGCTTGCGCACGGCGTCGGGAAGGCCGGGCGCCGGTGTCTCCTCGATGACCTTCTGGTTCCGCCGTTGCAGTGAGCAATCCCGCTCGCCGAGCGCGATCACCCGGCCTTTGCCATCACCAAAGATCTGCACCTCGACGTGGCGCGCCTTGGCAACGAAGCGTTCCAGATAGACCCGCGCATCGCCGAAGCTGGATTTCGCCGTACGTTGCACGCTGTCGAAGGCGGCAGCGAGCGCGTCCGGCGTATCGCACAGCTGCATGCCGATGCCGCCGCCGCCGGCCGTCGATTTCAGCATCACAGGATAGCCGATCCCGTCCGCGGCCGTCTGGGCCTCTTCCTTCGTTTCCAGGAGGCCGGATCCCGGAAGCAGCGGCACGCCGCTTTCGCGCGCCAGTTCGCGGGCAGTGTGCTTCAGACCGAAGGCCTCGATATTGTCGGGCCGGGGACCGATGAAGGCGATCCCTTCCGCCTTCAGTCGCTCTGCAAAGCCGATATTCTCCGAGAGGAAGCCATAACCGGGATGAACGGCCTCGGCACCGGTTTGCCGGCAGGCGGCGATCACGGCATCGATATTGAGATAGCTTTCGGACGCCGGCGAGGGTCCGATCCGGACGGCCTCGTCGGCTGTCAGGACGGCCTTGGAGAAGCGGTCGGCATCGGAATAGACCGCGACCGATGCAATGCCGAGCTTCCTCAGTGTATGGATGATCCGCACCGCGATCTCGCCGCGGTTGGCAATCAGGACTTTCTGAAACATGGTCAGGCCTCGCCGTCCCAAACGAGCACGCGGATCGGCGTGGGGTCGAAGCCGTTACAGGGATTGTTGATCTGCGGGCAGTTGGAAATGACCAGCAACACGCCCATCTCGGCCTTCATCTCGACATAGTCGCCCGGTGCGGAAATGCCGTCGACGATCGTCATCTTGCCATCGGGTTCGATGGGCACGTTCATGAAGAAGTTGATGTTGGGGGCGACATCCCGCTTGCTCATGCCGTGTCTGGAAACCTCGAGGACGAAGTTGTCGCGGCAGGCATGCAGATATTTGGTGCCATGCCCGAAGCGCACGGTATTGCTCTCGCATGAGCAGGCCCCGGCCGAAGTGTCATGCCGTCCGCAACTGTCGGCGGTCATGGTCGCCATCAGCCGGCCCTCGTTCGACATGATCTTCGTGCCGGTCGAGATATAGGCCGCACCTTGCATGCGCATCGTATCCTGGCTGGAATAGCGCTCGGAAAAATCCGCGGCATTGTAGAACAGGGTGTCGACAGCCTGCTGGCCGTAGCTATCCTCGATGCGCAGGATCTGCCCTTTCTTCACGACGGTGGAGAAAGGGGCTTCGGCCGGGATGAAATGGTCCTGGACGGCATTCTCGACGGTGCGGTTGACAGAGGTCGCAATGAAATTCGTCATGGTCATCTCTCCCTTAGGCTTCGGCGCGTGCGTTGTTTTCGAAACCGCGTACGGCTTCGGCGGTCGCGGTCCGGCAAAGGTCGTCGGCCGCCGGCGTGACGGCGGCGACGCGGGTGACGGTTACCGGGACGGGCGCCCATTCCGGTTTCGGATCGAGGGGATGCGGGCAATTGGAGAAGCCGACGAGCATATCCATCTCGGCACGCAGTTCGACATAGTCGGCGCCGTTCAGGAGCTCCGGCTTCCAGGCGAACCGGCCTTCGGCATCCACCCGCACGGGGGCGAAAAGTGACAGGGCGGCCGGAATGTCGCGCTTGTCGAGACCGAGCTTGGTGGCAACGATCACGAAATTGTCGCGCGTGTTGCGGGTCTTCGCCTCACCGTATCTTTCCGCGTTCGAAGCAGCGGTCGAGCCGCCCATCAGACAATCATGCGCGCCGCTCGAATCCTCGGTGATCGAGAACATGACCTTGCCCATGTCGGAGAAGATCACGCGGCCCTTGCCGAGGCCGGTCGTCCATTGCAGCTTGACGGTATCGGGCAGGTTCAGCCGCTCCGACGGATCGGTCTCGTTCCAGGCGACCATGGCAACGGTCGAGAAGCCGCCGTCGAGGCTCACCCGAAGCGTCTCGTTCTTCTTGACCCGGCTCCACCAGTACCAGCCGCCGGGGATGACCTCGCGATGAACGATGCTCTCGGCCGGGACTGTCGGCGCAGGTAAGCTGCTCCTGTCGGGCAGGGCCTTTGGTGCGAAGTCGAGCCCCTTCTTCTGGTGTTCCTCATAGCGCGCACGGTTGGCGGCGATTTCTTCGGGAGAACGTCTGATATGCATGAGTTCTTCTCCTTGCATCCGATGAGCCGGGTCGTCCCGACTAATGACCGCTCGCGACCGGGCCGTCCCGGTCTGGTCGAATGAGTGAAGGCCGGCCCGCCTGACGAGGCGGCCAGATCGGCAGGTCGCGCGTTATCGTTGCACCGTATCGAAGCTTTTCCTCGGGCCGGTCCCGCCTGCGCTCGAAGGCGACGACCCGCGTGGCGAGCGTGAAGGCCTCGCGCATGTCATGGGTCACCATCACCACCGTCATCGGGTTCTCGTGCCAGAGCCGTTTCATCAGCGTATGGATCTCGGCGCGGATGCCGGGATCGAGCGCACCGAAGGGTTCGTCGAGAAGCAGGACCTTCGGCTTCATCACCAGTGCCTGCGCGAGCGCCAGGCGCTGCTGCATGCCGCCGGAAAGCTGGGCGGGATATTTGTCCTCGGCATGGGTGAGGCCGACTTCCGCGATCATCGCGCGGGCTTCTTCGATGGCGGCCTTGCGCGCTGTCCCGAACAGCCGCGCGCTATAGCGGGCGGTGGTCATTTCCTTGCCTATCAGCACATTGCCGAGCACGGTGAGATGCGGGAAGACGGAATAGCGTTGGAAGACGACGCCGCGATCCGGCCCGGGTTCGGCCGACAGTGGCTTGCCGTCGATCAGAATGGTGCCACGCGTCGGCGGCTCCTGACCGAGCAGCATGCGAAGGAAGGTGGTCTTGCCGCAGCCGGAGGGGCCGACAAGTGCGACGAAGGCGCGGGATTCGATCTCGATCGAGATGTCTTCCAGGACGATCTGGTCTCCGTATTCCTTCCAGACCTTGTCGATGGTGAGCGCGCTCATGCGTTCTTCTCCAGTTCGGACCAGGGGAAGACGGTGACGCGCAGCCGGTCGAGCAGAAAGTCCGTGCCGACGGCGAGAAGTGTGATCCAGGCGACATAGGGAAAGATCACATCCATGGCGAGATAGCGGCGCACGAGGAAGATGCGGTATCCGAGGCCGGCCTCCGACGAGATCGCTTCGGCGGCGATGAGGAAGAGCCAGGCCGGACCGATCTGCAGGCGCAACGTGTCGATGAGCCGCGGCAGGATCTGTGGCAGAACCACGCGCAAGGCGATCTGCCACGACGAGCCCCCGAGCGTCTCGGCCTTGATGATCTGTTCGCGCGGCAACGCCGTCGCCGTCAGCGCCAGGTCGCGGATCATGATCGGCGTAACGCCGATGGCGATCAGGGCGATCTTCGAGGTCTCTCCGAGACCCAGGATGATGAAGAGGATCGGCAAGAGTGCGAGCGGCGGCACCATGGAGATGGCAGAAACGAACGGCGCCAGCAGCGCCCGCATATAGGGCAGCATACCGATCAGCATGCCGATCGCCAGTGCGATCAGGGTGGCGACGCCGATGCCCGAGTAAAGCCGGGTGAGGCTTGCGGCTGTGTCTGTCCAGAGCAGGTAGTCGCCGCTACGTACATCGGGCACGAAAGCCATGCGATTGATGGCGTCGGCAAAGCCCGCAAAACTCGGCAACAGCCTGTCGTTCGCATTTTCGGCCAATCGCACAGCCGAACCGATCAGATAGGCGATCAGAACGACCGTGAAGGGCGCAAGCGAAAGGGCGAGCCGGGCGCCTTTGCTCGGGCGCGTATTGATCCAGCGCATCATCTGCTCCGTCGAAATCCCCGGGGATGTGCCGGGCAGCGGGCTGCCCGGCCGTTCAGGTTCGATAGGCGATCAAAGCGTGCCCTTGGCGACGGCCTCCATGTATGTGGAAGTGAAGCGCAGTTTCACATTGTCTTTGTCGCCCAGCACGGAACCGTCAGGCATTTCAATACCGATGACGTCGGCCGACGATGCGCCACTGCCGAGCAGGCCCTTCTCGAACAGGAAGTTGCGAACGTGATCCATGGTTTTCGGGAGATCCGCGGAGCCCGTGAAGCCAACGGCATCCGCCGGCTTGTCGAACAGCTTGGTGGCCGCCATCTGCGCTTCGAACCCTGCCAGATCCGTGCCCGACGCCGCGCCCATCGCAGTGCGCGCGGCCCTGCCTTCGTCGCTGTCGGCAGTCATCACGGCCATGGTGTCATACCAGATGCCGGCGAGCGCCTTGCCGAAATCCGGATTGTCTTTCAGGACCTCCGTATTGGCCACCATCAGGTCGATGATTTCGCCGGGAATCTGTGAGCTGTCGAACACCTTCCTGGCCGACTTGTCTTCCTGGATCGCGGAGACGAGCGGGTTCCAGGTGACGACCGCTGTCACGTCCGGTGTCTTGTAGGCGGCGACCATGTCCGCATCGGACGTGTTGACCACCTTCACATCACGCTCGGTGGACCCCATGCTTTCGAGCGCGCGGGCGAGCAGGTAATGCGAGACGGAAAACTCGACCAGGTTGACGTTCTGCCCCTTGATGTCGGCAAGCTTGTCCTTGTCCTTCAGGATCACCGCATCATTGCCGTTGGAGAAATCACCGACGATGACCGCCGTCGTATCCACACCACCGGCGGCCGGGATCGAAAGCCCGTCCATATTGGTCAGCGTCACGGCATCGAAGGCGCCTGCCGTGTACTGGTTCATCGACTCCACGTAGTCGTTGAACTGAGTGACCTCGATGCTGATCCCGTATTTGTCCGCCCATTTCTTGACGATGCCATGGTCGGCCGCATAGCCCCAGGGCATCCAGCCCACATAGATCGACCAGGCGACCTTGAATTCCTTTTTCGCTTCCGCATGCGCAATGCCGGTTGCGGCGACTGCGAGCGACACGGAGAGAGCGGAGATGGAAAGAAGCTTTTTCAAAGTCTGCATTGGTATTCCCCTTTTTGCATTTTCAAAAAGGGATCGGCAAAGACCAACGCCGCCAATCCCTTGGCTAACGAGGTCTCCCGGGCTTTTGTCCCGCCGTGCACCCGACAGGCTGTCTCTCCTGTCGGTGGCTGCTCTCGGACCAGCGTGCTCGAAAAAGCACCGGAACCCTAGCGGCCAACTCTAACCCGAATGAAGCAAGAGACGTGCCAGCCCGATTTGCGGCACTTTTTTCGGCCATCTGCACTCCATTGACCGTAGGAGGGGCGATGGGCTGCCTGCCCGCTTGATCTTTCGCCTCTTTTTTGGGCGCCTTCTGCCCGCTGTCAGGCAGCGCGCCGTGTCGAATGCCGCCGATCCGAATTGTCTGCGCAATCGTGGTCCGTCAGGCATTTCGCGCGTAGCGCTGGGCAATCAGTGCACACACCATCAACTGGATCTGGTGAAACAGCATCAGGGGCAGGACGACGGCGCCGACGCTCTGGCCGGCGAAGATCGCACCGGCCATCGGAACGCCACTGGCGAGACTCTTTTTCGAGCCGCAGAAGGTGATGGTGATTTCGTCCTCCCTGGAAAACCCGAGGAAACGGCTGCCGAACATGGTGACGGCAAGCACCGTTGCGAGAAGGACGACGTCGACAAGAGCGACAATGCCGAGATCTTGAAGCGAAAGCGTCCGCCACAGGCCCTCGACGACAGCGGAGCTGAAGGCGAGATAGACCACCATCAGGATCGAACCGCGATCAATCGGCGCCAGCAGCTTCTTGCGGGCGCGGATCCAGTCGCCGATCCACGGTTGGAGGATCTGCCCGAGAATGAAGGGCGCCAGCAACTGCAGCAGGATCTGCTCGAGCGCCGTCATCGAAAATCCACCCCCGCCTGACGCCGAAAGCAGCAAGCCGACGAGAAGCGGCGTCAGGAACATGCCAAGGATATTCGAGGCGGACGCAGCGCAGATGGCGGCCGGCACGTTGCCACCGGCCATCGACGTAAATGCGATCGATGACTGCACCGTCGAAGGCAAGACGCAGAGAAACAGGAGACCGGTATAGAGCGCCGCGGGAAGCGATGACGGCAGCACGAGGCCGGCGGCGAGCCCGAGAAGTGGAAAGATGGCGAAGGTTACAAACAGGATCACGCCGTGCAGCCTCCAGTGCAGCAGGCCGGCGATCACCACGTCGCGCGCGAGGCGCGCGCCGTGCAGAAAGAACAGCAGAGCGATGGCGAGCTTCGTCGCAAGCGCCATCCACACCTGCGCCCCGCCGGTGACCGGCAGGACCGAGGCCAGGAGCACTGCCGCCAAGAGCAGCATTGTGAAGGTATCGGGGAGGAAACGGCGCATCTTCTCATTCCGGTGGACGTCGTTTCGCTCACTCCATTATTGTGATACAAGATGCAACAAATAACACTCATCGCGAAACGAGATATCAGATGCTCGACCTCGTCCAGTTGCGCAGTTTCCTCGCGATCCAGCAGACAGGCAGTTTCACCCGCGCCGCGGAAAATCTCGGGCTTGGGCAGTCAACGGTCAGCCAGCATATCCAGAAGCTGGAGGCCGCGCTTGATCGCCGTCTCATCTTTCGCGACACCCATCGCCTCGGCTTGACACCCGATGGCGAAGTCCTGGCCGGCCACGCCCGCGCAATGCTCGCAATCGACGCTCAGGTTTTCGACCTGTTTGCAGCGAACAAGCTGCGCGGGCAATTGCGACTTGGCGTCTCCGAAGACTTCGCAACCAGCCGCCTGACGGCGGTCCTCGAAGATTTCACCCGCGCGTATCCCTCCGTGGATCTGCAATTGACCGTGGCATTGAGTGGAGCGCTTTACGAGATGCAGGATCTGGGAGAGATCGACCTCGTCTTCGCCAAACGACGCCTTGGCGACCAGCGCGGTCGTCTCGTCTATCGCGAGCCGCTGATCTGGCTGGCGCGCGATCCGCTGCAACTGACGGCTCAGTCGGCTCCTTTGCCGTTGATCGCGTTCCCGCCACCAAGCATTACCCGCAAGCTCGCTCTCGAAGCCCTGGATGCAAGCCGGATTCCCTGGCGCATCGTCTGCACATGCGGCAGCCTCAGCGGACTGACGGCTGCAGCGCGCGCGGGCATGGGCGTCCTGGTGCAGCCTCGCAGCATGGCGCCCGCCGGGCTGAAAGAAATCCCCCAGGATATTCTGCCACCGCTCGAGGACGTGGAATTCGTCCTGGTTCCGCGCAACGGAGCCGACCAGGCGCTCATCACCGCCCTGTCGGACGAAATCCTCTCGAAAGTCGGGAGCAGTTCCGAGACGACCTGAAGTCGGAACGGCCGGTTCCTACTCTGAAAGGCCTAAGGTGCGCGTGGATACGCCGCTTCGGCACCGCAATGGTGCGCCTGTTTCGAGCATGACCGCGCGCACCTGCCTCAAAATTGTGCATTTGATTTATTGCACAAAAACTATCTTGACGGTCGCGTGAAATCGGCATTCACTGAACCAATCGGAAATTGGTTCGGACCAATCATGCCAGACACCTCACCCAAAGAAAACTCGAACTACGCCCTCGAAAAGCTCCGGGATCTTCTTCGCCACGGTGACGTCGGAGCGGAAGGGAAACTGCCGACCGAGCGCACACTGTCGGAAAAGCTTGGCCTCAGTCGCCGGGCGATCCGCCGGGCGCTGGAGGTTCTCGAGGCGGAAGGCGCAATCTGGCGTAAGCAGGGATCCGGCACCTTTGTCGGCCAGAAGCCGCACGAGTGGAGCGATCAGCTCGAGACCATCGTGGCGGGAACCAATTTCATGGAGATCATGGAAGTGCGCCTGCGCATCGAACCCCAACTGGCGCAACTGGCGGCCCTCCGGGCGAAAGGCAGCGACATCGACCGCATGCGGGAGCTCGCTCAGAAGATCCTCGGCAGCGAGGATGCCGACGCCAAGGAGCTCTGGGACGGGGCGCTCCACCGGCAGATTGCCCAGGCAGCAGGCAACCTGCTGTTCCTGTCCATCTTCGACGTCATCAACCGGGTTCGCCAGGACGACGCCTGGCAGTCGATCCGCGAGCGCGCCCGCAGCAACGCCAACACGATGAGCATATCCAGCGCCCAGCACGCGGCGATCATCGATGCCATTGCCGCCCGAGATCCAGCCAAGGCGGGCGAAGCGATGCGCCGGCATCTGTTGATGCTGCAAGAGCGCCTGATCCGGCAAACCTCGATGGATCATCTGGAGGATGATCCGATCGGCGATGTGTCATGACGTACCGAATTCCGGCCGCGTGGCCGGTCTGACGTGAACGCCGGGGAAACAACCGGTGAGACCCTTGAGAACAGAGAACCAGACCAGAGGAGTTCCAGAATATGAAGATATTGTCCCGTCTTTCGACCTTATTGCTGGCCGGTGCGATGCTCGCGAGCCCCGCCCTTTCTGCCGAGCTTCGCATCGGCCTCGCGGACGATGCCGACGTGCTTGACCCGGCCCAGTCCCGGACCTTTGTCGGCCGCATCGTCTACACGGCGATGTGCGACAAACTCGTCGACGTCTCGCCTGACCTGAAGATCGTGCCGCAGCTCGCCACGGAATGGGCCTGGTCCGCTGACGGCAAGGAACTCACCATGAAGCTGCGCGAGGGCGTGAAGTTCCATGACGAAACGCCGTTCAACGCGGCCGCGGTCGTCGCCACCATCGAACGCAACATGACGCTTCCGGAATCGCGTCGCAAAAGCGAGCTGAGCTCGGTCGAGAAGATCGAGGCCGTCGGCGACTACGAGGTCAAGTTCACTCTGAAGGCGCCGGACGTCACGCTTCTCGCGCAGCTTTCCGACCGCGCAGGCATGATCGTCTCGCCGGCGGCTGCCAAGGAGCTGGGCGCCAATTTCGGCTCCAAGCCCGTCTGCGCCGGGCCGTTCAAATTCGTCGAGCGCGTGCAGCAGGACCGTATCGTCCTCGAGAAGTTCGCCGACTACTGGGACAAGGACAAGGTGTTCATCGACAAGGTCACCTATCTGCCGATCCCGGATTCCACAGTGCGTCTCGCCAACTTGCGCTCCGGCGAACTCGACATGATCGAGCGGTTGGCCGCAACCGATGCCGCTTCGGTCAAGAGCGACGCCGCCCTCACCTATGCGGATACCGTCAGCATCGGCTACATGGCCATGTACGTCAACATCGCCAATGGGCCGCGCGCCGAAAATCCGTTCGGCAAGGACAAGCGCCTGCGTCAGGCTTTCTCGCTCGCTATCGACCGCGAGGCGCTGAGCCAGGTGGTCTTCGAAGGAACGGCCATGGCCGGCAATCAGCCCTATCCGCCGACAAGTCCGTGGTTCAACAAGGAGATCCCGGTTCCCACCCGCGATGTCGCCAAGGCCAAGGAGCTCATGAAGGCGGCAGGGCATGAAACGCTCGACATCGAGCTGCAGCACGCCAATAGCCCTGTCGTAACCCAGATGATGCAGGTCATTCAATCGATGGTCGCGGAAGCCGGCTTCAACGTCTCGCTGAAGGCCACCGAATTCGCCACCCTGCTTTCCGAACAGTCTGCCGGCAATTTTCAGCTCAGCCGCTCGGATTGGTCGGGCCGCATCGATCCTGATGGCAACCTGCACCAGTTCGTCACGTGCGAAGGCGGTATCAACGACTCCAAGTACTGCAACGCGGAAGTCGACAAGCTCCTCAACGAGGCACGCGCCTCGACCGATGACGCGGTCCGCAAGCAGAAATACGACGCTGCGGCCAAGATCCTCAACGACGACCTGCCGATCATCTATCTCGGCCATCAGTCCTGGATCTGGGCCATCAAGAAAGAAGTCACCGGCTTCGTACCGTCGCCCGACGGCATGATCCGCCTGCTCGGCGTCAAGAAGGGCTGATTTTGCCCAGTCTTGCCTACGGAGCGCCGATGCTCCGTAGGCAACCCCGCAATCCAGGACCGTGCGCCCATGCATCTCTACATCGGAAAACGGCTGCTCGTTGCCATCCCGACGCTGCTGATCGTCTCGATCTTCGTCTTCTCGCTGCAGAAGCTGCTGCCGGGCGATCCCGTCCTCGCCATGGCCGGCGAAGAGCGCGATCCGCAGGTGATCGAATTCCTTCGGGAGAAATACCGCCTGAACGATCCGGTCGTGTACCAGTACGGCTATTGGATCGCCAATGTATTGCAGGGCGATTTCGGCATGTCGCTGCGCACCAACCAGCCGGTGCTGGAACTGATCGGCGAGAAGCTGCCGGTCACCATCCAGCTCGCGGTGATGTCGATGATCTTCGCCTTCGTCATCGGCGTGCCGATGGGCATCCTGGCGGCCGTCAAGAAGAACAGTGTTGTTGATTATGTCGCCAATATCGTCGCGTTGTCGGGCCTTTCCATCCCGAATTTCTGGCTGGGCATCATGCTGATCCTGCTCGTCTCGGTCAGGTTAGGCTGGCTTCCGGCCTCCGGCTACGAATCGATCTTCGTCGATCCCGTACGCTCCATCGAAACGATGATCATGCCGTCCTTCGTGCTTGGCACGGCGCTCGCCGCCACCTTGATGCGACACACCCGCTCGGCCATGCTGGGCGTCATGAGGGCGGACTACATCCGAACGGCGCGCGCCAAGGGCCTGTCGGAACGGGTCGTCATCCTCAGCCATACCTTTCGCAACGCTCTGTTGCCGATCGTAACGCTCAGCGCGCTTCTGTTCGGCGAACTGCTGGCCGGGGCCGTCCTCACCGAACAGATCTTCACCATTCCCGGATTCGGCAAACTGATCGTCGATGCCGTGTTCAACCGCGATTACGCCGTCGTTCAGGGTGTCGTTCTGTGCACCGCCGTCGGCTTCATCCTGATGAACCTCGTGGCCGACGTACTCTATGTCCTCCTCAATCCTCGCATGAGGGCCAACCTATGACCGCGCTCGACCAGACCGCCGTTGCCGCACCGGCCAGGAGCAGCAATCGCGCATGGCGGAAACTCAAGGCCAACAGAAGCGCCCTTGTCGGCCTCTCCATCATCGTGTTCTTCACCTTGCTTGCGATCGCCGCCCCTCTTCTGCCGATCGTCGATCCGCTGGCGACCAGCTGGACGGCCATTCGCAAGGCACCATCCGCCGCCCATTGGATGGGCACCGACGATATCGGCCGCGATATCCTGTCCCGCATGATCTGGGGGGCGCAGGCGTCGCTCATGGCCGGTATCTTTTCGGTCGCCATCGCCATCGCCATCGGCGTTCCCTTTGGCTTGATCTCCGGCTATTTCGGCGGGTGGGTCGATCAGGTGATATCGAGGATCACCGAGGCCTTTCTGGCCCTGCCGTTTCTGATCATGGCCATTGCCCTTGCCGCCTTTCTCGGTCCCAGCCTCACCAACGCGATGATCGCGATCGGCCTTTCCGCGATGCCGGTCTTCGTGCGGTTGACGCGTGGCCAGGTGCTCGCGGTCAAGACCGAAGACTATGTCGAGGGCGCGCGCTCGATCGGCCTTGGCCACTTCGACATCATGACCCGATACATCCTGCCGAACATCATGGCGCCGATCATCGTGCAGGCGACCCTGACGGTCGCGACGGCCATCATTGCCGAGGCCAGCCTCTCCTTCCTCGGCCTTGGTCAACAGCCGCCGGCCCCAAGCTGGGGTTCCATGCTCAATGTCGCGAAGAATTTCCTCGACCAGGCACCCTGGATGGCCATGTGGCCGGGGGCCGCAATCTTCCTGGTCGTGATCGGGTTCAATCTGCTCGGTGACGGTCTGCGCGATGCGCTCGACCCCCGGGAATCATGAAGTAATATCGAAGGAACAGTTGATGAATGACTTTACCACCCGCCCGGAGATCCTCGGCACCTTCGGCGTCGTGACCTCCACCCACTGGATCGCCTCGGCCGTCGGCATGAGCATCCTGGAAAAGGGCGGCAACGCCTTCGATGCGGCCGTTGCATCCGGTTTCGTGCTGCAGGTTCTCGAACCGCATCTGGTCGGCCCCGGCGGAGACATGCCCGGTGTCATCTATTCCGCGAAGAAGGGCAAGGTCGAGGTCATCTGCGCGCAAGGGACCGCACCCGCCGGCGCGACCATCGAACACTACAGCGGCGAAGGCCTGTCGATCATTCCCGGTGACGGGCTGCTGGCGACCGTCATCCCCGGCTCCTTCGATGGCTGGATGCTGATGCTGCGCGACTACGGAACCATGTCGGTGCGTGATGTGCTCGAACCGGCGATCCATTATGCCGAACACGGCCACCCGGTACTGCCGCGCGTTTCGGCGACGATCAAGGGACTGGCGGGCTTCTTCGAAAAGGAGTGGCCGACATCCTATGAGACCTGGCTTCCGGGCGGTTCCGCCCCCGAGCCCCACGCACTCTTCCGCAATCCGGTCCTGGCCGCCACCTGGCAGCGCATCGTCACTGAGGCCGAAAGCGCCAAAGGTCGCGAAAACCAGATCGAGGCGGCCCGCAACGCCTTTTACCGCGGCTTCGTGGCCGAGGCGATCGATACCTATCTGAAAACCGCCGAAGTCATGGATGCCAGCGGCAGCCGCCACAAGGGTGTGCTGACTGCCGGCGACATGGCCGGCTGGAGCGCCACGGTAGAAGAACCGCAGACCTATGACTATCATGGGTGGACCGTCGCCAAGACCGGCCCATGGGGCCAGGGTCCGGTGCTGTTGCAGTCGCTGGCACTCCTGAGCGGCATCGATATCGGCGCCATGGAACCCGGGAGCGCCGAATTCGTCCACACGGTCGTCGAGGCGATGAAGCTCGCTTATGCCGATCGCGAGGTCTATTACGGCGATCCGGCGTTCGCCACCGTCCCGATGGACCGGTTGTTGTCGGCCAGCTACAACGACGAGCGGCGCAAGCTGATCTCCTCGCAGGCATCAATGACGCTCCGCCCGGGCAAGCTGCCCGGCTACGAGACCCAATACGATCTTACCATGGAGATGCTGGCCGGCATGTCGGGCACAGGCGCGGTCTACGAGCCGACCATGTCGCACCTGACCGAAAAACGTGGCGACACCGTCCACATCGACGTCATAGACCGCGAGGGCAACATGGTGTCGGTGACGCCGTCCGGCGGCTGGCTGCAATCCTCGCCGATCGTTCCGGGTCTTGGCTTCTGCCTCAATTCCCGTGCCCAGATGTTCTGGCTGAAGCCCGGACTGCCGACCTCGCTGGCACCCGGCAAGCGCCCGCGCACGACGTTGACGCCATCCCTGGCTCTCTACGAGGGCAAGCCGACGCTCGCATTCGGCACGCCGGGTGGCGACCAGCAGGATCAGTGGCAGCTGTCCTTCTTCCTGCGCTACGTTCACCACAAGCAGAACCTGCAGGCGGCAATCGACATGCCGTTGTTCCACACATCGCATTTTCCGGGCTCGTTCTACCCACGCACAAGCCAGCCCGGAAGCCTGATGATCGAAAGCAATATCGGCAGCGATGTCATCGCCGGACTGGCCGCCATGGGCCACCAGATCACGCCGGCCGATCCCTGGACGGTCGGTCGACTGACCGCGGCCAGGAGAGATGCCGACGGTTTGCTGCGCGCCGCAGCGACGCCGCGTCTCATGCAAGCTTATGCAATAGGGAGATAGTCATGACCTGGTCGATTGTCGCACGTGATCCGCAGACGGGCCATCTGGGCGTGGCGGTGGCAAGCCGCTTCTTCGCCGTCGGCGCCGCCGTTCCACACATTCGCGGCCGGGTGGGCGCCATTGCCACCCAGGCCTTCGTCAGTCCCCTTTACGGCACGGATGGCCTTGTCCTGCTGGCCGAAGGCCGTACACCCGAGGGGATCATTTCGGTATTGACGGCCCGCGATGACGGGAGCCAGCAGCGCCAACTGCATCTGATTGACGCTGCAGGACGCAATGCAGCCTTCACCGGCTCCAGGTGCATCGACTGGGCCGGGCATATTGTCGACGACAATGTGTCCGTTGCCGGCAATATGCTGGCTGGTCCGCAGGTCATCGCCGAGACGCTCAGGGTTTACAAGGCGCTGGCGGATGCGCCTTTCACCGAGCGGTTGCTGGCGGCCATGGACGCCGGGGAAGCGGCCGGCGGTGACAAACGCGGCAAGCAGTCGGCGGCACTCGTGATCTACCGGGACCAGGACTATCCGTGGCTCGACATCCGTGCCGACGACCATCCGGACCCGCTGGCAGAACTCCACCGGCTCTATGCTGTCGCGCAGGAGCGCTATCTCCATGTGGCGCAGACCATGCCGACCCGTGAGAACCCTCACGGACTGACGGACCGCACGGAGATCGACCGCAAGATCGCAGAACTGGAGGCCGCGCGCATAGCCGAAGGACGCCCCTCGCCTTCATTCGCAACCCCGCTGAAGCCCGTGTGAACCACCGCCCGACACGCGTGACCGGATCAGGAAAACCATGAGCCCCATGACGACAGCAGCCGCCGCCCGAGCCGAGATGCCCGCCGTTCTCTCTGTCGAGGGGTTGACGACCTCGTTCCTGGTCGACGGCCAATGGCGATCGGTGGTGCGCGACATCTCCTTTGACGTGAGGCCCGGCGAAACCGTTGCCATCGTCGGCGAATCCGGTTCCGGCAAGAGCGTGACATCGCTTTCCATCATGCGTCTGCTCACCCGGGACACAAGTCGCGTTGAAGGCCGGGTATTGCTGAACGGGCGGGACGTTCTGGCGCTGTCGGAAAAGGACATGCAGAAGGTGCGCGGCAACGAGGCCGCGATGATCTTCCAGGAGCCGATGACCAGTCTCAACCCGATCTTCACGATCGGGCGGCAGATCTCGGAAGTGCTGACACGGCACAAGGGCATGTCGAAAGCCGAGGCCCGAGCCGAGACCGTCCGCATGCTGGAAAAGGTCCGTATCCCCAACGCCGCGAACCGCTTCGACGAATACCCGCATCAATTCTCAGGCGGCATGCGCCAGCGCGTGATGATCGCCATGGCGCTCGCCTCCAGACCGAAGTTGCTGATCGCCGACGAGCCGACCACCGCGCTCGACGTCACGATCCAGGGCCAGATTCTCGACCTCATCAAGGTGCTTCAGGAAGAGGAAGGCATGTCGGTTCTCTTCATCACCCACGACATGGGTGTCGTTGCAGAAATTGCCGATCGGACGATCGTGATGCTGCGTGGAGAGACGGTCGAACAGGGTGCGACCGCGGATGTTTTCCATCGTGGCAAGCATCCCTATACGCGCGCCCTTCTGGCCGCCGTTCCGAAGCTGGGCTCGATGCACGGTCATGCCTGGCCACTGCGCTTTCCCATTGTCGATATCGGGACAGGCAAGGCGAGTGAGCCGACAGAGGTGGCCGACACCGTCGACACTCGCAAGACGCCGGTACTGTCTGTCAAAAACCTCGTGACGCAGTTCCCGATCCGCAGCGGCCTGTTCGGCCGCCAGACCGGCGCCGTGCATGCCGTCGAGGACATCTCGTTCGAGCTCTTCCAGGGCGAGACACTTTCGATCGTCGGGGAATCGGGTTGCGGCAAATCCACGACTGGCCGTTCGATCACTCGGCTGGTCGAGCCGAGAAGCGGCGAAATCCATCTCGACGGCTACAATGTGCTGACGCTGGATCAGCCAAGCCTGCGCGCCATGCGCCGCAGCGTGCAGATGATCTTCCAGGATCCGTTCTCGAGCCTCAACCCGCGCATGACGGTGGGAGCAGCCATCGCCGAGCCCTATCTGAAACACCGGCTCGGGAACAGGCAGGAGGCAAATGAAAAGGTCGCGGATCTCCTGCGGAAGGTTGGCCTCGCCCCGGAGATGATGAGCCGCTATCCGCACGAATTCTCCGGCGGTCAGCGCCAACGCATCGCCATTGCCCGCGCACTGTCGCTCAATCCGAAGGTGATCGTTGCGGACGAAAGCGTCTCGGCGCTGGATGTCTCCATCAAGGCGCAAGTCTGCAATCTCTTGATGGACCTGCAGGAGGAGTTCAATCTCGCTTTTCTGTTCATCAGCCATGACATGGCCGTGGTCGAGCGCATCAGCCACCGGGTCGCGGTCATGTATCTCGGCGAAATCGTTGAGATCGGGCCGCGAGCCGCGATTTTCGACAATCCACAGCACGAATATACGAAGAAGCTGATGGCAGCCGTACCCGTGCCGGACCCCGCCCGGCGCAGTTTGAGGCGCAACACGGCCGTCGATGAACTGAAAAGCCCCGTGCGTCCCTCCGGCTACGAGCCACCCCGCCGCGAATACCGGGAAGTCGCCAAGGGGCATTTCGTGCAGGCCTGATCGGCGACACGACTTCGGCCCGGCAGATTAGCCGCGGCTGGGCACCCCCCTGACGATACTAACCGCACGGACAAGGCCGTGCTCGATCTCGAGGTCCAAAACCTTCGGGCAGGCCAGCGCCGTCGGGTCCCGTCACGCCTGGAATTTCGCCGCGATCACGCACATCAGCTCGAACATCATCGTCGCGCCGGCGATCGCCGTCATGCCGGCGAGATCGAAGGGAGGCGCCACCTCGACGACGTCGGCACCGACGATATCGACGCCTTCGAGCAGCCGGATCATCTGCTGCGCCTCGCGCGTGGTGAAGCCGCCGACCTCAGGCGTCCCGGTTCCCGGTGCCATCGACGGATCGATGCTGTCGATGTCGAAGGTCACATAGGTAGGCGCCGAACCGACGATCGCCTTCGCTTCGGCGATCACGTCGGCCGCGCCGCGGCGGGTGAACTCTTCCATGTAGATGATGCGGATGCCCTGCTCGAGAGCCCAGGCGTGCTCGTCGGTCTCATAGATCGAACCGCGAATGCCGATCTGCACCATGCGCTTGGGCTCGAGCAGCCCCTCCTCGATGGCGCGCCGGAACGGCGTGCCATGCGTATAGCGATTGCCGCCGAAATAGGTGTCGTTGGTGTCGGAATGGGCATCGAAATGGATGAGGCCGACCGGCCTGTGCCGGGCCACCGCCCGCAGCACCGGCAGTGTCGTCAGATGGTCGCCACCGGCCGCGAGCGGAATGGCCCCCACCGCGATGATGCTGGCAATCCCTTCCTCGATGCGCTTGAGTGCATCCATCAGGTCGATCGGATTGACGGAGAGGTCGCCCACGTCGGCGATATTGGCGAGGCTGAAAGGCGCGATCTTGGAAACGTGATGCACCTTGCGCATCAGGCTCGACTGGCTGCGGATCTCGCGCGGCCCATGCCGGGCGCCGGCCCGGTTCGTGGTTCCGCCATCCCACGGGATGCCGACCAGGGCGATGTCGAGCCCCTCGGCGGTCGGCACGGCCGGAAGCCTCATGAACGTGGCCTGACCGGCAAAGCGCGGAACCTCCGCGGCATCCACCGGCTGATGCTTACCATTGATCATATTAGCCTCCAATGCCGAATTCGTCTCGAACGATCTGTGTCATGCGGCTGACCACGTCGGTCAGCAGCCAATTGCCTTTTTCAGCCTGCGATCCTGCCGTCATGGACAGCACGCCGGAGGGCGGCACGTCGGCGAGCGGAGGAGGATAGCGATCATAGGGCTTGAACTTCGCCGGCCCGTCGTGAAGCGACCGGCCGAGATCGACGAGTTCCGGGCGCAGCGCCAGCATCATGGACGTCTCGATCACGCTGGCATGCTCGAGCTCGATGCCGGGATAGCCGTCCGGGAAGATCCGATCGATGGTCGAGGCCTGGACGAGATCCCAGTGGTCGAGCCTGAGGATCGTCAACCCGTCGCAGTGGTCGCGGCCGATCGCATCCAGCGCCAGTTCAATGCCTTCGACGGCGGGCCAGATGTTCTCGTAGTGGCCGTTCACCACCACGATCCGCCGGACCTTCTGCCGGTAGAGCTCGCACAGGACGTCGCGCACCACCAGCGAGAAGGTGTGGGCCGTGAGATTGATCGTGCCGCCGAAGGCCGACCCGCCGCCAGTCTTCGGCTGCGATCGATTGCCGTAGGGAATTGTGGGCAGGACCAGTCCTCCCACGGCTTTCGCGACCGTTTCACAAATGGACGTCGGCAGCACGACGTCGACATTGAGCGCCATGTGATGGCCGTGCTGCTCCGTCGCTCCGAGTGGCAGGAATATCGGTGCGCCGCCGGCCACCTTTGCGGCCGCCTCGGGCCAAGTCTGCTCCGCCCAGAATACACTGTCGTTCATCGTGACGTCCTCAAATCATCGCCGCGCCGCCATTGGCGCCCAGGCATTGTCCGGTGAAGAAGGTAGCCCCCGGCCCTGCGAGAAAAACCACGGCCGCCGCCACTTCCTCCGGCCTGCCGATCCGCCCCATGGGATTGGCCGTCTCGGCCGCCTTCTGTTCCACCGTCAGTGTCTCGAACGCCAGGAGCGGAGTGTCGGTCGGTCCCGGAGCAACGGCATTCACAAGGATCTTCGGCGCGAGCTCCCGCGCCCAGGAGCGGGTCAAGCCGAGGATGGCCGCCTTGGTGGCGCAATAGACAGAGGCGTCCGCCCTGCCGAGATAGGCGAGTTCGGAGGCGATATTGATGATCCGCCCTCCATCGGGCAGATGCGGCAGTGCTTCCCGCGCCACGAGGATTGCCCCCCGCACGTTGACCGCGACCATGCGATCGACATGGGCGGCGCCGATGCTCCCCAGTGGGCATTCCTCGAGTATGCCCGCATTGTTGACGAGGATGTCGATTCCGCCCATTCGCCGCGCGGCTTCGCCGACGCAGGAGACGACCTGCCCCTCGTCCGCGAGATCGCAGGCGAGAATGGACCGGTTCCCCTCCTGCGCTCTCAGATCGAGGCCGATGACCGTGGCGCCTTCGGCCGCCAGCGCCTCCGCGACAGCTAGACCGATGCCGCTGGCCGCTCCGGTCACCAGCGCCCTCTTGCCCGTCAACGGCTTCACCATGGAACTTCTCCCCGATCGGCGCCGATCGACTGGCCGGTGATGTTCTTCGCCTTGTCGGACGCGAGGAACAGATAGATTTCGCCCATGTCGTCGGGTTCCATCAGGCCGGGCAAGGCCTGGCCGCTGACGATGTCTTCGAGAAGGCTGTCTTCGCTGACCCCTTGCGCGGATGCCATCAGCCCCAGCGAACGCATCGAGGCTTCCGTCCTCACCCAGCCGGGGCAGACGGCATTGACGCGGATATTGCGCGGCCCGAGTTCCTTCGCCCAGGTCTTGGTGAGCCCGATGATCGCGTGTTTCGAGGCCACATAGGCGTCGAACTGTGCCTCCGCCACACGCCCCCAGATCGAGGCCGTGTTGACGATCGCCCCACCCGAAGACATGGACTGGAGTGCGCGCCTTGTGACCAGCGCCGTGCCGGCGATATTGATGTCGATGATGCGGCGGAAAGTGGCGAAAGCCTCGGGGCTCGGATCGCCAAGCGGCGTCAGGCGTTCGAGGCCGGCGTTGTTGATCAGCACGTCGATCGTTGCCACGTCCTTCAACGCGGCGTCGACGCTGGCTCCGTCCGCAATGTCCGCCTGGGCGGCGGTGGCGCCGAGTTCGTCGGCGCGCGCGTGCACCGCAGGGTCATCGGCAATCAGATGGAGCCGCGCACCCTCGCGGTGGAAGGCCCGGGCAATGCCGAGCCCGATCCCGCGGCTTGCCCCGGTGATCACCACCGTGCGATCCGAGAACATGCCCTTCATAGGGGGTCTCCCGTTTCATTGCGGATGAGATGGAGGATCTTGTTGCGAAGGTCGAAGAAGCTCTGCGTTTCGCGGATCTCTAGCGGCCGCTCGACCCCCAGTGCGGCGTTGACGTCGATGTCGGCGACGATGCGCGCCGGCCGCTTCGAGAACAGCACGATGCGGTCAGCAAGGAGCACGGCCTCCTCGACGTCATGGGTGACGAAGATCACCGTCTTCTGCTCGGAGATCTGCAACGCCCTCAGTTGCACCTGCAGGCGTTCGCGGGTCAGGGCATCGAGCGCACCGAATGGCTCGTCCATCAACAGGACTTCGGAACCGGCGGCAAGCGTGCGGGCGATGGCGACGCGCTGGCGCATGCCGCCGGAAATGCGCGACGGATAGGCATCGGCGAATTCCTCGAGGCCCACCAGCTTCAGATAGTGCGCCTTGCGTTCCGCCTTTTCCTGCGCCGAAATATCGGAACGGTAGCGCATGCCAAAGGCGATGTTTTCCGCGACCGTCAGCCAGGGAAAGGAGGAGTAGGCCTGGAAGACCATGCCGCGGCGGCGATCGGGGGCACGGACGATATCGCCGTCGAGCCGAATACGGCCGGTCGTGGGCGTATCGAGCCCGCCCACCATGCGCATCAGCGTGGTCTTGCCGCAGCCGGACGGGCCGAGAAAGACGACCAGGCTGCCGCGGCCGATCGAAAGATCGGTCTTTGTCACGACGTCCATAGGGCCGAAGCTCTTGGTGACGCCTTCGAATGCCAAGTAGTTCTCTGCCATGGAGGACTCACACATATTGGAAGATCCTGCGATGCAGGACACGCAGCAACTGGTCGGTCACCAGGCCGACCAGCCCGATGACGAGAACGCCGGCCATGACTTCCGGCGTCTTGACATAACGGCGCGCCGACCAGATGACGAAGCCGATGCCGGAATCGGCTGCGACGATTTCGGCGATGATGAGGTAGGTCCAGCACCAGCCGAGCGTGATCCGGAGATTGTCGAGCAGCGACGGTCCCATGGCCCTGAAGATCACATCCGTCATCACCTGCCGCGACCGCGCACCCACGGTACGGGCGACCTCCACATATTCGTTAGGCACCCGGCGCACGTCGTCCGCCACGAACAGCACGAGCTGAAAGAAGGTACCGAGCCACAGCAGGAAGATCTTGGTGGACTCCCCCACACCGAACCAGATGATCGACAAGGGCACGAGAGCCGGCACCGGCAGGTAGCGGATGAAATCGATCATCGGTTCCAGCGACGCCCCGACGATGCGATAGCTGCTCATCAGCATGCCGATCGGGATCGCCATCAGCGCGGCCAGCAGGAAAGCCGACCAGACACGCCCCGCCGAGACCGCCGTGTGCCAGAGGAGGTCTTGCTGCGTCAGCATGCGCCAAAGCGCCGCCAGAACGTCGCCCGGAGACGGCAGGAACTGCGGCTTGACGAGCCCCATCCTTGCCACCAGCTCCCAGAACCCCAGCAGGAGCGCTGCCGCCGCCAGACCGACAAGCAGTTCGGCGACGGGCGACTTCCCGCCTCGAAAGGTGAACAGTTTTGCAAACATCCGCGTGTGCCGGTCCGAACTCACTTGCCGACGGTCGCGATGACGGTGCTATCAATCTGCTCGGCAGCCACCAGCTGGTTGTCGGCCGCTCCGTTCTCGAGGTTGAGCGCCATCAACGTGTCGAAGATCGCAAACAGGCTGCCGGGCTTCGAGGGCTCGCCCATATAGGTCTTGGCTTCCGACAGTGTGGTATAGGCCAGACTGCCGTTGACCACGTCCAGTACCTCTTCAGGCGTCAGGCCAAAGCTCGGGGCGGCGATTTCGGCGAACTTCTGTGGTTCGGCCTTGATGAAGTCGACGGCCGAATAGATGCACTTCAGGAAACGCCCATACTTGTCCGGCGAGGCCTTGAGGTCGTCGTTGCGCGCAATGATGGCGTCAATGATGAGGCCGCGGTGATCCTTGGAAGAGATCAGCACCTTTGCGCCCTCCCGCGAGGAGGCCTTGATGGCCTGCGACATGAAGGGTTCGTAGGTGGCGACGGCGGCAATGCTCTCGTCGACGAAAACGGCACCCGTATCGGCCGTGGAAATCTCCTTGATGTCCAGATCCTTCAGGGTGAGGCCGGCCTGCTTGAGCTCCATCTGCAGCAGAAGGCGCGAAGGGATATTGGGCTCGGCGGCGATGGTCTTGCCCTTGAGATCGGCAACCGTCTTGATGCTGCCGTCGGCGATCACGCCGTCGCCACCGACCGATTCGTCGATCGTGCCGATGATGATACCGGGCGTCGTCTTGTCGCGCGGACGGCCCTGATACTCGCCGACGCTGCGCATCTGGATCTCGATATCGCCGCGCGCCATGGCCGCCATCACGTTGCTGAGGTCATCTTCAAAGGCGATGGTGACGTCGAGCTTCTCCTGTTCGAAGCAGCCGTTGGCCTGCGCCACATGGACCGGCGCGAAGCCGAGCCAGGTCGGCGCGAGAATGCGGATCTGGTCCGCAGCGAAAGCGTTCGTCGACGACACGATCAGGGCGATCGCGGTCGTCAGTCCGAGTGTCTTGTTCATGATGTTCCCCTTTTTTGAATTTGAGGCAGCGTCATGCATATTCACATTGGAGTAAATCACAATATTTGGGATTATACATCGAAGAACGTCAATGTGAGTTTCGTCAATGCGTCGCCTCGACAATATCGATATCCGCCTGCTTCGCGTTTTCGTCGCGCTTGCGGACGCCAATGGCTTTTCGGATGCGCAACTGGCGCTGAACCTGTCGCAGTCGACGCTGAGCACCCATCTGGCGGAGCTCGAAAAGCGGATCGGCGGCCAGTTGTGTCATCGCGGCAGGCAGCAGTTTCGCCTGACCGAACTCGGCCGCGCCACCTATGACGCTGCCGTCAAGCTGTTCCGCGACATCGACGATTTCACCCAGCGCGTCAGTGCGGCGAGCGGCAATCTTTCGGGCCGGCTGCGTCTGGGCGCGTCGGACGGCGTGATGACCAGCGAGCAGCTCGGAGTGCAAAGGGCGATCGCCCAGTTCATGCAGCCGGGTACGGACATTTTCGTCGACCTCGAACTGGGCACGCCCTCGGAGCTCGAACAAAAGGTGGCGGATGGCGATCGCGATATCGCCATCGGTCCGTTTTCACAGCGTTCTCCGGGCCTGACCTACCGGGATTTTGCCAGCGAGCCGCACAATCTCTACTGCGGCCGCGAACATCCGCTGTTCGACAGACCGGACCACGAGATCGACCAGCGGGTCATCTCCGGCGCCCGCTTCTCGGTCCGGCGCTACCGCCATTTCGACGACCTCTACCTGGTCGGCCATCCGCGCGCGAGCGCCTCTGTCGTGGCGATGGAAGCGCAGGTCATGCTCATCCTGTCCGGGCAGTTCATCGGTTTTCTGCCCTGCCATTTCGCCGACCCGTGGGTGGCGCGCGGCGAACTGCGCGCCATTCGCCCCGGCGCTTTCGGCTTTTCGTCGATGCACAAGATCGCCTATAGGCGAGAGAACAAGAACAGTCCGCTAATTGCGGAGTTTCTGACCATCCTGGAGCGACTAAAGAGCCCGATCTGACGTGCACAGGAATTCATTGCGGGGTTCGCAACCAATCCCGGATCTGGCAGAGCTCGTCAGCATCTGATTTCAACCGTCGCACGGTATTGAGGGAACCGCTCTCCCGCTACGACTCTTCCTTTCTTTTCAAAGATCTGGGCCTTCGATCATCGCCGGTCGATCGCATTGCCCGACAGACACGCCGGTGCATTCACGCGCGGTCTCCCGCCGTGGTGTCCGGCATTTCGGTTCCCCCTTCTGCCCTTTCGGACGCGGGGGATCGGACGGGGCGCTGAAAGCTGCCTCGTAAGTTATTTTATGTGGCACCTCTCAGCGCCCCGTTCGGCGTTCTTGACCGCTGCATGCGTCTCTCTGGCAAGGCGGCGCCTTTGCCGAAACTTGAAGTCTCGGCATCGGCCGGCGCGGATCGGCATCGAGCGCGCATCCGTCCGGTGACGGACCTTCGCTGACGCCTGGCCGGTGGCCCGGGAGGTTCCCGCCGGATGGTACCGTCCGGCCTGACCCTCGCCGGCAGATGGAGGAGCGGCATTTCCGCCGGCTTGCTCCACCCCGCCGTCTTTTTCGCCGGGGGGCTTTTTCAAGCTCCCAGGGCGCCTGTCTGTGTGCCTCCAAGGCACGCCCGCGTTAGCGGCGGGGACGGCGAGCCGGTCCGGACCGTTTCGCCTTCCGCCTCCCGCGGAGGGAGACCGTTGCAGCGGCCGGGGTTTTCGACCTGCGACAGTCGTCCACCCCGGCGCCGGTCCCGCCTCGCCGGACTTCGCATGGCCCGGTGTATCCGATGGCGGAACGGGGTTGATTCTACGACAGGCCGGAAGGGGGTGAACGAAAAAGGGGTGTGGGGATTGATTTTATTGGGGAATTTTTGCGGTGAGGCCGAAGGTGGAGGGCGCTCACCCCCCCCTGTCCTGCCGGACATCTCCCCCACAAGGGGGGAGATCGGTCTGCGGCTGGTGCTACGGCCAACCGTGAGCGCGAAGGTAAGGGACACAACGAGCGTCTGGGGATCCTCGGGTCAAGCCCGAGGATGACGGGAGTGCGGGAATCGTGGCCCCAAAGAGGCGTTGACGTGATCGGGGAGGACGACGCGGCACTCGAGACAGATGCCGAGCTTGCACAGACCTCTCGGTAGGGCACTCAAGCGACACATGAAAAGTCGTCATCCTCGGGCTTGACCCGAGGATCCACGCCGTCCTGCCAATCGCGCTAGGGTGTCCTTGCAGCAGAGGGAGCTGGGCCAATGTGAGGGATACGCGCCCTCCCCCACATCCCGCACCTTGACACACCACATCCATCCATTATTCTGGATATATGGATGAGAAAAACGTCATCGCGGCGCTGGCCGCCCTTGCCCAGCCGACCCGGCTGCAGACCTTTCGCCTGCTGGTGGCGTGCGAGCCGGACGGCGTGCCGGCGGGAGAGTTGGCGCGGCTTGCGGGCGTGCCGCAGAACACCATGTCGGCGCATCTTTCGACGCTGGCCCAGGCCGGACTGGTCACGGGCGAACGGCAGGGCCGCTTGATCCTCTACCGCGCCGATCTCGCCCGTTTCCGGGCGATGATGCTTTATCTCCTCAAGGACTGCTGCGGCGGCAATGCCGAACTCTGCGCGCCGCTGATCGCCGACCTCGCACCCTGCTGCCCGCCTGCCGCTCACGCGAAATAACCACGCTCACGCCCGAACCAACCGACGGACGACGACCATGACCGACAAGACCTACAACGTGCTTTTCCTCTGCACGGGCAATTCCGCCCGCTCCATTCTCGCCGAGGCGATCCTGGCGAAGGAGGGGAACGGACGCTTCCGCACCTTCTCAGCCGGCAGCCATCCGAAGGGCGAGGTGCATCCGCTGGCGCTGAAAACGCTTGGCGCCCTCGGCTATCCGACCGATGGCTACCGCTCGAAAAGCTGGGACGAATTCGCCGAACCCGGCGCCCCGGAGATCGATTTCATCTTCACCGTCTGCGACAACGCCGCCGGCGAGGCCTGCCCGGTCTGGCCCGGTCATCCGATGACCGCCCACTGGGGCGTCGAGGACCCGGCTGCCGTCGAGGGCTCCGACGTCGAGAAGGAACGCGCCTTCGGCCAGGCCGCCCGCTTCCTGAAGAACCGCATCACCGTCTTCACCAGCCTGCCGCTTTCCTCGATCGACAAGCTCGCGCTGCAAACGCGGCTGAAGCAGATCGGCACCATGGAAGGCGCAAGCCATGCTGCCGCCGACGCGGCCGGCGGAAAGGTCGCCTGATGTCCACGTTCGAACGCTACCTCACCGTCTGGGTCGGCCTCTGCATCATCGCAGGCATCGCGCTTGGCCATCTCTTCCCGCCGCTCTTCCACGCGATCGGCGCGCTGGAGGTCGCCAAGGTGAACCTGCCGGTCGCCGTGCTGATCTGGCTGATGATCGTGCCGATGCTCCTGAAGATCGACTTCGCAGCCCTTGCCGAAGTCGGCCGCCACTGGCGCGGCATCGGCGTCACCCTGCTGGTCAACTGGGCGGTCAAGCCCTTCTCGATGGCGCTGCTCGGCTGGCTTTTCGTCGGCTGGCTCTTCCGCCCCTACCTGCCGGCGGGCCAGATCGATTCCTACATCGCCGGCCTCATCATCCTCGCCGCCGCCCCGTGCACGGCGATGGTCTTCGTCTGGTCCAACCTGACGAAGGGCGAACCGCATTTCACCCTGACGCAGGTGGCGCTGAACGACGCGATCATGGTGGTCGCCTTCGCGCCGATCGTCGCCCTCCTGCTCGGGCTTTCGGCGATCACCGTCCCGTGGGACACGCTGGTGCTTTCGGTGGTGCTCTATATCGTCATCCCGGTCGCAGTGGCGCAGATCCTGCGGCGGCGGCTGCTTGCCGCCGGCACACCGATCCGGCTGGAGCGCCTGCTCGCGAAACTGCAGCCGCTGTCGCTCGTCTCGCTGCTGGCGACCCTCGTCCTGCTCTTCGGCTTCCAGGGCGAACAGATCATCGCGCAGCCGGCGGTCATCGGCCTGCTTGCCGTGCCGATCCTGATCCAGGTCTATTTCAACTCGGGGCTCGCCTATCTCCTCAACCGCTGGTCCGGCGAAGAGCACTGTGTCGCCGGTCCGTCCGCCCTCATCGGCGCCTCGAACTTCTTCGAGCTCGCCGTCGCCGCCGCGATCAGCCTCTTCGGCTTCCAGTCGGGGGCGGCACTCGCGACCGTCGTCGGCGTGCTGATCGAGGTGCCGGTCATGCTGTCGGTCGTCTGGATCGTCAACCGCAGCAAGGGATGGTACGAACGCGGCGCCGCCGTCTCCCGCGGCATCTCCACCGAAAAGGCCTGAACATGGACGTCGTCATTTATCACAACCCCGCCTGCGGCACCTCGCGCAACACGCTGGCGCTGATCCGCCATGCCGGCATCGAGCCGACCGTGGTGGAATACGTGAAGACCCCGCCGGGACGGGAGGTGCTTGCCGCCATGATCCGCGACGCGGGGCTCTCCGTCCGCGAGGCGATCCGCGAGAAGGGCACGCCCTATGCCGAACTCGGCCTTGCCGATCCGGCGCTCACCGACGAGCAACTGCTGGACGCCATGCTCGCCCATCCGATCCTGATCAACCGGCCCTTCGTGGTGACACCGTTCGGGACCCGCCTCTGCCGGCCCTCGGAGGCCGTGCTCGACATCCTGCCGGCCGACGCCTTCAAGGGCGCCTTCGCCAAGGAGGACGGCGAACAGGTGCTGGACACGGACGGCAAGCGTCTCGCCTGAACCGAAATACCGCTAGCCTTCCGAAGGCGGCCGATCGAAACCGTCCGCAAAGCGGTCGTCGTCGAAGGGGTAGAGGAGCCGCCCGAGCCTTCGGAAACCGGGATCGGAAAGCTCACGGAAAAAGCCGATCGGGTCGCTGCGGTAGCTCGCCGCATCTTCGGCCGAGCCGAGGCGGGCGACGAGCGGCGCGACGAGCGGCGGCAGAAGATGCCGCCAGCCGAGGAGGCCGTAGGGACCGGAAGGCCGCCAGGGTGCAGCGCGCCGGCGCGTTCCGACGAGCCGCCGGCTTTCCGCCGGCACCCCCTCCTCGCGCCAGGCGACCATCTGCGAAAGGCACGCCTCGAAGCTGCTCGCCGCCCCCGTCAGCGGATCGAAATAGCGCGGATAGAGGAGATAGACGCCGGCGAACAGTGCCTCGAGGCTGAGCCTGCGACCGCGCCGCGGATTGGCCTGCCGGTCATCGGTGAGGCCCCAGCCGGCATAGAAGGGCGAACCTATGACCGTCACCGGCTTGCCGCGCAGGAGCGCCTCGAAGCCGGCAAGCGAGGTGATGGTGTAGACGCGGTCGGCAGCCTCCAGCACGTCGGCAAGCGGCACCGGATCGGTCAGGATCTCGCAGAGATGCGCGACCTCCCCTGGATCGGACTGCGCCTTGCGGACGCCTTTCAGCACGTCGGGATGCGGCTTGTAGACGATCCGGGCGCCGGGGTTCTCCGCGGCGGCGAGCCGCACGAGATCGTTGTTGCGGAAGAGCCGGTCGCAGCCGAAGCGGATCGAGGCGTCGTCCTCCACCTGCCCCACCACCAGCACCGTGCGGCGCCCGTCGCCCCTTGCCGGTGACGTCACCCCCGATGCCTGCGGCGCGTTGTACTTGCTGACCCGGCTCTGCAGGAGGGCCGCGATCCCCGCCCTCGCCCGCGCGATCAGCCCGGCATCGCCCTCGAAGTCGTGGGTCTTCAGAAGGTCTTCGAGATCAGAAGGGCCGCGGGCGTCGAAATAGGGGCGCTTGCCGTCGACCGTCAGCGAGAAGGGTGCGCTCTGCCCGGCGCTCGACTGCAGCGAGCGCAGGAAGCCGTCCTCGACGAAGTGGACGGGAATGCCGTGCGTGGCGGCGTGAGCACGCGCCGCCTGCGGCAGGTTCGGCCCCCAGACCACGAAGGCGGTCTTGCCGAGCGCGGCGATCCGCGGCGCCCAGACGGTGCGGAACTCGTCGTCACCAAGATGAAAGGGGATGTAGTGGAAGCGCCATTCCGGGAAATAGGCCTCCATCAGCCGCCTTTTCCATTGGTGGATATGGAAGGCGACGACCGGCAAGGGCGTCGGCCGGGTGCTCATTCTATGCTCCTTGCTCGCTCGCCACGGACAACCTGAGACTGCCTTTACCCTGTCTTCACGCGGGACGCCAGTTCCGCCGGCGAAGCGGCACGGCGACGCAAAAGGCGATCGGAAAACCTTTCGTTAAATTTTACCTAATAGGATCGCCAGTCGAAGTGAGGATTAGCGATGCGTGGCGTAATTGTCGTTGGCCTTCTGCTGGCATTGACTGCTTGTGCGAAACCGCCGAGCCAGACGAAAAATGCCTGCGCGATATTCGAGCAGCGCGACGGGCTGTTCAACAACTGGCGGCGGGCGGCAAAGAGTGCCGAACGGGAATACGGCGTGCCCGTGCCGATCCTGATGGCGACGATCTATACGGAATCGAATTTCAGGCACAATGCGCGCCCACCGCGCACCAAGCTCCTCGGCTTCATTCCGTGGAAACGGAAATCCACGGCCTACGGCTATTCGCAGGCGCTCGACGGCACCTGGGAGCGCTATCAGCGCGAGACCGGCCGCTGGAGTGCGCGGCGCACCGATTTCTCCGACGCGATGTCCTTCATCGGCTGGTATCACCGCGAAAGCGCGATGAAGAACGGCATCCCACTCAACGACCCCTACCAGCTCTACCTCGCTTACCATTCCGGCCATGTCGGCTACGCCAAGGGCAGCTGGAGGAACAACAGCGAGGCGCTCTCCGGCGCCAAGCGCTTCACCGAGATCACGTACACTTACGCCCGCCAGCTGCAGAGCTGCCCGGATTGAAGAGGCCGCTCGGGAGCCTGAAGCGCTCGTCCCCACCGGCGATGCCTTTGCTCAGTACGGCGTGGATCCTCGGGTCAAGCCCGAGGATGACGGCGTATCTGCAAGACCCGTGCCCAAATGCAGCTTGTGGGGCGGTGATGACGTTCCACGACGTGATGCCTGGAACTCGCGCACACGGCCTGGTGGGGTACCTTGCGAGTCATGAAAGGTCGTCATCCTCGGGCTTGACCCGAGGATCCACGGGCGCACGCGACGTCCTTGCTCCCCCCTCATCGCCTCGCATACGCTCGGCACTTCTCCCCGCCGGGGAGAAGAGAGAGTTCCAGACCGGTGGCGTTTATTCCGCGTCGCCCGCCGCCTGGATGGCGGAGATCTGCCAGTCGGCGCCCTGCCGGCGGGTGAAGGTCCAGATCTCCGTCGATTCGGAGAGATTGTCGGGGTCGCCACTCACCACCTTGCCGGTCGCGCGGTCACGCAGCACGTCGATGCTCTCGTAGCGCATGGCGACGGTCGCATAGTCGACATTGCCCTCGCGCCAGGCTTCGGCGACATCGCCCTGCAGAAGCCGGACGTCGCGCACCTCGTTCTTGACGCCCTTCGTGGCGTTCTCGCTCAATTCCTCGGCAAGATAGGACATCGCCTCGGGCGTGGTGATGCGGCGAAGTGCGGAATAGTCCTCGGCCATGTAGGCGGTCTGCATTTCCTTGAGCAAACCGTCGAACCGGTCGAGATCGGCCTGGCTTATGCCGATCTCGTCGGCGGAGGCCGACGGCGTGCGCGGCGCGGCGGACGCGGACGAGCCGCCGAAATCGACGCCGCCCATGCGCGGGATATGAAAGCCGGGGCCGCTCGCCACATTGCTGCGCGCCGAAGCGCCGGCGCCAGAATAGGCGGTCTGATTGTTGCCGAACATGCGCATGAAGAAGCGGATCGCAAAGAAGATCAGCGCGCCCTGCAACAGCAGGCCGAGGAAGCCGAAGCCGCCGCCGATGCCGTGGCCGAGCAGCATGCCGAACAGGCCACCCATCAGGAGGCCGCCCATCAGGCCGCCCGCGAGACCGCCGAACAGGCCACCGGTGCGCCCCGTCTGGTTCGGCGCGGCCGCCGGACGCGTGGCCTGGCTCTGCGGCGTCATGCTGCGCTCGATCGGGGAAGCCGTCGCGGGAGCCGTGCGGGTGACAGGCGGTGCGCTGTAGGTGCGGGTGCCGCGGCTGCCGAAGCCGCCGAAGCTTCCGGCGCGCCGCGCCTCGGCGAGATCGGCCACGCTGACGACGACCGCAAGCGCGATTGCCAGGATCCCGAAGAACTTTCCGTATTGCCGCATCATGCCTTCCTGCATTCCTCCGTCGCCGGGGTGGCGACCGATACGCCTACCATATGGAGGCGGCGGACGCGGAGTTGAAGGGCAAGACGCCGAAATCAACCGGAAAGTCTCGGCCCGCGACGGATGAGCCCGGCTCATGTCCCGATGAAGACCGGCAGCATTGAGGCGACCAGCAAGACGGCCATCGCCACATTGAACGGGACGACGTACTTTCCTTCGCCGAGCAGTCGCTTCAGCATCTGGCCCGAAATCGACCAGACGCCGATCGACGGCACGTTCACCACCGCGAAGACGAGGATCAGCAACATGAGGCTGGCGAGATAGCGGGACGGATCAGTGTAGGAAACCGTGACGATCAGCGCCACCGCCCAGGCCTTCGGATTGACGAGCTGGAAGAGCGCCGCCTCGATAAAGCCGATCGGCCGCGCCATGGAAGGATCGCCGGCGTTGCCCGAAGCGCCGCTCCGGGCGATCTTCAAGGCGAGCCAGAGGACATAGACCGCGCAGATGATCTTGAGCGCGAGGTAGACGGCAGGCGACATCGCCAGGACTTCGCCGAGCCCGAGACCGACCAGCAGGACCATCGACAGGAAGCCGCAGGTGATACCGAAGAGGAGCGGCAGCGAACGGACGAAGCCGAAATTCATGCCGGAGGCGAGCAACATGACGTTCGACGGCCCCGGGGAAATCGACATGACGAGCGCAAAGCCGGCAAGGGCGAGGAGATTTCCGGAGAACATGGGGACCTCTCGGGCAGTGAGCTTCAGGGGCTTTCCGATCGGCGACACCCGATCACGCTCCGGATATTGACATCATCGAAATGCAGACGCAGCCTCGGATTGTTTCGTATTTTTATCCGATCGTCCCGAGATCGATGACCATGAATAAAAATGACATTCTAACTGGCATATTTTCGGCGCTCCGTCTCGAAACCCGGCTCTATTTCGAGGCAGCGTTCCCGAAGGCGTTTTCGGTCGCCCTGCCGAGAGAGCGGCAACACATCCGCTTCCATCTAGTGCTCGACGGTGACGCCTGGATCCGCGCCGGAGACGAGGAGCCGCAGAGGCTCGTCGAAGGCGATCTCGCGATCGTGCCGCACGGCAGCGAACAGATCGTTTCCGACACACCGACGCGGCCACCCGTCGACCTCGCCGAAGTGCTGGCGCGGCATCCGCCGGAAGAGGGCGTGCTAAGCACCGGCGGCAATCCGGCGACGCGCCTGCTCTGCGGCTTCTGCGCCTTCGACGAAGCGATCGCCCACCCGCTGATTGCCGGCCTGCCGGCGCTCCTGGTCGTGCGCCCGGCCGAACTCAGGGACGAAGCCGCGGCCGCCGCGGCGCTCCGGCTGCTGGCGATGGAGGCGACCAATCGCCGCGAAGGCATGCCGGCCGTCGTCATGCGGCTCGTCGAGATCATCCTGATCCAGACGATCCGCCGCCTTTCTTCGGAAGACGATCAGCGCATCGGTTTTGTCGCGGCACTCGCCGACCGGCGGCTCTCGCGCGCCCTTTACGCCATGCACGACGCGCCGGAGCGCGACTGGACCGTCGACCTGCTGGCGAAGGTCGCGGGCATGTCCCGCAGCCGGTTTGCCACAGAATTTGCCGAGGATGTCGGCCGGACGCCGATCGAGTACCTCACGGCCTGGCGGCTGGCGAAGGCAAGAGCGCTGCTCGCCCGCTCGGGACTGGACATCGCCGAGATCGCGGAGCGCTGCGGCTACCGGTCCCTGCCCTCCTTCTCGCAGCGTTTCAAGGCGACCTTCGGCGTCTCGCCGGCACGCTTCCGCCGGGAGAGCCGCGGGCAGGCATGAAAAGCCCGGCGCGGAGGCATCCGCGCCGGGCTCCGGTCACTTCCCTGGGAGGAGGAAAATCAGTCGACGTTGAAGATCAGCGGCTTCGCCTGCTTGATCGCGTGGTGGGCAGTCAGCTTGTCGAGAACGTCCTGCCTGACCGGCTCGTCAACATAGAGAAGCGCAATCGCATCCCCGCCTTCCTTCTCGCGGCCGAGCTGGAAATTGGCGATGTTGACCCCGGCATCACCGAGCGTCGTGCCCATGAAGCCGATCATGCCGGGAACGTCGGTGTTGGCGATGTAGATCATGTGCGCGCCGACATCGGCATCCATGTTGATGCCCTTGATCTGGATGAAGCGCGGCTTGCCGTCGGAGAACACCGTGCCGGCGACCGAACGGGTCTGGCGCTCGGTGACGACGGTGAGCTTGATGTAGCCGTCGTACACGCCGGTCTTGTCGCGCTTGACCTCGGAGAGCACGATGCCCTTCTCCTTGATCATGATCGGAGCCGAGACCATGTTGACGTCCGAGACCTGGTTGCGGATGAGGCCGGCGAGCAGCGCGCTCGTCAGCGCCTTGGTGTTCATCGTCGCGGTGACACCGTCGTAGAGGATCTCGATTTCCTTGATCGGGCTTTCCGTGACCTGGCCTGCAAACGAGCCGAGCACGTCGGCCAGCCGGATGAACGGCTTCAGGATCGGCGCCTCTTCCGCCGTGATCGACGGCATGTTGATTGCGTTGGAGACCGCGCCCTTGATCAGGTAGTCGGACATCTGCTCGGCAACCTGGAGCGCGACGTTCTCCTGGGCTTCCGTCGTCGACGCGCCGAGATGCGGCGTGCAGACGACGTTCGGCAGGCCGAAGAGCGGGCTTTCCGTCGCCGGCTCGACCTCGAAGACGTCGAAGCCGGCGCCGGCGACATGGCCGGACTTGATCGCTTCGGCGAGCGCCGCCTCGTCGACCAGGCCGCCGCGGGCGCAGTTGATGATGCGCACGCCGGGCTTCGTCTTGGCGATCGCATCCTTGCCCAGGATGCCACGGGTCTTGTCGGTCATCGGCACGTGCAGGGTGATGAAGTCGGCGTGGGCGAGCAGTTCGTCGAGCTCGACCTTGGTCACGCCCATTTCCTCGGCGCGCTCCTTCGACAGGAAGGGGTCATAGGCCAGCACATGCATGCCGAGCCCGATCGCCTTCTTGCAGACGATGCCGCCGATATTGCCGGCGCCGATGACGCCGAGCGTCTTGCCGGTGATCTCGACACCCATGAACTTCGACTTCTCCCACTTGCCGGCCTGGGTCGAGGCGTCGGCGGCGGGGATCTGGCGGGCGACCGCGAACATCAGGGCGATCGCGTGTTCGGCGGTGGTGATCGAGTTGCCGAACGGGGTATTCATGACGATGATACCGCGGCGCGAGGCGGCCGGGATGTCGACATTGTCGACGCCGATGCCGGCGCGGCCGATGACCTTGAGATTGGTCGCAGCCGCGATCAGCTTCTCGGTCGCCTTGGTGGCGGAGCGGATGGCGAGACCATCATAATTGCCGATGATCTCGGCGAGCTTTTCCTTGTCCTTGCCGAGCTTCGGCTGGAAATCAACTTCGACGCCGCGATCGCGGAAGATCTGGACGGCGGTTTCCGAGAGTTCGTCGGATACGAGAACGCGAGGTGCCATGACGAGGCCTCCTTCAAAGAGTTCGTGTGTCAAAATTCTGGAAAGAGGGCTTCGCCCGCAGGCGAAGCCGGATCGGCGTCAGGCCGCAGCCTTGGCAAGGGTCGCCTTCTGGGTCTGGTAGGCCCAGGTGAGCCAGGGCATCAGCGCTTCCATGTCGGCCGTCTCGATGGTGGCACCGGCCCAGATGCGAAGTCCGGACGGCGCGTCACGATAGGCGCCGATGTCGTAGGCGACGCCTTCCTTGTCGAGCAGGTTGACAATGCCCTTGGCGAAGGCGGCCTGTGCGTCGGCGTCGAGCGCCAGCACGTTCTTGTCGACGATCGTCAGGCAGACGGAGGTGTTGGAGGCCGTCGCCGGGTCCCTGGCGAGGTTGGCGATCCAGTCGTTCGCCGCAACAAAGTCGGCGATCACCTTCGCATTGGCGTCGGCGCGGGCCATCAGGCCTTCGAGGCCGCCGATCGACTGTGCCCAGAGGAGCGCGTCGATATAGTCCTCGACGCAGAGCATCGACGGCGTGTTGATGGTTTCGCCGGTGAAGATGCCCTCGATCAGCTTGCCGCCCTTGGTCATGCGGAAGATCTTCGGCAGCGGCCAGGCCGGCGTATAGCTTTCGAGACGCGCGACGGCGCGCGGCGAGAGGATGAGCATGCCGTGGCCGCCCTCCCCGCCCAAAACCTTCTGCCAGGAGAAGGTGACGACGTCGAGCTTGGCGAAGTCGAGGTTCTGCGCGAACGCCGCCGAGGTGGCGTCGCAGATCGTCAGGCCCTTGCGGTCAGCCGGGATGAAGTCGGCGTTCGGAACGCGAACGCCCGAGGTGGTGCCGTTCCAGGTGAAGACCACGTCGCGGTCGAAATCGACGGCGGAAAGATCGGGGAGTTCGCCGTAGGGCGCTTCGAACTTGCGGACGTCCGGAAGCTTCAGCTGCTTGACGACGTCGGTGACCCAGCCGGCACCGAAGCTTTCCCAGGCGAGCATGTCGACGCCGCGCTCGCCGAGCAGCGACCAGAGCGCCATTTCGACGGCGCCGGTATCGGAAGCGGGCACGATGCCGATGCGGTAGTCCGCCGGCACGTTCAGAATTTCGCGGGTGAGGTCGATGGCCTGCTTCAGCTTGGTCTTGCCGACCTTGGCGCGGTGCGAACGACCGAGCGGAGCATCAGCGAGCGCTTCGAGCGACCAACCGGGGCGCTTCGAGCAGGGGCCAGAAGAAAAGTGAGCATTCGCCGGACGCGCGGCGGGGGCGACGATATCAGCCATATAGATACCCTTCCAGGTAATTAGCCTCTCGTTGGGGAGAGGTGTCCCGCCGTCGTCGTTAGTCCTCCGCCCTTTTTCAGTCAAGCGCTTTGTGTCGCGATCCGGAAAATTTTTGCCGCAACCGTTGCAGTCGAAATGTCGTACGCCCGCAAGCGCCCCGCCCGACGTCACTCGTCCTGCGATGGAAAACGACGATCTACCAGAGGCTCACGCGCACGCCGGCGCGGAATTCGTGGCGCCGGAGACCGGCGTCATCGCCCGAACTGCCGCCGGAGAACATCGCTCCGCCGGCGATGTCGGAAAAGCGATAGCCGATATCGAGCTTCACGCGGTCGCTGACGCTGTAGCTGACGCCGGCCATCAGGGCGTAGGTGAAGCGCCAGCCGTCCTCGCCGCCGTAGCGCGCGTCGGCAAAGGTCGCGCCGCCGCAGGCGCCGGCGCCGTCGACGCAGTTCGCGCTTGCGGTAAAGCTTCCCCAGGCGACATGGGTCGCGCCGATGCCGGCGCCGACGTAAGGGGTGAAGCCGGAAACGTTCAGGAGATCGACGTAACCGTTCGCCATCAGGCCGTAGGCACGGAAATCCGCCTTGCCGCCATAGGAGCATCCGGTGCCGGCCGGTGCGGCACCCGAACAGGGCTGCGCCGCGCGTCCGGAGCCTTCGAACGTGCCCTCGAAGAACTCGCCCGTGAGATCGGCGCGGAAGAGGTCGTTGAACTGGTAGCCGATGCCGGCGCTGCCGGAGAGCGGCTTGCCGAATCGCGAATCATCGAAATCGCCCGAATTGAGGAGCGCGCCGCCGCCATCGTTGAAGCGGTAGGAGGCATCGTCGTCGCCGGTCCAGCCGGCATAGCCGAGATCGGCGCGCAGATAGAGCCCGGCCTTGGGCTCGCCCGCGGTGATGTCGACTTCCGGCGCGTCGATGAGATCCTCGTCCCCGGCGCGAGCCGATACGGCCGCGGCGGCAAAGGCAAGGGCGGTGATTACAAAAAGGCGAGCCGGCTTCATGGCATTTCCCTGTTCGGGCAAGCGCGCGCCGCCCGGACCAACGATCATCTGCCCGCACTATGCCGGCGACTGGTTAACCCGCCGTTAAGCATATCTGTTAAGCATCTTCGTTAGGAAAAGCGCCCCACCAAACGCGGAAAGGCCGCCCGAAGGCGGCCTCGTCCCGTCGACGCTCCCGGCTGTCAAGCGAGGAGGCAATGCCGGAAGCGTTCCGGACAGACGATCAATCGTCGTTGTCGCTGCCACCGTTGTGGTCGCTGCCGCCGTCATGGCCGCCACCATGGTCGCTGTCGTTACCGCTGTCATGGCCGGCACCGTGGTCGTTCTCGCCACGGCCGTTGTCGTCATTGCCGTTGCGCTCGTTGCGTTCGTTCCGCTCGCGGTTGCGTTCGGTATGGCCCATGCCGTTGTCGTCGTTCGAACGGTCGCTCCGTGCGGACGAGGAATCATGGCCGAGGCACTGAGCAACGGTAGAGCAACCTTCGCTCGCCATGGCAGGCGCGGAAAGCAGCGAGGAAGTGGAAGCGGCGAGAAGGGCGGCGAATACTGCGATGTAGGTCTTCATTGGTCAGTCCTCCGTGTTGAATATGGGACCATGTATACTCAACGCTGGCTGACGGATGCCTGACCGGTACCTGACGGGAAACTGACAGGGGAAGAAAAGTGGAAGAAGGAGAGGTCGGCACCACGATGGCGCAGGTGTGACGGCGGCACTTCTGCGTCGGGCCGGCATCGCGGTCTTTTCCGATCGCGAGATCGATGCGCGCGTGGCACGCATCGCCGAGGGGATGGAATAGTTCCGTCCTGCGGTCGGTGTGCTGCAGGCAGGACAAAAAACGCGAAGGGCGGCGTTGCCGCCGCCCTGATCAGCTCCGGGGGTGTCCGGATCAATCGTCGTTGTCGCTGCCACCGTTGTGGTCGCTGCCGCCATCATGGCCGCTGTCGTTGCCGCTGTCGTGGCCGGCACCGTTGTCGTTCTCGCCGCGGCCGTTGTCGTCGTTGCCGTTGCGTTCGTTCCGCTCGCGGTTACGGTCGGTATCGCCGGCCGTGCCGTTGTCGTCGTTCGACTGGTCGCCCCGTGCGGACGAGGAAGAATCATGGCCGAGGCACTGGGCGACGGTGGAGCACTTTTCGGTGGCCATGGCCGGGGCGGAAAGCAACGAGGAAGTGGAAACGGCGAGAAGGGCGGCGAATACTGCGGTGTAGGTCTTCATTGGTCAGTCCTCCGTGTTGAAGATGGGATTATGTATATTCAACACTGGCTGACGGTTGCCTGACCGGTATCTGACGGGAAGCTGACGGGGACAAGAAAAGCGTCCCCGCAACGAAAAAAGCCGCCGGATCGCTCCGGCGGCTTTCGGTAGGTGCTCCGCCTGCTATGCGGCTATTGCAGCGAATAGCGGAAGCCAAGCTTGATGTCGTGGGACGTGATGTCCTTGAAGTGCATCGGCTCGTTGACCACCGAGCCGTCATAGGCCTTGAGATCGCCGGTCTTGGCGTCTCCGAGATTCATGTAGGAATAGCCGAGATCGAGGGTCATGCGATCGGTGACCTGATAGGCGAGCCCCGCGTGGAGCGCCCAGGCGAAGTTCCAGGTCGAGGCCGTATCACCGTAGGAGACGCCCGCCGTCGGAACGTTGACGTCCTGGAAGTGAGAGATCGTGTTCCGCGACGCGCCGATACCGGCGCCGACATAGGGCGTGATGCCGTACCAGTGGCCGATGTCGACATAGGCGTTCGCCATCAGCAGCCATTCCGATTTCGTGCCGGTATAGTCGTCGGTCGCGTCCCAGACGGTGCCCCCCGCGCCCGTGTGGCCGTAGCGGTCGAGCGCGGAAAAGCTTGCGTCGCCGCGATATTCCACGAAGGCGTCGGCGCGCAGCCAGTCGTTGAACTGGTAGCCGACGCCGATGCCGGCGAGCGGCGCGCTGTCGAAGCCGCCCTCGTCGAGGACGTCGTGGATCTCGACGTCGTTGAAGAGCGTGTGCTGCAGGCTGCCGAGCTGCTGGTTGCTCATGCCGAGGTGGCCGCGCAGGTAGAAGCCGCCGAATGCGGGCGCGACCGGATCCGGGCCGGGATCGACATAAAGGTCAGCAGCAAAAGCCGACGTACTTGCGAAGAGCATTGCTGCAAATGCTATGGGCAATCTGGTCATCTGTTGTTACTCCGCGCACCTTCTTCGGCCGTAGGGATCGGCGCTGCGTGCTTGTATGGACCGGATGATCGCAAATCGGAGTTAACACGACATTAAGCGTACTCGTTAACTCTAGTACTTAACCATACTTTTTAGGAGTTTTTACTGTGGACGGCCCTGCCGGGTGTGACGGCCCGCACTATCGGCAAAGAAAATGCCGGCCCGAGGCCGGCACTATAGTATTGCTAAAGGCTTGCCGCGGTAGAGGTCAGCCGGCGCGGCGCATCGCGTCGTGTCCGTACCGGTCATCGGCTGGCCGCCCGGACTGGGCGAGCTGGAACTGGCCGAGCCGCTGGTCCATCTCGACCGCCTCGGAGGCGAGGCGATGGATGGCGGCGGTCGTTTCCTCGACCATGGCTGCATTCTGCTGCGTCATGATGTCGATCTGACCGACGGAGCTGTTGATCTCGACCAGCGTCTGCGCTTCCTCGCGGGTCGATTCCATGATCTCGCCGATCTGCCCGTTGATCGCGACGACGTGGGCGCCGATACCCTCCAGTGCCGAGCCGGCCTTTTCCACGAGCGAGACACCGTTCGCCACCTCGCTTGTCGATTTCGCAAGCAGGCTCGCGATCTCCTTGGCGGCGGCGGCCGAACGCTGGGCGAGCTCGCGCACTTCCTGGGCGACGACGGCAAAACCCTTGCCGCTTTCACCGGCACGTGCCGCTTCGACGCCTGCGTTGAGCGCCAGAAGGTTGGTCTGGAAAGCGATCTCGTCGATCACGCCGATGATCTGGTTGATCTGCTGCGAGGACGTCTGGATCGCCTCCATCGCCGCGATCGTGTCGCGCATGATGTGCCCGGAATGCTCGGTGTCGTTCTTGGCGTTGCGGGCCAGTCGCTCGGCGTCCTCGGCGCGGGCGATCTGCGTCTTCACGGCGTCGGTGATCGCCTTGATCGCGCTTGCCGTCTCGGTGATCGCGGCCGCCTGACGCTCGGTGCGGGCGGCGAGCTGATCGGCGCCGGCACGCATTTCTTCGGAACCCTCGCGGACGGCGACGGAGTTTCCGCCGATGCCCGAGAGCGTCTGGCTCAAGGTCGACAGCGCCTTGTTGAAATTGTGCCGCAGGCCTTCGAGATCCTGCGGGAATGCCTGGGAGATCTGGAAGGCAAGATCGCCGCTGGCAAGCCGGTCGAGGCCCTCGTCCAGCGCTTCCACGACTGCCTGCAGCGTGCGGGCCTCGGCTTCGCGCTCGGCAAAGCGCTGGCGGCGCTCGGCTTCGGACTTTTCGCGGTTTTCCTCGCTCACGGCCTCCAGCCGATGCTGTTCGATCAGCGCCGTGCGGAAGCGTTCGAGCGCACGCGCCATGGTTCCGATCTCGTCCTTGCGGTCCTGGTTACCGACCACATCGTCGAGCTTGCCGTTCGCGACGTCGCCGGTCACGGTTGCAAGCCTGGCGAGCGGCGCGAACAGGCGGCGGGTGAGAACGCCGGTTGCGACCGCCATGACGGCGAGTGCGGCAACGGCGATAGCCGTCAGGATGCCGGCAATCTCGAGGGAGCCGGCATTGAGTTCGGAAAGACCGATGCTCTCGACCACCAGGAAACCGTGTTCTCCGAAGGAGATCGGTCGGGCATAGGCACGGGCGGTATCCCCGTCGCGGTCGAAATCGGCGATGACGGTGTCGGTGGCAGCCATGGCATCGGCGGTGAAACCGAAGGGAGCGGCGGAGATGTCGGCAAGATGACCGTCCTGCGAAAGCGCTATGCCGGTTCCGTCGGAGGAAAGGATCGCCGAACGCTCCCCGCTCTCGGCGCTGATGCCCTTGGAGAGGATGCCGGCGACGGCGCTTTCCTTGAGCTGGAAGAGGATCGTGCCCTTGAAGGCGCCGAACTTGACGACCGGCACCGCGAAATAGATGTCCGGCGAGGACGGATCGGCACCGACGACAAGCCCGGAGAACCGTGTCGGGGCTGCATCCTCCGTCGCGCCGGCGGCGGCTTCCGCGCCGGCGGCGAAGGCGCGGCCGATGCCGGACGCCTGGAAGTCGCCGGTCGTCACGTTTTCGGCAAACGAGCGGTCCTTCTTGTAGGAATAGACGATGTTGCCGGTCTGGTCGGCGATCAGCAGGTCACGGAACTGCGTGTCGGCGAGGAAGCCGGCGACCTCGGCCTGGGTCTTTTCATGCGCCCCGTAGTAGAAGCCGCTCGGACCCTCGGGCTTCAGGAGCTTCTCGCGTTCGTTCGCGGGGTTCGGGTTCTTGTCGACGAAGACCGAGCGCAGTTCCGCATGGGCATCGCCCGAGTTCTTCACGATGGTGTTCCAGCCGCTCTTCAGCGAGGTCACCGCCTGCTGCAGGCTTTCGATCTTGGCGATCGAGGTCGCCTGGTTCTCCATCTGCGTAAGCTGTTCCTTCAGCATGTCGCCGCGGAAGGTGAGCGTGCTCTCCATCGCATGATAGGTCTGGCGACCGAAAATGCTGCTCGACGTGTAATAGGCAAGAACGTTCAGCACGCCGACCGACGCCGCCGTGAGCAGAAGAAAGATACCAATGACTTTCGAGGACAGTGAATTGAACCGGTAATGCATCACTCTATCCAGCCTTCCCGCATCGCGCCTTTTCGGCGCAGTTCCCCTTGAAACGGTTCGACGGCTCGCGAGCGAGCGCGGCGCCAGAACGGACCGTGATGCTTCTACCCTTGGGAAGCTTTACTTAAACGCCGGTTAATTTGGCGGGCAACATCTCACAAAAGCGCTGAAAAGCCGATGAAAATGACCTCGGAGACAACAAATCTCGCGCTCCGGCCGGCCTCAGTGGGCAGGTTGCATCACCCCTGAGAAGGTACTGAAAATTTCGATCGACTGCAGCCGGGCCTCGACATCGTGGACCGGCGTCGAAATGATGAGCTCGTCGGCGCCCGTCTCGTCGAGGAAGCGGGTGAGTTTCTCTTCCGCGGTCGAGGACGCGCCGACCACCGCGTAACGCAAGGTGTGCTCGACACCCATCCGCTCGACGTCGGACCAGAACCCGTCCATCGTCTCGACCGGACGGGGGAACGGTCGGCGAACATTGCGCCTCAGATTGACGAACTGCTGCTGCGCCGACGTGAAGAGATGCTGCGCCTCGGCATCTGTCTCGGCGGCGACCCCCATCACCCCGACCATCACATGAGGCTTCTGCAACTGCTCCGACGGTTCGAACCGTTCACGGTAGATCGCGATCGCCTCCATCATCTGGTCGGGCGCGAAATGCGAGGCGAAGGCGTAAGGCAGGCCGAGCGCCGCGGCGAGATGGGCGCTGTAGAGGCTGGAGCCGAGAAGCCAGAGGGGCACATTGCTGTTGTTGCCGGGCACCGCGATCACTGCCTGCTCCTCCTGCCGGGGGCCCAGCAGCCGCTGCAGGTCAATGATGTCGCGCGGAAAGCTGTCGGCGGAGGCTTCGAGATTGCGGCGAAGGGCGCGGGCCGTGCGCATGTCGGTGCCCGGCGCACGGCCGAGGCCGAGGTCGACGCGGCCGGGAAAGAGCGCCTCCAGCGTACCGAACTGCTCGGCGATTACGAGCGGCGAGTGATTGGGCAGCATGACACCGCCGGACCCGATGCGGATGCGCGAGGTGGCCGCTCCGACATGGGCGATGACGATCGAGGTGGCGGCGCTGGCGATCCCCGGCATGCCGTGATGCTCGGCGAGCCAGAAGCGCTTGTAGCCGCAGGCCTCGGCCTTCTGTGCCATTCGCCGTGACGCGTCCAGCGCCTCGCCGACGGTGTGTCCCTCGGCGACCGGTGAAAGGTCGAGGATCGAAAAAGGTATCATCGGCAGCCCCTGCGTCTCGTTCTCTCGTGGTCGGAAAACTCTATTTAGAAAGCCGGAGTGCGATTGCCAGCCCGAAGCCGGCGCGGCGGCGATCACGATCCCTTGTTGTTGAATGTTTTTGTTTTGTTCACATTTTGCTGGCAAACCCTCCGGGAGACGGAATAGGGTGAACCATGCAAAGTGCGATTCGCATCATCGGTATCGATCCGGGCCTCAGACGCACCGGCTGGGGCGTCATCGAGACGCTCGGCAACAGCCTGCGTTTCGTCGCCTCCGGCACCGTGACCTCGGACGGAGACATGGATCTCGCCTCGCGCCTCTGCCAGCTGCATGACGGACTTGCCGAGATCGTCCATGCCTACAAGCCCGACGAGGCGGCGGTCGAACAGACCTTCGTGAACAAGGACGCGGTCGCGACGCTGAAGCTCGGCCAGGCGCGCGGCGTTGCCATGCTGGTTCCGGCCCGCGCCGGCCTGCCGGTCTCCGAATACGCGCCGAACGCGGTGAAGAAGTCGGTGATCGGCGTCGGCCACGGAGAAAAGCAGCAGATCCACATGATGCTGAAGATCCTGATGCCGAAGGCCGAGTTCAAGGGCAACGACGCCGCCGACGCGCTGGCGATCGCCATCTGCCACGCCCACAATCGCGGCGGCGAGCGGATGCGCAGGGTTCTCGCCACCGGTTGACAATTCGCCCCCACCACCCGACGGATCACACTTCATGATCGGCAAGCTCAAAGGCACCATCGAGGAAATCGGCAGCGACTACGCCCTGATCGACGTCCACGGCGTCTGCTACATCGCCCACTGCTCCTCGCGCACGCTCTCGAAGCTCGGCTCCGCCGGCGAGGCGGCCGTGCTCTTCATCGAAACCTATGTCCGGGAGGACCAGCTGAAGCTCTTCGGCTTCCTGACCGCACTGGAACGGGAATGGTTCAACCTGCTGCAGAGCGTGCAGGGCGTGGGCACCAAGGTGGCGCTCGCCGTCCTCTCCACCCTCACCCCGTCCGAACTCGCCAACGCGATCGCGCTGCAGGACAAGACGTCGATCTCGCGCGCGCCGGGCGTCGGGCCGAAGGTCGCGGTGCGCATCGTCACCGAACTCAAGAACAAGGCACCCGCCTTCGCCGGCGACGCGGCCGGCACGATCGGCCTGAAGCAGGAGCTCGGCGAAGGCGTCGCCCCTGCCCCGGTCTCCGACGCCGTCTCGGCGCTCACCAATCTCGGCTATTCGCGCGAACAAGCCGCAAATGCCGTGGCAGCGGCGCTCAAGAATGCCGGCGAAGGCGCCGACAGCGCCAAGCTCATCCGGCTGGGGCTGAAGGAGCTGTCGCGGTGAGAATTTGATACCCGGCATCTTACTGGTACTATTGCCGCAAGAACACGGAGCCGGAGGGCGAGAGATGGGCGCATTGACGACGATGACCTCGAAAGGACAGCTCACGATCCCGAAGGACGTGCGCGACCAGTTGAACCTCGCTCCGGGCACCCGCTTCTACGTGACGGTGCGTAACGGGCAGGTGGTGGCCACCCCGAAGAACAAGAAACTGGCCGATCTCGCGGGCGTTCTGGGCAAGCCTCCCTTTGGTGCGGGCATGACCGCCGAGGATATGGACGAGGCGATCATGGATGCCGCCGCCGAGGATGACGCGCGGATCACGCGGGAATGGCACGAAGGCCGGAAATGATCGGCGTCGATACGAATATCCTGTTGCGCCTGGTCGTCATCGACGATCCGGAGCAGAACGAGAGGGCTCGTCGTTTCCTCTCCGAGCGCTCGGCCGGGGACCCCGCCTATATCAGCGGCATTGTCCTGGCCGAACTGGTATGGGTCCTGCGCAGAAGGCTGGGCTATCAGCAGCCGCAGATCGCCGAGCTGCTGCTGTCTCTCCTTGCGTCGGAGGACGTTGTGATGGAAAACGCCGAGGAACTCGGCCTGCTGCTTTCGGAGGAAAATCCGCCGGTGGACACGCTCGCCGACAACCTGGTCGCTTGGGCCGCAATGAGGGCCGGCTGCAGCAAAGTCGTCACCTTCGACCGAAAGGCCGCAAAGATAGTACCCGGCATGGAACTCCTCGCATGAGCACACCGAACCCCATCCTCTCCCCGGACAAGCGCGGCGAGGACATCGACGCCACGCTGCGCCCGCAATCGCTCGACGAGTTTACCGGCCAGGCCGAGGCGCGGGCAAACCTGAAGATCTTCATCGAGGCGGCGAAGGGTCGCGGCGAGGCGCTCGACCACGTGCTGTTCGTCGGTCCGCCCGGCCTCGGCAAGACGACGCTCGCCCAGATCATGGCGAAGGAACTCGGCGTCAATTTCCGCTCGACCTCCGGTCCGGTCATTGCCAAGGCGGGCGATCTGGCCGCCCTGCTCACCAATCTCGAAGAGCGCGACGTCCTCTTCATCGACGAAATCCACCGGTTGAACCCGGCGGTCGAGGAAATCCTCTATCCGGCGATGGAGGATTTCCAGCTCGACCTCATCATCGGCGAGGGTCCGGCCGCCCGCTCGGTCAAGATCGACCTCTCGAAATTCACGCTGGTTGCCGCGACCACCCGCCTTGGGCTCCTGACCACGCCGCTGCGCGACCGCTTCGGCATTCCGGTGCGGCTCAACTTCTACACCGTCGAGGAACTGGAGCTGATCGTGCGACGTGGTGCCCGGCTGATGGGGCTCGGCATGACGGACGAAGGCGCCCGCGAGATCGCCCGCCGCGCCCGCGGCACGCCGCGCATCGCCGGCCGGCTGCTGCGCCGCGTGCGCGATTTCACCGAGGTCGCCCGCGCCGAGGCCGTCACCCGCGAGATCGCCGACGAGGCGCTGACCCGGCTTCTGGTCGACAATATGGGCCTCGACCAGCTCGACAAACGCTACCTCAACATGATCGCGGTCAATTTCGGCGGCGGCCCGGTCGGCATCGAGACGATCGCCGCGGGCCTTTCCGAACCCCGCGACGCGATCGAGGACATCATCGAGCCCTACATGATCCAGCAGGGCTTCATCCAGCGCACGCCGCGCGGGCGCGTGCTGACGGCAACCGCCTGGAAACACCTCGGCCTGCAGCCGCCGAAGGACCTCGAAGCCGCGCAGTTCCGGCTGACGCTGGAGGACGAATAGTCCGATCACAGACGAAGGGAGTGCAGCGATGGACGACCTGACCGACCCCACCCGCGTCTTCCGCAAGCTCGCGCGCAACAATGCGCTCGCCAACTGGCGGCTGCACGACGCCTGCGCGCGCCTGCAGCCGGGCGAGCTGGAAGCGGCGCGCACCAGCTTCTTCCCCTCGATCCTCAAGACCCTCAACCATATCCTGGTCGTCGACTGGTTCTACGTCGATGCGCTCGAAGGCGGGACGCTGGGGCCGAAGGCCTGGGAGGACGAGGAACCGTCCCACGACCTGCCGGGACTGGCAGACGCACAGGTGACCGTCGACCGGCAGCTGCTCGACTTCTGCGACCGGCTGGAAGCTGGCGATCTCGCGCGGGTGGTCGCCATTCATCGCGGTAACCGCGTGCAGCACGACCGCTGCGACGACATCCTGAGCCACCTCTTCCAGCACCAGACCCATCATCGCGGGCAGGTCCATGCCATGCTCGCCGGCACCAGCGTGAAGCCGCCGCAGCTCGATGAGTTCATCGTCGGCGACGACGCGGAGGCGCGGAAGGACGCCATGGCGGCCTTCGGCTGGACCGAGGCCGAGCTGATGCGCTGAGGGCGACAAACCGCTCCGGACCTCAGCCGGCGTCCTGCCCGGCAAGGCTGCCGATCGTCGCCTCGAACAGTGCGCGCGCGCCCGGCTGCCAGCCGAGCGCCCGGATGCGGTCCGTCGCCATCTCCCCGATCCCGGCATGATCGGCCGCCTCCGGCAGCGAATGGGGACAGCCGACGAGCGCACCGTAGAGCGAGAGCAGGTCGCGACGGTCGACGACGATGTCGGAGACGTTGAAGGACTGCGCCGTGACCTTCGAGGCGTCTGCCTGCAGTACGAGCGCGACCGCCCGGCCGACATCGCGGCCGTGCACCTCGGTGCCGGCGCGCGCCGCAATCGGCCGGCCGGCGCGATAGTCTGCGAAGAGGCCGTCCCACTTGTTCGGACGGAGATCGCCGTAGACGCCGGTGGGCCGCAGACTCGTACCCGCAAAACCCGGCGCAGAGAGACCGGACAAGGCCCGCTCGGCGGTCAGCTTGACCTCGCCGTAGAGGCTCTCGGGCGCGAGCACCATATCCTCCCGGAACGGCGCCGGCTCGCGGCAGCCGTCATAGACCGCACGGCTCGACAGGAAAATGCAGCGCCGCAGCCCGGCCGTCTTCGCCGCCTCGAAGAGCGCCACCGTGCCGTCGAGATTGCGCCGCCGGAAGCCGGCCGGGTCGCTCCCTTCCCCGCCGCGATACTTTCCGGACAGGTGGTCGAAGGCGGCGTGGACGAAATGATAGACGTCGTCGAAAGCGGCCGCGTGATCCGCCTGCGGATCGAGGGAGAGCGGCCGGAACCCGACCGGACGGGAGAAATGACCCGGCGGCGGCGCCTGGCGGCCGGCGACGACGACCGAGTATCCGGCGGCAAGGAGTTCCTCGACGACATAGCGTCCGACGAGGCCGGTTGCGCCGGACACCAGAACCTTCATGCGACCTCCGCCCGCGCGGGATCGGGAAGGGCCGCAAGCTCGGGGATGCCCTCGCCGGTGCGATAGGCGTGCCAGAGATCGATCAGCGGCCGGAGCGCGGCGCTCTTCGGATGATCGGCCTCCCACGGCTTCTCATACTGATAGTGGAGGACGGAGATCGCCTTCCAGTCCCACAGCTCCGGCAGGTTGAACCAGACGTATTGCAGCATGTTCATGAAGACCGGCAGGCCGTGCCAGTCCGGAAAGAACGCTTCGAGGAAGGTCTGGTCCGTCCGCCGCCAGAAGACGTTCGGCTGGTCGAGCCTACGCAGCATGGCCTCGAAGGTCAGCAGCGACGGCCGGGCGACGAAGACGCCGGAATTCAGCCGGTGGAAGTCCGCAAGGCTCTCGTAGACGTTCGGCGCTGCGGAGAATTCAGGGTATTCGAACATCCGGTCGATGTTCTTGAGGACGATGGCGTCGGCATCGATGAAGATGCAGGCGCGGTAGTCGATGAGTTGCCAGAGCCGGAGCTTGCAGAAATTGTCGAGCGGCGTGTGGAAGGACGGCTTGCGCCCCTTGGTGAAGGGCGCATCCGCATGCAGCCGCCCGCGGGCATGCCGCTCGTTGAAGGCCTCGGAGAGCGGCAGGTGCTCGACCTCGACCAGCCGGCAGTCGAGCACCTCCAGCGGCGCAAGATCGGCCGCCCCGACGGCTTCGGTGTGGAGCACGACAATGTCGGCGCGACTGCCGGAGAGGCGGATCGAGCGGGCGAGCGCCACAGCCCCCATGGCGTAGTCGGCATTGGTCACGAGCGTGACATAGGCTTCCCGCGAGCGGGCCGCCGTTGCGGAGCGGATGCCCCGCAGGGTTTCGCTGCCCATCATCATGAGACGGACTTCAGCTTCTTGCCTTCGGGATCGCGGTTGATCGTCTTGGCGATGTCCTTCGTCCACGCCGAGACGGCCGGCACCCGCGAACGGTCGACGCGGTAGGCGAACTTCTTCGCCACCTCGACGATCTCGTCGAGCAGCCCGCCCTCGAGCGTCGTCGGCTCGAGCCCGAGGCCGAGGAACTTGTCGTTCTTGACGATCAGGTCGTTTTCCGGGGCTTCCTTGCGCGGATTGGGAAGCCAGGCGATCTCCGAACCGGTCATGCCGGCGATCATTTCGGCGAGATCGCGCACCCGGTGCGTCTCGGTCATCTGGTTGAAGATCTCCACCCGCGATCCGCGCGCCGGCGGATTGTTGAGCGCGATCTCGATGCAGCGAACCGAATCCTGGATGTGGATGAAGGCGCGCGTCTGCCCGCCGGTGCCGTGCACCGTCAGCGGATAGCCGATCGCCGCCTGGATCAGGAAGCGGTTCAGAACGGTGCCGTAGTCGCCGTCGTAATCGAAGCGGTTGACGAGCTGCGGATGGCGCCGCGTCTGCTCGGTGTGCGTGCCCCAGACGATCCCCTGGTGAAGATCGGTGATCCTGAGCGCGTCGTTCTTCGCGTAGAACTGGAAGAGAAGCTGATCCAGGCACTTGGTCATGTGGTAGATCGAGCCGGGATTGGCGGGATAGAGGATCTCCTGGGCGACCGTCTCGCCGGAGGTCGTCTCCACCCCGACCGGGAGATAGCCCTCGGGGATCGCGGCCCCGACGGTCGAATAGCCGTAGACACCCATGGTGCCTAGGTGCACGAGATGGGCGTCGAGGTTGAGCTCGACCAGCGCGTTCAGCAGATTGTGAGTCGCGTTGATGTTGTTGTTGACGGTGTAGTTCTTGTGGCGGTCGCTCTTCATGGAATAAGGCGCCGCCCGCTGCTCGGCGAAATGGATGATGGCGTCGGGCCGGTATTCGGCGAGCCAGTTCTTCAGAAGCTCGTAATCGCGGGCGAGATCGATGAGGTGGAAGTGGATGCGACGCCCGGTTTCCGCATGCCAGACGCGGGTGCGTTCCTGGATGGAATCCATCGGTGTCAGTGACTGGACGCCGAGTTCGGTATCGATCCAGCGGCGGGAGAGATTGTCGAGGATGTGGATGTCGTGGCCGGCATCGGAAAGATGCAAGGACGTCGGCCAGCCGACAAAACCATCACCGCCCATAACTGCTATTCGCATGGTATCGACTCCTGTGCCGGTTGAGCTCGATTTCTGATAATGCCCATTTGTGACAGAACTACAACGCCGATGATCCGGCTCCCCGAAACCCCAGACTATTGAGAGTGCAAAGGGATAAAACGTTGACGAACAAAGCGATTTCCATATGCGGCGAGCTCGTCGAAACCGGCCATCGCCTGCTCCAGCGGGTCTATTACGAAGACACCGATTTCTCCGGGCTGATCTATCACGCCCGCTACCTGCACTTCCTGGAGCGCGGCCGCACCGACTATCTGCGCTGCCTCGGCGTCGAGCAGAGCGCCCTTCTGGGGATCGATGACGAGGGCCTCGTCTTCGTGGTTCACCGGATGGAGATCGACTTCAAGAGCCCGGCGCGCATGGACGACGTGCTGGAGATTTTGACGACGACGGTGAAGGCGGGCGGCGCCAAGATGGTGCTGGAGCAGGAGATCCGCCGCGGCGAGCAGCTGCTGATCGCGGCAAAGGTGACGATCGCCGTCGTCAACCGGCTCGGGCGCCCGCGCCGCCTGCCGGAGGGACTGGCGGCACAGTTCCTCACGTCGAGCACACAAGCGCCGCGCTAACGATGTTTTAACCATATCGATGCTTACTGGCAGCGTGCAGATTTGTGCGACGCACGCCTTCGTTTGACCAAAATTGAACGCAACAAGGCGTTCTGGGAGCTTGAAGCGGATGGCGACCGGACTCCTTGATAGGCAAGCAATCTTGAACCGCCCGGTCTCGTGCCGGGCGTTTGGATTTCGGGGATTACAAAGCGATGGAAGCAGTTGATTTGGCGGCAGCGACGCAGGACGTGAGCCTCTGGAGCCTGTTCATACAGGCGGGCTTCGTGGTGAAACTGGTCATGCTGGGGCTGCTCTCCGCCTCGGTATGGACCTGGGCGATCGTCATCGACAAGACGATGAGCTACACGAGGGCACGGCGACAGTTCGACCAGTTCGAGCAGGTGTTCTGGTCGGGCCAATCGCTCGAGGAACTCTACCGGACCCTTGCCGAACGCAACAATACCGGCCTCGGCGCGATCTTCGTCGCCGCCATGCGGGAATGGAAGAAGAGCTTCGAGCGCGGCGCCCGTTCGCCGATCGGCCTGCAGATGCGTATCGACCGCGCCATGGATGTGACGCTCGCGCGCGAATCCGAGCAGCTCGAAGCGCGCCTCGGTTCGCTCGCCACCATCGGCTCGGCCGCGCCCTTCGTCGGCCTCTTCGGCACCGTCGTCGGTATCATGACCTCGTTCCAGGCCATCGCCGGATCGAAATCGACCAATCTCGCCGTCGTCGCCCCGGGTATCGCCGAAGCGCTGCTCGCGACCGCGATCGGCCTCGTCGCCGCTATTCCCGCGGTTATCGCCTACAACCGCTTCTCCGGCGACGCCGGCAAGCTGACGGCCCGCATGGAAGGTTTCGCCGACGAATTCTCGGCCATCCTCTCGCGCCAGATCGACGAGAAGCTGCAACCGCGTCAGGCCGCCCAGTAAGGGCGGCCGGTTACGGAGACTGACCGATGGCAATGTCTGTTGGATCGAATGGCGGTGGCGGCGGTCGCCGCGGCTCGCGTCGTGGCGGCGGCAAGAAGAAGCCGATGAGCGACATCAACGTGACGCCGCTCGTCGACGTCATGCTCGTGTTGCTGATCATCTTCATGGTGGCCGCACCAATGATGACGGTCGGCGTGCCGATCGACCTGCCGGAAACCCAAGCGAAGGCGATGAACGCCGACACCCAGCCGATCACCATTTCGGTCAACCCGGCGGGCGAGGTCTACCTGCAGGAAACCCCGATCGCGATCGACGAGGTCGTCGCCAAGCTGCAGGCAATCGCCACCACCGGCTACAACGAGCGCATCTACGTGCGCGGCGACACTGCCGCCGCCTACGGCACCGTGATGAAGGTGATGGCCCGCATTTCCGCGGCCGGTTACAAGAATATCGGCCTCGTGACGCTGCAAGAACAGGAAAAGTGATCGGACGCTATGAAAGGCAGTCTCATCACATCGGCCGTCCTGCATGTGCTGGCGCTGGTCTTGGCGCTGGTCACCATCAGCGCGCCCCAGTCCTTCGACGTCGCCGACGTCGAGGCGCTGCCGGTCGACATCGTGCCGATCGAGGAGATCACGCAGATCCAGCAGGGCGACAAGAAGGCGCCCGTCGCCGAGAAGTCCGCCCCCGTCCCGACCCAGAAGCCGGCCTCGGTCGAGAACGCCGAAAACCTCGGCGACAATAAGGTCGACCTGAAATCGGTACCGACCCCGAACGCCAAGCCGAACAACGCCGAATCCTCCGCCGCGCCGGAAAAGGTCGAGAAGGTCCAGCCGAAGCAGGACGACGTGACCAACGACGTCCAGGACATCATCAAGGAAGACACGGCGACCAATCCTTCGACCGAAGTCGCCAAGGCCGAGCCGCCGAGCGAGACGAAGCCCGAGCCGGCACCAGAAGCGAAGCCGGAAGCCAAGCCTGAGGAAACGGCGGCCGAAGAAATCCCGCTGCCGGAAAGCGTGCCTCTGCCGGCCGCCAAGCCGAAACCGGAAAAGCCGAAGCCCGCCGAGAAACCGGCCGAGAAAAAGCCGGCCGAGACCCAGACGGCAAAGGCTCCGGACAAGAAGAAGGCCGACAAGAACCAGGAGTCGGCGAAATCCAAGTCGTCCAAGGAAAGCGATTTCAACGCCGACGAGATCGCAGCCCTCTTGAACAAGAATGATCCGACGGCCGGCGGCGCCAAGGCGTCCCAGGACAAGGCGGCATTCGGCGGCAAGAAGACCACCGGCGGCTCGAAGCTCAGCCAGAGCGAGATGGACGCCCTCAAAGGCGTGATCCAGAACAACTGGTCGTTCATTCCCGGCCTCGCCGGAATGGAGGGCATGGTCATCCGGGTGAAGTTCCGGCTCGATGAATCCGGCAACCTGATCGGAGATCCGGAGGTCACCGCCAGCGGCGGCGAAGCCTCCACGCAGCAGGTCATGATGGCGAGTGCACGGCGTGCGGTCCTGCGCTCGGCGCCCTTCACCAATCTTCCACCCGACAAATATGACGCCTGGTCGGAGGTCATCGTGAACTTCGACCCCAGCGAAATGATGTAAAAAGCTAAAGGCCTGAAACGAATGATGAAGCTCAATCTTCTTCGATATCTGGCGGTGATCGTCGGCCTTGCCGGCGCCTTCGCGACGCCGGCGAACGCGCTCGTCGAGATCAACATCAACAAGGGCAATGTCGAACCGCTGCCGATCGCCGTCACCGACTTCGTGTCGGGTGACGACATCGGCGCCCGGATATCCCAGGTGATCGAGGCGGACCTGAAACGCTCGGGGCTGTTCGCCCCGGTCAACCGCCAGGCCTTCATCGAAAAGGTCTCCAACCCGGACAAGGCTCCGCGCTTCGAGGACTGGAAGGTCGTCAACGCCCAGGCGCTCGTCGTCGGCCGGATCAACAAGGAAGGCGACGGTCGTCTTCGCGCCGAGTTCCGCCTGTGGGACACCTTCGCCGGCCAGCAGATGACCGGCCAGCAGTTCTTCACCCAGCCGGAGAACTGGCGCCGTGTCGCCCACATCATCGCCGACGCGATCTATGAGCGCATCACCGGCGAGAAGGGCTACTTCGACACCCGCGTCGTCTTCGTCTCCGAAAGCGGCACCAAGGCCGACCGCAAGCGCCAGCTCGCGATCATGGACCAGGACGGCGCCAACGTCCGCATGCTCACCAACACCAAGGACATCGTGCTGACGCCGCGCTTCTCGCCGAGCCGCCAGGAAGTGACCTACATGTCCTTCGAAGGCCAGCAGCCGCGCGTCTACCTCCTGCAGCTCGAAACCGGGCAGCGCGAGGTCGTCGGCAACTTCCCCGGCATGACCTTCAGCCCGCGCTTCTCTCCCGACGGCCAGCGGGTCATCATGAGCCTGCAGCAGGACGGCAACGCCAACATCTACACGATGGACCTGCGCTCGCGCACGACGACGCGGCTGACCAACACCGCGGCGATCGACACCTCGCCGTCCTATTCCCCGGACGGGGCGCGGATCGTCTTCGAAAGCGACCGTGGCGGCCGCCAGCAGCTCTACGTCATGAATGCGGACGGCTCCGGCCAGAACCGCATCTCCTTCGGCGACGGCTCCTATTCGACGCCGGTCTGGTCTCCGCGCGGCGACCTCATCGCCTTCACCAAGCAGTCGGGCGGCAAGTTCTCGATCGGCGTGATGAAGCCCGACGGCTCCGGCGAGCGCATCCTGACGACCGGCTTCCACAACGAGGGCCCGACCTGGGCGCCGAACGGCCGCGTCATCATGTTCTTCCGTCAGGCCGCCGGCGCCGGCGGGCCGCAGCTCTACTCGATCGACCTCACCGGCTACAACGAGCAGATGATCCCGACGCCGTCCTACGCCTCGGACCCGGCCTGGTCGCCTCTCCTCGAATGAGGCGCAATTGCGCCTCTTTCTTGCCGCAAAGTGCTGCAAATCAGGCACTTTCAGCGGTTCTTTAGGACTTTGCTAACCATGTTCCTTCGATGCCGGTTAACCTAGAACGGTTAGAGTCCGGCAACCCTAACCGAAGACATTCAAGGAGAGACCGGCGATGAGCCGTACTTACGTTCCGGCCACGAGCCGCATGCAGAAACTCGCGAGCAATCCCGCCATCGTCGCACTGGCCCTCACGCTTGCCCTCGCCGGCTGCGCCTCGAAGAAGAACCTTCCGAACAGCGCCTCCGACCTCGGCCTCGGCGCGGGCGGAGCGGGCACCCCCGGTTCGCAGCAGGACTTCACCGTGAACGTCGGCGACCGCATCTTCTTCGACACCGACAGCTCGTCGATCCGTGCCGACGCCCAGCAGACGCTCGACCGCCAGGCCCAGTGGCTGATGAAGTATCCGCAGTACGCGATCACCATCGAAGGCCATGCCGACGAGCGCGGCACCCGCGAATACAACCTGGCACTCGGCGCCCGCCGCGCCGCCACGACCCGCGACTACCTCGCCTCGCGCGGCGTTCCAGCGAACCGCATGAAGACCATCTCCTACGGCAAGGAACGTCCGGTCGCCGTCTGCGACGACATCTCCTGCTGGTCGCAGAACCGCCGCGCGGTCACCGTGCTCGGCGGCGGCGCCGGCCTCTGAGAACAAGCATTCCGACCGATTGTCGAAGGCGGCTCCCGCAAGGGGCCGCCTTCAGTCTTTTCTCCATACTTTGGCCGAACTTCAGTTGCTTTTTACCCGCGATTGGAAAGAATCGGCTGTCCGCGCCGGCGTGCGCGAGGATCAGATCGAAACAGGAAACTTGACATGAAACGACTTGCCATGGCCGCGATGCTCGCGACGGTCTCGCTGGGGGGACTGTACGGCACCGCGAGCTCCATGCAGCTTATGCCGGGTATCGGTTCGTCGGCGGCACAGGCACCGGCGAGCACCAATGCGCGGCGGCCGGTCGTGCTCGCCCAGAGCAGCGACGCCTCCGTTCGCGTACTCCAGCTCGAAGAAGAGATCCGTACCCTGAACGGCCGGGTCGAGGAAATGAGCTACCAGCTCCTGCAGATGCAGGAGCAGATCCGCAAGTTCCAGGAAGACAACGAGTTCCGCTTCCAGGAACTGGAAAAGTCGAAGTCGACCAAGAGCGGGGCACTCGACGCCCCGGTCAAGAGCGGCGCGCAGCAGGACGAGGTCGCCCGCGTCATCACCACCGAGCCCCCGGCATCCGCCGGGGACCCCTCGGGCGCACAGCTCGGCACGCCGGAACAGACCCTCGGCTCGATCGAGCTCGATTCGAGCGGCATGCCCGTCTCCGCATCGATCAACACCAGCGCGCAAGGCGGCACGAACCTGCCCGGCGTCGAGACGCCGGCCGGCACGGGCTCGGCGCAAGTCGCCTCGCTCGGCAGCGAGTCCAACGTCTACCAGAGCGCCTACGGCCATGTGCTTTCCGGCGACTACGGCCTCGCCGAGAACGAATTCAACGATTTCCTGAGCCGCTATCCGCAGAGCCGCAAGGCCGCCGATGCCCACTTCTGGCTGGGCGAAGCACAGTATTCGCAGGGCAAGTACAACGAGTCCGCCAAGACGTTCCTGAACGCGCACCAGGCCTACAGCTCGTCGCCGAAGGCGCCGGAAATGTTGCTGAAGCTCGGCATGTCGCTGGCCGCCCTCGACAACACCGAGACCGCCTGCGCCACCCTCAAGGAAGTGACGCGCCGCTATCCGAAGGCCTCGCGCGCCGTGGTCAACAAGGTTGCGACCGAACAGAAGCGCCTGAGCTGCTGACGCGGCCGTCGCGATGGACGCGCCTGCAGACACCCTGCTCCAAGCCGACGCCTCGCCCGAAGACGCCGTTTCGGATTTCCTGAGGTCGCTCGCAAAGTCCTCCCGCATCCTGGTCGCAATCTCCGGCGGCAGCGATTCCACCGGCCTTCTCCTTGCCCTGCATCAGGCCATCGCCGCAGGCGCACACACCCACACCCTTCTCGCCGCGACGATCGACCATGCGCTGAGGCCGGAATCTTCCGGCGAAGCAGCACGCGTCGCCGAATTCTGCCGCGACCTCGGCATTCCGCACGAAACCCGCCGCTGGCGCGGAGAGAAGCCCTCGACCGGCATTTCCGCCGCCGCGCGGGAAGCCCGCTACCATCTCCTCGCCGATGTCGCCGCCGAGCTTCGCGCCGATCTTCTCGTGACCGGCCACACTGCCGACGACCAGGCGGAGACGATCGCCATGCGCACGGCACGCGCGCCCTCACCCCACGGTCTTGCCGGCATGGCCCCGGCCACCCTCTACGACCGCCGGCTCTGGATCGTGCGCCCCTTCCTCGCCGTCCGGCGCGTGGCGATCCGTGCCTTCCTGACACGGAACGGCTTCGGCTGGATCGATGACCCGAGCAATCTCAACCCCGCCTATGAGCGCGTCCGCACCCGCATGGCGATCGAGGGGACGCCACTCGCCTTTGACGGAGACGCCGCGATCGGCCGCACCCGCCTCTCCGGCGCGGCGGCAAGCCTTCTGCACACTGCTGCAACGGTCCGGCACGAGACCATCGTCCGGCTCGCGCCCGAAGCGCTCGAAGCCGAACCGGCGGTGCTGCGCCATGCGCTGGCCTTCCTGCTCGCCGTCCTCGGCGGCCGACCGTACCTGCCGGCAGGCGACCAGATGGCGCGGGTCGTCGCCTTCGCGCTTGCGCCCGGACACGGTCGCATGACGGTTGCGCGCACGCTTGCCTGGAAGCGGAGCGACGGTCTCTATCTGATGCGGGAGAACCGCAGCCTGCCGCAGCTCACGGTCACACCGGGGCAAGCCGTTCTCTGGGACGACCGCTTTCTCGTTACGAATGGCAGCGCGGAGGAGGTCCGTATCGGTCCCGGGCCGGACCTGCCGGTCGGCGACGATGACCGGTCTGCCCCCCGTACGCTTGCGCGCCACCGGGCGCGGGTTCTGCCGCATGTCATCCCGCCGGAGGGCGGTGCGCCCGTCGCGGCTGCCAAGGTGGAGACCCTGTCGGTCGAGCTCATGCTCGCCCCCTTCGATCATTTTCTGCCGGATTTCGATCTCGCCGTCGCCGAGGTTCTTGCCGCGCTCTTCGGCAGATCCCGGTATCCTGTTGCGCCGATTTAGGTCTTGTTGACGGAAAACGCATTCGTGAGGTCGGTTTTCCTTGGCAAGGCGGTACCGCAATCCTATGTTAACGGATAATCATACCGGCCGCAGGCAATGCAGGCTGTTTCTGTTCGGGGAGTTCAATGAACCCAAATTTTCGTAATTTCGCGCTGTGGGCCATCATCGCCTTGCTGTTGATCGCTCTCTTCAGCATGTTCCAGACGTCACCGTCTCAGACCAGCTCGCGCGAAATCCCGTATTCGCAGTTCCTGCGCGAGGTCGATTCCGGCCGCGTCCGTGATGTCACCGTCACCGGCAACCGCGTCGTCGGCACCTATGTCGAGAACGGCACGGCCTTCCAGACCTATGCACCGGTCATCGACGACATGCTGCTCGAAAAGCTGCAGTCGAAGAACGTCATGATCGTGGCCCGCCCCGAGACCGACGGCTCGTCCGGCTTCCTCAGCTATCTCGGCACGCTTCTGCCGATGCTCCTGATCCTCGGCGTCTGGCTGTTCTTCATGCGGCAGATGCAGGGCGGATCGCGCGGCGCCATGGGGTTCGGCAAGTCGAAGGCGAAGCTCTTGACCGAGGCCCACGGCCGCGTGACCTTCGACGATGTCGCCGGTGTCGACGAGGCCAAGCAGGACCTCGAGGAAATCGTCGAATTCCTCCGCGACCCACAGAAGTTCCAGCGCCTCGGTGGCCGCATTCCCCGCGGCGTACTGCTGGTCGGCCCTCCGGGTACCGGTAAGACGCTGCTCGCCCGCGCCATCGCCGGCGAGGCCAACGTGCCCTTTTTCACAATTTCGGGCTCAGACTTCGTCGAAATGTTCGTCGGCGTCGGCGCAAGCCGCGTCCGCGACATGTTCGAGCAGGCGAAGAAGAACGCGCCCTGCATCATCTTCATCGACGAAATCGATGCGGTCGGCCGTCATCGCGGCGCTGGCCTCGGCGGCGGCAACGACGAGCGCGAACAGACGCTCAACCAGTTGCTCGTCGAGATGGACGGGTTCGAAGCCAACGAAGGCATCATCCTGATCGCCGCGACCAACCGTCCCGACGTTCTCGATCCCGCACTCCTGCGTCCGGGCCGCTTCGACCGCCAGGTCGTCGTGCCGAACCCGGACATCGTCGGCCGCGAACGCATCCTGAAGGTTCACGCCCGCAACGTTCCGCTGGCGCCGAACGTCGACCTCAAGGTGCTGGCCCGCGGTACCCCCGGCTTCTCCGGCGCCGACCTGATGAACCTCGTGAACGAGGCGGCGCTGATGGCGGCGCGACGCAACAAGCGCGTCGTCACGATGCAGGAGTTTGAGGACGCCAAGGACAAGATCATGATGGGTGCGGAACGCCGCTCGTCCGCCATGACCGAGGCCGAGAAGAAGCTGACCGCCTATCACGAGGCCGGCCACGCCATCCTCGCCCTCAACGTGCCGGTCGCCGATCCGCTGCACAAGGCGACGATCATTCCGCGCGGCCGTGCCCTCGGCATGGTCATGCAGCTCCCCGAGGGCGACCGCTACTCGATGAGCTACAAGTGGATGGTCTCGCGGCTCGCGATCATGATGGGCGGCCGCGTCGCCGAGGAGATCACCTTCGGCAAGGAGAACATCACCTCCGGCGCCGCCTCCGACATCGAGCAGGCGACCAAGCTCGCCCGCGCCATGGTCACGCAGTGGGGCTTTTCCGACGAACTCGGCCAGGTCGCCTACGGCGAGAACCAGCAGGAAGTCTTCCTCGGCCACTCCGTTTCACAGAGCCGCAACGTCTCGGAATCGACCGCTCAGAAGATCGACAACGAAGTACGCCGCCTGATCAACGAAGCCTATGCGGAAGCCCACCGCATCCTCACCGAGCAGCACGACGAATTCGTCGCGCTGGCCGAGGGCCTGCTGGAATACGAAACGCTGTCCGGCGACGAGATCAAGGCGCTCTTGAAGGGCGAGAAGCCCGCCCGTGACCTCGGCGACGACACGCCGCCGAGCCGCGGCTCGGCCGTTCCGACGACCGGCGTCAAGAAGGACACGGGCGCCAAGGGCGGAGAGCCCGAGGGCGGTCTGGAACCCCAGCCGCACTGACGCCTCCCCGCAGGCACAGCTCCAGGAACACGGGACCGCCGCTCGAAAGACCGGCGGTCCTTTTCGTTTCCGGTAACAGGATATATTGGACATTGACGCGAATTTACGTGCCGTTTCGCGCGTTTTGTGGCATGAGCAGCCCGAGAGGGTGCCGCGCCCTTGGCCCCGTCTGCGCGCAGCCGCGAGGCGGAACCTGAGACCGCGCGCGGCGCCGCCAACGCATTTTCGGGAGTACACATGTCACGTCGCTATTTCGGTACGGACGGTATCCGCGGACAGTCCAACATCTTTCCGATGACACCGGATCTCGCCATGCGGGTCGGCATTGCCGTCGGCACGATCTTTCGCCGCGGCCATCACCGGCACCGCGTGGTGATCGGCAAGGATACGCGCCTTTCCGGCTACATGCTCGAGAACGCCCTCGTCGCGGGATTCACCGCCGCCGGCCTCGACGTCTTCCTGCTCGGACCGATCCCGACACCTGCCGTCGCCATGCTCACCCGCTCGCTGCGCGCCGATATCGGCGTCATGATCTCCGCCTCGCACAATCCCTTCGCCGACAACGGCATCAAGCTCTTCGGCCCGGACGGCTACAAGCTTTCCGACGAAATCGAACAGCAGATCGAGGATCTGCTGGACAAGGACATCTATACGCAGCTCGCGCCGGCGAAGGAGATCGGCCGCGCCAAGCGCGTCGACGGCGACATCTATCGCTATATCGAATTCGTCAAGCGTACCCTGCCCCGTGACGTCACCCTGCACGGCCTCCGGATCGCCATCGACTGCGCCAACGGCGCCGCCTACAAGGTGGCGCCCGCCGCGCTCTGGGAACTCGGCGCCGAGGTGATCACCATCGGCAACGAGCCGAACGGCACCAACATCAATCTCGATTGCGGCTCGACCCATCCTTCCGCCCTGCAGAAGAAGGTCCATGAGGTGCGCGCCGACATCGGCATCGCGCTCGACGGTGACGCCGACCGCGTCATCATCGTCGACGAGAACGGCGCCATCGTCGACGGCGACCAGCTGATGGCGGTGATTGCCGAAACCTGGGCCAACGACCAGACCCTGAAGGGCAGCGGCATCGTCGCCACGGTGATGTCCAATCTCGGGCTCGAACGCTTCCTCAACGGCAAGGGGTTGAGCCTCGCCCGCACCAAGGTCGGCGACCGCTATGTCGTCGAATACATGCGCCAGCACGACTACAATGTGGGCGGCGAGCAGTCGGGCCACATCGTGCTCTCCGACTTCGGCACCACCGGCGACGGCACCATCGCGGCGCTGCAGATTCTGGCCTGCGTCAAGCGCACCGGCAAGACGGTGAGCGAAATCTGCCACCGCTTCGATCCCGTGCCGCAGCTCCTGCGCAACGTTCGTATCTCCGGCGGCAAGCCGCTCGAGGACAAGACGGTGAAGCAGGCGATTGCCGACGCCGAAAGTGAGCTCGCCAAGAACGGCCGTCTGGTGATCCGCCCCTCCGGCACTGAACCGCTGATCCGCGTGATGGCCGAAGGCGACGACCGCGGCCAGATCGAGCGCATCGTCAACGACCTCGTCGGCGTGATCGGCAGCGCGCGCGGCGCGGCGGCGTAAGGCACTCGACGCAGCAAGGTCTCCGCCCGGAAACCTTTAGCAGGGGAGTCATACTCGGGCTTGACCCGAGTATCCAAGGCGAAGCAACATTTCCCGCATGGCGGGATTTGTCTACATCATGACCAACCACAAGCATGGTACGCTCTATATCGGCGTCACGTCCGATCTGGAGCGCCGGATCTATGAGCATCGCGAAGAGTTGGTAAAAGGCTTCACATCGACCTACGGCCTGAAAAGGCTTGTCTGGTATGAGGAGCACCAGAGCATCGGCTCCGCGATCCAGAGGGAAAAGTCCCTGAAGCGCTGGTACCGTCAATGGAAGATCGAACTGATCGAGTCCCTGAACCCGGACTGGCGCGATCTGTATCCTGAGCTGTGGTAGACCTCGCGAAGGTATCGTGGATGCTCGGGTCAAGCCCGAGCATGACAGAGTGAGTTGGTACGCCGTCCCCTCGTCGGACCCCGCATGAGGGGCGGCGTCGGCAGGAGGATGAGGGGCCGCTCGGGCTTCACGAGCAAACAATTAAAAAAAGGCCCGGCTGCGCAGGCAACCGGGCCTCTTTTATGTGGTGGCTTGACGATCAGGCCGAGAGCTTGGCCATGACCTCGTCGGAGACTTCGAAGTTCGAGTAGACGTTCTGGACGTCGTCGTCGTCTTCCAGCGTGTCGATGAGCTTCATCAGCGACTGCGCCTTTTCCTCGTCGACTTCGATCGTGTTCTGCGGCTTCCAGATCGCCTTGACGGATTCGGCTTCGCCAAGGGCGGTTTCCAGCGCCTTCGAGACTTCGTTGATGTCCTCGAAGCCGCAATAGATCGTGTGGCCGTCCTCGTCGGTGACGACGTCTTCGGCACCGGCCTCGATCGCCGCTTCCATCACCTTGTCGGCATCGCCGACGGAAAGCTTGTAGGTGATTTCACCGACATGGTCGAAAGAGAAGGAAACCGAGCCGGTTTCGCCGAGCGCGCCGCCGGCCTTGGAGAAGGTGGAGCGCACGGAAGAGGCGGTGCGGTTGCGGTTGTCGGTCAGGGTCTCGACGATGACGGCAACGCCGCCCGGACCATAGCCCTCGTACCGGATCGCGTCATAGGTTTCGGCATCGGCGCCCGATGCCTTCTTGATCGCGCGTTCGATGTTGTCCTTCGGCATCGACTGCGCCTTGGCGTTCTGAACAGCCAGGCGAAGCGCCGCATTCATCGTCGGATCGGGCAGACCGGTCTTTGCGGCAACGGTGATTTCGCGCGCGAGCTTGGAGAACATTTTCGACCGCACGGCATCCTGACGGCCCTTGCGGTGCATGATGTTTTTGAACTGTGAATGGCCAGCCATGGCACCCCTGATCACACTTATTGTTGGGAATGGCGCCTTATAAGAGCGAAAACCGCCCGGTTCAAGTGCGGCAGGGCCATTTCCGCCACCGGGGGCCGTTCGGGCGGCGGGCAGTTGCGAGGGGGCCGCCCGGCGGCGGCCCCTGAGGATCAGGCGGCGGGCGACAATGCCTCTCGCCGCACGAGCCCGCGGATCGCCTGCTCCTCCGCCGTGAAGGCGGGGTGGGAGACGGCGCCGAAGGCGGCGGCAGCACCCCGCACCCGCCCGACCCCGTCGGGGAGCGCATCCGTGCCGTCGAGGCGGAAGGACACCGCCGAAAGCGGACCGAAGAGCAGCGCCCGCTCGAGATCCGGCCGCGCGGAGAGGTCCGGCTCGACCCCGGCATTGCGCGCGAAGCCGAGCGCGGCGACATGCATCGGCAGTGACGGAGGCCCGGCCCGCATGGCCTTCGCCCGCGCGACACCTTCCGCCATCTCCGCCTGCGACGGCATCGGCACGATCCCGGCGAAACAATAGCTGATCCAGCGGGCCTGCAACTCCAGTACCGGCAGGTAGGGGCCGACGAGATCGTAGAGGCCGAGGAAGGCCAGTCCCGGCAGGTCGGGGTGGAAGGTCTGGTCGTGGAGGTCCATGTGGACGTCATCGAGGCCGAGCGTCGCTGCCGTCGCGGCATCGAGGAAGGGCAGAGACAGGCGATAGCCGGTCCCGAGAATGATGCCGTCGAATTCGCCCCGGCGTCCGCCGCGGAACAGGACGCGGTTACCGTCGATCTCCTCGATCCACGGCATGACCGCGATGCGCCCCTCCGCCACCGCCGGCAGGAACTGCTGCGACTGGGTGACGCCCGCCGCGAAGATGTCGTCGTCGGGGGCCGGCGCACCGAACTGGGCCGGATTGCCGGCGACCGCGAGCACCTTGGCCCGCAGTCCCGCAGCAAGCTCCGGCGGCGGCAGGACGCCGCCGAGAAGCGCTGCGGCGCGGTTGAACATGACGTGCTCGGTCGGCACACCTGAGATCAGTTTCGGCAGGACATAGCGCTGGCGGCGATTGGCGACCGTGACCCGCGCGCCGCCATAGGCGAGCTCCGAGGCGATTTCGAGCGCACTGATCGAGCAGCCGGCGACGAGTACATGGCGGCCGCGATAGCGTTCGACGCCGTTGTACTGGGCGGAGTGTATGGCACCGAGCGATCCGGAAAAGCGGGAAAGCCCCTCGATCTCCGGGACGGACGGCATACCGCAGCGGCCGGTCGCCACCACGACCCGCCGGAAGACTTCCGAGCGCTCGCGTCCGCCGCTCGCCGAGCGGATGAGCCAGCTGCCGCCAGCCGCAGGTTCGAGGCTCTCCACCCGTGTCGACAGCCGCAGCGTCGGCAACAGTCCCGAGACGAAGGCATAGCGCTCGAGATAGTCGAGCATCTCGTCCTGGGTGAGATAGGTCGCACTGCCGGGCGCGTGGTCGAGATCGGAAAAGGCCGTCATGATCCGGCTGGTGTTGGTGCGCATCCCCGGCCAGACGGCACTCGTCGCTGAGGTCGAGTTCCACTGGCCGCCCAACCGGGCGGACGCCTCGAAGATGACCGGCTCGAGCCCGTGGGCCGTGAGCCACTTCGCCGCGGCAAGTCCGCCCGGTCCGGCGCCGATCACGGCGACACAATTGTCGGGCATCACTGTCGTTTGCTGTTGCACCTTGCTCTCCTTCAATAGCTGGGAGCCTTGCTAATAGGCGCTTCGACTGAAGCCGTTTCCTAAAAGCTTGCTAAGCCGGGCGGGGGGAATCCTAAAACTTCTCCTGCTGCGTTATGCATGTCGAAAGAGGAGAGATTCCATGCTGGACCACGAACTGGCGGCCTTCATCGAAAGCCCGGTGATGCAGATCATCGGGACGGCCGATGCCGACCGTCGCCCGGAGGTCGGCCGCGGCGTCGGCGCATGGCCGCTCGACGGGCGCCGGATGGCGATCGTCGTCTCCGCCTGGCAGTGGCCCGGCACGGTCGCCAACCTGCAGGACAACGGAATGATTGCCGCAACCTTCTCGCGCCCCTCCGACTATGTGACCTACCAGATCAAGGGCAGGGCGGAGGTGCGGGAGGCCGCCGCGGACGAGATCGAGCGCTCGGAACGCTACATGGTCGCCATGGTTTCCGCGCTGATGCGCCTCGGGATTGCGCCGGACATCATCGCCCCCTGGCTCACCCACCGCGAGGCCCGGCTGGTGACAGTCGACGTCGCCTCGGTCTTCGTGCAGACGCCGGGTGCGAAGGCCGGCTCGAAGCTCTGGAGTGCGACGACATGACGATGACCCTTCGCGACCTCGAAGCGTGTTTCGAGGGCGTCATTCCCTCGATCATCGCCACCGCCGACGCAGAAGGCGTACCGAACATTTCCTATCTCTCCCACGTGTCGATGGTGGATGACCAGCACGTGGCGCTCTCCAACCAGTTCTTCGCCAAGACCGCCGCCAACATCCGCCTCAACCCGAAAGCGACCCTCGTCGTGGTCGACGGCCTGACGGGCGCGCAGTCCCGCCTGCATCTCGCCTTCGCCTACACGCTGGAGGAAGGTGCCCTCTTCGACCGGCTCGCGCAGGAGGTCGCCGCCGGCAGTGCACAGGTGGGCTTAAGCGACGTCATGCGGCTGCGCTGCGTCGACGTCTTCCGTGTCGTCGCCATCGAAGCCGTTCCCTCGCCGGTCGAGGTGGCCGCCGCTTCCGCGCGCATGCGGCCGGACCGGCTTGCCGCGGCGGAGAGAATAGTCGCGGCCATCGCCGCGGCGACGGATGCGGGCGGTGTGGTCGACGCCCTGCTCGGAGGAATCGCCGGGCATCTCGGCTTCGACCATGCGCTCCTCTTCCAGAGCTATGGCGAGAAGGCGCAGATCACCGCGATCGGCAGCACCGGCTATGTCCCCTCGGGCATCGGTGCCGAAGTGCCGTTCGGTGAGGGTTTGATCGGATCGGCGGCTGCAAGCGGCAGGGTCGTCAAGGTCAGCGACATGAGCCGCATCCGCCGCTTTGGTTCGGCGGTTCGCCACTCCTCGCCGGACGAAAACCGGACCCGGGAGATCGTGCTGCCGGGCATGGCCGACGCCATGAGCCAGATCGCCGTGCCGCTCGTCGTCCAGGGACATGTCGAAGGCGTCCTCTTCGTCGAGAGCGGGAGGCGTCTCGCCTTCACCCGCGAGGACGAGGCGGCGCTCTCGATCGTCGCCCGGCAGGCAGCGGTGTCGCTCGCACTCTGCGAACGCATGTCCTTCGACCCGGAGGCCGCCTTCCCGGCCGATGCGGCACCTGCCGCAGGCGGCAGCCGGATCGATGTCGCCCATCACCCCTTCGACGACAGCGTCTTCATCAACGGCGATTATGTGATCAAGGGCGTCGCCGGGCGGCTGCTGGTGCACATGCTCGGCCAGTATATCGACGGCGGTCGCCGGGAGTTCACCAATCGCGAGATCCGTCTCGACACGAGCCTCCGCCTGCCCGACTACAAGGACAACCTCGAAACCCGACTTCTGCTGCTGCGGCGACGGCTCGAAGAGAAACACCTGCCGATACGCCTCCTGCAGCTCGGCCGCGGCAAGATCGGGCTGGCCGTCGAGGGCGAGGTTCGCCTCACCCGCCGGTAGAGCGGGCCTCAGACGCCCTTCAACACGAGGATCAGCGGCTTTTGCGGCAGCGTGGCGATGGAGACGGTGACGGCGGCGCTGTTGGAAATCTTCCAGTCGAAGCTCTGGTCGAACATCGCGAGGAAATCGGAAATCGGCGGACCGCGGCGGTGCATCGGCAGGACCAAGGCCGAGCGGAGCCGCTTCACCGTGCGGCTCATGCTGTCGGCGCCCATGGTGAGACCGCCGTCGACGGGAACCATGACGACGTCGAGCCGCCCGATCTCGGCGAAGTGCCCATCCGTCAGCTCGTGGTGCAGGTGCCCGAGATGGCCGATGCAGAGCCCCGCGACCTCGAAGATGAAGATCGAATTGCCGTTCGGCTCGAAGCCGCCGAAACTGCGGATGTCGGTGGAGACGTTGCGGACGTAGACATCGCCGACGACCAGCCGGTGCATCGCCTTTTCGCCGGGCGTGTCGCTCCATCCGTGCAGGACATTGGCGATCGCCGGGTCCGGTGCGAGCGTGTAGTGGCTCGAATGCGCCTTGTTCATCGTCACCACGTCCGGCAGGCGCGGCGAGCGCAGCCAGCCGTTATAGTCCGTCGCGATCGAGATCCCGCCGGGCGTCTCGATGAGGAAAGTCGAATGGCCGAGATAGGTGATCGTCACGTCGCGGTCGGCAGCGGCCAACTGGAGCGAGGGGGAAGCATCGAAGCGCACGAAACTAGCCTTCGGCACGGCATCGGCGACAAGCTGGCATTCGCTGACCGGCGAGCGCTCTTCCTCGCCGCCAGCGGCGCCCGCGGCAAGGATCAGGGAAATGAACGCTATGGCAAGTCGCAGCATCATGCCGGCCCCGCACCATCCATCCGATGGCACAGGATGGGACAGGACGGCGGCGCGGTAAAGCCGGAAAGGCTCACATTTGCGTTAGAGCCGCCGCAGCGGGCTTACCGCCAGAAGTCCGGGATCGTCTCGGTGAGCCGCGGCCCGATCCGCAGCGGCGCAATCTTCTCGGCGAGGCCAGTCCGGTCGGAAATCTCGACGCCGACGCCGCAGATCGTCGCCGGCCCGTGCGCTGCCTCGAAGCGCCCTTTCGGCATCTTCGAGATGAAGCGGTTGAGCGGCTCTTCCTTGTCCATGCCGAGCGAGGAGTCGTAATCGCCGCACATGCCGGCATCCGACATGTAGGCCGTGCCGCCGTTCAGGATCTGGTGGTCGGCAGTCGGGACGTGCGTATGGGTGCCGACGACGACGCTCGCGCGACCGTCGACGAAGTGGCCGAAGCACTGCTTCTCGCTGGTCGCCTCGGCATGGAAATCGAAGACGATGGCGTCGGCCTGCTCGCCGAGCGGACAGGCAGACAGGATCGCCTCCGCCGAGGTGAAGGGATCGTCGAGCTCCGGATGCATGAAGACCCGGCCCATGATGTTGGCGACGAGCACGCGCGCGCCGTTGCGGGCGTAGAAGACGCCCGAGCCCTTGCCCGGCGTCCCCGACGGATAGTTGGCCGGCCGCAGGAACTGGTCGTGGCGCTCGCAGAAGGAGACGGCCTCCTTCTGGTCCCACACGTGGTTGCCGGTGGTCACGACATCGGCGCCGGCATTGATGGTTTCGAGGTAGATGTCCTCGGTGATGCCGAACCCGCCGGCGGCGTTCTCGCCGTTGACCACGACGAAGTCGAGCTTCAGGTCGGAAATCAGGCCGGGAAGCCGCTCCCAGACCGCCGTCCGTCCGGTCTTGCCGACCATGTCACCGAGAAAAAGCAACCGCATTCACGTATCCAGTCATCATCATCCAAAAGTCCGCATGCCATTCTCCGTCACCACGGCTTCCAGCCGGACGTCGTGCGGTTCGAAGGGGACATGTGCCACTTCCTGGCAGGCGAATGCAATGCCGATCAGCCGGGGATCACGCCCTTTTTGCCGCAACCGCGCGATCGCACGGTCGTAGTGGCCGGCGCCGTAGCCGATGCGGTGGCCGCGGCCGTCGAAGGCGGCGAGCGGCACCAGGAGGATGTCGGGATCGAGTTCCGCCGCCTCCGGGCCCGGCCCGCGGGTGCCGAAACCGGTCGAGACGAGCTCGGCAGCGGGCAAGAGTTCGCGGAAGACGATGGTCTCACGGTCGAGCACCACCGGCAGGCAAAGACGCGCGCCCCGCTCCCGCAGCCGCGCCATCAGCGGACGGATGTCGGCCTCCGATCGGATTGGGAAAAAGCCGGAAACGATCGCTCCCGGCTCGAACGCCAGCGCCTCTCCGAAAGCGGCGATCGCCAGGCTGTCTTCGATCCGCGTCTCGGCGGGGATCTGGTCCCGCAGTTCGAGCCGTTCCTTGCGCAACTGCGCCTTCATCGCCGCTTGTCCCGTCATTCCATCTTCCTGCTCAGCCGTCGCGGCACATTAGCCGGCGCGCGCGCCTTTGCAAGCCGTTGCCGCCCCATCGGTGGCACCGACAATTGCCGCTCGCAACGGTTGAGGAATGCGCTAACATGCAGACCGTTTCAGCCAGCGCGCGAGGTCTGCATGTTCCTGCTTTCCCATATGCTGAAGTCATTCATCAAGAAGGGCCGGCTGACGGTCATCGACGCCGACGGCAAGCGGCACGTCTTCGGCGGCATGCAGGAGGGCCCGCAGGTCACGATGCGGCTGACCGATCCGAAGCTCTACCGCAGTCTCGTCTTCAAGGCGGAACTCGTCGCCGGCGAAGCCTACATGGACGGCACCATGCGGTTCGAGGACGGTTCGAGCCTGCGCGACTTTCTGATGCTGTTTTCGATCAACCGGCTGTCGCTCGGCTCCTATCCGATCCAGAAGGTCATCCGCGCCGTGCGCATGCGGTTCCGCAAGCGCGAGCAGTCGAACCGCAAGGGCCAGGCACAGCAGAACGTCGCCCACCACTACGATCTCGGCAACGACTTCTACAAACTCTTCCTCGACGAGAACTTGCTCTACTCCTGCGCCTACTTCCGCGAACCGGAGGAGACGCTGGAACAGGCGCAGCGCAACAAGCTGAGGCTGCTCGCGGCCAAGCTCAACCTGAAGCCCGGCATGAAGGTGCTCGATATCGGCTGCGGCTGGGGCGATCTCGCGCTCTACCTCGCCCGGTTGGAGGACGTTTCGGTCGTCGGCGTGACGCTGTCGAAGGAACAGCACGCGCTCGCGACCAAGAGGGCCGCCGATGCCGGCCTTGCGGGCCGCGTCCGCTTCGAACTCAAAGACTATCGCGATGTGACGGAAACGTTCGACCGTATCGTCTCGGTCGGCATGTTCGAGCATGTCGGCGTGCAGCACTATGACGAGTTCTTCAAGAAGCTGAACGCTCTGATGCCGGACGACGGCGTCGCCGTCATCCACTCGATCGGCCACATGAGCCCGCCCGGCACGACGAGCCCGTGGCTGCGCAAGTACATCTTCCCCGGCGGCTATTCGCCGGCGCTGTCGGAAGTGGTCTCCGTCACCGAGCGGAACAGCCTGTGGGTCACCGACATCGAGGTTCTGCGCGTGCATTACGCGACCACGCTCGCCCACTGGTGCCGGCGCTTCGAGGCCAACCGCGACAAGGTCGTCGCCATGTATGACGAGCGCTTCGCCCGCATGTGGGAATTCTACCTGATCAGTTGCGAGATGATGTTCCGCGCCGGCAGCCAGATGGTCTTCCACCTGCAGCTGTCGCGCAAGCGCGATGCGGCGCCGATCGTGCGGGACTACGTGACCGACAGGCAGCGCGCCTATATCGAGCGCGAGAAGGAACTGGGGCTAGCTGTCTGAGACACGAGACTAGTCAAGTCCGCCATAGGTCTTCACCATGGCGGCCATCACGCCGGCCGCGGCGCTCCCCTCAGCGTCGAGCCCTTCGGCAACGCCGCGGCGATCGGCCTCGTTGCGGTTCTGGCTGACCTTCCACTTGCCTTCGATGGTGGTGATCTGCACCTCGATGCCGACAATGCCCTTCAGCTGGGCGGTGATGAAGTCGTCGGGCGCATCCCCGACGGCCCACGGGATCATGCGCTTGCTCTCGTGACCGTCGGTCAGCCGGTCCACCTGCGCCCTCAGCCACTGGCTGTCCTCGATCACCCGGACCGTGCCCCGGACCTGGACGATGGCATAGTTCCAGGTGGGCACGACCTTGCCGGTCTCGCGCTTCGTCTCGTACCAGGACGGGGTGATGTAGTGATCGGCACCCTGGAAGACGATGAGAACCTCCGCGCCGCCGGAAAGCGCCCGCCATTGCGGATTGACTTTCGCCATATGCGCCTGAAGCGTGCCCAGCCCCTCCTCCGTCTTCACCAGCCGGAAGGGGATCGGATTGGCGAGAAGCCCACCCTCTCCGGACGAGATCAGAAGCCCGAGCGGATGGCTCCGGATGAGGGCATGCTGGACTTCGCGACGATCCTCGCGATGATGCGGCGGCTGGTACATGGGCACTCTCCGGGGTGCAGACGGAACGGCCCAATTAGGCAGCCGGGTCATTGCGGGTCAAGACCACCACCTGCCGCGAAGCCGCGGCGCGAAACAGGGGACCGAAGACCTCTCCGCCCCCTTGCGCCCCCTTGATCGAGAAGGAACTCGCGCACGTCGCATTTTCTTGCATCCGTCAAATTCCATTTTGGATTTGCCCGGACAACCAAGGGTTAACCCCAGGGCCTTAGACTGACGTGAAAGCCAATGTCAAAGGGGCACGTCTACATGAAGATCTTTTCGCGCTTCGGCATCACGAAAACGATTACCGTGACGACGGTGATCATCCTGGTCGCGTCGCTCGGCGCGGTCTCCTGGGTTATCTCCAACAGCATCGAGAACCGCATCCAGGAACAGGCCATCGCCGGCCAGAACGCCAGCCTGCGGACGGCGGCCACCTTCATCGAACGCGATCTCCCCGGAACCAAGGTGACCTGGGGGAAGGACGGCAATGTCGCGCGGATCGAGATGGAATCGATCCCGACGGAATTTACGGATCACACCATGATCGACACGATCGGCCGCATGACCGGCCAGACCGCGACGATCTTCGCCTGGGATCCGCAGAGCAAGGACTTCTGGCGCCGTACCACCAACATCATCAAGCCGGACGGAAACCGTGCCGTCGGCACGGCACTCGGCCAGAAGGGCGCCGTTTATCCCTTCGTGACAAAGGGGCAGATCTATCGCGGCGAGGCCGTGATCCTGGAAACGCCCTACTACACCATCTATCAGCCGATCTTCTCGCCGAAAGGCGACGTTCTCGGCATCCTCTATGCCGGCGTCCGCAAAGCCGAAATCAACAGCATCGCGGCCGAGATGATTTACGCGATCGGGATCACTGCACTGATCGTGCTGGTGATCGCCGCCACTCTCGTCGCCTTGCTGGTCCGCCGTATCGTCGGTGCCCTGCCTCGCCTCACCGCGGTTGCCGACAGTCTCGCCTCCGGGCATCTCGACACTGCAGTGCCGGATCAGGATCTCAAGAACGAGATCGGCGCCCTTGCGCGTGCCATCAACGTGTTCCGTGAAAGCGCGATCCAGAAGATCGAGATCGAACGCGAGGCTGCCGATGCCACAGCCCGCAGCGAACGCGAACGCCAGGAACGCGAACTGGCCAAGGTCGAAGACGCGCGCGCCGTTCAGGACGCCATCGAAGTTCTCGCCGGTTCTCTTCAGAAACTGAGCGACGGCGACCTGACGGTCCGCATCGAACGCTCCTTTGCCGGCAACCTTGACAGGCTCCGCGTCGATTTCAACAATTCGGTCGAAAAGCTCGCCGGTACCATGGCGGAACTGCGGGCCGAAACCGCAGGCATCGAGGCGAGCTCCGCAGAGATGCGCTCCGCGACCGACGACCTGTCGAAGCGGACCGAACAGCAGGCGGCATCGCTCGAAGAAACCTCGGCCGCGCTAGAGGAGATCACCTCGACCGTCCGCGGCTCTTCGGCCAAGGCCGACGACGCGGCAAACATGGCGATCAAGGCACGCCAGAGCACCGAAAGCTCGAGCAAGGTCGTCTCCGATGCCATCGATGCCATGGGCCGCATCGAGCAGGCGTCGAGCGAAATCTCCAAGATCATCAACGTCATCGACGAGATCGCTTTCCAGACGAACCTGCTGGCGCTCAACGCCGGTGTCGAGGCGGCCCGTGCAGGTGAAGCCGGCAAGGGGTTTGCCGTCGTCGCGCAGGAGGTCCGCGAACTGGCTCAGCGTTCCGCCAACGCCGCGAAGGACATCAAGGTCCTGATCAACAGATCCGGCGAAGCGGTCGCCGGTGGCGTGTCGCTCGTGCAGCAGACGGGTGCGGCGCTCGGCGAGATCTCGAACCAGGTGGCGGTGATCAACGAGCATATCTCCGCGATCGCCTCCGCGTCCCGCGAGCAATCAACCGCGCTCAACGAGATCAACAGCTCCGTCAACCATATGGACCAGTTCACGCAGAAGAATGCGGCAATGGTCGAGGAGGCGACGGCAGTCACGCACCGTCTCGCCGACAGTGCACGCAGTCTCGCCGGCCTCGTCTCGCAGTTCCGCATGAGCGACCGCGGCGTGAGCGCTCCCGCCTATCAGTCCGCCGGGCAGGCGCCGCGCGCCGCGACCCCTCGTCCGGCGTCGGCCCAGGCACGACCGGTCGCCTCTCCGGCGCGCAAGATGGTGGGAAGCCTCGCCAAGGCTTTCGGCGGCGGCAACACCGCTCCGGCGACATCGCAGGACAGCTGGGAAGAATTCTGACCGGCTCGGGCATCCCACAAGCACAAAGCCGTCGCGAATGATCGCGGCGGCTGGTACATGGGCACTCTCCCGGGCACAGACGGAACGGCCCAATTAGGCAGCAGGGTCATCGCGGGTCAAGACCACCGCCTGTTGCGAAGCCGCGGCGCGCCCGATACAAGGACATTCTCCTCTCGCCAACCGGTACGCCCATGTCCCTGCATACGATCCTGTGGTTCATCCCCGCCTGCTTCGCGCTCAACATGGCGTTCGGGCCGAACAATCTCCTCGCGCTCACCAACGGCATGCGCTGGGGCGTCGGCGTCGCGCTAGCCGCCTCGATGGCCCGCATCGCCGCCTTCGCGATCATGATCGTCATCACCGCCGTCGGCCTCGGCGCACTGCTGATCGCCTCGGAAATCGCCTTCTCGGCCATCAAATGGGCGGGTGCCGCCTATCTGGTCTGGCTCGGCATCAAGATCCTGCGCGCCGGTGCGCCGCAGATCGAACACGCGGCAGAGATCAGGACCGCCCTTTCCATGAAGAAGCTCGCGCAACAGGAATTCTGGGTGGCGATCGGCAATCCGAAGGCGATCCTGATCTTCACCGCCTTTTTCCCGCAGTTCCTCGACGCCGCAAACTACGCGGTAAGCTTCACGGTCCTCGGCGTCATCTTCCTCGTTCTGGAAGTGATCGCGATCACCATCTACGCGATCGCCGGCCGCCGGCTCGGCCGCTTCGCGAAGGGGAAGTCGTCTTTCGGATGGGTGAACCGCGTGAGCGGCAGCATGATGATCGCCTTCGGGGCGATGCTCGCCCTCGCGCAACGGCCGTCGATGTAAGAAAGAGAAGTGCGATCCACGGCAACCGATGGAGTTTTTACGATCCTGGGCGCCTACAAAAGTAGGTGGGCGCCGTGTGTCCAAGCCCACGGGCCTGGCCAGGGACAGCTCCCTCTGGATCGAGTATGGCCCCAGGGATTGTGGTTTCCTGTCGTGAGGCGCAGACCGCACGCCTGATATAGGGCCAAACGCCCCGCCGCGCCAGAGGCCATGTCGTCAAAAAGGCCCGGGACTCAGCTTTCCTGCGCCGCCGCGCTCGAAGGGCGCGCCGTCAGCTTGCGGGTGATCGCGTTCAGCCGCTCGGCGAGTTCGACAATCGTCGCGGCGAGCAGTTCTTCCTTGCGCTGGTTTCCCGCGGCCGCCGTATCGCGGCCCTCGCGCAGGCTCGCAAGCTCGCGCTCCATCTCGGCGAGCTTGCGGTTCGTCTCCGAAAGCTCGTCCATCACCATGATCCCGGCCATGACGGTGATCCGCAGATCGCCGATCTCGCCGAATTGCGACTTCAGATGCGAGACGTAGTTGTCGAACCGGGTCGCAAGCTCGACGAGATGCGCCTCCTGGCCCTCCTCGCAGGCCATGCGGTAGGCTTTCCCGTCGATTGTCACCGTTACCTGTGCCATATGCCCTTCCGCATACCGAGACCACGCATCCGTCGACCGTCAGCGGTCGAGCACCGCCCGTATCGTTTCCATCGCCGTGACCAGCCTGCGCGATACCTCGCGATTGACTTCCTCGAGCCGGTTGGCGCGAAACTCCGACTGGTCGAGTTCCTGGGCGAGCCGGGCGCGGTCGGCATGGACGCGCTTCACCTCGCTTTCGACCTCTGCGTTCTCGCGCTGGGCCTCGAAACGCATGTCGACGGCGTTCTCCAGGCCCGAAATCGCCTGTCGCAGGGCGCCGAGCGCCGCCTCAACCGTGTTGTCCGTCGACATTGCTTGTCCCGGCCTTCCGAAAAAAGTCCACCGAATCGGACACCGAAGCCCGTCATCGTGTTTCTTCGACAGTATTCGCTTGTGTTGCCACCCGTCAATAAAACCGGAGAGGCACGGATTCGCCTATCCTGTGGACGAGGCAGAAATGCCGCGCGAACGACAACCGAACCCGCCCGGCACGGCGCGCCGACCATGTTCCGGCAAGGCGAAATCTCGGCGGATCGGAACCGCAGACCCTGCGGATTTATTGACTCGCGCGCCTCACCTGCTATGGATCACCCGCCTTCAGGCGGTCCGCGGCAGGTGCGGACATCCCCAGTGACTCGGAACAAGCGGAAAAACGATGATTTCTCCCGAAAAACACAACCGGATGGCAAATGCGATCCGATTTCTTGCCATGGACGCAGTCGAGAAGGCCAATTCCGGCCACCCCGGCATGCCGATGGGAACCGCCGACGTCGCGACCGTCCTCTTTACCCGCTTCCTGAAGTTCGATCCGAAGAACCCGCTCTGGCCCGACCGCGACCGCTTCGTGCTTTCCGCCGGCCACGGCTCCATGCTCCTCTATAGCCTCCTCTATCTCACCGGCTACGAGGACATGACCATCGAAGACATCAAGCAGTTCCGCCAGCTGGGTGCGAAGACCGCCGGCCACCCGGAATACGGCCACGCCTCAGGCATCGAGACGACGACCGGGCCGCTCGGCCAGGGGATTGCCAACGCCGTCGGCATGGCGATCGCCGAAAAGAAGCTCGCCACCGAGTTCGGCGCCGAACTGATGGAACACTATACCTACGTGATCGCCGGCGACGGCTGCCTCATGGAAGGCATCAGCCAGGAAGCGATCACGCTCGCCGGCCACCTGAAGCTCAACAAGCTCATCGTTCTCTGGGACGACAACGGCATCTCGATCGACGGCGCGATCTCGCTTGCCGACTCGACCGACCAGCATACGCGCTTCCGCGCTTCGGGCTGGAACACGCTTTCCGTCGACGGCCATGATCCGGAAGCGATCGCCGCGGCGCTCGAGGAAGCCCGCAAGTCCGACAAGCCGACGATGATCGCCTGCAAGACCGTGATCGGCTATGGCGCGCCGAACAAGGCCGGCACCCACAAGGTCCACGGCTCGCCGCTCGGCGCCGACGAGATCGCCGCCGCCCGCAAGGCGCTCGGCTGGGGCGAGGAAGCCTTCACCATCCCCGCCGACGTGCTCGACGCCTGGCGTCTCGCCGGCCTGCGCTCCACCAAGGCCCGCAAGGACTGGGAGGAACGCCTCGCCGCGGCGGATGCCGACAAGCGGGCGGAATTCACCCGGCGCTTCGCCGGCGACCTGCCGGGCAATTTCGACGCGACGATCGACGCCTACAAGAAGAAGCTCGCCGAAACGAAGCCGACGGTCGCGACCCGCAAGGCCTCCGAGGACGCGCTCGAAGTCATCAACGGCGTGCTTTCAGAGACGATCGGCGGCTCCGCCGACCTGACCGGCTCGAACAACACCAAGACCAGCCAGACCAAGTCGATCACCCCGACCGACTTCTCCGGCCGCTACATCCATTACGGCATCCGCGAGCACGGCATGGCCGCCGCCATGAACGGCATCGCGCTGCACGGCGGCCTGATCCCCTATTCCGGTGGCTTCCTGATCTTCTCGGACTACTGCCGTCCGTCGATCCGCCTTGCCGCCCTCATGGGCATTCGGGTTATCCACGTGCTGACCCACGACTCGATCGGCCTCGGCGAAGACGGCCCGACCCATCAGCCGGTCGAGCACATGGCGGCGCTGCGCGCCATTCCGAACCTGCTGATGTTCCGTCCGGCGGATGCGACCGAGACGGCCGAGTGCTGGCAGATCGCGCTCGAACAGAAGCACCGCCCGTCGGGCCTGGCGTTGACGCGCCAGAACCTCGTCGCGGCGCGCACGGAGTATGAAGAGAAGAACCTCTGCGCCAGCGGCGCCTACGAACTCGTATCGGCAAGCGACGCGAAGGTCTCGATCTTCGCCTCAGGCTCGGAAGTCGAGATCGCGCTGAAGGCCCAGGCCGAACTGACCGGCAAGGGCATTCCCGCCCGCGTCGTCTCGGTCCCCTGCTTCGAACTCTTCGCCGAACAGCCGGAAGCCTACCGCCAGGCGATCATCGGCAATGCGCCGGTGAAGATCGGCATCGAAGCCGGCATCCGTCAGGGCTGGGACAGCATCATCGGCTCCGACGGCGTCTTCATCGGCATGTCCTCCTTCGGCGCCTCCGGCCCGTACAAGGAGCTCTACAAGCACTTCGGCATCACCGCCGAAGCCGTGGTTGCCGCCGCCGAAACCCGGCTTGGCTAACGTCAAATTGTCGCAGGGCGATTGCCAACGCCCTGCGATCCATTAGTTTCGAATTCTTTTCTACAGGGGAGTGAACGCCATGACTCTTAAAGTTGCCATCAACGGCTTCGGCCGTATCGGCCGCAACGTGCTGCGCGCCATCGTCGAGTCCGGTCGCACCGACATCGAAGTGGTCGCGATCAACGATCTCGGCCCGGTCGAAACCAACGCCCACCTTCTGCGCTACGATTCGATCCACGGCAAGTTCCCGGCCGATGTGAAGGTCGAAGGCGACACGATCATCGTCGGTGGTGGCAAGCCCATCAAGGTCACGGCGATCAAGGATCCGGCGACGCTTCCGCACAAGGAACTCGGCGTCGACATCGCCATGGAATGCACCGGCATCTTCACCGCGCGCGACAAGGCGGCCGCCCACCTGACCGCCGGCGCCAAGCGCGTCATCGTGTCGGCTCCGGCCGATGGCGCCGACCTGACCGTCGTCTTCGGCGTCAACCACGACAAGCTGACCAAGGATCACCTGGTCATCTCCAACGCCTCCTGCACCACCAACTGCCTGGTGCCGGTCGTCAAGACGCTCGACGACGCCGTCGGCATCGACCACGGCTTCATGACCACGATCCACTCCTACACCGGTGACCAGCCGACGCTCGACACCATGCACAAGGACCTGTACCGCGCCCGCGCCGCAGCCCTGTCCATGATCCCGACCTCGACCGGCGCCGCCAAGGCCGTCGGCCTGGTCCTGCCGCACCTGAAGGGCAAGCTGGACGGCACCTCGATCCGCGTGCCGACCCCGAACGTCTCGGTCGTCGACTTCAAGTTCGTCGCCAAGAAGAACACCACCGCCCAGGAAATCAACGACGCCATCAAGGCAGCGTCGAACGGCGCGCTGAAGGGTATTCTCGGCTACACCGAGGAGCCGCTGGTCTCGCGCGACTTTAACCACGACAGCCACTCGTCGATCTTCGCGATCGACCAGACCAAGGTGCTCGAAGGCAACTTCGTCCGTATCCTCACCTGGTACGACAACGAATGGGGCTTCTCCAACCGCATGTCCGACACGGCGGTCGCCCTCGGCAAGCTCATCTGAGCGATCGACCCAACGATTGTCCTCGAGGAGGCGGGCCGGGATACCGGTCCGCCTTTCATTTTTCCCGCTCCCGCCCTACTCTGATCACGATTGCGGGCGACAAGTGCGGTTCTCGTCTTTCGGCAGTCCTGCCAGATCGTTCCCAGCCCTGCACCGACCCCGACACCGGGGCGGAAAGCGTTATCGTCGCTTTCGCGCTACGCCCGCGGGTCCGGTATGATCGGCAGGCGCGGGACGAGACGGTGAGAGCGGCGGCGAAGGGGATGAGCAGGTGGACGAATTCTATGCGATGACGCTGGTGGGCACGGCGCTGGTCCTCCTGGCGGCGTTTTCGAGCCTGCTCGCCTTCCGCTTCGGCGCTCCCCTCCTCCTGCTCTTCCTGCTGATCGGGCTCGTGACCGGCGTCGATGGCCTCGGCATCGACTTTTCCAACAATTCGCTCGCCTACGCGCTCGGCTCCGTGGCGCTCGCGATCATTCTGTTCGATTCCGGCTACGGGACCTCCCTGCAGTCGTTCAGGCTGTCGGCGACGCCGGCGCTGCTGCTCTCGACCGTCGGCGTGCTGATCACCGCCTGCCTGTTCGGCGCGCTCGCACATCTGTTGCTCGACTTCTCCTTCCTCGAAGGGGCATTGCTCGGCTCGATCGTCGCCTCGACCGACGCGGCGGCGGTGTTCTTCCTGCTGCGCATCGGCGGCATCAACATCCGCGACCGGGTGCGCTCGACGCTCGAGGTCGAGTCCGGCACGAACGATCCCATGGCGATCTTTCTCACCATGGCGCTGGTGCAGCTGCTGTCGACCGGCAAGGGCTATGCCGGCTTCGACATGGCGCTCCTGCGCCTCTTCGTCGAGCAGATGGGGCTCGGCCTCGCGCTCGGGCTGATCGGCGGCGCGATCATCGTCTTCGTGCTGAAACGGATTTCCATCGAACGGGGGCTTGCGCCGATCTTCATGCTGACGATGGCCCTCCTCGTCTTCTCCTACACCGGCGCGGTCGGCGGCAGCGGCTTCCTCGCCGTCTACGTGGCCGGCATCTACGCCGGCAGCCAGAAGATCCCCGCCCGCGGCTCGATCACCCGCTTCCAGGACGGCATGACCTGGCTTGCCCAGATCGTCATGTTCCTCGTGCTCGGCCTGCTCGCGACCCCCTCGCAGTTTCCACAGATCCTGCTGCCGGCAGTCATCCTCGGCCTGTTCCTGGTCTTCGTGGCGCGTCCGCTGGCGGTGTGGCTCTGCCTCCTGCCGTTCGACTACACCCAGCGCGAAACCGGCTTCATCGCCTGGGTCGGCCTGCGCGGCGCCGTCTCGATCCTGCTTGCGATCCTGCCGATCCTCGGTGGCCTGGAAGGCGGGCAGGTCTACTTCAACGCGGCCTTCATCGTCGTGATGATCTCGCTGCTCCTGCAGGGCTGGACGATCAAGCCCGTCGCCCGAAAGCTCGGGCTCATCATCCCGCCGCGCATCGGCGCGATCGACAAGCTGGAGCTCGACCTGCCGGGCGCCGCCAACCACGAACTGCTCGCCTACCGCGTCGTCGCCGACAGCCCGGTCCTGCGCGGCGAGCGCATTCCCCGCTGGGCGATGCCGTCGCTCGTGATCCGCGACGGCAAGTCGATGCGCTACCAGTATGCCGGCCGGCTCAGGGAAAACGACCAGGTCTATCTCTTCATCGCGCCGGGCTATTCGCGCCTGCTCGACCGCCTCTTCGCCAGCAAGGCGCCGGTGGACGAGAACGACAGCGAGTTCTTCGGCATGTTCGCGATCGCCCCGTCGACCCGCGTCGACAATCTCGACCAGGCCTACGGACCATTGCTCGTGAACGAGGCGGAGCGCGCCATCACCGTCGCCGAGCTCATCGAGCAACGCCTCGGCGGCAGGGCCGATTACGCCGACCGCGTCCGCCTCGGCACCATCGTCCTCATCGTCCGCGACATCGATGAGACGGGACATATCGCCTCGGTCGGCGTTTCGCTGGAGCCGGTGGCGCCGGCCACCAAACTGCCGATCTTCCTCAATCTTCGGGAGATTGCTCACGCGCTGCGCGACTATCTCCGCAAGATCCGCAAGGCGGCCGAGTGAATTTTGCCCCGCCCTCGCCTTGCGTCGCGGGTCAGGCGTAGTAATGTCCGGCCCTCACGTTTTAGAACCCAAAGAGACTGGAGGGACGGGTATAACCATGGCGGCTTTCAAGACACTCGACGATCTGACCGACATTGCCGGCAAGCGCGTACTGGTCCGTGTGGACCTCAACGTTCCGGTGACGGACGGAAAGGTCAGCGATACCACCCGCATCGAGCGCGTGGCGCCCACCATTCACGAGCTTTCGGAAAAGGGTGCGAAGGTCATCCTGCTCGCCCATTTCGGCCGGCCGAAGGGTGAGCCGGTCGCCGACATGTCGCTCTCCCTGATCGCACCGGCCGTCGAGGAAGTGCTGGACCAAAGCGTCGCCTTCGCCTCCGACTGCATCGGTGCCCCGGCCGCCGACGCCATCGCCAAAATGAACAACGGCGACATCCTGCTGCTCGAAAACACCCGCTTCCACAAGGGCGAGGAAAAGAACACGCCTGAATTTACCGCCGAACTCGCGAAGAACGGCGACATCTACGTGAACGACGCCTTCTCCGCCGCCCATCGCGCCCACGCCTCGACGGAAGGCCTCGCTCACCACCTGCCGGCCTATGCAGGCCGCACCATGCAGGCCGAGCTCGAAGCGCTCGAAAAGGGCCTCGGTCAGCCGGCCCGTCCGGTCGTCGCGATCGTCGGCGGCGCCAAGGTCTCGACCAAGATCGACCTCCTGATGAACCTCGTGAAGAAGGTCGACGCACTCGTCATCGGCGGCGGCATGGCCAACACCTTCCTCGCCGCCAACGGCACCAATGTCGGCAAGTCGCTCTGCGAGCACGACCTCGCCGACACAGCAAAGCAGATCATGCTTGAAGCTGCGACCGCCGGCTGCGCCATCGTCCTGCCGTCCGACGGCGTTGTCGCCCGCGAGTTCAAGGCCGGCGCCGAGAACGAGACCGTCGACATCAGCGCCATCCCGGCCGATGCCATGGTCCTCGACGTCGGGCCGAAATCGGTCGAGGCGGTCAATGCCTGGATCAGCCGCGCCGCCACCCTCGTCTGGAACGGCCCGCTCGGTGCCTTCGAGATCGCGCCCTTCGACAAGGCGACCGTTGCGGCCGCCCGCCATGCCGCCGACCGCACCCGCGAGGGCAAGCTGGTCTCGGTCGCCGGCGGTGGCGACACCGTCTCGGCGCTGAACCATGCCGGCGTTGCCGACGACTTCACCTATGTCTCGACGGCCGGCGGCGCCTTCCTCGAATGGATGGAAGGCAAGGAACTGCCGGGCGTGGCAGTCCTCTCCAGGACCGCCTGACCGCCTCATATGCGATCGGGGCGGCGCGGATCGTCCACATTCCCGCGCCGCCGTCACATCCCGTTTAAAGATTTCAGTTATTTTAAACGATTGAAATAATTTCAATCGTTTCAATCAATTAGACCGGGATTTGCCTTTAGGGAAACTTCTGTTATCGGCCAGTTGCAGCCCCGGAGGAAAGGCGAAATAGCCGAACATCTCAGCGATATCGATCCGGGATTGATGAATTCGGCGTTGCCGATTGGTCGTAACATCAACGAACCTACGTGAGCGCGTATCGCGCCACTGTAGGGATAGGAGTGAGATATGGTGGACGCGAAGATGTTGAACAAGATCACCTCTGCACCCGGCTTCATTGCGGCGCTGGATCAAAGCGGTGGTTCAACACCCAAAGCGTTGAGCCTTTACGGCATTTCCGAGTCCGACTACCAGGGCGACGAGGCGATGTTCCGCCTGATGCATGCCATGCGCGTCCGCATCATGAGCGCGCCCGCCTTCACCGGCGACAAGGTGATCGGCGCCATCCTGTTCGAGCGGACCATGGACGGCGACGTCGATGGTGAGCCCGTTCCGTCCTATCTCTGGGAAAAGCGCGGCGTGGTGCCCTTCCTCAAGATCGACAAGGGCCTCGAAGCCGAACAGAACGGCGTTCAGATGATGAAGGCCATGCCGGATCTCGACTCCCTCCTCATCCGCGGTCGCGAAAAGGGCATATTCGGCACCAAGATGCGCTCGGTGATCGCTCATGCCGACAAGGCCGGGATTGCCGCCGTCGTGAAGCAGCAGTTCGAAGTGGCACGCCAGATCATCGGTCAGGGCCTCGTCCCGATCGTCGAGCCCGAAGTCTCCATCAAGAGCCCGACGAAGGTCGAGGCCGAAACCATTCTTCGCGACGAGATCGCCGCCCAGCTCGACAAGCTGCCGGCCGGTGAAAGCGTCATGCTGAAGCTGACGATCCCGACGACCGCCGATTTCTACGCGCCTCTGGTCGCCCACAAATCGGTCGTCCGCGTCGTCGCCCTCTCCGGCGGCTACACCACCGCCGACGCCTGCGAAAAGCTCAGCCACAACCACGGGATGATTGCGAGCTTCTCGCGCGCGCTGACGGAAAAGCTGCGCGTCTCGATGAGCGACGCAGAGTTCGACGCGAGCCTCACCGAAACGATCGACCAGATCTACGCCGCGAGCGTCAACAAGGCCTGATGCGGTCCTGAACCTTTGTCACGATGACACGAAAGCCCGGCCCGCGCCGGGCTTTTTCGTTATAGGTACGGCTGGGGATCATGATCAGGGAGTATCAGCCATGCGGGAATGTCCGTTCGTCACCGTCGACGTCTTCACCGAACACCGCTTTCGCGGCAATCCGCTCGCCGTCATCCTGGACGGCAGCGAGTTGACGACCGAAGAGATGCAACGGATCGCGACCGAGTTCGGCTATTCCGAAACCACCTTCCTGCTGCCGCCGGAAGAGATCGACAACACCGCGCAGGTGCGGATCTTCACGCCGACCACGGAAGTTCCCTTCGCCGGCCATCCGAATGTCGGCACTGCCTTCGTGGTCGGGCGGATGGGCCGGATTTTCGGCCAGTCCGTCGGCGAGGCGTTGCGCTTCGAGGAGAAGGCGGGCCTCGTCACTGTCACGCTCCGTAGACTGGGCGATGCCGTGCGCGGGGCGACGATCCGGGCACCGCAGCCGCTTTCGGTCGGCGCCCAGGTTCCGGTGCCGCTTCTCGCCCGCGCGGCAGACCTCTCCCCGCACGACATCGTCGCCGACCGGCATGCGCCCTCGTTCGCCTCGGTCGGCCTCAAATTCGTCGTCGCCGAACTTTCCGACCTGGATGCGCTTGGCCGCGCCAAACCGAACGTCGAGACGTTGGAAGAGATGTGCGCCACCTTCGCCGCCGAGGAGAGCGATTGCCCGCTCTTCCTCTACACCCGGCTCGACGGCGAGCATATCCGCGCGCGCATGTTCGCGCCGCTCGACAACGTGCCGGAGGACCCGGCGACCGGCAGTGCATCCGCCGCGCTGGGCGCGCTTCTGACTTCGCTGGAGCTGGCGGACCACGGGCATTTCCGCTTCCTGATCGAACAGGGCGTCGAGATGGGGCGCACAAGCCATATCCACGTCGCGACGGAAAAGCGGGGCGGCCACGTCCACACCGTCGATATCTCCGGCGACTGCGTCGAGGTGATGCGCGGCACGATCTCGATCTGACCCGTCAGGGACGGACGAGAAGCACGACGGACCAGATCACGAAGGCCAGGACGGCCAGCTTCCAGAAGTCGCCGCGTTTGCGCAGCCCGGGAACCCCGAGCGGCTTGATGAGTTGCACGACCATGGCGAGGATCAGAAAGGCGGCGATCGCTTTGGTCATTGCAGGTCCTTGCGGAAGAATCGGAGAAGCGTCATATGGCGGACACCTTTGCCTCTCAATGACGCCGCTGCAAGGTGGGACTGATCTTTGACACGCTCGTCTTGCAATCTGTGACGTTTCAGTCGACCTCTAGTGAGCTTCGAATAGAAAGCTGCGAATCGCACCCATGCGCCGTAACTTGCTGCCCGTCCTCGCCCTCCTCCTGGGCACCCTGTTCCTCTTCCTCGGCAACGGCCTGCACGGCCTGCTGCTGCCCGTGCGCGGCTCCGCCGAGGGCTATTCCAACGAAGTCCTCGGCCTGCTCGGCACCTCCTGGGCGACAGGCTTCGTGCTCGGCTGCTTCTTCGCGCCGAAGGTGGTCATGCGCGTCGGCCATGTGCGCGCCTTCTCGAGCTTCATCTCGCTGATCGCGATCATTGCGCTCCTGACCGGCATCCAGGTCGACCAGTTCTGGTGGGTGGCGCTGAGAGCCGTGACCGGCTTCTGCACGGCCGGCACCTCGATGATCATCGAGAGCTGGCTGAACGAGCGGGCGACCAACGAGAGCCGCGGCATGATCTTCTCCTTCTACATCTCGATCACGCTGATCGGGGTCGTGGGCGGGCAGATGCTGGTGCCGCTCGGCGATCCGTCGACCACCGTCCTCTTCATGTTCTGCGGGATCTTCTACTGTCTCGCCATGCTGCCGACGACGCTGTCGACGGCGGCAACGCCGCAGCCGCTGAAATCGGTCAGCCTCGACCTGCGCAGCCTCTACCGCAACTCGCCGATCTCCTTCGTCGGCATCCTGCTGATCGGCATCGCCAACGGCGCCTACGGCACGCTCGGCGCCGTCTTCGGTGCGCGCGCCGGGCTTTCGTCGGGAACGATCGCCGTGATGATGAGTCTGACCATCTTCGTCGGTGCGATCATGCAGTTTCCGGCCGGCAAGCTCTCCGACACCACCGACCGCCGCTACGTGCTGGCGGCGCTCTCGGGCGTCGCGGCGCTCGCTGCCGTGATCCTGGCACTCGTCCAGCCGCACGATGCCTATGTGCTGATCGGCTTCGTCGCGCTTTACGGTGCCGCCGCCAACGCGCTCTACCCGATCGCCGTGGCGCATGCGAACGACTTCGCTCGCTCCGACGACTTCGTGAAGGTCTCCGGTGGCCTTCTGCTCCTCTTCGGGATCGGCACGATCATCGGCCCCACGCTCGGCGGTCCGGTGATGACCAGGCTCGGCCCCTACGCCCTCTTTGCCGTGACCGCCGTGTCGCACGGGCTCCTGACCACCTATGCCATCTATCGCAGCCGCTTGCGCGCGGCAGTGCCCGCGGAGGAACGCGACTACGTGCCGAAGATCCCCGTGGGCGCGGCGCCGACCAGCACGCCGGAAAGCCTCAGTCTCGATCCCCGTGCGGCGCCGCTCGCCGACGTGGCGGAGGCCGAAGTTGCAAGCCAGGAGGAATAGGCCATGAGCATGAGCGACGACGAACGCCCGAAGAAGAAGACGGTGCACGAGATCGGTTCCGATCTCTCGATGCTTTCTGCCGACGAACTGACCGCGCGCATCGGCCTCCTCGAAGAGGAGATCGCCCGTCTCGATGCCGAGCGGCAGCGCAAGCAGGCCGGAAAGCTCGCTGCAGAAAGTCTGTTCCGTCCGAAAGTATAGAGACCGGCTGCCCGACGTATCTCCGACTGTCGCAAGGAACAACACTCTGAAGCAGGCGGTTAACCGTTCATTAACTCTTCTTCGTTAATGTAATTGCCATCCAGAGCTTCTGGATTCAGGCAGTTTCTCCTCATGGCGAATAGGTCTGATTTTCTCCCTGTTTTACCTTGAGAGCCGCTTTCGCGGCTCTTTTTTTGACGTTTTGAAGGGCGCCCGGCAAAACTGTGGGAATTAACCTTTCCTTAAGATTTGCCTTGCGCGTTTAAGGTATTGATAGCATCGTGACTCCATAAGAGCCGGAAAGCATCCTTCGGGGATGAAACAAGACGCGGCCGCGAGAGTTTTGCGTAAGACAGGGGTAATGACGATGTCGGAAGTCGGCGTGAATACGATCAGCTTTGCGGGTCGCGCTGCGACCTCGAACCAGTTCAAGACGATCTATTCGGAAGGAATGGGGCTGGTGGAGGAGACCGCCGCCTATCTCGACGGCCCTGGCCGCTCCGCCGCCAAGGTCCTGCCGCGCATGGCCTCCGTGCTCTACGCAGCCGAATCGATGCGGCTGACCACCCGGCTGATGCAGATGGCCTCGTGGCTGCTTCTGCAGCGCGCCGTCAACAACGGCGAGATGAGCCGCGATCAGGTGATGTCGGAGAAGAGCAAGGTCCGCCTTGACGGTTTCAACGTCGACAAGGCGGCACCCGGCTGGAACGACCTGCCGGAAGCCTTCCGCGATCTCGTCGAACGCTCTCTGCGCCTGCAGAACCGCATCGCACTGCTCGACCGTGAAATCTATCGCCCGGCGGAAACGGCGGTCGTTCCGGACAACGAAAACAGCGTCAAGGCCCAGCTCGACCTGCTGCGGACCGCCTTCAGCGGCAACTGACCGACGCGACACGCCACGCTTCACGGTATCCCGGCAGGCACCGCCTCGCCGGGATTTTTCGTTTCCGCAGTCTGTACGACGCACGGCCTCGACGCCGGGACGGCAAACGCGAAAGCCCGGCGCGAGGCCGGGCTTTGAAAACGGAAGCAGAAGCTTCGAAGCGATTAGAGGCCGAGGCCGCCGAAACGCTTGTTGAACTTCGAGAGACGACCGCCGCGGTCCATGAGCTGCTGGTTGCCGCCCGTCCAGGCCGGATGGGACTTCGGGTCGATTTCGAGGTTCATGACAGCGCCTTCCGAACCCCAGGTCGAACGGGTTTCGTATTCGGTGCCGTCGGTCATGACCACCTTGATCATGTGGTATTCGGGATGGATGTCAGCCTTCATAACGATCTTCCTGCTGTGCCGGAGGAACCGAAAAGCCGCGTTTGCATCTTCGGAACCTATTTAATAAATGAAGCCGTAGTCCCGATCAGGCCACGGCTTCCCAATTCGATGCCGTGCCTATACATGAAGGGCGCAAGGATAACAAGAGCCCCAAGCGCAGGAGCGCGAAGGGCGAACGGGAGAAATGCCAAGGTGTCCGAGGTGACCGAGTCCGAGTCGAAAAAGCGACGTTCGTTGAAGCCGCTTGGCGGGCTCCTGCCCTACCTGAAACGCTATCGGGGCATGGTCGCGGCCGCCCTCTTCTTCCTGGCGCTTGCCGCGGGAACGACGCTGGCACTGCCGCTTGCCGTCCGCCGGATGATCGATCACGGCTTCAGCGGCGCCGATCGTGGCTTCATCAACAGCTATTTCGGCATGCTGGTGGTCATGGCCGTGCTGCTCGCCGTCGCCAGCGCCATGCGCTACTATTACGTCATCTCGATCGGCGAGCGGGTGGTCTCCGACCTTCGGCGCGCCGTCTTCGAACATGTGACCCGGCTCTCGCCCTCCTTCTTCGACGTCAACCAGTCCGGCGAGATCGTCTCGCGGCTGACCGCGGACACCACGCAGATCAAGTCGGCGGTGGGCGCGAGCGCGTCGCTGGCGCTTCGAAACTCGATCCTCTGTCTCGGCGCCGTGGGCATGATGATCTACACCAGCCCGCGGCTCTCGGTTCTCGTCCTCATCGCGATACCGGTGATCGTTTTTCCGCTGGTCGGCTTCGGCCGGTCGGTGCGCAAGCGGTCCCGCGCGGCACAGGATACGCTTGCCGCAGCAACCGCCTATGCGAGCGAGACGATCGGCGCGACGCGCACGCTGCAGGCCTTCAACGGCGAGGCGATCGCGACCGCCCGCTACGGCGACGCGGTGGAGAGCGCCTACGCAGCCGCCCGCACGGCGATTCGCTCTCGCGCCTTCCTGACCGGCTTTGCGATCACCCTCGTCTTCGGCAGCGTCGTCGCGGTTCTCTGGTACGGTGCGCAGAGCGTGCTCGCTGGAACGCTGAGCGCAGGCACGCTCGGCCAGTTCCTGCTCTATTCGGTGATCGCCGCCGGCGCGCTCGGATCGCTCTCGGAAGTCTGGGGCGAACTCGCCCAGGCCGGCGGTGCCGCCGAACGGCTGATGGAACTGCTGCACGAAGAACCGGCGATCGCCGCGCCCGCCTCGCCCAAGGCGCTTCCCGAACCGGCGACCGGCCGGGTGGAATTCGACAACATCCATTTCTCCTATCCGAGCCATCCGGGCCGTTCGGCCCTCAAAGGCCTGAGCTTCAAGGTCGAGCCGGGTGAGACGGTGGCGATCGTCGGCCCGTCGGGTGCCGGCAAGAGCACCGTCTTCTCGCTGATGCTGCGCTTCTACGATCCGGTGAGCGGCACGGTCAGGTTCGACGGCCTCGACGTTCGCGAGGTCGCACCCGACGCGCTGCGCGCCCGCATCGCCATCGTCCCGCAGGACGTCACGATCTTCGCCTCGTCGATCCACGACAACATCGCCTTCGGCGCGCCGAATGCGAGCCGCGCCGATGTGATCGCCGCGGCCGAGGCCGCTCAGGCGCGTGAGTTCATCGACAGGCTGGAGAAGGGTTTCGACACCCAGGTCGGCGAACGCGGCATCACGCTTTCCGGCGGCCAGCGCCAGCGGATCGCGATCGCCCGCGCCCTGCTGAAGAACGCGCCGCTGCTGCTGCTCGACGAGGCGACCTCGGCGCTCGACGCCGAAAGCGAGACGCTGGTCCAGAAGGCGCTCGACGGCCTGATGCAGAACCGCACGACGATCGTCATCGCCCACCGGCTCGCGACCGTGCTCAAGGCCGACCGCATCCTTGTGCTCGATGGCGGCCGGATCGCCGAGGAAGGCACACACCAGAGCCTTATCCGCCAGGGTGGCCTCTATGCGAAGCTCGCCCGCCTGCAGTTCGAAACCGGTGCCCACGACCTGATCGCCGCCGCCAAATAGCGGCGGCTCCGCGCCTCCGTCAGGCGCCGACCGCGCGCCCGGCAACGCGACCGGAAAACAGGCAGCCGCCGAGGAACGTGCCCTCGAGCGCGTTATAGCCGTGCATGCCGCCACCGCCGAAGCCGGAGACCTCACCCGCAGCATAGAGGCCGGGGACAGGCTCGTCGCCGGCGCCGAGCACGCGTGCATGGAGGTCTGTGTGCAGCCCACCAAGCGTCTTGCGCGTCAGCACGTGCAGCCGCACCCCGATCAGCGGCCCGGCCTTCGGGTCGAGGAGCCGGTGCGGCTTCGCGGTGCGCATGAACCTGTCGCCGAGATACTTGCGGGCGCCGTGGATTGCGGTGATCTGCGCATCCTTGTTGAACGGATTGTCGAGTTCCCGGTCGCGGGCCTCGATCTGCGCGCGGACATGCTGCAAGCCGAGACGGTGTTCGCCGGTCAACTCGTTCATGCCGGCGACGAGATCCTCGAGATTGTCGCGGACGACGAAATCCTCGCCCTTGTCCATGAAGGCTTGCACCGGCCCCGGCGGATTGCGGCCGAGGCGAGAGAGAAGGAGGCGGATGTCCTTGCCGGTCAAATCCGGGTTCTGCTCGGAGCCGGAGAGCGCGAACTCGCGCTTGATGATCGCTTTCGTCAGGATGAACCAGCTGTATTCATGACCACGCGCGCGGATCGCCTTCAGCGTCGCCAGCGTGTCGAAGCCCGGCATCGCCGGCGCCTGGAAGCGGTTGCCGTCGGCATCGCACCAGAAGGAGGACGGCCCGGGCAGGATGCGGATGCCGTGGTTCGGCCAGATGGGATCGTAGTTCCTGAGGCCTTCGGTATAGTGCCACATGCGGTCGCCGTTGACGATGCGCCCGCCCGCGCTCTGGGCGATCGCAAGCATGCGGCCGTCGACATAGGCCGGCACGCCGGCGACCATCGATTTCGGCGCCGGGCCGAGCCGCTCCACGGGCCAGCTCTTGCGCACGAGATCATGGTTGCCGCCGATGCCGCCGGACGTGACGATCACCGCACCCGCGCTGATCTCGAACTCGCCGACGGGATGGCGCGAGCTTGCGCCTCCGCGCTGGATGGCGTCCGGCTTGAGGATCGTTCCCTGTGCGCCCGTGACGGCACCGTTGGTGACGATCAGCCGGTCGACCTGATGACGGAAACGGAAAGTAAGACGGCCCGCGGCCTCTGCGGCACGGGCGCGGCGGATGAATGGCGCGATGACCGCCGGCCCCGTTCCCCAGGTGACGTGGAAGCGCGGCACGGAGTTGCCGTGGCCAGCGGCGAGCGAACCGCCGCGCTCGGCCCAGCCGACGACCGGAAACCAGCGCAGCCCCTGCCTGTGCAGCCAGTCGCGCTTTTCGCCGGCGGCAAATTGCAGATAGGCCTCGGCCCACAGCCGCGGCCAGTGGTCTTCGGGCCGGTCGAAGCCGGCCGATCCAAACCAGTCCTGCCGTGCCAGCTCGTAGCTGTCGCGGATCCGCATCCGGCGCTGTTCGGGACTGTCGACGAAGAAGAGGCCGCCGAGCGACCAGAAGGCCTGGCCACCGAGGTTCTGCTCCCCTTCCTGGTCGAGAATGCAGGTCCTGAGGCCGCGGTCCGCCGCCTCGGTCGCGGCGACGAGCCCGGCGAGCCCTCCCCCGATCACCAGTACATCAAAGTCCATTATCTCCCCCTCCCGTACCCGTTTCTTACTTTTACGAACACGTAAGGGTTTGACAACCCTGCCCCTGTGGGGACAAGCGACTTATACCAAGTCTCGGTGATATGAACCGAGGCTTGGTATCATCGTTCGGTGAGCTTCAGCTCGATACGCCGGTTCTGCGAGCGCGCCTCCGGGCTGTCGCCCTCGGCGATCGGCTGGAATTCGCCGAAGCCGGCGGCGACCAGCCGGTTGGACGGTACGCCGCGAGAAATCAGGAACTTCACCACCGCGATGGCGCGTGCCGAGGAGAGCTCCCAATTGTCGGCATAGCGGCCGGTGCCGAGCAGCGGCACGTTGTCGGTATGGCCGTCGACGCGCAGCACCCAGTTTATCTCCGCCGGGATTTCCTTGGCGAGATCGATGAGCGCCGTCGCGAGCTTGGCCATCTCGACTTCACCCTCCGGGTTGAGGTCGCTGCCGCCGGACGGGAAGAGCACCTCCGACTGGAAGACGAAGCGGTCGCCGACGATGCGGATGTTCTCGCGGTCGGAGAGAATTTCCCGCAGCCGGCCGAAGAAATCGGAACGGTAGCGGTTGAGCTCCTGGACGCGCTGGGCGAGCGCTACATTGAGGCGCCGGCCGAGATCGGCAATCTTCGCCTGCGACGTCTGGTCCTTGGCCTCGGAGGCCTGCAGCGCCTGCTCGACGGCGGCGATCTGCGCCCGAAGTGCGGCGATCTGCTGGTTCAGCAGTTCCACCTGGCTCAGCGCCCGCGCGCTCACTTCCTTCTCCTGGTCGAGCTGCTGGTTGAGCGTGCCGATGCGGCTGTTTGCGGCTTCCGCCGAGCCGGCACCGCTTGCGAGAAGCTGCTGCAAGCGGCTGCGTTCGCTCTCGGATGCGGAAAGCGACGACTGCAAGGTCGCCAGCGTGTCTTCGAGGTCCTGCTTGCCGCTCTTCTCCAGCGCGAGCAGCTCGGTCAGTTCCGCGATCTGGCTGTTCAGCCGGTTGAGCACCTCGTCCTTGCCGGAGATTTCACGGCTCAGGATGAACTGCGCCAGCACGAAGACAGTGAGCAGGAACATGATGGCGAGAAGCAATGTCGACAGCGCATCGACGAAGCCTGGCCAGTAGTCGACGCCCCGTTCCCGGCGGCGATTGCGCGCTAGGGCCATCGGTTACTCATCCCCGCCCATCTTGTCGTTCAGCCGTTCGAGGACCTTGCGCATGGCGCGGGCATCCTCCTGCTGCTGCTCGATCCAGTCGCGCAGCATCTGCTGTTCGTTGCGCATGTTCTTGACGAGGCCCTGAATGCCCTCGGCGAGATTGGCGACGGCGGCGACGGAGCGCTCGCTGTTGGCGCCGGCCTGCTGCGTCATCAACTTGTGCATCTGTCCGATCAGCCGCTTCATGTCGTCCGAGGAAACGGCCGGCGTCTCGGCGACCGTGAGATCGGAGCCGACGTCCGTCACCGACGAAAGCCAGTTTTCGAGTTCGGTGTAGAAGCGGTTCTGGGCGCGCCCCGCCTGCAGGTCCAGGAAGCCGAGGATGAGGGAGCCGGAAAGACCGAGCAGCGAGGATGAAAACGCCGTGCCCATGCCGCTCAGCGGTCCGCTGAGCCCGTTCTTCAGCGCCTGCAGCACGTCGGCACTGTCGCCGGAAGACGGATCGAGCGACTGGATGACCGCGGTGATCGAGCCGATCGTGCCGAGCAAGCCCCAGAAGGTGCCGAGGAGGCCGAGAAAGACGAGAAGCCCGATCAGGTAGCGCGAGGTGTCGCGTGATTCGTCGAGCCGCGTGGCGATCGAATCAAGGATGGAGCGAAGCGAGGCGATCGAGATCGCCATGTCCCGACGGCTGCCGATCAGTGAGCGCACCGGTGCGAGCAGGCGCGGCTCGCGGCCAACCTTGTCGGCGCTGCCGGCGGCGAGGAAAGAATTGAACCACCGCACTTCCGGCCGCAGCGCCAGGACATGATTGAAGACCAGGATGATCCCGACGGCGAGCACGCCGAGGATGAGACCGTTCAGTCCGGGATTGGTCACGAAGGCCGCATGGGCCTGCCGGTAGAGGATCGCGGTGATGAAACCCACAATGATCAGGAAGATCAGCATGGTGGTGAAGAAGGGCATCGGGCTCGAGAGCTTGTGCTCGTAATTCCCCGTCCCCGTCTCGGCCGCTTCCAGGTCCGCCAGCTTCACTTTCACCATATCGTCCTCAGCCTCCCGGGATCTTGCAGCGGGAGGCTAGTGGAAAATTGAGACGAATTGAAGGGGCAAGCCGTCGCCGACCACAGCTCGGCGGAACAGCGTCAGGCTTTCGGCACCGGCCGGTTGATCACCTCGACCAGAGCCTTCTGGATGTATTCATTGCCGGCAACGACGGTGCCGGTCGAAAGCATCTCGGTTCCGCCGTCGACGTCACTGCTGAAGCCGCCCGCTTCGCGGATGAGGATCAGGCCGCCTGCGATGTCCCAGGCGTTGAGGTGGGTTTCCCAGTAGCCGTCAAAGCGGCCCGCCGCGACATAGGCGAGATCGAGGGCCGCAGAGCCCATCCGGCGCACGCCGGAGACTTCGCCCATCACATGCCGGAGTTCGACCAGGAACTTGCCGTGATTGCTCTTGCCAAGATGCGGGATCCCGCAGGCGATGACACAGTCGGACAGCGCCTTGCGGGCGGCAACGCGGATACGTCGGTCGTTGAGGAAGGCGCCGCCGCCGCGCTCGGCGGTGAAGAGCTCGTCAGTCGCCGGATTGAAGACGACGCCGGCGACGACTTCGCCGTTGCGTTCGAGCGCGATCGACACGGCGAACTGCGGAATGCCGTGGAGGAAGTTGGTGGTGCCGTCGAGCGGATCGACGAGCCAGCGATGGGAGCCGTCGGTGCCGATGATCTCCTCGCTCTCCTCGCCGAGGAAGCCGTAGGTCGGGCGCGCCTTCAGCAGTTCTTCCCGGACGATCTTCTCCGCACGGAAGTCTGCCTGCGAGACGAAGTCACCGGGCCCCTTCACCGAAACCTGCAGGTTCTGCACCTCGCCGAAATCGCGTGCCAGCGACTTGCCGGCCTTGAGTGCGGCCTGAACCATGACATTGAGAAGAGCTGAACGGGCCATTTCGATATTTTCCCTGAAATCTGCGGCGAGGCGCGCGGCTTCGGTGAGCGGCGGCGCATGAAGGATCGCGGAGCCGGTTCAAGACCACAAAAATCGCCCGAATTCAAGGGGCTTTGCCTGTCTTCTCGGGCAAGCGGCGGCCTTCAGGAGACAGGCGGCACGAGAGTGACCGCCAAAGCGGCGAGCGAGGCGAGGATCGACGCACCCCAGACATGCAGGCTGAAAGCCCGGCCGGTAAGGGCCGAGGCATAGACCGCCTTGGCGGCAATGTTGGCGAACACCGCGATGCCAATCGCCTCCACGGCCGTCTCCCGGGTAAGCGTCGGAAGCATGCCGGCGACCGCAACGGTCGCGGCATCGATATCCGCAAGCCCCGACAACCCTGCCGCAAGGATGAGGCCGGCCGCGCCGAAATAGGTTGCTGCGGCGCGCGCCAGAAAGGCGACGACCACGAGAAGCAGCGCCATCTTGGCGACCGCCGAAAGCTCGAACGGGTTCTGCGGCATGCGCGCACCGTCGCTCGGCGACGCGCGAGCGGCAAGCAGGAGTGCGTAAGCCGTCATCACGCAACCGCCCGCGGCGAGCGGCGGCAGGAGCGATGGCAGCAGCGAGGCGGCAAGCGTTCCGACGAGAAAGGCGGTACGGACAAGCGAAACCGCGCCGGCGGCAATGGCGCCGGCAGCGAGCGTGCGGCTCGATTCTTCGTCACGAGCCTGCCTGGCAAACGCGATCGTGGTGCCCGTCGACGAGACGAGACCACCGATGGCGCCGGCCAGCAGATCGCCGCGCGAGGGACCGAGAATGCGCACCGCCACGTAGCCGACGAAGGAAATCGAGGCGAGCATGATGGCGACCAGGACGAGACTTGCCGGAGAGACGCCGCCGAACGGCCCGATCGGCTCTTCCGGAATGACCGGCAGGAGAACGAAGGTCATCGCAAGCAGGATCACCGCGGAACGCAATTCGACCCATTGCAGGCGCTGGATCGCCTGGTGGAGAAACTGCTTGGCAGCGAGGATCGCAAGCAGCGCCACGCCGCCGGCCGAAGCGAGCGTCATGTCGCCGAGGACGGCGACAACGCCGAGGCCGAAGGTGAGCATGGCCGCGACAACCGAGGTGACGCTGAAGGACTTCGAGGCGATCGCCTCGCGCAGTTCGAAGACGGCGACCACCAGCGTCATCGCAACCAGGAAGCCCGTGACGGCGATTCCCGATCCGGCAACACCCGGGGAAAGGTACTTCTCGACGAGGCCGGCGACGCCGCCGGTCATGCCGATCATCGTGAAGGTGCGGATGCCGGCTGCCCGGGCGCCTTCCGGCTCGTCCTTGGCGCGCCAGTGGCGCTCGACGCCGACCGCCGCCCCGATCGCGATCGCCAGTCCAAGCCGCTGATAGAGTTCGATCTCGTCCATCCACTCCCCCGGCAGCGATGACGCGCCCGTCCGATTCGGAATGTTCGCATTCCACCGCGGAGACCGCCAGAGAAAATGTCCGAATCCGCGCCCGCAGAATGGGCTCGACCGGACGCTCAGCCGCGCCGGAACTTGTTCGCCGCCTCGATCGCCTTCTTCTGCTGCTCGTCGGTGAGGCCGAGGTAGAAGTCCTCGAGCGCAGGGTCCTTGAGCCCGGCGCGGCGCGACAGCACGTACCACTTCGCCGCCTCGACCGGGTCGGGACGTGTACCGAGCGCGTTGACGTAAAGATGGGCGAGACGGTTCTGTGCGACCACGTTGCCGCGCTTCGCGGCGAGACTCAACCAGCGGAAGCCCTCGTCGTAGTTCCGCTCGCCGCCGATGCCGTTCACCAGCCAGATCCCCATGTCGAGCTGGGCGGTGTCGAAGCCGGCGCGCGCCGCCCTCAGCAGCCAGTAACGGGCCTTCGACTTCTTGTCCTCTGGAACATCCCTGACGGCGTTGTACACCTGCGCGACAGCGTATTGCGCGTCGGCGATCCCCTGTTCGGCGGATTTTTCGTAGAAGGGCAGCGCAAGCTTGAGCCCCTTCTCTCCGGGATTGTCGGAGACGAGCGTCTGCGCCCAGTTGAACTGCGCGGAGGCGTTGCCGGCCTCGGCGGCCTTGCGCATGTATTCGTCGGCCTTGGCCTTGTCGCGCGGGACATCGCGGCCCTCCATGAGGAGCAGCGCATACTTGAACATCGCCGCAGGATCACCGCCTGCCGCCGCCTGCCCGTACCAGAAGGCGGCGGCCTTTTCGTCGCGCTTCACCCCGAAACCGCGCGAGGTCATCTCTGCGATCAGGGTCTGCGCCGCCGGATCGCCGAGCTGCGCCCGCGGCAGTGCCTTGTCGATCGCAGTGAGATAGAGCCCGCGCTGGAAGGCGCCGTAGGCGTCGTCGACCGGTCCCTTGTATTCCGGCTCGGGCGGCAGGTCGGGAAGCGGCACTCCCATGCGCTCGAAAAGGGTAAGCCCCTTGGAGGAGGAGCCCGCCCCGTCCTTGCCCGCACCGTTGCCGGAGGTCGGGCGGTCGCCGCGCTCCAGCGTGCCTGCGTCCGCGGGCAGCGGGCGGGTGAGCGCCTCATCCTTGCCCTGCGCCCGCACGGGCGCGGCATGGCCGCTCCAGAGCGCAATGGAGACGGACGAAAACAGGATGCCGAGAGAATATCGAATGAACCGCATGACGAGGTTCAATCTTCAAACCGTGGCGCTTTTTCGTCAAGGACCGCATTGACCGACGCGACCACGCTCGCAGCCTGGGCGGGGTCGGCAAACACCGCCCTGCCGAGAGCGACGAATTCCACGCCGGTTTCAGCGACGGCGAGCGCCGATGCGGGATCGTTGCCTCCCATCACCAGCGCGGGGATTTCCACCATGGCCGCCCACCATTCGCCGAGGGCCAGGTTCTTCGAATGCGCCTCCGGCTTGATGTCACCGTCGAGCCGACCGAAGAAGATGTAATCCGGCTGCACCTCGCCGATCTCGAGCGCGTGATGGCGATCCATCGCATTGCCGCCACCAACGATCAGCTTCGGCGCATGCTTCTCCACCGCCTCGGCGAGCGCTGCCGCATTGCCGGTGATGTGCAGGCCGTCGGCCTTGACGCGACCGGCGACCCGGCTGTTGTCGACGACGAGCGCTGCAGCGCCCGCCGCCTGGATGACGGGCACCAGCTTCTCGGCATGCTTCTGGAATGCCGTATCGTCGAGATCGTATTGCGGAATGATGACGGAGGCGACATCCCCGCCCCTCAGCGCGTCACCGACGATGCGGGCCTTTTCCTCCGCATCGGCGATGTCGGGCACGATCAGCACAAGGCGGCAGCGGTCTTCAGGTCCGGTCATCGGTCAATCCATTTTCGGCGAAATCGATAGGGGGTGTCAGATTCCACCCTCGTTTTGTTCAAGTGAATCCGATAGACCGGTCTGGTCCAAGGATCAATGGAAACAAATGCTGCCCGACATACAGTTCTTCGCCGCCGCGATACCGGCCGTCGCCCTCGTCGGTCTTTCCAAGGGAGGCCTCGGCGGTGCGCTCGCCCTGATCGGCGTCCCGATGATGGCGCTCGTGGTGCCGCCGCTCCAGGCAGCGGCGATCTTCCTGCCGATCCTGCTCGTCATGGACGCGGTCGCGCTCTGGGCCTGGCGCAAACACAACAACCGGCCGACGCTCTTCGCCATGCTGCCGGGCGCGATCCTCGGCATCGCCATCGCCTGGGCGACCTCGGCCTATGTCTCGGCGAACGCCATGCGCCTCATTCTCGGCGGCATCGCCCTTCTCTTCGCCGTTCGCTATTTCGTCGAAACCTTCGGTCCGCGACGGCACGAGGAGCGGCCGGCCGCGCCCGAACGCCCCGTCGCCGGCACCATCTGGGGCAGCCTTTCCGGCTACGCGAGCTTCGTCGCCCATGCCGGCGGCCCGCCCTTCCAGATCTACGTACTGCCCCTGAAACTCGACCCGCTGACCTATACCGGCACCAGCACGCGCTTCTTCGCGATCGTCAACGCCATCAAGGTCATCCCCTATTTTGCGCTCGGCAACCTCGACAGCACCAACCTCACCCTGTCGGCCACACTGCTGCCGGTCGCCCTCGTCTCGACGTTGATCGGCGCCCGCATCGTCCGTTACCTGAAGCCCGCGGTGTTCTACCCGCTGATGTATGGGATGGTGCTGGTCGCGGCAGGCAAACTCGTCTGGGACGGACTGCAGTTCTAGGCCACCGAGAGCGAGCGCAAGGTTTGCTGCACTGCACATCTTGTCTTGCCCGACGGCCCCACTTGCCGTAGGTTGACGCCATGTCGAACTCGGATCCCTTTGCAGCGATTGCCGACCCGAACCGGCGCCATCTCCTGGAGGAGCTTCGCCGAGCCCCCAGGACCGTCAACGATCTTGCCAAGGGCCTGCCGATCAGCCGGCCTGCCGTCTCCCAGCACCTGAAGGCCCTGCTGGACTGTGACCTCGTGACCGTCACCGCATCCGGCACCAAGCGTATCTACTCGGTGAACATTCCGGGCTTCAACCGGATGAACCTCTGGCTCGACCAGTTCTGGAACTGAGACCCGGTCCCCGTCCTTCGCAGACGCTTGCCCTCGCCTCGCGTGTGTCGCCTCCCGGCAATACCTCTGACAACGAAAAGCCCCGAAAACCGCTCTGGTTTCCGGGGCATATAAGGATGATCGGAGAATTGTCTCTCAGCCGGGGCGGGTCCGACGGCCCACCCGGCGGGAACGAGAAATGTCAGTGTCGGGTGGACGACCTCAGACGTTCGATCTCGTCCTTGATGCGCAGCTTGTGCCGCTTGATCTCTGCGATTTCCTTGTCATCGACGGAGGGAGATGTAAGAGCAGTGTGAAGCCTCTCCTCAAGGGCTCCGTGCTTCTTTTCGAGCGATTCAAGATGAGCCTGAATGGTCATTTGATGCGTCCTTCCTTTCGCCTGCCTCCAGCCGTCCACCGCTGGGGCCTCAGGCATTACGACAGCAGTGTGACACGAAGAATGTGTTTTGTCGAAGGCCAAAGCAGCGACTCGTCGCCGCAATTTCCGGATCAAGGATAACTTCCCGTTACCTGCATTTGGTGATAGGAGCTTGCGCGAATCTTCGGCGCAATCGACAAAGATACGAAGACGACATGGGGACACGAACATGCCCGATCAGGAACAGGCGGACATCAGGCTTCAGCTGGCAAGACTCCGCCAGGAGCATGAGGACTACGACGTTGCGATCAACGCGATGACGGCGACCGGATGCGACGTCCTGCGCATCCAGCGCATGAAGAAGAAGAAGCTTGTGATCAAGGACCGGATGAGCAAGCTCGAAGACCAGATCATTCCCGATATCATCGCCTGAGAGAAAGGGCCACGACGATGACCGAGGAGCGCCCTCCCGTCGCCATCATCATGGGAAGCCAATCCGACTGGGAAACCATGAAGAATGCCGCCGATACGCTGGACGCGCTCGGCGTCAGCTACGAGGCCCGCATCATCTCCGCTCACCGAACGCCGGATCGGCTGGTCGCCTTCGCCAAGGGTGCGCGTGACGAAGGGTTCAAGGTCATCATCGCCGGTGCCGGCGGCGCGGCACACCTGCCCGGCATGGCCGCGGCGATGACGCCGTTGCCCGTCTTCGGGGTTCCGGTCCAGTCGCGAGCCCTTTCCGGACAGGACAGCCTGCTGTCGATCGTCCAGATGCCCGCGGGCATCCCCGTCGGCACGCTCGCGATCGGCAGGGCCGGCGCGGTGAACGCCGCGCTGCTCGCCGCCGCCGTACTGGCGCTCTTTGACGAAGATCTCGCCGACCGGCTCGACGAATGGCGCGAACGCCAGACCGCCGCCGTCGCCGAATACCCCATGGACGAAGCATGAGCGCCCGCACCATCGGCATCATCGGCGGCGGCCAGCTCGGCCGGATGCTGGCCATTGCCGCCTCCCGCCTGAATTTCCGCACGATCATCCTCGAACCGCAGGCGGACTGTCCGGCCGCGCAACTTGCAAACCGCCAGATCACGGCCGCCTATGCCGATCCGGTGGCGCTCGCCGAGCTTGCGGCCGATTGCGACATCGTCACCTACGAATTCGAGAACGTTCCGGTCGAGGCCGCCGAGATGCTGGCCCGCAACGTTCCGGTCTATCCGCCGCCGAAGGCGCTCGAAGTGGCGCAGGACCGGCTGACGGAGAAGCGGTTCCTGAACGGCTGCGGTATCCCGACCGCGCGGTTCCATGCCGTCGACGATCAGGCGCAGCTCGAGGCGGCGCTTGCCGATTTCGGCGGATGCGGCGTCCTGAAGACCCGCCGCCTCGGCTATGACGGCAAGGGCCAGCGCGTCTTCCGTTCGGCGGACGAAAGCCCCGCCGGCGCCTTCGAAGCCTTGGGCGGCGTGCCGCTGATCCTCGAAAGCTTCGTTCCCTTCGAGCGCGAAATCTCGATCATCGCCGCCCGCGGGACTGACGGTGCGGTCGCCTGCTACGATCCGGCGGAGAACGTCCATCGTGACGGCATTCTCGACACCTCGACGCTGCCCGCCCGTATTTCCGACGCTACGGCGCAGGCCGCCCGCGACGCCGCGAAGAAGCTCCTCGATGCGCTGAACTATGTCGGCGTTGTCGGAATCGAGTTCTTCGTCCTGCCGGACGGCAGCCTCGTCGCCAACGAGATCGCGCCGAGGGTGCACAATTCCGGCCACTGGACGGAGGCGGCCTGCGTCGTCTCGCAGTTCGAGCAGCATATCCGGGCGATCGCCTCCCTGCCGCTCGGCGATCCTCGCCGCCACTCGGACTGCGTGATGACCAACCTCATCGGCGACGACATCCTGCAGGTACCCGACTGGCTTTCGCGCCCCGACGTGCTCGTCCATCTCTACGGCAAGACCGAGTCGCGGCCCGGCCGGAAGATGGGACACGTCACCGAATTGACGGCCGGACGCCGCTGATAAGGCAGGAAAATCCGGCGCGGAGCGCTGGAAAACCGGTCCAACCGGTTGACACGAAGGGCTTTGTCGGGCTATTGGCCACCAACCCTAAAGGAGCGCGCCCCGCGGCGCGCTTTTGATTGTTGAAGACAACGGGCGAATCGAAAGTTCCCCGGCAACCGTTGCGGATCAGGAAAATGAAGATCAAGAATTCGCTGAAAGCGCTCAAGGCCCGTCATCGCGATAACCGTCTGGTTCGCCGCAAGGGTCGCGTCTACATCATCAACAAGCAGAACCCGCGCTTCAAGGCCCGTCAGGGCTGATCTGCGGGACGCGTCGCCGTCTCACGCCATCACCCGGGTTTGCCGGGCTGGATGGAGGGAAGCGACGATTGCGGCCTTCTCTTGATTTTGATTTGAAACATAGCGCAGGCGGTCTATCATAACCGCATGCGCTATTTTCGTTGCACGTTCATGATTGCGGGCCTCCTTGTCGCCTGCGGTCCGGCCCTCTCCCAGGACATCGGCCCCTCCTCCACGGAGAACGCGGCGACCGAGGCGCAGACGCTCGGTGACGAGTCGGTGAAGGACATCCAGTCGCTCCTGACCGACCTCAAGAGAGAGCGTGACCCGGAAGCGGCGAGCGAAATCGCCGCGGAGATCACCACCCACTGGAACACCTCCGGCAGCCCGACCATCGACCTCCTGATGCAGTGGGCGTCCGAGGCAATCAAGGAGAAGCGCAATCCGGCCGCGCTCGACTTCCTCGACCAGGCGATCACGCTGAAGCCGGACTTCGTCGGCGCATGGAACCAGCGCGCCACGCTCCACTACACCATGAACAACTACAGCAAGGCAATGTCCGACATCGAGCATGTACTGGCGATCGAGCCGCGCCACTTCGGAGCGCTCGCCGGCATGGCCGCGATCCTTGCCGAGCGTGGCCGGGAGGAAATGTCGCTGAAGGCGTGGGAACGTTACCTCGAGATCTATCCGACCGACCGCGAGGCGCAGGACCTGGTAACGAAGCTCTCGGAGAAGCTCGCCGGCAGCCGGACGTGAGTGTGCCTGCGTCGATCCGCATGCCCGGCGCCCCCTGCCGATCCCCCTTTCCTCGATCCACAGCCTCTGACCCGGCCCCGAACCTTCCGGATTCGAATCATGCTCCTTTCCGCCCTCGCCTCCCTTGTCGGTCTCGCATCGCTCTCCGCCGCCGGCACCGCGCTGCGGGCCCGCGCGATCGAAGAGAACGCCCCCAATATCGGCGAGAAAACTGATCTCGGCGGTTTCGCCGTCAACGCACTGCACGTCCCGGCCGGGCGGAATCCGGACCTTCCGCCCATTGTCTTCATTCATGGTACCAGTGGCAATCTGCGCGACCAGGCAGCGACGTTCCTGAAACCTCTCCGAGACCGCGCCGAATTGCTCTTCGTAGACCGCCCGGGCCACGGCTATTCCGAACGCGGCGGTCCGGAAAACGCCTATCCGGACGGCCAGGCGGCGGCGATCGCGCTGCTCATGGAAAAGCGCGGCATCGAGCGGGCGATCATCGTCGGCCATTCCTTCGGCGGCGCGATCGCGGCGAGCTTCGGCGTTCTGTACCCCGACAAGACCGTGGGCCTGCTGTTCCTTGCGCCAGCGACGCATCCCTGGCCGGGTGGCGTAGACTGGTACTATCGCCTGGCCTCCACGCCGGTTGTCGGCCCCCTTTTCTGCCATACGGTGGCACTGCATGCCGGCATGGCACGGCTGGAAGCCGCCACCCGTAACGTCTTCGCCCCCAATCCACGTCCCGACACCTATGTTGCAGACACCGCCCCTACTCTCGTTCTTCGCCCCGCCACCTTCCACGCCAATGCGAAAGACGTCGCCAATCTGCACGGCTATGTGTCGCAGTTCTCGCCCCGCTATCGCGAGATCAAGGCGCCGACGGTGATCGTCACGGGTGACAGCGACGACATCGTTCTGGCGCAAATCCATTCGCGCGGGCTTGCCCGCGACATCGAGGGATCCGAACTCGTCTGGATCAAGGGCCTCGGCCACAAGCCGGACTATGCCGCACGCCATCTCGCAATTTCGGCGATGGAGAAGATCGCGGGCCAAGAACACGACCTGCAGGCCATGGCGCAGCGGCTGGAGCCGGAGCGTTGAAGCGGGCGGTGTTGCCGCACCGGCTCCCGCCATGCGGCGGCATGACCGGTAGCCCCACACGAACATCCTTCAATCACGCATGAAAAAGCCGCCCTGAAGGCGGCTTTTCGTTCGGCGTTCGTAGCAGAGATCGTCAGACGCCGCTCAGGCCGTCCGACCCGATATAGGCGATCCTCAGCATGTTCGTCGAACCCGGCGTGCCGAGCGGAACGCCGGCGGAGATGATCACCCGGTCGCCCGGCTTGCCGAAGCCTTCCTGTACGACGATCCGGCAGGCGCGATTGACCATGTCGTCGAGGTCGGTCGGCTCTTCCGAGACCACGCAGTGCAGGCCCCATACGACCGAGAGACGGCGGGCCGTCTGGATGACCGGCGAGAGCGCGATGATCGGCACCTCGGGACGCTCGCGCGAGGCACGCAAGCCGGTGGTGCCGGACGACGTGTAGCAGACGATAGCCGAAAGCTTCAGCGTCTCGGCGATCTGGCGGGCGGCGAGCGAGATGGCATCCGCCCCCGTCGCTTCCGGCTGGGCACGCTGGGCATAGATGATGCCCGGATAGTGCGGTTCGCGCTCCACGGTGAAGGCGATCGACGCCATGGTCGAGACGGCTTCCACCGGATACTGGCCGGACGCCGATTCGGCCGACAGCATGATCGCGTCCGCACCTTCGAAAACGGCGGTCGCGACGTCGGAGACTTCCGCACGGGTCGGGACCGGGGCGGAGATCATCGATTCCAGCATCTGGGTCGCGACGACGACCGGCTTGCCGGCCTTGCGGCAGGCGCGGATCAGCTGCTTCTGCAGGCCCGGAACCGCTTCGAGCGGCATTTCGACACCGAGGTCGCCGCGCGCCACCATCAGCGCGTCGGAGAGCTCGATGATCTCGTCGATGCGCTCGATCGCCTGCGGCTTCTCGATCTTGGACATGAGGCCGACGCGGCCGCGTGCCACCTTGCGGACATCCGCGAGGTCTTCCGGACGCTGAATGAAGGAGAGCGCGACCCAATCGACCTCACCGGTCGCGAGCACCGCATCGAGGTCGGAGCGGTCCTTGTCCGTCAGGGCGCCGACGCCGAGCAGCGTGTCGGGCAGGCTCACGCCCTTGCGGTCGGAGATCTTGGTGCCGGAGACGACCGTCGTGACGATGCTCTTGCCGTCGCATTTTTCCGCACGCAGGTGCAGCTTGCCGTCGTCGATCAAGAGCCGGTGGCCGGGCTTCACCGCTTCCAGGATTTCCGGATGCGGCAGGTAGACCCGGGTGTTGTCGCCGGGCTCGTCGCGGTTGTCGAGCGTGAAGGTCTGGCCCGGAACGAGCTCGACGGTGGTCGCCGCGAACTTGCCGACGCGAAGCTTCGGCCCCTGCAGGTCGGCGAGGATGCCGATCGGCCGGCCGCAGGCCGCCTCGACGCTGCGGATCCGCGCAATCAGGGTGCGCATCACATCATGGCTCGCATGGCTCATGTTGATGCGGAAGAGATCTGCACCCGCCTCGTGCAGCTTTCGGATCATGGATTCTTCGGAGGATGCAGGTCCGAGGGTGGCGAGGATCTTGACCTTGCGGTTACGCTTCATCAATTCTGGCTTTCTTGCGTGCCGGGCGTATCGGAAAGCTGGACCATCCAGCTGCCCTGGCGGCCGGTGTCATATTCCTTGAAGCCCATCTGCTGATAGCCGCGTGCATAGCAATCCTGTACGCCGACGATCTTGAACTCGTTCTCGGCGACGCACATTTTGATGTCGCCGGCCCAGCGGCCGCCGCGTGCAGCGTCTTCAGCATAGAGATAATAATAACGTGATTTGAGCTCGCCCTCGATCAGGGTCGCGCACGTCGCTGCCGGCACTTGCCACCAGCCCTCCGTGACCCACCCTTCCGCGGCGCGATATCCGATGGCGACGCCGACCAGGTTCTGTGTACCGTTGCAAACCCTGAATTCGGCATGTGCTGCACCAGCCGTCACCAGGGGAGCAAGGAAGGCTCCGGCAATGATCAGGCACTTCGTGTTGCGCACGCTTCCGCGAGCGCTCTTGGTCGAATTTCGCTTCGGCACGATTTCCGATCGAACTCCATTTTGGTGCATCGGTTGCTTTCTTGCGATGATGAGGCGGGAATGTCAACTTAAGTCTAATCGATTAAATTTCAGACCTGAAGCATCGACCGCGATCTTGGCACAAACGTGACGTATGGGAAAGCTTGCGCTCCGCTTTCCCCCATGTCATCAAACCGCAAAGCCAAACGGGCACCCCCTCATCCATGCAAGACTTCTCCGCGTTCGAAATCATACCCGGCCACTATGACAATGGCATGGTGCTGCTGGCCGACCATGCGATGAACCGCCTTCCCGACGAGTACGGCCGGCTCGGACTGCCCGAGGAAGCCTTCCACCGTCACATCGCCTACGACATCGGGATCGAAGGCCTGACGCGCCGGCTTGCGGAGCGGCTCGGCGTGCCGGCGGTGCTCGGCTGCTTCTCGCGCCTGCTGATCGATCCCAACCGGGGCGAGGACGACCCCACACTGATCATGAAGATCTCTGACGGAGCGATCATTCCGGGCAACCATCCGATCACGGCGGAGGAATGGCAGAACCGCATAGAGCGGTTCCATCGGCCCTATCACCGCGCGGTCTCCGAGACGATCGAGGCTGTCGCCGCGGGCTCGGGCAAGGCCCCGCTCGTGCTCTCGCTGCACTCCTTCACGCCGGCCTGGAAGGGCGTTCCCCGCCCCTGGCATGCCGCGGTCCTGTGGGATACCGACGACCGTGCGGTGCACCCGCTCCTCGACGGCCTGCGCGCCTCCGGCGACCTGGTAATCGGCGACAACGAGCCCTACGACGGCGCTCTGAGGGGCGACACGATGTACAGCCACTGCATGACGAAGGGCATACCCCACGCGTTGCTCGAGGTGCGGCAGGACCTGATCGGAAGCGAATCGGGCATGGACGCCTGGGCCGACCGGCTGGCACCGATCTTCGCCGCGCTCAACGCCGATCCGGCGCTGCATGCCTACCGGCGCTTCGCCTCGCGCACCGGCGCCTACGAGACCTGAGGAGGAGGAAAACCGTGACGGATATGACACCCGAACAGCAGAGAGATTTCGAGGCCGCGGCCTTCCGCCGGCTGGTCGCCCATCTGAGCAAGCGTACCGATGTGCAGAACATCGACCTCATGAACTTTGCGGGCTTCTGCCGCAACTGCCTCGCCAACTGGTATCACGACGCCGCCCGCGAGGCGGGTGCCGACCTCTCCAAGGACGAGGCCCGCGAACACGTCTACGGCATGCCCTACGAGGAGTGGAAAGCGCTTCACCAGAGCGAGGCGAGCGAGGAACAGAAGGCGGCGTTCGAGCGCAACAGGCCGAAGGAATGAGGGCACAGCCGTCAAACCGGTCTTGACGCGGGCCGCGCTTCGCGGCAGGTCAGCACCCATCCGAATTCGTTTCCAGAGATACAGGAGAACTTCATGTCTGATGCCCACGGCGTCGCCCGCGACCAGCTTCGCGCCTTTGTCGAAAGGATCGAGCGGCTGGAAGAAGAAAAGAAGACCATCGCCGACGACATCAAGGATGTTTACGGCGAAGCCAAGGGCATGGGCTTCGACACCAAGATCCTGAAGAAGGTCATTGCGTTGCGCAAGAAGGACGAACAGGAACGGATGGAAGAGGACCTGATCCTCGACACCTACCTGCATGCACTCGGCATGATCGAAAGCCCGCCGGACGAGCAGTAAAAGTGCGGACGTAAAGCAGCGTCACCGACGAAGAACGAGAAAGCCCGCCGGCGATGCCGGCGGGCTTTCTCTTTGGGTCACGTTCCTGCTGAAAGCCCCGAATCCCGTCAGGGGGTTACCGGGCCGAAGCGGCCGGAATCGACCGGCTGGGCATCACCCTTGAAGCCGACGGGGTAGATCTTCGCAGGCTCGGCGCTGAGCGCGCGGCTGACGACCCGCGGCGCCTTGACCGGCTTCGCAACAGTCTCGAACTTGTTCTGGCTGATCGCCCACTGTGACAGCATGGTCTGGGTGAGCGCCGTACCGCCGCTCAGGGCGACGCGTGCAGCCTCGGCGTCGGCGCGGCTCGGGCGTCCGCCCTTGGCCGGCAGGCCCGCCTCGATACCGGACTTCGCGGATTTCGCAGCGTCCGGAGCATCGAAGACATCACCGAAGTCGACGCTGCGGGCCGAAGGCTCAGGCTGCGGATGAAGGGCAGCAACCTCGACCGGCGCTTCCATCGCCTGCGCAGCGGCCGCATCGGCCTGACGGCTTTCCTCAAGCGCCGCGGCGGCTTCGGGCGACAGGATCGCCTGCTCGATCTCGTCCGCCTCCGCCTCTTCCTGACCATCGGCCTGCGCAAGCAGGGCCTCTGCGACAGCCGGACGGCCGATCGGAACGGGAACGGCAAAATCCGCCGTTTCCGCGCCGACCTGGGCAGGATCGACCGACGCCGTCATGATCTCGCCTTCGGCGTCGCCCTTCATCCCGCGCGGGCCGAGCAGGGTCGGAACGGGGATCTTGTAGGTCTGGAGATCGGCGAAGGTCTCGTTGCCTTGCGGCGTTGCGGCGGCGACCTGCGACAGCGCTTCCTCCGCCGGATTGCGGGCCGGAGAGTAAAGGGCCACGGCCAGACTGGTGTCGCCGACCTGCGGCCTGAGCGACGGACGCGACAGCGGCACCGGCGCATTGTCGACCATCGTCGGCGCTGCCGCGGCGGGCGCGGCTTCGACGGCAGGCGGAGCGGCGGTTTCCACGCCCGGAGGTGGTGCTGCCGAGGCCATCATGACCGGCGGCGAATTCGTCAGCACGGGCTGCTGCCGCGTGGCCGGACGTTCGCTGGGCACGACGATATCTTCTTCCTCGTCCTCGTCGCCGGTTCCGAACAGGAAGGCGAGAAGGTTCTTGCGCTTGCCCGGCGCCTTGTTGTCGGCGACGACGATATCGTTGGAATTCAGACGCTGCTTGTATTCGGCCATCGCCTGCTGGTAGCCGGGCAGCGGCCTGCCATCGCTCGGAATGTGCAACGTCTTGCCGTTCGGGAAGAGCCGGACGAGCTCGTTGCGCGACATGCGCGGCCAAGAGCGAACGCCGGCGACATCCATGTGGACGAAGGGAGAACCGGAGTTCGGGTAATAGCCGACGCCGCCGGCCTGCATCTTCATGCCGACCTCGCGCAACGTCTTCAGCGAAACACCGGGAATGTAGAAGTCCATCGCCGTGCCGCGCATGTGCTGGCTTTCCTTGGCGACACCCTTGGAGCGCCTGCGCAGCATCGAGTTCGTCTCGGGCGAGCGATAGCCGGACACGACGTTGATGTAGCCGCTCGCGCCCGCCTGTTGATAGACCTGCCAGACGAGATCGAAGAGACGCGGGTTCATCTTCGTCGGCTCGTTGCGGCGCCAGTCGCGGAGAATGTAGTTGAGCTGCTTCAGGCCGCTCGCATCGTAGCGGCCGTTGCGCTTGAAGGTGATGGACGCCTTTTCGCCCGTATGGACGAAATGAATCTTCAACGTGCGGGTCTCCGCCGCGGCCTCGGAGGCCGAACCGGCGAATGCGGCAAGCGAAAGAGCAATGAACAAGAGGGTCAGGAAGAGATGCCTGACGGCAGAAATCGCGTTTGCAGCGTTTCCGTTACGCCCGGCAAAGCCGCAAGGCGCGATCGTTGCATCCGTAATCGGCAATTCAATCCCCGTCCGAAAGACTGCGTCCCACATTATCCAGATGAATGCCAAATGCGGTAACACCATGGCAAAACTGCCACAGATTTGCACTCAATGCATATATAGTGAACGCTTGTCTAACAAGTGATTTACTGCTGGTAACGGAATATATTTACCCGAGCGTTAACGGAGCTGCCTTGACCTTGCTCAAGCCGCGTGCTTTTGCGGGTCGTCCGGATCGATTCCGTAGTCCTTGAGCTTGCGGTAAAGGGTCGAACGCCCGATTCCGAGCTTCCGCGCCACCTGGCTCATCTGTCCACGGTAGAATTTGAGCGCGAAACGAATCAGTTCCTCCTCGACCTCCGCAAGCTTGCGGACATTGCCGCTCTCGTCCGTACTGACGATCACATTCGCACTCGCGGCCACATTTGCCGGCGCAGCGGCCGGGACCCGCCCTGATTCGGCCATGAACGGGGCGCCTGCGACCGTGCTCGCCTGCTCTGCTGCAGGAGACGACGGGGCGCGAGGCAGGGCGGTCGCGAAGGGTCCGGCGCGGCCCGGAAGCTGTGCCGCCACTTGCGGGAAATCCCGCTCGGTCAGTTCATTGCCTTCCGCAAGAATAACGGCGCGGAAAACGGCATTTTCGAGCTGGCGGACATTGCCCGGCCAATCATAGGCCGTCAGCAGTGCAAGCGCGCCGGAGCCGAGGCTCAAAGGCCGCTGGAGACGCTGCTCGGCGGAAAACCGTTCGGCGAAGGCGCGCGCCAGATGAACGATGTCCTCCTTTCGGCGGCGAAGCGCCGGCACGGTGATCGGGAAGACGCTGAGGCGGTAGTAGAGGTCCTCGCGGAAACGGCTCGCCTTGACCTCCTCGATGAGGTCCTTGCTGGTCGAGGCGATGATCCTGACGTCGACCTTTTGGGGACTGCGGCCACCGGCGGCAACGATCTCTCCCTTCTGCACGGCCTCCAGAAGCTTTGCCTGGGCGTGCAGCGGCAGATCGCCGATCTCTTCGAGAAACAGGGTGCCGCCGTCGGCTTCCTTGAACTTTCCGAGGTGACCTTCGTCCGTTCCGTCCGGCTCGTGTCGCCCGAAGAGGACGGCTTCAATGGTCGCGTGCGGTATCGCCGCACAATTGACGGCGATGAACGGCCGGCCGGACCTTTCGCTTGCGGAATGGATGGCGCGGGCGAGCATCTCCTTGCCGACACCCGCCTCTCCCTCGACCATGATCGGGAGATGCGACTGGACCGCACGACGCCCGAGCTCCAGCACGCGCGCCATGCCCGCACTCGCCGCAATGATGTCACTGAAGGAGACCGAGGCGGAACGACCTCGCTTCAACGGACGACCGGAGGCATCGTTTTCATGCAGTTTCAGGGCGTTGGACACGGCAGTGGCTATCCGTTCGAGCGAGGTCGGCTTGACCACGAAGTCGAATGCACCGGCGCGCATTGCCTCGACGGCCAGATCCGTGCCGCTTTCGGCTGTCTGGACGATGACGGGCACGTCGGCCCGCAGGCGATCGAGAAAGGACAGCACCGAAAGGCCGTTGCCTTCCCCCGACTTGAGATCGAGCAGCACGGCGTCGATCTCGCCGCGCATTTTCCTGAGCAATTCGAGGCCCGCCTGATCGTTCTCGGCCACATGCACGGCATGGCCGCGGCTTTCGATCACGGCCTTCAGCGAGCGACGCTCCTGCGGGTCGTCGTCAATAACGAGAATGTGTGCTGTCACTTTTCGAGCTCCCCGGAATCATTCCGACGCATCATGCGTTTGTGAACCTTCGAGCCCCGAGGCTGCCGGACAGGCCTGAAAATCCGGTTTTAAAAAACTCTCGCATTTTAGCGAATCGCGTTTTTGCACAGTCCGCCTCCTCCCGAAGGAGATCGGGTGAATGCCGCCGCAGGCAACTTTCCGTCGCGATGCACGGTTTTCATCGGTCGTCGACTGCTCTAAACCTGACCGCCAATTGCCTTTGAAACGGAAGGACTGCCCCATGCGCTCATCCCGGACCCCTGCCATCGCGCTCGCCGCCGAAGCCGCCGCGACCGCCGAAAGCGCCCCGGCTCTCGGGTCGCTGCCGGTCTGGAAGCTCGAGGATCTCTATGCCTCGCCGACCGCCGCGGAATTCACCCGCGATCTCGAAAGGGCGGAGAAGGACACGCTGGCCTTCGAGGCAAAATGGAAGGGCAAGCTTTCGGACGCGGCCGCCACCACCGGCGATGCGGGGATCGGTGCGGCGCTTGGCGAATACGAGGCGCTCGACGACCTGCTCGGCAGGCTCGCCTCCTATGCCGGTCTCACCTACTACTCGGACATGACGAACACCGCGAACGGCAAGTTCTTCGGCGACGTGCAGGCGCGGCTCACCGACCTTTCCGCGCATCTCCTGTTCTTCACGCTCGAACTCAACCGGATCGACGACGCCGTAATGAATGCCTGCATGGACCGCGATCCGGCCGCCGGACACTACCGTCCGTGGATCGTCGACCTGCGCAAGGACAAGCCCTTCCAGCTCGAGGACCGGATCGAACAGCTCTTCCTCGAGAAGTCGATGACCGGGGCCGGCGCCTTCAACCGGCTCTTCGACGAGACGCTGGCAAGCCTCCGCTTCACCGTCGACGGTGAGGCGCTGCCGCTCGAAGCAACGCTGAACCTGCTGCAGGAGGCCGACCCGGAACGTCGACGGGCCGCCGCACTCGCGCTCTCGGCGACCTTCAAGGAGAACATCCGCATCTTCGTTCTGGTGACGAACACGCTCGCCAAGGACAAGGAGATTTCCGACCGCTGGCGCGGGTTCGAGGACATCGCCGACAGCCGCCATCTTTCGAACCGCGTCGAGCGTGAGGTGGTCGATGCGCTCGCAAGCGCGGTCAAGGCCGCCTACCCGCGGCTCTCGCACCGCTACTACGCCATGAAGGCGAAGTGGCTCGGCATGGAAAAACTCAACTTCTGGGACCGCAACGCGCCGCTTCCCGAAAGCCCCGACCGCATCATCCCGTGGGACGAGGCGAAGGAGACCGTGCTTTCCGCCTATGGCCGCTTCGCGCCGGAGATGGCGGCAATCGCCGGGCGTTTCTTCGACGGTGGGTGGATTGATGCGCCGGCACGTCCCGGCAAGGCGCCCGGCGCCTTCGCCCATCCGACGGTGCCGTCGGCCCACCCCTATGTCCTGGTCAACTACCTCGGCAAGCCGCGGGACGTCATGACGCTCGCCCACGAGCTCGGCCACGGCGTCCACCAGGTGCTGGCCAGCGCGCAGGGCGCGCTGATGTGCCAGACGCCGCTGACGCTCGCCGAGACCGCCTCCGTCTTCGGGGAGATGCTGACCTTCCGCGCGCTTCTCGACCAGACGAAGGACCGGCGTGAGCGCAAGGCGATGCTGGCCCAGAAGGTCGAGGACATGATCAACACGGTCGTCCGACAGATCGCCTTCTACGAGTTCGAACGCAAGGTGCACACGGCCCGCAAGGAAGGCGAACTGACGGCCGAGACGATCGGCGAACTCTGGCTGTCGGTTCAGGCGGAGAGCCTCGGACCGGCGATTGGCATCTCGGAAGGCTACGAGACCTGGTGGGCCTATATCCCCCACTTCATCCATTCGCCCTTCTACGTCTATGCCTACGCCTTCGGCGATTGCCTGGTGAATTCGCTCTACGCGGTCTACCGGCAGGCGGAGGCGGGCTTCCAGGACAAGTATTTCGAGCTCCTGAAGGCCGGCGGCACCAAGCACCATTCCGAACTCCTGAAGCCTTTCGGCCTTGACGCCACGGACCCGTCCTTCTGGGCCAAGGGCCTGTCGATGATCGAAAGCCTCATCGATGAACTGGAAGCGCTCGACGAGACTCCATGACGACGCCCGCCGCATCGCCGGCGGATGCCGGCCGCTACGTTCTCTTCCGCGACGACACGCGCGGCGAATGCAAGGTTTTTGCCTCGCCGTCGGAGATCATCGTCGCCTACGAGGCCGACGGCTTCTTCCCGGCGCTCGCGCGCCTCGATGAGGCCCACCGGGCCGGCAAGTGGCTCGCCGGCTTCTTCTCCTACGAGGCCGGCTATCTCTTCGAGAAGAAGCTCGCGCCGCTCGCCGCCGAGAATCGCGAAACGCCGCTCGTCTGCTTCGGCGTCTTCGACGCACCGGCCGGCGACGACCATCCGCTCGCGACGCCGCGGCAGCGCAAGGAGAACGCGCCCTTCATCACCGAACCGCGCGCGGCCTGGGATTTTCCGGCCTATCAACGCCGCTTCGACCGGCTGCACCGGCATCTGCGCGAGGGAGACTGCTACCAGGCGAACCTGACCATGCCGATCCATGCCCGCTGGGACGGCGACCCGCTCGCCGCCTTCTGGTCGCTGATCGAGCGCCAGCCGGTGCGCTACGGCGCCCTCGTCGATCTGGCGGGACCGGTCATCCTCTCCCGCTCACCGGAACTCTTCTTCGCCGTCGACAAGGACGGCTTCATCGAGACCCATCCGATGAAGGGCACGGCCGCCCGCGGGCAGACGCCCGCCGAGGACCGTGAGATCATCGCAGGTATGCTCGCCGACGAGAAGACGCAGGCCGAGAACCGGATGATCGTCGATCTGCTGCGCAACGACATCTCCCGCATCAGCGAAGTCGGAACGCTCTCGGTGCCGAAGCTCTTCGAAATCGAGACCTATCCGACGCTGCACCAGATGGTGAGCCATGTGCGCGCAAAGCTCTCGCCCGGTATCACCATCGCCGACATTTTCGCCGCCCTCTTCCCCTGCGGCTCGATCACCGGCGCCCCGAAGATGCGCGCGATGGAAATCCTGCACGACCTGGAAGTCGGGCCGCGCGACGTCTATTGCGGCGCGATCGGCTATATCGACCCGGAGGGCCCGATGCGTTTTTCGGTTGCCATTCGCACGCTTTCGCTTTTCAAGAATGGAGAGGCCGTCTTCAATGTCGGCGGCGGCATCGTCTTCGATTCGAACGCCGGGGCGGAATACGAGGAATGTCTGCTGAAGGCGCGGTTTGCGGTAGGAGACCAATGGATTTCTCGCTGATCGAAACGATGCGTTGGCAGCCGGGAGAGGGTTTTCTCCGGCTGGAGCAGCACCTGCGGCGGCTCGCGCGCTCCGCCGACGCGCTCGGGTTTCGCCAGCCGCAGAACGTCGAGGCCAAGCTCAAGGCGCTGAAGACCGCCGACGCGCCGCTGCGCGTCCGGCTCACCATGAATTTCCGCGGACAGGTCGAGGTGACCGGAACGCCGTTCGAACCGCAGGCGCCCGACACCGTCTGGAAGGTCCGTATCGCCAGGACCCGGATGGATTCCGAGGATGCCCTCTTCCGCCACAAGACCACGCGGCGAGAACCCTACGAGGCCGCGAGAGCCGAGTTCACGCCCGAAGAGGCCGACGAGGTTCTCCTGCTCAACGAGCGCGGCGAAGTCTGCGAAGGCACGATCACCAATGTCTTCGTCGAGGATCTCGGCGGGCAGTTCATCACGCCGCCACTGTCGAGCGGGCTGCTGCCCGGCATCCTGAGGGCGGAACTGATCCGTGAGCGCAAGGCCCGCAGCTCGATCGTGCGCCCGCAGGATCTCAAGGACCAGCCGTTCTTCGTCGGTAATTCCCTGCGTGGCCTGATCCGGGCCGAACTCATCGAAAGCGACACCTGAATGCTGATACTCTCCCTCACCTACAAGAAGAGCCTCGAAGAAGCGGACCGCTTCATGGACCAGCATCTCGCCTGGCTCCGGCAAGGCTACGAACGCGGTTGGTTTCTCGCCTCCGGACGCAAGGTGCCGCGGACCGGCGGCGTCATTCTTGCCGCCGGCGACCGCGCCGAGATCGAGGCCTTTGCCGTGACTGACCCCTTTGTGGTGAACGGCATCGCCGATTGCGAGGTCACCGAAACCCTGCTGACGACGGTGGCACCCGGCTTCGAAAGCCTGAAGTCCTGAGGAGAGGCGGCCATGGACGTGACCACGACGACACCTGCCAGGCCGCCTCGCACCCCTTACGACGGCTCATCGACACCCTTCACCATCGGCTTGCGCCCGCTCGAACTCCGCCGCTGGTTCGAGCCGGACGAGGAACTCGCCGGCGAGCTTGCCGAGAAGCGACGTCTCTTTGGCCTCTATGCCGACGACATCTTCATGGAGGCGCCGGACAGCCGGCCGGGTCAACAGGAATGCCTCGACCTCCTCTCCGACTACCTTCAACGTGAGCAGGCGCATCTCTATCGCCGGTCCGGTAATGTCATGCACATGGCCGGCCATTCGACCGACCTTTCCGACGCGGCGATGCCGCCGCTCCTGCGGGCGGGGTTCATGGTCCAGGATGACCTCGTCCTGATGCGCCGGCGCGAGAACGGCTGGCAGATCGCCGCCGCCCACCTTTCCTTCCCCTCTTCGTGGTCGCTCAAGGAGAAGTTCGGCCGCCCGATGGAAGAGGTCCACGCCGCCGTCCCCGGCTTCCAGGCCGGCACGCGCAATGCCACGCTCGTCAACCGCATCTTCGACAGTCTTCATCCCGACCAGCCGGCCGAGCGGTTCAACTGGTCGATCAACTGGCGCCACGCCCTTTTCCACCCACAGACGGCAAAGCTTCCCGTCGAGCCGTCGTCGACCTCGGTCGCGGCGGACAGGGCGATCGTCAGGGTCGAGCGTCAGACCCTGCGCAAGCTGCCGGTCTCCGGCGACATCATCTTCACGATCCGCATCTATCTCGATCCCATCCGCGCCTTCGCCGCCCATCCGGCCGGCGCCGAGCTCGCCGAAAGGCTGGCCGGACAGCTGGAGGCACTCACGGAGGCGCAGGTGAACTACAAGGGCCTCGCCGAAAAGCGCGACGAACTCGTCTCCTGCCTGCGGAGCGGTCTCTTCGCCGGAAATCCGGGCGACGACGGCGCCGCCTGAGGCCCCCTTTATTGTGTCAGGAATTTATGATCTAGAGCGTTCCGAGAACCGGAAGGCCGTTGCAACGACGTTGTGCACAGGCCCGCGCGGTGGGCTGCGCATCTGAAGGAGAGTGGAATGAGCAAACAAGATTATCCGGTTCATGCAGAGATCACCGGCCCGATCGTGATGATCGGCTTCGGCTCCATCGGCCGCGGCACGCTGCCGCTGATCGAGCGGCATTTCAAGTTCGACAAGAGCCGGATGGTCGTCATCGACCCGCGCAACGACGAAGCCCCCCTGCTTGCCGAGCACGGCATCCGCCACATCCAGGCGCACGTCACCAAGGACAACTACAAGACCCTGCTGACACCGCTGCTGACCGACGGTTCCGGCCAGGGCTTCTGTGTCAACCTTTCCGTCGACACCGGCTCGCTCGACCTCATGAAGCTCTGCCGCAAGCTCGGCGTCCTCTATATCGACACCGTCGTCGAGCCCTGGCTCGGCTTCTATTTCGACGACAGCCTGGGCAATGCCGACCGCACCAACTATGCGCTGCGCGAGACCGTCCGCCAGGAAAAGAAGAAGAATCCGGGCGGCACGACGGCCGTCTCCACCTGCGGCGCCAATCCGGGCATGGTCTCCTGGTTCGTCAAGCAGGCGCTGGTCAACCTCGCCAACGAGATCGGTCTCAAGTTCGACGAGCCGGACCAGGACGACCGCGAAGGCTGGGCCCGCCTGATGAAGAAAGTCGGCGTCAAGGGCGTCCACATCGCCGAACGCGACACCCAGCGCACCAAGCATCCGAAGCCGCTCGACGTTTTCTGGAACACCTGGTCGGTCGAAGGCTTCATCTCGGAAGGCCTGCAGCCGGCCGAACTCGGCTGGGGCACCCATGAAAAGTGGATGCCGAAGAACGCCAAGAAGCACAAGAAGGGCTGCAAGGCCGCGATCTACCTCGAACAGCCGGGCGCCAACACCCGCGTGCGGAGCTGGTGCCCGACGCCGGGCGCGCAATACGGCTTCCTCGTCACGCACAACGAGTCGATCTCGATCGCCGACTATTTCACGGTGCGCGACAAGGAGGGCGAAGTGACCTTCCGCCCGACCTGCCATTACGCCTATCACCCGGCCAACGACGCGGTGCTGTCGCTGCACGAGATGTTCGGCAACGGCGGCAATCCGCAGCCGGTGCTGCACGTGCTCGATGAGGACGAACTGGTCGACGGCATCGACGAACTCGGCGTGCTGCTCTATGGCCACGAGAAGAACGCCTACTGGTACGGCTCGCGCCTCTCGGTCGAAGAGACCCGTCGCATCGCCCCCTACCAGAACGCCACCGGCCTGCAGGTTTCCTCCGCCGTGCTCGCCGGCATGGTCTGGGCGCTCGAGAATCCGGAAGCCGGCATCGTCGAGGCCGACGAGATGGACTACAAGCGCTGCCTCGAAGTCCAGTCGCCGTATCTCGGGCCGGTCGAGGGACACTATACAGACTGGACGCCGCTCACCAATCGTTCGAGCCTCTTCCCGGAAGACCTCGACGCCAAGGACCCGTGGCAGTTCCGGAACATCCTCGTTCGCTGATCGAGGCACCCCGGGACACCCCGCTCCTTCGCCCGCCGCCTCGTGCGGCGGGTTTTCTTTTGGCAATGGTCAACCACGTGCGCTCGTCATTGGAAAACCGCGCAAAGGCGGATACTTGGCCTTGCTTTCACCATTTGTTGGCGGCATGGTTCCGGGTCACAGGCTGGCCCGGACTATGTGGGGAATAAGGAATGAAAATCAGGAATCTCGGCGTTCTGCTGGTATGTGCCTCGGCGCTGTCGGCATGTTACTCCAGTGGTCCGCGACCGATGCCACCGGTTCGTCAGGCGACGACTGTTGAAGGCACGTGGGTCGATCCGAACGGAATCACCTCCACCTTCTCCGGCGGCACGTTCAACACGCGCACGACCGATACCAATCAGCTCCTCGCCTCCGGCACCTACACTAACGTTTCGGATCGTCTGGTCGAGATCAACATGACCTCGCTCGTCCGCAACACGCAATCGAAGGTCAATTGCGCACTGGTGACGCCCAACCAGCTGAACTGCACCTCCGACAGCGGCGCACAGTTCTCGCTCGCCCGCCGGTCCTGATCGCGTTCCGTTCCCGCAGATGATGCACCCGGGCCGACGGCCCGGCGGCGTTGTCGTGCGCCGTCCACCGCACCGCGGAGCCGAAGACGGACCTCCTTCGCGCAACTGTCGCCTTGCTGGTTTACCACGTCTGCGCTGAGCGGCGGGGACGAAGCGTATTTGCTCTTGCGGTCGCAGGCACTTGGTGGAAACATCTCCACCAAGTGTAGTCCTTGAATACCGAGCAGAAATACGAACGACGGCTGAAGAAAAAGGCCGTAGATACCAGGAGAAAACCGATGTTGAAACAATTTCGATTGGGACTGTTGAGTGTCTCTGTGCTCGCTCTCTCGACGAGCGCGGCCTTTGCGGATTTCGAACTGAACATCCTGCACATCAACGACTTCCACTCGCGCATCGAGGCGATCAACAAGTACGATTCGACCTGCTCGGAGGAAGAGGCCGGCAAGAACGAGTGCTTCGGCGGCATCGCCCGTGTAAAGACGGCGATCGACACCCGTCGCAACGAGCTTTCGGGCGGCAACGTGCTGGTTCTCGACGCCGGCGATGAGTTCCAGGGCTCCCTCTTCTATACGACCTACAAGAGCGCACCGATCGCCGAGTTCATGAACGGCATCGGCTTCGACGCCATGGCGATCGGCAACCACGAGTTCGACGACGGCCCGGAAGAGCTTGCCCGCTTCATCGCGGCACTCAAGTTCCCGATGATCTCCGGCAACACGCTCGCCGGCCTCAACACGCCGATCGCCGACAAGTACAAGCCCTATATCGTCAAGGAATTCGGCGGCGAGAAGGTCGCGATCGTCTCCGTGCTTGCAAGCGACACCGACGAGACCTCGTCGCCCGGCAAGGATGTGCTCTTCGCCGACGAGATCGGCTACCTGAAGGATGCGGTGAAGGAAATCCAGGCCGCTGGCGTCAACAAGATCGTGCTGCTCTCGCATGTCGGCTACGTCAAGGACCAGGAGATCGCGAAAGCCGTCGACGGCATCGACGTGATCGTCGGCGGGCACAGCCACACGCTGCTGTCGAGCACCGACGAGAAGGCGGCCGGCCCCTACCCGACGCTGGTCAAGTCGCCGTCGGGCGTCGACGTTCCGATCGTGACCGCCTACGCCTATTCGAAGTATCTCGGCGACCTGAAGGTCGTCTTCGACGATGCCGGCGTGGTCAAGTCGGCCGAAGGCGCACCGAAGCTGCTCGATGCCTCCGTCAAGCCGGATGAAGGCTACACCGCCAAGGTGGCGGAACTGGCCGGCCCGATCGAGGAACTGAAGAAGAAGGAAATCGGCCAGTCCGCCGACGTCATCGACGGCTCGCGTGAGGTCTGCCGCGTCAAGGAATGCTCGATGGGCAACCTCGTCGCCGACGCCATGGTCGACCGCGTCAAGGATCAGGGTATCACGATCGCCATCCAGAACGGCGGCGGCCTGCGCGCCTCGATCGACGGCGGCGTCGTCACCATGGGCGAAGTGCTGACCGTGCTGCCGTTCCAGAACACGCTTGCCACCTTCCAGCTGAAGGGTGCCGATATCGTCGCGGCACTCGAGAACGGCCTCAGCCAGATCGAGGAAGGCGCCGGCCGCTTCCCGCAGGTCTCCGGCCTGAAATACAGCTTCGACAAGTCGAAGCCGGCAGGCAGCCGCGTGATCTCCGTCGAGGTCAAGGAGGGCGACGCTTTCGTGCCGCTCGACCCGGCGAAGGTCTATGGCGTGGCGACCAACAACTACATGCGCGCAGGCGGCGACGGCTACAAGATCTTCGCGAGCGCCGGCACGAACGCCTATGACTACGGTCCGGGCCTCGAAACGGTGGTGGCCGACTACGTCGCCAAGAACAGCCCGTACAAGCCCTATACCGACGGCCGCATTGCCGAAGTCGCAGCCGCTGCGCAGGCCCCGGCAGCAACAGCACCCGCGACGGAAGCCCCGGCACCGGCGGCAGCCGATGCGGCGGTCGCGACCGTCAAGACCTACTCCGTGGCAGCCGGCGACAACCTCTGGAAGATCGCCAAGGAACTCTTCGGCGACGGCATGATGTGGTCGAAGATCGCCGAGGCCAACAAGCTGAAGAACCCCAACTTCCTGATGGTCGGCCAGGAACTCGAGGTTCCTGCGAAATAACGTCGCTTTGCCGCAGGCATCAGGCCGGTCCGGGCTTCCCCGGACCGGCTTTTCTTTTTAGAAAAGACTTACGCGCGCGCCGCGCTCACGAATCTGCCAGACGGCGATACAGGATCAGGACAAGCACAGACAATGACAGCCGATCTCACCCACCTGCCCGCCGACCACCCGCCCGTTCGCTTCGGAAAGGTCGGCGTCCTTCTGGTCAATCTCGGCACGCCCGACGGCACCGACTACACCTCGATGCGGCGCTACCTGAAGGAATTCCTGACCGACAAGCGCGTGATCGAATGGTCGCCGTGGAAATGGTACCCGATCCTCTTCGGCATCGTGCTCAACACCCGCCCGCAGAAGGTCGGCAAGGCCTATGCGGAGATCTGGAACAAGGAGAAGGACGAGAGCTATCTGCGCACCTATACCCGCAGCCAGTCGGAGCTGCTGACCGAGGCGCTCAGTGATCTTCCGGACGTCGTCGTCGACTGGGCGATGCGCTACGGCCAGCCGTCGATCGCCACGAAGATCGACGCACTGCAGGCGGCGGGCTGCGACAAGATCCTTCTCTTCCCGCTCTATCCGCAATATGCCGCCTCGACGACGGCGACCGTCAACGACAAGGCCTTCGAGAAGCTGATGGCGATGCGCTGGCAACCGGCGCTGCGCACCGTGCCGCAGTACCACGACGACCCGGAATACATCGACGCACTGGCGGTCTCGGTGGAAAAGACGCTGGCCGGTCTCGACTGGCAGCCGGAAATGCTGCTCGCCTCCTTCCACGGCATCCCGCAGTCCTATTTCAAACAGGGCGACCCCTATCACTGTTTCTGCCAGAAGACGGGACGGCTGTTGCGCGAGCGCCTCGGCCTGCCGAAGGACAGGTTCATGGTGACCTTCCAGTCGCGGTTCGGGCCCGAGGAGTGGCTGCAGCCCTATACGGACAAGACCGTCGAGAAGCTTGCCACGGAAGGCGTGAAGCGAATCGCTGTCATCAATCCGGGGTTCGTCTCCGACTGTCTGGAGACGCTGGAAGAAATCGCCGGCGAGGCCGCGGAGAGCTTCCACGAGCACGGCGGCGAAAAGTTCGTCCATATCCCCTGCCTCAACGACAGCCCCGAGGGCATGCGCGTGCTCGAAAAGGTTGTGCGCCGCGAGCTGCAGGGCTGGGTCTGACCGCCCCACGCCGGCGAAAACCCGCTGTTGTTTCTTGCGCTTAACGTGCCGAAGTGATCAACTGGCACGACACCTTGTAGAGGAGGCAGAGATGGGTCTCGCCGGTTCGGATATCGTCGTCATTGCACTCGTGGCACTTGTCATCCTGGTCTTGTTCGCCGGGATCAAGACGGTGCCGCAGGGCTTCCGCTACACCATCGAGCGCTTCGGCCGCTACACCCGCACGCTGGAGCCGGGCCTCAACCTGATCGTTCCGTTCATCGAGCGCATCGGCGCCAAGCTGAACGTCATGGAACAGGTGCTGGACGTTCCGACCCAGGAAGTCATCACCAAGGACAATGCCAGCGTCTCGGCCGACGCCGTCGCCTTCTACCAGGTGCTGAACGCCGCCCAGGCGGCCTACCAGGTCGCCAACCTCGAAAACGCGATCCTCAACCTCACGATGACCAACATCCGTTCGGTCATGGGCTCGATGGACCTCGACGAGTTGCTCTCCAATCGCGAGCAGATCAACGAGCGGCTGCTCAGGGTCGTCGACGAGGCGGTCGGCCCCTGGGGCATCAAGGTCACGCGCGTCGAGATCAAGGACATCCGCCCGCCGGCCGATCTCGTCGACGCGATGGCGCGACAGATGAAGGCCGAACGCGAGAAGCGTGCGCAGGTGCTCGAAGCCGAAGGCTACCGCAACGCGCAGATCCTGCGGGCGGAGGGCGCCAAGCAGTCGGCCATCCTCGAAGCAGAAGGCCAGCGTGAGGCCGCCTACCGCGAGGCGGAAGCCCGCGAGCGTCTGGCGGAGGCCGAAGCCAAGGCAACGCAGATGGTGTCGCAGGCGATCGCCGCCGGCGACATCAACGCGATCAATTACTTCGTGGCGCAGAAATACACCGAGGCGATGACCTCGATCGGCACGGCGTCCAATTCGAAGGTGGTGCTGATGCCGATAGAGGCCTCGAGCCTCATCGGCACGCTCGGCGGGATCGGCGCCATCGCCCGCGAGGTCTTCGGCGATGCGCCGGCCCAGCCACCCCGTCCGCGCATGGCCCCTGCCCGCTCGACGCCCGCTGTGAACCCCTTCGCCGCTGATCGGCCGAGCGAGGAGAGCTAAGCCATGCTGATGCGCCTGATTAGCGAACTCGGCCCCTGGAGCTGGTGGCTCCTCGGCCTCGTCCTGCTCGCCGCAGAACTGGCGCTGCCCGGCGTCTTCCTTGTCTGGATCGGAATCGGCGCGCTGCTGACGGGACTTTTGTCCATCCTGCTGTGGACGATGGGCTTCTGGGTTTGGCAGCTGCAGTTTCTCGTCTTTGCCACCCTTGCGGTGGCCGCTACCTTTGCCGGCCGTCGCTTCCTGTCGGGCGGCGAGCAGGTGACCGACGAACCGCTGCTCAACCAACGGGGCGCGAGCCTCGTCGGGCGAACGGCGACCCTCCCCGAGCCGATCGTCAATGGTCGGGGGCGCATCCGCCTCGACGACACCTACTGGCCGGTCATGGGGCCGGACCTGCCGGCGGGCACCAAGGTAAAGGTGGTCTCAGGGACAGGACGGGATCTGGTGGTGGAGGCGGCCTGATCGGCGATCAGGCGACGCCGATCCGCAACAGGTCGTGGAAATGCACGATGCCGAGCGGTGTGCGATCCTCGTCGGCGACGAAGAGCGCCGAGATGTTGTGCTGGTTGAGCAAGCCCATCGCGCTGGTCGCGAGCGTTGCCGGCGCGACGATCTTCGGATTGCGCGTCATGACGTCGTCAACCGTCAGTTCCGCGAGGTTGCGCGCAAGATGACGGGCGATGTCGCCGTCGGTGACGATGCCGCACAGCGTGCCCTCACCATCCACGACGCCGACGCAGCCGAAGCGCTTCATCGACAGCATGGTGATCGCATCTGGCATCGAGGTGCCGAGCGGCACCAGCGGAATGCTCTCGCCGGTGTGCATGATGTCAGTCACATGCGTCAGCATCGCACCGAGCTTGCCGCCCGGATGGAAGGTGCGGAAATCGAGCGCCGTGAAGCCGCGTGCCTCGAGCAGCGAGACCGCGAGCGCGTCGCCCATGGCGAGCTGCATCATCGTCGAGGTCGTCGGAGCGAGGCCGTGCGGGCAGGCTTCCTGCTCCTTGGGCAGCAGCAGCACGATGTCGGCCTCGCGCGCCAGCGTCGATGTTTCGCCGGCCGTCATCGCGATCAGCGGAATGGAGAAGCGCCGCGAATAGGAGAGGATACCGTGCAGTTCGGTGCTCTCGCCGCTCCAGGACATCGCCAGGATCACGTCGTCGCGGGCGATCATGCCGAGATCGCCGTGATTGGCCTCCACCGGATGGACGAAGAAGGATGGCGTGCCGGTCGACGCGAAGGTCGCGGCGATCTTCGAGCCAATGTGGCCGCTCTTGCCGACGCCGCTGACGACGACGCGACCGGAAATGCTGCCGATCACCTTGATCGCGTTGCAGAAGGGACTTGCGAGATACCCGGTCAGGGCATCCTGCAGGGCGTCCAGACCACTCTTTTCGGTTGCAACGGTGCGCAGGGCGGTTTCGATAGCCCCGGCTTCGACAAGTTTGACAGCGCGCTTGATCATGGGCGATCCATACTGCTTTTGCTTTTTCTTGTCCACATTTCGATGCTTGCTGCGGCTTTCGGTCCACATTTCTTGCACAACCCAGTGGCGTTGCAGTCACAGCAGGCGGTCGCAAGCAACGGGACGGCAGGAGCAGTCGCAACCAAACGTTAACCACATGGCTTTACGTTTGGGTAAGCATTTTCAAGCGATCGCCGAGCCCAGACCCCATGAATTCAATCGCAAGAAGCGGAGCCGGAGGAAAGCGCCCGCAGGCGCCACGCCTGCTGGCCGCCTGCCTGACCGCCGGCAGCCTCGTCGGCGCTGTCTCGCCGGCGTCCGCGCAGACCGTCTGGCAGCCGCTGCCGGCCCCGGCCACGGGCCAGGGGCAGGATGGTGCGGCGACCGCCAGCGGAACGGAGACGACCGCCAGCGGGACGGAGACGGCCGCAACGCCGGCCAGGAGGGCGATCCAGCCAACGGAACCGGACGCTCCCGCCAACCCGGTGACCGGCTCGGTCCCTGCGGAAGATCCCGAAGCCTCCGATTTCGGCCGGACGAACACTCGTGAGGCCCCTGTCCAGGACGCCCCGACGCGTGCGCTGGCAGGCGACACCGAAGCGCCCGGCATCCGCCTCGGCACGATGACGTTGCGCCCCGCCTTGATGCAGAGGCTCGGCGTCGAATCGAACCGGACCGGAGGCGACAAGCAGCAGCGGACCTTCTGGGAGACGGGTCTCAAGGGATCGCTCACATCCGACTGGTCCCGCCATCAGCTGACCATCACCGGTGAAGGCTACTGGCAACGCAATCTCTCCGGCGACGGCGCGACTGATCCGCGCGCCAATATCGATGCCGATCTGCGGCTCGATCTCTCCGACAGCACGACCGCGCATCTGCGCGCCGGCTACGGTTTCAGCCGCGAGGATACCAACGACCCGAACGCGATTTCCGGTGCGTCGGTACAGTCCGGCATCCACCACTTCACCGGCGGCGCCTCCGTCGAGCACGACTTCGGACGGCTGCGGGGAACGCTCGGAGCGGACGTCGAACGCTGGCTGTATTCGGATGTCGAACTTTCCGACGGCACGCAGGTATCACTTTCCGATCGCAACCGGACGGCCGGCACCCTTCGTGCTCGGCTCGGCTACGAAATCTCCCCGGCGCTCATTCCCTTCGTGGAAGCGTCGATCGGGCGTGTCCTCTACGACGAGAAGACGGATTCGAGCGGCTATGCCCGTTCGGCGGATGTCTATGCGGCAAAAGCCGGCATCAGCTCGGATTTCGGCGAAAAGCTGAGAGGCGAGCTGTCGCTCGGCTACCGTATCCAGGATTTCGACGACAGCCGCCTCGAAGACATCGCGGCCGTGACGGTCGACGGCAACATCGCATGGTCACCGCATCGCGGCACCGATGTCGATCTCCGGCTTTCCACCACCATCGACCCGTCAACGACGGCGGGCGTCAGCGGCGCCGTCATCTATGCGCTGAACGCCGCCGTCACCCACCAGTTGCGCAGCAATCTGGTCGCCCGCCTCGCCGGCGGCGCGACCTGGACCGACTACCCGTCGGATGCCGGAGTCTCGGACAGCGTCAAGTACACGGCAGGTGCCGGCCTGACCTACAGCCTCAACCGCTACCTCGATCTGACGGCGGATGTCGGTTACGAATACACCGACCGGCGATCCGCAACCGACTCCGAAACCTGGAATGCGATGGTCGGCCTGACGGCCAAGCGCTGAGCCGCCCTACTTGAGGGCGGCGAGCAGAGCCTTGAGCGGCTCCTCGATCATCGGGCGGATATCGGCACGCTCAATGGCGAAACTGACATTGGCGAGAATGAAACCGTCCTTGGCGCCACAGTCGAAGGTCTGTCCCTTGAAGTGATAGCCCGCGAAGGCTTGCGTCTTTGCAAGCTTCAGCATGCCGTCGGTCAGCTGGATCTCGTTTCCGGCGCCGCGCTCCTGGGTCTCGAGGATCGCGAAGATCTCCGGCTGCAGGATGTAGCGGCCGTTGATGAAGAAGTTCGACGGCGCCGTGCCCCTGGCCGGCTTCTCGACCATTTCGGTGATCCGGAAACCGCCTTCGAGCTGCTCGCCAACGCCGACGATGCCGTATTTGTGGGCCTGGTCGGGAGCGCACTCCTCGACGGCGATGACGTTGCCACCAGTCTTCTCGTAAAGCTCAGCCATGCCCTTGAGACAGCCCTTTTCGGCCCGCATGATCATGTCCGGCAACAACAGTGCAAAGGGCTCGCCGCCGACGATGTCGCGGGCGCACCAGACGGCATGGCCCAGTCCGAGCGGTTCCTGCTGACGGGTGAAGCTCGCCGAGCCGGCCTTCGGCAGCAGGCCCGAGAGCAAGGTCAGCTCGGCGTTCTTGTTTCTGGCCTTGAGGGTCTGCTCCAGCTCGAACTGGATGTCGAAATAGTCCTCGATGACGCCCTTGCCGCGCCCCGTGACGAAAACGAAATGCTCGATCCCGGCTTCCGCCGCCTCGTCGACCACGTACTGGATGACGGGCTTGTCGACGACCGTAAGCATCTCCTTCGGAACCGCCTTGGTGGCGGGAAGGAAGCGCGTGCCGAGGCCCGCGACGGGAAAAACAGCTTTACGGAGCTTGTTATGTTGAACCACTCGTCCCTCCTTGAGGACATTCCGGCAGGCGTCCTCATCTCACGCCTGCGAACTCTTATATATTTGCCTCCATTTCGCAAAGGCCTGTGCTGGTCCGAAGCGTCATGGTAAAGAATTTGTTGACGCAATTGCCTTAACCTGAGGTGAACAGCCCTCACAAAGGCTGGAAAATGAACCGTACGATAACGGGGAAATTCCAATGACCAGACAGAACCGCAAGCTTCTCGGAGCCCTTGGCATTTCGCTGGCCACCCTCATGCTGCCGGGCGCCGCAATGGCCGATGCCGGCTTCAAGAAATGGGTCAACGGCTTCTATACCACCGCGGCCAAGAACGGCATCAGCGAGCGTACCTACAATGCCGCCTTCGCAGGCGTCTCCTCGCCCGATCCGGACGTCCTGGAGAAGGCTCGCTATCAACCGGAATTCAGGTCGCAGATCTGGGACTATCTCGATTCTCGCGTCAATCCGTACACGGTGAAGATCGGCCGCGAGATGGCCGCCAAATACGGCTCGACGCTCGCCGCACTGGAACGGCATTTCGGCGTCGACCGGAACATCCTGCTCGCCATCTGGTCGATGGAATCGAATTACGGCGCGGCACTCGAGACACCGGAGCGACTGCACCACGTACCGACGGCCCTGGCGACGCTCGCCTATGCCGACCCCAGGAGGTCGAAATACGCCAAGAAGCAGCTGATCGCCGCGCTTCGGATGCTGCAGAACGGTGATGTCGCCTCGAAGAACCTGATGGGTTCCTGGGCCGGGGCCATGGGCCATACCCAGTTCATCCCGTCGAGCTACCTGCTCTACGCGGTCGACGCCGACGGCAACGGCCGCAAGGACATCTGGCATTCGGTCGGCGATGCGCTCGCGACCTCCGCCAACCTGCTCGACAAGAACGGCTGGCAGGCGGGCAAGACCTGGGGCTACGAGATCGCCGTGCCGAAGGGCGCCGCCGCCTACGAGGGCAAGACCAAGACTCTCGCCGAATGGGCGAAGCTTGGCTTCGTCCGGCCGAACGGCAAAGGTTTCAGGAATGGCGGCGACCGCGCCGTGCTGAAGATGCCGGCAGGTCCCGGCGGACCGGGCTTCCTGATGACCAAGAACTTCTTCGTCATCAAGCGCTACAATGCGGCTGACAGCTACGCGCTGGCGGTCGGCCTGCTCGCCGACGAAATCGCCGGTTACGGCGGGATGCGGCAGACCTGGCCACGGCCGAACGGAACACTCGACATCAAGGAGAAGTTCGAGTTGCAGACGCGCATGCAGGCACTCGGCTATTATGAAGGCGAGATCGACGGCAACTTCGGCTCCGGATCGAAGGCGGCCATCACGGCGCTGCAGTCACGGCTCGGGATGGAGGTTGACGGCGAACCTTCCCGTCGCCTTCTCGAGGCCCTGCGTAACTGACCTTGCCCGAGCGCCGGCGTCCGGAATAGTGTGACCCCGCAAGACGAGACGGAAACCGACCAGACGGTGGAACGTGATGCGGCAAAAGAGCGGATATAGGCATTGGCGCGGCAGCCTCTGGCTCGCCGTGCTTGCGCTCGTTCTGCCGCTGCTCGCCACTCCGGACGCCGTGCAGGCGCAGTACCGCGAACGGAGAACGCTGCTCGACCTGCTCTTCGGCGGGCCGCGCTACATCGAACCGATCGAGCCGGTCCCGACCCGGCGCAAGATCACCACACCGCGTGCGCCGAAGAAGACACCGAAAACCGCGGCGAGCCCGGCCGCCCCGCCACCGCCACCGCCGATCGTCAAGCTGGAGAACGCACGCAAGGTGCTCGTCGTCGGCGACTTCATCGCCGGCGGCCTTGCGGAGGGACTCGACGAAGCCTTCGCCAATTCGGCGGGCGTCACCGTCATAGAGAAGAGCAACGGTTCGTCGGGCCTCGTCCGCGAAGACTACTACAACTGGCAGACGGAACTTCCGACGATCCTGGACGAGGTGAAACCCGACCTGGTGGTGATCGAGATCGGCGCCAACGACCGCCAGCAGATAGTGACGGCAACCGGCAGGCAAGACTTCCGGACCGACGACTGGCACAAGGAGTACGAGCGCAGGATCATCGCGCTCGCGAAGACCGTCACCGACCGCAAGCTTCCGCTGCTCTGGGTCGGCATGCCGCCGTTCCGCCCGCAGAACATGACCTCCGACGCCCTGATGCTGAACGGCATCTACGAGAAGACTGTCGAGGCGCACGGCGGCGAGTTCATCGATATATGGGAAGGGTTCGTCGATGCGGACGGGCGCTTCATCCTCACCGGCTCGGACATCAACGGCCAGCAGGTCCGCCTGCGCGGATCGGACGGCATCAATCTCACCGCCGCCGGCAAGCGCAAGATGGCCTTTTACGTCGAGAAGCCCGCACGCCGGCACCTCGGTGAAATGGCAAGCCCCGAATTCATGACGCTCGACGGAGGCAATCTCCCCGAGTTGAGGAGCCTTCCGCCGTCGCAGATGCAGAACATCGTCTCGACCCAGCCGATCAACATGACCGACCCCGAGCTCGACGGCGGGACAAAACTGCTCGGCGACGAACCGCCGCCGGCGGCGGCATTCCCCTCCCCGCGCGAAAACCTCGTGCAGAGAGGGCAGCTACCACCGCCGCCACGCGGTCGGGTCGACGATTACGCCCTGCCGCAGGCGAACACTGTCCTCCAATAGAAAACGGGCCGCGTCGCCGCGGCCCGTCCGTATTTCCGTTGCCCTACTGCTCAACGCGGCAGGACGCTTTCGCCCATCAGCGCCTCGTCGATGGCACGTGCCGCCTGCCGGCCTTCCCTGATCGCCCAGACCACCAGAGACTGGCCACGACGCACGTCGCCGGCCGCCCAGAGCTTCGGAACCGAGGTCTTGTAGTCCTTGTCGTCGGCGACGACGTTGGTCGAGCCGCGACGGTCGGTGTTGAGCGTCAGCTTGCCGTCGAGCTCCTTCAGCACGCCTTCGGCGATGGGGCCGCGGAAGCCGATTGCGATGAAGGCGAGATCGGCCTTGATGATGAACTCCGAACCGGCGATCGGCTTGCGGCGATCGTCGACCTGGCAGCACTTGACGCCGGTCAGGACGCCATCCTCACCGACGAAGGCGAGCGTGCCGACCTGGAACTCGCGCACAGCGCCTTCGGCCTGGCTGGAGGAGGTGCGCATCTTCGTCGCCCAGAAGGGCCAGACCGCGAGCTTGTCCTCGACTTCCGGAGGACGCGGGCGAATGTCGAGCTGGGTCACCTTGACGGCGCCCTGGCGGAAGGCCGTGCCGACGCAGTCCGACGCGGTGTCGCCACCGCCGACGACGACGACGTGCTTGCCGCCGGCGAGGATCGGATCCGACGGCCAGCCGACACTGTCGATGTTCTCGCGGCCGACGCGGCGGTTCTGCTGTACGAGATAGGGCATGGCGTCGTGGACGCCGTGCAGGTCCGCGCCGGGAATGCCGGCCTCGCGCGGCGTTTCCGAGCCGCCGCAATAGAGGACCGCGTCATAGTCGGCGAGAAGCTTCTCGGCCGCCACGTCGACGCCGACGTTGACGCCGCAGTGGAAGGTGACGTTCTCGCCCTTCATCTGCTCGACGCGGCGGTCGATGAAGTTCTTCTCCATCTTGAAGTCCGGAATGCCGTAACGCAGAAGTCCGCCGGGCTTGGTCTCACGCTCGTAGACATGCACCTCGTGGCCGGCGCGGCCGAGCTGCTGGGCGGCGGCAAGGCCGGACGGGCCGGACCCGATGATCGCAACCTTCTTGCCGGTATGGACGGTCGCCGGCTGCGGCACGATGAAGCCGAGCTCATAGGCCTTGTCGGCCAGCGCCTGCTCGACGGTCTTGATGGCGACCGGCGTGTCTTCCAGGTTGAGCGTGCAGGCCTCTTCGCACGGCGCCGGGCAGACACGGCCGGTGAATTCCGGGAAGTTGTTGGTCGAATGCAGGTTGCGGATCGCCTCTTCCCACTTGCCGTTGTAGACGAGGTCGTTCCAGTCCGGGATCTGGTTGTGCACCGGACACCCCGTCGGACCGTGGCAGTAGGGAATGCCGCAATCCATGCAGCGCGCCGCCTGCTTGGTGACTTCGGCATCCGACATCGGAATCGTGAATTCGCGGAAGTGGCGGATACGGTCGGAGGCCGGCTGATACTTCGCCACCTGCCGGTCGATCTCCATGAAGCCTGTTACCTTGCCCATTACTGTCTCCCTTACCGTACCACGACGGCAGTTCCCGACACGGACACCATCAGCATCGAGCCGCTGGAACCGGTGGAAACATTCTCATAATCAATATCGACGCCGACGACCGCATTCGCGCCGAGACGCCGTGCTTCCTGTTCGACTTCGCGAAGTGCGGTTTCGCGGGCTTCCCGCAAGACCTGTTCGTAGGACGCCGAACGACCACCAACGAGATCGCGGATGCCGGCAAAGATGTCGCGGAAGATATTCGTGCCGAGGATCGCTTCGCCGGTCACGATACCCTTGTACTCGATGATCGATCGGCCTTCGATCGTCGGCGTAGTGGTGATGATCATCGCGCTCATTCGGCGGCGACCCCCATGTGCATCCGCTCCATCTCTTCCAGTGCACGTCGGTACTCGACCGGCATCACCTTGCGGAATTTCGGACGGAACTCGGCCCAGCGGTCGAGAATATCCTTTGCCCGCGCCGACCCCGTGTAGTGCAGGTGGTTGGAGATCAGCTGGTAGAGACGCTCCTCGTCATGGCGGGTCATGTCGCCCGAGACGTCGACGCGGCCCTTGTGCATGAGGTCTCCACCGTGGTGGTGCAGCTTCTCCAGCATGTCGTCCTCTTCCGGCACCGGCTCCAGCTCGACCATCGCCATGTTGCAGCGCGACGCGAAGTCGCCCTCCTCGTCGAGAACGTAGGCGACGCCGCCGGACATGCCGGCCGCGAAGTTGCGGCCCGTCTGCCCGAGCACGACGACGACGCCACCGGTCATGTACTCGCAGCCGTGGTCACCCACGCCTTCGACGACGGCCACCGCACCGGAGTTACGCACGGCGAAGCGTTCGCCGGCCACACCGCGGAAGTAGCACTCGCCTTCGATGGCGCCGTAAAGAACAGTGTTGCCGACGATGATCGAGTTCTCGGCGACGATGCGGGCGTTCTCCGGCGGACGGACGATGATGCGTCCACCCGAGAGGCCCTTGCCGACATAGTCGTTGCCGTCGCCGACGAGATCGAAGGTGACGCCGCGGGCGAGGAAGGCGCCGAACGACTGGCCTGCCGTGCCACGCAAGGTGACGTGGATGGTGTCGTCCTTGAGGCCCTTGTAGCCGTGACGCTTGGCGAGTTCGCCCGAAAGCATGGCGCCGGCCGAACGGTCGACGTTCTTGATGTCGACGTCGAAGACCACCGGCTGCTTGCTTTCGAGAGCCGGCATCGCCTTCTCGATCAGCTTGCGGTCAAGCACGTCGTCGATCGGGTGCTTCTGCCGCTCGGTCCAGTAGGTCGCTTCCTTCGGCGCTTCCACCTTGTGGAAGATCTTCGTGAAGTCGAGCCCCTTGGCCTTCCAGTGGGCGAGCATCTCTTCCTTCTCGAGGTATTCCGAGGCGCCGATGATCTCGTCGAGCTTGCGCACGCCGAGCGAGGCGAGGATTTCGCGAACCTCTTCGGCCACGAAGAAGAAGTAGTTGACGACGTGTTCCGGCGTACCCTTGAAGCGCTTACGGAGAACCGGATCCTGGGTCGCGACGCCGACCGGACAGGTGTTCAGATGGCACTTGCGCATCATCACGCAGCCCGCCGCGATCAGCGGAGCGGTGGCGAAGCCGAACTCGTCGGCGCCGAGCATCGCCCCGATGATGACGTCACGGCCGGTCTTCAGACCGCCATCGACCTGCAGGGCGACGCGCGAGCGAAGCCCGTTGAGCACCAGCGTCTGCTGGGTCTCGGCAAGGCCGATCTCCCAGGGACTGCCGGCATGCTTCAGCGAGGTGAGCGGTGACGCCCCGGTCCCGCCGTCGAAGCCGGAGATGGTGATGTGGTCGGCACGCGCCTTGGCGACACCGGCGGCAACCGTGCCGACGCCCACTTCCGAGACCAGCTTCACCGAGATGTCGGCGACCGGGTTGACGTTCTTCAGGTCGAAGATCAGCTGCGCGAGATCCTCGATCGAGTAGATGTCATGGTGCGGCGGCGGCGAGATGAGGCCGACGCCCGGGGTCGAATGGCGGGTCTTGGCGATCGTCGCATCGACCTTGTGACCGGGCAGCTGGCCGCCTTCGCCGGGCTTCGCACCCTGCGCGACCTTGATCTGCAGCACGTCGGCATTGACGAGGTATTCGGTCGTGACGCCGAAGCGGCCGGACGCGACCTGCTTGATCGCCGAACGTTCGGGATTGGCCGACCCGTCGAGCAGCGGCATGTAGCGGTCGGCTTCCTCGCCGCCCTCACCGGTGTTCGACTTGCCGCCGATCTTGTTCATCGCGATCGCGAGCGTCGTATGCGCCTCGCGGCTGATCGAGCCGAAGGACATCGCACCCGTCGAGAAGCGCTTGACGATCTCGACGGCCGGTTCGACTTCCTCGAGCGCTACCGGCTTGCGGCCGAGCTCGTTCGCCGACTTGATGGTGAACAGCCCGCGGATCGAGTTCAGCCTGAGCGAGGTGTCGTTCACCATCTGGGCAAACTCGCGGTAGCGGTCGCGCGAATTGCCGCGCACCGCATGCTGGAGAGCAGCAATCGAATCCGGGCTCCAGGCGTGGTTTTCACCGCGCATGCGGAAGGCGTACTCGCCGCCGATGTCGAGCGTGTTGGCAAGAACCGGGTCCTTGCCGAAGGCGGCGTGGTGACGGTTAACGGTCTCCTCGGCGATTTCCTTGAGCCCGATGCCTTCGATGGTCGTGGCGGTGCCGAAGAAGTACTGGTTGACCAGCTCCGACGACAGGCCGACGGCATCGAAGATCTGCGCGCCGCAATAGGACTGGTAGGTCGAGATGCCCATTTTGGACATGACCTTGAGAATGCCCTTACCGACCGCCTTGATGTAGCGGTAGACGACTTCGTTGGCGTCGACTTCCTTCGGGAACTCGCCGTGCTTGTGCATGTCGGTGAGCGTATCGAAGGCGAGATAAGGATTGATCGCCTCGGCACCGTAGCCAGCAAGACAGCAGAAGTGATGCACTTCGCGCGGCTCGCCGGACTCGACGACGATGCCGACCGAGGTCCGGAGCCCCTTGCGGATCAGGTGGTGGTGCACGGCCGCGGTGGCGAGCAGCGCGGGAATAGCGATCCGGTCCGGCCCGATCTGGCGGTCGGAGAGAACGATGATGTTGTAACCGCCGCGAACGGCAGCCTCCGCCCGCTCGCAGAGGCGGTCGAGCATTTCCGGCATGCCTTCGGCGCCGCGCTCGGCGTCATAGGTGAAGTCCAGCGTCTTGGTGTCGAACCGGTCCTCGGTGTGGCCGATCGAGCGGATCTTCTCGAGGTCACCGTTGGTGAGGATCGGCTGGCGCACTTCGAGCCGCTTCGCCCGTGCCGCGCCTTCGTGGTCGAGCAGGTTCGGCCGCGGTCCGATGAAGGAGACGAGGCTCATGACCAACTCTTCGCGGATCGGATCGATCGGCGGGTTGGTGACCTGCGCGAAGTTCTGCTTGAAATAGGTGTAGAGCAGCTTCGACTTCTGCGACATCGCCGAGATCGGCGTGTCCGTGCCCATCGAGCCGATCGCTTCCTGGCCGGTGGTGGCCATCGGCGACATCAGGAGCTTGGTGTCCTCGACCGTGTAGCCGAAGGCCTGCTGGCGGTCGAGCAGCGATACGTCGCGACGCAGCGCCCGCGGTTCGACCGGCTTCAGGTCTTCGAGGATCAGCTGCGTGCGGTCGAGCCACTCGCGATAGGGATGGGTCTTGGCGAGCTCGGACTTCACCTCCTCGTCGGAGATGATGCGGCCCTTCTCCATGTCGATGAGCAGCATCTTGCCCGGCTGCAGGCGCCACTTCTTGACGATCCGCTCCTCCGGAACCGGCAGCGTGCCCGCTTCCGAGGCCATGATGACCCGGTCGTCGCTGGTGACGATGTAGCGGGCCGGACGCAGGCCGTTGCGGTCGAGCGTCGCGCCGATTTGCTTGCCGTCCGTGAAGGCGACCGCCGCCGGGCCGTCCCACGGCTCCATCAGCGCCGCATGGTACTCGTAGAAGGCCTTCCGTTCGGCCGACATCAACTGGTTGCCGGCCCAGGCTTCCGGGATCAGCATCATCACCGCCTGCGCCATCGGGTAGCCGCCGCGCATCAGGAATTCGAGCGCGTTGTCGAAGCAGGCGGTGTCCGACTGCCCCTCGTAGGAGATCGGCCAGAGCTTGGAAATGTCGGCGCCGAAGAGCGGCGACGAGACGGAGGCCTGACGTGCCGCCATCCAGTTGACGTTGCCGCGCAGCGTGTTGATCTCGCCGTTGTGGGCGACCATGCGATACGGGTGCGCGAGTTTCCACGACGGGAAGGTGTTGGTCGAGAAGCGCTGGTGGACGAGCGCCACGGCCGAGACGAAACGCGGATCGCGCAGGTCCTGGTAATAGGCGCCGACCTGGTAGGCGAGGAACATGCCCTTGTAGACGATGGTCGAGGACGACAGCGAAACCGGGTAGAAGCCGGTCTCGTGGCCGCCGTACTGGTCGTAGATGCGGTTGGAGATGACCTTGCGCAGCAGGAACAGCCGGCGTTCGAACGTTTCCTGGGTCGCGGCGTCCCGGCCGGCCCCGATGAAGACCTGGATGTGACGCGGCTCGGTCGCGGCGATATCCGGCGCCTTCGAGAGCGACGAATTGTCGACCGGAACGTCGCGATAGCCGAGCAGGTGCTGCCCCTCGTCCTGGCAGACCTCGGCGATGACCTCCTTGAAATGGGCGATCTGCTCTTCGTCCTGCGGGAAGAAGAAATGTCCGACGGCGTACTCGCCCGCCTTCGGCAGGGTGACGCCCTGCTTGGCCATTTCCTCGCGGAAGAAGCGGTCCGGGATCTGAACGAGAATGCCGGCACCGTCGCCCATCAGCGGATCGGCACCGACGGCGCCGCGATGGGTCATGTTCTCGAGGATGAACAGGCCGTCCTTGATGATCTGGTGCGACTTCTCGCCCTTCATGTGGGCGATGAAGCCGACGCCGCAGGCATCATGCTCGTTGGACGGATCATAGAGCCCCTGTTTGGCGGGAAGGCCGGCACGCTTGGTCGCGGCACGCGTCTCGTCCGCGCACGCATGAGCCATCATCGATCCTTCAGACGGAGCCATCTTCGTCATCGCCTTCCCTCCTGTTGTATCGCGCGCGCCTGCCCGGCAACCCGGAACCGGCCCGCGCGACAAGTCCGCCTGCATGGCAAGCGGCCAATCTATCGCAAATCTAGTCCGAGGTCATGACAGACACATGGTGTCGCGTCCGCCAAAAGCCTCAAATTAGGTCAACTCATCTGACCTAATTCCTGCGCCTCTATGCCAGAAACCCCGCCGTACTTCAAGAGTGAACCGGAAAATTCCGGCAGGAGACGGACCGATGATTGCCGGATCGACACTTGCGAGGAAATTTTCTTTCTTTGCATCGATGGATCGGTTGCGTTTCTTGCAACCCACCATCCTTGCGATCGGTCCGACTTTGAGACCATTGATCGCGGCCGGGAAATCCCTAATCTCCGGCAGTGAACCACTCCTTCATCCAACCACAGGACGATCCATGTTCTTCGCCTCCGACAACTGGGCCGGTGCCCACCCGCTGATTGCCGAAAGTCTCGTGAAGGAGGCGTCGGGTGCTGCGGCTGCCTATGGCACCAGCGAGCTCGACAGGCAGATCGAGGAACGTTTCAATCAGATCTTTCAGCGCGAGGTGGCGGTCTTCTTCGTCGGCACCGGCACGGCGGCGAACTCGCTGGCGCTTGCGAGCGTCGCCCGCCCCGGCGGCGTGACCTTCTGCCATTCCGAGGCGCATGTGACGGCGGACGAATGCGGGGCACCGGAATTCCTGACCGGCGGCTGCCGACTCGTGCCCGTCGAGGGACCGGGCGGCAAGCTCGATCCGGCAGCCCTCGCCGCCGCGATCGACCGCTATCCGCCGGGCGCGGTGCACCAGGGCCGCCCGATGGCCATCACCCTGACCCAGGCGACCGAGAGCGGCACCGTCTACTCGCTCGCGGAAATCGAGGCGATCGGCGAGGTCGCGCGCACCAACAGCCTGCCGCTGCACATGGACGGCGCCCGCTTCGCCAATGCGCTCGTGGCGCTCGATGCGACCCCCGCCGACATGACGTGGAAGCGCGGCGTCGACATTCTCTCCTTCGGCGGCACCAAGAATGGCTGCTGGTGCGCGGAGGCCGTCGTCTTCATGAAGCCGGAAATGGCCCTGGACATGCCGTTCATCCGCAAGCGCTCGGCACAGCTCTTCTCGAAGACGCGGTTCATCGCCGCGCAGCTCGAAGCCTATTTCGAGGGTGGGCTGTGGCTCGAACTCGCCCGCCACGCCAACGCCATGGCGACGAGGCTCCGGACCGGCATCGCCGCGTCGAACCGCGGGCGGCTGGCCTGGGGCACCGAAACCAACGAAGTCTTCGCGGTTCTTTCGAAGGATGCGGCCGCGCTCGCTGAACACCACGGCGCCCGCTTCTATGACTGGCCGGTGCCGCAGGAACTGCCGAACCTGCTCGGCGAGAGCGACAAGCTGATCCGGCTGGTGACGAGCTTCGCCACGACCGAAGACGAGGTCGATCGCTTCGTCGAAGCACTGGGCTGAGCCGCGGCTTTCGGCAGACACCGGATATGAAAAAGGCGGCTTCCTCGCGAAAGCCGCCTTTCTTACAAGAATATCGCAGACTTAGTTGACGTGGGCCTCGATCGACTTCGGCGCGTTCACGGCTTCCGCCGCGATCGCGATCTTGCGCGGCTTCATGGCTTCCGGAATGTTGCGCAGAAGGTCGATGTGCAGCAGGCCGTTCTTCAGGGAAGCGCTCGTCACTTCCACGTGGTCGGCAAGCTGGAAGCGGCGCTCGAAGGCGCGCTTGGCAATGCCGCGATAGAGATATTCGGTCTGCTGGGTCTTTTCGTCTTCGGACTTCTCGCCCTTGACCGTCAGGACATGGGCGTGGGCTTCGATCGTCAGCTCGGTTTCGTCGAAACCGGCGACGGCCATGGTGATCCGGTAGGTGTTCTCGCCCGTGCGCTCGATATTGTAGGGCGGATAGGCCTGGGCCTGCTCGGGCTGGCCGAGGCCGTCGAGCATGGTGAACAGCCGGTCGAAACCGACGGTGGAACGATAGAGCGGGGAAAAATCAACGTGACGCATGATGTCCTCCTGGTGAAGCGACGGATTGCGATAACCGGTTCCAGTGCCCCTTTCAGGCGGCGCCGAAACCACTCGACGGCCCCTTCTGGCGGCCGCATCAACAACATGGGAAGACGGTCCGGCGAATTCAAGGGAGGCCGCAGGACCGGATGAACGCCCGATGAACGGCCGGTTCAAACCTCGTTCAGTGGCCACTCACTAGAACGAAATCATCGGGGTCACCCCCGACGGCCGAAGCATTCGTCCCTTCGTCTTCGGTCCAGATTGGCCGGAACCGCCAACCTCTTCCCGTGCGCGGCGGTTCCGGCTTTTTTCTTTGACCTCTCCCGGGCTTCATCCTATCCCGATTATGTTCGGGCAATCCCGCTCGGGGGCATGATTCGGGGCGGCGGCATGGAAGTTGTCCTTCACGAGACACCCGGAAATCCGGTTCCGGAAAATCACATCGCCGGCTTTTTCCAGGGCCATCGCAGCGCAAAACTGCGCTACGCCATATTCCGGGCACCCCAGCCGGTCGCCAAGGGCACCGTCGTGCTGCTGCACGGACGCAACGAGTCGATCGAGAAATACTACGAGACGATCAACGACCTGACCGCCCGCGGGCTCTGGGTCGCGACCTTCGATTTTCGCGGACAGGGCGGCTCGCAACGATTGCTCAAGAACCCGCGCCTCGGACACGTCACACGGTTTTCCGACTACGTGCGTGATCTCGAACTCTTCCTCGAGCACATCGTGCTTCCGGATACCCGCCTTCCATTCTTCCTCGTCGCCCATTCGACCGGCGGGCTGATCGCGCTTTCCGCGGCACCGAGGCTTGCAAACCGCATCGACCGGATGGTGCTGTTGTCCCCCTTCGTCGGCCTCGGCGGCCAGAAGCTCTCCGCCGGCAAGATCTATCTCTTGTCGGCGCTCTTGCGCTGGACCGGACTCGGCCGGCTGCGGCTGACCTCCGACTCACCGCTCGCCCCCTTCGAAGGCAATCCGCTCACCTCGGACCCTGAACGCTACAGCCGCAACCAGGACATCCTGCGCGCCCATCCGGAACTCGCCCTCGGGCCGCCGACGGCACGCTGGCTCTACGAGGCGCAGAGCGCGATGCGGAAGGTCTCGAATCCCGCCCATCTCGCCTCGATCATGGTGCCGACGGTGATGATTTCTCCGGGCAACGACGTGCTTGTGCCCTTTGCCGACCAGGAGCGGCTGTCCCACTATTTCCGCGCGGCCCAGCTGGTGCCCGTACCCGGAGGCCGGCACGAACTCCTGCAGGAGCGTGACCGCTACCGCGCCCAGGCGCTGGCGGCGATCGAGGCCTTCATTCCCGGCAGCGATGACGGTCCGGCCGTTCCCTGAGGTCCGGCCGGAGGCTTCATTTGCCGGAAAGGATGGCGAGCGCCTGCGCGTGCAGCGCCTCGCTGCCGGCGGCGACGATCGCCCCGCCCGCTTCCGGACGTTCGCCGGTCCAGGTGGTGATCTTTCCGCCAGCCTGCTCGATGATCGGGATGAGGGCTCCGACGTCATAGGGCTTCAGCACCGTCTCGATGACGAGGTCGACGTGGCCGGCGGCGAGAAGCACATAGGCGTAGCAGTCGATGCCGTAGCGGAACAGCCGGACTTTCTCCTGTACGGCCTCGAAGCGCTTGGCTTCCACTCCCTTGAAGAGATGCGGGGACGTGGTGAAGAGGATCGCATCCTCGAGACGGTCGCACTCGCGGGTATTGATCCGCTGCTCGCCGTCCGGCCCGCTGTACCAGGCATGCTCGCCGTCGGCGAAGTAGCGTTCGCCGGTAAAGGGCTGGTCCATCATGCCCATGACGGCCCGCCCCTTCTCCTGGAAGCCGATCAGCGTACCCCAGACCGGCACGCCGGAAATGAAGGCGCGCGTTCCGTCGATCGGATCGATGACCCAGACCTGGTCGCGGTCGACGCCGACATTGTCGTGCTCTTCGCCCAGAATGCCGTGCTCAGGATATTCCGACGCGATGATGGCGCGGATCGCCGCTTCCGCGGCGCGGTCGCCTTCCGTTACCGGGTCGAAGCCGAGCGCCTCCTTGTTCACCACGTTGAGGGGCGAGCGGAAGCGCGGCAGGGTTTCCGCTCTGGCGGCCTCGGCGAGGCGGTCGAAGAAAGCGCGGTCGGGACGCATGGGGATTTTCCGTTTCTGGGACGTAACTGACGGACTGTCTTATCCGACCTGTCCCATTTTGCAATGTGCGAGCAAGGCCCAAGGGATGCCTAAAAATTCGCCATGCACAAAAACATGCCAAAATCCACTTGACTCTTGTGCGGCGCAATATTAGCGTGAGCCTACGGTCTTCGGGCCGTAAATACCCTCCTTGGGTGTTTCCTCCCTAGATTTAGCCGCGCCCATGGCGCGGTTTTTTTTTGGTTTTTTCTATCGGGGTTATTCGGCCGCGAGCGCGCTGTCGCCCGTGTAGCCGGCGACGAATTCCGCCATCCCTTCCATGAAGACGGAGAGCGACCCGGCGAGCGCGGCGAAGTCCGGCCGCTTGGCAAGGCTGACCTCGTCGACGTAGAGCGCCCGGTTCACCTCGATCTGAAGGGCGTGCAGCCCCTTCACCGGGCGGCCGTAATGCTCGGTGATAAAGCCACCGGCATAGGGCTTGTTGCGCACTGCAGTGAAGCCGAGATCCTCGAGGAGCGCGATCGCGGCATTGGAGAGGTCCGCCGAGGCGCTGGTGCCGTACCTGTCGCCGACGATGAAGTCCGGACGGATGCCGGTGCCGGCGACCCGGATGTTGCCCGGCATGGAATGGCAGTCGATCAGCACGCCGAAGCCGAAGCGCGCATGGGTGCGGGCGATCAGCCTGCGCAGGCAGGCGTGATACGGCTTGTAGATCGTCTCAATCCGCGAGAGCGCTTCAGCGACCGGAAAGCGCCGCTGATAGATCTCGACGTTTTCGGCGACGATGCGAGGAATGGTTCCGAGCCCGCCTGAGACGCGAATGGAATTGCTGTTGGCATAGGGCGGAACGGCGTCGACGAACATGCGCGGGTCGAGTTCGTAGGGCTCGCGATTGACGTCGACATAGGCGCGCGGAAAGTGGGCGAGCAGCAGGGGCGCACCGAGATCGGGGGCGGCGGCGAACAGCTCGTCGACGAAGTGGTCCTCGGAGCGGCGGATGCCGAGCGCATCGAGCCGCGAGCTTTCGAGAAAGGCCCGGCTGTAGCGGCGGCCGCTGTGGGGCGAATTGTAGACGAAGGGGATTGTTTGCGTCTCGGGCTCGCACACCTCGAACAGCTCCGGATCCCAGTACGTCTCGTCCATCGCGCCCCTTCTTTACCAAATCAACAACTTGCAACAATGAGCATGTTGCCAGCTGGCCCTGGTGAAGTCCATAGTATAGCAAGCGGCAGGACGGCCCGAACGCGCGAGTTCACCGGATGTTTACCCCGGTGGCGTTAGCGTGAACGGCCGGAATCCATCCTTCTATCAGTACGAGTAGCGGTCCATACATGACTCAGAAAATTCTCCTCGCCGAAGACGACAACGACATGCGCCGGTTCCTGGTCAAGGCGCTGGAAAAGGCAGGCTACAAGGTTGCCTCCTACGACAACGGTGCCAGCGCCTACGATCATCTTCGCGAGGAGCCGTTCTCCCTGCTGCTGACCGACATCGTCATGCCCGAGATGGACGGCATCGAACTGGCGCGCCGCGCGACCGAGCTCGACCCCGACCTCAAGGTGATGTTCATCACCGGTTTCGCCGCCGTCGCGCTGAATGCCGATTCGAAGGCCCCGAAGGACGCGAAGGTGCTCTCCAAGCCCTTCCACCTGCGTGATCTCGTCAACGAGGTCAACAAACTCCTTGCGGCGTAAGGGGTTTGAAAAAACTCGTCACAAAACCGAAAAAACCCTATTGACGGGACAGAGGGTTTTGTGGTCTTAAGCCGCCATCGGATGGGCGTGTAGCTCAGCGGGAGAGCACTACGTTGACATCGTAGGGGTCACAAGTTCGATCCTTGTCACGCCCACCATCCCTATTCAGATCAAGGGCTTGCCGAAATACCGGCGAGCCCTTTTTCGTTTCTCCGAGTACCGCGGAAGCGGCGCGAATCACTCGTTCTCGCTACCTCACTCCACCTCCGGAAGCAGCTCCAGAAACTTGAGTGGGGCGGCACCGCCGGCACCGTCGCAGGACTTCGCCGGCGAGGCGACGACCAGTTCCCAGCAAATTTCCGCATCCGCGATCTCCGCGACATGGATATCCCCCTGCCATGCGGCGGCGACGGTCTCCGGCACCAGCGCAATGCCGAGCCCGTGGCCGACGAGTTCCATGAGGCTGTCGAGGTCGCTGACCTCGAAGGCAGTGCGCCGTTCGAGCCGGCGGGCGGAGAATGCGTCGTCGATCAGGCGCCGCGTGCCGCGGTCGGCCTCGAAATCGACGAAGGCGTGGCCGGCGATGTCGGTGAGCTCGATCGAGTTCAGCCGGGCGAGCGGATGGCCGGGCGCACAGACGACCACAAGATCCTCGCAAGCGATCATGCGGGTGACGATGTCGGGCGGCGTATCGACAACCGGCAGGAAGGCGAGATCGATGAGACCATTCCTCAGCTTGTCGATCAGGTGCGCCAGTCCGCCCTGGCAGAGCCTGACCTCGACCTCCGGGTGACGCTGATGAAACTCGGCGAGCAGCGCGGGCAGGTCGAGGAACGGCGACAGCCCCTGAACGGTGCCGATGCCGATCTTGCCACGGCGCGCATCCTGCACCGCTTTCACACTGTCGCGCGCCTCCTGCGCGGCATCGAGCACGATCTGCGCCTTTTCCAGGAGCGTGCGCCCCGCCGGCGTCAGCCGGACCTGGCGGGTGCTGCGGACGAAGAGCTTGGCATCGAGTTCGTCTTCAAGTGCCTTGATCGCACTCGACAGCGCCGATTGCACGATGTTGAGCTGACGCGCCGCCACCGTGAAATGCTCGACCTTCGCCGCCGTGACGAAATAGTGCAACTGCCGAAGTTCCATGGCGACGTCCTTGATTATGCAATTCTGGAGAATAATCGCATCTATATCTTCTATTGGACGGATCAAACAGGAATCTGCATGGTCGCGCTGATCCGTTCGCCGAGCCCCCCTCGGCGAGCGGCATCGACAACTGCGGGCGGGACGGAGGCTTTCCGTCCTGCCTGGCACCGGAGGCAAACACCATGACCGCGCCCACCCTCGTCATTCCCGATCTCGCCGGCAAGGCCGTCCTCATCACCGGGGCATCGACCGGCATCGGCGCTGCGCTCGCCCGGGCCTTTGCGGAACAGGGCGCCATGGTCGGGCTCCACTACCATGCGAGCATCGACGCGGCCGAACGGCTTGGCGAGGAGATCGCCGCGTCCGGTGGCAAGGTGACGCTGCTGCAGGCCGACGCAACCCATTCAGGCGAGATGGCCCGCATCGTCAATGAGGCCACCGAGGCCTTCGGGCGGCTGGACGGTCTCGTCAACAATGCCGGCGGCATGGTCGCGCGCCTCAGCTACGAGGCGATGACCGACGCCCATTACGACGCGGTGATGGACCTCAACGCCCGCTCCGTGCTCGCCGCCTCTGCGGCCGCCATTCCGCACCTGAAGAAGCAGGGCGGCGGCTTCATCATCAACACGACCTCGATTGCGGCCCGCAACGGCGCGAGCGGCGGCGCCGGCATCTACGGCTCAGCCAAGGCCTTCGTCGCCAACGTCACCCGTGGCATGGCAAAGGAACTGATCGCCTACGACATCCGCGTGAATGCCGTGGCGCCGGGCGTCATCCTCACGCCATTCCACGAGCGCTACTCGACCGCGCAGCAACTGGAAGCCCAGCTCGCCACCGTCCCGCAGAAGCGCTTCGGCACGCCGGAAGACTGCGTCGGCGCCTACCTGTTCCTCGCCTCGAAGACCCTGTCCGGCTACATGATCGGCCAGACGCTCGAGGTGAACGGCGGACAACTGATGCCCTGACGGGCCCCTCATATCTCGAACTCATTCCGGGAGGAAAACCCATGACGAAACGCATCGTCTTCACCGGCGGCAGCGGCAAGGCCGGCCGACACGTCGTCCCCTATCTCATCGACAAGGGCCACGAGGTGCTGAACCTCGACCTGGTGCCGCTCGACCATCCGGGCGTCAACACCCTCATCACCGACGTCAACGACGGCAGCCAGGTGTTCAACGCGCTCTCCATGCATTTCGGCTTCGAAGGCCTTGAGACCGGCAACGGGCCGGCGCCCGTCGATGCGGTGGTACACTTCGCAGCAGTACCGCGCATTCTGATGCGACCCGACAACACGACGTTCCTGGTCAACGTCGCCTCCACCTACAACGTCATCGAGGCGGCGGTGAAACTCGGCATCCGCAAGATCATCATCGCCTCCAGCGAAACCACCTACGGGGTCTGCTTCGCCGAGGGCGACAAGGATTTCCACCAGTTTCCGCTCGAGGAAGACTACGACGTCGATCCGATGGACAGCTACGGCCTCTCCAAGGTGGTCAACGAGAAGACCGCCCGCGCCTTCGCGATGCGTTCCGGCGCCGACATCTACGCGCTGCGCATCGGCAACGTCATCGAGCCGCACGAATACGACCGGTTCCCGGCCTTCATCGCCGATCCGCCGTCGCGCAAGCGCAATGCCTGGAGCTATATCGACGCCCGCGACCTCGGCCAGATCGTGCATCTGTGCGTGGAAAAGGACGGGCTCGGCTACCAGGTCTTCAACGCCGTCAACGACACGATCACCGCAAACGAGCCGACCGCCGAGTTCCTGAAGCGCTGGGCGCCCGGCACGCCCCACACCCGCAAGATCGAGGGCTTCGAAGCGCCGATCTCCAATTGCAAGATCCGCGAGGTGCTCGGTTTCAGGGAAGAACACGACTGGCGGAAATACGTCTCCGCCTGACGATGTCGCCGGCCGGTCCCGCCACCATGAGCGGAACCGGCCGTTGCATTACTCGGCCGGTCCGATCGACAGTTCGATTGGTTCGAGCCCGTCGATGCCGCCGGTGATCCTCTCGCCGGCGACCACCGGACCGACTCCCGCGGGCGTACCCGTATAGAGGAGATCTCCCTGCCTGAGGTGGTAGTACCGCGACAGGTGGCTGATCAGCTCCGGAACGGACCAGGCGAGTTCCGAAAGCCGCCCGTCCTGGCGCAGCTCCTCGCCGACCTTCAACCAAATGCGCTGGTCGCCGATGCCGGCAAACGTCGCCGCCTTGGAGATCCTTCCGATCACCGCCGAATTCTCGAAGGCCTTGCCGAGGTCCCACGGCCGCTGCTTGACGCGGGCTGCCTGCTGCAGGTCGCGCCGGGTCATGTCGAGGCCGCAAGCAAAGCCATAGACCGCCTTCGCCGCCTCTTCTGTGCCCGCCTTGAACAGCGGCGCGCCGATCGCGACCACCAGTTCCATCTCGTGGTGCAGGTTGCTCGTTCCCGGCGGATAGGGAATTTCAGCGCCGGAAAGCACGATCGCGCTCGCCGGCTTGGTGAAGTAGAACGGCTCCTCCCGGTCGACCTCGGCGCCCATCTCGGCAGCGTGCGCCGCATAATTGCGGCCGACACAGAAAATCCGGTGGACGGGGTAACCGGCCTCCTCCCCCTCGACCGGCACGAGCGGCGATGCCGGGATCTCGAACAATGCCTTCATCTGTCTTCGCTTGCTCCTCGAACATGGATCCGCCACCGGCGGATGCGCATAGAGGTATGCACCAGCGACGCCTCCGGCGCAAAAGCAAACTCGAATGGAGACAAAGGCAGGCCGCAGCGTGATACGTTCAGCGATCAAAAGGGGCATAATGTACGCGAAAATATACCTTAGATTGTGCCGAAACTGATAAACGTCAAGTCTTGCGAAAGGGCGCACACGTCCTATCGTCAACTCTCACGGGCAGGTCTTTTTTGTTCTCCCAAATGACGGTAGACGAAAGGAATCGAACTGTGGGGGGCACAATTTCGAGATGCTTGAAATCTATGAAATGCCGGGGCACCTGATTCGACGCTTGAATCAGGTTACTGTATCGTTGTTTGTCGAAGAAACGTCCAAGGAAGGCTTTGATCTGACGCCGGTGCAATATGCCGCGCTGATCGCCATCAACTCCATGCCGGGCCTCGACCAGGCGTCTGTCGCAAGCCACATCGCCTATGATCGGGTGACAATCGGCGGCGTGATCGACCGCCTGGTGCAGAAAGAGCTGGTTCGTCGCGAAACGAATCCGAACGACCGGCGCGCGCGCAGGCTCTATCTGACGGAAGGCGGAACGGAAACGTTACAGAAGATCCGACCGATCGTCTGGCGGCTTCAGGAGGAACTGCTGGCAGGTCTCGAACATGCCGAACGCGAGCAGTTCGTCTCTCTGCTGCGCAAGGTGGCCGAACATGCGAACGAAAAGAGTCGCGCGCCGCTGCGAGTGGACTGGCAGCAATAGACCCGCAGCCTCGGATCTACGGCACGAGAACGGCCGCGCCCTGGAACCGCCCGGCGCGGAGGTCGTCGAGCGCCTCGTTGGCGCGCTCGAGAGGATAGACCGTCGTCGTCGTCCTCACGCCCGCCCGCGGCGCCAGGTCGAGGAACTCGACGGCATCCCGGCGCGTGAGATTGGCGACCGAAAGGATCTGCCGCTCGCCCCAGAGGATCTCGTAGGGAAACTGCGGGATGTCGCTCATGTGGATACCGCCGCAGACCACCCGTCCACCCTTAGCGACCGCCCTGAGCGCAGCCGGCACCAGGTCGCCGACCGGAGCAAAGATGATCGCAGCGTCGAGAGGACAGGGCGGAGCCTCGTCCGACCCGCCGGCCCAGACGGCGCCGAGCGACAGCGCCATCTGTTGGGCGGGTGTGTCGCCGCTGCGCGTGAACGCATAGACCTCGCGCCCCTGATAGCGGCAGACCTGCGCAATGATGTGGGCGGCGGCGCCGAAGCCGTAGATGCCAATGCGCCTTCCTTCCCCCGCCATCTTCAGCGAGCGCCAGCCGATCAGGCCGGCGCACATCAGCGGTGCGGCGGCCACCGGATCGTCGAAGCCGGCGAGCGGAAAGCAGTAATCCGCGTCCGCCCTGATCTCGGTCGCAAAGCCTCCGTCGCGGGTGTAGCCAGTGAAGCCGGGATCGTCGCAGAGGTTCTCGCGCCCATCCCTGCAATAGGAACAGCAGCCGCAGGTGTGCCCGAGCCAGGGAATGCCGATCCGCATGCCGACCGAGAGGTTCCGGACGCCCGGGCCGACCTTCGAGACGATGCCGACCACCTCGTGGCCCGGAACCAGGGGAAGTTTCGGCCGGGTAAGATCGCCGTCGACGACGTGCAAATCCGTCCGGCACACGGCGCATGCCTCAACGCTTGCGACGATCTCGCCCTCGCCGGGTTCGAGATCCGGCCGCTCTTCGAGCCGCAGCCGCTCACCCGGCGCATGAAGCACCATCGCTCTCATCTGCCACTCCTTTGCCTCAAGGGCGCGCGGCCAGTCGCCGCGGAACGGAACAAGTCCTATCCCGAAGACCTTTCCCCACCCGTCGGCGAGGATCAAGCCGCGTTCGAAAGAAAGAGCAAAAGAACCGTTCACCTTTTGGATGTATAGCTCTCCCGCCTCCCCCGGACTTGGACAGGCCGGGAAAAAATGCGACAAACCGGAAGTCGCCGGATCGGCGCGCATGGTCCCGCCCGCCGGCGAGATCGCGTCGGCGCCCGGCCGATGACAAGCCTGTCCGGCAGAATCGTTCGACGTCCGCCCAACGAAAGGCAATGCAGCAATGACCCACAAGATCGTTCCCGTCGTGATGGCCGGTGGCAAGGGAACCCGCCTCTGGCCGTTGTCCCGGGCGACCGCCGCAAAGCAGTTCATACGGCTGATCGGCGACAAGACCTTGTTCCAGGGAACTCTGGACCGTGTCGCCGACACGCAGACCTATGAGCCGCCCCTGGTCATCACCAACGACGAGTTCCGTTTCCTCGTTGCCGAGCAGGCCCGCGAACTGGGCGTACCGCTCTCCGGCATCGTCCTCGAGCCGGAGGCACGCAACACGGCGGCGGCCATCGCAGTTGCGGCCGTCATCATCGGTCGTGATTTCGGCGATCACGCGGTGATACAGATCCTGCCGTCCGACCACGAAATCCTCGCCGACGAAACCTATACGCGCTGCGTCGAGACGGCGGCGGAAACGGCGCGCCAGGGCAAGATCGTCACCTTCGGCATCACGCCGACCGAACCCGCGACAGGCTATGGCTATATCGAGATGGGCAAGGCGTTGCCGGGCGGCGCCCACACGGTGAAGCGCTTCGTCGAAAAGCCGAAGCTCGAAGACGCCCAAAAGATGCTGGAGGCGGGCGGCCACTTCTGGAACTCCGGCATGTTCATGTGCACGGCCGGACAGATGCTCGCCGAGCTCCGCGAACACGCCCCCGAAGTTCTGGCAGCAGCCGAGGAAGCCGTCACCGAGGCGACGACCGACCTCGACTTCGTCCGTCTCGGTGCAGCCGGGTTCGCCAAGAGCCCCAGCATATCGATCGATTATGCCGTCATGGAAAAGGCGCCGAACGTCGCGGTCGTACCCTCGCCGATCACCTGGTCAGACCTCGGCAGCTGGGATGCGATCTGGAAGCTGGGCAACGCCGATGCCGACGGCAATGTCGTCGCCGGCAATGCCACCCTCGTCAACACCCGCAATTCGCTGGTGATGTCGCGCCACGCCCATCTGGCGGTCCAGGGGATGGACGGCGTCGCCGTGATCGCGAGTGAGGACGCAGTCTATGTCGGACGCCTCGACGAAAGCCAGGAGGTCGGCAATCTGGTCAAGACGCTCGCCGCGAAGAAGCAGACGGCGCACCTGACGGAAAACCACCCGACCTCGCTGCGCCCGTGGGGCGGCTACACCTCGGTCCTCAACGGCGAGCGCTTCCAGGTGAAGCGGCTCTTCGTGCATCCCGGCAAGAAACTCTCGCTGCAGAAGCACTATCACCGCTCCGAGCACTGGATCTGCGTCAAGGGCACGGCCGAGGTGACGATCGACGACAAGGTGACGATCCTGCACGAAAACGAGTCGATCTATATCCCGCAGGGTGCTGTCCACCGGCTCGGAAACCCCGGCAAGATCCTGCTCGAGATGATCGAGATCCAGACCGGCTCCTATCTCGGCGAAGACGACATCATCCGCATCGTCGACGAATTCGGTCGCAGCTGAGGCCGGTCCCGAGACCGGTGACCGTCTCCGGGAGGCTTGCATCGGGCTTTTCCGGCAGGCACTGTCTGCCGGATTGTCGGCGATGACCGTCTCGGCTATAGCCGAGGCACGGACAAGGAGCGTCTGAGCGCCCGGGGACCTTGGAAAACAAATGACCAGCCTTCCGGCCGCGGACGACGCTGCGGCAGACGACACCAGAGCAGGACGAACGGCAGGATACAACCCACTGCCGGGCGTCGCCGACGAAATGGTCGACCCCTCGGGCAATGTCCGTCCTGTCTGGCGCTCCTTCGTCGCGGCGATCGACGCGATGCCGGATCATGAACTGCACGAACGCTTCGCCCGCGCCGACCGCTACCTGCGGGATGCCGGGGTCTTCTACCGGGCCTATGGCGCGACCGGCAGCAGCGACCGCGCCTGGCCCTTCTCGCACATCCCGGTGCTGATCGACGAGAAGGAATGGCAATCGATCGCCGCGGGACTGGTGCAGCGGGCCGACCTGCTCGAGACGATCACCGCCGACATCTACGGCGAGAACAGGCTCGTGCAGGAAGGCTTCCTGCCGCCTGCGCTGATCGCCGGCAATGCGGAATTCCTGCGCCCGCTCGTCGGCGTGCGGCCGACCAGCGGCCATTTCCTGCACTTCTGCTCCTTCGAGATCGGCCGCGGCCCGGACGGCAACTGGTGGGTGCTCGCCGACCGCACCCAGGCCCCCTCCGGCGCCGGTTTCGCCCTGGAAAACCGCGTCGCGGCGAGCCGCGCCTTCGCCGAACTCTACGGCGAAACCCGCGTGCATCGCCTCGCTTCCTTCTTCGGCGCCTTCCGCGAGGCCCTGATGGAGCAACGGCGGGGCTCCGAGGATCGCGTCGCGGTGCTCACCCCCGGACCGGCGAACGAGACCTATTTCGAACACGCCTTCATCGCCCGTTATCTCGGCATCATGCTCCTCGAAGGCGAGGACCTCGCGATCGTCGACGGACGCGTGATGGTGCGGACCGTCGCGGGACTGAAGCCGGTCAGCGTGCTCTGGCGTCGGCTTGACGCAGCCTACGCCGACCCGCTGGAGCTCGACCAGGATTCCCGCATCGGCACGCCGGGGATGGTACAGGCTGTGCGCAACGGTTCGGTGTCCTTCGTCAACGCGCTCGGCTCCGGGATCCTCGAAACCCGCGCCCTGCTCGCCTTCATCCCCGGCATCTGCCGCCGGCTCCTGGGCGAGGATCTCGCCCTGCCCTCCATCGCGACGTGGTGGTGCGGCCAGACGGCGGAGCGCGCCCATGTCGTCGCCAATATCGACCGGATGGTGATCGGCCCGGCCTTCTCGCGGCTTCCGTTCTTCGACGACAACGGCCAGTCGGTGCTCGGCTCGACGCTGCGCAACAGCGCCCGCCACTCGATCACGGAATGGCTCTCCTCCGACGGCGCCCGGCTGGTCGGCCAGGAAGCCGTCACGCTTTCAACCACGCCCGCCATGGTCGCGGGACAACTCACCCCGCGGCCGATGAGTCTGCGCGTCTATGCCGCCCGCACACGGGACGGCTGGCAGATCATGCCGGGCGGCTTCGCCCGCATCGGCAACGGCAGCGATGCCGCGGCGATCGCCATGCAGTCGGGCGGCGGTGCCGCCGACGTCTGGATCGTCAGCGCCAAGCCGGTCGCCCGAACGACGCTGCTTCCGACCGAGACGGAAGTCCCACGCAACGCGCCGGGCAGCCTGCCGAGCCGTGCGGCCGATAACCTCTATTGGCTCGGCCGCTACATCGAGCGGGCCGAAGGCGCATTGCGCATTCTCCGCGCCTGGCATGCCCGTTTCGCCGAGTCAGCCGATCCCGGTCAGCCGCTGCTCGCCTACGTCGCGCGCTATCTCGCGACGCTCGACATCGCCATGGACCGTGGCGTCCCGGAAAGCCTCGTCGGCAACGTCGACAGCGCCGTCTATTCCGCAAGCAACATCCGCGACCGTTTTTCGCCGGACGGCTGGCTCGCGCTCAACGATCTGGCGAAGACGGCGCGGCGTTTCCGTGAGAATGTAAAGGCCGGCGACGACGCGACGCACGCCATGACCATCCTGCTGCGCAAGCTCGCGGGCTTCGCCGGACTGGTGCACGAGAACATGTACCGCTTCACCGGCTGGCGCTTCCTCGCGATCGGCCGCTACCTGGAGCGCGGCCTGCACATGACCCGCCTGCTCGGACACATGACTGGCGACGACGCGCCGGACGGCGCCTTCGACATGCTGCTCGAAATCGGCGACAACGTCATGACCCATCGCCGCCGCTACAATGTCAGCACCACACGCCTGACCGTCACCGACCTCCTGGCGCTGGACCCGTTGAATCCGCGCTCGATCCTCTTCCAGCTGAACGAAATCCGTGCCGAGATGGAACAGCTCCCCGGCGCGCGCGTGAACGGCCAGATGTCGCCGCTGCTGCGCGAGGCGACGCGTCTGCAGTCGAGCCTCTCCGTCATGACCGCGGACATGATGGGCAGTAACCTCTATCACGATTTCGAGCGGGATCTGGAGAGGCTGTCGGACATGCTCGCCCAAACCTATCTCGGATAGCCCATGCAATACGATCTCTCGCTGCACATGGGCTATCGCTATGACGTTCCGGCCTCCGGATCGCATCACATCCTGCGGGTCGTACCGCTTTCGCTTCCGGGCCGCCAGCGGCTTGTCGCCGGAGCCGTGACGATCGAACCGGCGCCGGACGAAACCACACGTTTCGTCGACTTCTTCGGCCATCCGGCGACAGCGATCGCACTGCGCTCTCCCCATCCGCGGCTCGACATCCGCATGCAGGCAAGAGTGATTGTCGACGCCCAGCCGATCCAGGCCGATTTCTCCCCGACCCTCGACGGCCTCGCCGATGAACTGACGACACTGTGGTCGCTCGATGCGAATTCTCCGCACCATTTCCTGGGGCCGAGTCCGCGACTGCCCGAAGTGGCGACGATTGCCGGCTATGCCCGGACGGACCTCGACTGCACCCGCACGGTGAGGCAGCTTGCCGAGAGCCTCTGCGCCAGGATCCACGCCGACTTCCGCTACGACCCGGACGCCACCACGGTCGATACACCGCCCAAGGACGCCTTTGCGCTGAAAAGGGGCGTCTGCCAGGACTTCGCCCACGTGATGATCATCGCACTCAGGAGCCTCGGTATTCCCGCCGGCTACGTCAGCGGCTTCCTGCGGACGATCCCGCCACCGGGCCAGGAACGGCTGGAAGGTGCAGACGCCATGCATGCCTGGGTTCGCGTCTGGTGCGGCAAGGCCACCGGATGGATCGAACTCGATCCGACCAACGACATCGCCGCCGGGACCGATCACGTCGTGGTCGCCTACGGACGCGACTACGCCGACGTCGCGCCCGTCATCGGCGTTCTGAAGAGTTACGGCGGACAGCAGACGATTCAGGCGGTGGACGTCGTTCCGACGAGTTAGACCAACATTTTCTTGCACTGGCGCGCCGGCAGTGCCCCCGCTTCACCCTCGCTTGCGAAAAGTCCAGCCGGATCATCGGCTTGGCGTTGACCGCTCACCCGGTGCCTGCGTCTGAGCGTTCCGCAAACGTGTGAAAGCTCCGGAATCCGGCCGTTTGAACAATCGTCTAAAGGAGCATTCGCTAAAATTTTACCGTTTCGTTTAAGTCGAAGAGAAGGTCTTCCGTCTATTAGCTTTCCATCACCCTTCTACGATGGAAGAACATGATGATCGGCCTCGGTGAGAATGAGCGTACTTTCCTGCGTTTCCTGAAGGACCGCAGTGGCAATTTCGGCGTGATGACCGCGCTGCTCCTTCCAGTTTCACTCGCTGCGGCGGGTGTGGCGATGGACCTGACGAAGCTCGTCCAGGTCAAGAGCGCCCTGCAGGACGCGGCGGATTCCGCGGCCCTCGCCGCGGCGGCGGCGATGTCGGGCAAGGGCCTCACGGACGCCGAGGCGATCGCACTCGCCAAGAAGTTCATAGCGGCGCAGTCGGCCAACAGCATCGCGCCGAGTGCAGACGAACTCGGCCTGACGGAAGAGGAGATGCAGGCGAAGCTCGAGGAAGCCGCCGTCGGCACGGTCGAGCGCACGCCGAACGGCTCGGGCGAAATCTATGACGTTACGGTGAACAGCTACTACGACGTGCCGATGACCCCGCTCACCCGCCTCCTCGGTTACGAGACGGTTCGTGTGAGCGTCACGAGTTCGGCCCAGAGCGCCACGGCCAATACCAAGAACCCGCTTTCAATGTATATGGTCCTCGACCGCTCCGGTTCGATGGCTTGGGACACGAGCGAGACCTATGACACGACGTGCTATACGCGGTATGGCTGGGCCTATTCATGCACGAAATACTATACCAAGATTGAAGCGCTGAAACTGGCTGTCAAGGATCTCGCCAACCAGCTCGACACGGCCGACCCGGACGCCAAATATGTCCGTACGGCCGCCGTCTCCTACAACAGTTCGATGCAGACGCCGACCTCGTTCGCCTGGGGCACGACAAGCGTGGTCAAATATGTCGACGCGCTGACGGCCACGGGGGGCACCGATTCGTCCTCGGCCGTGGCGACGGCCTACAAGGCGCTCGCCGGCAGCACCGAGAATACGGCCCATCAGAAGATGAACGGCGAGACGAGCCCGAGCAAGTTCATCGTCTTCATGACTGACGGCGACAACAACTATACCAGCGCAGACACCGCGACGAAGAAGACCTGCGACTCGGCGAAGACTGCGGGCATCGAGATCTACACGATCGCCTTCATGGCACCCGAACGTGGCCAGGCCCTCTTGCAGTATTGCGCGACGGACACCTCGCATTACTTCGACGCCCAGAATGCCGCCGACCTGGTCGCCGCATTCAAGGAGATCGGCGAGAAGGCGACCGAGTCAATGACGCGACTGACCAATTAGACCGCAACCAGAAAACCGGCACATCCGTGGAACCGCGCCGGAAACGACGCGGTTCTTGTCTTTTGTCAGATCGAAAAACCGTCATCTGCTCACGGACAGATGCGGCGGCCATTTTCGCACCTGCGGAATTCGTCTGTTGCACGTGCTTGAGAACGATGCGTAAACTGGTATCGGCAACCACGCGTGGTTGCCGCCCCGCGCAACGTTCCGACGCAACGAAAGAAGTGCTGGCGAAGACATGACGAAGCCCAAAGGCAATGCCGATCTGCTGCAACCGAAACCCCGCATTTCCAGCCCCGACGTTCTTGCCGCGGAAATCATCGAGCACCTGACTTACGGAATCGGCAAGGACGCCAAGGTTGCCACCCCGCACGACTGGCTGACCGCGACCATTCTGGCGATCCGCGGGCGCATCATCGACAAGTGGATGGACTCCACGCGGGAGGCCTACAGGACGAACGGCAAGCGGGTCTACTATCTCTCGCTGGAGTTCCTGATCGGCCGCCTGATGCGCGATGCGGTCTCTAATCTCGGACTGATGGACGAAGTCCGCCAGGCGCTCGTCTCGCTCGGCGTCAATCTCGACGTCATCGCCGAACTGGAGCCGGATGCGGCTCTCGGCAATGGCGGCCTCGGTCGGCTCGCCGCCTGCTTCATGGAATCCATGGCGACCGTCGGCATTCCCGCCTACGGCTACGGCATCCGCTACGTCCACGGTCTCTTCCGCCAGCAGATGGCCGACGGCTGGCAGGTCGAGCTTCCCGAGACCTGGCTCGCCCACGGCAACCCGTGGGAATTCGAACGCCGCGAAAGCTCCTACGAAATCGGATTCGGCGGTGCGGTGGAGACGAACGGCGGTCCCGACGAGCCGCGCCGCTATGTCTGGAAACCCGCCGAGCGGGTTATTGCGACCGGCTACGACACGCCGGTCGTCGGCTGGCGTGGCGCCCGCGTCAACACGCTGCGCCTCTGGTCCGCCCAGCCGATCGACCCGATCCTTCTCGACGCCTTCAACGCCGGCGACCACATCGGCGCGCTGCGCGAGAGCAACAAGGCCGAAACGCTGACGCGCGTGCTCTATCCCGCCGACGCAACGCCGGCCGGGCAGGAACTGCGCCTGCGCCAGGAATATTTCTTCTGCTCCGCCTCCCTGCAGGACATCCTGCGGCGGCACCTGCAGCAGGGCAATGCACTCGCCTCTCTGCCGGACAAGGTGGCGATCCAATTGAACGACACCCACCCGGCGGTCTCGGTCGTCGAACTGATGCGCCTTCTCTGCGACATGCACGGGCTCGACTTCGACCAGGCTTGGGACATCACCTGGCGGACCTTCTCCTATACCAACCACACGCTGCTGCCCGAGGCGCTGGAAAGCTGGCCCGTGCCGCTCTTCGAGCGCCTCTTGCCGCGCCACATGCAGCTCGTCTACGAGATCAACGCCAAGGTACTGCTCGATGCCCGCCGCAGCCGGCATTTCGGCGATCAGGAGATTGCCCACATCTCTCTGATCGAAGAGAGCGGCAGCCGTCGCGTGCGGATGGGCAATCTCGCCTTCATGGGCTCGCACAGTGTCAACGGCGTCTCCGCGCTTCACACCGACCTCATGAAGCAGACGGTGTTTGCCGACCTTCACAAGCTCTTTCCGGACCGCATCAACAACAAGACGAACGGCATCACGCCGCGCCGCTGGCTGATGCAGTGCAATCCCGGGCTGACCGACCTCGTCACGGAAGCGATCGGCCCCGATTTCAAGGACGATGTCGAGAAGCTCCGCCCGCTCGACAACTTCGCCGACGATCCCGCCTTCCAGGAGAAATTCGCGGCAATCAAGCGCGCCAACAAGGAGCGGCTTTCCAATCTGGTGCTAAGCCGCATGGGGATCCGCATCGACCCCTCGGCCCTCTTCGACATCCAGATCAAGCGCATCCACGAATACAAGCGGCAGCTCCTCAACATCATCGAGGCGATCTCGCTCTACGACCAGATCCGCTCCCATCCCGAGCGGGACTGGGTGCCGCGGGTGAAGCTGCTCGCCGGCAAGGCGGCACCGAGCTATCACAACGCCAAGCTGATCATCAAGCTCGCCAACGACGTGGCGCGGGTGATCAACAACGACCCTTCGGTACGCGGCCTCCTGAAGGTGGTCTTCATCCCGAACTACAACGTCTCGCTGGCGGAGATCATGGTGCCGGCCGCAGACCTCTCCGAGCAGATCTCGACCGCCGGCATGGAGGCTTCGGGAACCGGAAACATGAAGTTCGCGTTGAACGGGGCACTGACAATCGGCACGCTCGACGGCGCCAATGTCGAGATGCTCGAACATGTCGGGGAGGAGAATATCGTGATCTTCGGAATGACCGCCGAGGAAGTCGCGGCCGCCCGCTCCGACGGACACGATCCGAGGGCGATCATCGAATCGTCACCCGAACTGGCCCAGGCCCTCTCGGCGATTTCGGCAGGCGTCTTCTCGCCCGATGACCGTGACCGCTTCTCAGGCCTCGTGGACGGCCTCTTCCAGCACGACTGGTTCATGGTGGCTGCCGACTTTGACGCCTACGCGAAGGCGCAGCGCCAGGTCGACTCGATCTGGACGGATGCTTCCGCCTGGTATTCCAAGACGATCCGCAATACGGCCCGGATGGGCTGGTTCTCTTCCGACCGCACGATCAGACAGTACAGCGCCGACATCTGGAGAGCCTGATGACGAAAGCGCCGAAAAAGGCCGGAAAGACCGGCCAGACGGAGCAGCCATCCGCCGCCGACATCGCGGCCATCGTCAACGGGCAACACATGGATCCTTTCGCCGTTCTCGGCGTACACGACTCCGGCTCCGGTTTCCGGGCCCGCTGTTTTGTGCCGGGGGCGGAGACGATCGAGGCTTTCGCGCTCGACGGTACGCCGATCGGAACTCTGGCCTGCCTGCATCCGGCGGGCTTTTTTGACGGCCCCGTTTCGATCATAACGTTCCAGCCCATTCGCTATCGTGCCACCCGCGGCGATGCCGAATGGATGGTCACCGATCCCTATAGCTTCTGGCCGGTGCTCGGCCCCATGGACGACTACTTCCTGCGAGAGGGGTCGCATCTGCGCCTGTTCGACAAGATGGGTGCCCATCCGATACGCCATCAGGGGGTCGACGGTTTCCACTTCGCCGTCTGGGCGCCGAATGCGCGACGGGTTTCCGTGGTCGGGGATTTCAACGACTGGGACGGCCGCCGGCACGTGATGCGGTTACGCCGCGACACCGGGATATGGGAGATATTCGCGCCAGACGTCCGGCCCGGATCGGCCTACAAGTTCGAGATCATCGGCAAGAACGACGAACTTCTGCCGCTCAAAGCCGACCCTTACGCCCGAAAGACGGAACTGCGCCCGAAGAACGCCTCGATCACGGCCGCCGAACTCGACCAGACCTGGGAGGACGAGCCGCACCGCAAGCATTGGGCATCCGTCGACAAGCGACGCCAGCCGATGAGCATCTACGAGGTGCATGCGGGCTCCTGGCAACGGCGCGACGACGGGGGCATGCTGAGCTGGGACGAACTCGCCGACCGGCTGATCCCCTACTGCGTCGACATGGGCTTCACCCACATCGAGTTTCTGCCGGTCACGGAACATCCCTACGACCCTTCCTGGGGATACCAGACGACGGGGCTTTACGCGCCGACCGCACGGTTCGGGGAACCGGAGGGCTTCGCCCGCTTCGTCAACGGCTGCCATAAGGTGGGGCTCGGCGTCATCCTCGACTGGGTGCCCGCCCATTTCCCCACCGACGAACACGGACTTCGCTGGTTCGACGGCACCGCGCTCTACGAGCACGAGGACCCGCGGCAGGGTTTCCATCCCGACTGGAACACCGCGATCTACAATTTCGGCCGCATCGAGGTGCTGTCCTACCTCATAAACAACGCCCTCTACTGGGCGGAGAAATTCCATCTCGACGGACTTCGCGTCGATGCCGTCGCCTCGATGCTCTATCTCGACTACTCCCGCAAGGAAGGTGAGTGGATCCCGAACGAATACGGCGGCCGCGAGAACCTGGAGGCGGTGCGCTTCCTCCAGAAGATGAACACACATCTCTACGGCAGCCATCCGGAAGTGATGACGATTGCGGAAGAGTCCACATCCTGGCCGAAGGTCTCACAGCCGGTGCATGAAGGCGGGCTCGGCTTCGGCTTCAAGTGGAACATGGGTTTCATGCACGACACGCTGAGCTATTTCTCGCGTGATCCGGTGCATCGCAGGTTCCACCATCAGGAAATCACCTTCGGCCTGCTCTACGCCTTCTCGGAAAATTTCGTGCTGCCCATCTCCCACGACGAGGTGGTGCACGGCAAAGGCTCGATGATCGCCAAGATGCCGGGTGACGACTGGCAGAAATTCGCCAACCTGCGCGCCTACTACGCCTTCATGTGGGGCTATCCCGGCAAGAAGCTCCTCTTCATGGGCCAGGAGTTCGCCCAGTGGAGCGAATGGAGCGAGGCGCGCGCCCTCGACTGGAACCTGCTGCAATATGCCCTCCACGAAGGCATGCGGCGCCTCGTTCGCGACCTCAACCTGACCTATCGCTCCAAGCCGGCGCTGCATGCGCACGACTGCGAGGGCGACGGCTTCGAATGGCTGATCGCCGACGATCAGGACCGCTCCGTCTTCGCCTGGCTGCGCAAGGTGCCGGGCGAGAAGCCGGTCGCCGTCGTCTCGAACCTGACGCCGGTCTATCACGAACGTTTTTCCGTGCCGCTGCCGATCGCCGGGCGGTGGCGCGAGATCGTGAATACGGACGCCGAGATCTACGGCGGCAGCGGCAAGGGGAACGGCGGCAGGGTGACCGCCGAGCGCGGACCGGATGGGCGGATCGCGGCCTCGCTTTCGCTGCCGCCGCTCGCCGTCATCATGCTCGAACCAGAAAACTGACGCGGGAGGGGAACCATGCAGGAAAGAAGAATACAACCTCTGGCACGCGACGCGATGGCCTATGTCCTTGCCGGCGGACGGGGGAGCCGCCTCAAGGAACTGACCGATCGGCGCGCCAAGCCAGCCGTTTATTTCGGGGGGAAGACCCGCATCATCGACTTCGCGCTCTCTAACGCGCTGAATTCCGGTATCCGCCGCATCGGGGTCGCCACCCAGTACAAGGCGCATTCGCTGATTCGCCATCTGCAGCGAGGCTGGAACTTCTTCCGCCCGGAACGAAACGAGAGCTTCGACATCCTCCCTGCGAGCCAGCGCGTCTCCGAGACGCAGTGGTATGAAGGGACGGCCGACGCGGTCTACCAGAACATCGACATCATCGAGCCCTACGGCCCGGAATACATGGTGATCCTTGCCGGCGACCACATCTACAAGATGGACTACGAGCTGATGCTGCAGCAGCACGTCGATTCCGGGGCCGACGTCACGATCGGCTGCCTCGAAGTGCCGCGCTCGGAGGCGAGCGCCTTCGGGGTCATGCACGTCAACGAGAAGGACGAGATCATCGCCTTCATCGAGAAGCCGGCCGATCCGCCCGGCATTCCCGGCAAGGAGGATTTCTCGCTCGCCTCAATGGGCATCTACGTCTTCCACACCCGCTTCCTGATGGAATGCCTGCGGCGAGACGCCGAGGACCCGAAATCGAGCCGCGACTTCGGCAAGGACATCATTCCCTACATCGTCGAGAACGGTAAGGCCGTCGCCCATCGCTTTGCGCGCTCCTGCGTGCGCTCGGAAGGCGAGCATACGCCCTACTGGCGCGATGTCGGAACGATCGACGCCTACTGGCAGGCGAATATCGATCTCACCGACGTGGTTCCGGAACTCGACATCTACGACAAGTCCTGGCCGATCTGGAGCTATGCCGAGGTGACGCCGCCCGCCAAGTTCGTGCACGACGACGAGGGACGCCGCGGCTCCGCCATCTCGTCTCTGGTTTCGGGCGACTGCATCATTTCCGGTTCCTCGCTCCACAAGAGCCTTCTCTTCACCGGTGTGCGCGCCAATTCCTATTCGCGCCTCGAAGGTGCGATCATATTGCCGCGGGTGGTAATCGGTCGCCATGCGCGGCTCACCAACGTCATCATCGATCATGGGGTCGTTATTCCCGAGGGCCTCGTGGTCGGCGAGGACCCGGAGCTTGACGCACGACGCTTCCGCCGCTCCGAAAACGGCGTCTGCCTGATCACCCAGACCATGCTGGACAAACTCGAAGCGGGAGCCTGATGAGAATTCTTTCGGTTACCTCCGAGATTTACCCGCTGGTCAAGACCGGCGGGCTCGCCGACGTTGCCGGCGCCCTGCCGCTGGCGCTGAAGGCCCACGACATCGAGGTGAAGACGCTGGTGCCGGGATATCCGGCAGTCATGCGGGTCATCGGCAAGGCCGAGGAACGCCTACACCTGCCGGACGTCTTCGGCGTCGAGGCGCGCGTTCTGGAGGTCGAGCACGAAGGCCTCGATCTCCTCGTGCTCGACGCCCCTGCCCTGTTCGATCGCATGGGCGGGCCTTACATCGACCAGAACGGCGCGGACTACGGCGACAACTGGAAACGCTTTGCCCTCCTCTCGAAGATCGGCGCCGAGATCGCCGCCGGTGCAATCGAGGGCTGGCAGCCGGATCTCGTGCATGCGCACGACTGGCAGGCGGCACTGACGCCGCTCTACATGCGCCATTCGACGACTGCCGGGACACCGTCGGTGATCACCATTCACAACATGGCGTTCCAGGGCCAGTTCTCCTCCGAGCTCTTCGCCCAACTCGGTCTTCCCGACCGCGCCTACATGGAATCGCTCGAATATTACGGGCGCGTGAGCTACCTGAAGGGCGGCCTGACCTCGGCCACCGCAATCACCACGGTCAGCCCCTCCTATGCCGAGGAGATCCTCACCCCGGAATACGGCATGGGCCTCGAAGGCGTGATCGCGAGCCGCGCCGAGGATGTCTACGGCATCGTCAACGGCATAGACGCCGCCGTCTGGAACCCGGCCAGCGATCCGCTGCTCGTCGAAAACTACACCGCGGCGGCCCTGCGCAAACGGATGGCGAACCGCGCCGCGGTCGCAAGCCATTTCGGCCTGGACGACGATGAAGGCCCGATCTTCTGTGTGATCTCCCGGCTGACCTGGCAGAAGGGCATGGACCTCCTCGCGGAAGTCGTCGACGACATCGTCGCCGCCGGAGGAAAGCTCGCCGTTCTCGGCACGGGGGACGCAGCACTCGAAGGAGCCATGCGCGCCGCGGCCGGTCGCCACAACCGGCGCGTCGGAGTCATCATCGGCTATGACGAGCAGCTGTCCCATCTGCTGCAGGGCGGCGCCGACGCGATCCTCGTTCCCTCCCGCTTCGAGCCCTGCGGGCTCACCCAGCTCTACGCCCTGCGCTACGGCTGCGTGCCCGTCGTCGCCCGCACCGGCGGGCTCGCCGACACGATCGTCGATGCCAACGAGGCAGCCCTCGGCGCGCGGGCTGCCACAGGCGTGCAATTCTCGCCGGTCACTGCCGACGGGCTGCGGCACGGCCTGCGCCGTGCCATCCGGCTTTACGGCGACGCCAAACTTTGGACGCAGATTCAAAAGCAGGGTATGAAAGCCGACGTATCCTGGGGCAAGAGCGCCGAGCGGTATGCGGACCTCTATCAACGCCTCGTTTCGAAAGGCCATTGATTACATGATCAAAACCATTGCAACCAAACCTTACGACGACCAGAAGCCCGGCACGTCCGGCCTGCGCAAGAAGGTTCCGGTTTTCCAGCAGGAGAACTACGCGCAGAACTTCATCCAGTCGATCTTCGACTCGCTCGAAGACTTCGCGGGCAGGACGCTGGTCATCGGCGGCGACGGGCGCTACTTCAACCGTGAGGTCATCCAGATCGCGATCAAGATGGCGGCCGCCAATGGCTTCGGCAAGGTGATGGTCGGCAAAGGCGGGATCCTTTCGACGCCGGCGGCCTCGAACCTCATCCGCAAGTACAAGGCCTTCGGTGGCATCATCCTCTCGGCCAGCCACAATCCCGGCGGCCCGACCGAGGATTTCGGCATCAAGTACAACACGAGCAACGGCGGGCCGGCGCCGGAAAAGATAACCGACGCGATCTATGCCCGCTCCAGAGTCATCGACAGCTACAAGATCTTCGACGCCCCGGATCTGGACCTCGACGCCATCGCCACGCTTACACTCGGCGACATGATCGTCGAGATCATCGATCCGGTTGCCGACTATGCGGAACTGATGGAAGAACTCTTCGACTTCCCGGCGATCCGCAACCTCTTCGGCCTCGGTTTCCAGATGGTCTTCGACGCCATGAGCGCGGTCACCGGCCCCTACGCCAAGGAGATCATCGAGCGGCAGCTCGGCGCGCCCGAGGGCACGGTTCGCAACTTCACGCCGCTGCCGGACTTCGGCGGCCACCACCCCGATCCGAATCTCGTCCATGCCAAGGAGCTCTACGACGAGATGATGAGCGGCGACGACGCCCCCGACTTCGGCGCCGCCTCCGACGGCGACGGCGACCGAAACCTGATCATCGGCCGCGGCATCTTCGTCACGCCCTCCGACAGCCTCGCTGTTCTTGCCGCCAATGCTCAGCTCGCCCCCGGCTATTCCAAAGGCATCGCCGGCATCGCCCGCTCGATGCCGACCAGCACCGCCGCCGATAAGGTCGCCGAGAAACGCGGCATCGGCATGTACGAGACGCCGACCGGCTGGAAGTTCTTCGGCAATCTGCTCGACGCGGGCAAGGTTACGATCTGCGGCGAGGAGAGCGCCGGCACCGGCTCGGATCACGTGCGTGAGAAGGACGGCCTCTGGGCCGTGCTGCTTTGGCTCAACATCCTCGCGGTGCGCGGCGAGAGCGTCGAGGACATCGTGACCCAGCACTGGGCGACCTACGGCCGCAACTACTATTCCCGCCATGACTACGAAGGCGTCGATTCCGACGCTGCCAACGGGTTGATGGCGGCGCTGCGCGAGAAACTGCCCTCGCTTCCCGGAACGAAGATCGGTGATCTCACCGTCGCGACAGCCGACGACTTCGCCTATCACGATCCGGTCGACAATTCCGTTTCGAAAAACCAGGGCATTCGCGTGCTGTTCGAGGGCGGCTCGCGCGTCGTCTTCCGCCTCTCGGGAACCGGCACCTCGGGTGCCACCCTGCGCGTCTACATCGAACGCTACGAGCCAGACGCCAATCGCCACAATCTTGAAACCCAGGCGGCTCTCGCCGACCTGATCGCTGCGGCCGAGACCCTTGCCGACATCCGGGTACGCACCGGACGCGACGCCCCGACCGTCATCACCTGAGGCGAAGACCGATGACCAGCTTTCCGACCGGTGGCGTCGCACTGACGGCGAAGGGATGCGATTTCGCCGTGTGGTCGCACCATGCGGAACTCGTGGAACTGTGCCTTTTCGACTCGGCGGGCGACATGGAAATCTGTCGCCTGCCGATGACGCGCGACCAGAACGGGCATCATCGCCTGCACGTGGAGGGCGTCCGGCCGGGCGTCCGCTACGGCTACCGCGCCCACGGACGCTATACTCCCGACCAGGGCTACTGGTTCGACCCGTCGAAGCTCCTGGTCGATCCCTATGCAAAAGAGATCGACCGGCCGTTCAGACAGGACCCTCGCCTCGGCATCTTCGGTGAGAACACCGATTCGCTCGTCCCGAAGGCGATCGTAACCGAGGACGTGGCAGCCACTCGCAAGCCGCCGCTCTTCGCGCCCGGTGGCCTGATCTACGAGGTTCCGGTCAAGGCCTTCACGATGCTTCACCCGGACGTGCCGGAGCACCAGCGCGGGACGATTGCCGCACTTGCGCATCCCGCCGTCCTCTCACATCTGAAAGAGCTGAAAGTCGACGCGGTTGAGCTGATGCCGATCGTCGCCTGGCTCGACGAGCGTCATCTGGGCCCTCTCGGCCTCGTCAACGGCTGGGGCTACAATCCTATTACCCTGATGGTGATCGATCCGCGGCTCGCGCCGGGGGGAGTGGCGGAGCTCCGCGACACCGTCGCCGCGCTCCATGCAGAAGGGATCGACGTCATCCTCGACGTCGTCTTCAACCATACGGGAGAAGGCGACCGGCACGGCGGCACGCTCTCGCTGCGCGGCCTCGACAATCTCTCCTGCTATCGTCACCTGCCGGACAATCCGGGCGTTCTCGTCAACGACACCGGCTGCGGCAACACGCTTGCCTGCGACCATGTCTACGTTCGTCGGCTGATCCTCGACAGCCTGCGCCACTTCGTGCTGCATGCCGGCGTCGACGGCTTCCGGTTCGACCTCGCCCCCATCCTCGGCCGCACCGCGCGCGGTTTCCACACCACGGCCCGCACGCTGCACGCCATCGCCTGCGACGACGTGCTTGCCGACCGGGTCCTGATCGCCGAGCCGTGGGATGTCGGCCCGGGCGGCTACCAGCTCGGCAATTTTCCGCAGCCCTTCCTCGAATGGAACGACCGGGCGCGCGACACGGTCCGGCGCTTCTGGCGGGGAGACGACCATATGCGCGGCGCCTTTGCGACGGCACTGGCCGGCTCGCAGGACGTTCTCGCCCGCCATGGCGAGACGATGTCGCGCACCGTCAACTTCGTCGCCGCCCATGACGGCTTCACGCTTTTCGATCTCGTTTCCCACACGCACAAGCGCAACGGCCGCAACGGCGAGAACAACCACGACGGCCACGACGAGAACTTTTCCTGGAACAATGGGGCCGAGGGCGCGACCGACGATCCCGAGATCGCACAGCGCCGCCGCCACGATGTGGCCGCGCTCATCTCGACGCTGTTCTCCATGCGCGGCACGATCATGCTGACGGCCGGCGACGAGGGCGGAAGAAGCCAGCGCGGCAACAACAATGCCTATTGCCAGGACAACGAGCTCACCTGGATCGACTGGCAGGCGATGGATCGCGGCCTCGTCAACCACACCGCCGTGGCCTCTGCGCTACGCAAGCGCTTCGACATCTTTTCCCGCACAGGCTTCTTCACCGGCGAGAACGGTGATGTCGAGTGGATGAACGCCGCCGGCGAGCCGAACACCATACCCGACTGGGAAGAGGCGGAAGGTGCGACGCTCACCATGATCCTGAAGACCTTCGACCGGGAAACCGGGCACGATGTCCGTATCGCCATCCTCTTCAACCGGGCGCAGCGGTCGCGTCATTTCGTGCTGCCGCAGACGACCGACCTTGCCTGGCACAACCCGTTTTCGGGCGAAAAGCTCGCCTCTATCATGCTGCAGCCGCGAACAGTGGCGTTGTTCATCGAATACTAGCGTATATCCGGCGTTGGTTTGATGCCGGCCGCACGCTATGAAATTGCAGAACGGAAATACTGACGACTCAGGGCTGCGCAGCACGCCCCCGCATTCAAACGACAAAGGCATTTCAGACAATGGAAAATTCAGCGAGGACCCATGCCACGTGAGATTTCGCTTTCGGATGTTGCGGGACTCGTCGGCCAGGAAATCGGCCTGTCGGACTGGATCACCGTCGACCAGTCGATGATCGACGCCTTTGCGGGTGCGACGAACGACCACCAGTTCATCCACGTGGACCCCGTGCGCGCCGCCGCCGAATCGCCCTTCGGCGGCACGATCGCCCACGGCTTCCTGACGCTGTCGCTGCTCTCGACCATGAACTACAACTGCCTGCCGGTCATCCGTGAGCAGACCATGGGCATCAACTACGGCTTCGACCGCATCCGCTTCATGTCGCCGGTCAAATGCGGCAAACGGATCCGCGGCCATTTCGTCCTGACCGAGGCGCGCTTCCGCGGCGCCGGCATGATGATGACGACCTATGACATCAGCATCGAGATCGAGAACGAACGCAAACCGGCGTTGACCGCCACCTGGATCACCATTGTACAGTTCGATCCGAAGGACCGACCGCAGGGAGTATGACGATGGAAAAGACCGAGATCGTGAGACACGCCTTCCTGCGCCAGGCGCAATCCTGCGACGACCTCGGTTCGCCCTTCACCGCACGACTTTGCAGAATCGCCGCCGCGCGGTTGGAGGATGACACTGCAGTCGGAAGGCACGTCCTCAGATGGACAGGAGATCCGGCGAGCACCGGCGATGCACTCGCATTGCGTCTTGCCGGTTCCCTGCACGCGCTGGTGCTCTCCGGTCTGGCTCCCTCCCTCGCCGCAGCTTACCCGCCCAACACTGTCGATGATGATTTGTTCTGGCAGGCCTGCAGAGCGGCCTTCCGCGAACATGAAGCGTTCATTCTGGAGCGGCTGAAATCTGCCCCGCAGACCAACGAGGTTCGCCGCTCGGCCGCGCTGCTGCCAGGCTTCCTGACCATCGCCGCCGTGACGCACAAACCGCTCGTCCTCTCCGAGGTCGGGGCGAGCGCCGGGCTGAACCTGCAATGGGATCGTTACCATTACCGTCTCGGCGATTCCGTCTGGGGCCCGGACTCGACGGTCGTACTCGAACCGGACTGGCAAGGTCCGCCGCCGCCATCGGCCGATCTTGCCGTCCGCGAAAGAGCGGGCTGTGATCTCAACCCGCTCGATCCCTCCTCTGCCGAGGACCGGCTGCGGCTATCCTCCTACATCTGGGCAGACCAGAAGGATCGGCTGGAACGCACGCGCAACGCCCTCGAGATCGCCCGCAGCGACGACCTCACGGTCGAGCGCGCCGACGCCATCGACTGGCTGCGACGGCGGCTGGCCACCCCGCACCGCGGCGCCGTGCATGTGATCTATCACACCATTGCCTGGCAGTACCTGCCCGACGCATTGAGGGAAGAAGGCGAGGCGTTGATCCGGCACGCGGGACAGGAAGCCTCGGACGAGGCCCCGCTCGCCCGCCTGCAGCTCGAAGCCGACGGCAAGGCAGACGGGGCGGCTTTGACGCTCGAAATCTGGCCCTCAGGCGAACGCCAAGAGATCGGGCGAGCCGATTTCCACGGCCGCTGGGTGAAATGGAAGGGCTGGGCAGGCCTCTGAACGGCCTGCCCCATTTTCGTCAGGCGGCAGCGTCTTCAGCCGCTTCGGCGAGAAGCCCGAAGGCATACTCAGCGAAAGACCGCCAGCATTCGACGCGGAAGGTTTCCTCGTCGACGCGATAGAGCACGATCTCGATTTTGCCGAGCACCGTGCGTGCGGCAGCACCCACCGGGAACGCCCCGAGCGACAGGTCGAGCGGGCAGCCGGCATTCACCGTGTTTTCCGCACCCGGCCCGGAAACGATGATTGCCGTGTTGCGATGGGAGACGTCGGTCGAGGCATGCACCACGCCCGCGCCGGCGCAGGCGGCCATCAGGTCGCCGCCCTGCTCGTCGATCACCAGCCATTCGTCCGGCCCGAGCCAGAGGGCCGTGCGACCCTTGGCCGAGGCCGAGGTCTTCGGCTTGACCGGGAGCTTGACGCCGAGTGCCTTCGACAGGCCGGCCACGGCATCCGCTCCCGCCCGCAGCGAGATGCGTTCCGCCGGAGCCGCCGGGGTCAACCGGACGACCGTCGAGCCGCCATGGGCGCCTTCCAGCACCGATTTCCGAGATGCCGCCATGAGATCAGCCATGGATGCGTACCCCTTCCTTGTCAAAGAACACCATGTCCGTCACTTCGACGGCGATGGTCTTGTCGGCCATCGGGACATAGAGCGTTTCACCCATACGGTTGCGCCCGCCCGCCACCATCGCGATCGCGATCGACCGGCCGGCATTCGGCGACCAGTAGGAGGAGGTGACATGGCCGAGCATGGTCATCGGCTTCGGCTGGTTCGGATCGGCGACGATCTGCGCGCCTTCCTCCAGCACCGTGTTCGGGTCCTTCGTCAGAAGGCCGACAAGCTGCTTGCGGCCTTCCTTGACGAGGTCCGGACGCTTGAGGCCGCGGATGCCGACGAAATCCGTCTTCTTCTTGGAGACGGCCCATGCGAGACCGGCATCGTCCGGGGTGAGCGTCCCGTCGGTGTCCTGACCGACGATGATGTAGCCCTTCTCGGCGCGCAGGACGTGCATGGTCTCGGTACCGTAGAGGCAAGCCCCCATGCTTTCCGCCCGGTTCCAGACGGCTTCCAGGACTGACGCGCCGTAATCGGCCGGCACGTTGATTTCGAAGCCGAGTTCGCCCGTGAAGGAGACGCGGAAGAGGCGGGTCGGCACGCCGCAGAACTTGCCTTCGGCGACGCTCATGTGCGGGAAGGCTTCATTCGAGATGTCGATGCCCTCGACGAACGGCGCGATGATATCGCGCGCCTTCGGCCCCTGCACCGCAATCACCGCCCACTGTTCGGTGGTCGAGGTGAGCCAGACCTTGAGGTGCGGGAACTCCGTCTGCAGATAGTCTTCCATGTGCTGGAGGACGCGCGGCGCACCGCCGGTCGTCGTCGTGACGTGGAAGCGGTCCTCGGCGATGCGGCCGACGACGCCGTCGTCATAGACGAAGCCGTCTTCGCGGGTCATGATGCCGTAGCGGGCCTTGCCCGGTTTCAGCGTGTCCCAGGCATTCGTGTAGAGAAGGTTGAGGAAGGTCGCGGCATCGGGGCCGACGACCTCGATCTTGCCGAGCGTGGACGCATCGAAGACGCCCGCGACATCGCGAACCGTCTTGCACTCACGGTTGACCGCCTGGTGCATGTCCTCGCCCGCCCGGGGATAGTACCAGGCGCGCTTCCAGTTGCCGACATCCTCAAACTCGGCGCCTTGCGCCGCTTCGAAGAAATGCATCGGCGTCTTGCGGGTCGGATCGAAGAGATCGCCGCGGGAGTGGTTGATCAACGTGCCGAAGGTCACCGGCGTATAGGGCGCGCGGAAGGTGGTGAGGCCCACCTGTGGGATCGGCCGGCCGAGCATTTCGGCCGCGATCGCCAGGCCGTGCATGTTGGAAAGCTTGCCCTGGTCGGACGCCATGCCGTTGGTGGTGAAGCGCTTGATGTGCTCGATCGAGTGCATGCCCTCGCGCACGGCAAGGCGGATATCCTTGGCGCAGACGTCGTGCTGGAAGTCGATGAAGGCCTTGATGGTGGTGTCCGGCCCCGCCCCTTCCGCAGCGCCGATCATGCCGCCGGTCCAGTCGAAGGCGTTGCTGCCCGAGAACTGCACCGCCGTGGTTCCGGTGGCACCTGCCGCCACGGCCATTGCCGCACCGGCCGAGGATGCCTCGTCGAGGATCGCCTGCAGGTCGTCGGTGCCGTTGCAGGTGCCGACGCTGACGCATTCCTGCGCATAGACATCCGGCAGGAAACGGTCGTTTTCGGCGTCGAACCTGAGCTTGCCGCGCGACTGCGAGAACAGATGCACCGACGGCGTCCAGCCGGCCGAAACGAGAAGCGCATCGACCTCGATCTTGCGCGACGCACCGCCGCCATTGCGGCGAACGGTCATCGACTTGATCCGGAGGCGGCCGGCGGTATCCACGACGCCGTGGCCGAGCAGCACGTCGATGCCGAGCGAGCGGGCTTCCGCCAGAACCTTTTCGCCGGGCTTTTCGCGGCAGTCGACGATCGCGACGACGGAAACGCCGGCGCGCTTCAGGTCGAAAGCGGCTTCGTAGGCGGAATCATGGGCGGTATAGACGCCGACCTTGGCACCGACGGAAACGCCGAAGTGGTTCAGATAGGTGCGCCCCGCGGCCGCCAGCATGATGCCCGGGCGGTCGTTGTTGGCGAACACCATGTGCCGCTCGATCGAGCCGGTGGCGAGCACCACGCGCTTGGCGCGAACCTGCCACAGACGCTCGCGCGGAAGGCCCTTGGCGGGCTTCGCGAGGTGGTCGGTCACGCGCTCGGCCAGTGCCACGAAATTGTGGTTGTAGTAACCGAAGGCGGTGGTACGGGTGAGAAGGCGAACGTTCGGCATCGAGGCGAGCTTCGCCGCGACGGACTGCGCCCAGTCGTAGCCGTTCTGCCCGTCAACGGTTGCGGCGGTGTCGTAGTGGAAGGCACCGCCGACTTCCGGTTGTTCGTCGCAGACGATCACCTTGGCCCCTGCCTCGGCAGCCGAAAGGGCTGCAGCAAGACCGGCCGCCCCGCCGCCGACGACGAGAACGTCGCAGTGGGCGTAACGACTGGAATAGTGATCCGGATCGGCCTCTTTCGGCGCAACCCCGAGACCGGCGGCACGACGGATGAAGGGTTCATAGACCGAATGCCAGAAGCTCTTCGGCCACATGAACGTCTTGTAGTAGAAGCCGGCGGCGAAGAACGGCGAGGCGAAGTCGTTGATTTCGCCGATATCGAAGGCAAGGCTCGGCCAGCGGTTCTGCGTGCCGATCTTCATGCCGTCGAAGACTTCCTGCACCGTCGCACGCACGTTCGGCTGGCGGCGCGCCGCGTCACGGCTGACGTCGAGCAACGCATTCGGCTCTTCCGGGCCGGCGGTCAGGATGCCGCGCGGACGGTGATACTTGAAGGAACGGCCGGCGAGATGCATGCCGTTGGCGAGCATCGCGGAGGCGACGGTGTCGCCTTCGATCGCCGTCAGGCTTCGGCCGTCGATGGTGAAGCGCGCGGTTCTGGCCGGCGTGAGGCGACCCTTGCCGGGAATACGGTTGGCGCCGCTCATTTGGCAGCTCCCTTGTCTTGGCTGTTGAGAACGGCGGCGACGTCGGGCTTCGGCTCGCCGGCCTTGTAGGTCATCAGGAACTTGTCGCTCACGGTGTCGCGCACCGCGTTGAAGAAGCGGCCGCAACCGTGGATGTGGCGCCAGCGTTCAAAGATGAGGCCCTTCGGGTTGTCGCGCAGGAAGAAGTACTCGGCGAATTCCTCGTCGGAGATCTCGGCGATGTTGGCGGGGCGCACGATGTGGGCCTCGCCGGCGCCGCGGAATTCGAGCTCGGAGCGCTCTTCTTCACAATAGGGGCATTTGATCAGCAGCATGATGAGCGGTCCTCGGTATCAGTGCGCCACGGCAGCGGCAGCCGCCTCGTCGATCAGGCGGCCGGTGCGGAACCGGTCGAGCGTCAGGCCGGCGGCGAGACGGTGCGGTTCGCCGCGCGCGATCAGGTGCGCGAAGAGATTGGCCGAGCCCGGCGTCGCCTTGAAGCCGCCCGTGCCCCAGCCGGCATTGACGAAGAGGTTCGGCACCGGCGTCACGCTCTGGATCGGCGAGCGGTCGGCGGTGTTGTCGGTGATGCCGCCCCACTGGCGCATCATCTTGACCCGGCGGAACATCGGGAAAAGTTCGCAGATCGCGTCGAGCGTATGGGTGATGATCTGCAAGCCGCCGGTCTGGGAGTAGGAGTTGTACTGGTCGGTGCCGGCGCCGATGACGAACTCGCCCTTGTCCGACTGCGAGATATAGGCATGCACGCTGTTCGACATGACGACGCACGGGAAGATCGGCTTCATCGGCTCGGAGACGAGCGCCTGCAGCGGCGTCGAGTGGACCGGAAGCTTGATGCCGGCCATCGCCATGACGACCGAGGAATGGCCGGCGGCGGAAACGCCGATCTTCTTTGCGCCGATGAAGCCGCGGCTCGTGTCGACCCCGGTCACCTCACCGTTCGGGCCGCGCCGGATGCCGGTCACTTCGCAGTTCTGGATGATGTGGACGCCGCGGTCGGACGCCGCGCGGGCGAAGCCCCAGGCGACCGCGTCGTGACGGGCCGTGCCGCCGCGGCGCTGCAAGGCGGCGCCGTTGATCGGGTAGCGTGCAGTCTTCGAGATGTCGAGCGGCGGGCAATAGGCCTTCGCCTGCTCCGGCGTCAGCCACTCGTTGTCGATGCCATAGAGATTGTTGGCATGCACATGACGCTTGAAGGACTGCATGTCGTGCACATTGTGCGACAGCATCATCACGCCGCGCGGCGAGTACATGACATTGTAGTTGAGATCCTGGCTCAGCCCTTCCCAGAGCTTCAGCGAATGCTCGTAGATGTCCATGCTCTCTTCATAGAGATAGTTGGACCGGATGATCGTGGTGTTGCGCCCGGTATTGCCGCCACCGATCCAGCCGCGCTCGAGCACGGCGACATTGGTGATTCCATGTTCCTTGGCGAGATAGTAGGCGGCTCCCAGACCATGGCCGCCGCCGCCGATGATGATCACATCGTAGGACGACCGGGGCTCCGGAGAGGTCCACTGGGCGTCCCAGCCCTTGTGACCGCGCAGCGCCTCGCGTGCCACGGCAAAAACCGAATATTTGCGCATTTCGCCTCAAACTCCTGTGGGTCAGGCAATTGGGTAGGGCCTTACCAGTCGCAAATCAATATGCCTTGCGAGCGCCCTTTTGCGACGCATTGCCCTCCGGCTTTCGACATGGACGGCAAAGATGGCATTTCGCGGGATTTTTCTGCACCTCGCACCTTCCCCATCTGGACTTTCCAAGCCCGATCTGTTATTCGACCGCCAAATCGTCAGGCCTGCGCCTCACGAAGCGATAGTTTCTTAGCCGGCGATCTGCTCCGGCGAGACGACAACTCTAAACCAAAGGAACGGGATAAACGTGCAGGTACTAGTCCGCGACAACAATGTTGACCAAGCGCTTCGCGCTCTGAAGAAGAAGATGCAGCGCGAGGGTATCTTCCGTGAAATGAAGATGCGCGACTATTATGAAAAGCCGTCGCAGAAGCGTGCGCGTGAAAAGGCCGAAGCCGTACGCCGCGTCCGCAAGCTGGCCCGCAAGCGTATGCAGCGCGAAGGCCTGATCTCCGCTGGCCGTTCGGGCCGCTGATCCGTCGTTTTTTCGACGTTTTCCGATGTTCTAAGGGCGGGGGCGACGGGTCGCCACCGCTCTTTTCATTTGTGAAGCCAAATACCTGCCCTCGTTACGGAAAGCATACCGGAAAATGGTCGTCACTTCTGTTTCCCCTCATGCCCTGGCACACAAGGTCGAGGAGCATCACCGTACGCGTTTCGGTTTCATGCTGGGCACAGCGGCCATGGTTGCAGCTCTCGGGCTTTCGGGCTGCCAGTCGACTTCGACGACGAGCGACATGATCCGCATCGACCGGGCGCAGGGGTCGGAAGAGAACATCGCCTCGCTTTCGGCCGTTATCGCCGCCAATCCGCAAGATCCCGAAGGCTATAACGTCCGCGGCTCCGCCTATGGCCGCGCCGGCGAATTCCGCAGGGCCGTCGACGACTTCAACACCGCGCTGAAACTCAACCCGAATTTCTACCAGGCCTATGCCAACCGCGCGCTCGTGCTGCGCAACATGGGCAAGCCGGTGGATGCGGCGAACGACTACAGTGCGGCACTGCGCATCAACCCGAGCTACGACGTCGCCTATATCGGCCGCGGCAACATCTATCGGCAGGCAGGCCGAATCGACGAGGCCTTCAGCGATTTCAACCGCGCCATCGAACTCGACACCACCGACGGGCGCGCCTACCACAATCGCGGCCTGATCTACCAGCTCCGTGGTCAGCACGACAAGGCGATCGACGACTTCTCCAAGGCCATCTCGCTGTCGCCCAATTCGCCCGAGCCGCACAACGGTCGGGGCATCTCCTATCTGGCATTGAACAACGACGACAACGCTTTCGCCGACTTCAACCATGCGATCGAGCTCAATCCGAAGCTCGCAGAATCCTGGGCCAACCAGGCGCTGGTCTACGAGCGGCGGGGCGACAAGGCCCGCGCGGCGAAATCCTTCGCGCACGCGCTGTCCCTCGACCCGAAGTACAAGCCGGCCGCCGACGGCCTCGCCCGCACGCGCGGCGCGTCGAGCTGACCTGCAGGGGCCGCCGAGCCCCTCCCCCATTTTCGATCACAAAAGCGCCGGCCGCCGGCGAGTTCGGCGTCGCCGTGATGTCGGCGGAGACGACCACCTCGACAAAAAGAGAAGGCCCCGCAGAGCGGAGCCTTGCAAGCTGTGGCAGAAGGCCGGTCCGGCCTCAGCGCAACAGGTAGATGCCGGCGATCGTGAGAACGACGAAAAGGACCAGGCCGCCGAAGAAGCCGGCCGCAGTGAAGAAGCCCGCGGCCATCGCGATCATCAGCGCTACGAGCATGACGGTGCCGTATTTCGCGCCGGCGATGAAGAGACCATAGGTCTTCTCGTGTTCGGCATAGTTCATCGATGCGCCGGTTTCGACGGGTCCGGTGTGGTGTTCGCTCATGATCTGTCTCCCCTTGAGGCGGCCGCGATTGCTGGTCGATGACACCGCCCGGCGGCGACGCTATTGCCGCGGCGCGATCCATCGCTCTTCCCTTCCGTCCGACTTATACCAAGCCCGCGGGAAGTGCAATCGGCTCGCAACTGGCGTTCAGGTCAAAAGTGGACGCCGCTGACCGCTCCCTGAATGTGTCCCTCCGCCACCAGCCGCGCCGACGGGCGGATGGTGAGCGGCGGCAGGCAGGCCCCGCTGTGCCGCGCGAACATCAGCCGCCGCTCGTGCTCGCCGGAATCGAAGAAGGGATAGCGCGTGAGCAGCTTTGCCCCCGTCTTGTGCGTGTCGGTCGCGAGAAGGTTCAGTTCGAGCCCGTAGATCTCGGTCATGCGCCGCTCGATGATGGTATCCGCGTAGAACACCCGCTTGTAGAAAGCCGAATGCGCGGGGCGCACGTGCTGCAGCACTCGATCGGCCTTGAAATAGGCGGCAGCGACGATGCTTGGTCGCAACGTGATGTAGGGAATGACGGGGAGTTCCGCAGCCACCTGCGGATCGGCGGCGAAGCGCGCCGGGTCGATGAGCGTCAGTCCCGCATCGAGAAAATCGTCGATCGCATCCGGAAAGACGCCCGAGGACTGGCAGACCGGATGATCGGGCGTGACGTAGTGCAGCCGGATCGTGCTCACCAGTTCCTCGAAGTAGTAGACGCCGAAGACGTAGGCATGATCGTCGAAGTCGATGTCGTCGAGCAGCCTGGCGCCACCGACGGGCAAGACATCGGCCGCCTTGTAGGCGCGGTAGCGCAACCGCTCGATCTCCCCGAAGTCCTCCGCGCATTCGATCCGCCGGTATTCGACATGGTCGAGAAGCTGCATCAGTCGTCCGGAAAAACTGTCCTCGACGGAGACATGTACATTCATCTGGAAAACTCTCGGTTAACGTTTCATTAACCAAAGAATAGCAGTCGACTGCGATTTTCACAGTCTCACCCGCAAAAGCGCGTAATTTAACGGAAATTATGGTTAACGGCACACAAGAAGGCGCCGACCATGCCCCAGGTCAGGTCAAGAACCCCTAAATTTATACTGGATTATACCTTAGAACTTACTTTTCGACGTGGGCAGTACCGAGACCCGGCGTCGCCTTGGCGGTCATCTCGGCGCGTTCCGCCAGCAGGCCGACAGTTTCCGCGGCGACCGGCATCGAGTAGACATAGCCCTGGATCAGATCGGCACACTCGTATTTCCGCAGCAGCGCGAGCTGCTCCTCCGTCTCGACGCCCTCTATGACGATCTGGAGGCCGAGCTGACGCGACATCGTCACGATGCCGCGAAGCAGGCGGAAACGGCGGGCATCCTCGGAGATGTCGAGGACGAAGGAGCGATCGATCTTCACGACATCGACCGGCAGCGTATCGAGATAACTGAGGCTTGAGAAACCGGTGCCGAAATCGTCGATGGCGATCGTGATTCCTTGCGTACGCAACTGCTCGAGGATGAGCCGCACATTGGCCACTTCCTCGACGAGGCTTCCTTCCGTGACTTCGAGATGAAGCCTCTCGGGCGCAAGACCGGTCTCCTTCAGCGCATCCATGACGATCTGGATGATCGCTTCGTTGCGCAGGTCGTGCTCGGAAAGATTGACGGATACGCTGATGTACGATGGCCATGTCGCGCAATCGCGGCAGGCCTGAATGATCATGAAGCGGGTAATGTCGGAGACGATCCCCATCTCCTCGGCGATATGGATGAAGACGTCGGGCGGAATTGCTCCGCGTTCCGGATGGGTCCAGCGCGACAGCGCCTCGCAACAGTCGATACGGGAGCCGTCGAGCCTGTACATAGGCTGGTAGACGACACCGAGGGAGCCAGCCGCCACGGCCGCCGCGAGATCAGTCTTCAGGCGTTGTCTTTCCACGTAACGCGCATCCATCTCCTGCTCAAAGACGGTGAACACTCCCTTGCCGCGGGATTTCGACTCGTAAAGCGCCAGGTCGGCCTTGATCTGCCATTCCTCCATCCGAAGGTCGGAACTGTCCACGATCACACAGCCGGCACTGAACGACACCGGCATCGTCGTGCCCTCGACCTCGTAATCGGCGCTCGCCGCGGCATGGAGGTTGCGCATTCGCGCCTCGAGGTCCGTATCCCTCGCGACGTTCGGGAAGAACAGGGCAAAGTGATCCCCGACGAGATGACCGACGAGCGCCTCCCGACCGGCAAGCGCCAGCAGACGGTTCGCGATCGCCACCAGCAGCCTGTCGCCTGCGAGATGTCCGCGCATGTCGTTGACGTGCTTCAGCTCTGCCACGTCGAGGACCATGAAGCCTACTTCGCCCGGCTGGCGACGCCTGGCGAGCTCGTCCTTCACCAGTTCGGAGAAGTAGTTGCGATGGGGAAGTCCCGTCAGGGCGTCGAAGCGAACCATGTGCAGGATCTTCCGGTCGGCACGCACCCTTGCGGTGACGTCCTCGAAGATCACCACGACGCCGCCTTCCGGCCGGCGCGTGGCGGAGAATTCGAGGATCATGTCTTCGGAAAACTGCATGACGGCGCGCGAGATCGTCCCGTCCGTCAGTTGTGAAAGCTGCTTCTGGATCAGCCCGGGCATGGAGCCGTCGACGAAGGCGTGGCGCGTGCCGTAGCGCAGGACGACGTCGAGATCGCAATTCTTGAGCTGGGTGAGGTCTCCGAGGTGGAGGAGTTCGCATGCCTTGCGGTTGATGACCTCGATACGGTTGTCCGGATCCAGCATCAGGAGCCCGTGCGTCATGTTGTTCAGTGCCGTGTCGAAACTGCCGGCGATCTTCTTCATCTCCTGCGAGGCGACCACGTTCTCGTAGAGAAACTCACGCACGCCGGTCGCCATCGACTGCGTCGTGAGCATGAAGGGAATCAGCATGATCGACAGCAGCAGCTTGTAGGGGTCGTCGGCGAACAGCGCCGCGACGATGATCGGCAGGCAGGCGGCCATGGTCTGGAGGCTGACAGCGAGGCGCGATCCGTAGTTGCGTCCTACCACTGAAACCATGGAAGCCATGGTGACGGCCACGCAGGCCAGTTCCACGAAGGTGTCCTCGAAGAAGAGTATGGCATAGCCGCAGCCGATGCCCAGGATCGCTGCCGTCGACGCCGCTCCAATGACATACCGATGCTCCCAGCGGGCGATCTCCTGACGGCTCCACAGGGACTTGTCGGCCTTGCTGAAGCGGGCGAAGAGCCTGATCCGGTGGGCGAAGACGAGGAGGAAGGCGAGCGACAGGCCGATATAGAAAAAGTCCCTCGTCTTATGATAGACGGCCATATAGGTGAGGATGTGGGCGCCCATGCCGACGAAGAGCGTCCGGCGGTTGCCGAACAGGGACTCGACGAAGGACAGATAGACGTCCGTCGGCACAGCTGCACTTCGAGCCTTCATCCAGGGAGCCTCCTCCGCGACGGGCACGGTATAAAGAAGAAATTAAGATTTGATTGCGCAAGTACGAACGAATCTCCGCAATCCGGTAGCCGTCGAGCACTGCCCCTGGCAAATCCGGCAGCCGGCCGACGACATGCGGCAAGACCCCGGGAAAGGCCGCCAAGCCGCGGCTACCCCTCGAATATTATAGAAACCACTTTAGCCTTTAGTCTAAATTTCAGACGGCGGATCAAACCGCGTCCGCATTATATCAACAATCACTAATCAATGACCAAATTCCCTGATCCACGGGTCGAACTGTGCCATATCGGCCCGAGACTGTATAGATCGCCAGAATTCCGGACGATTTGACGAGGATCAACGCCGTTGCCGGGCGAGGACCGCGCCACGGGTGCGGCTGCGGACGAGTCACGCCCCCGGCCGTCGACTTGCCGGCACCGCCAGCAGGCACCTGCCCTTCTTCGCCGAGGCCTAATGATGCCGCGGTTGCGCCATCCTCACCCTTGCTCTATGGGAAACTACGGGTTTTAGGGAGAAAAACCGATATGTCATTACTATTGGCGATCAGCCGTTTGATCGACGCGATCAACGGTGCAATCGGACGCTGGGTGTCGTGGCTGTTGCTCGCCGCCGTCCTCATCAGTGCAGGTAACGCAGTCGTCCGTAAGATGTTCGACATCTCGTCGAACGCCTGGCTCGAGCTGCAGTGGTATCTCTACGGAACGGTGTTCATGCTCGCAGCCGCCTATGCGCTGCTCAAGAACGAGCATATCCGCATCGACATCATTTCCGGCGGGTGGAGCAGACGGACACGCAACTGGATCGACCTGATCCTGCACACCATCTTCCTCGTTCCCTTCTCCTTCCTGATGACATGGCTCGCCTGGCCGTGGTTCTGGAACTCCTACAAAATCGGGGAGATATCCTCGAGCGCAGGAGGCCTGATCGTCTGGCCGGCGAAAGCCGCCATTCTCGTCGGCTTTCTCCTCCTGAGCGCCCAGGCAGTGTCCGAGATCATCAAGCGCGCGGCGATCGTGTTCGGCTACCTCAAGGACCCGTCCGAAGACAGCCTCGAAGTGACGGGACACTGACATGATCGATTTCATCGCACACAATCTCGCCCCGATCATGTTCACCTCGGTGATGCTGCTGCTGCTGCTCGGCTATCCCGTGGCCTTCACCCTCGCCGCAGGCGGCCTGATCTACTTCGCGGTCGGCGTCGAACTCTCGGCAATCTCGCCGGAGATCCGGCTGTTCTGGCCGCTTCTGCAATCCCACCCGGACCGCATTTACGGCGTGATGTACAACGACACTCTGCTGGCCATTCCGTTCTTCACCTTCATGGGCCTGATCCTCGAACGATCGAGGATGGCCGAAGACCTGCTGGATACAATCGGCCAGCTGTTCGGACCGATCCGCGGCGGCCTCGCCTACGCTGTCATCCTCGTCGGTGCCCTGCTCGGAGCCACCACCGGCGTCGTCGCTGCCTCTGTCATGGCGATGGGCTTGATCTCCCTGCCGATCATGCTGCGCTACAACTACAATCGCCCGCTGGTCGCCGGAACCATCGCCGCATCGGGCACGCTGGCACAGATCGTTCCGCCCTCGCTTGTCCTGATCGTGATGGCCGACCAGCTAGGCCGCTCGGTGGGCGACATGTATGTCGGCGCACTCTATCCGGCTATCCTGATCGTCGGCGCTTACTGCGCCTACATATTCTTGATCTCGCTGATCCGCCCCAAATGGGCCCCTGCCCTGCCGCTCGAGGCCCGCACTCTCGGCGGCGGTGTCACTTCGCTGGCGGCGATGATCGCGGTGGCGGCAGCCCTCTATTTCATCGGGCACAAATACCTGTTCACCAGCATCGCAAGCCCTGAATGGCGCCTCGTTGCAGCCCTCGCCTTCGGCGTGTTTGCCGCCTATCTCGTCGCACTCGCCAACCGGCAATTCAACCTCAATATCATCTCCCGGCTCGCACAGCAGGTCATCATCGTCCTCATCCCGCCGCTGGCGCTGATCTTTCTCGTGCTCGGCACGATCTTCCTCGGCATCGCGACACCGACCGAAGGCGGCGCCATGGGCGCGACAGGCGCACTCATCATGGCCGCCCTCAAGGGACGCCTCTCGCTCGCGACGCTCAAGCACTCTCTCGATGCCACGACGAAGCTCTCCGCCTTCGTGATGATGATCCTCATCGGCGCCCGCGTCTTCGGCCTCACCTTCTACGGCATCAACGGCAATGTCTGGATCGAGGAACTGCTGACGGCACTTCCGGGCGGCGAATACGGCTTCCTGGTCGTCGTCACGATCATCGTGTTCATCCTCGGCTGCTTCATCGACTTCTTCGAGATCGCGTTCATCATGGTGCCGCTCTTGGCGCCGGTCGCGGAGAAGCTCGGCATCGACCTCGTCTGGTTCGGCGTCATCCTCGGCATCAATCTGCAGACATCCTTCCTCACGCCGCCGTTCGGCTTCTCGCTCTTCTACCTGCGCTCCATCGCGCCCGCGGGACGCTGGAAGGACGAGGTAACCGGAAAGGTGATGGACGGCATGAAGACGCTCGACATCTACAAGGGCGTCCTGCCGTACATCGTGATCCAGTTCGTGATGATCATCGTGGTGATCGCCTTCCCCGGCCTGGTCATGCGCTACAAGGCGGGCGTGGAAACGATCAATCCTGCCGACATCAAGATCGAGGTTCCGGGCTTTGGCCAGGGCGGGGGAATGTCCCTGCCGCCGCTCGGCCAGGACGGCGGAACCGGTGCGCCGAACTTCGGCCTGCCGCCACTCGGCGGCACGGGTTCACAAGCACCTTCGATGGGTCTGCCGCCGCTCAATCTCGGTGGTGAGCAGCCGGCACCCGCTCCGGCTCCGGCACCGGGCGCTGGCAGCCCCGGCATGGACCTGAGCCAGCCTCCGGTCATCAAGTAAGCCAACGAGCAACGGCGCCCGCGAGGCGCCGTTTCTTTCTCTGCACTGCACTTTCCGCATGTCACGACAAAAAGAAGAGCCCCGGGATCGCTCCCGGGGCTCGACCTGTGACCGTGCTGACCGAAGCTCAGAGCTTGCCGGCGCGCTGCTGGATCATCATGAAGGTATCGAAGGTGTACTCGCCGAGCTGGGCCCAGAGGTAGGCATCCTTCTTGAACGCCAGCTGATCGTCGTAGACCTTCTTGAAGTGCGGGCTCTGGGCCGACAGGTCCGCGTAGATCCCGACGGCGGCCTGGTAGCAGGCTTCCAGGATTTCCTGGCTGAAGGGGCGCAGCACCGTGCCCTCGGCGACGAGCTGCTTCAGGGCCGGCGGGTTCTTGGTGTCGTATTTCGCCATCATGTTGGTGTTGGCGAAGGAGCAGGCATCCTGAAGGACCGCCTGGTAATTCTTCGGCAGGTTGTTGAACTTCTCCAGGTTGAAGAAGCCGTGAACAACCGGGCCTGCTTCCCAGAAACCCGGATAGTAGTAGTACTTGGCAACCTTGTGGAAACCGAGCTTGGAATCATCATACGGACCGACGAATTCCGCAGCGTCGATCGTGCCCTTTTCGAGCGCCGGATAGATGTCGCCGCCGGCGAGCTGCTGCGGCACGACACCAACCTTTTCCAGCACCTTGCCGGCAAGACCGGCGATGCGCATCTTCAGGCCCTTGAGGTCGTCGACGGTGTTGATTTCCTTGCGGAACCAGCCGCCCATCTGAACGCCCGTATTACCAGCCGGAAGACCGTAGAGACCCTGGGTGGCATAAAACTCGTTCATCAGCGTGTTGCCGTTGCCCTGGTAGAACCAGGCGTTCGACATGCGCGCGTTGAGACCGAAGGGAATGGCGGTACCGAAGGCGAAGGTCGGTTCCTTGCCCCAGAAGTAATAGGACGTGGTATGCGCAGCTTCGACCGTGCCCGCGGCAACGGCATCGACGGCCTGCAGGCCGGGTACAATTTCGCCGGCGGCGAAGACCTGAATGTTGAAATTACCGTCAGTCGCAGCAGCGACGCGTTCGGCGATATCGGTCGCACCGCCAAAGATGGTGTCGAGCGACTTCGGGAACGAAGACGTCAGGCGCCAGGTGATCTTCGGATTTTCCTGGGCGATGGCCGGTGCAGCCAGAACGGTGGAAGCAGCAACGCCTGCGCCCGTTACTCCGGCCTTTTTGATGAATGAACGACGATCCATAAAAGTAAAACCTCCCTTTAGACCTGCCCCGACAGGAAAGCTCCCTCACCCGCCCAGCAGCAGTCCCAGCGAGATAACCATTTTGGGTGAACCCTTTCAAGCGCTTGGGCAATATTCTTTCGGCCTATAACGATTGCCTGTTCCGACAATCTCGCCCCAGCTCGGAAATGCTGGGCATTTCCTGCCTCCACCCGTCTCTTTTGGCGGGTTCCTGCCCCGCAACGGCTGTGGAAAGACTATTGACTTCCGCAGCCGGAGCACGGCAGAAATCGCACATCCCGCTGCATCTTCCGGAGCCCATGATGCCGAAGCCGATCATCGCCATTCCCGCCGACATCCGGGAGTTCGACGGCACCCTCTGGCATGCGGCACAGAATCAGTATGTCCGCGCAGCACTGAAGGTCGCCGACGTGATGTCGTTCATCATTCCCGCCTTCGAGGAAGGCAACGACACGGACGCGCTGCTCGACCGTGTGGACGGCCTGCTCGTCTCCGGCTCGGCGACGAATGTGCATCCCTCCCTCTACGGTGCCGAGGCGAAAGAGAGCGACGGGCCTTTCGACCCGGCACGCGACGCGACGACACTGCCTCTCATTCGCCGGGCGCTCGAGCGCAGCATTCCGCTTCTGGCGATCTGCCGCGGCATACAGGAGCTCAACGTGGCGCTCGGCGGCACGCTTGCAACCGAGATCCACGAGCAGCCCGGCATCTGGGACCATCGCAAGCCGGCAGACGTGGAGCGGGATGTCGCCTTCTCGATCCGTCAGGATGTGATCGTTGCGGAAGGGTCCTGCATTGCCCGCTATCTCGGCGCCGGCAAGGTCAAGGTCAACTCGCTGCATCGCCAGGCGATCTCGAAGACGGCACCCGGGCTGCAAGTGGAAGCCATGGCGGAAGACGGCACGATCGAGGCCGTTTCCGTGATCGGCGCGCGCGGATTTGCCGTCGGCGTGCAATGGCATCCGGAGTACTGGGCAGAAACCGACAGGCCCTCCCGCGCCCTCTTCGAGGCATTTGGCGAGGCCGTGCGCACCTATGCGAGCGCCCGGGCGCTCACGGCGTGAGGCGATAGAGACCGCTACTCGGCGGCCTTCTGCGGCGTCTCCGGCACCGGCGTCAGGACCCGGCCAATCTCAAACCAGGCAAACAGATTGTCGACGACCAGATCGGCCATGGCGTTGCGCGTCGGCACCGAAGCCGAGGCCACGTGCGGCAGCAGCGAGACGTTCGGAAAGGCGAGCAGCTCCTGCGGCACATGCGGCTCGTCCTGAAAGACGTCGAGGCCGGCGCCGGCGATCGTGCCGTCGCGAAGGGCTGCGATCAGCGCCTCCTCATCGACCGTCCAGCCGCGACCGACATTGATCAGGACGCCGTTCGGGCCGAGCGCCGAAAGCACCTCCGCATTGATCGCCTTGAAGGTTTCCGGCGTCTTCGGAACGATCGAGATCAGCGTATCGACGGCCTCGGCAAGCGCCGTCAGCGACGGGAAATAGCCGTAGCCGAGATCGGTTCGCGGGCGACGGGTGTGATAGCTAATCCTGACCTTGAAGGGTTCGAGCCTGCGCGCGATTTCGAGGCCGATACGGCCGAGCCCGTGAATGCCGACATGCCGACCCTTGAGCGAAAGCGGCGAGAGAGGAAACGGCCCTTCACGTTCCCATCGGCCCTGGCGCAGCCAGGTTTCCGCCTGAGGCAACTGACGGACGGTGTTGATGAGCAGCGCGACCGCGGTGTCGGCGACCTCGTCGTTCAGCACGTCCGGCGTATTTGTGACGGTGATCCCGCGCCCCGCGGCCTCCGCGACGTCGACGGCGTCATAGCCGACGCCGAAGCTCGAGATCACTTCGAGATTGGGAAGCCGGGCAATCCAGTGCCCCGGCAGGGCACCGGAGACGGCGACGCCGCGAACACGTGCCGCTTCGGCCTCACCGAGTTCCAGTTCCGGCCCGTGCGGCACGTGCAGGACCTCGAAGCGGTCTGCGAGCCGTTCGGTGACCCTGGGATTGATACGGCCGGGCACGAGGATGGTCGGGCGCGGCTGTATCGCCATGGTCTGCTCCTTATCGCTTGATGGGGCCAGTCGACTGGCGGATGCGCATTTCCGGCTTGATGAGGTGGATACCGTCCGGCTCGTGACTGCCCGCCAGTTTATCGAGAAGCGCGCGGGCTGCAAGCCTTCCGACCTCCGCCTGCCCGTTCCAGACCGTCGTCAATGCCGGTGTCGCAATCGACGCCTCCTCGAGGTCGTCGTAGCCGGTGACCGAAATATCCTTGCCGGGAACGAGGCCGGCACGGGCGATGCCGTTCATCAGGCCGATCGCCACGAGGTCGTTCCAGCAGACCGCCGCCGTCGGCTTCTGCGGCAATGACAGGAAATGCACCGCCGCCTCGAAACCGCCCTGCTTGGTGCGCGGTCCCGGAATGCGCAGCGCCGGATCGACCTCGATGCCGGCCTTGCGCAACGCATTGACGTAACCCTGATAGCGGTCGCGCCCCGTCGACGTCTGGTCCGTGCCGCCGATCATCGCGATCGTCCGGTGGCCGAGGCCGATCAGGTGGTTGGTGGCGAGCGAGATACCGTAGCTGTCGTCGCCGCGATAGGTCGGCAGGTCGAGGCCCTCCATCGAGCGGGCAATCAGGATCGCCGGCATGCCGTTTTCCTCTGCCAGCATGACGTCCTCTTCCGGCGTGCCGATCGCCGGGGACATGATCACCCCGTCACCGCCGAGCTGCAGCAGCGTCTCGATGAACGTCCGCTGCTTTTCGACGGAATCATAGTGATTGGAGAGGATGAAGGTATGGCGGCTGCGGTCGAGCTCGCTTTCGATGGCTTTGAGGATTTCGCCGTAGAACGGGTTCATGATGTCGTGCACGACGACGCCGATGATGCCGGAGCGCGAGGTCCTGAGGCTGGCTGCACGGCGATTGTAGATATAGCCCAGATGACGGGCCTGTTCCTTGATCTTCTCGCGCGTATCGACCGCGACCAGCGGGCTATCGCGCAGGGCCAGCGATACGGTGGCGGTCGACAGACCGAGAGACTCGGCTATCGTAGAGAGCTTCACTTTTTGAGCCACGTGTCCTCCCGGGGCAATCGCGTTCGCTCGCGGAGGAAAGCCTTGTCTCTCTCCCGCGATTAAACGTTTTAATTAAACAATTTAATTGCGGATTTCAATTGCTGTTTTCGGCTGTGAAACGGCGTCACCCTCGGCGACCTTCAACGCTTGCCGATCGCCGACTGCAGGTTCTCCTCGACTGTAAAAAGCAGCCGCAGCAGTGTCTTGACCTCCTTGCCGGAAAGGCCGTGCAGCGCCTCTCGTTCGCACGCCTCCGCTGCGGCGGCGATGCGCTCAAGGCTGGCGCGACCGCCGTCGGTGAGAAAGACCTTGGTAAGACGGTGGTCGAGCGTATCCGCCCGCCGCTCCACGAAGCCCTGGGCTTCCATCCGTCCGATCGTGCGGGTCATGGTCGGTGCCTTGACGCCGAGCTTCTGGGCGAGCGCGCCCGGCGTAAGGCCGTCCTCCCCGGCGAGCGCCTGGACGACGCCGTCCTGCCCGGCATAGAGGCCGCAATCGGCAAGATTGCGGGAGAGAAGCGTCCGGAGCGACCGGGCCGTCTGCGTGACGATGGGCGCGAAGGCGCCGTTCACGACCTCCCGCCCGGCATCCTTTTTCTTCTCTGCCTTGTCTTTCTTGCCGCCCTTCTTGTCTGCCTTGTCCTTCTTCGCCATCTCTATGCTCCGACAGTGATCGCTGATTGTCGGCATGATAAGCCGGCTAACCTTTACAACGCATTGAAACGCCGTCCGCAGATCGGATAAAGTCCAAGAATGTCCCCACCGCACCGCAATTTTGCCGACAACGACCCAAATCTCTCTCCGAAGGAGCACCGCGACTGGATCGTCGTCCTGCCGCTCGGTGCGCACGAGCAGCACGGTCCGCATCTGCCCTTCGAGACGGATCGCCTGATCGTCGAGGGGATCGTCGAAAGACTGACCGCCGCCCTCCCTGCCGATCTGCCCGTCACCTTTCTCCCGGCGGAACCGGTCGGCTATTCCATCGAACACCTGGACGTTCCGGGAACGCGAAGCCTCGGCTACGGGGAGGCCGTCGAGCGCTGGCTTTCGATTGCGGGCGATCTGGCGCGGCAGGGCATCCGCAAGCTGGTGATGCTCAATGCCCACGGCGGAAACTCCCCGCTGATGACGATCGTCTCCACCGAAGCGCGCGTGCGCTTCGGCATGCTGGCGGTGGCCACGAGCTGGACTCGGTTCGGCGTGCCGGAGGGCGTCGTGACGCCGCAGGAGAAGGCCCTCGGTATCCATGGCGGCGATATCGAGACTTCCGTCATGCTGGCACTTCATCCGGACAAGGTCGACATGACGCGGGCCGCGGACTTTCCCTCCCACCAGGTCGACTATGCCCGGCGCTTTACCCATCTGCGCGCCTACGGCCCCCATGCCTTCGGCTGGAAGATGGCGGATCTCAACCCGCAAGGGGTGACCGGCAACGCCGCGGCCGCGACGGCGGAGAAGGGCGAACAACTGATCGCCCACGCCGTCCATGGCCTCGTCGAACTCCTCGAGGACGTTCACGCCTTCGACGTCGACGAACTGCGTTAGAGACGCAAGGGCGGGCTCCACCAACAAAGCCTTTGAACTGTCGCACGCCGCGGCCTATATGAACTCAACCGCACCGGGGGCACCTGTCCGCCCAGTTCACCCATCGAGGTTTCTATGTCCGAAGTTGCAGCAAAACCCATTCCCGTCACGGTCCTGACCGGCTATCTCGGCGCCGGCAAGACGACCTTGCTCAACCGCATCCTCTCGGAAAACCACGGCAAGAAATACGCCGTCATCGTCAACGAGTTCGGCGAGATCGGCATCGACAACGACCTGATCGTCGAGTCCGACGAGGAAATCTACGAGATGAACAACGGCTGCGTCTGCTGCACGGTGCGCGGCGACCTGATCCGCGTCGTCGAGGGCCTGATGCGCCGCCCCGGCCGCTTCGACGGCATCATCGTCGAAACGACCGGCCTTGCCGATCCGGTGCCGGTCGCCCAGACCTTCTTCATGGACGACGACGTCCGTTCGAAGACCGAACTCGACGCGGTCGTCACCCTCGTCGACGCCAAGCACCTGCCGCTCCGGCTGAAGGACAGCCGCGAGGCCGAGGACCAGATCGCCTTTGCCGACGTTGTCGTCATCAACAAGGCCGATCTCGTGAGCCACGACGAGCTTCATCGCATCGAAGACATCGTCCATGCGATCAACCCGTCTGCCCGCGTCTACACGACCACCCGCTCGGGTGTCGACCTCGCGAAGGTGCTGAACCAGGGCGCCTTCAACCTCGAGCGCGCGCTGGAGAACGATCCGAGCTTCCTCGACCACGACGACCCGGACCATGTCTGCGGTCCCGGCTGCGATCACGACCATGGCCATCATCACGGTCATGATCATGATCATGATCACGACCATCACCACCACGGGCACGATCACCACCATCACGACCACGGTCCGTCCGCCATCCACGACGTGACCGTCACCTCGATTTCGCTGCGCGGCAGCGAGATGAACCCGGACCGCTTCTTCCCGTGGATCCAGAAGGTCACCCAGACCGACGGTCCGAACATCCTCCGCCTCAAGGGCATCATCGCCTTCAAGGGGGACGAGGAACGCTATGTCGTCCAGGGCGTGCACATGATCATCGAAGGCGACCACCAGCGCCCCTGGAAGGATGGAGAAAAGCGCGAGACGCGCCTCGTCTTCATCGGCCGCAATCTCGACCGCGAGAAGCTGAAAAAGAGCTTCCACGCCTGCGAGGCCGCAGCATGAGCCTGAGAAGTGCAAGGCGGTTTCCGGGACAGATCATGCCGACGGGAAAGAAAGCCTGATGCCGACGGTTGCCCCTCTTGATATCGAAGGCCACATCGTCGCTGCCGCCTTTCTCGGAGACATCCCCTTCTTCGCCGCCGCGTCCGGCGCCATCCACCGGCTGGACGGCGGCGACAAGGTGACAGAGGCCCACCAGGGGCTTCTCACCTGCGTCAAGGACCACGCCAGCCAGACGCTGGTAACCGGCGGCGAGGACGGCAAGGTCCTGAGGGTTGCCCATGACGGCAGCGTCAGCACGCTTGCCGAAGTGCCGCGCAAATGGATTTCCGTCGTCGCAGCGGGGCCGCAGGGTGCGGTCGCCTATGCGCACGGCAAGTCCGCTTTCGTGCGGCTCGCCGACGGTACGGTGAAGGAGTTCACCGAACAGCGCACGGTGGAAGGCATCGACTTCGCACCGAAGGGACTGAGGATCGCGCTTGCCCGCTACAACGGTGTAACGCTTCACTGGATCGGCACCGCAGGCACGCCGGTCGACCTCGACTGGAAGGGCGCCCACACCGGCGTCACCTTCTCGCCGGACGGCCGCTTCGTCGTCACCACGATGCAGGAGAGCGCACTGCACGGCTGGAAGCTCGACGGCAAGCCCGGCGAGAGCCGCCACATGCGCATGACCGGCTATCCCGCCAAGGTCAAGTCGCTCTCCTGGTCGCCGAAGGGCAAATGGCTCGCCTCCTCCGGAGCACCTGCGGCGATCGTCTGGCCCTTCGCCGGCAAGGACGGCCCGATGGGCAAGGCGCCGCTCGAACTCGGCACGCGCGCCAATATCCTGGTGACCAACGTCGCTTTCCATCCCGCAGACGAGGTTCTCGCCATCGGTTTCATCGACGGCATGATCCTCGCGGTCCGCGTCGCCGACGGCAAGGAGGCGCTGCTGCGCCGGCCAGGCAAGGGCGCCATCACTTCGATGGCCTGGAGCGCGAACGGCAAGCTGCTCGCGTTCGGCTCCGAGGCCGGCGACTGCGGCGTGGTGGACATCTCGGGCTGAGCCCAACGGGCAGGCATAAAAAAAGCGGCCGCGGAACTGGTTCCGCGGCCGCCTTCGATGGCATGACTTAGAAGCGGTAAGTCACACCACCGCCGATGAGCCACGGATCCAGCTTGGCGTTGCCGGTCAGGTTTGCACCGCCAACCGTGACGTCGAAGTCGGGACGCAGGAAGATCTTCTTGACGTCGAAGTTGACGCCCCAGTGCTCGTTGATCATGTAGTCGAAGCCAGCCTGCAGGGCGAAACCGAAGCTGTCCTTGACGTGCAGGGCAGTGGCGCTGTCGGCATTCTGGTTGTAGAAGATCGTATAGTTCACGCCGGCGCCGACATAGGGCTTGAAGGCGCCGAAGTCCGTGAAGTGATATTGCAGGGTGAGCGTCGGGGGCAGAACCCACGTGCTGCCGATGCGCCCCAAGCCGGCGAGCGAGCCTTCGCCGTAGATGCCGGCCCAGGTCGTGCCGAGGATGAGTTCGGCGGCCAGATTGTCCGTGAAGTAATAGGTGATGTCGAGCTCGGGGATGACCGAGTCGCTGTAGGAGAGATCCGAGCCGGCGACGCCGTCGACCGAACCTTCGTCATTGGTGATGACGCCAAGGCCGCGTACGCGGATCTGCCACGGACTGACGGCGCCGATGGCCTCGGCGGTCGGGGTGGGCTCGACCGCGGGCATCAGGTCCGCCGCGCCGGCCGCCTGGGCGAACAACAAGATTGCAGTGGTTGCGGCAAGAGCGCTGATCCGCCTTGTGCAAGTGGTGGTCATGGGGTCTCTCCTTGGTCAGTCGTTTGGCCCGAAGCCATGGCGCCGACTATCCCCCACGCACACCGTCGCCGGTTGCGCTAGATCAATATTTCATATGTTAATTAAATGCGGAAAATCAATCATCGAAAACTGTGACTTTTTTGCAATGCGAAACTTGACGAAAGACATTTTACATAGAAAAATCTGCGGCTTAACGACACATCGCCCCGCGTCGCCGAACTGTGGCGTCCATAGCCATCCGCCTTTTGCGACTCGGAGGTCTGCACGCAGAAGGCGAATCGACCTCCGGAAAGAACGCAGATGAAGCTCCGTACGGGATGCCGTATCAGCCCTTCTGCCGCCGTCCTGCTCGCGACAACTTGCGGCCGCTGCCGACGATCATGCCGACGGCGTCATCAAGCCACCCGGATTTCAGCTCCAGCGCCAGGAAACGCTCGCGTGCGAACGGCCCCGGCATGACGAGATGCCTGGTCTTTTCGGCGACAAAGCCGAAACGCCCATAGTATGGCGCGTCGCCGACCAGCAGGATCGCGCCGTGGCCGCGGGCCTTCGCTTCCGCAATCGCTGCCCGCATCAGTGCCGAGCCGACACCCTTGCCTTCGTGGGCATTGTCGACCGCGAGCGGCCCGAGCAGGAGCGCGTCCACCGGTCGGCTATTGCTGTCGACGCCAGCCTCGATATTCCACAGCCGCACGGTGCCGATCACGTGACCGTCGGCATCGCGGGCGACGAGCGCGAGGCCTTCGGCCGGCACGCGGCCGCGACGGATATTCTCCGACGACTTCTTGCGGCGGTCGGCACCCATCGCCCGGTCGAGCAGCATTTCGCGCGCGACGACGTCGGCGGGCGTTTCATTTTCGATGACGAAGGTCGGTGCAGGCGCGAAGAAGGCGCGCACCGTGTCAAGAACAGTGGCCATGTCGACCTCCCATCCCCAAAGCGTTTCCGATGATTTTTTGTGATTGCCGCGCCGGATATGCCGGCGCGGTCGGGCGTCAGATGACGTAGGCCTTGAGCGGCTCGAAGCCGTTGAAGGCCACCGCGGAGTAGGTCGTGGTGTACGCACCCGTGCCTTCGATCAGAACCTCATCGCCGATCGTCAACGAGACCGGCAGCGGATACATGTTCTTCTCGTAGAGGACGTCGGCCGAATCGCAGGTCGGGCCGGCGAGCACGCAGGGCTCCATCTCCTCCGCGTCGCGCTCCGTGCGGATCGGGTAACGGATCGCTTCGTCCATGGTTTCGGCGAGACCGCCGAACTTGCCGATGTCGAGGAAGACCCAGCGGTGCGCGTCGTTGTCCGACTTCTTCGAGACGAGCACAACCTCGGCCTTGATCACGCCGGCATTGCCGACCATGCCGCGACCCGGCTCGATGATCGTCTTCGGGATATGATTGCCGAAGTGCTTCTTCAGCGCACCGGTGATCGCCAGGCCATAGGCCTCCGCCGACGGAATGTCGCGCAGGTACTTGGTCGGGAAACCGCCGCCCATGTTGACCATCTGCAGGTGGATGCCCTGCTTGGCGAGCGAGGCGAACACGCGCTTGGCATCGGCGAGGGCCGAATCCCAGGCATCGACCTTGGTCATCTGCGAACCGACGTGGAAGGAAACGCCGTAGGACTCGAGACCGAGCTGATGCGCGTAGACAAGCACGTCGACGGCCATCTGCGGGACGCAGCCGAACTTGCGGGAAAGCGGCCATTCGGCACCTTCGCCGTCCGTCAGCACGCGGCAGAAGACGCGGGCGCCGGGCGCGGCACGGGCGATCTTTTCGACTTCCTCGTGGCTGTCCACGGCAAAGAGGCTGATGCCGAGCGCATGGGCGCGCGCGACGTCACGTTCCTTCTTGATGGTGTTGCCGTAGGAAATGCGGTCCGCGGTCGCGCCGGCGTCGAGTGCCATCTGGATCTCGGCGACGGAGGCGCAGTCGAAGCTCGAGCCGAGCCCGGCGAGCAGCGACAGGATTTCCGGAGCCGGATTGGCCTTGACGGCATAGTAGATCGCGCTGTCCGGCAGGGCGTGACGGAAGGCGGCATAGTTGTCGCGCACGACGTCGAGGTCGACCACAAGGCAGGGACCTTCCGGTCGTCGGGACTTGATGAAGTCGAGGATGCGGGCAGTGGTCATCGGTCTATCCCTTCCATATTCCAAAGAGCCCGGAACCTGCAAAAGTTCCGGAAGGACAAAGGGCGACGAGAGAACGCGCGAAACCAGCCGGTGGAGACTCTGGTACCGTACGAACGCTCAACGCGTAAACGATGGATAGACGCACCCGCTAACCGGGCGCATAAATCCGCTTTGTCTGCCATGGATTGGAGGGGAGACCCGACCGCACTTCCGGCAATGATGGTGTGCCTCTTCAGTGACCCCGGCTGATGGAAAGCCGGAAGAGAACCAGAAAGGCCCGCACCGTCGTTGCTTCAAGATGTCCTCGCATTTCCCGGTTGGCCGGAATAGCGACTGGAGGGGTTAGTTCCAGGTACCTTACCGATGACCTCACCTTAGGGATTTCTCCCAGTTCGAGGGTCGGCGGACACCCACAGGCACGTGCGACTTTGGGCAAGCGAGGAGATAAGAACATTCGCGGTCATAATCAAGCGTTTTTTGCCCTGTTTTCCGAAAATGAGATTGAACGATCTTCCGCTTATGTTCACAATTCGGCGCAGTTCGCGAAGGAGCCCGCATCATGGATACCTTGACCCGCATGCGCGCCTTCATCGACGTCGTCGAAGCCGAAGGCTTTTCCGCCGCCGCCCGCAAGACCGGTCGCTCGAAGGCCCTGCTTTCCAAGTACGTCCGCGAGCTGGAGGACGAACTCGGCGCGCTTCTTCTCAACCGCACGACGCGCCAGTTCTCCCTGACCGGGGCCGGCCACACCTACTACCGGACGGCCTCCGACATCCTGAAGGAGATCGACAACCTCGCCGACCTGGTGCGCGAGAACAATGCCGACATCCGCGGCAAACTGAAGGTCTCGCTGCCGCGCACCTTCATCGACGCCGATGTAGGGCAGTCGCTGATCGACTTCGTCAAGGAACACCCCGATCTGTCGCTGGAGATCGTCGCCGAGGACCGGTTCGTCGATCTCATCGAGGAGGGCTTCGACCTCGCGATCCGCATTACCAAGCTCGACGATTCCGGCCTGATCGCCCGCAAGCTTTCCGATTTCCGCGTCTATGCCTGCGCCACGCCCGCCTTCGTCGAGAAGCACGGGCCACTCACCCAGCCGCAGGACCTGTCGCGAGTGCCATTCCTGATCGACACGAATTCGCGGACCCACAACACGCTTCGCTTCCATGACCCGAAGGACGGCAGCTTTTCCGTGAGCGTCAGCGGCCCGATCGAGGTCAACAGCCCGCAGGCGACGCTCCGGGCTGCGCGCGCAGGGCTCGGCGTCGCGATGATCCCCGACTTCATCGCGAGACCCTACCTACAATCCGGAGAGCTCGTTTCGCTCTTCGACGACTACCTGCCATCCGACCGGGGCATCTACGCCGTCTATCCCCATCGTCGCTACCTGCCGGCAAAGGTCCGCGCCTTCGTCGACTATCTCCACGGCTGGTTCCGCAAGAACGCCTGAGGGTTGCCAGCCCGGCACAGGACAGGCAGTCCAACTTCCGTCCCAATTCTGGTAAAGGGAACGATGACGGATCGCCGAATCCCGTGACGCGAGCACAACGACAGGGCACCATGAAGAAAACTCTCACGCCGGCGGCCGCAGCGATCGCCCTTGCCCTGCAGCCGCTGCCCGCTCTTGCCCATCCGCATATCTTCGCCGAGGCGCGGCTGGAGGTCGTCGCCGACGCCGGAAAGATCACGGAAATCCGCAATGTCTGGCGCTTCGACGACGTGTTCTCCTCGAGTGTACTGCTCGATTTCGACAAGAACACCAATCTGAAGCTCGACCCGGACGAACTGAAGGAAATCGCCGACACGATCCGCACCTCGACGGGCGACTACGACTACTTCACCTTCATCACAGACAACGGCAACCCGGTGAAACTTGCGACGCCGGAGGTGTTCAACGTCGACTTCAAGGACAACCAGCTCATCGTCTTTTTCATCGTGAAGCCGCAGACCGCCGTGCCGCTCAAGGGCAAGCTCTCCTTCGGCATCTACGACCCGACCTTCTATACGTCGATCGACTTTGCCAAGGACGGCGATCTCGCAACCGAAGGTCAGGGCTTCGACGCCTGCAAGCGAGAGGTCATCCGCCCCGATCCGGACGCGGTGATGGCGCAGAACCAGAACATGATGACAGAAGCCTTCTTCAACAATCCCGGCGGCTCGGACATGGGCAAGCTGTTCGCAACCCGCCTCGAAGTGTCATGCTGAACGCCCGCCTCGGCAAATATGCCGCGCTCGCGGCCCTCCTGGTCGCCATTGCGGCGCCGGCCGCTTTCGCGGGATCGCCGCTCGGCATCGGCACGGCCGAACCGTCGTTCCCCACCACCGGCATGTTCGGCGGATTTCTCGGCTGGGTGAACGAACACCAGCAGGCCTTCTACCGTGCGCTGACCGAATCGCTGAAGGCAATGCGGGAGGACCCGAGCCGACTTGCAACGCTCGTCGGGCTTTCCTTTGCCTATGGCGTGTTCCATGCCGCCGGTCCAGGACACGGCAAGGCCGTGATCTCTTCCTACATGATTGCCAACGAAACGGAGTTGAAACGCGGCGTCGGCATTTCCTTCGTCTCCTCAGCGGTACAGGCGCTGGTCGCGATCGCCGTGGTCGGAACCGCCTATCTCGTCCTGCGGGGCACGGGAATCACGCTGACGAACGCGACGGATGCGATGGAGCTTGCAAGCTACGGGCTCATCATCGCCTTCGGCCTCTGGCTTCTCGTCCGCAAGCTGCGGTCGGTCTTCGCCATGCAGGCAGCAAGCGCCACGCTCTTCGCCGCTCCCGTGTCGACCTCCGTCCCGCGCACGACGACAGGCCTTCGTTTCGAAGCCATCGCCGCCGAACACAGCCATGCGGGCCTTGCGCCGGAGGCCGTCTGCCCCGACTGCGGCATGACCCATATCGCCGATCCGCGGCTTCTGTCGGCGAAGGAGTTCCGGCTGCGCGACGCATGGTCCGCGATCGTCGCCGTCGGCCTGCGCCCCTGTTCGGGCGCCTTGCTGGTGATGACCTTCGCGATCCTGAACGGGCTCTATCTCGGCGGCGTGCTCTCGGTGTTCGCCATGGCCCTCGGGACCGCGATCACCGTCTCCCTTCTCGCGACGCTTGCCGTCTCGGCCAAAAGCTTCGCCGTTCGCCTCTCCGGCCCCGGTTCGCCGGCAGCGCGAAAGGTCGCGAGCGCCATCGAAATCGGCGGCGCCCTTCTGGTCATCGTGATGGGCGTGGTGCTGCTTGCGGCGGCGCTTCAGTCCTGACCGTCGCGGCCGCGCTGATAACGCGCGCGCAGCCAGAAGATCAGGAAGAAGGACAGGATCACCAGCGTGCCGAGCGCAGCCGCCAGCACCGGCGAGTAGCCGCCGACCCACAGCACGACCTTCGGCATGACGAGGAGCGCGATACCGATCCCGAGCAGGATGACGAAGGCGGCGATCGCCGAGGAGCGGGAGTTCTTGTCGTCCTCTGCCATCATGCCGTCGCCCGTGCGAGCTCGGCGCGGATGTCCTCGAGCTTCCGCTTCTGCCGGCCGTCCGCATCGAAATTGTCGGGATGCAGCCAGGCTTCGAACCCCGCCTTCACCAGCGGCCAGTCGCCATCGATGATCGAAAACCAGGCGGTGTCGCGGTTCTTGCCCTTCGACAGCATGTGCTGGCGGAACACGCCCTCGAAAGTGAAGCCGTAGCGGCGCGCGGTCGTCTTGCTCGCCTCGTTGTCGTTGTGGCACTTCCACTCGTAGCGGCGATAGCCGAGATCCTCGAAGACGTGCTTCGCCATCAGGTAATGGGCCTCGGTCGCAAGCGGCGTGCGGCTCATCGCCGGACCGTGGGCGACGCCCCCGACCTCGACGACGCCGTTGGCCGGGTCGGCGCGCATGTAGTTCGCCATGCCGACGATCTTGCCGGAGGCATTGTCCCGGAAGACGTGGGTGAGCCAGCCGCCCTTGGTGCGGGCAGTATCGAGCCAGCTCTCGAAGTCGGCGATGCTGTCGAAGTCCGGCTGGGTGAAGTATGTGAGCAGCGGATTGATGCCCATGCCGCCGAGGCCGTCCCACAGGGCCTGGAGGTGCTTGTCCTTGACGTAGGGCTCGACCGTCACAAAACGGCCCTCGAGCCTTACCGGCGACGGCGCCGGACAGCCTTTGAATGTCGATAGATCGCGCATGCCTGCCTCACGGAATGTTCCGGCAAAGCAGTAGGCCAGCCGCCGGGCAAAGGCAACCGACCTCCTGGTGACATTACGCGCTCAGACGGTGGCACCCGCGACCGTCGCCTCGATATGGTCGACCAGACCGTCGGCGAGGCCGAGACGGCCGGCAAGCATGTCGAGATAGCCGCGTTCGGCGCGGCTGTCGGGATCGATTGCGAGCCGCGACGCCGTGAAGAGCTCCACTTTCTGGGCTTCGGTCTTTGCCGCCGCGACCAGGGCCTCGATATCCGTCGGCCGGGCGAGTTCCTCGGCGATGAAGGCCTCAGCCTCCGCATCAAGGGCGGAGGAGTGGATCTTGTCCAGGATGCGGGCCCGCTCGGCATCATCGACGTGGCCGTCAGCCTTGGCGGCCGCGATCATCGCGCGGACCAGCGTCAGCGCGAAATCGTTCCCCGCCGCCGCAGCCTCGGGGCTGAACGGCGAATCGGCCGGCGGCGGAAGAAGGACGGGCTCGGAGGCGGCAGGTGCCGTCTGTGGGGCCTTGCCGGCCTGATAGTTCTTGTAGGCCTGGTAGCCGAGGCCGGCGATGGCGGCGATGCCGCCGATGGTCGCGACATTGCCGGCGAGCTTGCGGCCGGCCTTGGTGCCGAGAACGGCGGCGAGGATGGCGCCGGTCGCGAGCGGATTGTCCCTGGCGAGCTGGGCGATGCCGCCCGCCTTTTCCTTCACCGTTCCCGTAGTTCCGGGAACCTGTGAACCGAGAAACTGATCCAGAAGCTTCTTCGCGTCGAACATCGCCATCTCCGTGTTGTGCAATCGTTCAACGCTACATAGGTAGCCGATCGTGACAATACAAAGATGGCGATATCGCCTGCCCGATCAGCCCTTGAGGGCCGCCGCCTCGGAGGCGAGCCTGGTGATGCCCGCCCAGTCGCCGGCCGCGACCAGTTCTTTCGGCGCTACCCAAGAACCGCCGACACAGACGACATTCGGCAGAGAGAGATAATCGCGCGCGTTCTTCAGCGAAATGCCGCCGGTCGGGCAGAACAGCGTGCCGGCGAGCGGCGACGACAGCGCCTTCAGGTAGGCGGCGCCGCCCGCCTGTTCGGCGGGGAAGAATTTCAGGACCTGGTAGCCTTCCTCGCGCAACTGCATGACTTCGCTCGCGGTCGCCGCGCCGGGAAGCAGCGGAATGTCCGACGACCGGGCGGCGTGGATGAGTTCGCGCGTCGTACCGGGACTGACGATGAACTGGGAACCAGCCTCGACGGCCGCCTCGAAATGCGCGGCGTTGAGGATCGTTCCGGCGCCGACGACGGCACCCTCGACTTCGGCCGCGACCCGCCGCACCGCCTCCAGCGCGTCCGGCGTGCGCATGGTGATCTCGATCGCCTTCAGTCCGCCGGCAACCAGCGCACGCGCGAGCGGCACCGCCGTCCCGGCATCCTCGACGATCAGCACCGGCACGACCGGCTGCAGTTTCAGGGTCGAAAGAAGCTTTTCGGTTTTGGCGCCCATGGTCCGGCTCCCTTTCTTAAAACGATTGAAATTGACAGACGGATATAGCGACAGGCCCGCCTTGTCGAGACAAATGCACGCGTTCGCGTCGCCGCCGTTTGACGCATTCCAGACTTCCTGTACGGTAACCCCGCAGGGCGGCAACCGGAATGGGGTCGATGGCCAAGGAGATAGAGCGGAAGTTCCTCGTGGCAAACGATGATTGGCGGGCGCTCGCGACGTCTGCGACGCCGATGCGCCAGGCCTACGTCGTTCTCATGCACGACCGCTCCGTTCGCGTGCGCACGAAGAACGGCACCTCGGCACAGCTGACGGTCAAGATCGGCCAGAATTCGCTCGTCCGCGACGAGTTCGAGTATTCCATTGCTCTCGACGACGCCGAGGAGATGATCGCGCTCGCGGTCGGCAACGTCATCGAGAAGGTGCGTTACACGGTCGAGCATCACGGCTTCGTCTGGGAGATCGATGCCTACGAAGGCGCCTACCAGGGGCTGGTGATCGCCGAGGTGGAATTACGGAAAGAAAGCGACGCGCCGCCCCTGCCCCACTGGATCGGCCGCGAAGTGACGGGCGACCGGCGCTATTCCAACCAGGCGCTGGCGACCGAAAAGCTGCAGCAGGACGTGCTTTATGGCCTACCGAATTAGGCCCGACCGTCCCTTCTCCGGGGCGTTGCGCAAGGCGGCGGCCGGCGAACTCGAGCGGGCGATCGCCCTCGTCACGGAGCAGCCCGAGGGCCTGCACGAAGCCATCCATCAGGCCCGCCGGAAGCTGAAGCGCGTGCGCGCGCTCTATCGTCTGGTGGCAGACGACGCGCGAGATTTCCAGAAGCGGGAGAATGCGCGTCTGCGAGACATCGCCCACACGTTGTCGCTGGTGCGCGACGCGACCGCCCTGATCGAAACCGCCGCCTACCTCGAAGACCATGCGCTGAATACCGACGAACGGGAAGCGCTCGCCCATGCCCGGACGGCGCTCACGGCAAGAAGGGATACGATGGCGGAAAACGAGGTCGACCTGCCGCAAAAGGCGGAAGCCGCCATTGCGGCATGCCGGGACGCGATCCGTGCGCTGGACGGGCTCTCCTTCAATGACGGCCGGCAGGCGACGGCGAAGCGCATCGCAAGGGGATGGCGGAGCAATCTTTCACGCGCACACGAAGCGCTCGGGGCCTGCCATTCGGTTGCCCACGAAGAGGTCTTCCACGAGCTGCGCAAATGCGCGCAGGACTATTCGATGCATCTCGCCCTCCTGCGCGACCTCTGGCCTTCGGCCATGGCGGCCAAGTTCGCCGAAGCCAAGGCACTGGTCACCGTTCTCGGTCACGAGCACGATCTGGCGCTGCTGGTCGCCCTTCTCGACCGTGAGCCCGATGTCCTGAACGGCGGTGCTGAACTCGCGCACCTGTTGGGTGCCGTAATCCGCCAGCAACAGGCGCTGCGGCGCGAGGCGCTGGAGATCGCCGAACGCCTCTTCGCCGATCCACCGAAGGCCGAAGCCCGCGTCATCGAGGTACTTTGGCTCGACGCGAGCCGCTGAGCAGCCGTCATCCGGACGCGCTCGGGACTCGCCAAACGCGTAGGTCTGCCCTATTCCTGCTGACAAAATCTGCCAGCATGGGACACCGATGAGCCGCTCCGAACGCCTCCTGCAACTCCTTCAGGTCCTGCGCCAGCACCGCCGGCCGGTGAGCGGTCGCGTGCTCGCAGAGACGCTCGGCATATCGCTGCGCACGCTCTACCGCGACATCGCCTCGCTGCAGGCGCAGGGCGCAGACATCGATGGGGAGGCCGGCGTCGGCTACATGCTGCGCCCCGGCTACATGCTCCCGCCCCTGATGTTTTCCGCCGATGAGATTGAAGCACTGGTGCTCGGCATGCGGCTGGTGGCAAGCCGAGCCGATCCCCAGCTTGTATTTGCCGCCCGTGACGCGCTGTCGAAGATCGATGCCGTCCTCCCGGCAGACCTGCGCGAGACGTTGGCGTCGAGTCCGCTGCTCGCCGGCGGAAAACCGGAACTACCCGAAGATCGGGTCGACCTCACCCTTTTGCGCAAGGCGATACAGGCCGAGCGGACATTGAGGATCGTCTATCGTGACGAAAAGGGCAGCGCCACTGAACGCACTATCTGGCCCTTTGCTCTCGCCTTCTTCGATGGCGCTCGCGTCCTTCTCGCCTGGTGCACGCTCCGCAATGATTTCCGCCATTTCCGCACCGACCGGATGGACGTCATCGAGGAGGGAACCGGGCGCTATCCCCGACGCCGCACGCAATTGCTGAAGGAGTGGCGGCAGAAAAGCGGCATTCCGGAGCGGATCTTCTGACGTTGAATGATGCTGCCAATTTCTGGCAGCATGTCGGTCTAGTCTCCGGTTATCGAAAGGAGAACCCGATGACACCGAACCTCACCATCCTCTATGTCGACGAGCCGCAGAAAAGTGCCGCCTTTTACGCCGGACTTCTGGGAGCAACACCCGTCGAACAGTCTCCCACCTTCGCCATGTTTGTCTTTCCCGGCGGCATCAAGCTTGGGCTGTGGTCACGCCACACGGTCGAGCCGGCAACTACAGGCGTCCCCGGTATGATCGAAATTGCCGTTCCACTGGAGAATGCCGCAGCCGTCGACGAAGCCTATGCGACTTTCGCTCCGGCCGGGCATGTCGTCCTGCAACCGCCGACGGACATGGAGTTCGGCCGCACTTTCGTGCTCGCCGATCCCGATGGACACCGCATCCGCTTCTACAATCCGCCGGTGTGACGATCATGGCCTGGGTCATCGTCGCTTCCGCCGATCATGTCGCCCGCGGCGTTGCCGGCGGCTTCGTACAGGCCTGCCACGGAAAGGATGCGCCGCTCCGGCGCATCCGGCCTGGCGAGACGGTTATTGCCTATTCGCCATCCTCGGTTTTCGGCCAACCATCGCCGCTCAGGGCCTTCACCGCCATCGGCGCCATGCAGGGCCGTCCACCCTACCGCGTGCAGATGACGGAGGATTTCATGCCTTTCCGCCGCGATGTCGAATGGTATGCTTCTCAGCCCGCGCCGATCCTGCCATTGCTCGACCGGCTGGAGCTGACAAAGGGCAAGCGCAACTGGGGCCATGCCTTCCGTTTCGGCATCCTGAGCATATCCGACGAGGATGCGGCAAGCATTGCGGCCGCAATGAATGCAGCCAGAGCGAACCGGTCTTCAGAACCGCGAGAAGTATCGCAACTCTCGCTGCTCGGGATTTGACAAACCTCAAAGCACGGCAGAACGCGCCTCTTCCCGCACCCGGCCGTGATGTTCCTTGACGTTGTCAACCTCGTACATCAGGGCCTTGAAGGCGATGATTGCCTCCTGATCGCCGAGCTTCCGGTCGGCGACCAACGGTTCGAGCGTCTCGATGACCAGTCGCAAGGCATCCTCGATCCTGCCGAGCTGCTTGCCGTAGCTTGCGACGTCGCTGAGGATGTCCTTCTCAACCTCCGGGTTGGTCGAGGGGCCGAGGTCGATACTGAAGTTGAACAGCCCGACCTGACCACCCTCACCCGGGCTGAAGACCCAAGTCCAGGGATTGATCGTCTGCGAGACATTGCCGGAAAGCGGTAACTGCAAGCGTGCCATTCTCACCTCCATTGCAACCGATGGAGGCAGTCTCTGTTGTCGGCGCGCAAAAGGCAAGCGCCGCACTGAAACGAAAACCCCCTCCGCAAGGAGGGGGCTCTGTCGTCTGCCGATCGCGCAAAAGGATCAGAACGCCGGGATGAGGGCGCCCTTGAACTCCTCATTGGTGAAGGTCCTGATGCTGTCGTCATGGTAGGACTCGACCAGCGTCTTGACCCAAGGGGCATCCTTGTCGGCCGTGCGCACCGCGATCACGTTGGCATAGGGCGACTTCTCGCCTTCGATGGCGATCGCATCCTTCTTCGGGTGCAGGCCCGCTTCCATCGCGTAGTTGGTGTTGATCACTGCGGCGTCGACGTCATCCAGCGAGCGCGGCAGCTGGGCGGCATCGAGCTCGGCGAACTGGATGTTCTTCGGGTTCTCGGTGACGTCGGCCGGACCGACCTTCAGGCCGGCTTCGGGGTTGACCTTGATGAGGCCCTTCGAGGCGAGCACGAGCAACGCGCGGCCGCCGTTGGTCGGGTCGTTCGGGATCGCGACGGTCGCGCCGTCCTGCAACTCGTCGAGGCTCTTCGCCTTCTTGGAATAGACGCCCATTGGCGTGGTGATGGTCGTGCCGACGCTGACGATGTCGAAACCGCGGTCGGCGATCTGGTTGTCGAGATACGGCTGGTGCTGGAACGAGTTGGCATTGAGATCGCCGTCTGCCAGCGCCTGGTTCGGCACGACGTAGTCGGAGAACTCGACGATATCGATGTTCAGGCCCTTCTTCGCCGCGATTTCCTTGACCTTTTCCATGATCTGGGCGTGCTCGCCAGCGGTCACGCCGACCTTGATGTCCTCGGCAAGCGCCGTACCGGCGGAAAACAGGGCTGCGATAGCGGCAGCGACGATCAGTTTCCTCATTGTCTTTTCTCCTTGGGTTTCCTGAAAGGGAGGTTTCAGTTCTTTCGGCTGCGCTTGTCGAAACGCCGGGCGAGCGCATCACCAGCGCTCTGCACGGTCTGGACGAGCAGGATGAGCACGACGACGACGGCGAGCATCACCTCGGGCATGAAGCGCTGGTAGCCGTAACGGATGCCGAGATCGCCGAGCCCACCGCCACCGACCGCACCGACCATGGCGGAGTAGCCGATGAGGCTGACGACGGTCAGCGTCAGCGCGAGCGTGATCCCGGGCCTGGCCTCGGCGAGCAGCACCTTGACGACGATCTGGAAAGGCGTCGCGCCCATTGCACGCGCCGCCTCGATGAGCCCCTTGTCGACCTCGCGGATCGCCGCCTCGATCAGGCGGGCGATGAAAGGAATGGTCGAGATCGTCAAAGGGACGATCGCCGCGATCGTGCCGATCGAGGTGCCGGTGATGAACCGCGTCAGGGGAATGATCGCAACCACCAGGATGATGAAGGGCGTCGAGCGCAGGGCATTGACGACCAGTCCGACGATGCGGTTGGTGAGCGGCGCCTCGAAGAGTTCACCCCTGCCGCTGGTCGCGAGAAAGATCCCCATCGGCAGGCCGACGAGCGTGCCGATGAACCCAGCGGCAGTGACCATCTGCAACGTCTGCAGCAGCGCCTTGACGAGAAGGCCAATGAGCATGTCAGGCGCCATAGCCGAGCACCTCCGTGGTCAGACCGGTTTCGCGGTAGAAACGCTCCGCCCGCTTGAGCGTCGCCGGATCGGCGGGATAGGAAACGACGAGCGAGCCGAAGGGTTCGCCCGCGATCTCGTCGATCGCGCCCGCAAGGATGTTGAGGTCTGCGCCGATCTCGGCGGCAAGCCGTGCGGTCAGCGGCCGGAAGGCCGTCTCTCCGAAGAAGATCAGCCGCACGAAAGCCCGATCGCCCGCGCTCGGCGCGCTGGCGAGGTCATTGCTGATCCACTCCGGCAGTTTCACGCCGACGGCGGCCGAAAGCAGTGCACGCGTGGTCTCGTGCTGCGGCCGGGTGAAGACATCGAAGGTCCGCCCCTGCTCGACGATGAGGCCCCGGTCGATCACGGCGACATCGGAGGCGATGGTCTTCACGACTTCCATCTCGTGGGTAATCAAGAGCACGGTGAGGCCAAGCTCGCGGTTGATCCGCTTCAGGAGATCGAGGATGGATTGCGTGGTCTCGGGATCGAGCGCCGACGTCGCCTCGTCGGAGAGGAGGAGCTTCGGTTCGGTGGCGAGCGCCCGTGCGATCCCGACCCGCTGCTTCTGCCCGCCGGAAAGCTCGGCCGGATAGCGCTTTGCCTTGTCGCCGAGTCCGACGAGATCCATCAGCGGCCCGACCTTGGCCTCGATCGTTCGCGCGTCGACACCCGCGATTTCGAGCGGCAGCGCGATGTTGTCGCGCACGGTCCGCGAGGAAAGCAGGTTGAAGTGCTGGAAGATCATTCCGATCTGCCGCCGGAGTGATCGAAGGCCCGCTTCGTCGAGCGCGCCGACATCAACCCCGTCGACCGCCACACGGCCGGTGGAGGGTGTCTCCAATCCGTTCACCAGCCGGATCAGCGTCGACTTGCCCGCGCCGGACCGGCCGATGATGCCGGTGATCGAACCGCGCGCCACGGCAAAGTCCACCCCGGCGAGCGCGGAGAACGCCGGACGGCCTCCGCTGCCGCCGAAGCGCTTGGTGACGCCTTCGAACGTCACCATCGGCTGCGCATCGGTCTTCGGGAGATGGGCGACGATCGACATCAGGCACCCTCCGGCACGAGCGAAATCCCGTAGCTTCGTCTGTTCATGAAATTTCTCTTCGGTAGAAGGCCGCAAACGGGCCGCGGACAGGGGTTCTCTCGGTGCTTACCGCGAGCAACACATTCGACGCATGAGACGCCGCTCTACCATTTCCTGCCATTCCCTTTCAAACCCGCGGCCTGCATGGGTGTCATGCATCCGCGAACGATGGCTTCTTATCGCACCATCTTACCGGCCTGCCGAGCGAAGTTATTTCCCTCTCGGGCTTCAGGGCGCAAAATATGACCAAACATCAGAGAGGAACCGAAGGCGTTCAGGCGCGCCGCCTTGGGAGGATACGGCGCGCCTTCGTCGTTCAAGCGACGACGCTGACGAAACTGTCCTTCGGGCGGCGGACCTTCTTGAGGTTCACCAGCCAGTCACCCTCGGTCTCGCGGTAGCCGAGCGGCATGATCGTCACCGAGCGAAGGCCGCGCTCGCGCAGGCCGAGGATCTCGTCGACCTTGTCCGGCTCGAAACCTTCCATCGGCGTCGCGTCCACGCCTTCGAAGGCGGCCGCCGTCAGCGCGAGACCGAAGCCGATATAGGCCTGCCGTGCGGCGTGCTGGAAATTCACCTCCGGATCGCGCGGTACATAGGTGTTGAGTAGCATCTGCCGGTAGTTTTCCCAGCCTTCGTTGGTGAAGCCGCGTTCCTTGTTCACAAGATCAAACATCATATTGATCCGCTCGGGCGTGTAATTGTCCCAGGCGGCGAAGACGAGCAGGTGCGAGCCGTCGGTGACCTGAGCCTGATTCCAGGCCACCTCGCGGATGCGCGCGCGCACCTCCGGATTGGTGACCACGATCACTTCATAGGGCTGCAGGCCGCTGGACGTGGGCGCCAGCCGCGCCGCTTCGAGTATCCGCTCGACCTTGTCGTCCGGGACGACCTTGGTCGGGTCCATCTTCTTGGTCGCGTAGCGCCAGTTGAGCTTGTCGAGGAGCATGAGAGAGTGCCTTTCTGGTCTGCGGTTTCCGGAGGCTGGCCGTTCAGGCAAGGTACATTCGGAAACCTGGTAACAAAACGTAACCAGACCTAAATATGTAACTCCGCACGAGACACAAGAAGGCACATGAGTTATACCAAGTCACACGGAGGTAAGCGTAATGTGTTCGAGCTATGACCCAGGCAAGTGCCCGACCGTCAGCGAAATGCTGTCACGGCTCGGCGACAAGTGGACCGTTCTCATTATCATGGTGCTCCGGAACGGGCCGCAGCGCTTCAGCGACATCAAGCGCACGGTCGTCGGCGTATCGCAACGCATGCTGACGCTGACGCTGCGCGCGCTCGAACGCGACGGCATGGTGCGGCGGACCGTCTATGCGTCCGTGCCGCCTCGGGTCGAATACGAACTGACGGAACTCGGCCAATCCTTCTCGGAACCGATCCAGGCGCTCGGCGGCTGGGTTTTTGAGAACTACAACCAGATCCACGCCGCCCGTGCAGAATTCGACGCACGCAGCGAAGCCGAACGCGGCAATGACAAGCTGATCAAGATCGGTTGAACGGAGTACGTCGCCCTGCCCTGACGCCGCCCTTTGGAAACGGCGAGCCAGGGCACCACCCTGAGGAAATGTCCGAGCTCCCTACCGTGACGCCGGGTCCTTCGCGGCAACCGCGCCCATGAAGCGCCCGAGGGCCGAGCAAATTGCGTGTTCGGTCTCCGGCGCGCCGAGGATGGCCGCGATTTCGTCCTCCGATTTGCCGAGCAACGGCACGCGCAGGAAGGTCTCGGGTCTGAGATCGGTCGCGATCGTCTTCAGCACCTCGGTCAGCGCTTCCAGCGCGAAATCGCCCCGATGGGAAGCATGCACGAGCATGACGGGCTTGCCGGGAATTTCGAACCGCGACACCAGCCAGTCGAGGGCGTTCTTCAGACCTCCCGGAATGCCGTGGGCATATTCCGGCGCGCTGACGATCAAGCCGTCCGCGGTCGCGATCTCTTGCGCAAAGGTCAGCACCGGTTCGGGCGTGAGATCGCCTTCCAGGTCGGGATTGAAGATCGGCATCAGGCCGATCAGGCCGGAGATTTCGACCTCCACGCTGTGCGGGGCAAGTCGCCGGATCGCTTCGAGCAGCGCGCGGTTGGTGGAGCGTGTCCGCAAGGAACCGCAGAGCGCGTAGAGGCGTTTGGCCGGGACCGACATGTGGGCGTGCCTTTCAGGAGAATCGGAGCGCCATCATCGCACGCCCGCCGGCCGTGTCACCCCGCCTTGAAGTTGCCCTTCGGAAACTGCGAGGCGAGCGCGCCGTACCATTTGCCGCTCTTCTTGACGATGCGTTCCTGGGTCTCGTAATCGACATAGACGAGGCCGAAGCGCATCCGGTAGCCCTCCGCCCATTCGAAATTGTCCATCAGGCTCCAGGCGAAATAGCCTCGCATCGGAAAGCCTTCCTTGATCAGGTCCGCAACGATGCCGAGGTGCTCGACATAGTAGTCGAGGCGCGGCTGGTCGTCGACCTCGCCTTTCTCCGGCCCCATGTTGTAGCAGGCGCCGTTTTCGGTGATGTAGCAGGCGGGCAGGTCGTAGCGGTCATAAAGCCCCTCGACGAGCGACTTCAGCGCCGGCGCATAGACCTCCCAGCCGATATCGGTCTTCACCTTCGAGACCGGCGGCGCGCCCGCGGTCGCCGGAAACTCGGCATCGGGCGCCGGATCGGCGGCAACCCGCATCGGCGAATAGTAATTGAGCCCCCACCAGTCGAGACTCTGGCCAATCACCTCCATGTCGCCGTCCTCGATCGCCGGCATGCGACTGCCGAGCGCCTCCATGAACCGGTCCGGATACATACCCTTGAAGACCGGATCGAAGAAGACGCCGTTGTGGAACTGGAAGGCGCGCTCGGCCGCCGCCTTGTCGGCATCGCTGCCGGAAGCCGGGATCACCGCATGGGCGTTGATGACGAGGCCGGCCGGCACCTGCGGTGCCACCTGCCGGATGGCGTCGATGCCGAGGCCGTGGGCGAGATTGGTGTAGTGGAGCGCATGCAGCGCCGCATCCATGTTCCGCTCCCCCGGCGCATGCACGCCGTAGAGATGAGAAAGCCAGACAGAGCACCAGGGCTCGTTGAAGGTCGCGACCGCATCGAGCCGGTCCCCCAGCCGCGCCATCACGATTTTCGCATAGCGGTGGAAGGCATCCGCCGTCGAGCGCGACGTCCAGCCACCATCGCCCATCAGCGCCAGCGGCAGGTCCCAATGATAGAGCGTCGCGAAGGCCTTGATGCCGCGCGCTTTCAAGCCGTCGAGCAGCTTGTCGTAGAAGTCGAGCCCCTTCTCGTTGATGCGGCCCGTACCCTCAGGGATGATCCGCGGCCAGGCGATCGAGAAGCGGTAGGCGGAGACGCCCATCTCCTGAATGAGGTCGAGATCCTGTTCCCAGCGGTGGTAGTGGTCGCAGGCGATATCGCCGTTGTGCCTCTGGTAAACGTGCCCCGGCATATTGGAAAACGCATCCCAGATCGACGGTTTGCGGCCGTCCTCCTTCGTCGCGCCCTCGATCTGGAACGAGGCGGTGGCAACGCCGAAAACGAAATCGCCGGGGAACCGCTCGGCAAGTTTCTTCGGATCGATCATGGGAACACTCCGTTCGCTTTGAATCGGGACACGCGGGACCGGAAGCGATGGCGCACGGCCCGCCCGAGAACGTCGCAAGCGGTTTAAACCAATCCGGAATGAGGAGAAAGACCGATGGGCGAAAAAACTGCAACGTTGCAGTTGAACGACATCCTCCCTTGAAGGGGAGGGTCGGGCCGCAGGTCCGGGGTGGGGTGAACACGTCGACAGGGATCATCCCCACCCGCGCATTCCGCGCGACCTCCCCCCTCAAGGGGGAGGTGGGCGAACAATCACACCTTCACCCAGGCCCCGTTTTGCTTCGACGAGGCAATGCAGGCCTCGACGAAGGCGACGCCCTTCACCCCGTCGTCGATGGTCGGATAGACGACGGCGGGATCGACGACCGTACCGGAGCGGGCCGCACTGATGGCGGCCGCCGCTTCCGAATAGATCGTGGCGAAGGCTTCGAGATAGCCCTCCGGGTGGCCGCTCGGAATGCGGGTGACACGCGCGGCGGATGTACCGGCGCCGGCGCCTGCACGGGTGATGAGCTGCTTCGGCTCGCCGAGCCGTGTGAACCAGAGATAGTTCGGATCGGCCTGCGTCCACTCGATGCCGCCCCGGCTGCCGTAGACGCGCAGTTTCAGCCCGTTCTCGTGGCCGGTCGCCACCTGGCTGCACCAGAGCATGCCCTTGGCGCCACCCTTGAAACGCAGCATGACATGGGCGTTGTCGTCGAGCTTGCGCCCGGCGACGAAGGTGTGGACGTCAGCCGCCAGTTCATCGAGCTCCAGCCCGGAGACGAAGCAGCCGAGATTGTAGGCGTGCGTGCCGATGTCGCCGGTGGAGCCGCCCGCTCCCGACTGCTTCGGGTCGGTGCGCCAGGCGGCCTGCTTCTGGCCGGTCTGCTCGATCGGTTCGGCGAGCCAATCCTGCGGATACTCCATCTGCACGATGCGGATTTCGCCGAGTTCACCGTTGAGCGCGAGTTCCCGCGCGTGGCGAACCATCGGATAGCCGGTGTAGTTGTGGGTGAGGATGAAGAGCGCGCTGCTCTTGTCCGCCACTGCCTTCAATTTCCTGGCGTCCTCCAGATTGGAGGTGAGCGGCTTGTCGCAGATGACGTGGATGCCGCGTTCCAGGAAAGCCTTCGCGGCCGGATAGTGCACATGGTTCGGCGTGACGATCGAGACGGCCTCGATGCCGTCCGGCCTTGCCGCCTCCTTCTCCGCCATCTCTTCGAAGGCACCGTAGCAACGCGCCGGGTCGAGGCCGAGTTCACGGCCCGAAGCCAGCGACTTCTCCGGCGTCGAGGAGAGCGCGCCGGCCACGAGGTCGAAATGATCGTCGAGCCGGGCGGCCATCCGGTGCACGCCGCCGATGAAGGCGCCCTGCCCGCCGCCCACCATGCCGAGCCTGATCTTCGCCGTCCGCTCGCCCGTCTTACCCGCTTCGATCGCCATCGTATTAGCTCCTTCTGGAAGTTGGTCTGGAATCCGGATTCCAGATTGGTTAGAATGGCATCCTGAAGAGAAGGATGCCCTGACAGTGAACAACTGAGATCCGCCTCCCGCGAGGCGAAGCACCAGAGCCGATGCCGACACTCGACGTGCATCGAAGCCCCGCTTTATCAAGGATCTTGGTCATGCCTTTTCTCGACAGCCAACTGGCTCATCCCATCACGCTCGCCGACGGCTCCCCCTACGAGGAAACCGTCTACCTCAACGTCGTCATCGACCATCCCCGTATGGAGATCGGCGACTTCAGTTACTTCACCCATTCAGGCCCCGTCACCGAAACAGCCACGATTCTGGCACCCTATCTCTATCCTTTCAGCCGGGAGAAACTGACAATCGGCAAGTTCGTGCAAATCGCACGTGGCAGCCGCTTCATCACCAGTTCCGCCAACCACCCAATGACGGGCATCAGCACCTATCCGTTCCGGGTCTTCGATCCGCAGACAATCGGCGGCTATCAGGAGCTTCCCTTCAAGAACACTGCCGTCGGCAACGACGTCTGGATCTGCGACAGCGCAACCATCATGCCGGGCGTCACCATCGGGTCCGGCGCCATCATCGCGGCGTCTTCCGTGGTGACACGCGACGTACCCCCCTACACGATCGTCGGCGGGAACCCGGCCAAAACGATCCGCCAGCGATTCCCGCCCGAGGATGTCGCCAACCTCCTCGCCCTTGCCTGGTGGGATTGGCCGCTGGACCGGATCGAGGCCGCCCTGCCGGCGCTCGAAAAGGGTGACATTCCAGCCCTCCTGCTGGCTTGACGAGTCATAGCCCCAGCATCCGGCGGTTGGCCGCCTCGTCGGTGCCGCCGGAGGCGAAGTCGTCGAAGGCCTTCTCCGTCACGCGGATGATGTGCGCCTTCACGAACTCGGCACCTTCACGCGCGCCGTCTTCCGGGTGCTTCAGCGCGCATTCCCATTCGACAACGGCCCAGCCGTCGAAATCGTTGGCCGCCATCTTCGAGAAGATCGCACCGAAGTCGACCTGTCCGTCGCCGAGCGAACGGAAGCGTCCGGCGCGCTCGACCCAGCCCTGGTATCCGCCATAGACGCCCTGCCGGCCGGTCGGGTTGAACTCCGCGTCCTTGACGTGGAACATCTTGATCCGGTCCTTGTAGACGTCGATGTTGTCGAGATAGTCGAGGCACTGCAGCACGTAGTGCGACGGGTCGTAGAGCATGTTGGCGCGGGCATGGTTCTTCACCCGCTCGAGGAACATCTCGAAGGTGACGCCGTCATGCAAGTCCTCGCCGGGATGGATCTCGTAGCAGACATCGACGCCCTGTTCCTCGGCATAGTCGAGGATCGGCAGCCAGCGTTTCGCCAGCTCGTCGAAGGCCGTCTCGACGAGGCCGGCCGGCCGCTGCGGCCAGGGATAGAAGAAGGGCCAGGCGAGCGCGCCGGAAAAGGTCGCATGGGCCTTGATGCCAAGATTGCGGGACGCCTTCAGCGCATATTTGACTTGCTGCACGGCCCATTCCTGGCGGGCCTTCGGATTGCCGCGCACCTCCGGCGCCGCAAAGCCGTCGAAGGCCTCGTCATAGGCCGGATGGACGGCGACCAGCTGGCCCTGCAGATGGGTGGAAAGCTCGCTCACCTCGACACCGTTCCGCCGCGCGACACCGGCAAACTCGTCGCAATAGTCCTTGGATTCGGCCGCCTTTTTCAGATCGATCAGCTGCCCCGCCCAGGTCGGCACCTGCACGCCGGCATAGCCCTTCTCCGCGGCCCATTTGGTGATCCCGTCCCAGGAATTGAAAGGCGCCGCATCGCCGGCGAACTGCCCGAGAAAGATGCCGGGCCCCTTGATCGTCTTCATGAATGCTCCTCCACATCTGCAACGTTGCCGTTAACAATTACAGCATTATACACCGGAGACAACCGGCTAGATTTCATGACCGGGTAGAGGCTTGCAAGCACGGGTCCGACCGTGAACTGCGCCATCGACGCGACGTCGAGCTCCGAGATCAACGTGGTGAACGGGCCTGCGAGAAGGTGACGGGGGCAGGCGGCGTGGGAGATAGCGATCAGGCAACGCAGCCGGTGATTTGATGCAGGTCATTCCAGGCCGGCGCAGATAGGCTAGTGAAAATAAAGACCAAGCCTATTGTCGGAGAGACCAAGCGGGAATGCCGTGTCCAGTTGAAGCGCTGGATGATTTCGCCTTCATTCGCGAAATGCGTCCGGAGACGCGCAAGCGTCTCAGTTCCAAGATCACGCTGACGGCCTTGCCACCGGCGGCCAGCGTTCTACGCCTCGGCGACGTCGTGGACGGGGTCTATCTCATACGCTCCGGCGGTATTCGTGTTTACTATCTCGACGCCGATGGTCGTGAAGGAACGCTCTATTGGATCGAAGCCGGACAGAGCTGCATCCTGGCTTTGAACAGCCTGTTCACCGAGATCCCCTACCCGGCGTGGGCAGAGGCCGAGGCAGACGGCGTCGAGATCCTCACGGTTCCGGGGCCACTCTTTCGTGAACTGTTTGCCGGCGAGCCGGCCGCACAGCGTTTCCTGTTCGAGCAGCTGTCGGAACGGGTATTCGAGCTGCAAAAACTGTTGGAGCGGACCATGCGCCTGCCGCAGGAACAGAGGCTCATCCTTCTGCTGCTGGCGCACGCCGATGCGGATGGAACAGTCCGCCTCGCTCAGGAGAAGCTGGCACGGCATCTGGGAACTATACGTGAAGTCGTGGCCCGCCTTCTGCGCCATCTCGCAAGTCAGGGGCTCGTCGCAACCGCGCCGCGCCGGATACTGCTGCTGGACAAGCGGAGGCTCATGAAAATCGCTGCGGCCGAAGACGAGACTGCCTTTCCTCTGTGGTCCGCAGCACCTCGATGCGGCACGGCGCCCGGACAGGTCCGAGCGCCGTTGAACGACTGATCCCGAATTATTTGCGCAGCGCGTCCACCGCGTCCTTGGTGGTAAGGACGCCATTGGCGATCATGCCGTAGTTGACGAGCGCGGCGTTGTAGGCATCGACGCCGGGAGCCGCGACGGCATCCTTGACGACATAGACCTTGAAGCCGTTCTCCATCAGCGCGCGCATGTGGGAGTCCACGCAAAGGTTGGCGACCATGCCGCCGAGGATGACGGTGTCGATGTCGCGGGCACGAAGCTGGTAGATCAGGTCATTGCTTTCCGGCCCGTACATCTTGTGCGGAGCAACCACGATGGTCTTGCCGTCGTAGATATAGGTCTTGTACGGCTCGTAGAAGTCCGCTCCGGATCCTTCGAAGCCCTCCGGATCGTTGAGCGACACGCGCTGCAACGCCTTCATGTCGAGAAGCTGGCGCTGCAAGGCCCCCGCCCGCGACCAGTCCACGTCGAGCACGTTGTAGACCAGCGGATCGACGGCGAGCGCGACGCCGCTCGACTTGGCCGTCGCCATCAGCGTCTCGATGTTCTTGATCGTGCCGAGTTCCTTGAGATTATCGGCGAGAAGGCCGTAGAGCTTTCCGTTTTCGGCCAGGAAGTCGTTCTGGGGATCGGTGATGACGATGGCGGTGTGCGCCTTGTCGAAATGCGGGAGAGCGGGCTCGGCGGCCGAAGCAACAGCAGCCGAAAATGCGAGCGGAAGCCCGACTGCGAGTGAGAGGAGGAGATTCTTCATTGTCCTTGTCCTTGATAAGCGGATGATATCGATCATCGTTCGTCCACGGACGCTGCCGATGACGCCGAACGGTTACGCCTCTCGCCAAATCGCCGATGTAACAATTGTTGCGTCCCGAAAGCCGGGCGCCTATCCCGGATTTGCCGTCCCGCCCCGTCCTGTCGTATAGACTGTCTGTTCGCCTCTGGCGTCGCATTGTCACCGCGAGAAACGGAACGGAGATCGAGTTTGAGTGTCGCTTTCATCAAGGAAGAGAGTGCCGAGACGGCCTCCGAAACCCTTTTGCCTGACCGGCCGATATCGCTGCATCCGAACCTCGTGACGGAAGCGGGCCTGAAGGCGCTGGAGGAGCAGTTGCGGCAGGCCCGCGAAGCCTATGAGGCGGCAAACACAATCGAAGACGTGAACGAGCGGCGCCGGCAGTCGGCGAGCCCCTTGCGGGACCTTCGCTATTTTTCCGAGCGGGTGCGCACGGCCCAGCTCGTCCCGCCGCCCGCTTCTACGGGGACGGTCGCGTTCGGAAGAACGGTGACCTTCGAGCGCGACGACGGGCGGGTGCAGACCTACCGGATCGTCGGCGAGGACGAGGCCGACCCGAAGGCCGGATCGATTTCCTATGTCTCCCCGGTGGCGGCGCTGCTTCTCGGCAAGGCCGTCGGCGACGTCGTCACCGTCAACGGCCAGGAGCTGGAGATCACGGCGATCGGGTGAAGACGCCCTCCAAGATAGAAGGCCGGAGCGCATACGCACCCCGACCCATCTTTCACTTCGGACTTCCGCCTCAGACGTAGCGGTTGACCACGTTCTCCAGATATTCCTGACGGCCGGACTTCGGCTCGGGATTGGTGTTTTCCCGCTCCACCATGCCGGCGATCTCGTCGAGGGAATATTCGCCGCGCAGCATCTTCTGCGCTTCGGGGCTCTCCCACTTGGCGTAGCGCTCCTCGAGCGGCTTCGACAGCGCCCGGTCCTCGATCATCTTCGCCGCCGCCTTGACGCCGCGGGCGCAGCAGTCCATGCCGCCGATATGGCCGATCAGCAGGTCCTGCGGATCGAGCGACTGGCGCCGCAGCTTGGCGTCGAAGTTCGTGCCGCCGGTCTTGAAACCGCCACCCGCGAGGATGTGGTAGTAGGCGAGCGCCATTTCCGGCACGTTGTTCGGGAACTGGTCGGTATCCCAGCCGGACTGGTAGTCGTTGCGGTTCATGTCGATCGAGCCGAAGATGCCGAACGCATTTGCCATGGCGATTTCATGCTCGAAGGAATGGCCGGCGAGGATCGCGTGGCCCTGCTCGATATTGACCTTGACCTCGTTTTCCAGCCCGTTCTTCTGCAGGAAGGCGTAAACGGTGGCGACGTCGTAGTCGTACTGGTGCTTGGTCGGCTCCTGCGGCTTCGGCTCGATCAGGATCGTGCCCTTGAAACCGATCTTGTACTTGTACTCGACGACGAGGTTCAGGAAGCGGCCGAGCTGGTGCAGTTCGCGCTTCAGGTCGGTGTTGAGCAGCGTCTCGTAGCCCTCGCGGCCGCCCCACAGCACGTAGTTCTCGCCGCCGAGGCGCTGGGTGGCGTCGAGGCAGGTCTTCACGGTCGCGGCCGAGAAAGCGAAAACGTCCGGATCGGGATTGGTGGCAGCGCCCGACATGAAGCGGCGGTTGGAGAAGAGGTTCGCTGTGCCCCAGAGCAGCTTGACGCCGGTCTCGGCCTGCTTCTTCTCGAAGTAATCGACGATCTCGCCGAGGTTGCGGGTGTTCTCCGCAAAGTTCGTGCCTTCCGGCCGCACGTCCGCGTCATGGAAGCAATAGTAAGGCACGCCGAGGAGCTGGAAGAATTCGAAGGCGACGTCCGCCTTGAGCTTGGCCGCTTCCATGGTGTCGGAGAACCACGGGCGCTGGAAGGTCTGGCCGCCGAAGGGATCGCCGCCCGGCCAGGTAAAGGTGTGCCAGTAGGCGATCGCAAAGCGCAGATGGTCTTCCATCCGCTTGCCGGCGACGATTTCATCGGGGTTGTAGTGGCGGAAGGCGAGTGGATTGGTGCTCTCCGGGCCTTCGTATTTCACTTTGGCGATATCGCCGAAAAAGCCTGTGCTCATGGGTAGTCCTCCTTTGGAAATGTTCACCCTCCCCTCGAGGGGGAGGGTCGGACCGCAGGTCCGGGGTGGGGTGACCGCGGCTTTTCACCCCCACCCGCCGCTTCGCGGCGACCTCCCCCCTCAAGGGGGAGGTGGAAAGATCAGATCGCCCGGATCGCCGGATAGAGCGCCCGGTAGCGCCGGTAGGCGTCCTCGTAGGCACCCGCCAGTCCGGCGACCGGCTCGATCGTTTCTGCCGTCTTCGGCGCCGTGCAGACGGAAAGTGGATCTGCCCCCGTCGCCGCGATCAGGCCGAGGCGGGCGGCGCCGAAAGCCGCGCCGAAGTCGCCGTCGGCCGGAACGTCGACCGGAACCCCGAGCGCGGTGGCGATCGAGGCGAGCCAGTAGCGCGAGCGCGAGCCGCCGCCGATCGCCGTCACCCGTGCGATCGTCGTGCCGGCCGATTTCAGCGCCTCGAGATTGTCGCGGATGGCAAATGTGACGCCTTCGAGCACGGCCTGGGTCAGCACCGCACGCGCGCTCTCGTGGCCGAGGCCGATGAAGGCGCCGCGGATCTTCGCGTCGTTGTGCGGCGTGCGCTCGCCGGAAAGGTAAGGCAGGAAAGTGACGCTGCCCGGCGCCTTCAGCGTGTCGCCGAGCTCGGCCGTCAGCTCGCCTGCCGACTTGCCGGTGACGCCAGAGTGCCAGTTCAGCGCATCGGTTGCGGAAAGAATGACACCCATCTGGTGCCAGGTTGCAGGCAGCGCGTGGCAGAAGGCGTGCACGGCGCTCTCGGGTTTCGGCAGGTAGCTGCCGTTGGCCGCAAAGAGCACGCCTGAGGTGCCGAGCGAGACGAAAGCCTGGCCTTCCGCGACCGTGCCCATGCCGCAGGCGGAAGCCGCATTGTCGCCGGCCCCGCCGGCAACGACGACGCCCACCGCCATGCCCCATTCGCCGGCAAGCTCGGCGCGCAGCCGCCCCGCCTCCTCGGTTCCCTCGACCAGTCCCGGCATCTGGCTTTCCGAGAGGCCGGTGGCCGAGAGCAGCTCCGGCGACCACCGGCGCGCGCCGGTGTCGAGCCAGGACGTGCCGGCCGAATCCGACATGTCGGAGAGATACTCGCCGGTGAGCCAGAGCCGCAGATAGTCCTTCGGCAGCAGCACCTTCGCCACCTTGGCGAAGACCTCCGGTTCGTTCCCGGCGACCCAGGCGAGCTTCGGTGCGGTGAAGCCGGGGAAGACAATGTTGCCGGTGATCGCGCGGAAGCGTGGATCGGCGTCGAGCGCCGCGGCCTCGGCATGGCTACGGGTATCGTTCCACAGGATGCACGGCCGCAGGACGCGGTCCTCGGCATCAATGAGCGTCGCGCCGTGCATGTGTCCGGAGAGCCCGATGCCCTTCACTGCCGAAAGTTCATTCGGATGCTTCGCCTTGAGGCCGGCAACCGCTTCCCTGGTCGCCCGGATCCAATCGGCCGGCTCCTGTTCCGACCAGCCGGGATGCGGCCGCGACACGTCGAGCGCGCCGTTCGCCGAGCCGATGACGCGCTGGTCGCCGTCGATCAGCATCGCCTTGACGCCCGAGGTTCCCAAATCCAGGCCGAGATACATGTGTCACTCCATTCTTTGGCCGTTACGGCAGATTGTCCCGCAGAAATATGTCGAGACGGATGCGCTCCTGCGCCTCGACGACCGATTGCCCGTCGGCACTGGCCTTCAGCACGCGGATCGCGCTTCTGACCTCGTGGCCGGCATCCTGGTTGAGCACAGCGTCGATCAGCCCGTCGGTCAGCGCGGCCCGCGTCGTCCCGGTGAGCTCGTGGGCGATGACCACCGGCCGGCGATCGCGGCGCACCTCCTTCAGAAGGCGCACGAGACCTCGGTTGCCGGCACCGAGGCTGTAGATGCCGGCGATGTCGGCGTGGGCGGAAAGCGCCTCGCGCAGCACCTGTTCGGCGGTTGCCGGGTCATCTCGTCCCTCCAGAACCGGCAGCAGATGCAGATGACTGAACTCCGCCTCCATGACGGCGCGGAACCCCTCGAAACGCTCCCGATGGTCGCGTACCATCAGCGAACCCGCCAGAACCGCGACACTGCCCGGTTCCCGTCCGAGAAACCGCCCCATGAGGCTCGCCGCCGTACGGCCGGCCGCGATGTTGTCGATCCCCGCATAGTGCTGTCGCCTCGATCCCGGCAGGTCGGAGACCAGCGTCACGACCGGGATGCCCTCCTCGACGAGCTCGTCGACAACCGCGCGCACCTCAGGGGCGTCGACCGCCACCAGCGCGATGCCGGCGGGTTTCTCCCTCCCCGCTTCCCTCAACGCGGCGACGAGCGCCTGCGGATCGAAGGCGGGGATCTCGATGATGCGGATCGCCAGCCGTTCGACCGCGGCCCGGGCGATCGCGTCGCCGACGGCGGCCGCGAGCCCCCGCATGAAGGAGTTGTCGTTGGAAGGCAGGATGAAGGTGAGCGGATAGACGCGCCCCTTCGCGAGATTGGCCGCGGCCATATCCCGCACGAAGCCCAGCGCCGCGACAACGGCGTCGACCTTCGCGCGCGTCTCGTGCCGCACGCCGGGCCGGTTGTTCAGCACCCGGTCGACGGTCGCGAGGCTCACGCCCGCATGGACGGCGATATCATGGACGGTCGGCTTCATGTTTCCTCCGGCGCGACTCTCTACCGGAGTTTATGAGGTACGTAAATCACATTTTGAGATACGTACCTCAGAAATACGTACATGTTCGCTGCGTGAAGCCACGACCGACGACGTCTTTCCTATTCGGCCATTTCGCGCAGCAGGTACCGCCAACAGGTCGGGTTTCCACACGCCCGAAGGATCGCGCGCTCGTCCTCGGGGTTGTAGAGGTAGGCGGTGCCAGCGGGCACTGAGAAATTCGCATCGTAAAGCCGCCCGGAAGTTCGGCCGCGCGGAAACCTATGGGCACGTCGGGAACTTCCTTGTCGGTTACACCTTCGAGCCAACCTTGGCTCTTGAGGTAGACCACGTCGTGCTCAGAAAGCCCGCCTGCCCGGACCGGGTTCAGCACGGGATTGAATACACCCATATTACGCATAACCCCTCCCATGAGTTGCTTGATCAACGAAAGCAACTCTAGATTATATTCAAACACTCCGCAATCAAAAGTGGCGCCGCCCCGTTCTCGCGGGGCGGCGTCGGGCATGCGCTGCGGTGGATCTGGGAGGTGGGAGGATCAGTGCCCGCTGCCGGCAGGTGCCGCGGCGGCCGGCCGCTTGATCAGCAGGGTCAGGAAGATCAGCGAGAAGAACAGGAGCGTGAGCCCCATGAAGACGTCGATGAAGGAGAGGAGCCACGATTGCTGGGTCACGAGGCCCGAGAGCTTCTTTACCGCCGCCGAGGCGCCGTCGAGGCCGTAGCTGTCGTAATTGCCGCCAACGCTGTTCAGCCAGTTGAGCGCCGCCGGATTGCTCCAGGTGATGTGCTCGGACAGGCGGGCATAGTGCTCGTCCGAACGCTGGGTGAGCATGGTGTTGATGATCGCCAGCCCGACCGCCCCGCCGAGATTGCGCGTCAGGTTGAAGAGACCCGAGGCATTCTTGATCCGCTCCGGCGGCAGCGTGCCGAGCGCGATGTTGTTGATCGGCACCATGCAGAGCATCAGCGAGCAGCCGCGCAGGATCTGCGGCAGCAGAAGTTCGTAGAAGTCCCAGTCCGCGGTCATGCCGGTCATGAGCAGCGTGCCGGCGGAAAAGCCGCCGAAGCCGATCATCATCATCACACGCGGATCGAGGCGGCTAGACAAGGCCCCCGCAACGGGTGCGGTCAGGAACATCGCCGCACCGGAGACGAACATGGTCTCGCCGATCATAAGCGAATCGTAGCCGCGGATGCGCCCGAGATAGAGCGGGTAAAGGTAGGTGAGACCGTAAAGCCCGACGCCCATGACGAAGGAGAAGAGCGAGCCGAACGCGAAGTTGCGGTTGGCGAAGGCTTTCAAATCAACGACGGGGAAGTCCACCCTGAACACCCGGTAGAAGAACACGGCCGCGCCGATCACCATCGCGATCGTGCCGAGGACGATGTGCTCGTCGTTGAACCAGTCCTTGCCGTTGCCTTCTTCCAGCACGTATTCGAGCGTGCCGAGGAAGAGCGCCATCGAGACGAGTCCCCACCAGTCGAACTTTTTGAACAGGCTGAGCTCGGGCTCGTCGAAGTCGATGAGGCTCCAGGTTACGGCGGTCACCAGAATGCCCGGAATGACGTTGATCAGGAACAGCCAGTGCCACGACATCGCATGGCTGATATACCCGCCGATGGTCGGGCCGATCGTCGGCGCGAGCGTCGCGACGAGGCCGATGATGGGCGAGACTACGTTGCGCTTGGACGGCGGGAAGATCGTGAAGGCCGCGGCGAACACCGACGGGATCATGCCGCCGCCGATGAAACCTTGGATCGCCCGGTAGACGATCATCTGCTCGATATTGGTGGCGGTCGCCGCGAGCGCGCTGGCCATCGTGAAGCCGGCGGCCGACAGCGCGAACAGAACCCGCGTCGAGAGGATGCGCGCGAGCACACCCGAGAGCGGGATCATGATGACTTCGGCGATCAGGTAGGACGTCTGCACCCAGGCGATTTCGTCGGCACCTGCGCCGAGACCCGCCTGGATTTCAGCGAGCGACGCCGAGACGATCTGGATGTCCAGGATGGACATGAACATCCCGAACACCATCGCGAAGAACGCGACGACGCGCTTCGGGTCCATCGGCTGGTCCGCGGCGGGCAGTGCCGCGCCCGCATTCCTCATTGTTGCCGTCGCCGCCATGCTGTCACCTCGACATCCGTCACTTGGCCGCGAGTGCGTGTTCCGCCGGGGCGGTGCGCGTGTCGACGTCAACGACGACACTCAGGCCAGCCCTGAGCTTGCCGGTATCGAGAGCCTCCTTGGGAAGGGAGATACGTACCGGCACGCGCTGGACGACCTTGGTGAAGTTGCCGGTCGCGTTCTCGGCCGGCAGCATCGAGAAGACGGCACCGGAGGCCGGCGCAATCGAGGTCACGGTGCCGACGAGCGGCTCCTCGTCGAAGGCATCGACGTGAATGTTGACCTTCGACCCGGGTGCGAGATGGGCGATCTGCGTCTCCTTGAAGTTCGCATCGATATAGAGATCGCTCACCGGAACCAGCGCGGCGAGCCGCTTGCCGACCGAGACGAGATCCCCCGCCTGGACCGAAAGATTGCCGACGACACCGTCATAGGGAGCCTTGAGGATCGTGAAGTCCAGGTCGCGCCTGGCCTTTTCGAGCGCCAGTTCGGCGGAGCGGATCGCCGCCTCGGCCTCTGCACGCTGCGCCTTCAGGACGGCAATCTGCGCCTCGGCTGCGGCGATGTTCGCGTCGGCGGCGCTCACGTTAGCCTGTGCCTGCTCGAGCTGCGTCTTCGCACTGTCGAGGTCCGCGATCGAGACGACCTTCTGCGCCTGCAGGCCGCTCGCCCGGTTGTAGGAGAGCTGCGCCAGGTCGAGGCTGGCGACGGTCGCCTGCTTCTGGGCTTTCGCCTGCAGCAGGCTCGCTTCAGCGCCCTTGATCTGTGCGTCGACCCGGTCGAGTGTGAGATGCTGGCTCTTCAACTGTGCCTCGGCCTGTTCGGCGGCGATGCGATAGTCGCCGTTATCGAGGGTCACGAGCGGATCGCCCGCCTTGACGATCTGGTTGTTGGTGACGTTGACCTTCTCGACGTAGCCGCCGACCTTCGGCGAGATGATGGCGATATCGCCACCGATATAGGCGTCGTCGGTGGACACCATGAAGCGTCCCTCGGTCCACCAGTCGTAACCATACCAGGCGGCACCGGCGAGAAGCGCAAGCGCCACGACCGGCAGAATCGGGCTGCGGCGCTTCTTCGCCTTCGCGGGTGCCTGCACCTGCGAGGGAGCGGCACTCTCGCCCTGACGGCCTTCGACGGTTTCCGGGGCCGTCGTCTCGACGACCACCGGATCGCGCCCGGTGTCGACGGAACGGATTGCGTTGCTTCTCTGGGAGCCGGACATTGTCGTTTCCATCCAAACTGGCAGGTTTCGTTTCGGGTCAGCTATAGAAATTCGCATGCGGATTGAACTGAACCGTTCGGTTCGCTTGACTTAGAGCGTTTCATCGCACATATCAAGAGCGATCGAACCATCGAGTTCGATTTCGTTAATTTTGAGTACCCCGAAGAGACGTGTGAGCAAGAAAATGTCCGAAACGCCGAGTCCAACCCCGGACAACAGCCTCTGTTCCGTAGGGCGCTTCGCAGCAGGCGAAGACCCGGTGAAGCGCGAGCAGATCCTCGACGGCGCCCGCTCCGTCTTCATGCGGATGGGGTTCGATGCGGCGAGCATGAACGACGTAACGCGTGAGGCCGGCGTTTCCAAGGGAACGATCTATGTCTATTTCGACAGCAAGGAAGAGCTGTTCGGGGCGCTGATCGAACGGGAGAAGGGCCGCTTCACGGAGTTCCTGCGCGACATCCTGGCAGACAGCGACGACGTCCGCGACGGCCTGCGTCGCTTCGGCATCGCCTTCGCCCGACACATCATCAAGTCCGACATGATCCCCGCGATGCGCATCCTGCTCGGGGTCGTGGACCGCATGCCGGGCCTCTGCAAGCGCTTCTTCGCCTCCGCCCCTACCAACGCGCGCACCGTGCTGCGTGCCTATATCGAGCAGCAGGTCGAGGCCGGCGCGCTGAAGGTCGATGACACCGATCTCGCCGCCCGCCAGTACATCGAGCTTGCGACCGGCCAGTTTTTCCGCCAGCGTCTCTTCGGCGAAATGACCGTGCCGCCGGAAGAGACTGAGATCGAGTATGTCGTGGACAGCGGCCTCAAGGTCTTCATGGCCGCCTACGGTCCCGAGGCACGGGTAGACGGCTAAGCGCCGAAACTGTCGTAATTTTCCGGAATGGGCCCACGTCGGGGCCTTGTCGTTTGGCGGCACTTGGGCCATTTGTGCTTGCACCAGCCACAAACCGGAAGAAGTTCATGCAGGATCTCGCCCTTCTCGTTCAGAACCCCGCTGCCTGGGTCGCCCTGATCACGCTGATCGTCATGGAAGTCGTCCTCGGGATCGACAACCTGGTGTTCATTTCGATCCTCACCAACAAGCTTCCCGCCGTACAGCGTGTGCCGGCCCGCCGCATCGGCATCGGCCTAGCCCTCATCATGCGGCTGGTGCTGCTCGGCACAGTGGCCTGGATCGTCCAGCTCACGACCCCGGTCTTCGAACTGTTCAGCCACGGCTTCTCCTGGAAGGACCTGATCCTGGTCGGCGGTGGCCTGTTCCTCGTCTGGAAGGCCACCAAGGAAATCCACCACAACGTCGATCCGGTCGACCAGAATGAGGATTTCATCGCCTCGTCCGCGACGGGTACGCTTGCCGCCGCCATTGGCCAGATCCTCTTGCTGGACCTCGTATTCTCCGTTGACAGCATCATCACCGCGGTCGGCATGACCGACCACCTGCCGGTGATGATCGTCGCGGTCATCGTCGCCGTCTCGATCATGCTGATCGCCTCGACCCCGCTCGCGAACTTCATCGAGAAGAACCCGACCATCGTGATGCTGGCGCTCGGCTTCCTGCTGATGATCGGCATGACGCTGATCGCCGACGGCATGGGCTTCCACGTCCCGAAGGGCTACGTCTACGCCGCGATGGCCTTCTCGGCTCTGGTCGAAGGTCTCAACATGCTCGCCCGGCGCAAACGACGCGCCGAGACCGGAAAGAAGACGCTGCACTGACGAGCGAAACCGCTTCCTGCGGTCGGCGCGGATCGTTGCGCGGGCCGTTTTCACCGACAGATTTGCCAATTGCGATCCAGCGGCGAGGGTTCGTAGCGGTCCGCTCTTGATGTGCTGCCCACGACGTCGCCCCTGCCCTGCCGCAGTGTGTCTTGACGCCCGCGGCCGAATGTGGCCTAAGGCCACGGAATGAAAAATCGCGGGATTTCCCGCCTCCGGCGGTCTTCGGCGCGGTTTTTCGCTTTTCGACACCTCGTCCGTGACCACGCGGTTTTTCCGCCCGGTCACTCGCACGTCACCAGAGCAAGAATCCGATGACCACTTCCGGCGTTCGCGTCCGTATTGCACCTTCCCCGACCGGCGAGCCCCATGTCGGCACCGCCTACATCGCGCTGTTCAACTATCTCTTCGCCAAGAAGAACGGCGGCGAGTTCATCCTCCGCATCGAGGACACCGACGCGACACGCTCGACGGCGGAATTCGAGGAGAAGGTTCTCGACGCGCTGAAATGGACCGGCCTCAAGTGGTCCGAAGGCCCCGATGTCGGCGGACCCTACGGCCCCTACCGCCAGTCCGAGCGCAAGGACATCTATCGCCCCTTCGTCGAGCAGCTCGTTCGCGACGGCCACGCCTTCCGCTGCTTCTGCACGCCGGAACGGCTCGAAATGATGCGTGACGCGCAGCGCGCCAAAGGTATGGCGCCGAAATATGACGGCCTCTGCCTCCACCTGACCGCCGAGGAAGTGACCGAGCGCATGGAGGAGGGCGAACCCTCCGTCGTCCGCATGAAGATCCCGACCGAAGGTTCGTGCAAGTTCCACGACGGCGTCTACGGCGACGTCGAGATCCCGTGGGACAGCGTCGACATGCAGGTGCTGCTGAAGGCCGACGGCATGCCGACCTACCACATGGCGAACGTCGTCGACGACCACCTGATGAAGATCACCCATGTCGCCCGCGGCGAGGAGTGGCTGGCATCGGTGCCGAAGCACATCCTGCTCTACCAATATCTCGGCCTCGAACCGCCGAAGTTCATGCACCTGTCGCTGATGCGCAATGCCGACAAGTCGAAGCTGTCGAAGCGCAAGAACCCGACCTCGATCTCCTACTATTCGGCGCTCGGCTATCTGCCGGAAGCGCTGATGAACTTCCTCGGCCTGTTCTTCGTTCAGATCGCCGAGGGCGAGGAATTGCTGACGATGGACGAGCTCGCCGAGAAGTTCGATCCGGAGAACCTGTCGAAGGCCGGCGCGATCTTCGACGTGCAGAAACTCGACTGGCTGAACGGCCGCTGGATCCGCGAGAAGCTGACGCCGGAGGATTTCCTCTCCCGCATCTTCGACTGGGCGTCGGAAAACGACCGCCTGACGGAGGGCCTGAAGCTCGCCCAGAGCCGCATCTCGAAGCTCGGCGAACTGCCGCCGCTTGCCGGCTTCCTGCTGGCGAACGACGTCGGTCTCACGCCTGCCTCCTTCGCAGGTCTGAAGACCTCGCCCGCCGAAACGCTGGAGATCGTCAACACGGTCCAGTTCGATCTCGAAAAGATCGTCGAATGGAACGTCGCGACGATTGAAGAGGAACTCAGGGCGATTTCCGACCGCCTCGGCAAGAAGCTGCGCGTCGTCACGCCGCCGCTCTTCGTCGCCGTCTCGGGAAGCCAGCGCTCGCTGCCGCTCTTCGATTCCATGGCGCTGCTCGGCCGCTCGGTCGTGCGCCAGCGGCTGAAGGTGGCAAGCCAGGTGCTGGCCTCGATGGTGGGTAGCGGAAGCTGAAATTGAAGTAGGCCCCTCATCCGCCTGCCGGCACCTTCTCTCGTCGCAAGCAAGGAAAAGGGAGCAAGAGGCGCCGCAGCCAGTCCCCTCGCCCCGCTTGCGGGGAGAGGGTTAGGGTGAGCGGCAATTTACACGGCGCAAGGCCAAGAGCCGCCACAGGAATTGAACGATGAACGAACAGAAGACCGAAACCGCCCTTTCCTCCGACGCGACGGAAGTCCGTCGCCAGAAACTCGGGCTGCTGCGCGAAAAGGTGGGCGACGTCTATCCCGCACATTTCCACCGCACGATGACCAATGAGGAACTTGCGGAGAAATATGCCCACCTCGAGCCGGACACCGAGTCCGGCGACGTGGTGACGGTCGCCGGTCGTGTCTACTCCTCGCGCAATTCGGGCATGTTCATGGACATCCATGACGCCTCGGGCAAGATCCAGATCTTCTCGCACAAGGACACGACCCCGGAAGAGGCCCGCAGCCTCCTGCCGCTGATCGATCTCGGCGACATCATCGGCGTGACCGGCGCGGTACGCCGCACCAAGCGCGGCGAGCTGACGATCAACGCGCAAGAGATCACCATGCTGACCAAGACTCTTCTTCCGATGCCGGAGAAGTATCACGGTCTCGCCGACATCGAGACGCGCTACCGCAAGCGCTATCTCGACATCATGGTGAACGAGGAATCCAAGCTACGCTTCCAGCAGCGCAGCAAGATCCTCTCGGCACTGCGCCGCTTCCTCGAGGACGACGGCTTCATGGAAGTCGAAACCCCGATGCTGCAGGCGATCTATGGCGGTGCAGCGGCCGAGCCCTTCAAGACGCACCACAACACGCTGAAGCTCGACATGTACCTGCGCATCGCGCCGGAGCTCTATCTGAAGCGCGTTCTCGTGTCGGGCCTCACCGACAAGGTCTTCGAGGTCAACCGCAACTTCCGCAACGAAGGCGTGTCGACAAGGCACAATCCCGAATTCACCATGATGGAGTGCTACTGGGCCTATGCCGATTACGAGGACATGATGAGCCTCGTCGAGCGGCTGTTCGAGAGCCTGGCGCTCGCCGTCCACGGCAAGACCGAATTCGCCTTCACCGACAAGGAGCTCTCGTTCAAGGGCCCGTTCCGCCGGATCTCCATGCCCGACGCGGTCAAGGAAGCGACCGGCATCGACTTCCTGTCGATCAAGACCGACAAGGAGGCACGCGCTGCCGCTTATGGCGCCGGGTTCGAGGTCGAGAAGGACGCGACCTGGGGCGAATGCCTCGCCTATGTCTTCGAGGAGAAGGTCGAGGCGACGCTGATCCAGCCGACCCACGTCATCAACTTCCCGAAGGATATTTCGCCCTTTGCCAAGGAAGTACCGGGCGAGCCGCGGCTGGTCGAACGCTTCGAGAGCTACTGCAACGGCTGGGAAATCGGCAATGCCTTTTCCGAGCTCAACGATCCGGTCGAACAGCGCAACCGCATGGTGGAGCAGCTGACGCAGGCCCACGAGCGCGGCGAGACCGAAAAGGAACTGGACGAGGACTTCCTCGAAGCCATGGACCAGGGCATGCCGCCGGCGGGTGGCCTCGGCATCGGCGTCGACCGCCTCATCATGCTTCTGACGGACTCGCCGTCGATCCGTGACATCATCCTCTTCCCGGCCCGCCGCCACAAGGGCGACTGAGCCGGTCGATCTGCCAACAAACAAAGCCCCGGGATAGACCCTATCCCGGGGCTTTCGTTTTCCGATGATGTCATGCGGCGTCAGCCGTGACCGCCGCCCTCCGCCGGCGCGGCATGCGCATCGCCGCCGTGGGCAGCTGCGGTTGTCTCGACAGCACCTTCCGGTTTCGAACAGTCGAACTTGTCGTCGATCGACGCGGCGATACGCTCGGCGTCCTCGCTCGGCACCACGATCTTTTCGCCGTAAAAGAGGCCAGTCTCGTTGGCCGGGCGATCGATGTAGTGCGCGCTGAACACGGCCGCACCCTCGACCTCGGGCACGCGCGAGGGATCGGGAATGTAGACGACATCCGCGCCGATCGCATGACCACGCATGTTCGCGCGATCCTTAGGACCGTTCACGTCGAGCACCACCACCTGGACGAGATCCGGTTTCTCCGCCTCGAACGTCTTCTCGGCGACACGCAGTGCCGTCTTCATGCGGGAAAGACCGTCTCCACCATTGGTCGAGACGTATTTGCGGATCCACTGGCGATCCATCTTCTTGATCAGGACCGTCTTCACTTCGGTGCACTTCTGGCCGTTCGCTCCCCGAAAGGTCGGCCCGAGCAGCTTCTCGGCGCCGATGTAGACGGCGGCGGCACCCGTCGCACCGCAGAAAACCAGGACCCCGCCGAGAACGAGTGCCAGCTTTCGGGACGGGCGGAATATATTCAACAGCCCCTTCAAGCCCACGACACCACCATCTGACCACTCCCGGTTACGCAATACCAACGGCCTTTGCTAGCACGCCGATCTTGAGGAAGTTTTAATCGCACGGCACGGATCACGCGAATATTGCGAATGACTTGCAAAAGGAGTCGTCTGCGTGAGACGGAAGATCATCGGCCTGCTTGCAGCCATCATATTCGTCGGCCTGCCCGCCGCGGCGGTCGCAGCGGAGAAGCCGAAAGTCATCACGACCTTCACCATCATCGCCGACATCGCGCGCAATGTTGCGGGCGACGCCGCCGAGGTCGACAGCGCCCCTGCCCCGACGATCGTGCTGCTGATGAGCGCCATGTTCGTTCTGGCCTTCGTCCGAACGGTCTGGCAGGCGCATCGAAGGCCGGTTACGCGAGAATCCGTCTCGAGATAGATCGCCCTCCAGACTTGCTGGAGATCAAGCCGCAGATCGTCCATACTTGCTATTGAGGTACTATCGAGTCCCCTCTCCGGAAGGCGTTCATGTCCCCGTTCAGCGCACTGAAAGACCCGACCCGTTTCCTCTTCTTCACCGGCAAGGGCGGGGTCGGAAAGACTTCCCTGAGTTGTGCGAGCGCCATAGCGCTCGCCGATCGTGGTCTTCGTATCCTCCTCGTCAGTACCGACCCGGCCTCCAACCTCGACGAGATGCTCGGCGCCAACCTCTCGGACACCCCGACGCCCATCCCCGGGGTTCCGGGCCTGTCGGCCATGAACATCGACCCGGAGCAGGCCGCCGAGGACTACCGCACGCGCGTCATCGAACAGCTCGGACCGGAGGCCGACAGCAAGGAGGTGTCGACCGTCCGGGAGCAGCTTTCCGGCGCCTGCACAACCGAGATTGCGGCCTTCGACGAGTTCGTCGGCCTGCTCGCCGACGACGCCCCCGAATTCGACCACATCATCTTCGACACGGCGCCGACCGGCCACACGCTACGTCTCCTCAGCCTGCCGAAGGCGTGGACCGGTTTCCTGGAGACCAACGAGCGCGGTGCCTCGTGCCTCGGCCCGCATTCCGGGCTGAAGATGCAGGAGGATCGCTTCCGCAGCGCACTTCGTTGCCTCGGAGACCCGGCGCGCACCACGATCATCCTCGTGACCCGCCCCGACAAGGGTGCGATCCGCGAGGCCGCACGCACCTCGGACGAACTCGCGGAACTCGGGCTGTCGAACCAGCTGCTCGCGGTCAACGGCCGCTTCCGGGCCGCGGACCCGACTGATCCGGTGGCGTCCGCTCTCGTGCGGGAGCAGGACGAAGCGATTGCCGGCATGCCCGCGTCGCTCGCGGCCCGCCCACGCGACGAATTTCTGCTGCTCGGTTTCGACATGGTCGGCATTCCGGCCTTGCGAGCGCTGCTGTCTCCGCCTTCCGCAGCGCCGGCGCAGGTGGAGGACGTGCCGAATGCGGCGGGCGACTTGCCGGGGATCGGCAGGCTGGTCGATGAGATCGCCGCCGGCGAAAAGGGTCTGGTGATGGTGATGGGCAAGGGCGGCGTCGGCAAGACGACGGTCGCCGCGGCGATTGCTGTCGGGCTGGCGAAGCGCGGCCACGCGGTGCACCTTACGACCACCGATCCGGCGGCGCATCTCTCCTTCGTCGTCGCAGGCGAGATGCCGGGGCTCACGGTCGACCGCATCGATCCCGTCGTCGAGACGGAGCGCTACATCGAGAAGATCATGGCAACGCGCGGGCGTGATCTCGACGACGAGGGTAAGGCTCTCCTGCGCGAGGATCTCGCCTCTCCCTGCACCGAGGAAGTGGCCGTCTTTCACGCCTTTTCGCGCGTGGTCGCCGAGGCGCGCAGCGCCTTCGTCGTCATCGATACGGCACCGACCGGACACACGCTGCTGCTCCTCGATGCTACTGGCGCCTATCACAGGCAGATGACCCGCCATCTCGACCCCGACGCGCCCGGGCGAGTCGTGACGCCGCTGATGCGCCTGCAGGACGAGGGCTACACGCGGGTGGTCCTGGTGACGCTTCCGGAGACGACACCGGTGTCCGAAGCGGCCGCCTTGCAGGGCGACCTGAAGCGCGCCGGCATCGAACCGTATGGCTGGGTGATCAACAAGAGCATGGCCGCGAGCGGAACGCACGACCCCCTGCTGCGCTCGCGCCTGAAAGGCGAGCACGAACAGGTCGACCGCGTGCGGGAGAAGTATGCGAAGCGCGTCTATGCCCTGGAATTCCGCCCGGAACCGCCGGTCGGTCTGGACGAACTCCGCAGCCTGAGCTGACACGCCCGGGTTTCGAGGCCTCAAGCAGCCGGCGCATCCTGCGCCGCCTGCGCAGCCCTGCGGGCGAGCACATTCTCGCGCCAGACGGTGAAGAGGCCGGCGCCGACGACGATCAGCGACCCTATGATCATGTTCGGCCTCAGCGTCTCGCCGAAGACGCTGACGGCCAGGATCGAGCCGAGCACGAGCTGCAGATAGGAGATCGGCTGCACGGCGACGGCGGTGAGATTGTCATAGGCCCTGATGAGCAGGAAATGCGCGGTGATGCCGGTGAGGCAGAGAAGCAGCATCCATTTCCAGTCGCTGGCGGAGATTTCCGTCCAGAAGAAGGGGCCGGCGATCGTCAGCGCCACCGCGCCGACGGCACCAATATAGAAGAAGCTCGTCGTCGGCCCGTCCACCCGGCTGACGAGCCGCGTGCAGAGCCCGTAGAGCGCCCCGATCAGGGCGACGAGGAGCGGCAGGACAACCAGCGCGTTGAAGCCCGACGCGCTGGGTCCGAGGATCAGGAGGACACCGCAAAGCCCGACGATGATCGCCGTCCAGCGCCGCCAGCCGACCTTTTCGCCGAGGATCGGCACCGAGAGCATTGCGACAATCAGCGGGCCCGAGGCGAAGATCGCCTGCGACTGAGCAAGACCGACCCGCGTGAAGGCGGTGATCGCGATCGGGATCTGCACGGCGAGCAGAAGGCCGCGCAGGATCTGCAGCCATGGCCGTTGCGTCCGGATCGCCGCCGAAAGTCCGCCGCGGCCGCGCATGGCGAGAAGCACGGCAAAGAGCGCGAAGGCCCAGTAGCGGATCATCGCCACGAGCACCGGCGGATAGGCGCTACCGAGATGCTTGGAAACCCCGTCCTGCAGCGAGAAGATGGCAAAGGCGAGCAGCGCGAAGAGGTAGCCGAGAGGTGTGGATTTCATGAAGCGACTGACGGGACGGGCCCGCCGCGCGGCGCGAGGGCTTAGAGAAATGGAAGCATCGATAGTATACGTCTCTTGACGTTTGCAAAGAGCATCTCTGCGCAGGCCTGCCGTGCAGGACACGCGGGTCATCGCCCCGCGGAGGCGCGCCGCGCTTGCTCTCCAGCCCGCTGTCGTGCTCTAAACGGCCATGGCCTTCACCCTCCGCCAGTTGCAGTATTTCGTCGCCGTCGCCGAGCAGGGCTCGGTGACGCGGGCGGCGCAGAACCTCTCGATTTCGCAATCCTCGGTAACCGAAGCAATCAAGGAACTGGAAGGCGACCTCGGCGTGGAACTCTTCGATCGCCATCCGCGCGGACTTTCGATCACCCATAACGGCCACCAGTTCCTGCGCCACGCGACGAAGATTCTCGCGACCGTCTCGGACGCGCGCAACGCCTTTTCCGAGACCAAGGAAAACAGCGGTGGCACACTCAACATCGGCGTCACCTCGCTGGTCGCCGGCTACGTGCTCTCCGACCTCCTGGCGCGCTACCGCCGCGCCTGCCCCAATGTCGAGGTGAGTGCGATCGAGGACAACGGCTCTTATCTTGAGCATCTGCTGGTCGGCGGCGAGCTCGACGTCGCCGTCATGGTCATCTCGAACCTGCGCGACCGCATGGCGCTGCAGGCGGAAATCCTCGAAACCTCGCCCTACCGCCTCTGGCTTCCGATGGGCCACCCGCTGGTTTCCGCCGATATCATCTCGGCCGCGGACATCGCCCGCGAACCCCTTATCATGCTGACGGTGGACGAAATCGAGGAGAATACCGGCAAGCTGCTTTCTGCCCTCGGCGCCCGGCCTCAGGTCGCCTTCCGCACCCGCTCGGTCGAGGCGGTGCGAAGCCTGGTCGCGACCGGCGCCGGCGTGGCGCTGCTGCCCGATCTCGTCTACCGGCCGTGGTCGCTCGAAGGCGACCGCATCGAGAGCCGCGACGTCTCCGGCGCGCTTCCGGTCGTGCAGGTCGGCATGGTCTGGCGCAAGGGCTCCAGCCTGCCGCAGTCGGCCCGCGATTTCGTCGGCATCGCCGAGACACTCCGCAGCGGGCGTGGACGTTAAGGCTTCAATCCTTGGTGAACTCCCCCTCTGGCCTGCCGGCCATCTCTCCCACAAGGGGGAGAACACTTGCGGGAGCGCTTTGCCACAGACCTGCCGTAGCTTTCGAGGGAAAAACCCCTCCCCCTTGTGGCGAGGGGTTGGGGAGGGGCCTTGACCCACACGTCTCGGAAAAACCGATAACGACTTTCTGATAAATGAATTTGCGAATGCGGCCCTTTCGCGGCACGTTCTCAGGCGGGAACAAAGGCCGCGCGAGGCGCGCCGCGAACCGGGAGAAATCAGATGAAGCAAGTCCTGAAGTCCTGCACTGCTATCGCCGCCATTTTCAGTTTCGCCACCGCCACCCTCGCCCAGGAGCCCCTGAAGGAACTCGGCAAGGGTGAAGGCGCGCTTTCGATCGTCGCCTGGGCCGGCTACATCGAGCGCGGCGAGACCGACAAGAATTACGACTGGGTCACCAAGTTCGAGCAGGAGACGGGCTGCAAGGTCACGGTGAAGACCGCAGCTACCTCGGACGAAATGGTCGCGCTGATGAACGAGGGCGGCTTCGACCTCGTCACCGCCTCGGGCGACGCCTCGCTCCGCCTCGTCGCGGGAAAACGCGTACAGCCGATCAACACCGACCTCATCCCAAGCTGGAAAACTCTCGACGAGCGCCTGCAGAACGCACCCTGGCACACGGTCGGCGGCACCCATTACGGCACGCCCTATGTGTGGGGCCCGAACGTGCTGATGTACAACACGGAAGCCTTCAAGGACCAGCCGCCGAAGAGCTGGAACGTGGTCTTCGAGGAAATGACGCTTCCCGACGGCAAGTCCAACAAGGGCCGCGTCCAGGCCTATGACGGCCCGATCTACATCGCCGACGCCGCCCTTTACCTGATGGCTCACAAGCCGAAACTCGGCATCAAGGACCCCTATGAGCTGAACGAGGACCAGTACAAGGCTGCCCTCGACCTGCTTCGCGGACAGCGCCAGCTCGTCGGCCGCTACTGGCATGACGCAATGATCCAGATCGACGACTTCAAGAACGAAGGTGTCGTCGCGTCCGGTTCCTGGCCGTTCCAGGTGAACCTGATGAAGGCCGAGGGCGCCAAGATCGACTCGACCTTCCCCGAGGAAGGCACGACGGGCTGGGCCGATACCACCATGCTGCATGTCGACAGCGAGCATCCGAACTGCGCCTACATGTGGATGGAACATTCGCTTTCCGCCAAGGTCCAGGGTGATGTCGCCGCATGGTTCGGTGCCGTGCCCTCGGTTCCCGCCGCCTGCAAGGGCAACGAACTGCTGACCGACGAAGGCTGCGCCACCAACGGCTTCGACAACTTCGAAAAGATCAGCTTCTGGCGGACCCCGGTCAGCAAATGCGAGAGCCAGGGCGAATGCGTCCCCTATCACCGCTGGGTCTCCGACTATATCGGTGTCATCGGCGGGCGCTGACGATCCCTTTCTCCCCCTTGGTGGGGGAGAAAGCAAAATCAACGAATTAGCCGAGCGTAGCGAGTGCTAAACGTTAGATTTTTGCAAGTGAGGGGGTCCCCTCCGCACGCGACCCCCTCACTTGCGATTTCTAGCACTTAGCCAAGGCTAAGATGCTGAAATCGCTTTCTCTCCCACAAGGGGAGAGAAGTCCAGACCTCGACCGGAGTACCCATGACCGCAGCCGTTTCCTTCTCGCAGGTGTCGCGCCATTTCGGCCCGGTGAAAGCCGTCGACGCGGTCGACCTGAAGATCGCGCCGGGCGAGTTCTTCGCCATGCTCGGACCGTCCGGATCCGGCAAGACCACCTGCCTCAGGCTGATCGCCGGCTTCGAGCAGCCGACCTCCGGCCACATCGAGATCTTCGGCGAGACGGCCGAAGGCGTTCCGCCCTATCGCCGCCAGGTCAACACGGTCTTTCAGGACTACGCGCTCTTTCCGCACCTCAGCATTCTCGACAACGTGGCTTACGGCCTGATGGTCAAGGGCGTCGGCAAGGCGGAGCGCCACCGCCTCGCCGAGCAGGCGCTGGAGCTCGTGAAACTCCCCGGTTACGGCGCCCGCAAGCCCGGCCAGCTTTCCGGCGGCCAGCGCCAGCGCGTGGCCCTCGCCCGTGCGCTGGTCAACAAGCCGAAGGTGCTCCTGCTCGACGAGCCGCTCGGCGCGCTCGACCTCAAGCTCCGCGAACAGATGCAGGAGGAACTAAAGAGCCTGCAGCGCTCGCTCGGCATCACCTTCGTCTTCGTAACACACGATCAGGGCGAGGCCCTGTCGATGGCCGACCGCGTCGCCGTCTTCAACAATGGCGGCATCGTCCAGGCCGGAACGCCGCAGGAGATCTACAACCGTCCGCGGACCCGTTTCGTCGCCGATTTCGTCGGCTCCTCCAACGTCATCGCGCCGGCCGACATGCAACGCCTGGGCGGCGAGGCGCGCTGGGCGAGCCTGAGGCCCGAGGCGATCCGCCTCGTTTCCGAAGGCGGCATCGCCGCCACCGTGATATCCGAGAGCTTCCTCGGCAGTGCCACCCGGCTCCATCTGCGCACTGGAGAGACTGCCCTCAACGTCATGGTGCCGGCCGGCCAGGCCACGCCGAGGCCCGGCGAAGAGGCGAGAATCTCGTGGCTCGCCTCCGATCTCCACTACATGGACGGCGAGGCATGAGCGACGTATCGACCGCCTCCATCCTGCCCGGCAGGTCCGGCGCCTTCGGCCGCCTCTCCGACGTCTTCTGGCGCCGCCCGGCGCTGCTGCTCGCCGTGATGCTGATCCCGCCGCTTCTGTGGCTCGGCATCATCTATGTCGGGTCGCTCATGGCGCTGCTGCTGCAGAGCTTCTTCTCGATCGACGATTTCTCCGGACTCATCAACTACGAGCTGACGCTTTCCACCTATCGGCAACTGCTCATCCCGACCAATTTTGACATCATCCTGCGGACGGTCGTGATGGCCGCGGCGGTGACACTCACCTCGGCGGTGCTCGCCTTCCCGATCGCCTACTACGCCGCGCGCTATGCGACCGGCCGGTGGAAGGCCTTCTTCTATCTCGGCATCATGCTGCCGCTGTGGTCGAGCTATCTCGTCAAGGTCTATGCGTGGAAGCTGATCCTCGCCAAGGAGGGCATCCTCACCTGGACCTTCGACCGTCTCGGCCTTTCCTGGCTCCTCGACGGCATCCTTTCCCTGCCGGTGATCGGCGGCAACTCGCTGTCGATCAGCTATATCGGGACCTTCCTGGTCTTCGTCTATGTGTGGCTGCCCTTCATGATCCTGCCGGTTCAGGCCGCACTCGAGCGTGTTCCCGGCAACCTCATCGAGGCCTCTTCCGACCTCGGCGCGCATCCCGGCCAGACCTTCCGCAACGTGCTGCTTCCGCTTGCCATGCCCGGCATCGTCGCAGGCTCGATCTTCACCTTCTCGCTCACGCTCGGCGACTACATCATTCCGCAGATCGTCGGCTCCTCGCGGCTTTTCATCGGCCAGGCCGTCTACGCCCAGCAGGGAACGGCCGGCAACGTGCCGCTCGCCGCGGCCTTCTCCGTCGTGCCGATCGCCATCATGGGCGTCTATCTGTGGGCTGCCAAACGCATGGGGGCCTTCGATGCGCTCTGACCGCTCCTCGGCCGGATGGCCGCTCAAGATCGCTGCGGCCGGCGGGCTGCTTTTCCTGCACCTGCCGATCCTGTTGATCTTCGTCTACGCCTTCACGACGGAAGAAAAGAGCTTCCAGTGGCCGCCGCCGGGCTTCACCACCCAGTGGTTTGCCGTCGCCTGGAACCAGCCGGACGTATGGGAAGCGCTGACGCTCTCGGTCAGGGTGGCGAGCATCGCCACGCTGGTCGCCCTCGTGCTCGGCACGCTCGCCGCCGCCGCCGTCGCACGCTCGGCCTTCTTCGGCCGCGAGGCGATCTCGCTTCTCGTCATCCTGCCGATCGCGCTCCCGGGCATCGTCACCGGGATTGCGCTCCGCTCGGCCTTCTCACTGGCGGAGATCCCATACTCGATGTGGACGATCATCCTCGGCCACGGCACCTTCTGCATCGTCGTCGTCTACAACAACGCCGTCGCCCGCTTCCGCCGTACCTCGGGATCGCTGATCGAGGCGTCGATGGACCTCGGCGCCGACGGCTTCCAGACCTTCCGCTACGTGGTGCTGCCGAACATCGCGACCGCGCTGCTTGCCGGCGGCATGCTCGCCTTCGCGCTCTCTTTCGACGAGGTCATCGTCACCACCTTCACCGGCGGACAGCAGGCGACATTGCCGATCTGGATGCTGGAGGAACTCATTCGCCCGCGCCAGCGGCCGGTCACCAACGTCGTCGCCATGCTGGTGGTGATCGTGACCTTCCTGCCGATCCTGGCGGCCTATTATCTCACCCGCGACACCGACCGGATTTCGGGAAGCGGCAAATAACCCGACAAACCAGATGAGGGAGAACGACATGGACACCCAGATGCTGATCGACGGCCGCTTCGAAAAGGGCACCGAGATCGAGGAGAAGATCCTCAATCCGAAGACCGGCGAAACCATTCTGGAGCTTCCAGAGGCTTCGCTCGCGCAGGTCGACGCCGCCGTCGATGCCGCGGAAAAGGCATTTGACAGCTGGTCGGCGACAACGCCCTCGCAGCGTGCCGCCTACCTGCTGGCGATCGCAGACGCCATCGAAAAGGATGCGGCCGGCTTCGCCACGCTGGAATCATTGAACTGCGGCAAGCCGATCAACGCGGTCATCAATGATGAGATTCCGGCGATCGTCGATTGCTGGCGCTTCTTCGCCGGCGCCGTCCGCTCGCTGCACGCGCCCGTCGCCGGGGAATACCTGCCGGGCCACACCTCCATGGTCCGCCGCGATCCGATCGGCATCGTTGGCTCGATCGCGCCGTGGAACTATCCGCTGATGATGATGGCCTGGAAGCTGGCACCTGCGATCGCCGGCGGTAACACGGTCGTCTTCAAACCGTCGGAACAGACACCGCTCACAGCGCTCAAGATGGCGAAACTGCTTGCCGACATCCTGCCGGCGGGCGTCGTCAATGTCGTGCTCGGCCGCGGCGAAAGCGTCGGCAATTGCCTCATCAACAATCCGAAAATCGGCATGGTGTCGATCACCGGCGACATCGCCACCGGCAAGAAGGTGCTCGCCGCCGCCGCCAAGACCGTGAAGCGTACCCATCTCGAACTCGGCGGCAAGGCTCCGGTCATCGTTTATGACGACGCCGATCTCGAAGCGGTCGTCGCCGGCATCCGCACCTTCGGCTTCTACAATGCCGGTCAGGACTGCACCGCCGCCTGCCGCATCTATGCGAGCGACAAGGTCTACGACTGGTTCGTCGCCGACCTCGCCTCCGCCGTCTCGACGCTGAAGTTCAACCAGGCCGACGACACCGAAAACGAGATCGGCCCGCTGATCTCGAAGCGCCAGCGCGACCGGGTCGAAAGCTTCGTCACCCGCGCTTCCGAGCACAAGCACATGGAGATCGTCACCGGCGGCAAGGTCGCCGGCGAAAAGGGCTTCTTCTATACGCCGACCGTCGTTGCCGGCGCGCTGCAGGACGACGAGATCGTCCGCCGCGAGGTCTTCGGCCCCGTCGTCTCGGTCACGCGCTTCTCGGAAACCGACGACGCGATCGCATGGGCGAACGACAGCGACTACGGGCTTGCTTCCTCCGTTTGGACGAAGGACATCTCGCGCGCCATGAAGACGGCCGCACGGCTGCGCTACGGCTGCACCTGGATCAACACCCACTTCATGCTCTGCAACGAGATGCCCCATGGCGGCCTGAAGCAGTCGGGCTACGGCAAGGACATGTCGGTCTACGCGCTGGAGGACTACACCGCCGTCCGCCACGTGATGATCGCACACTGAGGTGCGCAGGGGCGTCGGCCGATGCTTGACGCCCTCTGCCTCGGCAGGCATGATCGCGTCGTCGAAAAGGACGTTGGCCGGCAGAGGTAACCCCGGCCACTTCTCCTCATGGGAAGCTCCGTATCGCTCTTCAGGCGAACCCGCGACAAGCAACCGGCCATGCCAGCCGGGAGGCTTGTCGTGACGCGTATGCGCACGCCTCGGCTCCCGTAGGGCATCGCCTCAAGTGTCGAGGAGAAACCAATGCCCATCATTCGCGCCAATTCAGGCATCGTCACCCAGATCAACGTCTTCACCGTACCCGATGGCAGACAGCAGCCGCTGATCGACCTGCTGACTGAATCTGCCGAGTTCGCCAGCCGAATTCCCGGATGGATATCCGCGAGCATCCATCGCAGTCTCGACGGCACCCGTGTCGTCAACTACGCCCAGAGCGAGAGCCTTGAGGCGGCGCAACGCATCATCGAACGGCTACGCCTCGAAGGCTTTCTCGAGCGCAACAAGCAGCTCGGGCAAGCCAGTCCGGGACTCTACGAGGTCGTATATGCGCTGGAGCGTTAGGCACAGCAGCCCGGCCGTCAGCGAACGGCAGAGTGCCGTGGCCGTTATGGCGCGGCCACAGACTTGCGTGTGAACCGCGCAATCCGGTGGCACGCCGCTGCGGCTCATACTATTGTCTGCCAAATCACGGAGACCATGTATGCGCCGTATCATCCCCGCCCTGGCCGCGATCACCTGCCTTGTCCTGCCGCCGCCCTCCTTCGCCCGGGATTCGTCTGTCACCCGTCCGCTGCCGCCCGGTCGCCACGATCCGCTCGTGGTCCCGGTGCAGCAGCCCGGCTACAACGATCCGGACGATCCTTATGTCTGGCACGTCTACGGCCTGCCGCCGGGCGGTCTCCTCGCGATCCGTTCGGGTGCCGGCCTGAATTTCCGGGTGATCGGCGAGCTGGCGGAGGGCATGCCGGTGAAGAACCTCGGCTGCCTCGAACAGGACACCGGCTACTGGTGCCGCATCGCCACCACCGACCGGCCGCGTGTGAGCGGCTGGGTGAACGGCCGCTTTCTCGTCGAGGATTGGGGCTCCAACCCGCCACCTTATCCGGATGACGGCTATCTGCTGCCGGGCAATCCCTACGACGCCACAGGGCGGATTCGCTGCCGACTGCCCGGCTTCGACGGCTTCACCTCCTGCGATTACGGCATCGTCCGCAACGGACCCATGGCGACGATCGAGATCACCGCGCCCGATGGTTCCCGCCGCCGTCTCGACTATCGCGCCGGCCGCTTTACCGGCAGCGAGGGGTCGGAGGTCCGCAGCCGCAAGCAGGGCGGCGACGCCGTGGTCACGGTGGATGGCGCCGAGACCTACTACGTCCCCGACACGGTCGTGATGGGGGACGACTGATCACCCACGCGGGAAGTGGCGGGCGCAAGGTACCCCCTCTGGCCTGCCGGCCATCTCCCCCACAAGGGGGGAGATCAGGTATCCGCAGCCGCTCGTCCAAACATCCAGCCTGGAAGATAAGCACAGCACCTCCGGTCAAGTCGGCTTAGGACGCACCACGAGTCGATCTCCCCCCTTGTGGGGGAGATGCCCGGCAGGGCAGAGGGGGTACCCTTCACACCTGCCTATGCCTCTTCGATGAGCGTGGACAGCCGGCTCCCCGCCTTACTCGGCCAGCGCCTTGGCGACTTTCTCGCGCAGCGCGACGAGGTCCTTGTAGAAGGCGCGAATGCCCTCGGCGAGCTTTTCCGTCGCCATGGCATCCTCGTTGAGCATCCAGCGGAAAGCCTTCTCGTCGAGCGAGATACGCGGCTCCGGAACGGTCGCCTCGGGGGCGAGCTTGCGTTCGAGGGTCCCCTTGTCGGCGTCGAGCTCGTCGAGCAGCGCGGGCGCGATCGTCAGCCGGTCGCAGCCGGCGAGCGCCTCGATTTCGCCTGCATTACGGAAGGAGGCGCCCATGACCACCGTCTTGATGCCGTTCGCCTTGTAATAGTTGTAGATCGAGCGGACCGAGAGAACGCCGGGATCGGTTTCGGCCGTGTAGGTATCGCCGGTCGATTTCTTGTACCAGTCGAGGATACGGCCGACGAAGGGCGAGATGAGAAAGGCATTGGCCTCGGCGCAGGCGATCGCCTGGGCCTTGGAGAAGAGCAGCGTCAGGTTGCAGTCGATGCCTTCGCTCTGCAGGACTTCTGCGGCGCGGATACCTTCCCAGGTGGAAGCGAGCTTGATCAGCACGCGCTCGCGCTCGATCCCGCGCTCCTTGTAGCCGGAGATGATTTCGTGCGCTTTGGCGATCGAGCCCTGCATGTCGAAGGAAAGATCGGCGTCGACTTCGGTCGAGACCCGGCCCGGCACGATCTTCGCCAGCGCCGCACCGACGGCGACGGCCAGCCGGTCCGCGACGGCGGCGGCCACGGCTTCGCTGGCGCCGCCCTTCGACCGACCCCAGGCGATCGCCTCCTTGAAGGTGTCGTCGAACATGTGCGTGCCGAGCGCCTTCAGGACGATGGTCGGGTTGGTCGTGCAGTCCACCGGTTTCAGACGGGCCACAGCCTCGATATCGCCGGTGTCGGCGACGACGGTGGTCATGGAACGAAGCTGTTCGAGTTTGGAAGTCATGATCCTATTCCCTGTTCTATCCGGCTTCCGGAAATGTGCCCGACTATCACCAGCCGAAGATGGCAAAGTCAAGAACGGGGCGGTCACGATTTCAATCGATTTACGGAATGAATTTCCGCCGGCCTCACCCGCTCAGTTGCCCGGCCTCCCAGCCGAGCATGGCCCGCTTGCGCGTCAGGCCCCAGTGATAGCCGGTGAGCGCTCCGCCCTTCCCGAGCGCGCGGTGGCAGGGCACCACGAAGGAGATCGGATTGCGTCCGACCGCCGCCCCGACGGCGCGGCTCGCCGACGGTTGGCCGATGTCGCGGGCGATGTCGGAATAGGTCACGGCCTTGCCGAGCGGGATACGCAACAGGCTCTGCCAGACACGGAGCTGGAAATCCGAACCGATCAGCACCACCCGCAGCGGCTGCTCGTCGCTCCAGCGACCTGGATCGAAGATCCGTGCGGCATAGGGCGCCGTCGCCGCCTGGTCGGCGACATAGCGCGCATTCGGCCAGCGCGATGCCATGTCCTCGAAACAGGCGGCCTCGTTGCCGCGCTCGGCAAAGGCGAGCCCGGAGAGACCTCTCTCCGTCGCCATCACCAGCGCCAACCCGAAGGGCGATGGGTGAAAGCCGTAGCGGATTGTCAGCCCCTCGCCCTTCTGTTTCCACTCGCCGGGCGACATCGCCTCGTGGGTCACGAAGAGATCATGCAGCCGTCCGGGACCGGAAAGCCCGAGTTCGAGCGAGGTCTCGAGGATCGGCATCTCCTCTTCGCGCAACAGGCGCTTGGCGTGGTCGAGCGTGACTGCCTGCAGGAAGGCCTTCGGCGACAGCCCCGCCCAGCGGCTGAATGTCTTCTGCAACTGCGTCGGCGACTGGTTCAGTCGGGCGGCGATCGTCTCCAGCGACGGCTGCTCACGATAGTCGAGCGTCAGCATCTCGATGACCCGGCGCACCGTTTCATAATCGCCGCCCTCGGGCGTGACATCGACGGGCGCAAGCTCACCGGCCGATCGGGAAATCATCTGTGCAATGGTCATGGCGAACTCCTTTTCGCATGACATCACCATATCGGACGGGTGCGAACCACCCGTTTCTTGCGCGATGGGTCAAAGCCTCTGCTTGACCGTCGCCAGCGCCGCATTGAACGCCTTGGCAAAGCTCTCCCGGTCCTCCGGGTTGAGGAAGGATCCGATGTCGGTCCGCCTGCCTTCGCCCGACACCTGCATCGAAACGATGCCGATCTCGCTGTGCCGGCGGACGAAGAAACGCGCCCAGAACGGATTGAAACGGTGCTCGGTCATGCGGCCCGACGGCGTGAACTTTCGGATCGCAAGCGCCGTGCGGGAGACGACGACCTCCTCGCGGGCGCGCCCCGAGCGATAGTTGAGCAGGAACGCGCCGTAAAGCAACAGGAAGTCGAGACCGAAGAAGAGACCAATCGGCCAGGCGCCGGTGGCGACGAAGAACACGGCGTGAACCGCGCAGACGGCACCGGTCAGCGCCAGAAGGACACGAAAGCCCCGCCGGCCCAGAGAACGGTACGGCGTCAGTTCCGCCGCGAAAACCGGGGGTTCCGTCATGCCCACATTGCCTTTCGTCATGGCGCCCGACTATAGATTGACAATGACCGATCCGAAGAAAAAATCCAGCACCCAAACTTCGCAAAAGTCAAACCGCGGCGGCGCGCGGCGCAAGGTTGCGCCGAGGTCTGCCTATACAAAGACGGAGCTTCTGGAGATGTTCCGTCGCTTCTCGGTGCAGCGGCCCGAACCGAGAGGCGAGCTCGAACATGTCAACGCCTTCACCCTTGTCGTCGCCGTCGCGCTCTCGGCGCAGGCGACGGATGTCGGCGTCAACAAGGCGACGCGGGCGCTGTTCAAGGTCGCCGACACGCCGCAGAAGATGCTCGATCTCGGCGAGGAGCGGCTGCGCGACTACATCAAGACGATCGGCCTCTATCGCAACAAGGCGAAGAACGTCATCGCTCTTTCCCGGAAGCTGATCGAGGATTTCGGTGGCGAAGTGCCGCGCACGCGCGAGGAACTGGTGACCTTGCCCGGCGTCGGGCGCAAGACCGCCAACGTCGTCATGTCGATGGCCTTCGGCATCCCGACCATCGCCGTCGACACCCACATCTTCCGCATCGCCAACCGGATCAGGCTGGCACCCGGCAAGACCCCGGACGAGGTCGAAGAGAAGCTGCTGCGGGTCATCCCGCCGGAATACCTCTACCACGCCCATCACTGGCTGATCCTGCACGGCCGCTATGTCTGCAAGGCGCGCCGGCCCGAATGCGAGCGCTGCGTCATCGCCGACCTCTGCAAGTCGCCGGAAAAGAGCTGCGACGTGCCCGCCCCGCTCGTCGAACTGCCGCCGCAGGTCATCGGGGCGGCCGAATAGCCATCGCTACGCGATATCCGCGTAACCAGCCCATGTCTGCCCGAAGCCGTCAGGCGCCGAACGCCGGATCGCGGGCGCTCAGCATCTTGTGCAGGTGGACCATCATACCGGCCGCAAACAGCGGCGTCAGCAGGTTCACGATCGGGACCGCCAGGAAGGCCGCGATCACCAGCCCGCCCATGAACACGGTCCCGCCGTGGCGCGAGCGGAACGCCCGTGCCTCGCTCGCGCTGCGGAAACGCATGGCCGCAAACTCGAAGAATTCGCGCCCGAGCAGATAACCGTTGACGAGGAAGAAGGCGGCGATGTTGACGCCCGGCACGAAGAGCAGCACCAGCGCCACGAGGTTACCGAGGACGACGACGCCGAAGAACTTCAACGAGGCGATAAGTGCTTCGCCGAGCGGCATGGGCGAGCCGGGCGTATCGGTCGGATAGTCGCGCCGTTCTATGACTTCCGCGACGTCGTCGAGGAAGAGACCAGCGATGATCGCCGTCACGGAGGACAACAGAAGCGCGAGCGCGAGTGCAAGGCCGATGCTGGCAAGCACGCCGAGCACGAATGTCAGCCAGCCGGCCCAATCCGGCATTCCGGGAAAGAGCGCATCGAACCACGGCAGCACATAGGCGATGAAGGCGCCGCGAAGCGCGAGCCACAGGGCGACGAGGACGAGGATAGTCAGCCCCAGCACTTTCCAGAACACCGAGCGGGTTTCGGGGGCGAAAAGGTTGCGAAGAGCAAGTCGCGCGGCGTCGAAGATCATCCGGGTCTCCATCAATATCGGAGCGGATGTAAGATGCCAGAGCCCAACGGACAAGATCGCCCGCGCGGCACTTCAGCCTAATCCAGCCGGTAGAGCCCCGGCCGCCTGTCGGCGAGATACGGATTTTGACGGCGGCAGTCGTCGTAGGCGGTCGGATCGAGTCTTGCGACCAGCAGTGCCTCGTGCATACCCGCACGGGCGATCTCGTCGCCGTCGGGACCGATGATCGCCGAGCGACCACCATAGGAAAACTTGCCCTCCTCGCCGCAGAGATCGGCATAGACCAGGAAGACGCCGTTCTCGAAGGCGCGAGTCGGCACCACCAGATCGGCGACCCGCCGGCTGATCTCGCCGCGCGGAAGCGCCGTCGGCACCAGCACCAGTTCGGCGCCGGCGAGCGCCAGCGTGCGCACATATTCCGGGAACTCGACATCGTAGCAGATCAGCATGCCGGTACGGATGCCGAAGAGATCGAAGACATGCGGCACATCTGCGCCGGGCGTGAACGATGCGCGTTCGCCGTCGCCGTAGAGATGGCCTTTACGGTAGAATTCGCAACTTCCGTCCGGCCGCGCCAGGACCGAGGAGTTGTAGACCACGGGACCGTCGCGTTCGGGAAACCCGGCGCAAACCGCCAGCTCGAATTCGGCCGCGATATCGCAGAGCGCACCGATGATCTCGCCGTCCCGTTCCGCGGCGATCTCGGAAAAGCGCTCCGGCGTCAGGCCGTAGCCGCTCACTCCGAGTTCCGGCGTGACGAGGAGTTCGGCGCCCATGCTGGATGCGGCTTCGGCGGCCTCGGCGATCTTCGCGAGATTGGCCGCGGCATCGCCCGAAACCGGCTGCATCTGGTAAAGCGAAATCAGCATGGCGTGTCCTGCGCTAACGATGAGGTGGGTGGACGATAGGACGACGCATGGGGCTTTGCAAAGCGCTTCGCGCGCCGGAAACAACTTTCGGACGTCAGAAAAGTGTCGCCTGGAGGAGCAGGAGGAAACCCTTGACGAGGGCGTAGACCACGCCCGCCACCACGACGCCGGCGATCCCCGCGACCGCCGTCCCGATCAGCACGCAGATGCCGTCGCGTTCGAGAATTCCGAAGGAAAAGAAGCAGATGGCGATCGCCGGCAGGATGTTGCCGAGCGGAACCGGAAGCGCGAGGATCACCGCAAGGACGAGACAGACGAAACCGATCAGATATTCCGCCGGGGGATAGACGAGGAAGCCGAGCCGCGGCCGCAGCATCCGCTCGGCCTTGGCGAGCCAGGGGGTCACGCGGGTCACGATACTCGCGAAATCCTGTCGCGTCATCGAACGGTCGGCGATGATCCTCGGCAACCACGGTTTCTGCCCGAGCATCAGTTGCGCCGCGAGAAAGACGAGCGGCGTGCCGGTGAGCGCCGACGTGCCGGGCGGTGTCGGTACGATGTTCGGCAGCGCGAAGATGAGGATCAGGGCGCCGAAGGCGCGGTCGCCCATCGCCTGGAAGATGTCGGCGACGGAAATCCGCGGCCGCCCTTCGTCCGTGGCAAGCCCGGAGAGTATCTCGGACAGCCTGCCGCCGTGCCGATGACGCCTCCCGGCTCCGTGCCGATCCCGATTGGCCTCCGCTTCGCCTGTCATCGTGACTCCTCGATTGATCGCGGCCCTGATGTAATGCCGATCGACCGCGGGACAATGACACGCCTCTGATTAAGTCGGCGTGACCATCGGTAGTGGTCACGCGGATCTGTCGACAGTCTCACACCTGTACGAGGTGGCCGGCCGAAATCTCCCTGTACTGGCGGCGGGGCGGCTCGTAGCCGACCGGCCGGACGGGGCTCTTGATTTCGTCGGTCGAGATCGCGCGCTTGATACTGCGGCGTGCCGGGTCCGGGATAGGCACCGCAGCCATCAGCTTCTTCGTATAGGGATGCTGGGGATTCTCGAACACCGCCTGGCGCGGGCCGATTTCGACGATCTCGCCGAGATACATGACCGCGACGCGATGGCTGACCCGCTCTACCACCGCCATGTCATGCGAAATGAAGAGATAGGCGAGATTGAAGCTCTGCTGCAGTTCCAGCAACAGGTTGCAGACCTGCGCCTTGATCGAGACGTCGAGGGCCGACACCGCCTCGTCGGCGACGATCACCCTCGGATCCAGCATCAGCGTGCGGGCGATGGCGATGCGCTGCCGCTGTCCGCCGGAAAACTCGTGCGGATAGCGCCGCATCATGTCGGCATCGAGCCCGACCCGCTTAAGGATATCGGCCGCCTTCTCGCGCGCCTGCGCCTTGGTGCCGAGCCCGTGTTCGATGAACGGCTCCATGACGGCATCGCCGATCTTCATGCGCGGATCGAGGCTGGCGAAGGGATCCTGGAAGACCATCTGGATGGTGCGTCGCATGTTGCGCAGCGCGCCGCGGTCGAGCCGGATCACGTCGCGCCCGTCGAGCGCGATCGAACCCGCCGTCGGCTCCACGAGACGGGTGATCGACCGCCCGGTGGTCGACTTGCCGCAACCCGATTCACCGACCAGCGACAGGGTCTCTCCCTCGCAGAGGTCGAAGGAAACGTTTTCGACCGCATGCACGGCCCCCGACTTGCGTCCGAGGAGGCCGCTGCGGATGTCGAAGCGGGTCGTCAGGTTCTTCACCTCGAGGATCGGAGGCCGCCGGGTCTCGATTGCACGGCCGACCTCCGTTTCGGGTGTCGTCATGACGCCGGACGCGATGTCGATGATCGGAAAGCGCATCGGCCGCCCATGCCCCGTCATCGAGCCGAGACGTGGTACCGCGGAAAGAAGCGCTCGCGTATAGGGGTGGCGACCGCGATGGAAGATGTCGTCGGTCGGGCCCGTCTCGACGGCATCGCCGCGAAACATGACGATGGTGCGGTCGGAGACCTCGGCGACCACCCCCATGTCGTGGGTGATGAAGAGGACGGACATCCCCTCCTCTTCCTGCAGCACCTTGATGAGATCGAGGATCTGACCCTGGATCGTAACGTCGAGCGCAGTCGTCGGTTCGTCGGCGATCAGCAGCCGCGGCTTCGAGGCGAGCGCCATGGCAATCATCACGCGCTGGCGCATACCGCCGGAAAACTGGTGCGGATAGTCGTTGAACCGGCCCTTGGCGTTCGGGATACGCACCTTTTCGAGAAGCTGGATCACCTCGGCTTTGGCTTCGGCCGCCGATACCTGCCTGTGGCAGGTGATCGCTTCGGCAATCTGCTTGCCGATCGGGAAGATCGGATTGAGGCTCGTCATCGGCTCCTGAAAGATCATCGAGATCTCGTTGCCGCGGACCTTGCGCATCTCCTCGCTGCCGAGCGCCAGCAGTTCGCGCCCGCCGAGCCTGATGCTGCCCTCGGTCTTGCTCGTGAACTTCGGCAGGAGACGCATGATCGAAAGCGACGTCACACTCTTGCCCGACCCCGACTCGCCGACGATCGCCACAGTCTCCCGAGGCGCGATGTCGAAGCTCACATTCTTGACGACCGGTCGCCAGTCGTCGCCGATCCGGAAAGAGGTCGTGAGCCCCTGGACGGAGAGGACCGGACCGTCTCCCATATTCTTGCTCGCCGCGTTCGGCAGTGTCATCTCAGGATTCCTTCCCACGCAAACTCTGGACAAACGGATGTCTCGGGAGCCCTCAGGCCGCGAGCGCCGTTTCGGCGAGCGTCACCCAGTAGCTGACGCCGTAGGGGATCGCCTCATCGTTGAAGTCGTAGGAGGAATGGTGAAGATTGGCGCTGTCGCCATTGCCGATGAAGACGAACGAACCCGGCCGGCTCTCCAGCATGTAGGAAAAATCCTCAGCCCCCATCAGCGGCGCGAGATCGGTCTCGACAGCCTTTGCCCCGGCCACCTTGCGCATGACGTCGATTGCAAAGTCCGTCTCGCCTTCGTGGTTGAAGGTGACGGGATAGCCACGGCGGTAGTTGACCTCCGCCCGCGCGCCGAAGGTGAGCGCGATGCCGTTGACGACTTCCGAAAGGCGCCGCTCGGCGTAGTCGCGGGTCTCCGGCAGCAGCGTGCGGATCGTGCCGGTGAGCTTCACCGTGTTCGGGATCACGTTCGAGGCGTCGCCGCCGTGAATCGTGGCGACCGTCACCACCACCGACTTCAACGGGTCGGTTTCGCGCGAGGCGATCGCCTGCAGCGCAATGATGGCATGCGCCGAGACCAGCACCGGGTCGATCGTCTTGTGCGGCTGGGCCGCATGCCCGCCGCGACCGTGGATCAGCACCTCGTATTCGTCCGCCGCCGCCATGATCGAACCCTTGCGGGTCGCGAAATAGCCGAGCGGCAGGCCGGGGGAGTTGTGCATGCCATAGACCTGGCTGATGCCGAAGCGCTCCATCATGCCGTCTTTGACCATCGCGAGGCCACCGCCGCCGCCTTCCTCCGCGGGCTGAAAGATCACCGCAACCGATCCCTTGAAGTTGCGCGTCTCGGCAAGGTGCTTTGCCGCACCGAGCAGCATGGCGGTGTGGCCGTCATGGCCGCAGGCATGCATCTTTCCGGGCGTCGTCGATGCCCATTCCTTGCCGCTGGTCTCCACAATCGGAAGTGCATCCATGTCGGCGCGAAGGCCGACCACGGGCCCCTCGCCGGCCCGACCCTTGATGATGCCGACGACACCCGTCCGGCCGATCCCGGTTTCGACGACGTCACAGCCGAAGGACATCAGTTTGTCGGCCACGAAAGCGGCCGTCTCGTGGACGTCGTAGAGGATCTCCGGATGCTGGTGAAGATGGCGGCGCCACGCGGCGACCTCCGCCTGCATTTCGCTTGCGCTGTTCAGGACGGGCATATTGCGACCTCTGTTTTTCTTGTCGGTTCCCACTCGTTGGCGACCATACTGCGACGGCTAAAAGCGCTTTTGCAAGCCGCAATTTTCCGCCTTGAACACAAAATAGCCCTATGCTTAGATAGCTCAAATTTTGATCAGGCTCGCACTTCCAGCACCGGATTTGCAGGCGGGCCGATTGTACTCGCGAGGGCCTATAAGTCAAAATTATCGAACAAGGCCAATCACATAAGTCTGATGGCTTTGCATCCGGGGCGCCGCTTGTTTCGCCCGTCGGATATCTTGCTCAGCAAAACTCAACGAAAATAAATAGGGGAACATTGCAATGCACAAAGCGCGTATTCTATTGGCAGCGTCAGTGGCCGCGACCGCCTTGTCCGGCACGCCTGCACTGGCGGAACGCGGCACCGACGGCGACCTGAAAATCATTTTCTGGCAAGCCGTATCCACGATGAATCCTTACCTCTCGGGCGGCACCAAGGAAGTGTACGGCTCCTCGATGGTAATCGAGCCGCTCGCCCGCTACGACGAAACCGGCAATCTCGTGCCGATGCTTGCCGCCGAAATACCGACCGTCGAAAACGGCGGCGTCGCCGCCGACCTCAAGAGCATCACGTGGAAGCTGAAGTCCGACCTCAAGTGGTCCGACGGCACACCGGTCACGGCCGACGACGCAATCTTTACCTGGAAATATTGCACGGCTCCGGACGGTGGTTGCGCCCAGGCGGCGTATTACGAAGGCGTCAGCAATGTCGAGGCCGTCGACGCCTCCACGATCAAGGTTTCCTTCGCTGAACCGAAGCCCTATCCCTACAGCGCCTTCGTAGGCGCCCAGTCGCCGATCATCCAGGCAGCGCAGTTCAAGGATTGCCTTGGTATCAAGGCTCCGGAATGCACCTCGGCCAACTTCGGCCCGATCGGTACCGGCCCGTTCGTCGTGAAAGAATTCAAGCCGAACGATGTCGTCACCTTTGTCGCCAATCCGAACTATCGCGACCCGGCGAAGCCGGCTTTCGCCTCGGTCACGCTGAAGGGTGGCGGCGACGCGGCATCTGCAGCCCGTTCGGTTCTGGAAACCGGCGAATTCGACTATGCGTGGAACATGCAGGTCGAACCGGAAGTGCTCGCCGCCATGATGCAGGCCGGCAAGGGCAAGATCGAGGTTGCCTTCGGCACGCAGGTCGAACGTATCGACCTCAACCCCTATGCCGTCGATCCCTCTCTCGGCGACAAGCGCTCCACCAAGGAGGCAGGTCCGCATCCGGCTCTCTCCGACCCGGCAGTGCGCAAGGCTCTCTCGCTCGCCATCGATCGCGACATCATCGATGAAGCCGGCTACGGCGACAACGGCAAGCCGACCTGCAACATTCTGCCGGCCCCGGATATCTACGTTTCGACGGCCGTCGACTGGTGCCTGAAGCAGGACCTCGACGCAGCCAACAAGCTGCTCGAAGACGCCGGCTGGAAGATGGGCCCGGACGGTATCCGTGAGAAGGACGGCGTCAAACTCTCCTTCCTCTATCAGACCTCGACCAACTCCGTCCGCCAGGGCACGCAGGCGCTGGTCAAGGACATGTGGGCCCAGATCGGCGTCTCCGTCGAACTGCGCAACATCTCCGCCAACGTCTTCTTCGGCGGCGACCCGGCCTCCCCGGACACCTTCCAGAAGTTCTATGCCGACATTCAGATGTACACCAACAACTTCGACGGCACCGACCCCGAGAAGTACATGGCTGGCTGGATGTGCGACAAGATCCCGAGCCCGGCGAATGGCTGGCAGGGCGAAAACATCGTCCGCTACTGCAATCCGGAATATGACGCCCTCGTCAAGGAACTGGGCAAGACCGGCAAGCTCGAGGACCGTGCGACCATCGCCAAGAAGCTCAACGACATGCTCTCCAACGACGTCGCCCAGATCCCGCTCATCCATCGCGGCCAGCCCTCGGCTGTTTCCGCCACGCTCGAAGGCGTCAAGATGAACGCCTGGGACAGCGAACTCTGGAACGTCGCAGACTGGTCCCGCAAGAAGTAAGTGCCGTTGCACCGGGTCCGCGCTACCCGCGCGGACCCGGTCGTCGCATTTCGCTTCGTGACAGTCTGGAGAGCCTCCGATGTTCACCTTCACGCTGCGGCGATTGCTCTTCGCAATCCCGACACTGTTGGCTATTAGCTTCATCATCTTCGCCCTGCTCGACCTCGCGCCGAGTGACCCCTTGAGCGACCTGCCGCTGACCATTCCTCCCGAGGTTCGCGAACAGATCCGCGCCGCCATGGGCGCCGACCAGCCCTTCATCATCCGCTACCTGCGCTGGCTGCAGCAATTCTTCGTCAATGAACCGCTCAATATCTTCGAACAGATGACCGGCCTCACCGTGGGCACGGGCGAGCGCATGCGCGTGCTGTCCTGGGCGACCCGCAGTCCGGTCGTCGATCTCATCGTGCAGAGATTGCCCCAGACCCTCTGGGTCGTCGGCTTGTCCTATCTCTTCGGCGTGCTGCTGGCGATCCCGATCGGGGTGATCTCGGCCTACAAGCAGTATTCGATCTTCGACCAGATCGGCACCTTCATCTCGATGGTCGGCTATTCCGTGCCGACCTTCTTCACCGGCGTGCTGCTGATCGTGATCTTCAGCTCCTACCTGCAGTGGTTTCCGTCGATCTACGACACCAATCTGAGCATCACCGACTGGTCGAGCTTCGTCGCGCAGGTGAAGCAGATGGTGCTGCCCGTCACCGTTCTCACCCTCTACAACACCTCGCAGATCAGCCGCTTCGTGCGCGCCTCTATGCTCGACAACCTGCACCAGGACTATGTCCGCACCGCCCGCGCGAAAGGGGTGAAGGAGAAGGTCGTGCTGCTCGTCCACGTGCTGCGCAACAGCCTGATCCCGGTGGTGACCGTCATCGCCCTCGGCGTTCCGACGATCTTTTCCGGCGCCATCATCACCGAACAGATCTTCCGGGTGAACGGGCTCGGGCAATTGCTGATCACCGCGATCCAGGGCGCCGACATGCCGCTCGTACAGACGCTGACCTTCATCTTCGCCTTTCTCATCGTGCTGTTCAACCTGATCGCCGATGTGCTCTACGGCCTCCTTGATCCGAGGATCCGCTATGACTGATGCCACCGCCGCCGCACCGGCAGTCTCCTCCGACGTCCAGAAAGGTGGCCTCTGGCGCCAGTTCAAGGCCCATCCCGGCGGTGTCGCCGGGCTGGCGGTCTTCCTGTTCATCGTGCTTGCCGTCTATGCCGGCCCGCTCATCCACACCGTCGAGCCGAACAAGATCGACATCCGGGCGAAGAACCAGGGACCTTCGCTGGCCCACCCCTTCGGCACCGACAACCTCGGCCACGACATGCTGGCCCAGGTTCTCGCCGGCGGGCAGATCTCGCTTGCCGTCGGCATCACGGCCATGCTGCTCGCCCTTTTTCTCGGCACGCTCGTCGGCGTTCTTTCGGGCTATATCCGGCGGATCGACGGCTTGTTGATGCGCCTGACCGATCTTTTCCTCGCGCTGCCGCTGCTGCCGCTGCTGCTCGTCATCATCATGCTGTTCCGCGACACGCTCCGCGCCGCCTTCGGTCCGGAGACGGGCATCTTCATCCTGATCGTCTTCGTGATCGGCATAACGAGCTGGATGCACACCGCCCGCATCGTCCGCGGCGATGTGCTGGCGGTCAAAAGCCAGGAATTCATCCTGGCGGCCAAGTCGAGCGGCATGCGCGAGCACAGGGTGATCCTGAAGCACATCCTTCCGAACGTCATGAGCTCGATCATGGTGTCCGCGACGCTCGGCATCGCCTCGGCGATCATCACGGAATCGGCGCTCTCCTTCCTCGGGCTCGGCTTCCCGTCGGACTTCCCGACCTGGGGACGCCTGCTCTACGACGGAGCCAACTTCCTGCAGATAACGCCCTCGCGGGTGCTCTGGCCGGGGCTCGCGATCTCGCTCACGGTCCTCAGCGTCAACTTCATCGGCGATGCGATCCGCGATGCACTCGATCCCCGGACGCTCAAGCGCTGACGCATAAAACCTGATGGCAAAGGGCGCCCCGGCGCCCTTTGCCTTTCTCAGACCCCGCTGATGATCTCGATCTTCGATCCGTCGAAGAAACGCGAAAGCCTGAAGGCCGTCGGATCGACGCAAGGCGTATGACCGGTGACGAGATCGGCCATCAATCGCCCGGCGCCCGGACCGATGCCGAACCCGTGGCCGGAGAAGCCGGTGGCGATGAAGAAGCCGGGAACCTTCTCGACCGGCGAGATGATCGGCACGGCGTCCGGCGACACGTCGATATAGCCGGCCCAACGCTGCGCGATCTCGGCCTTGGCGAAGACCGGATAGTCCTTCTTCAGCTCTGCCAGCGCGTGGTTGGTCCACTTGTCCGACGGTTTCGGGTCGAGCACGCGGCAACGTTCGAACGGCGTCTCCTCGTCCATCCGCCAGCGTTGCGCCATGCGACCCTCCTCGAGGAAGCGGCCGGAGACGCGGAAGCGCAGCGAACGCCACTCGCTCTTCAGTGCAGGGAGGAATTTCAGCATGAAGCGGAAGCTGTCGGGCACGATCTCGACGATGTTGTCGTACCGCGAAGCGATCGTATAGCCGCCGTCCTGACGCTTGCGGAAAGCGAAGTCGCGACCGTAGAGCGTCTGTTCCGGCCCACCCTCGATCGGCTTGGTGCGGATGACGGTGTTCATCACCTTCAGTTGTGGCAAGTCGACCCCGGCATTGCGGGCAAAGAGGCTCGACCAGGCGCCGCCGGCAAGCACGACCGAGGAGCAGGCGATCGTGCCGCGTTCGGTGACCACGCCGGAAATCTTCCCTCCCGAGGTTTCGATCCCACGCACCGCGCACGTCGTCAGGATATGCGCGCCCTTGTCGCGCGCCGCCTCGGCAATCGCCGGTGCCGCCTTCTGCGGCTCGGCGCGGCCGTCTGCGGGCGTGTAGAGCGCGCTCCTGAAATCATGCTTCATGCCCGGATAAAGCCCGCTGAGCTCCGGTCCGTCGATCATCCGTGACTTCATCTGGTATTTGGTCAGGATATCGGGCCATTCGGCGTTCTTGGCTTCGTACTTTTCATCGAACGAGGCGAAGACGATGCCGCATTGTTTGTAGCCGGTGTCGCGGCCGGTCCGGGCGTCGAGCCCCTGCCAGATGCGGATGGCCTCGGCCATCAGCGGGACTTCGCGTGGATCGCGCCAGGAAATGCGCACCCAGCCCCAGTTGCGGCTCGACTGTTCCTCCCCGATGCCACCCTTTTCGCAGAGCGCGACCGAAACGCCGCGCTCTGCGAGTTCGAGCGCCGTCGAAGCACCGATGATCCCGCCGCCAATGACGACCACGTCAACGTGTTTCGGCAGTTGCAGATCCCCCTCGACGGGGACCACCTGAGGACCGGGCATGCGAATAACTCCAGGCTTGAGAGAACGTCTCGCCCGCGCGAACGGCGGACCGGAAAGGAAGCATCCCGCTCTTACCAGATCGCGGCCGCACCGTCATCGCAGATGTCGGATTGCATCGGCACGAGAGTGCCCCGCTACCCCTGCTGTGCCGCGATGAAGCTGCGGAACCGCGCCATGCTGAACAGGAAGAAGAACAGACCGATCACCGCGGTTGCGAGGAACTGCGGCCAGATCACAGCGAAACCCGCGCCGCGGAAAAGGATTGCCTGCGCGAAGGAGACGAAGTGCGTCGTCGGCGAAACCTGCACGCCGATCTGCAGCCAGTCCGGCATGCTTTCGAGCGGCGTCATGCCGCCCGAGAGGATCGTCATCGGAAGGACCGTCAGGATGAAGAGCAGCGCCATCTGCGGCATCGACCGGGAGATCGTCCCGAGGAACAGGCCGAAGGAGGTGGCGAAGAAGAGATAGAGCAAGACGCCTGCGGCAAACAGCCAGAGCGAGCCCGAAATACGCATGCCGATCCAGAGGTCGAGCACGAAGACGACCGACAGCAGTGTCAGCACCAGCGTCACCAGGCCGTTCGCGAGAAGCTTGCTCAGCATGATCTCCGTCGCCCGCACCGGCATGACGAGCAAATGTTCGAGCGTGCCGTGCTCGCGTTCCCGCACCAGTGCCGCCCCGGCGAGCAGGACGGCGAGCATGGTGACGTTGTTGATGAGCCCGGACGTTCCGGTGAACCAGGCCGTGGTCAGCGTCTGATTGAAGGCCATGCGCACCTCGATCGCCACCGGCAGGCTGGTCGTCTTTTCGGTCCGGGTCACGAAGCGTGAGACCTCCTGACTGACAACCGACTGGATGTGACCCGCACCGATACCCGCCTGCATCAGCGCCGTCGCGTCGATCAGCAGCTGGACCGACGGGCTGCGGCCGGCAAGCACGTCGGCCTCGAAATTCGGCGGGATGTCGAGCACGAAGGTAAAGCGCGCCTGGTCCATGACGCGATCGACCTCGCCCGGCGAGAGCGATACGGGCGTCTGGAACTGCGGGGGACGCAGGGCGTCCAGGATCGCCGAGGAGAGTTGCGAGACATCCTGGTCGACGACCCCGACGGTGGCGCGGTTGAGCTCGTGGGTGATGCCCGTCGCCTGCATGTAGATCGCAAGCGTGAAGGCATAGATCACAAAGCCCATCAGCACCGTGTCCCGGCGGATACCGATCAGTTCCTTGACGAAGAGCGCGGCGATGTTGCGGAAATCGAGCATGGTCATACCTCCTGCTTGCGCAAGAGCAGCCAGGCCATGGCGATCAGGACCGGCCAGAACAGCACGAGCGGCAAGATGAAGGGCACGAGATCGGAAAAGCCGAGCGCCTTCGTGAACGCGCCGACGCTCGCTCGCAGGAAATAGGTGGTCGGGAACAGCGTTCCGATGATCCTGCCTGCCCCTTCGAGGGTCGCGACCGGCTGCAGCAGTCCGGCAAACTGCGTCGCCGGCATCATCGTGCCGATCGCCGTCGCGAACATCGCGGCGACCTGGGTCCGGGTCATGGTCGAGCTCAGGATGCCGATCGCCGTGGTGGCGAGGAGATAGAGAAAGGCCGCAAGCGAAAGACCAAGGAAGCTGCCCCTGATCGGCACGCCGAAGAGGGCGACCGCCATCACGACGAGAACGACATAGTTGACGCAGCCGACAAGGACATAGGGCGCCTGCTTGCCGAGCAGGAATTCGAGCTTGGTCACCGGCGTCACGTAGAGATTGCTGATCGAACCGAGTTCCTTTTCGGAAACCACGCCGAGCGCGGTCAGGATCGACGGGATGAAGAGCAGCAGGATGGCGACCACCGCCGGCACCATCGCATCGAGACTGCGGAACGCCTGATTGTAGCGATAGCGCATCTCGACGCTTGCCGCCGGGCTCGCCGAGATGCCGGCCGCCTGTGCCGCTTCGGTGAGGAAATGCGCATGCGCGCCCGAAATGTAGCCGAGCATCGTCTCCGCACGGAAGGGCATCGCCCCGTCCAGTGTCGCAAGGACCGTGGTCGTGTGCCCGGATCGCAGATCCGCGCCGAAGCGCTCCGGGATTTCGAGCGCGATCGCAATGTCGTTGGCCTTGAGCTTCTGCTCGAGTTCCCGCTGATCGGCCAGGGGACCTTCATAACGGAACGCCGTCGAGGCCGCGAAGCTGTCGATATAGGCCCTGCTTTCGGCCGTCTGGTCGCGGTCGAGCACGCCGAGTCGCAGATCGTCGACGTCGAGGGTGATCCCGTAGCCGAGGATCAGCATCAGGATGGCCGTCCCGAGAAGCGAGAAGGCGAGACGGATCGGGTCCCGCACGAGCTCCATCATCTCGCGCCGGGCATAAGCCACGGCCCGCCGCAGCGAGAAGATCTGTTTCACGGCGGTCGTCGCCCCGGTTGCGGCCGGCAGGGCCGCGTCGAAGGATGCCATCTCCTCGCGCCCGCCCTGCTTCATGTAGGCGATGAAGGCCTCGTCGAGCGTGGCTGATTGCGTCTCCGCCTTGAGTTTCTCCGGGGCACCACTCGCAATCACCTTGCCCGCATGCATGAAGGCAATGCGGTCGCACCGCTCCGCCTCGGACATGAAGTGGGTGGAGATGAAGATCGTCACGCCGTCCTCGCGTGAAACGCGCTGCAGGTCGTCCCAGAAGGCGTCGCGGGCGATCGGATCGACGCCGGAGGTCGGCTCGTCGAGAATGAGGACTTCCGGCCGGTGCAGAAGCGCGACCGCGAGCTGGAGACGCTGGCGCACGCCGAGCGGCAGGCGTTCCGACACCGTGTCGTGATACTCCGACAGTCCGAATGTTTCCGAAAGCTCGCGCACTCTCGCCGATGCGTCTGCGCCCTTGTAGTCGAAGATCGCCGCATGCAGCCGGAGGTTCTGGAGCACGGTGAGCTCCCCGTAGAGCGAAAAGCCCTGCGACATGTAGCCGACCCGCCGGCGCCCGGGGATGTCCGTGGCATCCACCGGCTCGCCGAACAGGAAAGCTTCCCCTTCGCTTGCCGGCAGAAGCCCGGTCAGCATCTTCATCGTCGTCGACTTGCCGCAGCCGTTCGAGCCGAGGAAGCCGAAGATCTCCCCGCGCGGGATGCGGAAGCTGACATGATCGACGGCAGTGAACGAACCGAAGCGCCGTGTCAGCCCCTTGGCCTCGATCGCGATGCTCTCGCTCTCGACCGGCCGCGTCGCCGGGACCTTGCCGTTGTCCGCCACGGCACCGTGTCCGCTCTCGTTGAGCAGGCTCACGAACGCCCGCTCCAGCGTGCTCGCACCTGTGCGGGCAAGGAGTTCCGCCGGCGTTCCGTCGGCCAGAATGCGGCCGTCGTTCTGCATCGCAACCCGGTCGAAGCGCATCGCCTCGTCGATGTCGGAGGTGGCCGTCAGGATCGTGAGGCGCGGACGCGCCCTGCGGATGCTCTCCACGAGGTCCCAGAACTGTTGCCGCGACAAGGGATCGACCCCCGTCGTCGGCTCGTCGAGCAGCAGGAGATCCGGGTCGTGCACAAGCGCGCAGCAGAGCCCGAGCTTCTGTTTCATCCCGCCGGAGAGCTTGCCCATCAGGCGGTCGCCGAACGGATCGAGGCCCGTCGCTTTCAGAAGCTCGGCGATGCGTCGCCGGCGCTCGTCCTCGCCGTGGCCGAAAAGCCGGGCGAAGAAGTCGACGTTCTCGCTGACGGAAAGGCTCGGGTAGAGGTTACGCCCGAGGCCCTGCGGCATATAGGCGATCCGCGGCAGCACGCCGGCCCGGGAGCGTTGCCCGCCCATGTCGCTTCCGAGCGAACGGACGCTGCCGGTCTGGATGCGCTTGGCGCCGGCGACGAGCCCGAGCAGGGTCGACTTGCCGACACCGTCGGGGCCGACGATCGCCATCTTCGACCCGGCGGTGACGGTGAGGTCGATGCCGTCGAGCGCGACGACACGGCCATAGCGATGGGAGACACCACGCAGCTCGACGCCCGGCTCCTGACGATCGGTATCAGGGTTTGGCATCGGTCGCGGCACCTGTTGTCAGGTCGGACTCCAGCCAGCTCGGCCAGACGACCGCGGGATCGAGCTTCACGTATCCGACGCCGGTGACACCCGTCTTCACCTGCTGCAGGTACTGCGCCACCAGCGGCTTGGGCGCGCTGATCTTGACGCGGAACATCAGGCGGTCGCGCTCGCTGCGGGTCTCGACCTGCTTCGGCGTGTACTGGGCTTGCGGCGATACGAAGGACACTGTGCCCGGCACCGCCCGATCCGGGAGGACGTCGAGCAGGATGCGCCCCTCGGCCCCGATCGCCGTACGAGCGGCGTCCGCCGACGGCAAGAAGATCGTCATGTAGACGTCGGAGAGATCGAGCAGCGTCAGCACCTTGCCGCCCGCTCCCAGAACCTCGCCCGGTTCTGCGAGCCGGTAAAGCACCCGACCGTCTTTCGGCGCGACGAGGGTCGCGTTGCTCAGCATGTCGGTGATCTGGTCACGCGCGGCGGTAGCGCTCTCGATCGCCGCCTCGGCGCTGCGGAGGCCGCTTTCGGCCGCCGAAAGGGCGGCCCGGGCGCTGTCCCTGACGAGGCGTTGCGAATCCACCCGCTGGTCGGAGACGAATCCCTTGCCGAGCAGCACGAGCTGGCGTTCGAGGTCTTTCTCGGCAAGGCTAAGCTCGCTCTGGCGCTGCGACAGGCCGAAGTTGGCGGAATCGCGTGCCTGTTCGGCCTCCTTGATCTGCGCCTCGGCGGCGCGCAGCTGTGCCTCGACCTGGGCGGTGTCGATGCGCGCAAGCACCTGTCCCTTCGTGACGTAATCGCCTTCCGCGACCTCGACCGAGGCCAGTTTTCCGGCGAACTTCGTCGCGATGTCGATTTCCGTCGCCTCGATGCGGCCGTTACCCGCGGCGATCCCCGCCGGCAGGGCATCGCGCTGAGCCCACTGGAGATAGGCATAACCCGCGGCACCGGCGACGACCAGCAGAGCGGCGAGAGCCGCGACAAACTTTGCAGTCTTCTTCATTGGACGCTCTTCTGCAGAAAAACGGAAAGACGAGAGATCGAAACCTGTCGAGATGCTCGACCGGAGGCGGAACGCTCCGGAAGCCATGCCGGCCAATCTGGAGTTGAAATTCACGCCCGCCCTTGATCCATGTCAAGAACGCCGGCACATTCCGGCGGCAGATTTGACGCTGGATCAGGCCGTTGCACGAAGGCCACGGCGACCGAACAGGAGAGACGCATGGCAGGCGCCCTCGAAAACCTGCTCACCGACATCGAAGGCGTATCCGTCGGCCATTCGACCGACCTCGAGCTCGGCTCCGGCGTCACCGTAATCGTCTTCGACGAGCCGGCAGTGGCCTCCGGCAGCGTACTCGGCGGTGCGCCAGGCGGACGCGAGACGGGCCTCCTCGACCCCTCTATGACGGTGGAGGTGGTCGATGCCCTGGTTCTCTCCGGCGGCTCGGCCTTCGGTCTCGACGCGGCAGGCGGCGTGCAGGCAGGCCTGCGCGAAATCGGTCGCGGTTTTCCCGTCGGCGACGTGCGCGTGCCGATCGTGCCGCAGGCGATCCTCATGGATCTCCTGAACGGCGGCAACAAGGACTGGGGTATCCAGTCACCCTATCGCGACATGGGCTATACCGCCTTCAAGACGGCAGCCAAGGGCGCCTTCGCGCTCGGCAGCGTCGGCGCCGGCACCGGCGCGACGACGGCGACCGTCAAGGGAGGGCTGGGCTCGGCGAGCGCCATGACCACCGGCGGCCACAAGGTGGCGGCGATCGTCGCCGTCAACGCCATGGGGTCCGCCACCATCGGCGACGGCCCCTTTTTCTGGTCGGCCCCCTTCGAACTCGATGACGAATTCGGCGGCATCGGATTGCCGGCCAATTTCTCCGCGCCCGACACCATCCTTCGGGCGAAGGGGATCAATCTCACCGCCACGACGATCGGCGCGGTCGTCACCGATGCGGCGCTCACCAAGGCGCAGGCGCACCGGCTGTCGATCATGGGCCAGAACGGCATCGGCCGGGCCGTCCTGCCGGCGCATCTGCCCGCCGACGGCGATACTGTCTTTGCGGCAGCGACCAATGCGCGGCGGCTCGCAAGCTCGGCGGACTTCATGGAACTCTGCCATCTCGCGGCGCTGGTGATGGCCCGGGCGGTCGCCCGCGGCGTCTATGAAGCGACCACCCTGCCGGTCGAAGGGGCACAGCTCTGCTGGCGCGATCGCTTCGGCTGAGGGAGTGCGGGATGTTGGTTTGCGGACGCTGGGCTATACTGCCGATGCGATATCAGGCCCGGCTTCCCGCACCGGAGCGACAATGACTGCCGTGCAGAGCGAGGAGTTTCGCGTGCCGAAAGAAAGCATGATCAAGACGCCCGAGCCTTTCCCGGTCGATCTCGATGCGACGCTCTCGGCGCTCGGCGCCGACGAGGCCTCGGAAGCCGAAGCCTTTGCCGCGCTCAACCGGATGACCGAGGCGCTGATGGCGCCGATGACCGGCGGGCTCTCGCCGGCGGCGCTCTCGCTCGCCGTTTTCGACTGGGCAACGCATCTCGCCATGGCACCGGGAAAGCGGCTGGAGCTTCTGGACAAGGCGCTGCGCAAGTCGAATCGGCTCGCCGTCCATCTCGCCGCCTGCGCCACCGACCCGCAGACGCCTCCCTGCATAGAGCCACTGCCCGGCGACGACCGTTTCGCGAGCGAAGGCTGGAAACACTTCCCCTTCAATATCCTCTCCCAGACCTTCCTGCTGAACCAGCAATGGTGGCACAACGTCACCAACGACGTCCCCGGTGTGACGCCCCACCATGAGGATGTGATCTCCTTCGCCGCCCGCCAGATGCTCGACGTCTTCTCTCCCTCGAATTTCGCCTGGAGCAATCCCGACGTCCTGAAGAGAACCGCCGAGACGGGAGGGATGAACGTCGTCGACGGTCTCAGCAATCTTGTCGATGACACCAACCGGCGGCTTACCGGCCGACCGACCGCCGGTACGGAGGAGTTCGTACCGGGCGAGACGGTTGCCGTGACCCCTGGGCGGGTGGTCTATCGCAACCGGCTGATCGAACTCATCCAGTACGCGCCCACGACGGAGACGGTCCATGCCGAGCCGATCCTCATCGTGCCGGCCTGGATCATGAAATACTACATCCTCGATCTTTCGCCGCAGAACTCACTCATCCGCTACCTGGTCGACCGCGGCCACACCGTCTTCTGCATCTCCTGGCACAATCCGACCGCCGCCGACCGGGATCTCGGGCTCGACGATTATCGCGAGCATGGCGTGATGGCGGCCCTCGACGCGATCGAGGCGATCCTCCCCGACCGCAAGATCCACGCGACCGGCTATTGCCTGGGCGGCACGCTGCTCTCGATTGCGGCATCCGCCATGGCGCGCGCGGGCGACGACCGCCTCGCCTCCGTGACCCTGCTCGCCGCCCAGATCGATTTCACCGAGCCCGGAGAGCTCGCGCTCTTCATCGACCACAGCCAGTTGCACTTCCTCGAAAGCATGATGTGGAACCGCGGCTATCTTTCCGCCGACCAGATGGCCGGCGCCTTCCAGCTCTTGAAGTCGAACGACCTCGTCTGGTCACGGGTGGTGCGCGACTACATGATGGGCGAACGCCAGCCGCTGAACGACCTCATGGCGTGGAACGCCGATTCGACCCGCATGCCCTTCCGCATGCATTCGGAATACCTGCAGCGCCTCTACCTCGACAACGACTTCGCCGCCGGGCGTTACATGGTCGGCGATCATCCGGCCGCTCCGCAGAACATTCGCGTGCCGATCTTCGCGGTCGGAACCGAGCGCGACCACGTGGCGCCATGGCGATCGGTCTACAAGATCCATGCGCTCGCCGACACCGAAGTCACCTTCGTCCTGACAAGCGGCGGCCACAATGCCGGGATCGTCAGCGAGCCAGGTCACCCGCACCGCCACTTCCGCATGACGACGAAAGCCGCAGCAGACCCCTGCATCGGGACCGGGGAATGGTTGCGCGACACGGCGTCCGAGGACGGATCATGGTGGCCGCGCTGGTCGGACTGGCTTGCCGCCCGCTCTTCCCCGTCCAGGGTCGCGCCACCGGCTATCGGGGCTCCGGAGCGCGGCTATCCGCCGCTCGAAGCGGCCCCCGGAACCTATGTCTTCGAACGATGAGGCCGCGATGAACAGCCCGCTCCTGACGAACCGGACCTTCGACGAAATCGCGGTCGGCGACAGCGCCATCGTCGAGCGCACGGTTGAATCCGACGTTACATCAGAAGGCGACCGCGCCTTTTCGGCGAGGGACTTCGTCCGCGAGGTCATCGCCCGGGCGATCTGGTCCGCGGCCTCTGCGGCGGATGGCGGCCGCCCGCCGGCCGGCGCCACCATCTATCTCGGACAGGAATTGAAGTTCCACAAACCCGTCGCGCCCGGCGACACGATCACCGCGACGGTAAGCGTGATCGAGAAGCGGACAGACAAGCAGATCGTCGTCCTCGACACCCGTTGCATGAACCAGAGGGGCGAGGAGGTGCTTTCCGGGCTCGCGACCGTCATCACCCGATTCGAGCGGGTCGAGTGGCCGCACGCCGTGCTGCCCTCGCTGATCGCTGCAGCGGCCCAGCATCAGGACCAGTTCGACACGATCGTCGCCGATGCGAAGCGATCGCCACCGTTGAAGGTCGCGGTCATCCATCCCTGCTCGCCGGAAACGATCCGCGCCGCCGCCGAAATCCGCGACGAAGGGCTGCTCGATCCGGTGCTGGTCGGACCGGAGGCGAAAATCCGCGCCGCCGCGGCGGAAGGCGGCGTCGCGCTCGACGGCTTCGAGATCGTGTGCGCGGAACACAGCCATGCTGCGGCCGAACTGGGCGTCGGGCTGGCGGTCGCGGGCAAGGTCGCCATCCTGATGAAGGGGAGCCTTCACAGCGACGAATTGATGGGGGCCGTCGTCGCGCTGAACTCCGGGCTGCGCACCGAGCGGCGGATCAGCCATGCCTATGTGATGGACGTGCCGGCCTATCCGAAGCTGCTCGTCGTCACGGATGCGGCGATCAACATCGCGCCGACGCTCGAACAAAAGCGCGACATCTGCCAGAACGCCGTCGATCTCCTGCACCTCCTCGGCAATCTCGAACCGAGGGTGGCCGTGCTCGCCGCGGTCGAGACCGTCAACGGCAAAATGCCGGCGACATTGGATGCAGCCGCCCTGACGGTGATGGCGGCGCGCGGCCAGATCACCGGCGCCCGCGTCGACGGGCCGCTCGCCTTCGACAACGCGATCAGCCTCGACGCTGCCCGAACCAAGGGCATCGTCTCCCCCGTCGCCGGGCAGGCCGACATCCTGCTGGTGCCAGACCTCGAAGCCGGCAACATGCTCGCCAAGCAGCTTCTCTATTTCGCCGGCGCGGATGCCGCCGGCCTCGTCCTCGGCGCCCGCGTGCCGATCATCCTGACCAGCCGCTCGGACAGCCTGAAGGTGCGGATCGCCTCGGCGGCTCTCGCCAAGCTGATGGCGGCCCGCCGGTCGGCGCAGGGGCTGCCCTGCCAATGACGGGCAAGCTGCTGCTCACCTTCAACGCCGGCTCCTCTACGGTGAAGATCGGCCTCTTCCTGCGCGAGAACGGCAAGGCCCGCCGCATCGGCAAGGGCATGATCGACTTCCGCCACAAGCCGCTGACCTTCCATCTCGTCGAAGGACCGGAGACCTTCGACGTTCCGCTGGAGGCCGAAGGTGGCGATGTCCTGCACGAGGTGCTCGACGAAACCTTCGGCTGGCTCGCAAACCATTTCGACCTGAATGCGGTATCGGCGGTCGGCCACCGCGTCGTCCACGGCGGCGACAGCTTCCACGGACCCGTCTTGCTCGATGATGCCACGATCGAGGCAATCGACGCGCTCTCTCCGCTCGCCCCCCTGCACCAGCCGCAGAACGTAAGGCTGATCCGCGCGGTGGCAGACCTCAGACCGGACCTTCCGCAGACGGCCTCCTTCGACACCGCCTTCCATGCCGGCCAGGAACCGGTGGTCCGTCGCTTCGCCATTCCCCGGCGCTTCTACGAGGATGGCATCAAGCGCTACGGTTTCCACGGCCTCTCCTACGCCTTCATCTCCGCCGAGCTTGCCCGCCGCCGGCCCGACCTCGCCGGTGCCCGCACGGTGATTGCCCATCTCGGCAGCGGCGCGAGCCTCTGCGCCGTCAGCGGGGGCAAGAGCCGCGACAGCTCGATGAGCTTCTCGACGATCGACGGCATCCCGATGGCGACCCGCAGCGGCGCGATCGATCCCGGTGTCCTCTTCCACCTGATGCGGACGAAGGGCATGAACCGCGAAGAGGTCGAAGACTTGCTCTACCACAAGTCCGGCCTGCTCGGCCTCTCCGGGATCAGCGCCGACAGCCGGGTCCTGCTCGAAAGCGACCGGCCGGAAGCCCGCGAGGCGCTCGACGTCTTCACCTTCCGCATCGCCGGCGAAGTCGCTAGGCTTTCGGCCTCGATCGGTGGCCTCGACGCGCTCGTCTTCACCGCCGGGATCGGCGAGCACCAGCCGGCGATCCGGCATGCGGTCTGCGACCGGCTCGCCTTCCTCGGCGTCGCGCTCGATGACGGGGCCAACGCCATCAATGCGGAAACGGTCAGCGCGCCGGAGAGCCGCACGAAGGTCTTCGTCATCGCGACCGACGAGGAACAGGTGATCGCCGACGAGGCGCTTGCGGTTCTCGCGGGTCGGCAGACAGGTCCAGTATTGTCGTAAGGTGGCACTACGCTACGCCTCGCGCCGAAAGCCCTCGCTCGCCGTCAAGAGCTGGCGGGTGTAATCCGCGCCGATAGCGCGCTGCCTCAGGTCTTCGACCGAAAGCTCTTCGACCACGCCGCCGTCGCGCATCACGACCAGCCGCTCGCACATGTGGCTGATGACGGCAAGGTCGTGGCTCACCATCACGAAGGTCAGGTTCCGGTCCCGTCGGGTCTGTTCGAGGAGGTTGAGAATTTCCGCCTGGATCGAGGCGTCGAGCGCCGAGGTCGGCTCGTCGAGCAATAGCACCTTCGGCTCGACGATCAGCGCGCGGGCGATCGCGACACGCTGCCGCTGGCCGCCGGAAAGCTGGTGCGAGAAACGGAAGCGAAAGCCGGAACCGAGACCGACCTCGTCGAGCGCCCGGGCGATCCGCGCTTCCGTGTCGGCAAAGTCGTGGATCGCTAGCGGCTCGAGCAGCAGCCGGTCGACCGTCTGGCGCGGATGCAGCGAGCCGTAAGGGTCCTGGAAGACCATCTGGACGGTGCGGTAGAATTCCGGGTCGCGGCGCTGGCCGGTATAGCGACGACCGTCGACGTCGAGCGAGCCGCCGTCGAAATGGTTGAGGCCGGCGATCGCCCGCAGGAGCGTCGATTTCCCCGAGCCGGACTCGCCGACGATGCCGAAGGATTCGCCCGGAGCGACGTCAATACTGACGCCGGCGAGCGCCCGATAGCCGTCGAAGGTGACGGTCATGTCCTTGATCGACAGTGCAGCGGTCATAGTGCCCACTCCGCCTTGCGTTCGAGGATCGGCAGCGGATGCCGGTCGCGGTCGAGCTGCGGCAGGCAGTTGAGCAACCCCCGCGTATAGGGATGCTGCGCCTCGGAGAGCCGCGAGGCCTGCAGCTCCTCGACCACCCGCCCCGCATACATGACGACCACGCGGTCGCAGAAGGACGAGACGAGGCGTAGGTCGTGCGAGATGAAGATCAGCCCCATGCCGCGCTCGGAGACCAGCTTGTCGAGGATTTCCAGCACGTCGAGCTGCACCGTCACGTCGAGCGCCGAGGTGGGCTCGTCGGCGATCAAGAGTTCCGGGCCACAGACGAGCATCATGGCGATCATCGCCCGCTGGCCCATGCCGCCGGAAATCTCGTGCGGGTAGAGATCGAAGACGCGACTCGGATCGTGGATCTGCACAGCCTCCAGCATCGCGAGCGCCCGATCGCGTGCCTCGGCCTTCGAAACCGGTTCGTGGGTCCGCAAGGTCTCGACGATCTGGCGGCCGATCGTCATCACGGGGTTCAGCGAATATTTCGGATCCTGCAGGATCATCGCGATCTTCTTGCCGCGAAGCGCCCGCCGCTGCCGCGACGGCACCGAAAGAAGGTCCATGTCGCCGAAGCGCAGCCGCTCGGCCGAGAGCCGAGCATGCCGGGGCGTCAGGCCCATGATCGCGCGACCGGTCTGCGATTTGCCCGACCCGGATTCGCCGACGATGCCGAGACGCTCTTTGCCGAGCGAGAAGCTTACGCCACGCACTGCCTCCACGAGGCCGTTGCGCGTCGGATAGCCGACCTTCAGGTCGCGGATTTCGAGAAGCGGCGTCATTGGCCGGCCTCTCTCGGGTCGAGCGCATCGCGCAGCCCGTCACCGAGCAGGTTGAAGCCGAGGCTGACGATGAGGATCGCGGCACCCGGCATGGCCGCGACCCACCACTGGTCGAGGATGAAGCGCCGCCCGGAGGCGATCATCGCCCCCCATTCGGGAAGCGGCGGCTGCGCTCCGAGGCCGAGGAAGCCGAGGCCCGCGGCCGTCAGGATGATCCCGGCCATGTCGAGCGTCACGCGCACGATGAGCGATGAGAGACAGAGCGGCATGATGTGCAGGGTGACGATGCGCGCCGGGGAGGCCCCCATAAGCCGCACTGCGGAAATATAGTCGGAATTCCGGAACGTCATGGTTTCCGCCCGCGCGATGCGCGCATAAGGCGGCCAGGAGGTGACGGCGATCGCCAGAACCGCATTCTCGATCCCCGGCCCGAGGGCCGAAACCAGCGCCAGCGCCAGGACGAGCTTCGGGAAGGCGAGGAAGATGTCGGTGATCCGCATCAGCACCCCGTCGACGAAGCCGCCCGCATAGCCGGAGATGGTGCCGACGAGAAGGCCGACCGGCGCGGCGATGACCGCCACGAGCACGACGACGAAGAGCGTGAGCCGCGAGCCGTAGATGAGACGCGAGAGAATGTCTCGCCCCTGGTCGTCGGTACCGAGCAGATAGCCGGCCGAGCCCGGAGGTAGAAGACGCGCGCCGCGCAAATCGCCCTGCACCGGCGAATGCGGTGCGAGCACGGCCGCAAAAGCCGCGACGAACAACAGGCCGAAGAGGATCAGGAGCCCCGCCACCGCAAGACGGTTCTCGGCGAAGCGGCTCCAGATCACGTAAAGGCGTCCGAGCCGTGCCTGTCGGCGCGATTGCGGCCTGTCGGAAAGCAGCCATTCACGGAGCGTCGGCTTGATGATCGTGTCGTTGGTATTCATCGGCTGCGGGTCCTCGGATCGAGCACGTGGTAGAGAACGTCCGACAGGACGTTGATCCCGATGAAGACGGAACCGATGACGATCGTGCCGCCCAGCACCGCGTTCATGTCGGCGTTCTGCAGCGAGTTGGTGATGTAGAGGCCGAGCCCCGGCCAGGAGAAGATCGTCTCCGTGAGCACGGAGCCTTCGAGCAGCCCCGCATAGGAAAGCGCGATCACGGTGATCAGCGGCACGGCGGCATTGCGCAGCGCATGGAACCAGATGATCCGGGTCTCGGAGAGGCCCTTCGCCCGCGCCGCGACGACATATTCCTGGGAGAGCTCGTTCAGCATGAAGCTGCGGGTCATGCGGCTGATGTAGGCGAGGGAGAAATAGCCGAGCAGCGCAGCGGGCAGGATGATGTGGCGGAAGAGGTCCCACAGCACGTCCCATTGCCGCTGCATGGCCGCATCGAGGAGGAAGAAGCCGGTGACCGGCGTGAAGCTGTATTCGTAGACAATGTCGACCCGGCCCGGATACGCCACCCAGCCGAGCTTCGCGTAGAAGAGAACGAGCGCCAGCAGCCCCAGCCAGAAGATCGGCACGGAATAGCCAACAAGGCCGATGACGCGGACGATCTGGTCGGCGATCGATCCGCGCCGGACGGCGGCGAGCACGCCGAGCGGCACACCGAGCACGGCGCCGATGATGGTGCCGACGGTCGCAAGCTCGATCGTCGCAGGAAAGACGCGGGCGATGTCGGTCATCACCGGATTGGTGGTGAGCACGGACGTTCCGAAATCGCCCGTCACGGCCTGCCGGACATAGATGACGAACTGCTGGTAGAGCGGCAGGTTGAGCCCGAGCTCCTCGCGCACACGCTCCACCACATGGGCCGGCGCCCGATCACCGACGATGGCGAGCGCCGGATCGATCGGCACGACGCGGCCGATGAAGAAGGTGACGGCGAGAAGACCGAGGAAAGTCGTCGCGACCGTCAGCACGAACTTCATGAACGACAGGGCAAAGTCCGAGGCGCCTGCCCTTGCACGCCGCGCCTCGGTTCTGTTCTCCATTGCGGCCAAGGCCGTCTATTCCTTGGAGATCGTGTAGACGAAGTTGGTGTCGAAGCTCGGGCCGAGCTTGAAACCCTTCAGCTTGTCGGAATAGCCGGCGACCTCGATCTGCTGGAAGAGCATCACGAACGGACCGCGGGCGAGAACTTCCTTCTGCAACTCCTCATAGACGGCGGCACGCTTGGCGGAATCCTTCTCGAGGAGAGCGGCCTGCGTCTTGGTCGACAGGTCCTTCGGATCCCACGCATTGCGCCAGGCAAGCGTCTTGTTCGTGCCGGCGTCGGAGTTGTCCGGGTTGAAGGTGAAGGTTTCGGCGTTCGAGTTCGGGTCGAAATAGTCCGAACCCCACTGGCCGATATAGATGTCGTGCTGGCGCGCACGATACTTGGTCAGCGTCTGCTTGCCGTCGCCGGGAATGATCTCGAGCTTGATGCCGGCTTGCGCCAGCGTCTGCTGGACGTTTTCGGCAATCCCGGTCACCGGCTGCGTGTTGCGGACATCCATGGTGACAGTGAAGCCATTCGGCACTCCGGCCTTGGCGAGCAGTTCCTTGGCCTTCGCGACGTCGAGCGTGTAGGGCTTGTCGTCCAGCGCGCCGAGCTGGCCGGCAGGCAGGAAGGTCTGGTGGATCTGGCCGATCCCCTTGATGAGGGTCTCGCCGATCGCATCGTAGTCGACGAGGTACTTGAAGGCCTCGACAACCTCGGGCTTCGCCAGCGTCTCGTTCTTCTGGTTGAGGCTGAAGTAATAGAGCGTCCCCTTCGGCGCCGACGTGGTGGCAATGCCTCCCTTCTTCGACACCGCCTCGAAGTCACCCGGTTCGAGGTTTCGGGCAATGTCGATGTCGCCGTTCTCGAGCGCCAGGCGCTGACCGGCGCTTTCCTTCATGTGGCGATAGATGACGCGGGCAAGCGGCGGCTTCTCACCGAAATAGTTGTCGTTGCGCTCCAGAACGACGGCTTCGTTGGCACGCCATTCGCGGATCTTGAACGCGCCGGAGCCGGCGTAGCCGGTCTTCAGGAACTCGTTGCCGAAATCGGTATCGTACTTGTACTCGTCCGTCGGCGTCATCGCCTTGGCGTGTTCCATGACCACCTTCTTGTCGACGACGGATGCGACGGTGGAGGTCAGCACGTTGAGGACGAAGCTCGGCGCATAGGCCTTGTCGACGGTCAGCACGAAGGTGGTTTCGTCGGCAGCCTTCGCCTTTTCCGTGACGTTGTCGCCGGTAAGCCCGAACTGGGTCAGCAGGAAGGCCGGCGACTTGTCGAGCTTGACGGCCCGCTCGAAGGAGAAGGCGACGTCTTCCGCGGTGACCGGGTTGCCAGAGGCGAACTTCAGTCCCGGCTTCAGCTTGAACGTATAGATGAGGCCGTCGTCTGAAATCGTCCAGCTGTCGGCGAGTTCGCCCACGACCTTGGAGGTGTCATTGAGATCGAGGCTGACCAGCTTGCTGTAGCTGTTGGCGGTGACTTCCGCGGTCGAAATCTCGAAGGCTTCGCCCGGATCGAGCGTGATGATGTCGTCGATGGCCCAGCCCTCGACCAGCGTATCCGCCGGGGTCGCAGCGAAAGCCTGCGGCACACCTGCCAGAAGTAGCGCGAGAGCGGCAGTGGTCGTCATTATATGCATGCGCTTGTTCAGCATTCCGGACATGTCTGTTCCCCTGTTTTCTGTGCTTTGCCTATCAGGGCTTCCCACCTATTCGTGCCAGGCGGAAGCCAATACTCTCAACCAGTTCTCCCGGCATATCTTCGCCAATTCCTCGTCACCGTAACCGGCGCCTTTCAGAGCCGCAACGAGTTTCTGGGTGCCGCCCGCATCGCCGATTTCAGCCGGAATCGTCGCACCGTCGTAATCCGATCCGAGAGCGACACAGTCGATGCCCATTCGCTCGACGAGATAGTCGACGTGCCGCACCATATCGGAAAGCGGCGTCTCCGCATCGTCCCGCCCGTCGGACCGCAACATCGTGACGGCGTAGTTCAGCCCGACGAGGCCTCGGCTCTCCTTGATCGCATCGAGCTGGCGGTCGGTGAGATTGCGGGCGACCGGCGTCAGCGCATGGGCGTTGGAATGGCTGGCGACGAGCGGCTGGTCGGTCGTCTTCGCGACGTCCCAGAAACCTTGCTCGGTGATATGGGCAAGGTCGATCAGGATGCCGAGGCGATTGCAGGTGCGCACGAGCTCGAAACCGGCGTCTGTAAGACCCGGGCCGGTGTCCGGCGACATCGGATAGGCGAAGGGCACACCATGGCCGAAGATATTGTTCCGGCTCCAAACGGGCCCGAGCGAGCGCAGCCCCGCCGCGTAGAAGACGTCGAGCGCGGAGAGATCCTCGCCGATCGCCTCGCAACCCTCCATGTGCATGACGGCGGCGAAGACGCCGGCCTCGAGGGTAGCACGGATCTCCGCCGTCGAGCGACAGAGCCGCCAGGCGCCGGCCCGATCGAGATTGACGGCAATCGAGGCCATGGCGAGCGCCACGTCAAGCGAGGGTGCCCGCTCCAGCGGTTCTGCGAGCGGCGTCGCATAATGCCCGTTCGCGTCCGGCGCCTTCAGCGCGAAATCGGCCGTGTTCGGAATGTAGATCGCGCACAGACCGCCAGCGAGACCGCCGACTTTCGCGCGCGGCCCGTCGATATGCCCGTGGCTGGTCCCGTCGACGAATTCCGCAATCGGGTCTGCTCCGGCCGCCTTAGCCCTCCAGAGCCGCAGGAGGACATCGTTGTGACCGTCGAACACCAGTTCCATGAAGCGAAATTCCCATTGGAAAGCAAAGCGATGGATTAACGGTCGCGCGGATGACAACCGCCTGTCGCCGGAGCACGACAGCACTCTCCGGCGCGGTGGCTCGGATCGTAGGGCCAAATCCGGCGACGGTTCAAGCCCCAAAATCACTATCAGAACAGATGGGTTCTTCACCGCATCGTTCGGCTTTGAACTTTGCGGCACGGGTGTCTCCCGCAAAGCCCAGCGAGCCCCATGAAACGTACCGCAGGGACCCTTCCCGATCTTGACGGACGAAGCATCAGGTGGTCTGACAATGCCGCACCAACCATGGGGATCTCGACATGACGCTTCTCGACGGCAAACGCACCCTTGTGACGGCGTCTGGCCAGGGGATTGGCCGTGCGAGTGCGCTGGCCTTTGCGCGGGCGGGCGCGAGCGTGGTCGCAACCGACATCAATGAGGGGGCGCTCGAGAGCCTCGCCGGAGAGGCGAAGGCGGAAGGGCTCGCCGTCGAGACCCGCGTGCTCGACGTCCTGAAGGACGCCGCCGTGACAGAGGTTGTCGCCGGGACCGGGCCCTTCGACGTCCTCTTCAACTGCGCCGGCTTCGTCCATTCCGGCACCGTGCTGGACATGGCCGACAAGGACCTCGACTTCGCCTTCGATCTCAACGTCCGCGCCATGATCCGCACCATCCGCGCCGTGCTGCCCGGCATGATCGAGAAGGGTGACGGTTCGATCATCAACATGGCCTCCGTCGCCTCTAGCGTGAAGGGCGTGCCCAACCGCTGCGCCTACACCGTGACCAAGGCCGCCGTCATCGGGCTCACCAAGTCGGTCGCCGCCGACTTCGTCGCGCAAGGCATCCGCTGCAATGCCATCTGCCCCGGCACGGTCGAAAGCCCCTCGCTGCAGGAGCGCATGAAGGCGCAGGGCGACTACGAGACGGCGCGCGCCGCCTTCATCGCCCGCCAGCCGATGGGACGGCTCGGAACCCCGGAAGAAATCGCCGACCTCGCCGTCTATCTCGCGACCGCCACCTATACATCCGGCCAGGCCTACGCCATCGACGGCGGCTGGACGATCTGAGCAATGCCAGGAAAAGTGTGAAGCGGTTTTCCGTCCGGCATTGCGAACAACAAAGAACCAAGGAGCGGCCCGGCCGCGAATTCGAAAGGAAACTCCCATGAAACTGATGCGCGTCGGCCCGCCCGGCCAGGAAAAGCCGGCCCTCCTCGACAAGGACGGCAAGGTCCGCGATCTCTCCGCCCATGTCGCCGATATCGGCGGTGCGGCCATCTCCCCCGAAGGCCTTCAAGAGATCGCGACGATCGACCCGGCGAGCCTTCCGGAACTTGCCGTGGACCGCATCGGTGCTTGCGTTGCCGGCACCGGCAAGTTCATCTGCATCGGGCTCAACTATTCCGACCATGCCGCCGAGAGCGGCATGGCCGTGCCACCCGAGCCGGTGATCTTCATGAAGGCGACGTCCGCCATCTGCGGCCCCAATGACGATGTCCAGATCCCCCGCGGCTCGGAAAAGACCGACTGGGAGGTCGAGCTCGGCGTCGTCATCGGCAAGACCGCAAAATACGTCTCCGAGGCCGACGCCCTCGACTACGTCGCCGGCTACTGCGTCTCCCACGACGTCTCCGAGCGCGCCTTCCAGACCGAGCGCGCCGGCCAGTGGACCAAGGGCAAGTCCTGCGACACCTTCGG
>NZ_JAMXLD010000002.1:750663-842577 GCF_024054295.1 Ciceribacter sp. RN22
TCGATGTGGCTGACCGTCAACGGCGAAACCATGCAGAACGGAACCTCTGCCACCATGGTCTACGGCGTCGCCTTCCTCGTCTCCTACTTGAGCCAGTTCATGAGCCTGCACCCCGGCGACGTCATCTCCACCGGAACGCCCCCCGGCGTCGGAATGGGCATGAAGCCGCCCCGCTACCTCAGGGACGGCGACATCGTCGAACTCGGTATCCAGGGCCTCGGCACACAAAAACAGACCGTCAGAGCCGATTGATCAGATGACGCGAGGCGAGCGGGTCCCCGCTCGCCCATTGCCTTCGAGGCTTCACACGTCGATCTCGACGAGTGCCCCGCGCTTGCCGATCACCTGCGCCGCGACCTGCGCGCCACGACCGATCGCATCCCCCAGTGACGCCCCCGAAAGCCGCGCCGAAAGGAAGCCGGCATTGAAGCTGTCGCCGGCGGCGGTGGTGTCGACGACCTGGGCAACGGGCTGCGGATCGAAGGTGACGACACCCTCCTCGCGCCCCTCCGCATGGATGCGGCCGACGCCGTTCTTCACGACGATCGTCGAGGCCCCGGCGTTCCGGTAGCGGGCGATCGTTTCGAGCGGCGAGGTCTCGCCGTAATACTGCCCGTCCTCGTCAAAGGAGGGCAGCACGATATCCGCGACTTCGGCGGCTTCAGCAACTGCGGCGCACATCACCGCGACATTGGGCCAGAGCCTCAGCCGCATGTTCGGATCGAAGGCGACACGCGTTCCCCGCCGACGCGCCTCGGCAAGGGCGTAGAGAAGGTTGCGGCGGTCCTCCTCGGACAGGATTGCAAGCGTGATCCCGGAAAAGAGCACGATGTCCGTCCCGGCGAGCGCCGCCGAAAGCACCTCGCGATCGCGCGCGAGCAGCTTTGCCGCAGACTGGCCGCGCCAGTAGGCGAAGCTGCGCTCGCCGTTGTCGAGTTCGATCATGTAGAGGCCGACGGTGCGACCGGAAATGCGCCGTATGCTCTTGGTGCCGATGCCTGCCTTCTGCATGAAGCCGAGCATGTGATCGGAAATACGGTCTTCGCCGACGGCCGAGCAGTAATCGACCGACCAGGCCTCCGGCAGCAGGCGACGCATATACCAGGCCGTGTTGAAGGTATCGCCCGCGAAATTGCGCGTATACGCCCCGTCGGCGCGTGGCGCCATCTCGACCATGCATTCGCCGACCGCAAGAACCCGGTGATGTCTTTTGTTCATTTCTCGTCCGCCGCGAAATACTGCCCATGGCTTTCCCGGATGCGACCGATGATTCCCTTGATCCGCGAAAGATGGACGCGCATGCAGGCCGCAGCAGCATCCCCGTCATGTGCCTTCAGCGCCTTCAGGATCTCGATGTGATCCGCAAACGCGCTCTGCGCTCCGAAGGAAAGGCTAAGATACCGGACCCGATCCATATGCGCCTTGCTGTCGCGGATCAGCGCCCAGGCAAAGTCGTGACCGGACATGTCGCAGATTCGCTTGTGAAAGTCATCATCGAGCGCATGAAACAGAACCTTGTCATCCGTCTCCATCGCCTTGCGCTGTCTCGCGATCAACTCTTCCAGCTCGTCCATCTGCTGGTCGGAGAGCACGGCAGCAGCGGCCCGGACCGTTTCCATCTCGAGCGCCGTGCGGATGAACCGCGCCTGCAGGACGCCCTTCTCCGAGATATGGGTGACGACCGTCGCACGCTGCGGGCGGATGAGCAGGAAGCCGAGCTGCGACAGGCGGTAGAAGGCGTCGCGCACAGGCTGCCGCGAGACACCCATTTGCTTTGCGACCTCCACTTCCGACAGCTTGGTGCCCGGCGGCAGGTCGAGCTCGACCACCTGATGGTAGAGCTGCTCGAACACCAGTTCCGTAACCGACGGCACGCGCAGGCTGTCCACCGCGCGAAGCTGAACTTGATCAGCCATGAAGCCTCCGTTGACTCATATTGCATACTAACATATTAGTTTGCTCCGGAAATGCAAATCGCGTTTCCGGATCTTAGTGAGCAGTCGGCGAGGAGGCCACGGATTTGCTGCAGGAGAACAGGCTTTTCCCGATCGAATCGACGGCCCGCGGCATCGCCCGCAGCCTCTACGAGACTGTCCGGAGCTTGCCGATTGTCAGCCCGCACGGCCACACCGATCCGCGCTGGTTCGCGGAAAACGCACCCTTCCCCGATCCCGCCCAGCTCTTCGTCGTTCCCGACCACTACGTCTTCCGCATGCTCTGCTCGCAGGGCATCCCGCTTACCGCGCTCGGCGTGCCGCGTGTCGACGGTGGTCCGACGGAAACCGACGGCCGGAAGATCTGGCGGCTCTTTGCGAAGAACTTCCACCTCTTCCGTGGAACACCGAGCCGGCTCTGGGTCGAGCAGTCCTTCGCCGATGTCTTCGGGCTCACAAAGCGCTTCTCGGCGGAAACAGCCGACGAGTTCTATGACCACATTCAGGATTGTCTCGCGCGTCCGGAGTTCCGGCCGCGGGCGTTGTTCGAGCGCTTCGGCATCGAGGTGATCGCGACGACCGAGAGCCCGCTCGACGACCTCAAATGGCATGAGATGATCCGGCGGTCCGGCTGGACGGGCCGCGTCGTCACCGCCTATCGGCCCGACCCTGTCGTCGACCCCGAGTTCGAAGGCTTCCGCGGCAATATCGAGCGCTTCGGCGAACTCGCCGGGACCGACGCCACCACCTGGGAAGGGTATCTCGAGGCGCATCGCATCCGCCGCGCCTTCTTCAAGTCCTATGGCGCGACGAGTTCCGATCACGGCCACGCGACGGCCCGCACCGAGGACCTGCCGCAGGCAGACGCCGCCGCCCTTTTCGAGAAGGCGCTCGCCGGACGTTGCACGCCGCAGGAAGCCGATGCCTTCCGCGGCCACATGCTGACCGAGATGGCGCGCATGAGCCTCGAAGACGGGCTCGTCTTGCAGATCCACCCCGGTTCGTGGCGCAACCATTCCGCCGGGGTCATGGCGATGCACGGGCGTGACAAGGGTTTCGACATTCCGACGCGTACCGATTACGTCCGCGCCCTGAAGCCGCTGCTCGACGCCGTCGGCATGCGGCCGGAACTCACCGTCATCCTGTTCACGCTCGACGAGACGAGCTATTCTCGCGAACTGGCGCCGCTTGCCGGCGCCTACCCGGCACTGAAGCTCGGACCTGCCTGGTGGTTCTTCGACAGCGCCGAGGGCATGCGCCGCTTTCGCGAACTGACGACCGAGACCGCGGGCTTCTACAATACGGTCGGCTTCAACGACGACACCCGCGCATTCTGTTCGATCCCCGCCCGCCATGACGTGGCCCGCAGGGTCGACTGCGCCTATCTGGCAACGCTTGTCGCGACCGGTCGCCTCGACGAGGACGAGGCGTTCGAGGTCGCCCACGACCTCGCCTACAAGCTTGCGAAAACCGCTTACCGGCTGTGAGGACAGCTGCAACAAGAGGAGGAGAAGAGAAATGAGCATCCTGAGGAAATTCGGCCTGGCCGTCCTGGCTTCCGCCGCGATCGTCGCCTCGGCCGTGTCGGGGCAGGCCGCCGAGCTTGTGCTGCGGTCTTCCGATACCCATCCGGACGGCTACCCGACCGTCGAGGCCGTGAAGTACATGGGCAAGCTGGTCGAGGAGCGTACCAACGGTCGCATCGGCATCGAAGTGTTCCATTCCGCCCAGCTCGGCGAAGAGAAGGATACGATCGAGCAGACCCAGTTCGGCGTCATCGACCTCAACCGCGTCTCGCTCGGGCCGTTCAACAACATCATCGAGGAAACGCAGGTCGTTTCGCTGCCCTACATCTTCCGCTCGGTCGACCACATGCACAAGGTGATGGACGGCCCGATCGGCGATGAAATTCTCGCCGCCTTCGAAGCCCACGACCTGATCGGCCTCGCCTTCTACGACGGTGGCTCGCGCAGCTTCTACAACTCCGAAAAGCCGATCAAGTCGGTCGACGACCTGAAGGGCATGAAGTTCCGCGTCATGCAGTCCGACATGTTCGTCGACATGGTCGGCGCGCTCGGCGCCAACGCCACGCCGATGCCCTACGGCGAGGTCTACTCGGCCATCCAGACCGGCGTCATCGACGGTGCGGAAAACAACTGGCCGTCCTATGACAGTTCGGGGCACTTCGAGGTCGCGAAATACTATACGCTCGATCAGCACCTGATCGTTCCGGAAGTCCTGGTCATGTCGAAGAAGACCTGGGAGAAGCTCTCTCCCGAAGACCAGGCGATCGTTCGCCAGGCCGCAAAGGACTCTGTTCCGCACATGCGCGAACTCTGGACCGCCCAGGAGAAGAAGTCGGAAGAGAAGATTCGCGCCGCCGGAGTGGAAATCGTCGCCGACATCGACAAGACCCCGTTCATCGAAGCGATGAAGCCGGTCTATGAGAAGCATGTCACGTCCGCGAAGCTGAAGGACATGGTCGCCCGTATTCAGGCGACGGAATAACCAGGACAGGCAGGATGGCCTGCGGAGTGTCCGCCGGCCATCCTGGCGCTTACCGTGGAGGCATGGCGTGCAAGACAGTATGAAAGGCCTGGCGCGATTTACCGGTTTGCTCGCGCGTGCCGCACTCTGGGTCGCCGGAACCGGTCTGGTGCTGATGACGATCTTCATCGCCGCACAGGTGTTCTGGCGGTATATTTTGAACGACAGCCTGACCTGGAGCGAACCGGCCTCCGTGATGATCATGGGCTGGTTCATCTTCCTCGGGGCCGCCGTCGGCATCCGCGAGGGCTATCATCTCTCGTTCGACATCCTGCTCTACGTTCTGCCGGATCGCGTCAAGAGCTGGCTGCATACGCTTTCCGACTTCGCGGTCGCGGCCTTCGGCGGTGGCATGATCTGGTTCGGGTCCTCGCTCGCCTACAAGACCGCCGGCAACATGGTGCCGAGCCTCGGGATTTCTGGAGCGTTCGATTTCATCCCGATCGTCGGCGGCGGCGTCCTTGTCGTCCTTTTCTCGGCTGAACGGGTACTGCGGCGGATCGCGGGGCTGCCGACCGCACGCTTCGGCGACGCGCCGCTGGAGGAATAATCATGGAACTCTGGGTCCTTTTCGGCACCTTCGTCTTTCTCCTGCTGATCGGCACGCCCGTTGCCTTCTGCCTCGGAATTTCGAGCTTTGCGACCGTGCTCTATCTCGGATTGCCGCCGGTGGTCGTCTTCCAGCGTCTCAATTCCGGCGTCTCCGTCTTCGCGTTGATGGCGATCCCGTTCTTCATCTATGCCGGCGACCTGATGGTGCGCGGCGACATCGCCCGCCGCCTCGTCGCATTGGCGGGCGGGCTCGTCGGCCACCTGCGCGGCGGCCTCGGACAGGTCAACGTGCTGGCCTCGGTCATGTTCGGTGGCGTGTCCGGCTCGGCCGCGGCGGACGCTTCCGCTGTCGGCGGCCTGATGGTCCCGCAGATGAAGGCGCGCGGCTATGACGTCGACTATGCAGTCAACGTGACGGTCGTCGGCTCGATCATCGCCCTGATGATCCCGCCGTCGCACAACATGATCATCTATTCGATCTCGGCAGGCGGGCGCATCTCGATCGCCGACCTCTTCACCGCCGGCATCATCCCCGGCCTGCTGCTTGCAATATCGCTGATGGTCGCCGCCTGGTTCGTCGCCAGACGCCGCGGCTATCCGACCGAACCCTTCCCGGGCTTCCGCGCCCTCGGCGGTCTGCTCGCCTCGGCGGTGCCCGGGCTCATCCTCGTGGCGATCATCTTCGGCGGCGTCCGTTCCGGCATCTTCACCGCATCGGAATCCTCCAACATCGCGGTGGTCTACGCGCTTCTGGTAACCCTTCTCGTCTATCGCACGCTGAGCTGGAACGACTTCCTCGAAGCGACCTTCGCCGCGGTGCGTACCACGGCCATGGTGCTGATGGTCATCGGCTGCGCGGCGTCCTTCGGCTGGCTGCTCGCATACCTGCGGGTTCCTGCATCCATGGTCGCACTGCTGCAGGGCTTTTCCGACAACCCGATCGTGATCCTGCTGTTGCTGAACGTCGTGCTGCTGATCCTCGGCACCTTCATGGACATGTCGCCGCTGATCGTCATCACGACGCCGATCTTCCTGCCGGTGGCCACCGCCTTCGGCATCGATCCGGTTCATTTCGGCGTCATCCTCGTCCTCAACCTCGGCATCGGACTTTGCACGCCACCGGTGGGCGCCGTGCTCTTCGTCGGCTGCGCGGTCGGCCGAATTCCGATATCGCAGGCGATGAAGACGATCTGGCCCTTCTACGGCGCAGCCTTCGGAACGCTGATGCTCGTCAGCTACATTCCGGCCCTGTCGCTGTGGCTTCCCTCCGTTTTCCGATAGGATTTCCATGTCCGCGAGCCGCCTGAGAGTGTTTCCAGAGGTCGACGCCGGCAACGGCGTCGTCCGCCGTGTTCTTGCCGACAGTCCGGAACTGATGGTCGTCGAATTCCGCTTTCCACAGGGCGGTGTCGGCGCGCTGCACCACCACCCGCACGTCCAGTCGACCTATGTGAAATCCGGCCGGTTCGCCTTCACGGTCGATGACGAGACCTTCGAGATCGGGCCGGGCGACAGCTTCGTCATCCCCTCGAACGCCGTCCATGGCTGCAGGGCGCTGGAGGCCGGCACCCTCATCGACACGTTCACACCACGCCGCGACGATTTTCTATGACCGATACGAAGAAGGAGTGAGCCATGCTCAGCGTTGAAATCCGCCACGCCATCGATCCGCAGACCGCCAGGACCTTCGACACCACGGCGTTACGGAAGAATTTCCATGTCGGCGACATCTTCATGCCGGGCGAAATCAGGCTCATCTACACCCACTACGACCGCATGATCGTCGGTGGTGCGGTCCCTGCCGGCGCGAGCCTCGTCCTCGACGAGGTGAAGCCCTGCGGCACCGCCTCCATCCTCGACCGCCGCGAAATGGTGATCGTCAATGTCGGCGGCGAAGGCACGGTGATCGCCGACGGCGAATATGTGATGGCGAAGGGCGACATGCTCTATCTCGGCATGGGAGCAGGCCCCGTCACCTTCTCAGGCGACGGCCGCTTCTACATCCTTTCGGCACCCGCCCACCATACCTACCCGTCGCGCCTCATCCGCATCGACGAAGCGACGAACATGTCGCTCGGCGCGCAGGAGACCTCCAACGAACGCACCATCTACCAGTTCGTGCATCCGGACGTGATGAAGTCCTGCCAGCTCGTCGTCGGCATGACCAAGCTTGCCAAGGGCTCCATCTGGAATACGATGCCGGCCCATGTCCACGACCGTCGCATGGAGGCTTATCTCTATTTCGATCTCGCCGAAAACCAGCGTGTCTTCCACATGATGGGCGAGCCAGACGAAACGCGCCATCTCGTCCTGAAAAACGAGGAAGGCGCGATCTCCCCGCCGTGGTCGATCCATAGCGGCGCGGGAACCGGCGCCTATACCTTCATCTGGGCGATGGCTGGCGACAACGTCGACTACAGGGACGTCGAGATGGTCTCGATGGAGACGCTGCGATGAGCGCCCTGTTTTCCCTTGCCGGAAAGCGCGCACTCGTCACCGGCGCCAATACCGGCATCGGTCAGGCGATCGCCTGCTCGCTCGCGGAAGCCGGCGCCGATGTCGTCTGTGCCGGCCGTTCCTCCGTCACCGAGACGATAGACCTCATCACCGGGGCCGGCGGCAAGGCCGAAGGCCTCGCGCTCGACCTCGCCGATCCGATCGCCGCAGCCAAAGCATTGGAAACGCTGGCGGTGCCCGTCGACATTCTCGTCAACAATGCCGGCATCATCCGACGCGCCGATGCCGTCGATTTCACTGAAGCCGACTGGGACGAGGTGATGGACGTGAACCTGAAGGCCGTCTTCTTCCTGAGCCAGGCCTTCGCGCGCTCGGTCCTCGCCCGCGGCGCCACCGGGCGGATCATCAACATCGCTTCCATGCTCTCCTTCCAGGGCGGTATCCGCGTTGCTTCCTACACCGCCTCGAAAAGCGGCGTGGCGGGGCTGACCAAGCTGCTCGCCAATGAATGGGCGGCGAAGGGGATCAACGTCAACGCCATCGCGCCGGGCTACATCGCGACCAACAACACCGAGGCGCTGCGGGCCGATCCGGACCGCAGCAAGGCGATCCTCGACCGCATTCCGGCCGGTCGCTGGGGCGACCCGGAGGACATCGGCGGCGCTGCCGTCTTCCTCGCCTCGCCGGCGGCAAAATACATCCATGGTGCAATCCTCAACGTCGACGGAGGCTGGCTTGCCCGCTGATCTTCCCCGTCTCCACCGGCCCGACGGCAAGCGTCCGCGGCCCGGCATCGTCCATCTCGGCCTCGGCGCCTTCTTCCGCGCCCATGGTGCGGTCTACATCTCCGAGGCCATGGAGAAATCCGGCGGCGACTGGGGCATCGTCGGCGTCAGCCTGGTGCGGCCCGACCAGCGCGACCTGCTGGCGCCCCAGGACTATACCTATACCGCTCTCGAGCTCGGACCCGAAGGCGAGACGCCCCGCGTCATCACCGCCGTCGACCGCGTGCTGGTCGCCCGCGAAGATCCGCAGACGGTACTCGCCGCGATGAGCGATCCGGCAATCCGCATCGTCACGCTGACGGTCACGGAAAAGGGATACTGCCACGAACCCTCGACCGGCCGGCTCAATCGCCAGCACCCCGACATCGTCCATGACTTGGCGCATCCGGACACACCGCTGTCGGCGGTCGGCTATCTCGTGCGGGCGCTGGAGCGCCGGCGAAACGCCGGACAGCGTCCCTTCACCGTACTCTGCTGTGACAACCTTCCCGAAAACGGCAAGGTGGTGAAGGGCGTCGTCATCGAGCTTGCCGGGCTCATCGATCCCGCGCTTGCCGACTGGATTTCCACCGAAGGCGCCTTCCCGTCGACGATGGTCGACCGGATCGTGCCGGCGACCAAGCCGGAGGATATCGAACGGCTGGCGGCGATGACCGGCGTCCTCGACCTCTCGCCGGTCATGCACGAGCCCTTCCGGCAGTGGGTGGTCGAAGACCGCTTCGTCGACGGTGCCCGTCCCGATCTCGGCGCGGTCGGCGTGCAACTGGTGGGCGATGTGACGCCCTTCGAGCACATGAAGCTGCGCTGCCTCAACGGCACCCACTCCTCCCTCGCCTATCTCGGCTATCTCGCCGGACACGAGACGATCAGCGACACGGTCGCCGATCCCTCCTTCGCAAGGTTCTGCAAGCGGCTCTGGCGCGAGGAAATCGTCCCCGGCCTCAAAGCACCGGAAGGGGTCGACCTCTCCGCCTATACCGACGCGCTCTTCGAGCGCTATTCGAACCCGGCGATCCGCCATCGGACCTGGCAGATCGCCATGGACGGATCGCAGAAGCTGCCGCAGCGCATCCTCTCGACCATCGCCGAGAACCTGAAGGCCGGACGGCCTTTCGCCGGACTGGCGCTCGCGGTCGCCGCCTGGATGCGCTATGTCGGCGGCATCGACGAGAAAGGAAACCCGATCGACGTGCGCGACCCGCTCGCCGCGCGCCTGAAGAGCCTGAGCGACGCCGCAAACGGCGCCGACGGCAAAGTCGCGGCACTCCTCGGGGTCACGGAGATCTTCCCTCCGGCGCTTGCCGCAGATGAGGGTTTTCACGCGGCGCTTGCCAAGGCCTATGCGGGTTTGCTTGAAAAGGGAGCCGCACGCATGGTGGAGGAGGTCGGCGCATGATCGAGAGCTGGCGCTGGTACGGACCGTTTGACGCGATCACGCTGCCCGAAATTGCGCAGACGGGCGCGACCGGCATCGTCACCGCCCTTCACGAAATCCCCTATGGCGAAGTCTGGCCGGAAGAGACAATCCGCGACCGCCAGGAAGAGATTGCAGCGGACCGCAACCTCGGTCTCTACTGGAACGTCGTGGAGAGCCTGCCCGTCCACGAGGATATCAAGCGCGGCGAAGGCGATCTCGAGCGCCTTTTTGCCAACTACCGACAATCGCTGCGCAATCTCGCCGCCTGCGGCATCTCGACCGTCTGCTACAACTTCATGCCGCTTCTCGACTGGACGCGCACGCAGCTCGACGCGCCGGCACCGCGCGGCGGAACGGCCTTGCGTTTCTCGCAGCCGCACATGGCCGCCTTCGAGATCTTCATGCTCGAACGGGAAGGCGCGGAAGCCGATTATACCGACGAGGTCCGGGCGAACGCCAAGGAATGGTACGACGCCTCGAGCGCGGGCCTGCGCCAGAACCTCCTGAACTCGATCATGGCCGGCCTGCCGGGCGCCTTCGACCGCTACGACATCGAGGGTCTCAGGGAGAAGCTGAAGCAGTACACGGGGATCGGCCGCGATGAACTGAGGGCGAACTACGCCCGTTTCCTCGCCGAGGTGGTGCCCGCGGCCGAAGAGTTCGGCATTCGCCTCTGCGTCCATCCGGACGACCCGCCGCGCAATATCCTCGGCCTGCCGCGCATCGTCTCGACCGGCGACGACATCGAGTGGATTCTCGCCTCTCAGGACAGCCCCTCGAACGGGCTCACCCTCTGTTCAGGCTCGCTCGGCGCCAATCCGGCCAACAACGTGCCGGCGATCGCCCGCCGCTTCGCGCCGCGCATTCATTTCGCGCACCTGCGCAACGTCGCCAAGGAACCGGACGGCTCGTTCCAGGAAGCCGCTCATCTCGGTGGCGACACCGACATGGTCGCGCTCATCGCCGCGCTGGTTGCCGAAGAACGGCGCCGGCGACAGGAGGGGCGCGCCGACGTCTCCATCCCTTACCGCCCCGACCACGGCCACGAATTGCTGGACGATGTCGGCCGCGGCACCCATCCCGGCTATCCGCTGATCGGCCGGATGCGTGGACTTGCAGAACTTCGGGGCATTGTAAAAGCCCTCCAGCATGAGAGTATTTCCTATGACTGAATCGACCGGCACCCTTCTCCTGCACCTTGACGACAACGTCGCGATCCTCACCGAGCCCGCCGCGGCAGGCAGCCGGCCGCTCGGCTTCGGCGAGCCGCTGAAAACGCCGGTCGCCCGCGGCCACAAGATCGCGCGCGTTGCCATCCCGGCAGGCCAGCATATCTACAAGTTCGGCCAGATCATCGGCTTCGCCAGCCAGCCGATCGCCGCCGGCGAGCACATCCACACCCACAACTGCGCCTTCGGCGAGCACGACCGCGACTATCGCATCGGCGCCGACCTGGAAAAGGCGAAAGCGGCGATCCCGGTCGTCGAGCCGGCGCACTTCATGGGCTACCGGCGTGCCAACGGCCAGGCCGGCACCCGCAACTTCATCGCGATCTGCGCGACGGTGAACTGTTCCGCCACCGTGATCCGGCGAGCCGCCGACGAGGTGAACCGCTCCGGCATCCTCGATCGCTACCCGAACGTCGACGGCGTCGCCGCCTTCGCCCATGGCACGGGCTGCGCGATCTCGGTGACGGGTCCGGGCTTCGACAATCTCCAGCGCGTACTCTGGGGCTACGCGACCCACCCGAACGTCGCCGCCGCCGTCTTCGTCGGGCTCGGCTGCGAGACGATGCAGATCGCCCGCATGCGCGCGCTCTACGGCGATCACGACGACAGCCGCTTCTTCTCGCTGACGATCCAGGAAACCGGTGGCACGACGCAGACCGTCCGCCGCATCGTCGACCACATCCACGAGATCCTGCCGATCGTCAACGAGGCCAAGCGTGAGCCGATCCCGGCCTCGGAACTGAAGCTCGCCCTGCAATGCGGAGGCTCCGACGGCTTTTCCGGCATCACCGCCAATCCGGCGCTCGGCGTCGCAAGCGACCTGCTGGTCGGCCTCGGCGGCACGGTCGTGCTTTCCGAAACGCCGGAAATCTACGGCGCCGAACAGCTCCTGTTGCGCCGCGCCGCCTCGAAGGAGGTCGCCGACAAGCTGATCGAGCGCATCACCTGGTGGGAGAACTACTGTCGGATCAACGACGGGTCGATGGACAACAATCCGAGCCCGGGCAACAAGCTCGGTGGCCTGACGACCATCCTCGAAAAGTCGCTGGGTGCGGCCGCCAAGGCCGGCAGCACGCCGATGACGGACGTCCTTCTCTACGGCGAGAAGATCACCGGCCCCGGCTTCGTCTTCATGGATACGCCCGGCTACGACCCTGTCGCGGCGACGGGACAGATCGCCGGCGGGGCCCAGCTCGTCTGCTTCACCACCGGCCGCGGCTCGGCCTTCGGCTCGAAGCCGGCGCCGACCATCAAGCTTTCGACGAGCAGCAGGCTCTACAACGAGATGCACGACGACATGGACATCAACTGCGGCGACATCATCACCGAGGGCGTCTCTCTCGAGGCCAAGGGCCGCGAGATTCTCGACCACGTGCTGACGACCGCATCCGGGCAGAAGACCAAGTCCGAGGCACTCGGCCTCGGCGACAACGAGTTCGTGCCCTGGCAGGTCGGCGCAGTCATGTGAGACGGCCGCCGCCGACCATCCCCTGAAAAGCAAAACCGGAGCAGGTCGCCCTGCTCCGGTTCTTCTTTGCGTCACTGCCGACGGTCAGCGGATCATCGGCAACAGGCTGTCGAGCGACTTCTTGGCGTCGCCATAGAACATCCGCGTGTTCTCCTTGTAGAAGAGCGGGTTCTCGATGCCGGAATAGCCGGTGCCCTGGCCGCGCTTGGAGACGAAGACCTGCTTCGCCTTCCAGACCTCCAGCACCGGCATGCCGGCGATCGGAGAGTTCGGATCTTCCTGAGCAGCCGGATTGACGATGTCGTTCGAGCCGATGACGATCGCAACGTCCGTATTTGGGAAGTCCTCGTTGATCTCGTCCATCTCGAGCACGATGTCGTACGGCACCTTCGCTTCCGCGAGCAGCACGTTCATGTGGCCCGGTAGGCGACCCGCCACCGGATGGATGGCGAAGCGCACTTCCTTGCCGGCGGCGCGCAGCTTGCGGGTGAGTTCGGAGACAGACTGCTGCGCCTGCGCCACCGCCATCCCGTAGCCCGGCACGATGATGACCGAATCCGCGTCGTTGAGCGCGTTTGCGACCCCTTCGGCATCGATCGCGATCTGTTCCCCGGTCACTTCCATCTGCGGACCGGTTGTGCCGCCGAAGCCGCCCAGGATGACCGAGATGAAGGAGCGGTTCATCGCCTTGCACATGATGTAGGAGAGGATCGCGCCCGACGAACCGACGAGCGCGCCGACGACGATCAAAAGATCGTTCGACAGCGAGAAGCCGATCGCCGCGGCCGCCCAGCCCGAATAACTGTTCAGCATCGACACGACCACCGGCATGTCGGCGCCGCCGATGCCCATGATCAGGTGGTAGCCGATGAAAAAGGCGAGCAGCGTCATCAGGATGATTGTCCAGGCGCCGGAGCCGCCGACATACATGAACAGCAGGGCAAGCGAGATCAACGCCGCACCGGCATTCAGCACGTGACCGCCGGGCAGTTTCTTCGCCTTGCCGTCGACACGGCCGGCGAGCTTGCCGAACGCGACCACGGACCCGGTGAAGGTGACCGCCCCGATGAACACGCCGAGGAACACCTCGACCTTGAGGATGACCTGTTCGACGGCCGTCTTGTGCGCAAGCACCGCCGCGAAGCCTTCGAGCGACGCCCGGCTCGCCTCGTCCATCGCAAGCACGCGGCCGAGTTCAATATGGGCATTGAAGCCGATGAAGACCGCCGCGAGGCCGACCAGCGAGTGCATGGCCGCGACGAGCTGCGGCATCTCGGTCATCTGGACGCGCTTGGCGACCACCCAGCCGATCGCACCACCAGCGCCGATCATGATGGCAGAGAGGAGCCAGTTGCCCTTCCCGGGTCCGTAGAGCGTCGCCGCAACGGCGAGCCCCATGCCGACGATGCCGTACCAGACGGCGCGCTTGGCGCTCTCCTGGCCCGAAAGCCCGCCGAGCGAAAGGATGAAGAGAACAGCCGCGACCACGTAGGCGGCAGTGGTAAATCCGTATTCCATCGTGCCTCTCCCGCCTTACGACTTCTGGAACATGGCGAGCATGCGCCGGGTGACCATGAAGCCACCGAAGATGTTGATCCCAGCCATGAACACCGAGAGCGCACCGAGCACGATCACGAGGAAATTGCCGGAGCCGATCTGCATCAGCGCCCCGAGGATGATGATCGACGAGATCGCGTTGGTGACCGCCATCAGCGGGGTATGCAGCGAGTGCGACACGTTCCAGATGACCTGGAAGCCGACGAAGCACGAAAGAACGAAGACGATGAAGTGGCTCATGAAGCTCGCCGGAGCATAGAGGCCGGCAAGCAGGGTCAGCGCACCGCCGCCGGCGAGCATCGCCACCTGGTTGCGGGTCTGTGCCTTGAAGGCGGCGACCTCCTGCGCGCGCCTCTCCTCGGGCGTCAGTTCCTTGGGCTTTTCCTTCGGCTTCTGTGCCGCGATCGCCTGGATCTTCGGCGGCGGCGGCGGATACGTGATCTCGCCCTCGAACGTAACCGTCGCCCCGCGGATGACGTCGTCTTCCATGTTGTGGACGAGCTTGCCGTCCTTGCCGGGCGTCAGGTCCGTCATCATGTGACGGACGTTGGTCGAGTAGAGCGTCGATGCCTGGGCCGCCATGCGGCTCGGGAAGTCCGTATAGCCGATGACGATCACGCCGTTGTCGGAAACGATGCGCTGGTCGGCGACCGTCAGGTCGCAGTTGCCGCCGCGCTCGGCGGCGAGGTCGATGACGACCGAACCGGGCTTCATCGCCGCGACCATGTCGGCGAGCCAGAGCTTCGGCGCGTCACGGCCGGGAATCAGCGCCGTCGTGATGACGATGTCGATGTCCGGGGCGATCTCGCGGAACTTCTTGAGCTGGGCTTCGCGGAACTCCGGCGACGACGGGGCGGCATAGCCGCCGGTTGCCGCGCCGTCCTGCTGCTGGTCGGTGAAGTCCAGGAAGACGAACTCGGCGCCCATCGATTCGATCTGCTCGGCCACTTCCGGGCGAACGTCGAAGGCATAGGTGATCGCGCCGAGCGAGACGCTGGTGCCGACGGCGGCAAGACCGGCGACGCCAGCGCCGATGACCAGCACCTTGGCCGGTGGGATCTTGCCGGCTGCCGTCACCTGGCCAGTGAAGAAGCGGCCAAAATTGTTGCCGGCTTCGATCACCGCGCGGTAGCCCGCGATGTTGGCCATCGAGGAGAGCGCGTCCATCTTCTGGGCGCGGCTGATGCGCGGCACCATGTCCATGGCGATGACGTTGGCGCCCTTGTCCTTGCAGAGATCGAGCAGCGCCTTGTTCTGCGCCGGATAGAAGAAGGAGATCAGCGTCTTGCCGGCGCCGAGACGCTCGGCCTCTGCGGTTTCCGGCGGGCGCACCTTGGCAATCACGTCGACGGCTGCATAGAGCGCCTCGGCGCTGTCGACGACGTCGACCCCGGCGGCACGATAGGCGTCGTCGGAAAAGCCGGCGGCCTTGCCGGCGCCGCTTTCGATGATGCAGTCATAACCCAGTTTGCGGAGCTGCGTCGCGCTGTCCGGCGTCATCGCCACGCGCGCTTCCCCCTCGAACACTTCCCTTGGCGAACCTATCTTCAAGCCAGTCTCCCCTTCGCGTCCCAGAAATCCCGTCCTGATTTCGTGATGAAACACGATCAGAATGGGACCGTTCTGTCCAGATCATTGCAGCCTTTTTTCCAACCCTGTCGGCGCATCGTCCTGCAGGAATGCACCGATCTTCGGCCATAGCGAAGAAATGGCCTGCCCGAAAGGCCGTTCAGCGGCCAATCCGTCCACCGGATGCGAAATTTGCGCCGGTTCCTGCGCGGGAACAAATTCGCCGACGGACCATTTATTCCGCAATCGAAGAAGGAGGCCCATCGTGCTGAAATGGATTCTGATATTCCTGCTGATTGCTGCCGTCGCAAGCCTTCTCGGGTTTCGCGGCGTGGCCAGCGCATCCGCGACCGTCGCACGGGTCCTGATCTTCATCGTTCTGGTGATCCTGATCATCGCCTTGTTCACCGGCATCGTCATCGTCGCCTGACGACAGGACGGTACCGGCACGGCGAACAGGCCGCGTTCCCGCCCCCTGCAACTTGGGGATGCCGCCATTCTGATGTCGGGATTTTCCGGTCGTGGTCCGAGGCCGACCGGCCTTAGGTCGCAAAGGCCCGCTTGGTCACGGCGGCATCGTTGGGGTCCGGGCCGTAATCAGCCTCGCCCGACACGCCGAGAATGCCCTGCAGCTTGTTGCGGGCGCGACTGATACGACTCTTGATCGTGCCAACGGCGCAGCCACAAATCTCGGCCGCCTCCTCGTAGGCGAACCCCGAGGCGCCGACGAGAATGATCGCCTCGCGCTGGTCCGCCGGCAGCTGCTCGAGGGCCTTTCGGAAGTCCCGAAGGTCGAGCGACCCGTACTGCTGCGGGTGCGTGGCGAGTTGCGCGGTGAAGACACCGTCGGTATCGGCGACCTCGCGTCCACGCTTGCGCATTTGCGCATAGAACTCGTTGCGGAGGATCGTGAAGAGCCACGCCTTCATGTTGGTTCCGGGCTCGAAATGGTCCTGTTTCGCCCAAGCCTTGACGATCGTATCCTGCACGAGGTCGTCGGCGAGGTGGTGACGTCCTGTCAGCGAAACGGCGAACGCCCGGAGGGTCGGGAGAGCGGCGAGCATATCCCGCTTGAAACCGGTGTCCGGCGCGATTCTCTCTTGGTTCATCACGCATTGTCTCCAGTGACGTGGTGCCCCTCGGCGTTCCTTTCCGCCGCGTCGAGCCTCTCCTGAAGCTCGAGGAACGTGTCCAGCATACCTCCATTCTGCACGGATTGGTAGAACTGGCGCTTTTTTTGGCATAACCCGGAGACATGACAGCGCAACCGGCTCTTTTCGAGACCGCGGAACATTTGGCAGGGCGGAACGTTCTTGACGGACGCAGGTAAGGAGAAAAGCCATGCTTTACTACGCACTTCTCTTTCTCGTCGTCGCATTGGTCGCAGGCGTACTGGGCTTCGGCGGCATTGCCGGGGCTTCGGCCGGTATCGCGAAGATCCTCTTCTTTGTCTTTATCGTCCTCTTCCTGATATCGCTCGTGAGCCGTTTCTTCCGTAGCGTGTGACGACCGCGACATCCGGGGCCTCTGACGGCGACCATCTCGGCCGCCGCCGACTTCCCACGCGGCAGTGCAAACACGCAGAGTAGAACCGGGGACCTCTCGTTCAGTGGCGCTCAGAGGGAACCGGCACCGGCTGCCGCGCGGTGAGCGCAAGCAGGGGAACGCCAGAGGGCGCGTTGGTTTCGTCCAAGAGTGCGGCCAGGCGCTTCGGCTCGATCCGCTGGAGAATGGGCGTACGACCTGCGATCAGGTCCGCCTGAACGGGTATGCAGTCGGCATGGATGACAGGAGTGAGCCGACGGGCTTTCCTCAGCTCCCCGGGGAGGGCAGCCATGCACGCCGAGCGGCTGTCAAAGGAGAAGACGGCAACGGGCTCCTTCATGCAGCGTCCCTCGTCCGGATGGCATGCGACCAGAACCATAAGCGCGGCAAGTGTGCTCATTCCCGCCTCCCCGCCTGCATTGAGCAAAAGGAACGCGTGAGGCGCGAAAAGGTTCCTGCGCGGCGGAACTTTTCTATGCTAGTACGGTTTCTGGGGAGTTCGTTATACTGCGACGGGGTGAACGGGGTTCATGGCGGCACGGGAGAATATCAAGGCCCGCGAGGCGAAGACAAAGCGATCAGACACGGAAAGAGAATTATCCAACACCCTGATCGCTTCAAAGCTGCGAGGATACTACGATAGTATCGTCGAGGAAGGCACGCCGAAACATCTCCTGGACTTGCTGGAACGTCTCGATCACGCGGAACACAGCGGCGTCAAGAAGTGATCCATCCGGCCCGTTTCCAGGCCGTTCGCAACCGCGCTTCTCCGTCGCCGGTCAGCTCTTCCTTCCCACCCCGCCAACCTTCGCCAGCGCATAGACCAGACACCCGATCATTGCGGTGGTGGCGATCGGACTTTCACGCATCATCAGAGGCACCTCGGCGATCAATCCCGTGGTGAACGGGTCGCCCATCGTCGCGGCCATTTGCTGGCGCATCAGCGCCTCCTTGCGGGCCTGGTGGTTGAGAACCATCACGACCGCGATCACCACCAGGGCCAGGGCGATCGCCGTCAACGCCACGACGAGCGCCGCCGTGACCGGTCCCGCCGTCTCGGCGACGTAGAGCGCGAGCGCGACGACGAGTGCGGCATAGGCGGTAACAAAGAGCACGATCAGCAGGATTGCAGCAACCGTGTTGCGTTTGACGCCTTCCACCACCGGGCGGGCACGTCGCAAGACGAGGCTGGCCAGGACTTCCGCGATGAGGTTCATGGGATCAACGCCGTGTCAGCAGCGCGGCGAGGAACCCGATGCCGGCGGCAATCCCGATCGCCTGCAACGGATTGTTGCGGATGCGGGTCTCGAGATCCTGCTCGGCCGAAGCAAGGCTTTCGCGGGCAGACTGGTAGGCCGCTGCCGAGGCGCCCGCCATTTCCGCGCCCATCTCGGTGGCGCGCGCACCCGCTTCCTGGAGCTTGGCGCCGCCGAGGGAGGTGATTGCCTGCGTGAGTGCCGCGATGTCGCGGCGCAGGTTGTCCAGTTCCGCCTGAACGTCCTGGAGGCTCGCATCGGCATTGCCGATGGCCTCTTCTTGCGCCTTTTCGCCTGCCTTGCCAGTCATCGAGACTGCAGCCATGTCACTTCTCCTTCAACGATCGTCCTGTCGACAAACGCACGAGATGCGGGGCGGTTCCCGCTGCGATTGTTGTACGCCTCGGTTCCCACGGAGGCAATTGCAAAGCCGCAGCGGTAGGCGCGGAACGCCCGGCCAATCGTCGCAGGAGACCCTCATGTGGAGAAAGACTGCTTTCAGGCGGCGCGACCTTGCCCGCTCGCGCTTCGCCATTCTAATGCTGCAAGTCAGGAGACGGAGGACTGACTGCCGATGACCAGAATCGTCTTTCTCGATCGCGACACGCTCTCGCCGGAGACGACGCTTCGCGCGCCGGATTTCCCGCACGACCTGGTGCTCTACGGCCGCAGCGCCCCGGACGAGGTCGCGAGCCGGATCGCCGACGCCGACATCGTCATCACCAACAAGGCGCCGATCCGCGCCGATGCGATCGCGGGCGCACCGAGGCTGAAGCTGATCGCGGTCGCCGCAACGGGCACGGACTGCGTCGATCTCGCCGCCTGCCGTAAGGCCGGCATCACTGTCTGTAACATCCGCAACTACGCGACGAACACGGTTCCCGAGCATACCTTCGCCCTGATGCTGGCGCTGAGGCGCAGCATCGTTTCCTATCGGCAGTCGGTGATCGACGGCCGCTGGCAGGAAGCACGGCAGTTCTGCTTCTTCGACCATCCGATCTCCGACCTCGCCGGCTCGACGCTCGGGATCATCGGCTACGGGGCGCTCGGCCGCTCCGTCGCCCGCATCGCCGAGGCCTTCGGCATGACAGTGCTGGTCGCCGACCGCAAGACTGCGCGCAACCCCGCGCCCGGCCGGACCGCCTTCGACGAGGTGATGCGGCGAAGCGACGTCATCACCCTGCACTGCCCGCTGAACACAGAGACCCGCGGGATCATCGCCACGCGCGAGTTCGCGCTGATGGAGCGCAGGCCGATCCTCGTCAACACCGGCCGCGGCGGCCTCGTCGACGAACAGGCGCTGGTGGCCGCACTCGATGCGGGACAGATCGCCGGCGCCGGCTTCGACGTGACCGACGGCGAACCGCCGGCCGCCGACAGCCCGATGATGCGGATCGCCGATCGTCCCAACGTGATCCTGACGCCGCACGTCGCCTGGGCGAGCCGGGAGGCCGTGCAGGCGCTCGCCGACCAGCTCGTCGGAAACATCGAGCTTTTCCAGCGGGGAACGCCGCGCAACGTCGTCGGCTGAACGAAACCCGACCAAAGGCAGGGAGGTCATGCCCCCGGCCATGTGCTATGAGCGGAGCGCCGCGGGTGGAGCAACGGCGCGGAAGAGGCAGGACGAGGAGGAGCATTGATGAAGTTCTTTGATGTCGCCACAGCCGGTGAAGAGGTGCTGACCGGCCGGTCGGGCACGCTCGGGCTGATCAGCCTCAACCGGCCGCGGATCATCAACAGCCTGTCGCTCGGCATGGTCCGCGCCATCGACGCCGCCCTCGACGATTTCGAGAAGGACCCGACGATCGCCGCCGTCATGGTAACGGGGGAAGGCGAGCGCGGCTTCTGTGCCGGCGGCGACATCAAGATGCTCTACGAAGGCGGCAAGTCGGGCAGCCCGGAGCCCGCGACCTTCTGGCGCGAAGAATACCGGCTCAACGCGCGGATCGGCTCCTATCCGAAACCTTACGTGGTCCTGATCGAAGGCATCACCATGGGCGGCGGCGTCGGGCTATCCGGCCATGCCAGCCACCGGATCGCCACCGAGACGGCGCGCCTCGCCATGCCGGAGACCGGCATCGGCTTCTTCCCCGATGTCGGCGCGACCTGGCTGCTCTCGCAGGCCCCCGGCGAACTCGGCACCTTTATGGGGCTCACCGGCGAGCCGGTCGGCGCCACCGATGCGATTGCCGCCGGCTTCGCCGACTGGCTGGTCGATACCTCGCAGGTTTCCGAGATCGCCGAGGCGCTCGCGTCCCTTCCCGCCACCGCCGGACACAACGACGTCGCCGCCGTCATCGCCGAGGCGGCGAACCCGGCGACGGCGCTCGCCTTCGCCGAACACCGCAACCTGATCGACCGGTGCTTCGCCTTCGACACGATCGAAGAAATCCTCGACGCTCTCAGCCTGGAGGCCAGCGAGTTCGCGACGAAGGCGCGCGCCACGATGCTGACGCGCTCGCCGACGAGCCTCAAGGTGACGCTGGCGCTCCTGCGCAAGGGCCGGTCGTCGCCCGATCTCGAAACCTGCCTCGAACGCGAATTCGCCGCGACCGACCAGATCCTGCGCACGCCCGACTTCTACGAAGGCATTCGCGCCGCAATCATCGACAAGGATCGCAACCCGAAATGGTCGCCGGCCACACTGGACGCCGTCGGTCCGGCGATCGTCGACACCTTCTTCCGGCCACATCCCGAGCCGCTGTTCTCCTGATCGCCGCGCCTTTTGGGCGCAGGCCAGCCGTTCACTCGATTTCGTAAGGGACCGCGTTTCTGAGGCGATGGTCGACAACGAGCTTGCGCTTCAGGGGCGGCACCGCGCGGCTGGTGCATTTCGTCCGCTCGCAGATGCGGCAGGAGATGCCGATCGGGTCGTAGGCGGCGCGGTTGTTGAGGTCGAGGCCGTCGGCATAGACGAACTGATCCGCGTAGGAGATTTCGCAGCCGAGCGCCAGCGCGTAGCTCGGCTGTGACGCACGGAAGCCGACCGATCCCTTGTTCACCTGCGTGGCGACGCAGAGATAGCGCACCCCGTCCGGGGTCTCGGCGAGCTGCCGGATGATCCGGCCCGGCATTTCGAAGGCCTGATGCGCATTCCAGAGCGGACAGGCCGCGCCGAAACGGGCGAACTGCAGCCGCGCGGCGCTGTGCCGCTTGGTGATGTTCCCGGCCCGGTCGATGCGGGCGAAGAAGATCGGCACGCCCTTGAGCCCCGGACGCTGCAGCGTCGACAACCGATGGCAGACCTGCTCGAGCGAGGCGCCAAAACGGGCCGCCAGAAGCTCGACGTCGTGCCGCAGGTCCCGCGCCGCCTGGTGGAAGGTGCGGTAGGGCAGGACCAGCGCACCGGCAAAGTAGTTCTCAAGCCCGAGGCGGCAGATCTCGACCGCCTCTTCGGTACGGAATCCAGCCTGTTTCAGCACCTGCTCGATCCTCGGCACCGCATGCATCTGGGCGATCTGCACCGCGAGCTGGAAATCGCGCGTCGGTGCCGCCGCATAGCGGCTGATCGTCAGGATGCGGCTTGCCGGGTCGAAGCGCCGGACCGCCTCGTCGCCGGCCTCGCCGCGCACGACACGCACGCCATATCGCCGCTCGAGACAGGCGGAAAGCGCAGCGTGGTTGTCCCCCTCCCCGAGCTTGAGTTCGGCCGCGAGGTTCTCCGCCTCGACGTCGAGCTCGTGGATATAGTTGTCGACGAAGTGGAAGAAGTCGCGCACCTCGTCATAGGAGGTCGTCTCGTTGGGGGCAGCACCGCCGAAGCGGTCGTCATAGCTTGCGAGCTGTTCGCTGTTGCGCCGGTAGGCCTGATGGCAGTCAATCAGCGCGTGCGCGAGACCGGGTGCGTTCTGCGTCACCAGCTTCAGCTCCTGCAGGCTCGGCGAATACTGCTCGAAGAGCGGATCGGACAGCGCTTCGGTCAGCGCCGAGAGCAGGCGGTCGTTCTGCCCGGACGAAAGCTCGGCAATGTCGATGCCGAACTTTTCCGCCAGCGCCAGCAGGACGGCGGCCGAAATCGGCCGCTGGTTGTTCTCGATCTGGTTGAGGTAGCTTGTCGAAATGCCGATCTTGTCGGCAAACTGCGCCTGCGTGGCATGGCTCGCCTGGCGCAGTTCGCGCACCTTGCGGCCAATGAAGAGTTTTCCGATTGCCATTTTGCAATTTCGCATTTCGCTGTTTGCAAATTTATAAATCCGCAACTGCGCCTGTTCAATCATTTTCTTTGCCGGGCACTGTGTTTAAGGGCACAACTTGACTTGCAGGCCTTGAAGACCATCGGGAGGAAGCATGCGATTGATATTGGACCAGCTCGAAGCCCGGCGCGCCGAAGCCCATATGGGCGGCGGACAGCGGCGCATCGACGCCCAGCACGCCAAGGGCAAGCTGACGGCGCGCGAACGCATCGAGGTCCTTCTCGATGAAGGCTCCTTCGAAGAATACGACATGTACGTCACCCACCGCTGCACCGACTTCGGGATGCCGGAGCAGAAGATCGCCGGCGACGGCGCCGTCACCGGCTGGGGCACGATCAACGGCCGCCAGGTCTACGTCTTCTCGCAGGACTTCACCGTCCTCGGCGGCTCGCTGTCGGAGACCCACGCCCAGAAGATCTGCAAGATCATGGACATGGCCGTGAAGAACGGCGCACCTGTGATCGGCCTGAACGACTCGGGCGGCGCCCGCATCCAGGAAGGTGTGGCCTCGCTCGCCGGCTATGCCGACGTTTTCAAGCGCAATGTCGATGCCTCCGGCATCATTCCGCAGATTTCCGTCATCATGGGTCCCTGCGCCGGCGGCGCGGTCTATTCGCCGGCGATGACCGACTTCATCTTCATGGTCCGGGATAGTTCCTACATGTTCGTCACCGGCCCGGACGTCGTGAAGACCGTCACCAACGAGATCGTCACCGCCGAGGAACTCGGCGGCGCACGCACCCACACGACGAAGTCCTCGGTCGCCGACGGCGCCTACGAGAACGACATCGAGGCGCTGGAACAAGTGCGCCTGCTGTTCGACTTCCTGCCGCTCAACAACCGCGAAAAGCCGCCGGTCCGTCCCTTCCACGACGATCCGGCGCGCATCGAGAACCGCCTCGACACTCTGATCCCGGACAGCTCCAACAAGCCCTACGACATGAAGGAGCTGATCTACGCTCTGGCCGACGAGGGCGATTTCTTCGAGATCCAGGAAGCCTTTGCCAGGAACATCGTCACCGGCTTCATTCGCATGGAAGGCCAGACGGTCGGCGTCGTCGCCAACCAGCCGATGGTGCTCGCCGGCTGCCTCGACATCGACAGTTCGCGCAAGGCCGCCCGTTTCGTCCGCTTCTGCGATGCCTTCTCGATCCCGATCCTGACGCTGGTCGACGTTCCGGGCTTCCTGCCCGGCACCTCCCAGGAGTATGGCGGCGTCATCAAGCACGGCGCCAAGCTCCTCTTCGCCTACAGCCAGGCGACCGTGCCGATGGTGACGCTCATCACCCGCAAGGCCTATGGCGGCGCCTACGACGTCATGGCCTCCAAGCATATCGGCGCCGACATCAACTATGCCTGGCCGACCGCCGAGATCGCCGTCATGGGCGCCAAGGGCGCGACCGAGATCCTCTACCGCTCCGAACTCGGTGACGCCGACAAGATCGCCGCCCGCACGAAGGAATACGAGGAGCGCTTCGCCAATCCCTTCGTCGCCGCCGAACGCGGCTTCATCGACGAAGTGATCATGCCGCACTCCTCCCGCCGCCGCATCGCCCGCGCCTTCGCCTCGCTTCGCAACAAGCAGGTGGAGACCCGCTGGAGAAAACACGACACGATCCCGTTGTGAGGGGAGAACGCTGATGGCCGACCTTCCCGACATGACCAAGCACAAGGGGTTTCCGTCCGGTATGCCGGGAACCGGTGTGCAGTTCACCATCCGCCGCGCCAATCCCAAGGGCGTAACCCCGCTGAAGGCGCTGCCGCGCAAGGCGAGGCCCGGCACCAAGGAGCACCGCATCGACGCGGCCTTCCTGCATGCCCTCTGGCATCATTTCGGGCCGGAACCCTTCGAGCGCGGCAACCTGGACGCCGCTCGCCTCAACCTGCTTTTCGGCCGTGAAGTCGTCGCGGCTGACAAGGATTTCGACCCGCTTTCCTACGAAGCCATGCTGGTGATCAACGAGAGGGTCGCCCGGCAGAGCTTTCCGGAATCTTTTGAAGACGTATTCGAGGTGTGACGGTGACAATCAAGAAACTGCTGATCGCCAACCGTGGTGAAATCGCCTGCCGTGTGATCAAGACGGCGAGGAAGATGGGCATCGCCACCGTCGCCGTCTATTCCGATGCCGACCGTGACGCGCTGCATGTCAAGATGGCCGACGAGGCCGTGCATATCGGCCCGGCACCGTCGAACCAGTCCTACATCGTCATCGAGAAGATCCTCGACGCGATCCGCAAGTCGGGCGCCGACGCCGTCCATCCGGGCTACGGTTTCCTCTCGGAAAACGCCGTCTTCGCCGATGCGCTCGCCAATGAAGGCATCACCTTCGTCGGCCCGCCGGTCGAGGCGATCCAGGCGATGGGCGACAAGATCACCTCGAAGAAGCTCGCCGCGGAAGCCGGTGTCTCGACCGTTCCGGGCCACATGGGCCTGATCGAGGATGCCGATGAAGCGGTGAAGATTTCCGGCCAGATCGGTTATCCGGTGATGATCAAGGCGTCCGCCGGCGGCGGCGGCAAGGGCATGCGCATCGCATGGAATGCCGAGGAAGCCCGCGAAGGCTTCCAGTCGTCGAAAAACGAGGCGAAGAATTCCTTCGGCGACGACCGCATCTTCATCGAGAAGTTTGTCACCGAGCCCCGCCACATCGAAATCCAGGTGCTCGGCGACAAGCACGGCAACGTGCTCTATCTCGGAGAGCGCGAATGCTCGATCCAGCGGCGCAACCAGAAGGTCATCGAGGAGGCCCCCTCGCCGTTCCTCGACGCAGCGACCCGCAAGGCGATGGGCGAGCAGGCCGTCGCGCTCGCAAAGGCCGTCGGCTACCACTCCGCCGGCACGGTGGAATTCATCGTCGACGGCAAGGAGAACAAGTTCTACTTCCTCGAGATGAACACCCGCCTGCAGGTCGAACATCCGGTCACCGAACTCGTGACCGGCCTCGATCTCGTCGAGCAGATGATCCGCGTCGCCTCGGGCGAGAAGCTCGCCTTCGGCCAGGAGGACGTGAAGCTCAATGGCTGGGCGATCGAAAGCCGCCTCTATGCGGAAGACCCCTACCGCAACTTCCTGCCCTCGATCGGGCGGCTCACCCGCTACCGTCCGCCGGTCGAAGGCCGCCAGGACGACGGCACGGTGATCCGCAACGATACCGGCGTCTACGAAGGCGGCGAAATCTCGATGTACTACGACCCGATGATCGCCAAGCTCTGCACCTGGGCGCCGAGCCGTCTCGAGGCGGTCGACGCGATGAGCGCGGCACTCGACGATTTCGAGGTCGAGGGCATCGGCCACAACCTGCCCTTCCTCTCCGCCGTGATGGAACACGAGCGCTTCCGCGAAGGTCGGCTCACCACCGCCTTCATCGCCGAGGAATTCCCGGAAGGCTTTTCCGGCGTGGCACCGGATGCGGATTCGGCGCGCAAGCTCGCGGCCATCGCCGCCTTCATCAACCAGATTCTGCAGGACCGCGCCGTGCAGATCTCCGGCACCATCGGCAATCACCGCCGCATCGTCGGCCGCGACTGGGTGGTAACGCTCGCCGGACACGAATATCCGCTGATGGTGGAAACCTCGGCGGACGGCACCTTCGCCCGCTTTGCGGACGGCGCCGTATCGTCGATCACCGGCGGATGGGTTCCGGGACAGGCCCATGCCCGTTTCCATGTCGACGGCGTCATCCTCGGCGTCAAGATCGGCCTTGCGGGCGCCGGCATCCGGCTGCGCTGGCGCGGCATGGACGTGATCGCCCGCGTGCGCTCGCCGCGCGTCGCTGAGCTTGCGAAGCTGATGCCGGAAAAGCTGCCGCCGGATACCTCGAAGATGCTGCTCTGCCCGATGCCAGGCGTGATCACGTCGGTGGCGGTCAAGGAAGGCGATCAGGTCGAGGCCGGCCAGGCGCTCGCGACCGTCGAGGCGATGAAGATGGAAAACGTGCTGAAGGCGGAGAAGCGGGGCGTCGTCAAGCGCGTCGCCGCCAAGGCCGGCCAGAGCCTCGCCGTGGACGAACTGATCATGGAGTTCGAGTGATGTTGGCGCCCCTGCCCCTCACCCTGACCCTCTCCCCGCAAGCGGGGCGAGGGGACGGAGACGTTGCGGCACTCCGCCTTCTCCCCGTCATGACGGGGAGAAGGTCCCGGCAGGGGGATGAGGGGCAATGGCACAACACGACATCGGCCAGCCGAAGGCTTGTGTCCGGACCGTCAGCGCCCGGTGCCGAGGCGTACCAGCATGAGCCGCTGATGATCCTGACCGCCGAAGAAGATGGCAAGTACCCGTACGAGCTGCCGTTCGTCATCGACGTCGAAATAGAAGATCGCCCGGTTTTTCGTCACATGACGCAATCCCGTCGCAACCTCGGGCCAGAGCGTTCCCTGGTAGGGCGCATGGGCCAGGGCATCCATGTCCGCCTCGATCCTGCGGACACGAGCCGTCGCCCGAGAAAACGCCTCGACTATGGAATCGCCGAAGCTGAGGTAGGAGTTGACGAGGTGATCGAAAATCAGGTCCAGATCGCGGTCGCTTTCCGCAGATCGCCTGACTTCATAAGCCATATTGGGCCTTCTTCGCGGCGATCATCGCGTCGATGCGCTTGCGACTTTCGGCTTCAGACAGGAATTCGCCTTGGCGCCGTCGGTCGAGCAAAGCCTTCAGAACCGCAAGCTCCTCCTCCTTCATCTCGGTCTCTTCGCGCACGAGTTCCAGCCCCCGCTCGACAACGGCGCTCAAGCTCGGATAATGGCCTTCCTCGACCAGCTTGCGGACAAACTCTTCCTGCTGAGGAGACAGGGAAACAGACGCTTTCACGGACATGGCACGGCGCTCCGGTTGAGTGTCGGAAGATACTACCGAGCGATATTTGGGTCAAATTCAGCGGCTGCGATGCATACCACGCGTCTGGCGCCGCACACCGTTCAAGTCAGCGTCACCTCGGGGGAATCCGGCAATGACCAAGAAAACCATCAAGGACTGGGAAGCGCTGGCCGAGAAGGAACTGAAGCGCCCGGCCGAGAGCCTCACCTGGCACACGCCGGAAGGCATCGACGTCAAGCCGCTCTACACGGCCGAGGACCTCGAAGGCATCGAGCATCTCGACAGCCTGCCGGGGTTTGCGCCCTTCGTCCGCGGACCGCGCGCCACCATGTATGCCGGGCGGCCCTGGACGATCCGCCAGTATGCGGGCTTTTCCACCGCGGAAGAATCGAACGCCTTCTACCGCCGCAATCTTGCGGCCGGTCAGCAGGGCGTCTCCGTCGCCTTCGACCTCGCGACCCATCGCGGCTATGACAGCGACCATCCGCGCGTCGTCGGCGACGTCGGCAAGGCGGGTGTGGCGATCGACAGCGTCGAGGACATGAAGATCCTCTTCGACGGCATCCCGCTCGAAAAGATCTCCGTCTCGATGACCATGAACGGTGCGGTGATCCCGATCCTCGCGAACTTCATCGTCGCCGGCGAGGAACAGGGCGTGCCGCGGGCGCAGCTTTCCGGGACCATCCAGAACGACATCCTCAAGGAGTTCATGGTCCGCAACACCTACATCTATCCGCCGGAACCCTCGATGCGGATCATCGCCGACATCATCGAATACACGGCGAAGGATATGCCGAAGTTCAACTCCATCTCGATCTCCGGCTACCACATGCAGGAAGCCGGGGCGACGCTGGTGCAGGAGCTCGCCTTCACGCTGGCCGACGGGCGCGAATATGTCCGTGCCGCCCTGAAGAAGGGCCTGAACGTCGACGACTTCGCCGGCCGCCTCTCCTTCTTCTTCGCGATCGGCATGAACTTCTTCATGGAGGCGGCGAAGCTGCGCGCCGCCCGCCTGCTCTGGACCCGCATCATGGAGGAGTTCCAGCCCCAGAAGGCGTCTTCGCTGATGCTGCGCACCCATTGCCAGACCTCAGGCGTGTCGCTGCAGGAACAGGACCCCTACAACAACGTCATCCGCACGGCTTACGAGGCGCTGTCGGCGGCGCTCGGCGGCACCCAGTCGCTGCACACCAACGCGCTCGACGAGGCGATCGCGTTGCCGACCGACTTTTCCGCGCGCATCGCCCGCAACACCCAACTGATCCTCCAGCACGAGACGGGCGTTACCAAGGTGGTCGATCCGCTCGCCGGCTCCTATTACGTCGAGAGCCTGACCGGGGAACTCGCCGACAAGGCCTGGGCGCTGATCGAGGAGGTCGAGGCGATGGGCGGCATGACCAGGGCGGTCGACGCAGGTCTTCCGAAGAAGCTGATCGAGGAGGCCGCGACCCGCCGCCAGGCGGCGGTCGACAAGGGCGAAGAGGTGATCGTCGGCGTCAACAAGTTCCGTTTGAACGACGAGCAGCCGATCGACATCCTGGAGATCGACAATTCGGCCGTGCGCGCCGCCCAAATCAAACGGCTCGAACAGATCCGGCGCCAGCGCGACCCGAAGGCCGTCGAGGCGGCACTGGCCCGGCTCACCGATGTCGCCGCGAGCGGAGAAGGCAACCTGCTTCACGCCGCCGTCGAGGCGGCCCGGGCACGGGCCACGGTTGGCGAAATCTCCGACGCCATGCGCAAGGTTTTCGGCGACCATACGGCCGTTCCGAAGGTCGTCCGCAACATCTACGGCAAGGCCTACGAGGGCGATCCGGAGCTGGCAACGCTTTCCGATCGCCTGAAGCATTACAGGGAGGTCAAGGGTGCGGCACCCCGCATCCTCGTCGCCAAGCTCGGCCAGGACGGGCATGACCGCGGCGCCAAGGTAATCGCGTCGGCCTTCGGCGATATCGGTTTCGAGGTGATCGCCGGGCCGCTCTTCCAGACGCCGGAGGAGGCCGCCGATCTTGCCGTCGCCGAGAAGGTGCAGGTCGTCGGCATGTCCTCGCTCGCCGCCGGCCACAAGACGCTCGCCCCGCAGCTCATCGAGGCGCTGAAGGCGAAGGGTGCCGAAGACGTCATCGTCGTCGTCGGCGGGGTCATCCCGCGCCAGGACTACGACTACCTCATGGACCACGGCGTCGCCGCCGTCTTCGGCCCCGGCACCAACGTCATGGACGCTGCAAAGTCGGTGCTCGACCTCGCGGAAGGGCGGTTACGGAACGCGTGAGAGCGCTTCCGCCGCCCCCACAGGACTACTCTCGCCGGGTTTCACCGTTGCCGTCCCCAGAAAGGCGTCCATGCTTTCCCGCACGCTCGCCCTCAGAAACTCGATGACGCTCCTAACGCGCCCCACCTGCCGCAGATCGCGGTGGCAGGTGATCCAGTAGTGGCGCAGCAGCTCGACCTCGTCTTCGAGGACGACCTCCAGCTCCGGATAGCGTTCGGCGATGAAGATCGGCAGCACACAGAGCCCCAGCCCGTTCCGCGTCGCCGTCAATTGCGCGAAGATGCTCGAACTCTGGAAATGCGGCTTTATCCGCGGATGGATGTCGCCGAGATAGTCGAGGCCCGGCGCGAAGATCATGTCTTCGATGTAGCCGATGAAGGCGTGGTCCAGCAGGTCGTCGCGGCTCCGCGGAGCACCCCGGCTCTCGAGGTACGCCCGCGTGCCGTAGATCTTCAGCCGGTAGTCGCAGAGCTTCTCGGAAAAATACGGCCCCGCCTTCGGCGGATCAAGGACGACCGCGAGATCGGCCTCCTTGCGCGAGAGCGCCATGATCTGCTGGATCGTCACGAGTTCGAGCGAGATGTTTGGCAACGCTGCTGCGAAGGTCTGAAGCGTCCCGGTGAAGAAAAAATTGGCAAAGCCTTCCGGCGCGCTGAGGCGGACCACGCCGCGCTGCGCGCTGCCGCCACCGGCCAGATCGGCCTGCAGCCGCTCCGTTTCCTGCTCCATCTTCTCGGCCGTCTCGACGAAGCGCTGTCCCATGCCGGTCAGCACGTAGCCGCGCGGATTGCGCTCGAAGAGTTTGACCTTCAAGGCGAATTCCAGCCGGTCTATCCGCCGCGAGACGGTCGCGTGGCTGGTCCGCAGCTGCCTTGCCGCGGTCGACAACTGCCCCGTGCGGGCCACCGCCAGGAAATACTGTAGATCGTCCCAGGTGAAATGCATCGCCGCTCCCGATATCTGTTCAAAAACGAACAGAACCTGTTTGCAATTAGTCGGCGCTAAAACTTGCGTCAATTGATCTTTTCCCGGATCATGCGCCCACGATTGGCCGCGTTGAGGAGCGCGGCTGGTCAAAATTGAACAGATTCGCAGTCTGGAAGACTCTGGGAGGAGACCATATGCGCAAGAATCTCATCGCGTCGCTGGCGATCGTGCTGGCGAGCAGCACCGCTGCTCTGGCCGACGCATCGGACGGCAAAGTCAAGATCGGCATCCTGAACGACCAGTCCGGCGTCTACGCCGACTTCGGCGGCAAGTCGTCGGTCGAAGCCGCCAAGATGGCGATCGAGGATTACGGCGGCAAGGTGCTCGGCGTACCCGTCGAGATCGTCGACGCCGACCATCAAAACAAGCCGGACATCGCCTCCAACATCGCCCGCCAGTGGTACGACACCGAGCAGGTCGACGCGATCATGGAACTGACGACCTCTTCCGTCGCGCTCGCGGTCCAGGCGATCGCCAAGGAAAAGAAGAAGATCGACATCGTCACCGGCGCTGCCACCACCGAACTCACCGGCAAGCAGTGCAGCCCCTACGGTTTCCACTGGGCCTATGATACCCATGCGCTCGCAGTCGGCACCGGCGGCGCGCTCGTGAAACAGGGCGGCGACAGCTGGTTCTTCCTGACCGCGGACTATGCCTTCGGCTACTCCCTCGAACAGCAGACCAGCGACTTCGTGAAGGCGAACGGCGGTAGCGTCGTCGGCGCGGTGCGCCATCCGCTCGCGACCACCGACTTCTCGTCCTTCCTGCTGCAGGCACAGTCCTCGGGCGCCAAGGTGGTCGGCCTCGCCAACGCCGGCGCCGACACGCAGAACGCGATAAAGCAGGCAGCCGAGTTCGGCATCACCCAGGGCGGCCAGCGTCTCGCGGCTCTCCTCTTCACGCTCGCCGAAGTCCATGGCCTCGGCCTCGAGGCGGCCCAGGGCCTGACGCTCACGGAAGGCTTCTACTGGAACCGCGACGAGGACAGCCAGAAGTTCGGCAAGCGCTTTTTCGAGCGCACCGGCAAGATGCCGAACATGGTCCATGCCGGCACCTATTCCGCCGTCCTGCAGTACCTGAAGGCGATAGATAAGGCCGGAACCGACGAGACGGAAGCCGTCGCCAAGGCCCTGCACGAAATGCCGGTCGACGACGTCTTCGGTCGTGGCGGCACGGTCGGCCCCAATGGCCGCATGTTCCACGACATGTACCTGCTCGAGGTGAAGAAGCCCGGCGACAGCAAGGAACCCTGGGACTACTTCAACGTTCTCGCGACCATTCCCGGCAAGGAAGCCTATATCGATCCGGCCAAGAGCGGTTGCGAGCTCGTGAAGTAAGCCCCGGCCGTAAATGATGAGCCTTCCTTCCGAAAGAACTTCTACGGAGCCGCGCGTGGTCTTGTCCGCGCGCGGCCTCCGCCGCGATTTCGGCGGCTTCACCGCCGTCCGGGACGTCGATCTCGACGTTCATCATGCACGCGTGCACGCCCTGATCGGGCCGAACGGTGCGGGCAAGACCACCGTTTTCAACCTGCTCACGAAATTCCTGCAGCCGACGGCGGGCACGATCACGCTGCTCGGCGAGGAAATCACCAGCACACCGGCCGACAAGGTCGCGCGGATGGGGCTCGTGCGTTCCTTCCAGATTTCCGCGGTGTTCCCGCACCTGAGCGTGCTCGACAATGTGCGCGTGGCGCTCCAACGCCCCAACGGCCTCGCCCACCAGTTCTGGCGTCCGCTTTCGGCGCTCGACGCACTGACGCCACGCGCCGAGAACCTGCTCGAAAGCGTCGGCCTCGTCCGGGAGCGCAACACGATCGCCGCCGATCTTTCCTATGGCCGCAAGCGCGCGCTGGAGATCGCAACGACGCTCGCCCTCGATCCCAAGGTCCTGCTCCTCGACGAGCCGCTCGCCGGCATGGGCCAGGAGGATGTGCGGGTGATCGCCAGCCTCATCCGCGAGGTCGCAAAGACCCGCGCCGTGCTGATGGTCGAGCACAATCTCTCGGTCGTCGCCGACATCTGCCACCACGTCACCGTCCTGCAACGCGGCGAGATCCTCGCCGAGGGCGACTATGAGACGGTCAGCAGCGACCCGCGCGTGCGCGTCGCCTACATGGGCACGGAGGAGGCGTAAAGATGACGGCACTTCTCGAGGTCCGCGGCCTCAACGCCTGGTACGGCGAAAGCCACATCCTGCACGGCGTCGACATGACCGTTCGCGAAGGCGAGACGGTCACCATTCTCGGCCGCAACGGCGTCGGCAAGACGACGACGCTGCGCACGCTGGTCGGGATCGTGCGCGCCCGCAAGGGTGAGATCGTTTTCAACGGCACCGACATGATGAAGGTGCCCCTGCACCGCACCGCCCGCTGCGGCATCGGCTTCGTGCCGGAAGAGCGAGGCATCTTCTCGACCCTTTCGGTCATGGAAAACCTCATGCTGCCGCCACAGGTCGCGGAAGGCGGCATGTCGCTCGACGAGATCTTCGAGCTCTTCCCGAACCTCCAGGAGCGGCGCAACAGCCCCGGCACCCGCCTTTCCGGCGGAGAGCAACAGATGTTGGCGATCGCCCGCATCCTGCGGACCGGCGTCAAGTTGCTGATTCTCGACGAACCGACGGAGGGGCTTGCTCCCGTCATCGTCCAGCGCATCGGCGAAGTGCTGAAGAAGCTCAAGGAACGCGGCATGACCGTGTTGCTCGTCGAGCAGAACTTCCGTTTCGCAAGCCGCGTGGCTGACCGCTTCTACCTGATGGAGCACGGCCAGATGGTTTCCGAGTTCAAGGTGGAGGAGCTGCCAGAGCGCATGGACATGCTCCACAAGGTCCTGGGGGTCTGAACCATGGCGACAATCTTCGGCATCCCGCTCCAGGCACTCCTCGGACAGCTCCTGATCGGCCTCATCAACGGCTCCTTCTATGCCCTGCTGAGCCTCGGCCTCGCGATCATCTTCGGCCTCCTGCGGATGATTAACTTCGCCCACGGCGCGCAGTACATGCTCGGCGCCTTCGTCGCCTATCTGCTGCTGACCTTCGGGGGCATCGGCTACTGGCCGGCGCTGATCCTCGCGCCGCTGATCGTCGGCCTCTTCGGCGCGGCGATCGAACGGCTCTTCCTCCGGCGTCTCTACGACCTCGACCCGCTTTACGGGCTCCTCTTCACCTTCGGCCTTGCGCTGACGATCGAGGGCGCGTTCCGCTACATCTACGGCGCGTCGGGACAACCCTATGCGACGCCGACGGCACTCGCCGGCGGCACCAATCTCGGCTTCATGTTCCTGCCCATCTATCGCGGCTGGGTGGTCGTGGTATCGCTCGTGGTCTGCCTCGCCACCTGGCTCCTCATCGAGAGGACAAAGCTCGGCGCCTATCTGCGCGCCGCGACGGAAAACTCGACTCTCGTGCAGGTCTTCGGCGTCAACGTGCCGGTGCTCCTGACCCTCACCTATGGTCTCGGCGTGGCGCTCTCCGCCTTCGCCGGCGTGCTCGCCGCCCCTGTCTACCAGGTGTCGCCGCTCATGGGCTCCAACATCATCATCGTCGTCTTCGCCGTGGTGGTCGTCGGCGGCATGGGTTCGATCATGGGGGCGATCGTCACCGGCTACATGCTGGGGATCGCCGAAGGGCTGACCAAGGTCTTCTATCCGGAGGCATCCAACATCGTGATCTTCGTCATCATGGCGATCGTTCTTCTCATCAGGCCGGCAGGCCTCTTCGGCCGGGATGCATGACATGGCACAGGTAACGACCACTTCCGACATCGGCGGCGGACGCCCCGCCCTCGTGCAGGTGATCCTGCTTGCGGGCGGCATCGGCCTTCTCGCCGCCGCCCCCTTCTTCCTCTACCCGATCTTCGTGATGAAGCTCCTGTGCTTCGCCTTGTTTGCGGGCTCTTTCAACCTGCTGCTCGGCTATACCGGCCTTCTTTCCTTCGGGCACGCGGCGTTCTTCGGAGGAGCCGCCTATTTCACGGCCCATGCGGTCAAGGAATGGGGCTTCCCGCCGGAACTCGGGCTCCTCGTCGGGGTTGCAGGCGCGGCCGCTCTCGGCCTCGTCATGGGCATCTTCGCGATCCGCCGGCAGGGCATCTACTTTGCGATGATCACGCTGGCGCTCGCGCAGATGTTTTACTTCTTCTGCCTCCAGGCGGAATTCACCCACGGCGAGGACGGTATCCAGTCCGTGCCGCGCGGAAAGCTCCTCGGCTTCATCGATCTCGGTACACCGCTCAACATGTACTTCTTCGTGCTCGGGGTTTTCCTCATCGGCATGCTGGTGATCTGGCGCTTCATCAATTCACCGTTCGGCATGATCCTGAAGTCGATCCGCGAAAACGAGGTTCGTGCAACCTCGCTCGGCTATTCGGTGGCGCGCTACAAGCTCGGCGCCTTCGTGATGTCGGCGGCGCTTGCGGGGCTCGCCGGCGGGCTGAAAGCACTGGTCTTCCAGTTCGCGACGCTCACCGACGTCACCTGGCAGATGTCCGGCGAGGTGATCCTGATGACGTTGCTCGGCGGAATCGGCACGCTCGTCGGGCCGGTGATCGGCGCCGGCCTCGTGGTGGCGCTCGGGAATTATCTCGCGACCTCGGAATTCCCCGTCACCATCATCACCGGCATCGTCTTCATGGTGTGCGTGCTGCTATTCCGGCGCGGGATCGTCGGCGAGTTCTATGCGTCCCGCCTCGGACGCATGCTCGGCTTCGAACATCGACATTAGCCACAAGTTTCCTTCTCCCCGCCTGCGGGGAGAAGGTGGCCGGCAGGCCGGATGAGGGGCAGAGCATCATGGGATGGCAGGGCGTTTGCCCTCACCTCACCCTATCCCCGCACGCCGGGAGAAGGGACTAGCGGAGCGACATGGAAAACTACGACTACATCATCGTTGGCGCCGGAAGCGCGGGCTGCGTTCTGGCCAACCGCCTCGCCGCAGACCGCTCAACGCGCGTGCTGCTTCTGGAAGCGGGCGGCAGGGACAATTACCACTGGATCCACATCCCGGTCGGCTATCTCTACTGCATCAACAACCCGCGGACGGACTGGTGCTTCACCACCGCGAAGGAAGAGGGGCTGAACGGCCGCGCCCTCCTCTATCCGCGCGGCAAGGTGCTCGGCGGCTGCTCGTCGATCAACGGCATGATCTACATGCGCGGACAGGCGCGCGACTACGACCTCTGGCGGCAGATGGGCTGCACCGGCTGGGGCTGGGAAGACGTACTGCCGATCTTCCGCAAGTCCGAGGATTTCTACAAGGGCGCCGACGACAAGCACGGCACGGGCGGCGAGTGGCGGGTCGAAAAGGCGCGCGTCCGCTGGGCGATCCTCGAAGCCTTCCAGAAGGCCGCACTCGAAGCCGGTATTCCAATGACCGATGATTTCAACCGCGGCGACAACGAGGGCTCCGGCTATTTCGACGTCAACCAGCGGGCCGGCATCCGCTGGAACACCGCCAAGGCCTTCCTGCGGCCGGCCGTCAAGCGCGGCAACCTCACCGTGCTGACGAGGGCGCAGGCGAAACGGCTCGTCATCGAGGACGGCGCGGTCGCCGGCGTCGAGGTCTGGCACGACGGCATGACGAAGACCTTCCGCGCCCGTCGCGAGACCGTGCTCGCCGCCGGCGCCATCGGCAGCCCGCACATCCTCGAACTCTCCGGCGTCGGACGCGGCGACGTGCTGCAGAAGGCCGGCGTCGAGGTGGTGACGGAGGTGAAGGGCGTCGGCGAGAACCTGCAGGACCATCTGCAGCTCCGGCTCGTCTATAAGGTCAGCGGCCTGCCGACGCTCAACGAAAAGGCGTCGAGCCTCTTCGGCAAGGCGACGATCGGGCTCGAATACCTGTTGCGACGTTCCGGCCCGATGGCGATGGCGCCGAGCCAGCTCGGCATCTTCACCAGGTCGAGCCTGGACAAGGACACCGCCGATCTCGAATACCACGTCCAGCCCGTTTCGCTCGACAAGTTCGGCGATCCGGTCCATCCCTTCCCGGCGATTACGGCGAGCGTCTGCAATCTGAGGCCCGAGAGCCGCGGCTCCATCCATTTGCAGAGCCCGGACTTCGCCGTCCAGCCGGTGATCAGTCCGCACTACCTCTCGACAGCAAGTGACCGGGAGACGGCGATCCGGTCGATCCGCCTGACCCGCCGGATCGCGGCCCAGCCGTCGTTCGCGCGTTACCGGCCGGAGGAGTACAAACCCGGCCCCGCCTTCGAGACCGACGAGGAGCTCGTCCGTGCGGCCGGCGATATCGGCACGACAATCTTCCATCCGGTCGGTACCTGCCGCATGGGCGCCGACGCCGAGAGCGTCGTCGATCCGCGGCTCCGGATGCGCGCGCTCAAGCGCCTTCGGATCGCCGATGCCTCGATCATGCCGACCATCACTTCCGGCAACACCAACTCGCCAACGATCATGATCGCCGAGAAGGCCGCCGAAATGATCCTTGCCGACAACCGATAGAAGGAGACACCCCGTGGCAGCACCCATCGCATTCATCGGACTGGGCAACATGGGCGGCCCGATGGCTGCCAATCTCATCAAGGCCGGGCACGAGGTCCGGGGCTTCGACCTTTCCGCGGAGATCCTGAAGCCCGCGGCGGGAAACGGCATCATCCCCGCCACCTCGCTGGCGGAGGCTGCGGAAGGGGCAGGCGTCGTCGTCACCATGTTGCCGAAGGGCGAGCACGTGCTCGCCGTCTGGCGGGAACTCGTCAAGGTGGTCCCGGCCTCGACGCTCCTGATCGACTGCTCGACCATCGACGTCGGCAGTGCGCGCCAGGCTCATGAACTCGCTGCCGGCAAGGGCTGCGCCTCGCTCGACGCGCCCGTCTCGGGCGGCACCGGTGGTGCTGCCGCCGGCACACTGACCTTCATGGCCGGCGGCTCGGGGGACGCGTTCGAACGCGCAAAGCCCTGTCTCGAAGCCATGGGACGCAAGATCGTCCATTGCGGCGGCGACGGCGCCGGGCAGGCAGCGAAGATCTGCAACAACATGATCCTCGGCATTTCCATGATCGGCGTCTGCGAAGCCTTCGTGCTCGGCGAGGCGCTGGGGCTCTCGCACCAGGCGCTGTTCGATGTCGCCTCGACGTCCTCGGGTCAATGCTGGTCGCTGAACACCTATTGTCCGGTCCCCGGCCCCGTCCCGACCTCGCCCGCCAACAACGACTACAGGCCGGGCTTTGCCGCGGCGCTGATGCTGAAAGACCTGAAGCTCGCCCAGGACGCCGCACTTTCGACCGGTGCGGCAACGCCGCTCGGGGCGGAAGCCGCGCAGATCTACGGCCTCTTCGAAAAGCAGGGACAGGGCGGGCGCGACTTTTCCGCCATTATCGACATGCTGCGCGGCGGTCTTCAGGCCTGACGCCGGGTTCGGGGCGATTGCCGCCGACGATCAACGGTCGTCGGCGGCCATGGCACCGAGCAACTTCGGCAGGTCGCCGAAACGTGCCACCAGCCCGAAGATCAGCGCCGCCGCCGCGACGAAGAGCACGGTGACGGAGGCCATCACCGGCGTATAACCGTAGCGCAGCGCGTTGAAGATCTTGATCGGCAGCGTCTCCATGGTGAAGCCGACCGTCATGTAGGCGACGATGTACTCGTTGAGCGACAGCACGAAGGCGAAGGCGTAGCCGGAGACCAGATACGGCCGGATGAGCGGCAGGACGACGGTCCGGAACACCGTCCGGTCGTCGGCCCCCATGGTCGCCGCCGCCTCGACCAGCGACCGGTCGATCGCCGAAAACCCGAGAGAAAGGGTCACCAGCGGCAGGGTCACGAAGAAGATCGCGTGCCCGATGACCGCCGTCCACGGCTGGCCGTAGAAGCCCGTCCCCGCCCAGAAGGTCAGGAGCCCGAGCGCGGTGATCACCGGCGGCAGCGTGAAGGGGGCAATCCCGAGAACCCGGAAGATATTCGCCCACGGCGCGATCCGTCGCCACAGGAACCAGGAGAGTGGCAGGGCGATGGCGACCGCGAGCGCCGCCGAGGCGAGCGCCAGCAGCAACGACGAGAACAAGGCCGCCCGCCAGCCCGGATCAGTGAAGATCGCGCTGTACCAGGAAAGCGAAAATCCCTGCGGCGGGAAGGTGAGGCTCTGCTTCTCGTTCACCGACACCCCGGCGACCACCATGATCGGCATGGCGAGGAAGATCGCGACGAGGACGAAATAGAGACGTGTCAGATTGCGGCTCATGCGGCCTCTCCCTTGCGTCCGACGATTAGCGTCAGCGTCACCATGCCGAGCGTCACCAGCACCAGGAACACCGCCATCGCAGCGGCGAACGGCATGTTCGACTGGTAGATCGCCTGGTCGGTGATGAGCACGGAAAGCGTCCAGTGCTGCGGTCGGCCGAGGATCTGCGGCAACAGATAGCAGCCGAGCGCGAAGATGAAGACCATGATCAGCGTGGCGATGACGGTGTTGCGAAGCGCCGGCACGACGACGGTCAGGAAGGCCCTCACCGGCGAGGCACCGAGCGTGCGCGCCGCTTCCGTCAGCGTCGGGTCGAGACGCACCAGGGCCGGATAGAGGACGAGCACGGTATAGGGCAGCGCCTGGTAGACCATGCCCGTCAGCACCGCCCCGAAATTCGGCATCAACGCCACCGGCTTTGCCATGATCCCGAGCATGACGAGAAGGTTCGATATCCCCGCGGTCCGTGAGAGCAACGTCGACCAGGCGAAGCCGATGATGACCTCGGAGAGCGACAGGATCGACAAGAGCGCCACCAGCCAGACCACCTGCACCTTCCGCGACATGCGCGAGAGCAGGTAGGTGAAGGGCAGTCCGAGCACGACGCAGACCACGGCAACCGTGATCGCGAGCAGCAGCGAGAAGCCGAGCACGCCGCCGAAGAAGGCGGAAAGGAACCGTGCATAGTTGTCGAAGACGAAGGCTGGCTCGTAGAAGCCGCCCTGCTGGCGCTGGAAGAAGCTGACCGCGATCATCGTCCCGAACGGGATGACGAAGAAGAGGATCAGCATCCCCGCCGGAAAGATAAGCGGCGCATAGTCGAGCGCCTTCTGGGGCGGTTCGCGTCTCATGCGGCAAGCACCACGGCCGTCTGCGGATCGATGATCACGCCGACCTCCTGTCCGACGCTGACCGCCGGCCGCTCGCGTGGCGTCGAGACGGCGATGAGTTCGGTGCCGCGGACGTCCACGAAGGTCTCGATGGTGCCGCCGAGATCGCGGATAAAGGTGACGCGGCCGGAAAGCCGGCCAGCACCCGGCGCCGACAAATGGATGTCCTCCGGACGGACGGAGAGGCTGCAGGCGGTCTGGCCCGGCGCGGCAATGCCTTCGACCGGCTGGCCGAGGACGAGCGTGCGACCGCCGTCGACCGTGAGCGGCAAGAGATTGGTCGAGCCGATGAAATCGGCGACGAAGCGGTCCGCCGGCTTCCGGTAGATCTCGATCGGGCTCGCGGCCTGGCGGATCTTGCCGCCGTTCATCACCACCACGGTGTCGGCCATGGTCATCGCCTCGCGCTGGTCGTGGGTGACGACGATGGTGGTGATGCCGAGCTGTTGCTGCAGCTTGCGCAGTTCGACCTGCATCGCCTCGCGCAGCTTGGCATCGAGCGCCGAAAGCGGCTCGTCGAGCAGGAAGAGTTTTGGCGAGATCGCCAGCGCCCGGGCGATCGCCACACGCTGGCGCTGGCCGCCGGAAAGCTTGTTCACCGGCCTGTCGGCATAGCCCGGCAGGTGGATCAGCGACAGGAGTTCCTCGACCCGCCTCGCCTGCGCCTCGCGGGCGACGCCGCGGATCCTCAGCGGATAGGCGATGTTCTCGCCGACGGTCAGGTGCGGAAAGAGCGCCAGCGACTGGAACACCATGCCGAGATTGCGCTTGTGCGTTGGCACGCCGGTGATGTCCTCGCCGTCGAGCACGATCGCACCGCTCGTCGGCGTGTCGAGCCCGGCAATCATCCGGAGCAAGGTCGTCTTGCCGCAGCCGGATGGCCCGAGCATGCAGACGAATGTTCCGTGCGGAACGGTGAGCGCCACATCGTCCACGGCCGTGAAGGGGCCGAATTGCTTGGTGACACCGTTGAGAGATAGTCCGGACATCATGTCTCCGAAGTCAAATAAGGTCTGGGCACATGGCCCTTCCGCCACGGGATATCATTGCGCTGGCGAATTGTGTCGCAATCCGGTGGCACGCTCAAGCAGAAGACTCTGATCGAGGCGACAGCCCCTCATCCGCCCTGCCGGGCACCTTCTCCCCGCAGGCGGGGAGAAGGAAAGGAGCGGCACTCGGCACTCCAGCCTCCCCTCGCCCCGCTTGCGGGGAGAGGGTCAGGGTGAGGGGCAGTCTTGTTGACAGCCGTAGCTCCCGCCAAGTCAGCCGACGATCAGTTCGGTCCACTTCTGGTTCAGCCAGTCCGACTTGGTCTGGTAGAGGTCATAACGCGGGATGACCGGATCGATGTCCGAGGAGACCGCGGCGAACTCCTCCGCCGTCAGGTCGAGCAGGTCGCGCTTGACCGTCGGCGCGGTACCGACTTTGCGCGACAGCGTCGCCTGGATCGAGGGCTGGCACATGTAGTCGATGAAGACATGGGCCTCCTCCGACTTTTCGGAAGCGCGCGACAGCGCCCAGCAGCCGGAGTCGAGAATGCCGCCTTCCTTCGGGAAGGTGGAGCGGACCGGGTGGCCTTCCGAGGCGGCAAGACCCGTCACGTCGTGATAGTACTGCCCCATCGGGATCTCGCCCGACTTCAGCGCCTGCTCGAACTGCGCCTCGTCGCGATACCACAGGCGGACGTTCGGCTTCACCTCGGCGAGCTTGTCGAACACCTTCAGGATGCCTTCCTCGGTGTCGAGCGCGTTGGTGCCGCCGAAATAGGTTTTCGCCGTCACCTCCAGCAGGAAGGAGTTGGAGACGAGCGCGAGCAGGCCGAGCTTGTCCTCATTCGCCGGATCCCAGAGGGCCGCCCAGGATGTCGGCGGTTCCTTGTAGACGTCCGTGTTGGTGACCAGCGTGATGTACCAGGCGACGGCACCGAGGCCAGCGACCCGGCCGTCCGGATACTTGTTGACGAAGTGGTCGACGAGGTTCGAGACGTTCTTGATCTTGCCGAGATCAAGCGGCGCCCAGAGATCGGTCGCCTGACCTTTCAGCATCGCGACCTGCGACATCATCGAGACGTCGGCGGGCGCCTGGCCCGCCTTGGCGGCCTGCTCGAGCTGCACGAGCCAGGCTTCCCCGGTCGGCTCGGCGACGGATTCGATTGCGATACCGGTCGCCTTGGTGAAATCAGGGAAGATGTTCTTGTCGAAGGAGTCCTTGAAGTAGCCGCCGTAGACGCCGACCTTCAGCGACTTGTCCTGGGCCTTGAGGATGGAGGGCATCGCAAGCATGCCCGCACCGGCGATCGAGCCGGCCAGCACGCCGCGGCGGCTGATCGAAGTCTGCAGAAATTTCGTCATGGCTTTGTTCCCTTTATGTGGCTCTTGGTTGTCATCACTCAGTTGAAGCCGGGATGCGTTTTCGCGCAAGCCCGCCTGGTTTCCTGCTTTCGGCTCAGCGCCTCACGACGGCCGGGCTGAAGACCATCAGGCTCAGGATTTCGAAGAGAACCTGCGCCCCGGCATGGGCCGTGTTGTGGGTCGCATCGTATTGCGGCGCCACCTCCACCACGTCGCCGCCGACGAGGTTCATTCCCTTCAGCCCGCGAATGAGCTCGAGCACCTCGCGCGAGGTGAGCCCGCCGACCTCGGGCGTGCCCGTTCCCGGGGCGATGGAGGGATCGAGGCTGTCGATGTCGAAGGAGAGATAGGTCGGGCCGTCGCCGATGATCTTCCTGGTCTTCTCGATGATCGCCGGCATGCCGAGGCCGGTGATCTCTTCGGCATGGATCACGGTCATCCCGGACTCGTAGGAGAACTCCCAGAGATACTCCGCCGAGCCGCGGATGCCGATCTGGATCGTGCGGGTCGGATCGAGCGTGCCGTCGAGAACCGCGTTGCGGAACGGGCCGCCATGATGGAACTTCGACTGGTCGAACGGCCCGCCGGTATCGCAATGGGCGTCGATGTGCACGAGCCCGACCGGACCGTGCTTGCGGGCGATGGGCTTCAGGATCGACTGGGTGATCGAATGATCGCCGCCGACCGAGAGCGGCAGCACGCCGGCGTCGACGATCTTCGAGAGATAGCGTTCAATGTCCTCGTGGCTGAGCTCCAGCCGATAGCGGCTGGAAAACGGCACGTCGCCGATGTCCGCCACCTTGAGGTCGAAGACCGGCGCGCAGTCGAGAACATGGTTGTAGGGACCGATGCGGTCAATGCTGCGCAGGGCCCGCGGCCCGAACCGCGATCCCGGACGGTTGGTGACGCCGAGATCCATCGGCACGCCGACGATCGCCACCTGCAGGTCGCCGAAATCCGGGGCCTGCGGGTCGACCTGTCGATGCGGGGCGCTGAGGAAGGTCGGCACGCCGGCATAGGGAGCCGCGCGGGTGCCGTTCGAAAAGATCTTGGCACCGACCTTGGCGAACTTCGGATCGAAAATCTCGCCAGCCCCGTCGCCACCGTATTTCGCCCTGAGCGCTTCGAGTTTCGCCGGATCCCACGCCATCTCGTCGTTCCTTTCTTCGCCGTTTCGAAAGCGGGTCCGCGGCCTGGCCACGATATGACTTTCAAAAGGGCATTCTTCGGCTCTGCCTCAATGTTGAGCATTATCCCTGCAAAAGGGATGGAAATGCAATTGACGATGTAATAGCAATCCATGTGAGAAAAATTCACAAGCATCGAGCCCATGACCGCGCGCCTGCCACCGCTCAATCCGCTCCGCGCCTTCGAGGCCGCCGCAAGGCTCGGCTCGATTTCCGCCGCCGCCCGCGAACTGAAGGTGACCCACGGCGCAGTCAGCCACCAGATCAGGACGCTTGAGGAAAGCCTGAAGGCGAGCCTGTTCGAACGCGGCGGCAACAGGCTCAAGCTGACGCCGCAGGGCGCGCTGCTGCTGCCTGCCGTCTCCTCCGCCTTCGAAGGCATCGCCGCCGCGACCGCTCTGGTCAACCGCCCCTCGACCAGCGGCAACCTGCGCGTCTCCTGCGTCCCCGCCTTGCTCTCGCTCTGGCTGATCCCGCGCATGGGGTCCTTCAGCGAGCAGTATCCGGAGATCAGCCTGACGCTGACCTCCAGCAACGACGCCGCGCTCGTGCAATCGCCGGAGATTGACGTCGCCATCCTCTACGGGCCGGGCGGCTGGCGTGACTGCTGGGCGCGGCTGTGGAGCAGCCTCGAACTCTTCCCCGTTGCGAGCCCGACCCTTCTCAACAGCCGGCCTCTGCGCTCAGTCCGCGATCTGCGCGACCACGTCCTGCTGCACGGCGACGACGGACGCGAATGGAACACCTGGCTTGCCGCCGCCGATCAGCTCGACATGCCGCGGCTCAGGGAGCACTTCATGAGCGACGCACGGCTCTCGACGGAAGCGGCCCGTCATGGCCAGGGCATCGCGCTCGGCGACAATATCACCGCAAGCAGCCTCATCGCCTCGGGTGAACTCGTCATTCCCTTCGACCTCTCGGTCCCTGCCTCCGACGCCTTTTACGTCACCTGCCGCAACGAGGTGCGTTCGGCCCCGATAGCCAAGGTCTTCATCGACTGGATGTTCGCGACCATCGAAAGCGAGCGGCGCTCCCGCCCGAGCACCTCGGCCCGCCACCTCATCCGCAGCCGCGCGCCGCGTGCCGCGCCCGCACAATCCGATCCGCTCGGCACGTTTTCAACGCGGTCCCTCCCGCGCGCCGCACTTGCCACCAAGCCCCGCCGCAAGAGCGAGAAGCGATAAGCAAACTGGAAAGACGACGAACCATGCCCTCCGCCCCCTTCAATCCGCTCGTATCCCGGCTGTCTCCGCCGCCGGTTCCTTCGGTCTTCGCCTGGGGCCGCGCGTATGACGGCGCATCGGGACCACTGATCGACCTCTCGCAGGCCGTCCCCGGCTATCCGCCGCATCCCGACATGCTCGCCTGGCTTGGCGAGGCTGCGGCCTCGAAGGCCTGCGCCGGCTACGGGCCGATCGAGGGCGAGGATGCGCTGCGCGATGCCTATGCCGCGGAGATGGCTGAAATCTATGGCGCGCCCGTCACCGCCGCGAACATCCATATCACCTCCGGCTGCAATCAGGCCTTCATGGCGGCCGTGATGGCTATCGCCGGCGCCGGCGACCGGGTGGCGCTGACCGACCCCTTCTATTTCAATCAGGAGACGACGCTCGCGATGCTCGGCATCGGGCGCGAACTGCTGCCGCTCGACGCCGCCGACGGCTTCGTGCCGCGCCTGGAACGTGTCCGCGAGGTCCTCGCCCGGGGCGTGAAGGCGATCGCCCTCGTCACCCCGAACAACCCGACCGGCGCCGTCTATCCCGGCCCACTGCTAAAAGACATCTTCGAACTCTGCCGTGCGGCCGGCGCCTGGCTCATTCTCGACGAGACCTATCGAGATTTCCTGCCGGCGGGTGAACGGCCACACGACCTGCTGTCGGTGGCGGGATGGGAAGAAAACCTCGTCCTTCTCTATTCTTTCTCCAAGTCGTTCTGCATTCCCGGCCACCGGCTCGGCGCCGTCACCGCCGGCGAACGCACGGTCGCCGAGATCGCCAAGGTCATGGACAATCTGCAGATCTGCGCGCCGCGCGCGCCGCAGGCCGCCGTCGCGAGGGCCATTCCGGCGCTGAAGCAATGGCGAAACGCCAACCGTACCGAAATCCTCGCCCGGACGGCCGCGCTCCGCGCCGTGATGGCGCGCCTTCCCGCATGGAAGATGGACTCGCTCGGCGCCTATTTCGCCTTCATCCGCCACCCCTTCGGCGATCTGACATCCGCCGAGGTGGCGGAGATGCTTGCGAGGAAGGCCGGCGTGTTGTGCCTGCCGGGCGCCTATTTCGGCGAGCGTCAGGAAGCCTACCTGCGTTTTGCCTTCGCCAATGCCGACGCCGCAACCATCGCAACGCTCGCGGACAGGCTCGGCGGCTTCACTCCGGCTTAACGCTGGCCTCTATCGGCTGCCGGACCACCGGGGGGTGGCGTGGAGCTCCTGCATGACGAGATCGCGTAGCCGCGCCGCCACCGGCGTCATCTGCGTCCGCTTGACCGTCAGGAGGTGGTAGGGCGCCACCACGATCGGCACGCGGATGTCGAGCTTGCAGAGGCCGGTACCGGTGCTGCCGCACAGGAGATCGGACACCTCCCGCGACATGGGCGCGATGGCGTTCGAGGACGCAAGCATGGCGATCATAACCAGCAGCGAGGTCGTGTTGACGATGTTGGAGGGAATCTGCACGCCGGATTCGATGAACATCGCTTCCACCGCCTGCCGCACCGGCGCGCCCGGCGCCTGCATCACCCATGCAAAATGCACGATGTCGGCCGGCGACAGATCATTGGCGTAGGCCAGTGGATGGCTCTCGTGCACGAGGAGGTTCACCTCCTCCACGCGCGCGTCGAGAATGTCGAACTGACGCGCATCGATCCCTGCCGGAATACGCCCGAGCGCGAAGTCGAGCTGGCCCGACAGGAGGTCGCCGATCAGGGCGTCGCTGGAGGCGACGTCGACATGGATGTCGGCTGCCGCCGCCTCCGCCTTGAGCGCCTGGATGGCGGGCACGATGAAGCCCACGGCCCCACCGGTGACGGCACCGGCACGCACAGTGCCGCGCAGGCCGCGCTTGATCGCATCGACCTCGCGGATCGCTTCGTCCATCTCCTCCAGCAGTGTTCGCGCCCGCCGCGCGAGCGCCAGACCGACCGCCGTCGGCTCCATGCCCTTCGGCGTGCGAACGAACACCGGCGCATCGATCAGCCGCTCGATGTCCCCAAGCATCCGCGAGGCAGCGGGCTGCGTGATCGACAGCGCCTGGGCAGCGAGACTGAGCTGCCCGCGCTCCGCGATCACGCGGATCAGGCTGAAATGCTTCGGTTGCAGGCGCTGAAAGTGGATTTCGGACATGAACTGTATATCAACTATGATATGCAGAAAGTCAAAATAATCATTTGATCGATATATCGAGGGCGATAAAACTCGCCTCCGGAGCTGGGGGGCTGCGAAGCCAGCCACCCGTTCTTGTTTCAGCGGCGCCAGGAGGGGCTTGGCGCCGTACGGTATGACCAGGGAGGTTACCATGAAGAAACTCGGCGCACTGATTGCGTCTGTCGCAATCAGCATCGCATCCTTTACGTCCAACGTCTTTGCCGAAGACAAGGGCATGGTTGGTATCTCGATGCCGACCAAGACCTCGACCCGCTGGATCTCGGACGGCGAAACCATGGAGAAGCTGTTCAAGGAAGCCGGCTACAACCCGGACCTGCAGTTTGCCGACGACGATATCCCGAACCAGCTCGCCCAGATTGAGAACATGGTAACCAAGGGTGCCAAGGTTCTGGTCATTGCTGCGATCGACGGCACCACGCTCTCCGACATCCTGCAGAAGGCTGCCGATTCCGGCGTGAAGGTCATCGCGTATGACCGTCTGATCCGTGACTCGGGCAACGTCGACTACTACGCCACCTTCGACAACTTCCAGGTCGGCGTTCTCCAGGCGACCAGCCTCGTTGACGGTCTCAAGGCGAAGTTCCCGGACACCAAGCCGTGGAACGTCGAACTCTTCGGCGGTTCTCCGGACGACAACAACGCCTTCTTCTTCTATGACGGCGCAATGTCGGTTCTGCAGCCCCTGATCGACAGCGGCGACATCGTCATCAAGTCCGGCCAGATGGGCATGGACCAGGTCGGCACCCTGCGTTGGGACGGCACCGTCGCCCAGGCTCGCATGGAAAACCTGCTCTCCTCGACCTACACCGAAGACAAGCTGAACGGCGCTCTGTCGCCCTACGACGGCCTGTCCATCGGCATCCTGTCGGCTCTCAAGGGCGTCGGCTACGGCTCCGGCGACCTGAAGATGCCGATCGTAACCGGTCAGGACGCAGAACTGCCTTCGATCAAGTCGATGCTCACCGACGAGCAGTATTCGACCGTCTTCAAGGACACGCGCGAACTCGCCAAGGTCGCCGTTTCGATGGTTGATGCCATCATGAGCGGCAAAACCCCGGAGATCAACGACGAGAAGACCTACAACAACGGTGTCAAGGTCGTTCCGTCCTACCTGCTGAAGCCGGTCGCACTCGACAAGGCCAATGCCAAGGACGTCCTCGTCGGCGCCGGCTACTACACGGCCGAGCAGATCGACAACTAATCCTTGCGATCATGGCGGGTCCGCGACCTTTCGCGGACCCGTTTTTGTATCATACGCGTTGAGGGAGCTCGCGCCGCCGGCTGTACCTTGGTCGCCCGCCTGCGCTGGAATTCTGCACATGGACAACATCATTCTCGAGATGCGTGGCATCACCAAGACGTTTCCCGGGGTCAAAGCCCTGGACAACGTCAACCTCAAGGTTCGCGAAGGCGAAATCCACGCCCTGGTCGGCGAAAACGGCGCCGGCAAGTCGACCTTGATGAAGGTCCTGAGCGGTGTCTATCCTGCCGGCACCTATGAGGGCGAAATCCATTACGACGGCGAGGTCCGTCACTTCAGCACCATTTCCGACAGCGAGGAACTGGGCATCATCATCATCCACCAGGAGCTGGCCCTCGTGCCGCTGCTGTCGATCGCTGAAAACATCTTTCTCGGCAACGAGATGGCCGTCAACGGCGTGATCAACTGGCCGCAGACCTTTGCAAGGACCAAAGAGCTTCTTGCGAAGGTGGGCCTCAAGGATTCTCCGAGCACGCGCATCACCGACATCGGCGTCGGCAAGCAGCAGCTCGTCGAGATCGCCAAGGCACTCTCCAAGAAGGTCCGCCTGCTCATCCTCGACGAGCCGACGGCCTCGCTCAACGAAAACGACTCCGATGCCCTGCTCACCCTGCTGATGGAATTCCGCAAGCAGGGCATGACCTCGATCATCATTTCCCACAAGCTGAACGAGATCCGCAAGGTCGCCGACCAGATCACCATCCTGCGCGACGGCACCACCGTCGAGACCCTCGACTGTCACACGCAGGAGATCAGCGAGGACCGCATCATCAAGGGCATGGTCGGCCGCGACATGGAAGACCGCTACCCGCCGCGCGAGCCGAAGATCGGCGACGTGCTGCTCGAGGTGAAGAACTGGAACGTGTTCCACCAGAACCACCGCGACCGGCAGTTCCTGCATGACGTCAACCTGACCGTCCGTGCGGGCGAAGTCGTGGGCATCGCCGGCCTCATGGGCGCCGGCCGCACCGAGACCGCCATGAGTATCTTCGGCCGCTCCTGGGGCCACAGGATCACCGGCGAGGTATTGATGCGCGGCAAGCCGGTCGACGTCAGCACGATCCCGCGGGCGATCGAGGCCGGTCTCGCCTACGTGACGGAAGACCGCAAGCAGCTCGGCCTCGTGCTGCAGAACAACATCGTCAAGAACACGACGCTCGCCAATCTCAGCGATGTCTCCAAGAGCGGCGTCATCGACGAGCGCAAGGAAGCGCAGGTCGCTTCGGGCTACCGCAACAAGCTGCGCATCCGCTCGCACTCGATCTACCAGGAAGCCGTCAATCTTTCGGGCGGCAACCAGCAGAAGGTCGTGCTGTCGAAATGGCTGTTCACCAACCCTGAAGTCCTCATCCTCGACGAGCCGACCCGCGGCATCGACGTGGGGGCGAAATTCGAAATCTACACCATCATCAACCAGCTTGCCGCCGAGGGCAAAGGCATCCTGATGATCTCGTCGGAAATGCCCGAGTTGCTCGGCACCTGCGACCGCGTCTACGTCATGAACGAGGGCCGCATCGTCGCCGAACTTCCGAAGGGAGAAGCAAGCCAAGAGTCCATCATGCGTGCCATCATGCGCTCTGGGGAGAAAAACTAAATGACCACCGAAACAAGAACCGAAACCCCCAAGGTCTCCGTGGGCGACTACCTGCGTCACAACATCCGTGAATACGGCCTTCTGCTGGCGCTCGTCGTCATCATGCTGCTGTTCCAGTTCCTGACCGGTGGCGTTCTGTTCAAGCCCGTCAACATCACCAACCTGGTGCTGCAGAACTCCTTCATCGTCATCATGGCGCTCGGCATGCTGCTGATCATCGTGGCGGGTCACATCGACCTCTCGGTCGGCTCCATCGTCGCCTTCATCGGCGGCATATCGGCAATCATGCTGGTGAAGTGGGGATGGCATTTCTCCCTGGTGGTGCCGCTGTGTCTGGTGCTTGGCGGCCTTATGGGCGCGGCCCAGGGCTACTGGGTCGCCTACCAGAAGATCCCGTCCTTCATCGTGACGCTCGCCGGCATGCTGGTCTTCCGTGGCCTGACCTATGTGGCCCTCGGAGGCCGCCCGATCGGCCCGTTCCCGAAGGAATTCACGCTTCTTTCGACCGGCTTCATTCCGGATTTCCTGTCGGTCACCGATCCGGGCACAAGCCTGATCAAGAACTACGTGGCCCTGCTCGTCGTCTTCGCGCTTGTCGCTCTCGCGATCTATTCCGGCCTGAAGAACCGCCGTCTCAACGAGCAGCACGGCACCGAGAACGAACCTTTCGTCTTCTTCATCGTGCAGATGGCGATCATCAGTGCGGTCGCGCTCTTCCTCGGCTTCCAGCTTGCGACCTACCGCGGCCTGCCGAACGTGCTGGTCGTCATGGGCGTGCTGATCGCGCTCTACTCCTTCGTCACCAACCGCTCGACCATCGGTCGCCGCATCTATGCGCTCGGCGGTAACGAGAAGGCGGCGAAGCTCTCGGGCATCAATACCGAGCGGCTGACCTTCTATGCCTTCGTCAACATGGGCGTTCTTGCCGCGCTTGCCGGCATGATCATCGCGGCCCGCCTGAACTCGGCGACCCCGAAGGCCGGCGTCGGCTTCGAACTCGATGTCATCGCGGCCTGCTTCATCGGCGGTGCCTCGGCATCCGGCGGCGTGGGCAAGATCACCGGTGCGGTCATCGGCGCCTTCATCATGGGTGTCATGAACAACGGCATGTCGATCATGGGGATCGGCATCGACTACCAGCAGCTGATCAAGGGCCTCGTGCTCCTCGCGGCTGTCTACTTCGACGTCTACAACAAGAACAAAGCAGTCTGAGGATAGGCTTATGTTTCTCTCGCAATTGAAGACTGGCGGCGTGATTTGCCGCCAGGGTGATGCCGCGCGCCTCGTTCCCGGCTTCGCCTCCACCTACGAGCTGGCCAAAGCGGCAGTCGCCGCCAAGGCTCCGCTTGCTGCGATCATCGAACGCCAGGGCGCCGGCGATGCGGTCGATCTTGCCGCGCTCGCCGCCGAAGGCAAACTCGACTGCCCGGTCCGTCATCCGGACCCGGCGCACATGTATCTCACCGGTACGGGCCTCACCCACACCGGCTCCGCCTCGGCGCGCGACAGCATGCATACCGATACCGCGGGCATGAGCGACTCCATGAAGATGTTCCGCATGGGCATCGAAGGCGGCAAGCCGAAGCCGGGTGAGACCGGCGTCCAGCCGGAATGGTTTTACAAGGGCACCGGCGTCGAAGCCGTGGCGCCCGGCGAAGACCTCGTTTCCCCCTCCTTCGCACTCGATGGCGGAGAAGAACCGGAGCTTGCCGGCTACTACATCATCGGCGAGGACGGGACGCCCTTCCGCATCGGCTTCTCGGTTGCCAACGAATTTTCCGATCACGTCACCGAAAAGATCAACTATCTTTACCTTGCCCATTCCAAGCTCCGGCCGGCGGCCTTTGGCCCGGAGCTGATGGTCGGCGCCCTGCCCGATCATGTCGAGGGCACGTCACGCATTCTGCGCGACGGCAAGACCGTCTGGGAAAAGCCCTTCCTCTCCGGGGAGGCCAACATGTCCCACACGATCGCGAACCTCGAATACCACCATTTCAAGTATGCGCTGTTCCGCCAGCCGGGGGACCTTCACGTGCATATGTTCGGAACCGCCACGCTCTCCTGCGCCGACGGTTTCGTGACGAAGGAAGGCGACATCTTCGAAATCGAAGCGCCGCAATTCGGTCTGCCGCTGCGCAACCGGCTCGTTCGTGCAGCGGAGCTACCCGTCACCGTCAACATGCTCTGAGGGTTTTCCGCCGATCGGGCGGCGGGCTCCCCAGAAAGAGACAGAGAAAACGTCATGAGTGCTTTCAAACCGGCGGCCTGGCCCCGCAAACTGCGATCCCAACACTGGTTCGGCGGCACTAGCCGCGACACGATCTATCACCGCGGCTGGCTGAAGAACCAGGGACACCCGCATGACCTCTTCGACGGACGTCCGGTCATCGGCATCCTCAACACCTGGTCGGACCTGACCCCCTGCAACGGCCATCTGCGCGAACTCGCGGAAAAGGTGAAGGCGGGCGTCTGGGAAGCCGGCGGCTTCCCGGTAGAAATTCCGGTCTTCTCGGCCTCGGAAAACACCTTCCGTCCGACCGCGATGATGTTCCGCAACCTCGCCGCACTCGCCGTCGAGGAAGCGATGCGCGGCCAGCCGATCGACGGCGCCGTGCTGCTCGTCGGCTGCGACAAGACCACGCCTTCGCTGGTCATGGCCGCCGCCTCCACCGATTTGCCGTCGATCGTCGTCACCGGCGGCCCGATGCTGAACGGCTATTTCCGCGGCGAGCGCGTCGGCTCCGGCACGCACCTCTGGAAATTCTCGGAAGCCGTCAAGGCCGGCGAGATGACCCAGGAGGAGTTCCTCGAAGCGGAAGCCTCGATGTCGCGCAGTTCCGGCACCTGCAACACCATGGGTACGGCCTCCACCATGGCCTCCATGGTCGAGGCCCTCGGCATGGCGCTTTCGGGCAATGCCGCGATCCCCGCCGTCGACAGCCGCCGCAAGGTCATGGCCCAGCTCTCCGGCCGCCGCATCGTGCAGATGGTGAAGGACGACCTGAAACCCTCCGACATCATGACGAAGAAGGCCTTCGAGAACGCCATCCGCGTCAACGGCGCGATCGGCGGTTCCACCAACGCCGTCGTCCACCTGCTGGCGATGGCCGGCCGCGTCGGCGTCGACCTCTCGCTCGACGACTGGGACCGCCTCGGCCGCGACATCCCGACCGTCGTCAACCTGATGCCGTCCGGCGAATACCTGATGGAAGAGTTCTTCTACGCCGGCGGCCTGCCGGTCGTCATCAAGATGCTCGGCGAAGCAGGCAAGCTGCACAAGGATGCGCTGACCGTTTCCGGCGGCCCGATCTGGGACGAGGTGAAGGACGTCCGGAACTGGAATGACGACGTCATCCGCCCGGTCGAGCGTGCGCTCACCCAGCAGGGTGGCATCGTCGTTCTGCGCGGCAACCTCGCACCGAAGGGCTGTGTCCTGAAGCCGTCGGCGGCCTCGCCGCACCTCATGAAGCATCGCGGCCGCGCCGTGGTCTTCGAGGACATCGACGATTACAAGGCCAAGATCAACGACGAGAGCCTCGACATCGACGAAACCTGCGTCATGGTCATGAAGAACTGCGGCCCGCGCGGCTATCCCGGCATGGCCGAGGTTGGCAACATGGGCCTGCCGCCGAAGGTGCTGCGCAAGGGCATCACCGACATGGTGCGCATCTCCGACGCCCGCATGTCCGGCACCGCCTACGGCACCGTCCTCCTGCACACCTCTCCGGAGGCCGCCCGCGGCGGACCGCTCGCTATCGTCCGGAACGGCGACTTCATCGAGATCGACGTCGAGGCCCGCCGCGTGCACCTCGACATCTTGGACGAGGAAATGCAGCGCCGTCTCGCCGACTGGCGTCCGTCGGTCGAGCCGCCGGCAAGCGGTTATGCCCGCCTCTACCACGACCACGTGGAAGGCGCGGACACCGGCGCCGACTTCGATTTCCTGAAGGGTTGCCGCGGTGCGCCCGTCGGCCGCGACTCGCACTGAGGAGAAAGACATGTCCAAGCGTATTTCGCTGGCGCTTGTCGGTATCGGCAAGATCGCCCGGGATCAGCATATTCCATCGATTGCCGGCGGCGAGGATTTCGAACTTGCCGCGGCCGTCAGCCGTCACGGCAAGATCGACGGCGTCGAGAACTTCGAGGATTTCGATACCTTCCTGAAGGCCCGCCCGGATGTACAGGCGGTCTCGCTCTGCACGCCGCCGGAAGTCCGCTTCGACATGGCCCGCAAGGCGATCGAGGCGGGCCGCGACGTGCTCCTCGAAAAGCCACCTGCGACCACGCTCGGCGAAGCGGAAGCGCTGGCCGCGATGGCGTCTGCCGCCGGTGTCACGCTCTTTGCCACTTGGCATTCGCGCTTCGCGCTCGGCGTCGAGCCGGCACGGCAGTGGCTCGCCGGCAAGACGATCCACTCCGCCTCGATCGTCTGGAAGGAAGACGTGCGCCGCTGGCACCCCGGCCAGGCATGGATCTGGGAGGCCGGCGGCTTCGGTGTCTTCGACCCGGGCATCAACGCGCTCTCGATTCTGACCGCCATCATTCCCGGCGCGATCGTCGTGCATCAGGCCGCCCTCTCCTTCCCCTCGAACCGGCAGCAGCCGATCGCCGCTTCGCTCTCCATGGCGAGCGCGGCCGGCGCCCCGATCAGCGTCGAGTTCGACTGGCGCCAGGAAGGCCCGCAGACCTGGGACATAACGGTCGAGACGGACGGCGGCGAACTTCGCCTTTCAAAGGGCGGAGCCGAGCTCTATATAGACGGAGCACTGGCATCGTCCGGCCCGGACCGTGAATATCCCGGCATCTATGATCGTTTCGCGGCGCTCGTCCGCGCACGGCAGAGCGATGCCGATTTCCAGCCCTTGCGGCTCGTGGCCGATGCCTTCCTGCGCGGCAACCGTCAGGACGTGGACGCCTTCCACGACTGAGGCCGGTCGCCAAAGACGAGATGATACGGGCGGAGCCCGGAATCCGGCATGACGTGCCGGATTTCTTTCGCCACGACGCAAAGCGAAGACAAAAGGATGATGCGATGACATTCGAATTCACTGGAAAGCACTTGATTGCCGGCGAGTGGGTAGCGGGCAACGGGACCTTCGCCTCTTCCCCGGCGCACGGGCCGGCACGCGATTTCGCCGTCGGCACGCCCGACCTCGTCGACCGCGCGGCACGCGCCGCCGAGGAAGCCTTCCTGACCTATGGCTACTCCACCCGCGAGGAGCGCGCCGTCTTCCTCGAAACGATCGCCGAGGAGATCGACAAGCTCGGCGACGAGATCACCGAGATCGGCACCCAGGAAACCGGCCTGCCGCAGGCGCGCCTCGTCGGCGAGCGCGGCCGCACCGTCGGCCAGCTCCGGCTCTTCGCTTCGCATATTCGCAAGGGCGACTATCTCGACCGCCGGCACGACGAAGCGCTTCCCGACCGTCAGCCGCTGCCGCGTCCGGAAATCTTCCTGATGCAGCGCCCGATCGGCCCCGTCGCCGTTTTCGGCGCCTCGAATTTCCCGCTCGCCTTCTCGACGGCCGGCGGTGATACCGCCGCCGCTCTCGCGGCCGGTTGCCCCGTGATCGTCAAGGGCCATGGCGCCCATCCGGGCACGGGCGAAATCGTCGCACACGCGATCCATGCCGCCATCAAGCGGCTCGGCCTGCATCCGGGCGTCTTCTCGCTCGTCCAGGGCGGCAAGCGCGATGTCGGCGAAGCCCTCGTCCAGCACCCGATGATCCGCGCCGTCGGCTTCACCGGCTCGCTCGCCGGCGGCCGCGCGCTCTTCGATCTCTGCGCCCGCCGTCCTGATCCGATCCCGTTCTTCGGCGAACTTGGTTCGGTCAACCCGATGTTCCTGCTGCCGAACGCGCTCTCGGCGCGCGGTGAAGCGATCGCCAAGGGCTGGGTGGGCTCGCTCACCATGGGTGCGGGCCAGTTCTGCACCAATCCCGGCATCGCCGTCCTGATCGAGGGTCCGGAAAGTGAAGCCTTCGTCGCCACCGCCAAGCGGGAGCTCGAAGGCGTCGGCGCCCAGACCATGCTGACCGACGGCATTGCCGAGGCCTACCGCTCCGGTGCCAAGCGCATCGAGGGCTCGACGGGCGTCCAGGCGGTGCTGACGTCGACCTGCGACCTGCGCAACGCCACACCTTACCTGTTCGCCACCACCGGCAAGGCCTGGCTCGAAAACCATGCACTCGGCGAAGAGGTCTTCGGACCGCTCGGCCTCGTCGTGACGGTGACCAACGAAGAAGAGATGGTGAAGATCGCCGACAGCCTCGCCGGACAGCTCACCTGCACCCTGCACCTGGACGAGCCCGATACCACGCTCGCCCGCCGGCTGATGCCGATCCTCGAGCGCAAGGCCGGCCGCGTCCTCGCGAACGGCTTCCCGACCGGTGTCGAGGTCTGCGATGCCATGGTCCACGGCGGCCCCTACCCGGCCTCCACCAACTTCGGCGCCACCTCCGTCGGCACGCTGTCGATCCGGCGTTTCCTGCGGCCGGTCTGCTACCAGAACCTGCCGCATGCTGTCCTGCCGGAAGACCTCCGCTGAAGGCCGGGAGCGCGCATCATGACGGGCACCGGGGCTGAAAAGACGACGGCTGGCGCGTTCTGCGCGCTCGCCGACTGGGGTACGAGCAATTTCCGCCTCTGGGTCGTTGACCGGGCGGGCAACGTGCTCGGAAAGCGGCAATCGGACGAGGGGCTTCTCACCTGCGCCGACGGCCGTTTCGCCGCGGTGCTCGAAAGCCATCTCGCCGCCCTCGGCGCTTCCGCCGACCTGCCGGTCGCGATTACCGGCATGGCCGGTGCCCGCACCGGCTGGCGCGAGGCTCCCTATGTCGAGACCCCGGCGCCGCTCGATGCGCTCTACAGAGAGGCCGTGGCGCCGACAGGCGTCACCCGGCCGGTGTTCATCCTGCCCGGCGTCTGCCAGCGCACCACCGGCCCCTTCGACGTGATGCGCGGCGAGGAAACCCAGCTTGCCGGCGCCGTCGAAAGCGGTCTTGCCGACGGCATTTTTTGCCTTCCCGGCACCCATTCGAAGTGGGTCGAGCTGAAGGGCGGCAGGATCGCCGCCTTCCGCACGGTGATGACCGGCGAGCTCTTCGATCTCCTCAGCCGGCACTCGATCCTCAAGCATTCGATCGGCGACGACCTCGCCTTCACCGCCGACGACCGCGGCTTCTCCGAAGGCGTGACGGAGGCGCTGGCCGATGGTTTCGCCCTCTCCGCACACCTCTTTTCCATCCGCGCCGCAGGGCTCCTCGGCGGCGATGCGCCCAGGCCCGCAGCGCGGCTCTCCGGCATGCTGATCGGCGCCGAGATTGCAGCGACCCGTACCTTCCTGCCGCAGGGCATGGCCGTGCATCTCGTCGGCTCGGCACGGTTGACCGCACTTTACGGCCGTGCGCTCGAGATAGCCGGCACGCAGTCGCGCCTGCTCGATGGCGAGGAACTGGTCCGCAAGGGCCTGTTCGCCGCCGCATGTTCGCTCTTCCAAAGCTCCGAGGTTTCCCGATGACCCGTCCGACCGTCTCCTGGCCGAAGCTCGACCGCAACCTCGTCGCCATCCTGCGCGGGATCACCACGGCGGAGGTCGACGGTGTAATCGCCGCCCTCGTCGAAGCCGGCTTCGAGGCGATCGAGATTCCACTCAACTCGCCCGATCCCTTCGCCTCCATCGAGAAGGCGCGGAAACTCGCGCCCGCCTCCTGCATGATCGGCGCCGGGACCATGCTGACGCCCGACGATGTCGACCGCCTGGCCGATGTCGGCGGCAATCTGGTCGTCACCCCGAACACCGATCCCGCCGTCATCCGCCGCGGCGTCGAGCACGGCATGGTGACCATGCCCGGCGCCTTCACGGCGACCGAGGCGCTCGCCGCGATCAAGGCCGGCGCAGTGGCGATCAAGTTCTTCCCCGCCAACGTCCTCGGCCCGCAAGGCATCGGCGCGATCAGGGCCGTCCTGCCGCCGGAAATTCCGCTCGGCGCCGTCGGCGGTGTGACCGAAGGGGATTTCGCGGCCTATATGCGGGTCGGCGTCCGCTGCTTCGGCCTCGGCTCGAACCTCTACAAGCCGGGCGATGCGGCCGACGTCGTGAAGGCGCGGGCAACCGCGCTCGTTCGTGCCTATGACGAGGCGAAGGCGGCACAGCGCTGAACCATCCTAAAGAGAGCCTCTATGCTCAGGCGCTCGGCTGCGGCCGGCTAAGGACGAAGGCTGCACAGGCGAGGAGAATGACGCCGGTCGTAAGCTTCAGCCAGACCATAGGCGGCCCGGCGAAGAGCACGATGCCGTAGCTGACGGCCATCAGGCTCACCGATGCGATCTTTGCCGGTCGCGAGATTGCACCCTGCCGCCGCCAGTCGAGCAGCGGCTTGCCGTAGCGGGGATGGTCGAGCAGCCATTGCTCGAAGCGAGGCGAGGAACGGGCAAAGAGCGCCGCAGCCAGGATCATGAAGGGCGTGGTGGGCAGCACCGGCAGGAAGATGCCGACGATGCCGACCGCGACCATGATCCAGCCGAAGCCCAGGAGGACGATACGCATAGGTTTTCCTCGACGTGTTGCCTGCACTATGTAGGCAACGCGCTTTCCGGGTCAAATACCCGGAAGCCTCTCTCAGTCGTCCTTCCCCTTGTCCTTTTCCGCTCCGCCGCCGATATCCTTCATCGGCGGCATGTCCCGCTCGGCGTTGAAGACGTTCGGCATCAGGAATTCCGTCGGGCGCTCGCTGCCGGAATGGTAGACCGCCGCCTTACCGCCGTAACGCAGGATGCCGAGGCGCGCCAGCACCTTGAGCACCCCGTCGAACCAGCCTGCAGCCTGGGTGTTTTCGGATTTCGCCATCATCGTACCTCCAGGAAAGGAGAATGTGCGGCCTTTGCCGCGCAAGGACAGGTTGCGCCCGCCGCAACGGCTGTGCAAGGGAAAACGCACGTGTGGAACGTGGGAACGCCGCGGCAAAATGCCTGCACGGCTGGTCCGGCAGAGGACAACGTGGAACGGAGCACCGGAGATTTGCGTTCCGTCAGAAGCGCAACCGAAACCTGTGGCAGGAAAATCTCCGAGGCGTATAGTTGGCGTTGTTGAAGGCGCCGTCGTGAACCAACAAGTATTGCGGGAGACACACTATGGCACGTGAGCCAGTAGAAGCCGCCGATCTGCCTGAACTTTCGATATCTCCGGAAAAGGTCTGTTTCATCGTCGTCAAGGCACGGGAATTCGACGCCAAGGATGAGCAGACGATCCCGGATTCCGGCTCAAATCCGTCGGACGATCACATGTACTCGGTGCTCGAGGACAATCCCGACGACCCGGTCGTCGAGGAGATCACCTCGCTGATCGACGACATGAACGTCGACGAGCAGGTCGACCTCGTGGCGCTTGCCTGGCTCGGGCGCGGCGACGGCACGATCGCCGAATGGGCGGATATCCGTGCCGAGGCGGCCCGGGCGCACAACAACAAGACGGCCGAATACCTGCTCGGTTTGCCGCTGTTGGCCGACTATCTGGAAGAAGCGCTCTCGCAGTTCGACATGTCCTGCGCCGATTTCGAACTCGGCCGCCTCTGAGCGGGCCGGGCGACGCCTGAGCAGCAAAAGGCGGGCGCCGTCAGCGCCCGCCTGCTTTCGGCTTTCTTCAGTCGGGAGTCACGGCAGAGGCATACGGCCCCTTCTCGCCGTCATGTTCGGCAAACCGTACCTTGGTGCCTTCGCTGAGCGCGCCCCAATTTTCGGTCGTCATGCTCTCGCGCCGGAAGAAATATTCGCGCCCGTCCGCACCGAGGATGAAGCCGAAGCCCTCCTCGGGGACAAGGCGGGTGATGCTCCCCTTCAGGGCCGCCGGATGCGCCTTCACGCGGTACGAGCTCATCTTGCGCACGACATCCTCAAGCTGACGCTGCGCGGCATCGAAGCTGTCGCGGATCGCGACGAGAACGTCTTCATGGGCGTGGTTCTCCTCCGCCTCGCGCCCAACGACGATCTCCCGGCCGGGCACGTTGATGTTGACCCGGACGTGATAGATCTTGCCTTTCTGACTGTGTTTGTGCGGAGCCTCGATCACGACACTGCAGGACGTGATGTGATCGTGAAAGCGCGAAAGGCGCTCGATCCGTTCATGCACGGCAGCTTCGACCGCTTCCGAATGATCCATGCCTCGGAACGTGACGCGGGGTGTGACTTCCATAACTGTTCTCCAGATGCTCTTGCCGGGTACGATGGCGGCAGGACCGCGACAGGCTGAGGTCACCCCGGCAGATGACCGGCCCCGACGGACGGACCCCGTCACGGGCTGCGTCCGGCCTCCCATTCATCCTGTTCTTCTTCGGCGAGAAGCACATCCAGGATCTTTGCTGCCGCGCTCTCGGGCGGCAGATGCCTTTCGGGCGTCGTCTCGTCATCGCCCATCGACCATGCCATGGCCTCTTCGAGCGCTGCGATGTCACCGCCGCAGGCGAGTATCTCGGTAATTTTCCAATCGGGGAGGTGGCCGCAGATGCGGCGGACGTCGCTACTGGTGAGCTGTGATTGTGACACCATGTCGGCATTCCTTTCTCAACCACGTCGACTAGAATGGAAGCGCCGTTTGCGCATCAATGTATTGATCAAGGTCAAGTCGACCCCCGTCAATATCTGCGTGAATTCTAAAATTACCGCTTTGCAGGGCGGCAGTCCACACGGGAACCAGATCATGAGGCTTTTCCTCTGCGGTGACCTGATGACCGGGCGCGGGATCGACCAGATCATGTCGCGCCATTGCGACCCCGAGATCCACGAGCCCTATATGCGCTCGGCGCTCGGCTATGTCGGGCTCGCCGAGCAGCGATCGGGAACGATCCCGCGATCCGTCCCGCCCGACTATGTCTGGGGCGACGCGCTTGCAGATATCGACGTGCGAAAGCCCGACCTCCGCATCGTCAATCTCGAGACCAGCATCACTGACCGCGGCAGCCCGGAACCGAAGGGCATCAATTACCGCATGCATCCCGCCAACGTCGCCTGTCTCGCCGCGGCCCGCATCGACTGCTGCGTGCTCGCCAACAACCACATCGGCGACTGGGGAACGGTGGGAGTGACGGACACGCTGGACAGCCTGCAGAAGGCAAAGGTTGCGATCGCAGGCGCCGGCGTCGATGACGACGCCGCCAGACGGCCGGCCATCTTCGATCGTGGCCGCGACGGCAGACTGCTCGTCTTCGCCTATGCCCTGCCGTCGAGCGGCACACCTCTTGCTTGGGCGGCAGGAAGGCACCGCCCCGGCATCAATCTGCTGAACAGCCCCGACCGGGAAAGCGCCGGACAGGTCGCCCGGGACATCGCCGCCTGGCGAAAGCCGGGCGACACCGTTCTGCTCTCGCTGCACTGGGGTCCCAACTGGGGCTACGGCATAGCGGAAGCGCATCGCTCCTTCACCCACCAGGTCATCGAGGAGGCCGAAGTCGACATCCTCCATGGACACTCGTCGCACCATCCGATCGCTATCGAAGTCCACCGTGGACGACCGATCCTCTATGGCTGCGGCGATTTCATCAACGACTACGAAGGCATCGGCGGTAACGAGGAATACCGCCCGGACCTCATGCTCGGCTATGTGCTGGACTACGACACGGCGCACGGGCTGCGCGCACTGGAAGCCCTGCCCTATCGCCTGCGGAAATTTCGGCTCGAACGTCCGCCAGCCACAGACGTCGAGTGGCTGGCAGCGCGACTCGATCGGGAATGCGGACGTTTCGGGCACCGCGTCGAAACAACCGGCCGGGGCTCGCTTGCGCTCCTTCGATGACCGGGCGCCTCAGCGCTGCCAGAGGATCTCGCTGGCCTCGAGAGGTACGGCGAGGTCCGGATGGAAGGGGATGATCCGCGCCGTAAAGTCGGAAACCGGCCGGTCCGCGGGGGCACGGACCGAATATAGGTTCCATCCGCCCGAGGTCGCGCTCGGCAGCGCGCGCTCCATCACCGCCTTGAAGGTGGGCGACGCTCCTACGGCGTCAGCATAGAGTTCGACCCGGACGGACTCGACTGGAAGGTCGCCGAGATAGATCTCAACGGAGAAGACATGCTCGCCATCGGCTGTCGTCGAGCGGATCTCGCCGAAATGGACGTGCGGCCAGGATCGGCTGATTTGCGCCTTCCATTGGCAAAGCGCGTGCGCAACCTCGCCGCCTTTCGCCGTCCGTTCCGCATGGGCCCGCACGCCGGGCAGGTAGAAGTCCTCGGTATATTCCCGCACGGCCCGGTTGGCCGAAAAGCGTGGCGTGAGCCTCGCCATGCTTTCGCGGATACGCTCGACCCAGCGCAGCGGAACGCCGGAGGCGTCGCGCCCGTAGAATTCCGGAACGATGTCGCGTTCGAGGTGATCGTAGAGTTCCGCCGCCTCCCGCCGGTCGAGGTCGATGATGTCGTCATGTTCGTGACCGTCGCCGATCGCCCAGCCGACATCGGGGGCGAAGGCCTCGGCCCACCAGCCGTCGATCTCCGAAAGATTGAGGCCGCCGTTGACGAGAACCTTCATTCCGCTCGTACCGCTCGCTTCCCAGGGACGACGGGGCGTGTTGATCCAGACATCCACCCCCTGGACCAGTTGCTGGGCGAGCTGCATGTTGTAGTCACGCAGGAAGACGACCCTGGAACGGACATCCTCCCGTTTGGTGAAATCGGTCCACAGCTTGATCAGTGCCTGGCTGGCGATGTCCCGTGGATGCGCCTTGCCGGCGACGATGAGCTGGACAGGGCGTTGCCTGTCGGTGAGAAGGCGGACAAGGCGTTCGGGATCAAAGAGCAGCAGGTCCGGGCGCTTGTAGGTCGCAAACCGCCGCGCGAAGCCGAGGGTGAGTGCGTCCGAGTCGAAGATCGCGCGCACCGCATCGATCTCGCTCTCCGGCGCACCGTCCTCGGCAAGTTGCCGGGCACAGCGGTTGCGGACCTGTTCGACGAGCTGCCTGCGGCCGTCCGTCCTCATCTGCCAGATTCGTGCCGGCGGAACATCCCGTATGACCGCCTCGTGGCCGGTGAGATCACCCCGCCAGCGATCCTTGCCGACGACTTCGGTCCAGAACGTATCGGCCGCCGCCGAGTCCCAGGTCGGGACATGGACACCGTTCGTCACATGGCCGACCGGAACTTCGGTCAGCGGCCAACGGGGAAACAGGGGCCTGAAGACCGACTTGCTCACCTGTTCGTGGGGGGCACTGACCCCGGTCACGGCACCGCTCGCGCGGACTGCAAGGTAGGCCATGTTGAACGGTTCGGAGACATCCCGGGGATCGCTTCGGCCAAGCGCGAGAAACTCCTCCGTCGAAATTCCGAGTTCCTTTTCGGCATAGCGACGGAAGAACCGAGCAATCATATCGGGAGGAAACCGGTCGACACCTTCGGTGACGGCCGTATGGGTGGTGAAGAGGTTGCCGGCGCGCGTGGCAAGCAGCGCCTCGGCGAAGGGAACACCATGGTCCTGCATGAAGAAGCGAGCCCTCTCCAGGGTCGCAAAGGCGACGTGCCCCTCGTTGAGATGACAAATCTCGGGGTTGAGACCGATCGCCCTCAAGAGCCGCCACCCGCCGATGCCGAGGACCATTTCCTGCTTCAGGCGCGTTTCCGGTCCGTCGCCGTAGAGCTCGCTGGTAATGCATCGGTAGGCCGGCGGGTTGGCTGGATCGTTGAGGTCTAGCAGGAAAAGTTTGGTTCGCCCGACCTGCACCTCCCAGGTTCGCACCCAGAGCCTGTAGCCGGGCAGTTCCAGCTCCAGCCGCAGCCACTCGCCGCTCGGCTCGCGCAGCGGCCTGAGCGGCAGCTGGTCCGGCTCGTTAACCGGATAGAGCGCCTCCTGCCGGCCGTCCGGCGTGATCGACTGGCGGAAGTATCCTCGGGCGTAGAGAAGTCCCACCCCGACCACCGGCACGCCGAGATCGCTCGCCGCCTTCAACTGGTCCCCGGCAACGTTTCCAAGCCCACCGGAATAGAGCGGCAGCGCTTCGTCGAGCATGAACTCGGCACTGAAATAGGCGACAGTGCGCAGGCCACTGTCCGGATGGGCTTCCTGGAACCACCCCGGCGCCAGCCGCAGCCGGCGCGATTCCGCAAGCTGAGTGTCGAGATTGGCCGAGAACTCCGGATCGGCCAGGAGTGCGCGGATCCGGTCGCGCGAGACCGTGCGCAGGATCGTCCATGGATTGCGGGTAAGCGCCCACATCTCGGCGTCGAGCGCCCGCCAGATCGTGTCGGTCGCGTGGCTCCACGACCACCTGACATCGAGAGCGAGCTCGCGCAGGGCATCGAATGCTTCCTTGAATTCCGTCTGGTTGTGCACCCTTCCCTCCACTTCCCCCGTGAAGGCGACATGTCGATCGCCGCGTCGGCAAGGTCGATCGCCCGCGGGATTGTAGCAGCATTCTCGAATTCGGCTATCCCGTTGGAGTTTAAGGTAATCGCAGAGCATTCAAGCTTGGTCGGAGCTTGCCGATTGACAATGCCCGGCAAGCAGCCTTAGCATTCGCCCATTCACCAGGGGGGTCCCGCCAAGGGGCTGAGATACTGCTGGGCGATCCCGGACAAGGGCAAGCAGCGCAGTGACCCGTTGAACCTGATCCAGTTCATACTGGCGTAGGGACGGTGCGAGCGCTGGCGTTGCGGGAATCCCGGCCCGGGATCTGTGCCGAGCGTTTTTCCATCATTCCAACACTGGAACTGGGTCTCCAAACGTCAAACCTTGGAGCCTCAACCATGAATATTGCCGCAACCAGACCGATACCGCAGGTGACGACCGGCCCCCTGCCCGCATCCCGCAAGATCCACATCGAGGGAGAGCGCCACGGCGACATCCGCGTGCCGATGCGTGAGGTCGCCCTGCATCCGACCTCGGGCGAGCCGCCTGTCGTCCTCTACGATTCCTCCGGTCCCTACACCGATCCTACCGCCGGCATCGACATCAAGTCCGGCCTGCCGCGGCTGCGCGAGCGCTGGATCGCCGCTCGCGGTGACGCCGACATCTATGCGGGCAGACACGTGTTGCCGGAAGATAACGGCTTTGCCTCCGGCGAGCGGCTGGTGCCGGAATTTCCGGTCCGCAACACGCCCCGGAGAGCGAACAACGGCAAGGCGGTGACGCAGCTCGCCTATGCGCGCGCCGGCATCATCACGCCGGAAATGGAATTCGTCGCCATCCGCGAGAACCTCGGTCGCAAGGCGGCGAAAGAGGCTATGACCCGTGATGGTGAGAGCTTCGGCGCCCACATTCCCGACCACGTGACGCCGGAATTCGTCCGCCAGGAAATCGCCGCCGGCCGGGCGATCATCCCCGCCAACATCAACCACCCGGAAAGCGAGCCGATGATCATCGGCCGGAACTTCCTCGTGAAGATCAACGCCAATATCGGCAACTCCGCCGTCACCTCCTCGATGGAGGAGGAGGTCGAGAAGATGGTCTGGGCGATCCGCTGGGGCGCCGACACTGTCATGGACCTCTCGACCGGCCGCAACATCCACAACATCCGCGAATGGATCATCCGCAATTCGCCGGTTCCGATCGGAACCGTGCCGCTCTACCAGGCGCTCGAAAAGGTCGGCGGCATCGCCGAGGACCTGACCTGGGAGCTCTACCGCGACACGCTGATCGAGCAGGCCGAACAGGGGGTCGACTATTTCACCATCCATGCCGGCGTCCGCCTCCACTACATCCCGCTCACCGTCAGCCGCGTCACCGGCATCGTCTCGCGCGGCGGCTCGATCATGGCAAAGTGGTGCCTGCATCACCACAGGGAGAGCTTCCTCTACGAGCATTTCGAGGAAATCTGCGACATCGCCCGCGCCTATGACGTCTCCTTCTCGCTCGGCGACGGCCTGCGCCCCGGATCGATCGCCGACGCCAACGACGCCGCCCAGTTCGCCGAACTGGAAACGCTGGGAGAACTCACTGAGATCGCCTGGGCGAAGGATTGCCAGGTGATGATTGAAGGCCCCGGCCATGTTCCCATGCACAAGATCAAGGAGAACATGGACAAGCAGCTGAAAACCTGCGGCGAGGCGCCGTTCTACACCCTCGGCCCGCTGACCACCGACATCGCGCCGGGCTACGACCACATCACGTCGGGCATCGGTGCGGCGATGATCGGCTGGTTCGGCACCGCCATGCTCTGCTACGTCACGCCCAAGGAGCATCTGGGGCTTCCCGACCGCAACGACGTGAAGGTGGGCGTCATCACCTACAAGATCGCCGCCCACGCCGCCGACCTCGCCAAGGGCCACCCCGCCGCGCAGGTCCGCGACGATGCGCTTTCCCGCGCCCGCTTCGAGTTCCGCTGGGAGGACCAGTTCAACCTCTCCCTCGATCCCGATACCGCACGCTCCATGCATGACGAGACCCTGCCGAAGGAAGCCCACAAGGTCGCCCATTTCTGTTCGATGTGTGGCCCGAAGTTTTGCTCCATGCGCATCTCCCATGATCTGAGGGCAGAGGCGCAGAAGGAGGGGCTGGAAGCGATGGCGGCGAAATACCGCCAGGGTGGCGATCTCTACATGCCGGTCGCGGACGCGACCGAAACACAGCCGGGAGAGTGAGATGACGGTTCTGATCAAGGGGGCCGGCGTCGCCGGCCTCGCCGCTGCCTTCGAGCTTTCCCGCCGCGGCATCACCGTCGAGGTGATGGATGCCGCCGAGACGGTCGGCACGGGTGCCTCCACCTATGCCGGCGGCATGCTCGCCCCCTACTGCGAACGCGAGGCGGCCGAGGAAGCTGTCCTGACCCTCGGCCTACCCTCCCCCGACTGGTGGGCGGAGGCCGTCCCCGGCGAAGTCTCCCGCAAGGGGACGCTGGTCATCGCCGCCGGCCGCGACAGCGTCGAGCTCGACCGCTTCGCCTCCCGCACGCGGGGATACGAATGGGTCGGCGGAAACACGATCGGTGAGCTCGAACCGGATCTCGCCGGCCGCTTCGATCGTGCGCTGTTCTTCCCCGAAGAAGCCCATCTCGACCCACGCAAGGCGATGGCCGGGCTCTATGAGACACTGGTCGAAAAGGGCGTGCGCTTCCACCTCGGCAGCACCGAACCGCCAGCAGACACGGCCTTCTCGGCGGTCGTCGAATGCACCGGCGCGGCGGCAATCGGCTCCACGCCCGGCCTTCGCGGCGTGCGCGGCGAGATGCTTTTCCTCGAAACCGCCGAGATCTCCCTCTCGCGACCCGTCCGCCTGCTCCATCCCCGCCACCCGCTCTACATCGTGCCGCGCGAGGACCATCGCTTCATGGTCGGGGCGACGATGATCGAGACGGACGACGACGGTCCGATCACCGCGCGCTCGGTGATGGAGTTCCTCAACGCCGCCTACGCCGTGCACCCGGCCTTCGGCGAGGCGCGTCTCGTGGAGACCGGTGTCGGCGTCCGCCCCGCCTTCGCCGACAACCTGCCGCGCGTGCTTGAGCAAGAGGACGGCTTTTCGATCGCCGGCATGCACCGCCACGGTTTCCTGCTCGCCCCCGCGATGGCGCAGCAACTGGCGGACCGGATTTGTGCCGGCGGACATGAACAGCTCTACGCACAGGGAGCCCTGCAATGACCTATATCGTGAACGGCGAAACCGTCGAAAGCGGTGCCGCAACGCTCGCCGACCTCCTCACTGTCCTCGAATACGAAGGCGAATGGCTGGCGACCGCCGTCAACGGCGAGCTCATCCACCGTGAGGATCGTCCCGCCTGTCGGCTCTCCGACGGCGACCGGATCGAGGTCCTCTCGCCGATGCAGGGAGGCTAAGATGCTGGAACTCTACGGAACGCAGATCTCCTCCCGCCTCCTCCTTGGCACGGCACGCTATCCTTCTCCCGCCGTCCTCGCGGAAGCCGCACGCCGCTCCGCCACGGAGATCGTCACGGTTTCGCTCAGGCGGGAGACCGCCGGCGGCAAGACGGGCGGTGCCTTCTTCGAACTCATCCGCGGCCTCGGCGTCCGGGTGCTGCCCAACACCGCCGGCTGCCACAGCGTCTCGGAAGCCGTGCTGACGGCAAAGATGGCGCGCGATCTCTTCGGCACCAACTGGATCAAGCTCGAACTGATCGGCCACCACGACACCCTGCAGCCGGACCTCTTCCAGCTGGTCGAGGCGGCCCGCATCCTCACCGCCGACGGCTTCAAGGTCTTCCCCTATACGACGGACGACCTGGTGGCGGGCGAAAGACTGCTGGCCGCCGGCTGCAAGGTCCTGATGCCGTGGTGCGCACCGATCGGCACCGCCGCCGGTCCGCAGAACGTCTCGGGACTCCGTGCGATGCGGGCGGAATTCCCGGACATCCCGCTGATCGTCGATGCCGGCATCGGCCGCCCGTCCCACGCGGCAGCAGTCATGGAACTCGGCTTCGACGCCGTCCTCCTCAACACGGCCGTTGCCGGCGCCGGCGATCCCCCGGCGATGGCCGAAGCCTTCGCAGAAGCCATCATCGCCGGCCGCAAGGCCCATCGCGCCGGGCTTCTGGCACCGCGCGACATGGCCGTTCCTTCCACGCCCGTCATCGGCAAGGGAGTTTTCGCATGAGGCTCGATCCGTTCTACCTGATCGTCGACAGCACCGCATGGATCGGGCGCCTCGTGCCCCTCGGCGTCAAGCTCGTGCAGCTGCGCATCAAGGACATGCCGGAAGCGGCTCTCCGCGACGAGATCCGCCGTGCCCGCACCGTCTGCGCGGGGGCGGGCTGCCAGCTGATCGTCAACGACTACTGGCGGATCGCCATCGACGAGGGTTGCGATTTCGTGCACCTCGGACAGGAAGACCTCGCCGACGCCGATGTGGCGGCGATCCACGCCGCCGGCATGAAGCTCGGCATCAGCACCCATGACGAGGCGGAGCTCGAAACGGCCCTTGCGGCGCAGCCGGACTATGTGGCGCTCGGACCGGTCTACCCGACCATCCTGAAGCAGATGAAATGGGCGCCGCAGGGCCTCGACAGGCTTTCGGCGTGGCGGAAAAGGATCGGCACGCTGCCACTGGTGGCAATCGGCGGCCTCACCGTCGAGCGGCTCGAAGGCGTTTTCGCCCACGGCGCCGACAGCGCCGCCGTCGTCACGGACATTACCCGCAACCCGGACCCCGAGGCCCGGACGCGAGCGTGGATCGCGGCGACGGAGCGCCGGCGCCAACCGCTCTGACGCTCACGTCCAGCCCCGCCGGCAAACGACACCGGCGGGGTGGACCATGCGTGCAGTCCGGTTGCCGGGCGTGACACCAGCCTAACGGCGCGGACGGCCGTAAAGCTCCCGCAGTTCGTTCTTTGCAGCCTCCAGCACCACCTTCCGCGCCTCGGGCAGGTTGCGGCCCGCGCGGTTGATATAGAATGTCAGCATCGACATCGCCGATCGGAATGCACTGCTCTTGCGTCGGGAGGACGCCTCGGCGGAAGCCTTGAGTGATCTCGCCACCGCCTTCGGATCAACCTTCAGGAATACGTCCTCTTCCAGATCGAGCGCATTGCTGCGCTCCGTGACCTCCTGGGACCACCGCTTGCGCTTCCGCTCGTCGCCGGCCATCGCCTGCCCTCCGCGGCTCGTCGTCTCAACTCCAGCTAAAGTCTACCACGGATCGCATGCACGGTCGGCCCAGCGGACCAGGCGCTGAAAATGCAAAGAGCCGCCGGGGTGACCGGCGGCTCGAAGGGGCGAAAGGCGATGGTCGCAACCGGCTACGCGGCGTAGGCTCCCCGTTCACTGGCACGCGCGTTGCCTTCCGGCAGCCGGAACTGGCTGACGAGATGCATGAGGGCGTCCGCCTCGTCGGCAAGCTGGCGTGTCGCAGCATTGGTCTCCTCGACCATGGCGGCATTGCGCTGGGTCATCTGGTCCATGGCGTTGACGGAAGAGTTGACCTCCGACAGCGCGTTCGACTGGTCGCGGCTCGCCATCGCGATCATCGCGACGCGTTCGGAGACGGTGATGATGTTCGCCGAGATTTCGGCGAGCACCGCACCCGTCTGCTGCACCAGCTTGGCGCCGGAGGAAACCTCGGTGCTCGACTTGTGGATCAGGTCCTTGATCTGCTGGGCCGCACCCGCCGAACGCTGGGCGAGCTCGCGCACTTCCTGTGCGACCACGGCAAAGCCCTTGCCGGCCTCGCCGGCCCGCGCCGCCTCGATACCGGCGTTGAGCGCCAGAAGGTTGGTCTGGAAGGCGATCTCATCGATGACGTCGATGATCTGCACGATCTGGCCCGAGGCGTCCTCGATCCGGCCCATCGCCGCGATCGCGTTGCCGACCACGACCGAGGAGGTGTCGGCGCGGCTCTTGGTGTCGGCGACGATCACGTTCGCTTCCTCGGCCTGCTCGGCGGAGGACTTGACGGTGACGGTAATCTCCTCGACGGCGGCGGCGGTCTCTTCGAGCGAGGCCGCCTGCTGTTCGGTTCGCTTGGCGAGATTGTCGGCCGCAGAGCTCATCTCCGCGGCGTTGCGCTGGATCATGTAGGTGTTCGAGCGCACCTGCGTCATCGTCTCCTGCAGGCGCTGCAGCGACTGGTTGAAGTCGTTGCGAAGCTGTTCCAGGCGACCGTGGAACGGCGTGTCGATGGTCTCGGAGATGTCGCCCTGTGCAAGACGGCCGAGACCTGCGGCGAGCGCCGTGACGGCGAACTCGATCTGGCGGTCGATCTGCTGCTTCTCGAGGTCGTTGCGGCGGCGCTCTTCCTCCGCCTCGGCCCGTTCGGCCTCGCTGCGGTGCTCGATCTCCATCTTCGAGAGCGCGTTCTGCTTGAAGACGCCGAGCGCACGCGCCATCTCGCCGATCTCGTCGACACGGCTTTCGCCGGTGATCTTGGTGTCGAGTACGCCGTCGGCCAACCGGCGCATCGCCGCGGTGATCTGGCCGATCGGGCCCTTGAAGGTGAGGACGAGGCCGATACCCGCGAAGACCGAGATGACGATGCCGAGAACAGTCGCACTGATCGAGATCGAATTGGCTTCGCGGCGGTCATTGCCCGCACTCTGCTTCTGCACCTCGGCGAACGAGGTAAGGTGCGTCCAGATGACCCCCAGATCGGCTGCAGCTTCATCGAAGCGAGTCTTGCGTTCCTGACTGACCTTGACCAGCTCGACACTGGCTCCGACCATAGTTTCCACCGCCGGAGTCAGCTCCTTCTTAACCTGCATCAGGATCGGCTGGTCCGCAGCTGTCTTGTCGAGAGCTCCAAGGAATTTCTTGATCGTATTGAATTGCTGCTCCAGCAGCATCCGGTTCTGCTCGCTCGGATCGAGCAGGAAGCGCGCCATCATGATCTGCAGGGCATAGCCCGCCGCCATCACCTGGCGTCCGTCAGCGATCACGGCCTGGGCCTTGGCAAGCGGCACGTCGAGCTCGCCAAACTTGATCGTGGCCTCCTTCATCTTCTGCTGCGCTGCGAGGCCGAGATAGGCGTTGAGCTGCGTGAAGCTGCGAAGCTTGCCGGCAAGGTCGGTGATTACAGCTTCCGACCGGTCATTTGCGTCGATCGCGGCCTTAAGCTCCCCGGCGATCTTTTCGAGCGTCCTGACAGCCGACCTGTTGGCTTCCGGCAGAACGGTGGCAAGAGTCTGCTGATGGGCGACGATCTGGCCGAGCCGTTCGGCGACAACAGCGAACTTCTCGTCGGGTGTCTTGGCCTTGGTGAAGGCGGAACTGGTTTCAGAGAGGAAGGAGCCGGCACTGCGGATGCTTTCGGCGTCACGCAAGATGGATTTCGCGGCAGCGTCATCCGCCTGAACGGCACGTTCCATGGTCGTCATGGCGGCGGTGACGCGACCCTGAGACAAAACTACGTCTTTTGTCCCCTGCTGCAGCGTGCCCACGAGCGTCGACTCTGTTTCATGCAGGCGCCACAAGTCGTCGATGTGGACGAAGACCTTGTCGATCAGTCTACCCGCTTCCTCAAGATCCGCACGCCCGTCGGCATCCGGCGAGAGCTGGGAGAGCGTGGTCTCGAGGTTCCGCTTCTGCTGTTCCAGCCGGCCGGTGACATCGCCTCGCGCCTCCTCGGTCGTGTGCGCGAGGAATTCGTTCATCGCGGCCGATACGTCGCGGAAACCGCTCAAGGACTGCAGTACGCTATTCGATATCTCAATGCGCCCCTGCAACAGGCCCGAGGCCCAGAGCCCCGTGAAGCCGACGGCGGAAATGCTGATGACGAAGGGCAGGATGAAGATCAGTACCTTCGTCTGGATATTGAAACGCGACAGAACTCGATCAATGAACACTTGCAATCCTCCTCCGGCGTCTCCGTCCGGCAAATATCGTCACATGCGGCACCGGCAATGCTGCACGGATAACTGGTGGAGACTAGGCGAAAGATCACTAACGGCCGATTAAGACGGCGGCACTTCTTCCCGCTTCGGCACATGCATTTGCGAGCCCGCGAATGCGGGAGCCGCCTTCAATTCTCGGGATGCGCCTTGCCGGCCCGCTTCAGCCAGCCCGACAGTTCAGCTTCCGCCCTTTCGAGCGCGGCGTGGTTGAGGAGCTTGCGCAGGAAGGCGACCGTCACCGCCCGGGCCCGGAGGTTGAACCAGGCCTCGCCGTGCGTGTCGACGGCGGGCTGGTAGACGCCGAGCTTCTCGTACAGGCTCTGCAGGCGGTTCTGCACGCTCCTGAGCGAGAGATGGCGCCTTGAGGCGATCGCCCTGTCGGTGAGCCCGAGTGCGATATCGACGAGGATTTCATATTCGGAATCGGTGAAGCCACGGGCCGTGCCGAGACTGCGCTGCTGCAAGCCACGGATCTCGCGATCGATCATGCACTGGCTCTCGACGAAAATCGCCCGCAGCGCGAGACGCAGCCGCTCGTCGGAGGCCGATTTCAGGATATAGCCGTAAGCCGCTCCGTCGGGCACGATGCGGGCGATTCCCCGCACGTTCGCCTCGTCGGCATAGTTCGACCAGAAAAGGATGCTGGTGTCCGGGCGCTCGTGCCAGATCGTCCGTGCCGCCTCGATGCCGTTTTTCGGGCTCATCTGCAGGTCCATGACGATCCGGTCGAACCGGTGTTCGCGTGCGAGCTTCTCGGCGGCGACGCCGTCTTCAGCCTCCATGATGAGGTCGCATTCGGGCAGCGCGGCGCGAACCGTCTCGTTCAGATAGCTGCGGTGCAGGGGGTCATCCTCGACAATCAGTACCTTCATGTCGTCTCCCCTTCGCCGGGCGCGGCGAGCCTCACACGCACATAGGAGCCGTTGGCGTCACTCCCGCAGGAGAACTGCGCGGCGATCAGGCGCGCCCGCGTGCGCATGTTCTCGATACCACTGCCGCGGGCGCCCGATTTCTGCTTCATGCCGACGCCGTTGTCGCGAATCTCGAGGACGAGATGGTGTGCATCCTTGGTGAGATGCACGTCCAGCCGGTCACCGTCGGAGTGCCGGATGGCGTTGTTAATCGCCTCCTGCGCGATACGGAAGATCGCCAGCGTCACTGTCTGTGGCAACCGGTTGCAGGCGCCGTCCGTGTCATCGACGAGGTGCCAGTCGAACGTCATGCCGCTATCGCGAACCGATCGCTCGATCTGGGTCTCGATCGCCTCGACGAGCCCGAAGAGCTGCAGCACCGAGGGGCGTGCCTGTTCGATGATCTGGCGCAGATCGTGCATGGATTCTTGCAGGCTGAGCGCCAGCGGCTCCAGCATCTCGCCGGGTACGCTCGACATCAGGCTCAACCGTTCGAGACGGCGCGACAGCCGTGTCATGTCGGCGAGCGTCTGGTCGTGCAGTTCCATGCCGATGCGCTGCCGTTCGGCGTCGAGCGCTTCCGTCAGCCGGCGCGCGCCCTGCCGCAAGGCTTCTTCGCGAACCCGCGTTTCCGCTTCCACGATCGCCGAGCGTTTCGCCTCCTCGACCGCCCGCAAGGCGTAGAAATACGGGGCGATGAGGTCGGCGATGGAGCACGCCCGCTCGAGATGGCGGGCCGTGTAGTAATCCGGCGTGAGGCTCGAGAACGAGAGTGCCCCGATGGTCTCGCCGTGCACCTTCAGCGCGGCGTGCAGCCGGCTCCGCAGGTTGTTTTCGAGGATCGGCGTCGAGAACGCTCCCTCGAAATGAAAGACGGGATCGGTGCTGGCATCCGCGGTAATCAGCCGGTCTACCTCGCCGCCGAGCAGGCTTCTGAGCGGGCTCTGCTGGATGCTGGCGGGAGGCCGCTTGCTCCAGTCGGTCGCAAGCCCACTTTCGTAGGCCGTGTGGAACGTACTGCCGGGCGTGATGATGCAGACATCCATGTGGTCGTGTGGAATAATCGACTTGATTTCCTTGGCGACTGCATCTATCGCCGACTGGAAGTCGAGCTGACCGGCCAGAAGCCGGGCAATGCGCATGTACTGCGCGAAAAGTTCTGCCGATAGCTCGTCCGGCATCATTTCCTCCCGCCGGCATCTCGTCGGACGCCGGCCTGCCGCCAAGGCATTTAGCATAGCGCAATTGCCGGCGGCGATGTCTTGCGGCTTCCCGCAAACGATCTGCGGGTTCCCGCAACAGCTTTGCTTCTAACCGTCTATACAGCTTTCGGCATTTCCTGCATCCTCATTTTTGCCGAGGCCGTTCCTCGGCGTGAGATAAGCCCACGAGATAGCCGTAGAGGAGCGGTCTCGGGGATAGCCGCCAAAGGGCGTTTAGGGAGAGAGAAAGATGAATTTCAGGTCGATGCTGATGGCGTCCGTCGCCGTCCTTTGTGCTGCCGTGCCGATGACTGCGCAGGCAGACACGTCGTCGAAAAAGATCGCCTTGTCGAACAACTATGCAGGCAACTCCTGGCGCCAGGCGATGCTGACGAGCTGGGACAAGGTCACCAAGGAAGCGGTGAAGGCCGGCGTCGTGGCCGCTGCCGATCCGTTCACGACGGCTGAAAACCAGGCGACCGAGCAGGCCGCCCAGATCCAGAACATGATCCTGCAGGGTTACGACGCGATCGTTCTCAATGCCGCGTCCCCGACCGCTCTCAACGGTGCCGTCAAGGAAGCCTGTGATGCCGGCATCACCGTCGTTTCCTTCGACGGCATCGTCACCGAACCCTGCGCATGGCGCATCGCCGTAGACTTCAAGGAAATGGGTCGCAGCCAGGTCGAGTACCTGTCGAAGAAGCTCCCCCAGGGCGGCAACCTGCTCGAAATCCGTGGCCTCGCCGGCGTCTTCGTCGACGACGAAATCTCCGCCGGTATCCATGCAGGCGTCGAGCAGTATCCGCAGTTCAAGATCGTCGGCTCCGTCCACGGCGACTGGGCTCAGGACGTTGCGCAGCGCGCCGTCGCCGGCGTCCTGCCGAGCCTGCCGGAAATCGCCGCCGTCGTGACCCAGGGTGGTGACGGCTACGGTGCCGCCCAGGCCTTCGAAGCTGCCAAGCGTCCGACGCCCGTGATCGTCATGGGCAACCGCGAGGACGAGCTGCAGTGGTGGAAGAAGCAGAAGGATGCGAACGGCTACGAAACCATGTCCGTCTCCATCGCTCCCGGCGTCTCCACGCTCGCCTTCTGGGTTGCACAGCAGATCCTCGACGGCAAGGAAGTGAAGAAGGACCTCGTCGTGCCGTTCCTGCGCATCGACCAGGACACCCTTGAGAAGAACCTCGAGACGACCCAGAAGGGCGGCGTTGCCAACGTCGAGTACTCGCTCGAGGACGCACAGGCCGTGATCGCAGCCGCCAAGTAAGGCTGACATTACGACCTGAGCCCGTGCGCTCCCGACGTCAGCCCCTCGATGTCGTATGGAGCGCCGGGCTCTCTTCTATCTTTTTCAAGGACGGTGCGCGCAGACATGCCCGGAACCAATACGGTTGTTTCAGTTCAAGGCGTCAGGGTCGAGTTCGGCGCCGTGAAAGCGCTGAACGGCGTCGATCTCGAGGTCGGAGCCGGAGAAGCGATCGGCCTGGTCGGCCATAACGGCGCCGGCAAGTCGACCATCGTCAACGTCATCAACGGCGTCTTGTCGCCGCATCACGGCTCGATTTCCTACGCCGGAGAGGCCGCAAGCGGAATTTCCGCAGCACGCGCCGCCGGCGTGCGCTGCGTCTTCCAGGAACTGTCGCTCTGCCCCAACCTGACAGTTGCGGAAAATACGCGACTGATGCATGCCGGCCTTCAGGGCTTCGGCTGGCGCACGAAGGCCGGAGGGCTGGTTCGCAAGAAGCTCGACGAAATCTTTCCCGGCAACCGCATCGACGCCTCCGCCCAGGTGGGGGATCTCTCGATCGCCGAACGCCAGATGGTAGAGATCGCCATCAATTTCCTGACGGTCACCGAAAAGCCGAAGCTGGTGATCCTCGACGAGCCGACCTCCTCCCTCGACGCCGGACTGGCGGAGCAATTGCTCGCCTATGTCCGCCGCTTCGTCTCCGAGGGCGGATCGGTCCTCTTCATTTCGCATATTCTCGGCGAAATCCTCTCCACCGCCGACCGCATCGTGGTGATGAAGGACGGCAAGGTCGTGGCGTCGCGCCCGGCCGACGGTTTCTCGGTGCGCAGCCTCGTGGAAGCGATGGGCAGCGTCGTCAAGGAACGCAACAAGACCGAAGGCCGCGCCGCGAGCACCGCCCCCGTCGTTCTCGAACTGCCGGCACGCGGCGGCAGCGCCATTGCCTTCCGCGCCCGCAAGGGCGAGATCATCGGACTTGCCGGGCTCGCCGGCCACGGCCAGACGGAGACGCTGCTCGACCTCTTTGGCCGCAATTGCAGCAATTGGCTTCCCACGCGAAAGACCCCCGTCGCCTTCGTGGCCGGTGACCGTTCGCTCAACGGCACGTTCCCTCTCTGGAGCATCCTTCGCAACCTCACCATCGGTCACCTGAGGGCGCTGGCGCGGCTCGGCACGGTCGATGCCGGGCGCGAAGATGCCGTCGGGGCCGACTGGAAGGAACGCATCTCCATCAAGACCCCGGATCTCGCCAACCCGATCCTGTCACTCTCCGGCGGCAACCAGCAGAAGGTACTCTTTGCCCGTGCGCTGTCCGGCGATGCCGAAACCGTCCTGATGGACGATCCGATGCGCGGCGTCGATATCGGAACGAAACAGGAAGTCTACAGCATTCTCCGCAGCGAAGCCGCCGCTGGCCGGACATTCATTTGGTATTCCACCGAGATGGACGAAATCTGCCTTTGCGACCGCGTCTACGTTTTCCGCGACGGCGCCATCGTCGCCGAACTCACGGGCGACACAATAACCGAGGATCACGTGCTGGCTGCCTCCTTCTCGGGAGAAGCCGCATGAAGGGCCCCTCCGCGAACACCCTCCGCCTGCTGATTCCGGCGGTTTCCCTCCTCGTGCTGCTTGCCGCGGTCTTCTACCTGCAACCGCGGGCAATGAGCTATACCGGCCTCAATCTCCTCTTCAATCTCGCGGTGCCGATCGCGCTCGCGACGATCGCCCAGATGATCATCATCGCGGTCAACGACCTCGATCTTTCGATGGGCACCTTCGTCAGCTTCGCCGCCTGCATCACCGCCGCCTACATGCCGGACACGCCCCTTCTCGCCGTCGTGATGCTCGCCGGCGCCGTCGCGGTCTACGCCCTTCTCGGCTTCGTCATCACGCTGCGCGATCTTCCCTCGATCGTCGTCACGCTCGGCATGAGCTTCGTCTGGAGCGGACTTGCCGTCCTCATCCTGCCGGCCCCCGGCGGCCAGGCGCCGGTTTGGCTGCGGACCGTGATGACCGCGAAGCCGCCGCTTGTTCCGATGGCGATCGTCGCCAGCATCGTGATCGCGGCGGTCGCCCATTTCATTGTGGCACGTACCACCTTCGGCGTGCTGATCCGCGGCATCGGCGGCAACAGCCGTTCGGTGGCCCGCGCCGGCTGGTCGGTGCTCAGAATGAAGGCCGCAGCCTATGCGCTGGCCGGCGTCTTCGCAGTCCTCTCCGGCATGGCGCTGGTCGGTCTCACCACCTCCGCCGATGCCAACATCGCGCTGCGCTACACGCTGCTTTCGATCGCCGGCGTCATCCTCGGCGGTGGCGAATTCGTCGGCGGGCGCGTCTCAGCCGTCGGCGCGGTCGTCGGGGCGCTGACCCTTACCCTCGCCGGCTCCTTCCTGTCGTTCCTGCGCATTTCGCCCGATTGGCAGATCGGCGCCCAGGGCGCGATCCTGATCGTCGTGCTGGCCTTGCGTCTTCTCTTCAACCGCAGCCAACAGAAGGGCAAGGCACAATGAACCGCGCCTCGATGCTCCTGTCGAAACCCTGGATCTGGTCCTTCGCCGCGGCGATGGCCACCTGGATCGTCACCCTGCTGTTCACCGGCGGCGCGAGCTTCGTCGGCCTGTCCCAGGCGACACTGACCTTTGCGGCCTTCTCCGTCATCGTCGGGCTCGGCCAGATGCTGGTCATCACCCTCGGCCCCGGCAATGTCGATCTCTCCGTTCCCGCGACGATCACGCTCTCCGGCACCGTCGCGCTGAAGCTGATGGACGGCCAGGACGCGATGATCCTGCCCGGTCTCCTGATCGCGGTCGCGATCGGGCTTGCGATCGGCATCCTGAACTACGGGCTCATCAAGCTGCTGCGCATCCCCCCGATCATCGCAACGCTTTCGATGAGCTTCATCGTGCAGTCGGCGGCAATCTGGTACAATCGCGGCCTGCGCATCAAGCCGCCCGAAACGCTCGCATCCTTCTCGATCGCGACCACCTTCGGCATCCCGAATGTCGCGCTGGTCGCCCTCCTGCTGTCGGTCTCCGTCTGGTGGGCGCTCGAAAAGGCGGTCTACGGCCGCTGGATTTCCGCGATCGGCCAGAGCTCCTTCGCCGCCCGCATGGCCGGCATCCCGGTCGATGGCACCCGCTTCGCCACCTACGTGCTCTGCGCCGTACTGGCATCCGTCTGCGGCTACCTGCTCGCAAGCTTCTCCGGCGGTGCGGCACTCAATATGGGCGCCGAATATCTCCTGATGTCGATCGCCGTCGTCGTCATCGGCGGCTCGGCGGTGGCCGGCGGCAATTCGAACGTGCCGGGCATCTGGGGCGCCTCGCTCTTCATGTTCCTGGTCGTCTCGATGCTCAACACCTACGGCTTCGGGGCGGGCGTTCGCCTGATCCTGACCGGCCTCATCATCATTGCCGTGATCCTGGCCGCCAGCCGGCCGACCGGACGGGCGCGATGAACACCCATGACCTTTCAGAAACGAGGAATGCCTGCAAGACGATGGTGAAGATGGTCGATCGCGTCTATGAAATCCACGATCCGCGCTTCCGCAATCTCATCGTGCAGAGTGCGGAACTCGAGGAACTCTACACCGGCTGCCGCTGGGCCGAAGGCCCCGTCTGGTTCGCCGACATGAACTGCCTGCTGTTCAGCGACATCCCGAACCAGCGGATGCTCCGCTATGTGCCGGGTCAGGGCGTGTCGATCTACCGGGAGCCGTCGAACTTCGTCAACGGCAACACCCGTGACCGGCAGGGCCGCCTCGTCTCCTGCGAGCATGGCGGCCGGCGGGTGATCCGCACCGAGGTCGACGGCAGCATCACCGTGCTCGCCGACCGCTTCGAAGGCAGGCGGCTCAATTCCCCCAACGACGTCGTCGTCAAGTCCGACGGCAGCGTCTGGTTCACCGACCCGACCTACGGCATCCTCTCCGATTACGAGGGCTACCGCGCGGAACCGGAACAGCCGAGCCGAAACGTCTACCGCCTCGATCCGGAGAACGGCGCGCTTTCGATCGTAGCGGACGATTTCGGCCAGCCGAACGGCCTGGCCTTTTCCCCGGACGAGAAGCTGCTCTACGTCGCGGATTCGGCAGCGAGCCATGACGAGGCGGCGCCGCGCCACATCCGCGTCTTCGATGTCGTCGGCGGAAAGCGGCTCGAACATGGCCGCGTCTTCTGCACGCTCGATTGCGGTCTGCCCGACGGATTCCGGCTCGATCTCGCCGGCAACCTCTGGACCAGTGCCGGCGACGGCGTGCACTGCTTCGCCCCCGACGGCATCCTGCTCGGAAAGATCCTGGTGCCGCAGACGGTCGCCAACCTCACCTTCGGGGGCCCGCGCCGCAACCGGCTCTTCATTACGGCCACGCAGTCGCTCTACGCCGTCTATCTCACCACGACGGGCGCGCAGTATCCGTAATCAGGCCTCGGCCGTGGTACGCTGGCGGTAGTAGTCGGCGAGCACGGGAATTTCGCCCGAAAGCCTGTCGACGAGGCCGTGGCACGTCTCGGTGTCGCCTGCATAGAAGGCGGCGACGAAGGTGCGGTGCAGGCGCGCAGCGTCGTCCGGAATGCCGCCGAAGACGGTCGAAACCGCCGTTCCGACGGTCCTCCCCTTCACCGTCACGCGGTCGAGCTCGAAGAGCGGGAAGTCGTCCGCGACGAGCGCCACGGTATTCTCGCCGAGCAGCAGCGGAACGCCGAACAGTTTCGAGGCGCCTTCGAGGCGCGAGGCGAGGTTCACGGCATCGCCGAGCGCCGAATAGTCGAAGCGCCGGGTGGACCCCATGTTGCCGACGATGCATTCCCCGGTATTGACGCCGATGCCGATCCGCAGAGGCGCGAAGGGTTCGCCCCTCGCCTCCGCCTCGGCATGCAGCTCGTCGTTCAGGCGGTCGATCGCCTCCAGCATCCCGAGCGCCGCCGAAACGGCATGCTGCGCGTGGAGGGTATCGTCGAGCGGCGCGTTCCAGAACGCCATGATGCAGTCGCCGATATACTTGTCGATCGTGCCGCCATGGGCGAGCACGACCTCCGACAGAGGCGTGAGCAGCCGATTGATGAGTTGCGTCAGTTGCCCGGGATCGTCCTTCAGGCCTTCGGCAATGGTGGTGAAGCCGCGAACGTCGCAGAAGAGGATCGAAAGGACGCGCTTCTCGCCACCGAGCTTCAGGTGCGACGGGTCCTGTGCCAGGCGTTCAACGAGCTCCGGCGAGAGATATTGCCCGAAGGCCCGCGTGATCTCCCGGCGGCTGCGCCGCTCGGCGGCGTAGTCGAAGGTCGATTGCCCGGCGGTGATCAGGATGAAGGCGAGTGACGGCGCGATCGGCGAGATGAAGACCCGCCCGAAGTGCAAAACGAGATAGCTGCCTGCCACCATCGCGATGACGACGGCGAGCCCGCCGATCGCCGTCGGCCAGCCGGTGCCGCGCCAGGTCAGCACCAGGGCTACCGCCGCCGCACAGAGGAGAAACAGGAGCGCCGCCTCCGGCGACGCCGCGGCTATGCCGAATCCCTTGCGCAGGTTGTCGAAGATCGACGCATGGATCTCCGCCCCGGCCACCAGGCTTCCGGTATACATCGTGTAGGGGGTTGAGAATGCGTCCGCGCCGCCGCCTGCTACCGTCGGGGCGTTCTGGAGACTGAGACCGACGATCACCACGCGATTGCGGAAAGTGTCGGGCGGCAGGAAGCGTTCGGGATCGAGCGCCTGATAGTAGGAGACCGTCGGATAGGTCCGCGGGCCGCCGAAGGTCTGCATGAGCGTGCCGTGCGCCGGCGGCTCGACCGTCAGGCCCGCGGCTCGGGCGAGCTCGCCGGCAAAGCTGTCGGAGATATCGGGCAGGCTCCGCACCACGCCGTCACCGCTGAGGCTGATCGAGGCGATGCCCGGCCGCACACCGGCCGCGAGGAAGCGGTCGAGCGGCAGCGTGCGCACGAACTGGTCGGCCTCGGCCGTCGAGATCAGCGTCTCGTCACCCGCCAGCACGACATCGGGTCCGAGCGCCTCGGCAAAGGCCCTGTCTTCGTCATCCGCCGCCGGTTCGGCGAAAATTATGTCGAGGCCGACGGCCTTTGCACCGGCGGCGCGCAAGGCCCGGATGAGCTTCGCGTGCAGGCCGCGCGGCCACGGCCACTGGGCGTTGATCTCGGCGAAGGACGGCTCGTCGATCGCCACGATCACCGGTCCGTCGGCCGGCAGCGGCGCATGCCACAGCGTCGAGAAGAGATCGAAGCCACGGTCGTCGACCAGCGACCAGGCAGCAAGCCGGGTAATCCCGATGACGGCCGCGAGAACCACGAGAGCCAGCAGGACGGAACGCGGTCGCCGCTGGGGTTTGCGTCGGTCCGAAGCCTTCGTGAACAGCCGGCCGATCATCAGAAACGGACTTTCATCGATCCCTTGAAGGTCGGCCCCCAGCCAGGGATGCCGGTCATCACCTCGAAATCCTCGCCGAGCAGGTTATACCCGGCCAGTTCGATCTCCATGTGCTTGCCGAAGGGCTCCCAGATCAGGTTGGCGTCGAGCGTCCAGTAGTCGTCGAGTTCGGCGCCGCTTTCGCTGTCACGCTTGCCAACATAATTTGCGGCAATCGTCGCCTTCACGTTCGCCTCGTTGACCCAGGTGAGCGCCACCTGCCCTGCCCAGTCCGGCACGAAGGGCAGCGACTCGCCATAGCTCGCCGACGCCGGATCCTCGTCCTCCGACGTGGCGTAGGCGGCGGTGGCGGACAGGCCGAAGCCGTGGCCGAGAAGCAGGTTCGCCGTCAGGCTGCCGCGGTCGATGCGCGCCTCGGCCGACGAGAACGGGACGGCCGAGAACGGAATTGTGATCTGCACATCCTTGACGTCCTGGTGCTGGAATTCCGCCGCGGTAAAGAAATCCGGCGTCCATTCCGCATCCCAGCGCAGCGCAAGCGTATCGACGTAGCCGCCGAGACCCGTCGAAATCTCGTTCGGCTGCAGGCCGACGACGCCGACCGGCGAAAGCGTCGGCGTAGTGACGTCGAGGCTCTGGCGCAGGAAGCCCGCCCGCAGCCAATGCCCCTCGACCGGCGACCAAGCGATGCCGGCACGGGGCTCGAGCCGGGCCACGTCCTCCGCCGCGCCGTCGATGAGTATGCCGAACAGCGCGTACTCGCCCTTGAGGCTCGGCGTGATCTCGTGCAGCAGGTCGACATAGACGCGGCCGTAACCGGCGGTATCGTCGGGATCGGCGATCGTAGGAACGCCTGCGACGCTGGACTGGCTGTAGGATTCGATCCAGCCGCCCTCGATGCCGTAGCGCCAGGTCAGGTCGTCCTCGCCGACGCTGTGGCTCAGCGCTGCGACATAGGTGCGCTGCGAACTCTCCGTGGTGATGGGCCCGGGACCGAGTGTCAGCTCGTTCAGACCATCCGCCTTCACTTCATTGTAGAGCAGGGCCGCGTTGACGACGTTCCGGTAGGCGATGGTGTGGCTGATGCCGACGCCGGCGTTCGTCGTCACCGCCTCGTTCTCGATGTCCACTCCTCCCGGCAAGCCCAGATTCGAAAATGCATCAGAGCGGTTGAAATAGGCGACGACGCGGTCGTCCGGAGTCGGACTGAGCGTCAGGTAGCCATTGCCCCGCAGCAGGCGATCCTCCGAGGAGAGACCGAAGCCGATCGGGCTGGTTCGCTCGTCATAGCTCTTTTCCCACTCGGCATTCAGGTAATAGCTGGTCGGGAAAGGCAGGTTGGAGTAGCCCTGTACTTCCCCTTCGACCGTGTAGCCTGGGTCGCCACCGGCGGTGGTCACGCCGCCGAGCGTGGTCTCGACGAAGGGAGACCGCACGATGTTGGCAGTGAGCGAGCTGCCGGCCAGCATATGCGGGTCAAGCAGAAGGCCCTGCAGGAACGACGAATAACTGAGGCTGTTTGCACCATTGGTGACGACGCTGTCGCCGTAGATATAGCTGTTGGCGAAGGGCGTCGCGCTGCCGCGCACCGTCTGGTCGATGTAGCTGCTGCCGGCGAAAGGATCGAACACCACATCGCCGTAATATTCGCCCCAGGCATTGAGTCCCTGCAGGCGGAAGGCGTTGTTGAGCGTCGACCCCGCATCCCGGTTCGCACTCAGCGATCCGAAATTGCCGCCCCTTTCCCGCGAACGCCGCATGAACTCCTGGGCGTGGCGGATCGCCCCTTCGGAATCGTAATCGTCAATTGCAACGGCCGCCCGGTAGGACGAAATCACCGGGTCGTTGTCGTCCAGTCGATCGGCGTTGTCGATGGCCTGCCGGGCCGGCACCCTGTCGCCCTTCTGGTAGTGTGCGGCGGCAAGGAGAAGCTGTCCCTGCGAATAGGCGGGGTTCGACACCGAGGCGGCGAGCAGATCGTCGACGGCGCGGTCGACCTCGCCGGTCTGCATGTAATAGCGCCCGCGCGCCACCAGCGCGCCGTCGAAGCTCGGGTCCGCTTCGAGCGCCCGGTCGATCGCAGCCTTCGCCTCCTCCACCCGCGACTGGTCGAGATAGAGGATCGCGAGGTTGGCATAGGCGACGGGGTCCTGGGGATCGAGGGCGATCGCCTTCCTAAGAGCCTTCTCCGCCGACTGGGTGTCCCCCCGGGCCGACTGCACCTCACCGATCGCATTCCAGATCGTCGTAGAACCGGGAGCGACCTTGACAGCCGCCTGCAGATCCCGAAGGGCACCGTCGAGATCGCCCTTGATCCCCGCGCGATAATTGGCACGCCCTTCAAGCGCCGTGGGATCGGCCGCATCGAGCGAGAGTGAACGGTTGAACGCCTCATCCGCCTGTTCGCGGTCGTTGAGGAGCAAGGCAAACTGAGCCCGGTAGGCCGGCAGGGAGGGATCGTCCGGGAAGCGCCGTTCGGCCGCCTTGATCGTCGCGATGGCTGCCTTGATATCCTTGAGGAAACCCTGGGCGTAGGCCTGCAACAGCGCGCCGTAGGGACCGCTTACCGCCGTCGGCAGCGGTTCGACCCGGTTCGGATCGGCGAGCGAGCGGGCATAATAGCGCCCATAGACGGCGATGTCCCGGCGGCGGGCATCGAGCTTCCCGGCCGCCCGGCCGAAGAGCACCGCCGCTTCGTCATAGCGCTTCTCCGCCGCCACGAGCGTCGCCTCAATGAGATCAGCCCGCGCCCTTTGCGCCGGCGAAAGCGAACGGGCACGCAGAAGCGCAAGGCTCGCCCTGGCCGCCTCGCGCCCTTCCAGCGAAAGCTGGGTTTCCGCCAGCACCAGCAGGTCCTCGGTACTCCGCGCTTTCGCGGACATGGCGGAGATCCGGTCGATCTCGCGGCGCATGTCCGCGACCTTCAGCGGCGAAGCCGGCATGAAGTTGAAGGCGTTGCGCGGCGCCAGATAGAACAGCATCTGCTCGCGGTCGTCGGACTCGACGATCACCACCTTATGGGGCGCCTGCCCGATGGTGGCGGCCGCCGCCTCGCCCTGAGCGACCTGCACACTTCCGAAATCGTTGCTGAGCTCGACCAGGCCTTCGAGAACGGTGAGCGACGTCTTCGCGCCTTCAACCGTCATCGTCCAGTCGGTGCCGCGGATCGCTGCGGTCGCTGCGGGCGTCATGATCTTCACGCCAGTCCCGCCGCGCTCGGCGCGCGCCCACATCGTGCCGGCCTCGAGCTCGAGCTCGGCATCGCTGCCGGCGGAAACCTGCCGCACCCTCAGCGAGGAATTGCGTCCGAGACGGATCTGCGTCCGGTCGGCAAAAAGAATGGCGAGCTGTCCGGTCGCGTTCGTCCGCAGCACGTCGCCGGGAAGCAGGTCCTGTTTCAGGTCGACGAAGCGCCAGTCCGAGATGTCGATGAAGCGCACCTCTTCGCCGAACTTGCGTGCGATCACCGAGGCAGCCGCGTCGGCTGCGCGTGCGACAGGCTCCGCTGCTGCGGGCGAGCAGTTCCAGCTCACCCCAACAAGCAGCGCCGCGATTGTCGACTTTATCTTGAAGGATTCTCCCGCCATGGCGACAGCAGTGTTCAACTCCCATGGTGGTGTCAAGTATCCCCAATACAAACACCCTTGCCTTTTTAAGGGAGTGTAGTAGCAAAAATACACTTTCAACTGAGGGGCAGGAGAAGATGGCCGACTTTGACACCGCGCCAAGCGAATTGATCGAAACTCCGCCGGCGAGCGCGGATGTGAATCAAGAATATTTCAGCCACGTGAAAAAAATTAACGACGTCTTCTATGACCAGGTGAAGACCTCTGACCAGAAGGCCGCCTACATCTTTACTTTCATGCTGGCTTTCCTCGTGACTTCGAGCGAGGTCAGAAACGTCTTCACGCTCGAGCGCTACTATGACCGCAGGATCTGGGAGAATACGCTGTCGGTTATTCTTGGACTGACCTCCACCTTCTCCATGCTTTCCGCAGTCATGGTGATCCTGCCGCGTCACCTCACGACATCGACGTCGCTCTTCTGGGGCACGTGGTCCAAGCACCGTCCGCTGCTCGAAGAAGCGGCGGAACACGGCAATCTCCGCTATCTCTTCGACGAGTATCTAAAGAACGCCGACATTCTGGCGCAAATCGCCCGGCAGAAGTATCGCTTCGTGTCCTATGCATTCCGCGGCCTCATCGCCACGGTGCTCGCCTATGTCCTGTTGCTGATCGCCGGCTGAGGACCTGTCGCGGGCGACCTCAACTCGCCCGGGCGGCCGTCCAGTTGTGCCAGTCTGCCTCGCTGCCGCGGAAGACGTTGAGGTCGATCCGGCCTTCGACGCCATGCGAAAGCCCCGAACCCGAATACTGCCAGAACAGCCATTTGCGGCCCGGATAGACCTTCGACGGGTGCGCGGCGACCGAGCGGAGCCAGAAGGGGTATTCTCGGAAAGCGCCATCGAGGTGGTCGTCGTAGAAATCGGGTGCCGTGTAGATGATTGGGCGCTTGCCGTAGTGACGCTCGATCATGTCCATGAAGACCTGCATCTTCTCGTGCACCTTGGCGGTGGAAAGCCGCCGCTTGCAGCTCGACTCGGCATTGTATTCGACGTCGATCACCGGCGGCAGCGCATCGGGGTCGCGCGGCACGTTGCGGATGAACCATTCGGCCTGCTCGCCGGCGGTGCGGCACCAGTAGAAGAAATGGTAGGCGCCGCGCTTCAGGCCCGCATCCTTCGCCCGGTGCCAGTTCGCCTTGAACATCGGGTCGAGATGGTCACCGCCGTCCGTCGCCTTGATGTAGGCGAAGTTCGCCCCCTGCGTCCTGAGCTTCGCCCAGTCGATGTCGCCCTGCCAGCGAGAGACGTCCACCCCGTGCACGGCGTATTTCTTCGGCGAGGACTTGCCGAAATTGATCGGCTTGGCGTCGCGGAACCGGTGGCTGTAGATCCTTGTGCGGCCCTGCGGCTCCAGCGTGGTCGCCGGATTTTCCGGCACCAGCATCGCCACCGGCTTTTCGGCCGGCACCGGCATGGCGACGGTCGTCGTCGCCGAGGTGAGCGCCTGCGATTGCGGCACTTGGCCCGCCCAGGCGAGCGCCTGTTGCTGCGGCACGTTCTCCTGCGGCGCGCCCGCGTCGGCGGCAACCTCCACCGCCGGGATCGGTGCGGCGGGTGCCGAGATCGCGCTCGTCACCTCGTTGGAGGGCTTGATCGCAAGCACTTCCTCCGGCCCCGAGGTCGAGCGGCAGCTCGCAAGCAGAAGAGAGACGACGACAAGCGACGTGGCCGACAAACGCATGGAAACACGCAACTCCGAACAGCTATGGACGGCATGGACGCCATGCCACCGGAAACCTCAGACAAAAATCCCTAACGGATCATTTATCGGAGAATGCTAAATACAATCTTTACCGCGACGGGACGCATGCTGCCGATCGCGCCGCTCCGGCAGCGCTCCGCCCCCATCAGGGCTCCACGACTTTTTTCTCCCGCCACGACGAATAGAACGGCTGCGCCGCGTGTTCTCCTCTCGCAACGCCCCGCAAGGAGACATCTTGATGAACACGAAAACCTTTCTCGCCGCCGCCGTCGTGCTCGGCCTTTCCTCCCTCGCCCCGTCAGCCCTCGTCTTCGCCGCCGGCGACGACAGTTCCAGCACCCCGACCTGCAAGGCGGGCGAAGTCTACGACCAGGCGAGCGGCAAATGCGTGAAGCAGAGCGGCGCCAACGTGACCGACGAGAACCGGACTGACTATGCCTATTCGCTCGCCAAGGCCGGTCGTTACGAGGAAGCGCTCGCCATGCTCGACACCGTCGCCGACCAGAACGATCCCAAAGTGCTCAACTACCGCGGCTATGCGACCCGCAAGCTCGGCCGCACCGACGAGGGCATCTCCTACTATCTGCGCTCGGTGGCCGCCGACCCGCAATACGCCAAGGTCCGCGAATATCTCGGCGAGGCCTATGTGATCAAAGGACGGCTCGACCTCGCCCGGGAACAACTCACCACCATCCGCTCGATCTGCGGCGAGGGCTGTGAGGAATATCGCGACCTCGACGAAGCGATCCACGGCGCCTCCGACATCTGATCCGCCTCGATCATCTCGGACCGGGCGGCGCGCTGTCTGCCCGGCCCTCGCGAAGAAAGCCCTGGAAGAACAGCAAAATGGCCATCGCATGGGATTTCGCGGCGGGCTATAGTCGCCGCTCTCCGGAGACGCCCCGCAGCGAGACGGGACCTCTCCACGGCGCACGGGAGGCGGAAATCGCCAGCGAAACAGTCATCCGAAGCGGGCTTCTCGCCAGTCTGCCGCGACTGTGGCGTTACGCCTTCGTGCTGTCGCGCCAGCGCGACGTCGCCGACGATCTCGTGCAGCAGACCTGTGTCCGGGCGCTGGAGCGCTGCGGCCAGTTCGTGACGGACGGCAGTCCCGACCGCTGGTTCTTTTCGATCTTGCATTCGGTCTGGCTCAACGAGGCGCGCGCCCGCAAGGTCCGGTTCGGACAGGGTCTCGTGCCGGCCGAGGAGCACCTCGCCTTCGACGGCGCCCGCGACGCCGAGCTCCGCGCCGATGCCGGCAAGGTGCTTCGCCTGGTGGATGCCCTGCCGGCGGCGCAGCGCGCCGCCGTCTTCCTCGCCTATGTCGAGGGCCTTACCTACCGCGAGGTCGCCGAGATCCTCAATATTCCGATCGGCACCGTGATGAGCCGGCTCGCCGCAGCGCGCGCGAAGCTCGCTGCCGGCACCGACCAGGGAGTATGACATGAACGACAAGACGCCGATCCCCTCCGACGAGGAACTCACCGCCTTCATCGACGGGGAACTCGACCCCGCCGCTCGCGCCCGCATCGCGGAAGCGCTGCGCGACAATCCTGAGGCGGCCGAACGGCTCGCCTTCCTCGAGCGCGCCGATCTCCTGCCGCTGCGCGAGAGCTTCGCCGCCGTGCTCGAAGAGGCGCCCCGCGGCGACCTCGAAGACATGCTCGCCGCCATTCCCCGCCAGGACGCCGCCGAACCGACGAGCTTCGGCCGACGCGGGTTTGTCACGGCCATCGCCGCCTCGGTCGCCGCCGGCATCGTCGTCGACCGCGCCTGGATGCGCTTCACAGCGCCCGCCGCCGTCACCCGGAGCGCCGAGTGGCGCGACGCGGTAGCGCAGTACATGGCGCTCTATACGGCCGAGACGCTCGGCGCCGCCCGTCCCGGCCACGAGGCCGCAGTCGCCCAGCTCGCGGTTATAAACGAGCGCCTCGGCCTGTCGTTGTCGCCGGAGGCGATCGCCCTTCCCGGCAGTGAATTCAGGCATGCGCAGATCCTCGCCTATGACGACCGACCGCTTGCGCAGATCCTCTATCTCGACCCCGAGGGTCACCCGCTCGCGCTCTGCATCTTCGCCTCCGAGGCCGCCGAGGCGGCAATCGCAAGCGAACGTCGCTACGCCCTCGACATCGCCTTCTGGTCGAGCGACCGCCACGCCGCCATGCTGATCGGCCACATGCCCGCCGGCGACATCCGCCGCCTCGCCGAGGGCGTCAACAGCCGGATCGCCGCCTAGCGACACCACGCGTCCTGGCGCTGGTCGTGCAGTCTTTGAAGAATGTCGCAGACAGGCTGCACACGGGCCGACTTACGCCCTAATATCCCGCGTCAACGTCAATCAGGATCGCAGGCAATGGCAGAGTTTCCGACAAGGGCTAAGGTCGTCATCATCGGGCTGGGAGGCATCGTCGGCGCCTCCATCGCGCATCATCTCATCGAACGCGGCTGGGACGACATCGTCGGCATCGACAAGTCCGGCATCCCGACGGACATCGGCTCGACCGCGCACGCCTCGGACTTCTGCTACACGACCAGCCACGACTATCTGTCGGTATGGACGACACAGTATTCCATCGATTTCTACGAGAAGATGGGCCACTACGCCCGCATCGGCGGCCTCGAGGTCGCCCGCACCGGCGACGACAGCTGGATGGAAGAGATCAAGCGCAAGCTCTCCTCCGCCAAGGCCTTCGGCACGCGCGCCCACTATGTCTCACCGGCCGAAATCAAGAAGCTCTTCCCGCTGATCGAGGAAGACATGGTTCAGGGCGGCATGTTCGATCCCGATGCCGGCCTCGTGATCCCGCGCTCGCAGACGGTCGCCGGCAAGCTGGTCGACGCCGGCGAGAAGGCCGGCAAGCTGCAGGCCTTTGCGAATACGCCGGCCCAGTCGCTGATCGTCGAGAACGGCCGCATCAAGGGCGTCGTCACCCATCGCGGCAGGATCATGGCCGACCACGTCATCGTCTGCGCCGGCCTCTGGGGCCGTCTGATCGCCGAAATGGTCGGCGAGGACCTGCCGGTCATGCCGGTCGACCATCCGCTCACCTTCTTCGGCCCGTTCAACGAGTTCGAGGGCACCGGCAAGGAAATCGGCTATCCGCTTTTGCGCGACCAGGGCAATTCCGCCTACATGCGCGACACCGGCGACCCGAAGACCACCGAGGGCGGCCAGATCGAATGGGGCTATTACGAGACCACCAATCCGCGCATGTGCCATCCGCGCGAGCTCTTGGAAAAGCACGAGGCGCGGCTTTCGCCCTCGCAGCGCGATCTGGAGATGGAACAGATCCTCGAGCCGCTCGAGCGCGCGATCGAGCTCACACCAATCCTCGGCGAGCTCGGCTACAACGAAGGCCATTCCTTCAACGGCCTCTTGCAGGTTTCGGCCGCCGGCGGCCCCTCCTGCGGCGAGAGCCAGAAGGTCCGCGGCCTCTGGTATTGCGTCGCGATCTGGGTCAAGGACGGCCCCGGCTACGGAAAGCTCATCGCCGACTGGATGACCGACGGCCGCACCGAGATCGACCACAATTCGATCGACTACGCCCGCTTCTATCCGCACCAGCTGACCGAGGACTTCATCGCCGGGCGCTGCTTCGAGGCCGCGCAGAAGATCTATTTCCCCGCCGTGCATCCGCGCGAACCCTATGCCAGCGGCCGCAACGTCAAGCGCTCGCCGTTCTACGAGCGCGAGGTCGAGCTCGGCGGATACTTCATGGAGCTCGGCGGCTGGGAACGCGCCCACGGCTACAAGGCCAACGAGCACCTCTTGGAAAAATACGGCGACAAGGTTCCGGTCCGCGAGAACGAATGGGACAACCGCCACTTCTGGCGCGTCTCGAACGCCGAGCATCTGGCGATGAGCGAGGATTGCGGCATCGTCAACCTTTCGCACTTCCACATGGTGGACATCGAGGGGCCGGACCATGTCGAGCTGCTCGAATGGCTCTGCGCCGCCAAGATCGGCGGTGACGCCAACATCGGCAAGGGCATCTACACCCACTTCCTCGACGACGAGGGCATGGTGCGGGCCGACTTCACCGTCTTCCGCATGGAAGACCGCTGCCGTCTCGTGAACGGCGCCGATGCCGGCCCGCGCGACTTCCACTACATGAAGCGCGTGGCGCAAGATCGGGGCCTCGACGTCACCATCACCGACACCTCGGAAAAATACATCACCATCGGCATCTGGGGTCCGAACGCCCGCGACACCCTGAAAAAGGCCGTGGCCGATCCGGCCGGCCTCGATCCGGATAATTTCCCCTTCGCCGCGATCAAGCCGATTACCATCGCCGGCAAGCCTGTGACCGCCTTCCGCATTTCCTATGTCGGCGAGCAGGGCTGGGAACTGCACATGAAGTACGAGGACGGGCTCGCCGTCTGGGATGCGCTGCGTGCGACCGGCGTCATGGCCTTCGGCGTCGAGACCTATGCGAACTCCCGCCGCATGGAAAAGAGCCTGCGCCTGCAGAACGCCGACCTCTTGACCCAGTACAACCTGATCGAGGCCGATCTCGCCCGCCCGAAGGTCAAGGAAGCCGATTTCCGCGGCAAGGCCAAGCACCTCGAATATAGGGCACGGGACCACCAGCCGGCCATGCTCTGCACACTCGTCATGACGGAGAACACCGACAGGCACGGCGTGAAGCGCTATCCCGTCGGCTCGCTGCCGGTCATGGACCCGGAAACCGGCGAGACGCTCATCGATGCGCTCGCCCGCCGCTCCTACACCACCTCGATCGCCTACGGTCCGACGATCGGCAAGAACATCGCGCTCGCCTATCTGCCCTGGGAGTATTGCCAGGTCGGCCGCAAGCTCACCGTCGAGTATTTCGCCGAGACCTACCCGGTCGAAGTCGCCGGCGTCGGCTACAAGCCGCTCTACGATCCGGAAAACCTGAAGCCGCGGAGCTGAGGGGCGGTCATAGCGCTGCGCGAGTTGGAGCCCACCGGTCGAGAGGCCGGCGGGCTTTCTGTTCGTTATCGTCGTGGGCTTCGTCCCGGCGGTTCTTAAACGCCAAAAGCCCCACGAGGGGGCTTTGAGGGATTTCTGGGAAGGTTGGTTGCGGGGGCAGGATTTGAACCTGCGGCCTTCAGGTTATGAGCCTGACGAGCTACCGGGCTGCTCCACCCCGCGTTATGTTGAGCTTTCCGGGGA
>NZ_JAMXLD010000002.1:842677-1119261 GCF_024054295.1 Ciceribacter sp. RN22
GCCCTCGTCAGTGAGCGGATGTATAATCCTACCCCCTCAAACAAGTCAACAGACCACTACGGATTTTTTCAAAGAAATTTCCAAACATCTGAAAAATAACATACTTTTCGAATTTCAGGTAGCCGTGACTCAAACCTCGCGCCCAAAGCCCCCTCCCGCAAAGCATGACTCCACACAAAGCCCGCGGCGAAGCGGCAGCCGCCATCGGCCCGACACACAACCAACGAGACAATGAAGGGGCGCAAAGGTCTCCTTATGTGGGCGGGCGTGCCTGTGATAGAACCGGGGCAGTGCTTGCCGCGCGTCGTCCGCGGAGCGCGTTCGCGCGTGTCCGCCCCGAGAAATTCACAATCAAGTGCTCTGAAGCGACCTGGAGAAGGAATCGCCGGACGCGACGACCCGTCATTTGACGAGCACCCATCAAACGTGCAGATTTCGCGGCCAGATGCTTAGAAACGGAGTGTACTCTTGAACAAACGGAGGCAGGCGGCATGATGACGGACCGCAACATGCTGCGGTCTCTCGGCACCGAGCCGCCGATTCTTGCCGACGGCCGCCGTGCGCCGGACCGGCGGGAAATCTCGTTGCGCTGGCTGAGCGGTACCTTCCTTACCGGCATCACCTCGTGCGTGCTGATGGGCGTCGCATTGTTTGCCGCGCTCGATGGTCGCCAGCAGCTCGCCATTCCGGCGGAAGCCTATGCGGTCGCCGGACCGGACCAGAACGAGACCCAGGAAACCGCCAAACGCGGAGAACGGCTTCTCGGTCCGAACATCGCGGCAAGGCCTTCGGACAAGGCGATTCTCGAAGTGCCGACAGTCATTCACGAGGGAGAGACCGAGGTGGTGCGCCGGCAGCCCTTCATGCACGTGAAGATGAGCCTCGCCGCCAATTATACTGTTCAGGAGGACTATCCGAGGTTCGACCCGCTGGCGATCTTCGCAGACGACGGCGAAAAGAGCACGGCGCCGCGAACCGGCAGCCTCTACGGTTCCGACGTCGAATCCCAGGTGAGCTTAAGGACCGTCGCCTTTCCGGTATCAGGAAACGTTCACCCCTACGCCGGCGAGATGTCCTTCGACGAGGTGGAGGAGGCAGTTCGCACCAACGGATCGGTCTTGACCGACGGCAGCACGCAGATCGCCGCACTCTACTACATCGACCCGCAGCGTTTCGCCGACGACAGCGGCGTCGACCTGACCACCGGATTGGCCGCGCGCATCATCGAGCAGAACATGTCGGTATCGGCGCCCGAGCCACTCACGCCGCAAACACCCGAATATGCCGACGACATCATCCCGGTTCGCCGTGCGCAGTCGGTGGATGCCGCCATGATCGGCGCGGGCTACCCGCGGGCGGAAGCGGAGGACGTCGCACGCTACCTCGGCCCGCAGATCGGCGCGGACGGACTGTCCGAGGGCGACGTCCTCAGGATCGGCCTCATCCAGAAAGGAGAAGAGGCAAGGATCGTCCGTGTCAGTCTCTACCGACACGCCACACATGTCGTGACGCTTGCGCTGAACGACGCCGGCCGCCTGGTCGTCGGCAGCGAACCGCCCGTTCTCGACGCCATTGCGTCGGCCTTCGACGACCGGCCCATGTCAATTCCGGCCGGTCGCGACCTGCCGCGGGTATATGACGGCATCTACCGGGCGGCCATTTCCTACGGCATGAACCAACAGATGACAGCGCAGATCATTCGGCTGCTTGCCAGCAATGTCGATTTCCAGGCGCAGCTGAAGCCGACGGACATGCTGGAAGCCTTTTTCTCGGTGCCCGACGAGAACGGCCAAGCCACCGAGGAATCCGAACTTCTCTATGTCAGCGCCCGTTTCGGCGACACCCTGACGACTTTCTACCGCTTTCAGGACCCGGCCGATAACTCGATCGATTACTTCGATGCCGAGGGTAAGAGCATCCGCCAGTTCCTGCTCCGGAACCCGGTACCGAACGGTCGCTTCACCTCCGGCTTCGGTATGCGCCGCCATCCGATCCTCGGCTACTCCAAGATGCATACCGGCGCCGATTGGGCCGCCCCCCGCGGCACACCCATCATCGCCTCCGGCAACGGCGTCGTCGAAAAGGCGGGCTGGGACTCGGGTGGCTATGGAAACCAGACCCTCATCCGACACGCCAACGGTTACGTCACCTCCTACAATCACCAGAGCGCGATCGCGAAGGACGTCAAGCCGGGCGCGAAGGTCCGCCAGGGACAGGTGATCGGCTGGGTCGGAAATACCGGGCTTTCGACGGGTGCCCATCTGCACTACGAGCTGATCGTCAACGGCACCAAGGTCGATCCGCTGAAGGTCCGTCTTCCCGGCGGAAAGTCCCTGACCGGGGATGCGCTCGCCAAGTTCGAAGTGGAACGTCAGCGCATCGATTCACTGCTTGGCAACGTCGAGCGACAGAAGCAGCTAGCCGCGCGCTGAGGAACGGGAAATGATCGCACAGCGATCCGGCTACCCATGAAAAATGGCGGCACGCAGGCCGCCATTTCGTTGTTGCCGTCCTTGACGGGTCTGCCGCTTACGCCGCTTCGTCAGCCAGTTGCCGGACGCTGAACAGCAGTCGATCCGAGCCGGCGGTAATCGTCACTTTCGAACTATCCGGAATTCGACCCGAGAGAATCTGCTCCGCCATCGGATCCTGGACATATTTCTGGATGACCCGCTTCAGCGGCCGAGCCCCATAGACCGGATCATATCCCTTGTCCGCGAGCCAGTTGCGGGCGTCGTCGCCAAGCTCGAACTCGATCTTGCGTTCGGCGAGAAGGGCCACGAGCCGCTTCATCTGGATATCGACGATTGCTCCCATTTCCGTCCGCTGCAGACGATGGAAAAGGATGATCTCGTCGACACGGTTGAGGAATTCCGGCCGGAACGATGCCTTGACCACGTCCATCACCTGATCGCGGACCTGATCCGTATCGGAGCCTTCCGGCAGGTTTGTCAGGTACTCCGCCCCAAGGTTCGAGGTCATGATGATGATCGTGTTCTTGAAGTCCACGGTACGGCCCTGTCCGTCGGTCAGGCGGCCATCGTCGAGCACCTGCAACAGCACGTTGAACACGTCCGGATGGGCTTTCTCGATCTCGTCGAACAGCACGACCTGGTAGGGTTTGCGACGAACGGACTCGGTCAGCGCTCCACCCTCCTCGTAGCCGACATAGCCGGGAGGCGCGCCGATGAGGCGGGCAACCGAGTGCTTCTCCATGTATTCCGACATGTCGATGCGCACGAGAGCGGTGTCGTCGTCGAAGAGGAAGCGGGCAAGCGACTTGGTGAGCTCCGTCTTGCCGACGCCGGTCGGGCCGAGGAAGATGAAGGAGCCGATCGGGCGGTTCGGGTCCTGCAGCCCGGCACGCGACCGGCGAACGGCACGCGACACCGCCTGCACCGCATCGCCCTGGCCGACTACCGATTTCGCCAGCTCGTCTTCCATGCGCAGCAGCTTGTCGCGCTCGCCTTCCAGCATCTTGTCGACCGGAATCCCGGTCCAGCGCGACACGACATGAGCGATCGCGTCCGGCGTCACGACTTCCTGCACCATGGCATTGGTCGTGCTGTCCTGCGCCTCGGCTTGTGCCAACTGCTTCTCAAGATCCGGAATGACGCCGTAGGTCAGTTCGCCGGCGCGCTGGAATTCACCCTTGCGTTGGGCGACCGCCAGTTCGTTACGCGCTTCGTCGAGCTTGCCCTTGAGCTCGGCGGCAAGGCCGAGCTTCTGCTTTTCCGCCTGCCAGCGCGCCGTTAGCGCATCGGCCTGCTCTTCCAGCGACGTCACCTCGGCCTCCAACCGCACCAGCCGGTCGGCGGACGCGCTGTCGGTTTCCTTCTTCAGCGCCTCGCGCTCGATCTTCAGCTGCATGATGCGGCGGTCGAGCTCGTCGAGCTCCTCGGGCTTCGAATCCACCTGCATCCTCAGCCGCGAGGCGGCCTCGTCCATCAGATCGATTGCCTTGTCCGGCAGGAAGCGGTCGGTGATATAGCGGTTCGACAACGTCGAGGCCGCGACGATCGCGGAGTCGGAAATACGCACCTTGTGGTGTTGTTCGTACTTCTCCTTCAGCCCACGCAGGATCGAGATTGTATCCTCGACGGTCGGCTCGTCGACCATCACGGGCTGGAAACGACGGGCAAGCGCCGCATCCTTTTCGACATGCTTGCGGTATTCGTCAAGCGTGGTCGCCCCGACGCAGTGCAGTTCGCCGCGCGCAAGGGCCGGCTTCAGGAGGTTTGAGGCGTCCATCGCGCCGTCGGCCTTGCCGGCGCCGACGAGCGTATGCATCTCATCGATGAACAGGATGATTTCGCCACTCTCCGCCTGCACTTCGTTCAAGACGGCCTTCAGGCGTTCCTCGAATTCACCACGGTATTTCGCGCCGGCGATCAGTGCACCCATGTCGAGGGCCATCAGCCGCTTGTCCTTCAGGCTCTCCGGAACGTCGCCGTTGACGATACGCAGAGCGAGACCTTCGGCGATGGCCGTCTTGCCGACGCCGGGCTCGCCGATCAGGACCGGGTTGTTCTTCGTCCGGCGTGACAGCACCTGGATGGTGCGGCGGATCTCGTCGTCACGGCCGATGACCGGATCGAGCTTTCCGTCGCGTGCTTCGGCCGTGAGGTCGCGAGCATATTTCTTCAGAGCATCGAATCCCTGCTCGGCACTCGCCGTGTCGGCCGTGCGACCCTTGCGGATTTCGTTTATGACCTGATTGAGCGTTGTCGCCGTGACGCCGGCCTTCTTCAGGCTGGCGGAGGTCGATGCAGATGGCTCGATTGCCAGCGCCAGCAGCAGGCGTTCGACGGTGACGAAACTGTCACCGGCCTTCTTTGCCGCCTCTTCGGCGGTCGAAAACACCTTGGCGAGCGGTTGCGAAAGATAGACTTGGCCGCCGCCACCGGAAACCTTCGGAAGCTTGGAAAGGGCCATGTCGTTGGCCAGACGCGCTTCCTTCGGATCGCCGCCGGCGCGCGTGATGAGAGACGCCGCCATGCCCTGATCGTCGTCCAGAAGGACCTTGAGGACATGTTCGGCCGTAAATTGCTGATGGCCTTCCGACAGTGCGTGGGTCTGTGCCGACTGCAGGAAGCCGCGAACCCGCTCGGAATATTTCTCGATGTTCATCGCCTATCTCCACGAGCTGCACTGCCCGCAACGGCACAATGCAGCGGTTAAGGATCGGGCCCCCTGAACAGGCGAACCCGCGGGCGTGTTCGCCCTTGTGATCGAGATATGGGGAAAGAATTTCGGCGTTTAAAGAGGAACTTAAACGAAAAACTCCGGCACGTGGCCGGAGTCTCTCGATCCTTTACTTCGCAACAGCGGCGGTCGCCTATTCGGAGGCAGCCGCGGCCAGCTCCGGCTTTTCCGAGCTCGACTCGGCGTCAGTCGATCCTACCTCACCGGCATCATCCGCCTGCGCGCCGCCACCACCGCCGCGACGCTGGCGGCGCGGACGCGAGCCTGAATTGCGACGACGAGGCTGCCGTTGCTCGCCACCTTCCTCCGCAGCCTCTTCGGCAGCGGCGACCTCCACCGGAGTCCCCTCGATCACGGGTTGCGGGCCGCTTCCGGCAATCTCGGCCGGACGCGGCGCAGCCGGTGCCGCATGATGAACGGTCGGTTCATCGAGGATGTCCATGTCATCGACGTCTCGGTCGGCGTAGTCCCCGCGGTCATCGCGCTGGAAACGCTCCTGCATCTGCGCCTGAGCGGCAGCGATGATGCGATTGTAGTGCTCGGCGTGCTGGAGGTAATTTTCCGCCATGACACGGTCGCCGGAACTCTGGGCATCACGAGCAAGCGCTGCATACTTCTCGGCGATGTGCTGGGCAGTACCACGAATCTTCACATCGGGACCGGAGCTGTCATAGGTTCGCGTCAGCGGATTGGCGCCCTTGCGGTTGAAGTTGCCGCCGCCGCCGCCGTTGCCGCCACGCCCGCGACCACGCTTGTTCTGCTGTCCTGGCCTCATCGATTATTCACCTGAATTCTCTTGATTGCTGATAGATTGGCTACGCTGCCGCATCTGGTTAGACCGGATCAAAGCTCCGCGTGCCGCGGGCATGGTGCGCCATTGCTTCATCTGCCGCTGGTGAAAGCCAAATTAACTGATCACGCAACGGGATCTGCTTGCTTCGCGAAACTCCAAAGGAGCCGAAATCGAAGCCGCCCCAGACCCGAACGAATCTCTGTTCATTCCCCGCTGCCCGCTGCGTGCCCGCAACCTAGCCCGCTTCCTTCGGAAAACCAAGCGTTTTCTTCGCAAGTCGGAAACAACTTAGCACGCGCAGCAATTTCGCGTCGTGAACAGCAGGACCCGGTCATTGCCGCCATAGTCGCGATGCGCCTCGAGCAGGGAAAAACCTGCATTTTCGAACAGCGCGGTGACGCTCTTCTTCTGGTCATAGCCGATCTCGACGACCACCAAACCGTTCGTCTGCAGGAAGTTGCCCGCTCCCGTCGAGAGCGCCCGGTAGGCATCAAGACCGTCTTGACCACCGTCCAAGGCTGCGAACGGATCGTAGTCCCGGACCTCCGGGTCCAGCTCGGCGACCACGCCTGTCGGAATATAGGGAGGATTGGACACGATGATGTCGAACCTTCCCTTGATGTTCGCGAACCACGCGCTGCGCACGGTCTCGAACCGCTCGGCGACGCCATTGATGTAGGCATTGCGTTCCGCCGTCGAAAGAGCCTCTTCGGAAATATCGCTTCCGACGGCGCGAGCCTGCGGACACTCCTTGAGCAGGGCGAGCGCGATCGCCCCCGTTCCAACACCGAGATCGAGCAGCCGCGCACTGCCCTTTTCAGCAATCATCCGCTTCAAATGCGGCAACACGCAATCGACCAGAATTTCGGTATCCGGCCGTGGCTCGAGAGTCTCCGGAGAAAGCCGAAGGTCCAGCCCGTAGAAGGCCCGATGCCCCAGAATCCGGTGAACTGGCTCGTGCTTGCAGCGACGCGTGATGGCCACCCGCACCTGCTCGGCCTCTTCATGGGAAACGGCGGCGTCCCCTCGCATCACGACGTCGGAGAGCGACAGGCCAAGAACGCCGGCGACGAGAACACGCGCATCAGTCGATGGATCGGCCAGCTCAGCCTCGGCAAAACGCCGCCTCGCTTCGGCAATCAACAGGCTGACTGTATCGGGTTGCCCGCTCACGACTGCTCGCCGAGCTGCGCAAGCTGACCGGCCTGGTAGTCGGAGATCAGGGCATCCACGAGTTCGTCGATATCGCCCTCCATCATCCGGTCCAGCTTGTAGAGAGTAAGATTGATGCGGTGATCGGTGACCCGGCCCTGTGGAAAATTGTAGGTGCGAATACGTTCGGATCGGTCTCCGGACCCTACCTGGCTCCGGCGATCCGCCGAGCGCTCGCTTTCGGTCCGTTGACGCTCCATGTCGTAGAGCCTAGAACGCAGGACCTGCATCGCCTTGGCCCGGTTCTGATGCTGCGACTTCTCCGAACTCGTAACCACGAGCCCCGTCGGCAGGTGCGTGATACGTACCGCCGAGTCAGTGGTGTTGACGTGCTGCCCGCCAGCGCCGGACGAGCGCATCGTGTCGATCCGGATGTCCTCCGGACGTATCTCGACATCGATCTCCTCGGCCTCCGGCAGCACCGCCACGGTTGCTGCCGACGTATGAATGCGACCGCTCGCCTCCGTTTCCGGGACGCGCTGCACGCGGTGCACGCCGGACTCGAATTTCAGTTTCGAGAACGCGCCGCGGCCGGTGATGGACGCGATGATTTCCTTGTAGCCGCCCGCCTCGCCTTCGCTGGCCGACAGGACCTCGACCCTCCACCCTTTGGAACTGGCGAAGCGCTCGTACATCCGGAAGAGGTCACCGGCAAACAGCGCCGCTTCCGAACCGCCGGTGCCGGCGCGAATTTCGAGAATGGCGCTCTTTTCGTCCGCTGCGTCCTTCGGCAGAAGGAGGATCTGGATATCTGTCTCGAGCGCCGCAATGCGCTCCTCGACCTCGGGAATCTCGGTCTCGGCAAGAGCACGCATCTCACGATCGGTCGATTTGTCGGCCAGCATCGATCGCAGGCCCGCAAACTCGGAGATCGCCACCTCGTATTCGCGAACCTTGCCGACGACCGGCTGCAACTCGGCATATTCCGACGCGAGCTTGACGTAGACGTCCGCGGCCGGCCCGGCCGACATGCGAGCCTCGATCTCACCGAATCGGCGTTCGAGCTCACGCATCTTATCGACAGGTAGCTTTGCCACTCTCTACTCCAGGCAGATCATTCAAAGGGGAATGTTGTTGTCTTCCGCGAATCCGGTGAGGATGTCGCGTACAGGCAGATGCGTGCGGTGATCGTCCAGCGCGCCGTCCAGCAGCTTGCTCAGGCGGTCGACATCCAGCGCCAGAAGCATCGCCTTGATCGGGCCGATCGACGTCGCCGACATCGAGATCGACCGGAAGCCGAGCCCGAGAAGAGCCATCGCGCTCAGAGGCTTGCCCGCCATCTCGCCGCACAGCGTCAGCGGCGTCCCGGCCTTGTCGGCGGCGCGGACGATGTCGCGAAGAATGCGCAGGAACGATCGGCCGAGCACGTCGAAGCGGTCCGCCACCCGGGCATTGCCGCGGTCGACAGCCATCGAAAACTGGAAGAGGTCGTTGGAGCCGACGGACACGAAGTCCACCTCCTCCATCAGCTCCTCCAGTTGCCACAGCAGAGCAGGAACCTCGAGCATCACGCCGAACTGCAGGCGCTTCGGCAGCTGGTGTCCGAACTTGGAGAGGTGCTGGACCTCCTTCTGCATCAGTTCGCGCACTGCGCGAATTTCGGAGACCTCGGTCACCATCGGCAGCATCATCTTGAGTTCGGCGCCCGCCGACGCTTTCAGGAGCGCCCTGAGCTGAGTGCGCAACAGCCCGGGCCGGTCGAGCGACAGGCGTATCGCGCGCCAGCCGAGCGCCGGGTTTTCCTCTTCCTGCGACCGAAAATAGGAAACGACCTTGTCGCCGCCGATATCCAGCGTGCGAAACGTCACCGGTCGACCGTCGGCCTGGCGCAGAACGCTGCGGTAGAAATTCTCCTGTTCTTCCGCTTTCGGCATCGTGGAAGAAATCATGAACTGCAGTTCGGTACGGAACAATCCGATGCCTTCTGCACCCGAAGCGGCCAGTTGCGGCAGATCGACGAGCAGGCCGGCATTCATCTGGAGGAGGATACGCTTGCCGTCCTTCGTCAGCGGCTCCACGTCGCGAAGCGCCCGGAACTGCTCCTGCCGACGCGCGCGCAATTTCACCTTCTCTTCGTATGCCTTCTGAAGGTCCGCCATTGGCCGGACGTGGACCTTTCCGTCGTCACCGTCGATGATGACAGGATCGCCATTCTCGGCAAGCGCTACCGCGCCCGCCGCTTGGCCGACAACCGGGATACCCATCGCGCGGGCGACGATCACGACGTGACTCGTCACCGCCCCCTCTTCCAGCACCAGCCCGCGAATATGGCTGCGCGGATAGTCGAGCAGTTCCGCGGCACCCATGGCGCGCGCGAGAATGATCGCGTCGGACGGAAAGCCTTCCGATGCACTCCGCGACGAAAAACCGGTCAGCTGTCTGAGCAGGCGGTTGGCGAGGTCGTCGAAGTCGTGCATCCGCTCCCGAAGATAAGGATCCGTCAGACGGATCATGCGGGCCTTGGTGTCGCTCTGCACCTTCTCGACCGCCGCCTCCGCGGTCAGTCCATTATGGATCGCCTCTTCCATGCGGCGGACCCAGCCCTGATCGTGGGCGAACATACGGTAGGTCTCAAGCACTTCGCGGTGCTCGCCTTCCATTGCGACTTCACGCCGTGACAACATGTCATCGATCGAGATGCGCAGCGAACCGAGCGCATCGGCGAGCCGTCGGATTTCCTTCTCGCTGTCTTCGTTGAGAAGGTTGGTGACCACAATGCGCGGTTCGTGCAGCACGACATAGCCAAGCCCGATCCCCTCGCCATAGCTGTCCCCTTCGATGGTGACTGCCCGCGTAAGGTCGAGTTCGAGACCCGGCCTGGTGATCTTCTTCAGTTCGCCCGTCGCGATCATCTCGGCCAGCACCATGGCTGTCGTCTCGAGCGCTTCAAGTTCATCCTCCCGGTAATTCCGCTGTGCCTTGTTCTGGACCACGAGAACGCCAAGACTGCGGCCGGCTCTCAGAATCGGCACACCGAGGAAGGAATGATAGATTTCTTCCCCAGTCTCAGGGAGATAGCGGAACGCCGGATGGGCCTGAGCATCCGAGAGATTGAGCGATTGCGCGCTTGCTGCGATCGTACCGACAAGCCCCTGCCCCATTTTCAGCTGGGCAAGGTGCACCGCGTCCTTGTTGAGACCTTCGGTCGCGTAGAGTTCGAGGACGCCGTCGGAGCGCAGCACATAGACGGAGCACACTTCCGCGACCATGTTGCTCGCGATCTGACGAACAATCCGGTCAAGGCGCTCCTGTGGCTCAAGCGGCTCCGCCATCAGTTCGCGGAGCCGTTTGAGGAGGACGCGTGGACCGGCAGACAGGTCTCTCATCGCGCGCATGCTCCCGAAAACGGTCTATGGACGGGGCGGACCGCCACCCGCGTCAATCGTCGAGAGTGGCAGACCGCCTCAGCGGAATCAATTCTTATCGAGGCCGTAGCAGGAATGCAAAGTCCGGACCGCGAGTTCGGCATAGGGGCCGTCGATCAGGATAGAGATCTTGATCTCCGACGTGGTGATCGCCTTGATGTTGATGCCCTTTTCAGCGAGCGCCTTGAAGGCGGTGGCCGCCACGCCGGCATGGCTGCGCATGCCGATACCGATGACCGACACCTTGACCAGCCCTGATTCGCTCTGGAGCACGTCGTAGCCGATCTTCTCCTTGTTGTCGCCGAGAACGGCGAGCGCCTTTTCGACGTCGCCCGAGGGAACCGTAAAGGTCATATCCGTCCGGGTTCCGTCCTCGGAGATATTCTGAACGATCATGTCGACATTGATATGCGCCTCGGCGAGCGGACCGAAGATCGCGGCGGAAACGCCCGGCCGGTCTGCGACGCGGCGCAGCGAGATTTGCGCTTCATCCTTGGCATACGCAATGCCGGTGACAACTTCCTGTTCCACGATCTCTTCCTCATCGCAAATCAACGTACCGGGCGGATTGAGAAGGTCGCCCATCCCCGGAGCATCCGGGTCCTCGAAACTCGAGCGCACGAAGGTCCGCACCTTGTGCACCATGGCCAGCTCGACCGAGCGCACCTGAAGCACCTTCGCGCCCAACGACGCCATTTCCAGCATTTCCTCGAAGGCGATCTTCTTCAGTCTTCGCGCCTTCGGTTCGACACGCGGGTCCGTCGTATAGACACCGTCGACGTCCGTGTAGATATCGCAACGATCGGCCTTGACCGCGGCGGCGATCGCCACCGCCGACGTGTCCGAACCGCCACGACCAAGCGTCGAGATGCGATTATCGGGGCCGATACCCTGGAAGCCGGCGACAACCGCCACCTGCCCCTCGCCCATCCGCCGGATGATGTCCGAACCATCGATCTCCTGAATGCGGGCGGCTCCGTGGGCATTGTCCGTCTTGATCGGAATCTGCCAGCCCTGCCAGGAGCGCGCGTTGATACCCATAGACTGCAGGGCGATCGCCAGCAGGCCGGAGGTTACCTGCTCCCCCGAGGCGACGACCGCGTCGTATTCGCGTGCGTCATAGAAAGGCGAGTCGGCGCCGGCGACCTTCGGTATGTTGCGCACCCAGTCGACCAGTTCGTTCGTCTTGCCTGACATGGCCGAAACGACAACCGCCACTTCGTGACCGGCATCGACCTCACGTTTCACATGCCGTGCGACATTGTGAATACGTTCGAGATTGGCGACGGAGGTTCCGCCGAATTTCATCACGATGCGAGCCATTGCCTTAACTACCGTCACGAATGTTGGGTACCGACCGGCACCGCTGAAGAAACCACCTGAGCCGCGAGGCGCAGACAAGTTGCGGTCTCATAGCCAAATCCCCCGGGAAGTTCAATGGCCCCGGGCCTGAAACGCCTTCAGCTCAGGGCTTCGGCGGCGAACGATGTGACCAGACGACGGAGCGCCGTGTTTTCGCGGCGGGAGGATACGGAATGCCCGACGTCGCAACAGGGCGGGCGGCTCAAGGATCGTTTCGGATCTTCTCGCCCCCCGGAGCGGCTGGAACAATGGCGGCGCTCATGTCGATGAGGAGGCAGGACACACGGTTCTGGTATCTGCACGAGATTGATCTGCGCGGCCGCCACGGCGATCGCGCAGATTCGTCTGGGCTCGTCAATCGTGCGACTGACAGGCAATCATTCCTTGGTTGCAACGCTTGATCAGACGCTTGCCCTCTGCCTGCTTGTTCTTCTCGCGGATCAACTCGCCACGATCCCGCGGCGGAAGGCGGCGCCCGCTTCGTTCATAGACGGGCTGCGCGTCGTCGTCCCACATCACTGGTGGTGGCGGTGGCGGCGGAGGGTCTCGCCGCGGCTCGCGAACGCGCCGGGACGGCTCGCGCCAGCCGTATTCCTCGTCGTCGTCCCACCGCGGCGGCGGAGGAGGACGGCGATAAACATCGCGGCGAACCGCCGGACGATAGTACCCGTCTCGCCACTCGTCGCGATCCCGATAGAAGTCACGGTCGCGATAGTAGCGGTCCCAGTAGGTGTCGATGCTGAACACCACGGTCGGAATGCCGAGCGGTTCGTAGTAGCTCGGGCCGACATAGACGCGGCGCTGCTCATAACTCGCCTGCAGATAGCTGCCTGATACCCAGCCACGGATGCCGCGGTAGTCGACGTCGCACCAGGCCTGGGAACTCAGGCACCCGCGGATGTCCACACGGCTGCCGTAAGGGATCACCAAGACGGGGGGATACTGCGTGCTCGGGCCCGAACGCATGTTGACGTCCGCCGTCGAATAAGCAGGTGCAGCGTCCGCAAGCGCCGGGATGGCAAGCATTCCCACGGCGGCCATCGCAAGTAGCGATAATCTCTTCATGATCGTCTCCTGAACCCCGGAACGGGGCCTATGCACATCAAAACGGTAACGTTTCGGCAATGTGGATGGTCCCTCTTTCAGGCTGTATTGAGGCAGGCTCACAGTTGCGGTGCGACCGCCGGAGATCCGTGGACTTGACATCCTCAGTCGATCGTCCGACTTGATTTCTTCGGGAATTCATGGAGATCGGCAAATGACCGAACAGGCGCGCACCACCATTGACCAGGTCGAGGTCGACCGTTTTTCGGCGATGGCCGCGGAATGGTGGGATCCCACGGGCAAGTTCAAACCACTGCACAAAATCAACCCGGTCCGGCTGACCTATATTCGCGACAAGGTGGCGGAGCATTTCGGACGCGATCCGAAAAGCCACCATCCGCTACAGGGACTGAGAATTCTCGACATCGGTTGCGGCGGCGGCCTGCTCTCCGAACCGGTCGCACGGATGGGCGCAACGGTGCTGGGCGCGGACGCCTCGGAAAGAAATATCGGCATCGCCCGCACTCATGCCGAGCAGACGGGAACCATCGTCGACTACCGTGCCGTGACGGCGGAAGCGCTGGCGGCGGCAGGCGAGCGCTTCGACGTGGTGTTGAACATGGAAGTCGTCGAACACGTTGCCGACGTGGATTTCTTCATCAGCACATGTGCTTCGATGGTGAAGCCCGGCGGGCTCATGCTGATCTCGACGATCAACCGTACACTGAAGGCCGCAGCGCTTGCCATCGTCGGCGCGGAATACGTTCTGGGCTGGCTGCCGCGCGGGACGCATCAGTACGAGAAGCTGGTGCGGCCGGAGGAAATCGAGCGGCCTCTGTCGGCAAGCGGCATGCAGATCCTCGAGACCAAGGGCGTCTTCTTCAATCCGCTGCAGAACCAGTGGAACCTGTCGGCCGACATCGACGTGAATTACATGGTGCTCGCCAGCCGTCCAAGGCAGGCGACATGAGTTCGCCGCAAGCCGTCATCGACTGCTGGCTCCGCCACGGCCCCGAAGCCTGGTTTTCAAGCAACGCGGCGCTCGATGCCGAGATCGCGGCCGATTATGCCGACTTGCATTTCCAGGCTTCCTGCCGTGCGCTCTCCAATTGGCAGGAGACGCCGGAAGGGACGCTGGCACTGCTTCTTCTCCTCGACCAATTCCCGCGCAATCTCTTCCGCGGCAGCGGCCACTCCTATGCGACGGATCCGCTCGCCCGCGCCACAGCCCGTCGCGCGCTCGCCAAGGGCTTCGACATGGAGGTGGAGCCGATCCTGCGTCCGTTCTTCTACCTGCCCTTCGAGCATTCGGAGGATCTGGAGGAACAGCAGTTCGGCATCTCCCTGTTCGAGAAACACCGTGACGAAACGGGCGACGCCGAGCCGTTGAAATGGGCTGTCCTGCATCTGGAACTGATCGAACGCTTCGGCCGCTTCCCCCACCGCAATGCCGCCCTCGGCCGCGAAACGACACCCGAGGAGCAAGCCTACCTCGACGCCGACGGTTTCAAGGGCTGAAGCCGCGATCAGACGGGTAAGGTCGTGATCAGCGACAGCAGGTCGGCTTGACTCTTTGAATTCTGGATGGAGAACACCTTCACCCGTTCTCGGTCGACCGCGTAAGGGACACCCTCTGAGGTGAAGGCGGACTTAAAGCTGAAAGCCTGCGGTGTCGGCCCGCGATCGGTGAGCAACTCGAATCGCTCCACAGCCTCCGTCCAAGTCGGAAGCTGCCCAGCGTTCATCCAGAACAAGACCAGTGGCGGCCAAGCATGTCGCTCGTTCCAGTGACGAGCATGCTTTAGCGCGTCGGCATGAACACCCGAATAGGTGAAGGCCATCAGGCTTTCGATGTCTTGCCAGAGAGAGAGTGACGAAACCCCACTGGTCCGGCCGGCCTCTTCCAGAAAGCGCGGGAAGACCTGCTCGCCCCAGCTTTCCGGTCCCGGCTCGGCTGCATAACCGGACCTTCCAACGAAACCGACAGCGCGCGTCGCTGCTTCGAAATTCAGCGGCTCACGCAACGCAAAACCTTGGACGGATGCGGCCAGGTATGAGGCGGTATGGACGCCGAAATTATAGACGGCCAGATGATGGGAACCGGCCTTCAATTCACGTCGTCCGGCAGCACCGGCAGCGGAGCGATCTCGATGCCCTCTTCGAGCAGCGACTGAACCTCGACCGGCGAGGCCTGGCCGATGATGCCGCGGGCCTCCGCCTCGCCGTAATGGATCTTGCGCGCCTCTTCCGGAAACTTCTCGCCCACGTCGTCGCTGCTCGCACGGATCTCGCGGATTGCTTCCTTGAGCTTGACGAAGGCCTGCTTCTGCACCTCGGAGACCGCGAGTGCCTGGGTTTCTTCCTTCTGTCGCGCAGTGGAAACGGCCGGCGCCATCAGCACCTTGGACACCTCCGCGGAGCCGCAGGCCGGACAGGTCAGATAGCCCGACGCCTTCTGCCGGTCGAAATCGGCGCTCTCAGAGAACCAGCCCTCGAACTCGTGCGCCTTGTCGCAGCACAGGGAATAGCGGATCAAACCGTGACGCCTCCCTTGGCGAGCACGGGGGCGATGTCGAGCGAAAAGTCGCGGCCGTTCCTGAGGTTGGGAATCTTGGCCCGGCAGGCCTTGACCGCCTCGAGGTCGATCTCGGCCACCACCACGTCCTCGCCGGTTCCGCCCGCTGACGCGAGCACCTTACCCCAGGGGCCAACGATCATCGAGTGCCCGAAGGTCTCGCGCCCGTCCTCGTGGAGTCCCGCTTGCGCGGCCGAGATGACATAGGCGCCGTTCTCGATGGCGCGCGCGCGAAGCAGGATCTCCCAATGCGCCTCGCCCGTTTGCTTGGTGAAGGCCGCCGGCGTCGTCAGGATCTCCGCGCCCGCCATGGCCTCCGCCCGGAAGAGATGCGGGAAGCGCACGTCGTAGCAGATGCCGAAGCCGAGCTTGCCGAAGGGCAGATCCGCGACGACCGCCCGCTCGCCGGGACGGTAGACGGCGCTTTCGCGCCAGCTCTCGCCATTGTCGAGATCGACGTCGAACATGTGGATCTTGTCGTAGGAACAGATCTTGCGACCGTCTGGCCCGAACAGGAAGGCGCGGTTGGCGATCTTGCCGTCGGCGAGCTTGATGGCCGTCGACCCAACATGCAGGTGGATGCCGAGCTCCTTGGCGAGTTCCGATGCCTTCTTTACGATGAGATCGGTCTCTTCGTCGCGTAGCACCGCCATCAGTCCCGGACGGTCCTTCTGAACGGCACCGGTCATTTCGGGCGTCTGCACGTAAGCGGCACCGCGACTGGCAGCTTCGCGCACGAGACGGGCCATGGCATCGGCATTCTTGTCCGGATTCACTCCGGAGCACATCTGGACTGCAGCAGCCTTGAATGTCATCGCGTCACGCCTCTAGCTTGCCAGCATCTCGTCGAGCTTGCCTGCCCGATCAAGCGCATGAAGATCATCGCAGCCGCCCACATGCTTGTCGCCGATGAATATCTGCGGGAAGGTCATGCCGCCATTCGACCGCGCGATCATCTCCTCCCGCACCTCGGGTCTCCCGGTCGCATCATGTTCGACATAGGCGACGCCTTTTGCCTCCAGCAGCGCCTTGGCGCGTGCGCAATAGCCGCAGAATTGGCGTGTATAGATCGTCACCGATGCCATGCATTTCTCCGATGCCCGCCGGGGCTGAAGTGGATATCGTGGTAGGCTCATATAGGATCGGACAATGCCCTTGCAAAGGTTAAAACAGTGACATCGGCGGCTCCGGCGCGTTTCAGAACTCTGGCAACGGCCGACACTGTTGCTCCGGTCGTGAAGACATCATCTACTAACACCAGCCGGCGTCCGAAAACCTCTGTCTCGCAGCCGGGCGCGACAGCAAAAGCACCGCGCACGTTGTCGGCGCGCGCATTCGCACTGAGCCCGACCTGTCGGGCGGTACGCTTCACGCGCAGAACCGCCGATGCGAGAAACGGTTTGCCGACCGACCTCGCTATGTGCCGGGCCAGCTCCGCGGACTGGTTGAACTTTCGTGCGAAGAGCCGCGTGCGATGCAACGGTACGGCGAGAACGGCATCGGAGGTGGCAAGCTCCTCAGCGCCGGCACGCACCATCCACCGCGCGATGACCGGGGCAAGGTCGGTGCGGTCGCGATATTTGAGACTGTGTACGAGATCTCGGACGGGCCCGTCATGACTGGCAACGGACCGCAGCCGGTCGAAGACCGGCGGGTCGGCGATGGCCTCCGGCGACAGGGTCCCGGCCCCATGATCGAAGGGAAACGGCGTCCCCAGGACCTCGCAGAATGGCCGTTCGATGAACCGTATGGACGTCCAGCATTGCGGGCAGAGCGCACCGTGCTCCGCCACGCGAATACCACAATGAACACAGGACGGCGGATAGACGAGGTCACGAACCAATATTCCCAGCGTCGTCAGCGGCGAGGCTCTTAACCGTTCCGTGGATTGCGCTATATGACCGTCCATGAGTTGACTTTAGGCTCTTGCGGGCGCCTTTACCACACGCATAGTTTCAGCCGGACAGTGCCATGGACAAACTCTTCGATCTCGACCTGGTGACGGAAAACCGCCGCCGCGCCCATTTGCGGCGTACGGACGGGGCGGATTTCCTGCTGCAGATCGCAGCGCACGAACTCGCCGAAAGACTTTCCTTGGTCGAACGACATTTCGATCAGGCCGTCGAACTGCATGGCGCAAGCGGCGTGACCGCGCGGGAGTGCATGGAAACGGGCAAGATCGGCGAACTCGTGCGCGTCGAAACCCACGCGACCTTCGCCACACGGGACGAGACAATGACCGAGGCGCCGTTGGAGCAACTGCCTCTCGATGAACAGTCCGTCAATCTCGTCCTGTCGCCGCTTGCGCTCCATGTCACCAATGACACGCCAGGTGTCCTCATTCAGATTCGCAAGGCCTTGAAGCCCGATGGGCTGTTACTCGCGGCCATCCCGGGCGCCGGTACGCTGGCAGAACTTCGCGACGTCCTCCTGTCGACGGAGATCGAGCTTTCGGGCGGCGCCAGTCCACGGGTGATTCCCTTTGCCGACATGCGCGACATCGGCACACTGATGCAGCGGGCGGGCTTCACTCTTCCGGTCATCGATACCCAGACCTATACTGTTCGGTACGATTCGATTTTCGGGCTGATGCGCGATCTCAAGGCAATGGGTATGGGAAATCCGCTCATCGACCGGAGCCGTAGACCGCTTGGCCGGAGGTTTTTCCTCCGCGCCGCTGAGAAATACGCGGAACGCTACGCGGATCCCGATGGGCGCATCCGCGCGACCTTCGTCTTCATCTATGTCTCGGGTTGGGCTCCGCACGAAAGTCAGCAGAAGCCGCTGAAGCCCGGCTCGGCCAAGATGAGGCTTGCCGACGCGCTCGCCGTTTCCAAACGGGATTGACCGTCGTCAGGCGCCCGCCGTGTTGATGGTCGTGGTGATCGTGTCGAAAACGTTCATCAGTGCGCCGGTGAAGGCGCCATAGCCTACAAGCAAGGCCACGGAAATTATCGCCGCGATCAGTCCGTATTCGATGGCCGTCGCGCCGGCCTCGTCGGCGACCAGGTATTCCAGCAGGCGCATGCGTTCCCCCTCAAGTCGACCGGCTTCGGATCGGTTCCCGGTCAACAGCCTTCCCCGGCACCGTAGCGATCGATGATGCAGACGGAACCAGGCGTTTCCTGCAGGATGCTCCTGCGTATCGTATATCGTCGACCCGGCTCTGTCTTGCCGATCGAGCCCGTCGTTATGTTGTCGTAGTCATCCGGCGTGAACGCCAGACTCCTTCTTTCCGAGTTCCCCGCAAGCATAGGTGTGAGGATGAGCGAAAGCGCAATCGCCGCCGTTCCGAACAACAGGGCGATGTTCAACACGCCCGTCTTCCTGGCTTTTTTCGAAGACCGTTCTCCAGACCCGACGGTCTTCCAGAAATCCTCGTCTGCCATGATATGCCCCACGCACACTTTACCGCATGAACAGCTCTATCCATGCCTGACGGTTATAAACTTTTCGTTAAGAACAACTGCAAGAACTTCGAAGGGCTACAGCAAGTCCTGCAAGAAGGGGATGAGCGGTTCGTCAGCCGGAGGCATCGGGTAGTCACGCAAAGCCTGCGGGCGGACCCATTTGACCGCCTGCCCCTCCCTGCCGTGGGCAATGCCCTCGTAGCGGCGACAGATGAAGAGCGGCATCAGCAGGTGAAAACTGTCGTAGCTGTGGCTCGCGAACGTGAGCGGTGCCAGGCATGGGATGCGCGTGGTGACCCCGAGTTCTTCCTCGAGTTCGCGGACGAGTGTTTCTTCGGGTGTCTCCCCTGCCTCGACCTTGCCACCGGGAAACTCCCAGAGACCCGCGAGCGATTTTCCTTCGGGCCGCTGGGCCAGCAGGATTCGCCCGTCCGTATCCACGAGCGCACAGGCGGCGACCAGAAGGATCGGCTTGGTCCCGCCATTCATTGCGAACCGTCCTTGGACCAGTAGTAGTAGCGGTAAGCCTCGACGAAACCGAGCTTGGCATAGAGCGACAAGGCCGCTTCGTTGTCCGCAGACACCTGGAGCCAGGCGGTGCGCGCACCGCGCATTCGCGCCCAGCGCAGTGCGGACGAAAGGACTTCCATGCCGACGCCGCGCCGGCGATGCTTGTCCGACACGGCAAAGAGCAGGATGCCGGCAAGGTCGTTGTCCTGCACGCAGAGGAGCGACGCGACCGGACCGGCATTCGGGTCTTCCATCAGGAACATGCCGACGGCCGGCTTGATGGAATTGATGATCTCGGCCAGCACCGGCTTCAGCGCCACGTCCTGCCCCTGAAGGGCAAGACTTGCATCCACGAAGCGTCCGACGTCCTGGGTCGGCAGATGATCGAGCGTATCGGGGATTTCCAAGGCGGTGAGATCGGCCGTCTGCGTGATGACCTCTTCGAAACAGGTCCAGCCCTCGGCGATCAGGTGGTCGACGAGAGGCTTCGGTGTGAGTGGCGTTTCTCGCACCACGAGCGGACGGCCATAAGCGTCGAACTTTCGGGTGGCCTTTTCCAGCCGGACTGCAATATCGCGACTGTCGGACGGATCGAGCGCCACGACGCAGTTCAGCCGCTTCGACGGATGTCCGCCGGTCAGCCGGACCTGCCAGCTGCCGTCATACTGTACAGAAGCGGCTGGCCAGGCACGGAAGCTGACTGCCTCGAGCCGCCGAACGAGCGGAAGATTCGCTTGCTGTCGCTCCACCCGCATCCGCGCCATCAGCTCCGGTAATCGCCGTTGATCGCGACGTATTCCTTGGTGAGATCGCAAGTCCAGACGGTCGCCTCGCCGTTGCCAAGCCCGATATCGACCCGGATTGCAACGTCGTCTTCCTTCATCACTGCACTGGCCGCGGCTTCGGAGTAATCGGGATCTCGTTCGCCGTTGACCGCCACGCGGACATCGCCAAACCAGATGGCGAGCCGATCGCGGTCGGCCATCTCACCCGACTTGCCGACAGCCATGACCACACGGCCCCAGTTCGCATCCTCGCCGGCAACCGCCGTCTTGACGAGCGGCGAGTTGGCGATCGACAGGCCGATACGCTTTGCAGCCCCGTCATTCTCGGCTCCGGTGACGGTAATCGCGATCATCTTGCGCGCGCCTTCGCCGTCACGGACCACCTGCAATGCCAGGTCCTTGAGAAGGTCATCGAGAGCAGCCCTGAAGCCATCGAGGCGGACATCGTCTGCAGATTCGACACGCACCTGACCGTCCGCGGCGGCAGCGCCGGTCGCAAACAGCATCAGCGTGTCGGAGGTGGAGGTGTCACTGTCGACCGTTACGGAATTGAAGGTCGGTCCGACGCCGGCGGAAAGCAGGGCCTGCAGCGCAGGCGCCGCAATGTCCGCGTCGGTCACCACGAAAGACAGCATCGTCGCCATGTCCGGCGCGATCATGCCGGCGCCCTTGGCGATGCCGTTGATCGTCACGTCGATGCCGTCGATTGTCGCCGTCCGGGTCGCCACCTTCGGATAGGTGTCGGTCGTCATGATTGCCTTGGCGGCTTCCAGCCAGAAATCGCCGGTAGCGCTCTTGGCCATCTCGCCGAGGACGCCCGAAAACTTGGTCGCATCGAGCGGTTCGCCAATGACGCCGGTGGAGGCGAGATAGATCTCGTTCTCCGCGCAGCCAAGTGCCGCGGCCGCCGATTTCGCCGTCAGTGCGGTCGCCGCCCTGCCCTTAATGCCGGTGAAGGCATTGGCGTTGCCCGAATTGACGACCACACCGCGCGCAATGCCGTGGGCAAGATTTTCCCGGCAGAAATCAACCGGCGCCGACGGACATTTGGAACGGGTGAACACGCCGGCAACAGCGGCAGGCTCATCGAAGGCCATCAGCAGGACATCGGTACGGTTCTTGTACTTGATGCCGGCTGCTGCGGTCGCCATGCGCACGCCGCGGATGGGCGGCATGGCGGGATAGGACTTGGGAGCAAGCGGGGAAACAGTGGCAGACATTTCTTTGCGGCCTGAAATGATGCGAAGCACGAAAGGGAAGGCCCGCGCAGGCAGCGCGGGCCGAAAGGCTGCCGCCTTTATTGCGGCTGCTTGTTCACGTCTTCATAGCCCTTGCGCAGGGCCTCATCGACGATCTCTACCTTCTGCTCGGCCTTCGCCTTGGCGATCAGTTCGAGATACTTGTCGCGCATGACGAGCTGGCGCACCTGCTGCGAAACGTCTTCGTAGGCCGGCGGCGGAGCGTCGCGCTTGTCCTCGACCTTGATGACGTGGAAGCCGAACTGGGTCTTGACCGGGGTCTTGGAGTAAGTGCCCTTCTCCATGGAGAAAGCGGCCTGCTCGAATTCGGGAACCATGCGCCCCTTGGTGAAGTATCCGAGATCGCCGCCTTCCGACTTGTTCGGGTCGGTGGACTTCTCTTTGGCAAGTTCGACGAAATCCTTGCCCTTGTCGAGTTCGGCGATGATCGCCTTGGCTTCGTCTTCGGTCTTCACGAGGATGTGCCGCGCACGAACCTCCTCCTGCTTCGGCAGCGCTGCGATTTCCTTCTCATAGCGTGCCTTGACCTCGTCGTCCGTCACGGCGTCGACAACGTGCTTCTTGAAATACAGGTTGTGAAGCTCGCGCTCGGCGATGAACTGCATGCGCTGCTGGTAAGCCGGGTCGTCCTTCAGGCCCTCGGACGTAGCGTTGCCGGCGAGGAGCTTGACGTCTATGGCGCTCGAGAGAGCGGCAATCTTCTTCTGCTCGTCCGGGAGCTGCGAGAGCTGCGGATCGAGATTTGCCAGCGCGATATCGAGCTCAGACTGACGGATCTCGAGGTTCCCGACCTTCGCCACCAGTGCGTCTTCGGCGAAAGCAGGTGCCTGGAGACCCACGAACGCCACGCATGCAGCAAGGGCAAGTTTATGATAACGAGACATGAGAGACCTTTCGGATAGGATACCGCTTCAAACCGTTTGAATCGGGCGAAAAGTTGTCAGATAGGCCGGAAACCGGCGCCTCCGCATCAACCTGTCCCGTTGACATCATTCGACCCCCCTCTTATCTGTCACGCAACCTCGCGTCCAGTGATGTTTCCGGTAGCGGCACCCCATTTCGTCCGTGGCCGGATGCCGGCGAGTGCGCGCGCAATATGTGACGAAGTGTCAGAAAGGACCATGCTGATGGTCAGTCTTGGTGGGCTCGCCCGCAAACTGTTCGGCTCGGCAAACGATCGCCGTATCCGCTCCTACCAGCCGAAGGTCGCGGCGATCAACGCTCTCGAAGACAGCATGAAGGCTCTGGACGACGAAGCGCTTGCCGCCAAGACGACAGAATTCCGGGAACAGCTTGCCGCCGGCAAGACCCTCGCCGACCTTCTCGTTCCGGCCTTTGCGGTCGCCCGCGAAGCCGCACGCCGGACGCTCGGACTGCGCCCCTTCGACGTTCAGCTCATCGGCGCGATGATCCTGAACGATAATTCGATCGCCGAAATGAAGACGGGCGAAGGCAAGACCCTGGTTGCGACGCTTGCCGTGTATCTGAACGCGCTCGCCGGCAAGGGCGTCCACGTCGTGACCGTCAACGATTACCTCGCCAAGCGCGACTCGACGACAATGGGCAAGCTCTACGGCTTTCTCGGCATGACCACGGGCGTGATCGTCCATGGCTTGTCGGACGAAGAGCGTCGGGCCGCCTATGCCTGTGATATCACCTACGCGACGAATAACGAACTCGGCTTCGATTATCTCCGCGACAACATGAAGTACGAGCGCTCGCAGATGGTGCAGCGCGGGCATAACTACGCGATCGTCGACGAAGTGGACTCGATTCTGGTCGATGAAGCGCGCACGCCGCTCATCATCTCCGGCCCGCTCGACGACCGCTCCGATCTCTACACCACGATCGACGCCTTCATCCCGCTTCTGTCGGAAGAAGACTACGAAATCGACGAAAAGCAGCGTTCGGCAAACTTCTCGGAGGTCGGCACCGAAAAGCTGGAGAACCTGCTCCGGGAAGCCAACCTTTTGAAGGGCGCCTCGCTCTACGACGTCGAAAACGTCGCGATCGTCCATCATATCAACAACGCGCTGAAGGCGCACAAGCTCTTCACACGCGACAAGGACTACATCGTCCGCAATGACGAGGTCGTCATCATCGACGAGTTCACTGGTCGCATGATGCCCGGCCGACGCTATTCGGAGGGACAGCACCAGGCGCTCGAAGCCAAGGAAAAGGTGCAGATCCAGCCGGAAAACCAGACGCTGGCCTCGATCACCTTCCAGAACTATTTTCGCATGTACGACAAGCTTGCGGGCATGACCGGTACGGCGGCGACCGAGGCGGAAGAATTCGCCAATATCTACGGTCTCGACGTCGTCGAAGTTCCGACGAACCTGCCGATCCAGCGCATTGACGAAGACGACGAGGTTTACCGGACTTCCGAGGAGAAGTTCAAGGCGATCATCGAAGAGATCAAGGCGGCCAACGGACGTGGTCAGCCGGTGCTCGTCGGCACGACCTCGATCGAGAAATCAGAACTGCTTGCAGCCCTGCTCAAGCAGTCCGGTTTCCAGAACTTCTCCGTGCTCAACGCGCGTTATCACGAGCAGGAGGCCTATATCGTAGGGCAGGCGGGCGTGCCGGGTTCAGTGACCATCGCTACCAACATGGCCGGTCGTGGTACCGACATTCAGCTCGGCGGCAACCTCGAGATGCGGATCGAGCGGGAAACGGCCGATCTGGAGCCGGGACCGGAGCGCGATGCCAGGATCGCGGCGATCAAGGAAGAGATCGCACAGCTGAAGCAGAAGGCGCTCGAAGCGGGCGGCCTCTACGTCATCGCCAGCGAGCGGCACGAAAGCCGCCGCATCGACAATCAGTTGCGCGGTCGTTCCGGCCGTCAGGGCGACCCCGGGCGGTCCAAGTTCTACCTGTCCCTCCAGGATGACCTGATGCGCATCTTCGGTTCCGACAGGATGGACGGGATGCTGCAGAAGCTGGGCCTGAAGGAAGGCGAGGCGATCGTCCATCCCTGGATCAACAAGGCGCTCGAGCGCGCGCAGAAGAAGGTCGAGGCGCGGAACTTCGATATCCGCAAGAACCTCCTGAAATACGACGACGTGCTCAACGACCAGCGCAAGGTCATCTTCGAGCAGCGTATTGAGCTCATGGATTCTCCGGACGTCTCGGCCACAATCGCCGACATGCGCAACGACGTCATCGAATCCCTGGTAAGCCTGCACATTCCTGAACGGGCCTATGCCGAGCAGTGGGACACCGCCGGCCTCAAGGACGCCGTCGCGCGCCTCCTCAATCTCGACCTTCCGATCGGAGAATGGGGCAAGGAGGAAGGCATCGCCGACGATGACATTCTCGCGCGTATCACGGAAGCCGCGGATAAGGCTGTTGCCGACAAGGCCGAACGCTTCGGTCCGGAAATCATGCACTATGTCGAACGTTCCGTGGTGCTGCAGACGATCGATCAGCTCTGGCGCGAGCATATCGTCAACCTCGACCACCTGCGTTCTGTAGTCGGTTTCCGCGGCTACGCCCAGCGTGATCCGCTGCAGGAATACAAGGCAGAAGCCTTCGAACTCTTCCAGGCGCTGCTTGCAAATCTCCGCGAAGCCGTGACCACGCAGATGATGCGGGTCGAACTGGTGCGTGAAGCACCGCCGCCGTCGGTCCCCGAAATGGAAGGCCATCATATCGATGCGACGACCGGCGAAGACGACTTCGACGAGAGTGCAACAGCAGGCGCCCTGCTGGCCCTGCCCGACTACGTGGCTCCTGAAAACCGGGATCCCGAGGCCCCGTCCACCTGGGGTAAGGTCGGCCGCAACGAGGCCTGCCCCTGCGGCTCAGGCAAGAAATACAAGCATTGCCACGGCGCCTTCGAACAGGCGTAAGAGGCAAGGATAGAAACTTGGAAAGGCGGCTCTCGGGCCGCCTTTCTGAATTGTGATGATACACCGCCCGCGCGGCGGAGGAACTGTTTCTTAACGCTGAATGGGCACAGTACGCCGGTCTGTATTGCGTCATCGGTGAGTATAGCGTGTCGATCCCGGCAGTGATCCAGTTTGCGGAAAAAATACTGCCGAGCAGCCTGCATCCGGCTTTCAGGCGGTTGGAGAGCGTGCTGCTGAGCGACGACGCCAACGCTCAATCCCGGCGCAAGGCGCTCGCAGCCTTTGCGATCCGTGTCGTCAGCGCCGCCATCGCCCTTGTTTCGCAGATCATACAGGCCCGGATCATGGGCGAGTTCGAATACGGCATATTCGTTTTCGTCTGGGTCCTGGTTGTGCTCGCCGGCAATCTCTCCTGCCTCGGCTTCCACGCGACGATCATCCGTTTCCTACCACAGTACCAGGCACTGGGAGAGCATGACAGCATCCGAGGTCTGACTCACACCGCGCGGCGCTTCTCGATGTTCGTGGCAAGCCTGCTCGCCATCGCGGGCATCCTGCTCCTGCAGTTCGCCGGCGGCCGGATCGAAGCCTACTACGTCATGCCGCTGGTCTTCGGCCTTGCCACCCTGCCGATGATCGCGTTGGGCGATGTCCTCGAAGGTACCGCCCGCGCCAACCACTGGACCATCGGGGCTCTCAGCCCGACCTATCTCATCCGTCCGACGCTGATCCTGCTCTTCATCGTGATCGCCGTTCTCCTCGGCGCGCCGCATACGGCGACAACAGCCATGCAGGCGGCGCTGCTTGCCACCTATGTCACGTCCCTCAGTCAATTCGCGGTCATCGAGTGGAGATTGAGGAAACGCTTCTCATTCAACAGGGGAAAGATCGACTTCCTCGTTTGGTTCAAGGTTGCGATCCCGATCTTCCTGATCGAGGGCTTTTCCTTTCTTCTCACCAACTCGGATGTGGTCATCGTCGGTTTCTATCTCAATCCGGAAGAGGTCGCGGTCTATTTCGCAGCGTCCAAGACCATGGCGCTCGTGCAGTTCGTCTATTTCGCCGTGAAGACGGTCGTGGCGCCACGATTCTCGGCCATGATGGCGCAGTCGGACACGCGGCAACTCGCGATCTTCGCCGGGAATACCGTCCGCTGGAGTTTCTGGCCTTCGCTCCTTATGGGTCTTGCCGTTCTACTTTTCGGAAGATTTCTTCTGCTGCTGTTCGGTGAGGCCTTCACCTCGGGCTACATCCTGATGGCGATCCTTTTGGCCGGCATCCTATCGAAAGCCCTAGTCGGACCCGGCGAAGTCTTGCTGACCATGGCCGGTAAGCAGGGGCTTTGCGTGTGGCTTTACGTCGTCGCACTCGCGACAAACATCACTTTGAATGTTATGTTGATACCGCTCTTCGGCCTAGCAGGCGCCGCGTCGGCCACCGCCGCAGCCATGATGGTCGAAGCGCTTCTCCTCCACGTCGCCGTGCGTTCTTCGCTTGGCATCGTGCTCTTTGCATTTGCCAATCCGCTGGCAATCCTGGACAGAACAAGGCCATCCAGATCATGATGCAGCCGCCGATCTTCAACGAGAGCAAGAATGGTTCCGACAGCCGCCAGAACGGTACACTGTCTGCCGACGGTCACCCCGGCGCGGTTCCGGACGTACGCGTCGCCGTCGGCCGTCCCGGCCGCCACCTCGCACTCTATCCGGGCCGCATGGGGTACGATCTGCAGGAAGAACTGGACTTCCTCACCTATCGGGCGATGGAGCCAAATGTCTTCTTCGCCGCCCGCTTCCTCGCACCTGCCATCCCCCGGCTCGAGGAGCGGCAGATCCGCATCGCCATCATCCGCGACGAGGTCGGCGCGCGTAGCCGCATGCGCCTGTTGATGCCTTTCTCAACGGAGAAGCCGGGCTTCTCCGTCGGTCCTTCGATCATCCGGGCCTGGGCCAACCACTTCGGCCCGCTCGGGACACCGCTCGTCGATGCGGAGGACGCGGCGGAGACGATCGACAATCTTTTCGATGGCCTCGCCTCACCGGAAGCAAAGCTCCCCGGGATTCTCGTATTGCCAAACCTGCGCGTGAACGGTCCCTTTGCCAAGCTCGCCAGAGCTCTTGCGCTCAGCCGCGATCTGCCGGTGACGATCACCAATCCCACCGAACGCCCGATGCTGCAAAGCGACGAAGATGGCAACACCTATCTCAGGAATTCGATCTCCAGGGGCCATCTGAAGGATATCCGGCGGCAACACCGGCTACTCGCCCAGAAGGGAGAACTTGCCTACAATGTCGCCCGTCAGCCCGAAGAAGTTCGACTGCGCATGGAGGAATTTCTCTCGATCGAGGCGAAGGGCTGGAAAGGGAAGAAACGGACCGCCCTCCTCAACGACCGCTATCGTGCTGCGTTCGCCCGCGAAGCAGTCAGCAACCTTGCAGAGGTCGACGCGGTGCGCATTCACACGCTCGACCTCGACGGCAAGGCGATCGCTTCGATCATCGTCTTCATCATGGCTGGCGAAGCCTATACGTGGAAAACCACTTTCGACGAGGACTATGCCCGCTTCTCCCCCGGCAAGCTGCTCGCGGCGGACCTGACCGACTGGCACCTCGACGACGCCAACATCGTGCGCACGGATTCCTCGACGGATGCCGAGGACACGGTCCTGCATCGCATGTGGCGGGAACGCGAGGAGATGGCGACTGTGGTGATCGGCCTCAACCGCAATTCCGACCGCGATGTCCGGCAGGTGGCGACGCAGCTCCACCTCTACCGGAATACGCGTAATCTCGCGCGAATGCTGCGCGACAAGATACTGTCGCGCCGGTTCGGAGACCGCTGAAGGCGCTATTCCGCAGCGAAGCCGGCGGTGTCCTGCTCACGCAAGATCCGGCGTATCACCTTGCCGGACGTTGTCAGCGGCAGTTCGTCCACGAAGGCCACCTCCCGGGGATATTCGTGCATGGACAGCCGCAGCTTGACCCACGAACGGAGTTCTTCGGCCAGTTCGGGGCTGGCGACATGGCCAGACCGGAGGACAACGAAGGCCTTGACGATCTCCGTTCGCACCGGATCCGGCTTGCCGATCACGGCCGCGAGCTGCACGGCAGGATGCCCGAGCAGGCAATCCTCGATCTCCGCAGGCCCGATGCGGTAACCGGAGGAGGTGATGACGTCGTCATCGCGACCGAGAAAGACGAAATAGCCGTCCTCGTCCTGCCGGCCCATGTCGCCCGTCGTCATCCACTCGCTGACGAACTTGGCAGCGGTCGCTTGCGGATTCTGCCAGTATTCGAGGAACATCACGGGATCCGGACGACGGACGGCGATCTGCCCGACGGCACCTGTGGGAAGGACGGTTCCATCCGGGCCGACGATTGCGACCTCGTGGCCGGGCACCGGACGTCCGATCGCGCCGGCTTTGCTGACGCCGATATGGCCTGCCGACGAAAGAACGAAATTGCATTCGGTCTGTCCGTAGAACTCGTTCGGCACGATCCCCAGAGTGGATTTCACCCATTCGTAGGTTTCGCGCCCCAACGCTTCGCCGGCGCTCCCGATGCTGCGCAAAACGAGGTCATACCGGGCTCGAGGGCCTTCCACGACCTTCATCAGCCTCAGGGCGGTCGGTGGGATGAAGGCATTGCGCACCTTCATCTCGGCCATGATGCGGAAAGCCATGTGCGGATCGAATTTCTGGGCGGGCGACGAGACAACCGGAATTCCGAGCAGCAGCGCCGGAAGGAGCGCGTTGAGCAGGCCTCCGGCCCAGGCCCAGTCCGCCGGCGTCCACATCTTGTCTCCCGGTTGCGGCGGAAACGCGTGCGCCATCTGGAAACCCGGCATGTGCCCGGGAAGAACGTGGTGCCCGTGCAGGGCACCCTTCGGCGGTCCCGTCGTACCGGAAGTGAAGATCATCATCGCAGGCTTGTCGGGACCACCCTCCACCACGTCGAACACGGACGGGTGGGTATCGATCAATCGAGCAAAGGAAAGAGCCGGGGCATCAACGTCGTCGATCGAGATCACATGCTTGAGTTCAGGCAGTCGCCCGCGGATCGGTGCGAGGCGCGACAGCCCAAAGTCGTTGGTGACCACCACCTTGGCGCCGGACGCCCGCAGACGAAATTCGAGAGCTTCCTCTCCGAAGAGAAGCGCCAGCGGTAGCGCAATTCCGCCGAGCTTGTAGATCGAGACATGTGCGACAACCGTCTCGAAGGATTGCGGCAGAAGCAGTGCCACACGGTCGCCGACGGCGACGCCGAGCGAATGCAGCGCGTGCGCAAACGCCGACGAGCGCTCGGAAAGCCCTCGATAGGTCATCGACCGATGAATGCCGTCGGGGCTGAAATGCTCCAGGCAGACCCGTTCAGGGTCCCGGACCGCCCAGTCATCGCTGACGGCGCGCCCGATGTTGAAATCCTCGGGTATCTCCCACGAAAAGTCGCGGACGATGTTTTCGTAAGAGCTACTTCTTGACAGAAACATGCCGGTATCCCGTCTCACATCGGGAACTGCTAGCACTCGTTTCGCACATGCACAATGAGAAAGGCGGACCGTCGCACCGGACCGCCTATACCGCAGCAACCGGGGTGACGGAAATGTTGCCGAATCCCGCGTGATCGACACGAACACGCCGAAATTCAGTGATCAATGCGATCTGAGAGATGAATGGTGCCCCATGCCGGAATCGAACCAGCACTCCTTTCGGAACTCGATTTTGAGTCGAGCGCGTCTACCAGTTCCGCCAATGGGGCCCGAAACGTAGAACTCGGCCGGACTATACGAACCGCGGCCATCCGGTCAACCTGCTTTTTGCAGTTTCACCCGCTCACGAGAAGTTTTGCCGTGCGCGGCAAGCGCCGGTGATGCAGGCATTTACACGAAGGTCGGGCTTGCTTAAAACCGGCCCGCAAACGGTCAGGAATGAAAGCATGCTGCGCCGCCTCTATTATTGGACAATGTCTCTCGCGGCCCGCAAGTCAGCAGAAGCCTGGCTCGCCGTGATCGCCTTTATCGAGAGCTCGATCTTTCTAGTCCCGGCGGATGTTCTCTATCTCCCCATGACGCTGGCACGACCGGAAAGAGCATGGAGGTACGCGATTATCGCAACGATCGCTTCCGTGCTGGGCGGGATAGCCGGATGGTTCCTCGGCTATTACGCCTTCGAGGCAGTCGCCAGACCGATCCTGGAATTCTACGGCAAACTCGACGCCTTCGAGCGGCTGCGGACAGGTGTCGACTACCAGACTGTACTGCTGCTGCTGGTCACCTCGGGTCTTGCCCACCTGCCGCCGATCAAGGTCGTCACCATCCTTTCCGGCGTCGCCCACATCAATCTGGGGCTGTTCATCGTCTCGGCCATTGCCGCGCGCGGCGGACGCTTCCTTCTGCTCGCCTGGTTGCTGCGGCGCTATGGCGAACCGATGCGCGACTTCATCGAGAAGCGGCTCGGCCATATAGCCGCCGCCGGCGCGGCAGTATTGATCGCGCTCTACGTGGGCTATCGCTACGTCGCACACTGAAACGGGAACAGGCCATGAGTCTTTCTACACCACTCGTCAAGAACAAGACGGCCGTCGCGGCGGTTCTGATCACGCTCGGCATGGCTTTCGTCGTCGGCTCCGCGCTCGCCTTCGAGCATATCGGCGGCTACATCCCCTGCGCGCTCTGCCTTCTTCAGCGGAATCCCTACTACATCGGCATCCCCGTCGGGATTCTGGCGATACTGGCGGCCGTCCTGAACCTGCCGTCCTGGATCACGCGAGGCCTGCTTGCGGTCGTCATGATCCTGATGATCGTCGGCGGGGGCCTCGGCGTCTATCATTCCGGCGTCGAGTGGGGCTTCTGGGAAGGACCGGCAAGCTGTTCTGTCGGTGGTGCAGCTCCCGCCGCCGGGTCCGGCGACATCCTCAACCAGCTCAACAGCGTAAAGGGTCCGTCCTGCACCGAGGCGACGCTGCGCGTGCTCGGACTTTCCTTTGCGGGGTGGAACGTGATCGGAAGCGTAATACTCGCGGCGATCGCCGCCTGGGGTGTCTTCGGCAAGCGGAACTGACGGTTCAGGGCTGCAATTCGGAGTCCCAGTAGAGGTAGTCGACCCAGCTTTCATGCAGGTAGTTCGGCGGGAAGAGCCGGCCGTTGTTGTGCAGGTCTTGCACCGACGGGCGGTAAGGCTTCTGCGCCGGGAACATCTGTGCCTGTTTCGGCAGCTTGCTGCCCTTCCGGAGATTGCAGGGCGAGCAGGCCGCCACGACGTTCTCCCAGGTCGTCTCGCCGCCATGGGCGCGCGGGATGACATGGTCGAAGGTCAGGTCGTCGGTCGAGCCGCAATACTGACACTCGAAACGATCCCGCAGGAAGACGTTGAAGCGGGTAAATGCCGGGTTGCGGGATGGCTGGACATAGGTCTTGAGGCTGACGACGCTCGGTAGTCGCATCGAAAAACTGGGCGAAGATACCGAGTGCTCGTACTCTGCTATGATATTGACGCGGTCAAGAAAGACGGCCTTGATCGCGTCCTGCCAGGACCACAGCGACAAGGGGTAATAACTCAGCGGCCTATAGTCGGCATTCAGCACGAGCGCCGGCAAGGACTGGGGCGAGACTGCAATCGTCAAGGGCGTCTCCTGAGCGATTCGGCATCCACCTTTGTATATTAGGTCCGTTGTTACAGGATTGTGAAGCGGAATAACGCACCCGCTAGGGAATGCGGCGTTTCGCGCGCACGAGAAGCGAAACGTGGAACCGCGATCGGCGTCAGGCCGGGGGCCTGAGTCCGGGAAGAGGGGCAGAGTCTCCCGCGTAATATGCCCAGAAGAGCCGGGCGGCGACAGAGCGCCACGGCCGCCACGCTTCTGCGATCAGGGTCACCGCGGACCTGGATAAGCGTTCGCCGTGTCCGAAGACCTTGCCGACCGCGATTCTCAGCGCGAGATCGCCCGCTGGAAAGACATCTGGATGTCCGGCGCAGAACATGAGGTAGACTTCCGCCGTCCAAGGGCCGATGCCTCGGTACGAGGTAAGGACACCGACGACCTCCTCCGCATCGCGGCCTCCGAAGGAGCCGAGGTCGAGTTCACCGGCAACAACCGCCTCCGCGATCCCGCGCAGTGTCGCTGCCTTTGCCCGGGAGAGCCCGAGGCGGCCGACCGCAGCCTGGTCGAGCGAAAGATAATTCGGAGCTGTCGGCTCGCCGGTCGCCCCGACAAGTCGCCCCCATATCGCATCGGCACTTGCCCTCGACACCATCTGCGAAACGACGATCTGCGCGAGGCCCGCGAACCCCGGCTCCATGAGACGAAGCGGCAGGCGATCGACGGTAGCATGAATCGCACGCAGGCGGGGATCGATGCGGCACAGTTCTGCAAGTCCGTATTCGACGTCCTCCGCGGTCCGGATGATCCTCATGCGACTCCCTCGTTCCTCTTGGCTGCAGGGCACTGTTCATGTCAGAAGAAAGCATGACCGCCTTCGACAATCAAAGGTCCGTTTTCCGCTTTGCGCCGAGCCCGAACGGGCGCCTTCATCTCGGCCATGCGCTCTCGGCCTTGCTCAATCAGGATATGGCAAATGCTTCCGGGGGGCGGCTCCTGCTGAGGATCGAGGACATCGATCTCTCCCGTTGCACCCCGGAATTCGAGGCTGCGATCTTCGAAGATCTGGGCTGGCTCGGAGTCTCGTGGGAAAGACCGGCGCGCCGCCAGTCCGAGCATCTCGACGGGTATCGGCAGGCGCTGCAGAGACTGATCGATCTCGGACTGGCCTATCCGGCCTTCATGTCGCGCGGCGAGGTGAAGGCGTTTGTCTCCGAGGCCGAGCAACAAGGTCGGCCCTGGCCACGCGATCCCGACGGCGCTCCGATTTACCCGCCGCTCGACCGGCTTCGATCCGCGGCCGAAAGAGAACGACTTCTCTCCGATCACCATCGACATACCTGGCGTCTCGACATCGGAAAGGCAACGGCGGAACTCGGCAGAAGGCTGACCTGGGCGGAAACGGGCGATGGATCAAAAGGCAGTATCGCCGCGCGTCCGGAGGACTGGGGCGACATCGTGTTGTGGCGCTCGGATGCGCCGTCGAGCTATCACCTGTCGGTCACGCTCGACGATGCGCTCCAGGGCGTCACCCATGTGGTCCGCGGACTTGATCTCTTCCATGCAACTGCCGTGCACAGGCTTCTGCAGGAACTGCTGGGACTGCCCGCCCCCGCCTACCATCACCACCGGCTGATCCTCGGCGCCGACGGCCGCAAGCTCTCCAAGAGCGCCGGCGACACCGCTCTCGCGGCACTGAGGGCGCAGGGGCTTACGTCAGCCGACGTCCGACGGCTGGTCGGTCTTGCGTGAGCGCCTTCGGGCATTGGCCATGCGTCGGCCGGAGAGGATGTCATATTTCAAGAGCGCGGCGTTGAATTCTGCACCGATGATGAAAATCGCGCCGACCATATAGAGGAAGACCAGCACCACCATGACCGACGCCAGGCCAGCATAGGTGGCGGCGTAGTTGGCGAAGGTGGCGAGATAGGACGCGAAGGCCAGGGCGCCGACAAGCCAGAGCACCAGAGTCAGAAGGACGCCAGGGATGACGTCCCGCAATCGCCGGTGCCCGGCCGGCAGACCGAGATGAAAGATGATCAGGCCGGCGGCCAAAAGGAGCAACGTTCCGTAGACTCTCCAGTTGGAGACGACCGCGAGAAATTCCTCCAGCAACGGAAACCACCTGCTGGCAAAGGCAAGCGCAATCGGAACGGCGACGAGAAGCGCACTCACGATCGCCAGCACCACGACCCCTCCGATCACATAGGCGAAACTGACGAGGCGCGCGAGATACCACGGACGGTCCTCGGTCACGCGGTAGGCGCGGTTGAGCGACACCCTCAAGGCCTCGACCCCGTTTGACGCAAAATACGCCGCCGCCAGCACTGAAACCGTCAGAAGCCCGCGCGGCACGGTGAGGACTTGCAGGACCTGCTCGGCAAGCGGTCTGGCAATCGCCTCTGGCCAGGTATCGAAAATGAGGTGGATCGCAGTGTCGGCGAACGTATCCGCACCGAAGAAGCCGGCAACCGCGGTCCCGAAGATCAGGAACGGAAAGACTGCCAGCAGTGCCGAGAGCGCCACGTGACTTGCCATCGCCCAGCCGTCATCCTCGGAAAAATGCTTCAGCGCATCAAAGCCCACCTTGTAGAGCATGCGCAGGAATGCTGGCATCTCGTCTCCCGATCGTCAGTGCCGGTTGTCACCCGGAAGCGAATATGGGAAACCTCCGCGGCATTGTACAGGAAACATTCCATGGCGGACCGCCCCTGCATCATCGTTACCGGCTGTTCTTCAGGTATCGGCGCCTACTGCGCCGGAGCGCTGCGCAACGACGGATGGCGGGTTTTTGCGACCGTCCGCAAGCCCGCGGATCTGGCTCCCCTCGAAAAGGCGGGGATCGAAGCCCTGTTGATGGACTATACCGACAGCCCGAGCGTCACGGCACTGGTGCAGGAGGTCGAAAGAAGGACCGGCGGACGCATAGACGCCCTCTTCAACAATGGAGCCTACGGCCAGCCGGGTGCCGTAGAGGACTTGCCGACCGAAGCGCTCCGGCGGCAGTTCGAGACGAACGTCTTCGGCTGGCATGAACTCACGCAACAGATCGTTCCGCTCATGCGCCGGCAAGGCCATGGCCGGATCGTGCAGTGCTCGTCCATCCTCGGAATTTTGCCCTATCGTTTCCGTGGCGCCTATACCGCCTCGAAATACGCCCTCGAGGGGCTCAGCCTCACGCTGCGGATGGAACTCGAAGGAAGCGGCATCCATGTGAGCCTGATCGAACCGGGCCCGATCGAGTCGCGGTTCACCGCCAACGCGCTGACCCATATTCGCGAGAACATCGATCTCGAAGGGTCTGTGCATGCCGAAGAGTACAAGAGGCAGCTCGCGCGCCTCGAAGGCACCGGACCGGTCAACCGTCACAAGCTTGGACCGGAGGCTGTCTATGTCGCCCTGAAGCACGCCTTGACCGCCGGGCGACCCCGTCCCCATTATCTCGTGACGACACCCGCCCGGCAGGGCGCCCTACTCAAGCGACTCCTGCCCGCCGATCTTTTCTACAAGCTGATGCGATCGCTCAGCTGAAACCAGCAATAAAGGCCGAGGAAGCAAAATGTCCGCCTTCACAACAACGCTCACGTTGATCGTCATGGGTCTCGTCGTCCTCGTACTCGTCCGAGGCCTGATGAACATGATGAAGGGCGGAAGCGGCAGCCGCTCGAACCAACTGATGCGCATGCGAATCCTGTTGCAGGCGGTGGCGATCATACTCATCATGGTCACCCTCTGGTTGACGGGCGGCGGACGCTGACGGGAGCGTAAGACATGGTCAGGTTGAACAAGATCTATACCCGCACCGGCGACGACGGCACCACCGCTCTGGTCAGCGGACCGCGCCGTCAAAAGCACGATCTGCGGGTGGAGGCCTATGGCACCGTCGACGAAACGAACTCCGCGATCGGCGTTGCACGGCTTCATACGGCGGCAACACCCGACCTCGATGCCATGCTCCTGCGCGTCCAGAACGACCTCTTCGATCTCGGGGCGGATCTTGCGGCACCGGAAACCGGCGAAGCACTGTCTTACGAGCCCCTGCGGGTGATCGAGGAACAGGTTGCCCGTCTCGAGCGCGAGATCGATCAGCTGAATGTCGGTCTCGACCCGCTGAAGTCCTTCATCCTGCCGGGCGGGACGCCCGCAGCCGCCCATCTCCATCTCGCGCGCACGGTGGCGCGCCGCGCCGAGCGGATCATGGTCGAGCTCTCGCGATGCGAAGGGGAAACGGTTGGCGCTGCGGCGCTCAAGTACATAAACCGCCTTTCGGATTTTCTCTTCGTCGCCGCCCGGTTCGCCAATGCAGGCGGCAGGAACGACATTCTCTGGGTGCCGGGAAAGCACCGCTGACGGGATGAAGGCCGCCAATGTTCATCCCGCTCCATGATCGCAACGGCCTCAAGCACATAAAACGGCAATACGTCACCCATGGGCTGATCGCCCTCAACGTCGTCGTTTGGCTTCTGACGGGTCCATTGGCGTCGCAGGAAGTCGTCCAGGCAAGCGTCCTAGGCCTCGGCTTCATTCCCGCCGTGGTCTTCGGCAGCGCTGTGCTCGACCCGTCGCTCGTCCTTGTTCCGGATCAACTGACGCTGGTCACCTACGCCTTCCTGCACGGCAATGCTATTCACCTTGCCACGAACATGCTTTTTCTGTGGGTCTTCGGCGACAACGTCGAGGACGCCCTCGGACATGTCCGCTTCCTGCTCTTCTATCTTCTCTGTGCAGTGGCTGGCGCCCTCGCCCACGGTGCTCTCGTACCAACCTCGCAAAGCCCGCTGATCGGCGCCTCCGGCGCAATCGCCGGTGTGGTGTCCGCCTACGTTTTGCTGCATCCGAAGGTGCGGATCTGGGTTCTGGTTCTTTTCCGTTTCCCGCTCCCGCTGCCCGCCTTCGTACCGCTTCTCTTCTGGATCGGGCAGCAATTCTGGATGTTGGGTCTCAGCCGTGACGACAACGTCTCCTGGGGCGCTCACGTTGGAGGCATCGCCGCGGGAGCACTGCTGGTGATCTTCATGCGACGGCCAGGCGTGCCTCTGTTCGATCGCGCGATCGTCACTCCGAGGGCAGTGGAGCAGCGCTCCATCGCCTCGGCGCCCACAGACGGAGAAACGCGCGACTCCGTCGGCTGGAAGCCGTAGCCGAGTTGACGTCATCAACATTGACGTAGACGTAAACGTAACTTATTCATGCCGACAGATGCGACGAACCGGGCGCGGGACGTTGTGTTTGGATAAAAAATGCGTATCGATGTCGCCAACCGACAATCGGAGGACCGCTTTCAGGCGCATTTTTCGGCGGAAAGCAGCGAAGGAAGGAACCCATGAAGATACTCGTGACCGTCAAGCGGGTCGTCGACTACAACGTCAAGATCCGTGTGAAGCCCGATGGATCGGGCGTCGAGCTTGCCAACGTGAAAATGTCGATGAACCCGTTCGACGAGATCGCGGTGGAAGAAGCCCTGCGCCTGAAGGAAGCCGGCAAGGCTTCGGAGATCGTCGTCGTCTCCATCGGTCCGTCCAAGGCCGAAGAAACGCTCCGCACCGGGCTTGCCATGGGTGCCGATCGTGCCGTGCTGGTTGAGACCGAAGACGCAGTCGAGCCGCTCGCCGTCGCGAAGATCCTGAAGGGCGTGATCGAAGCAGAACAGCCCGGCCTCGTCATCACCGGCAAGCAGGCGATCGACGATGATTCCAATCAGACCGGCCAGATGCTCTCGGCCCTCCTCGGCTGGGCCCAGGCAACCTTCGCCTCCAAGGTCGAGATCGGCGACGGCTCCGCCAAGGTGACCCGCGAGGTCGACGGCGGCCTTCAGACGATCGAGGTCAAGCTGCCGGCTGTCGTCACGACGGACCTGCGTCTCAACGAGCCGCGCTATGCCTCGCTGCCGAACATCATGAAGGCGAAGAAGAAGCCGCTCGACAAGAAGACCCCCGCCGATTTCGGCGTCGACACCACGCCGCGCCTCAAGGTGCTGAAGACCGAGGAACCCGGCGGACGCAAGGCCGGTGTCAAGGTCAAGACGGTCGCCGAGCTTGTCGACAAGCTCAAGAACGAAGCCGGCGTGCTCTAACGGATCCGGAGAGGAGATTTACAACATGGCCATTCTTCTTCTGGCAGAACACGACAACGCAACCCTGTCCGACCAGACCGCGAAGGCTCTGACCGCCGCAGCCAAGATCGGCGGCGACGTCCACGTGCTCGTCGCCGGCTCCGGCGCGAAGGCTGCGGCCGATGCCGCCGCAAAGCTCTCTGGCGTCTCCAAGGTCCTGCTCGCCGACGATGCTTCGCTTGCCAACAATCTGGCGGAACCGCTCGCGGCCCTCATCGTTTCCCTGGCCGGCGGCTATGATGCCATCGTTGCGCCCGCAACGTCGATCGGCAAGAACGTCATGCCGCGCGTCGCCGCCCTGCTCGACGTGATGCAGGTCTCGGAAATCATCGAAGTCTTGTCGCCCGACACCTTCAAGCGTCCAATCTATGCCGGCAACGCCATCCAGACGGTCCAGTCTTCCGACGCCAAGAAGGTCATTACCGTGCGCACGGCCTCCTTCACGGCCACCGGAGAGGGTGGTTCCGCTCCGGTGGAAACCGTCGCCGCAGCCGCGAACCCCGGTGTCTCGACTTTCGTCGGCGACGCACTGTCTTCCTCTGACCGTCCCGAACTCACCTCCGCCAAGATCATCATCTCCGGTGGCCGTGCACTCGGCTCTTCGGAGAAGTTCAAGGAGGTGATCCTTCCGGTGGCCGACAAGCTCGGTGCAGCCGTCGGCGCCTCGCGTGCGGCCGTCGATGCCGGCTACGCGCCGAACGACTGGCAGGTCGGCCAGACCGGCAAGGTCGTCGCTCCGGAACTCTATATCGCCTGCGGCATCTCCGGCGCCATCCAGCATCTCGCCGGCATGAAGGACTCGAAGGTCATCGTCGCCATCAACAAGGACGAGGAAGCACCGATCTTCCAGGTCGCCGATTACGGCCTCGTCGGTGACCTCTTCGAAATTCTTCCCGAACTCGAAAAGGCGCTTTGACAGAAACCAGTTCCTTCGCAGTTGCGAAAGGGCTGGAAAAATCAAGCGAGCAAGTCTATCAATTTTTGCCGGGCCGATACTGTCGGCCCGGCAGATTTTTGTGGGACAGAGTGCGGCGAGGAGAGCGCGATGGGAACGGCAATCAAGAGCTTGGGCGTCGTAGGTGCAGGCCAGATGGGTTGCGGGATCGTTCAGGTCAGTGCGCTCGCCGGCTACAAGGTGACCGTCTACGACCTTTCCCGGGAGAGGATCGAAGCAGGTCTGGCGACCGTCAACGGCAACCTTGCCCGTCAGGTGAACAGCGGCAAGCTTTCCGACGACGATCGCAAGGCTGCCATGGCGCGCATCGCCGGCACCACCGACATCAACGACATGGCGCCGATGGACATGGTCATCGAGGCGGCAACCGAGGACGAGACGGTCAAGCGCAAGATCTTCGCCCAGATCTGCCCTGTTCTCAAACCCGAAGCCCTGCTCGCCACCAACACCTCGTCTCTCTCCATCACGAGGCTCGCGGCCGCTACGGATCGCCCCGAACGTTTCATGGGCATCCATTTCATGAATCCGGTTCCGGTGATGAAGCTGGTGGAACTCGTGCGCGGCATCGCCACCGATGAAACCACCTTCGCAACGGCAAGGGCCTTCGCCCAGTCGCTCGACAAGACGATCACGGTCGCGGAAGACTTCCCGGCCTTCATCGTCAACCGCATCCTGCTGCCGATGATCAACGAGGCGATCTACACGCTCTATGAAGGTGTCGGCACGGTGGAAGCGATCGACACCGCTATGCGGCTCGGCGCCAATCACCCGATGGGCCCGCTGCAGCTGGCCGACTTCATCGGCCTCGACACCTGTCTCTCGATCATGCAGGTGCTGCACGACGGATTGGCCGACAGCAAGTACCGCCCTTGTCCGCTGCTGGTGAAATATGTCGAGGCCGGGTGGCTCGGCCGCAAGTCCGGCCGCGGCTTCTACGACTATCGCGGCGAGACGCCGGTCCCGACGCGTTGAGGTCAAGCAGGACGACAAGGCCGCGCGGGCAAATGTCCGCCGGCTGCAGGCGGCTCAGAGCTTGACGGCGGCCGCGATCAGCGCCTGCGCGTCGCCGCTATCCCACGCGGCGGGACCATTCATCGAGCCGAGCAGACATCCCTTTTCGTCGACAAGCAGGGTCACCGGGAGGCCGAAGGCCAGTCCCTGCTTTTTCAGAGCATTGAAGACGCCCATCGTGTTGTCGCGATAAAGCCCGAGTTTGTCGACGCCGGTCTCGGCGAGGAAGGCCTTCGGCTTTTCGGCGTCGCCCGTATCGATGTTGACGGCGACGACCTCGAAATCCTTGCCACCCATCTTTTCCTGAAGTCCGTTGAGCGCCGGCATCTCTTCGCGGCATGGCACGCACCACGTAGCCCACACATTGAGGAGAACCGTCTTGCCGGCGAAATTCTCGACCGACACGTCCTTTTGCGCGGCATCCTTGAATGCCAGGCCGGCAATCGAACGCGGCTCCGTGGCGGCGACCATGGCAGCCACTTCACCGGTCGTGACGGCCCCCAGGCTCGCCGCCTTGACGACTGTCCCCGCGCATTGACTGACTTCCGCGGCAAGCTCGCCATTGCCAGACATGGTCTGCTTCACGTATACCGCTGCCGCGCCGGCCAAAATCCCGGCGACTGCCGCAATCGCAACCAGCTTGGCGGAAGGAAGTCCGAGGGGTCTTTTTTCTGTCATCAACATCTCCGGGATGGGCATCAAATGGCCGAGGACACCAAGGACGAGCTGACCTCCAACCAGATGTGGGGCGGACGTTTCGCCTCTGGCCCCGCAGCCATCATGGAGGAGATAAATGCCTCCATCGACTTCGACAAGAAGCTTTATGCCCAGGACATCCGCGGTTCAATAGCGCACGCGACCATGCTTGCCCATCAGGGCATCATCACGGCAGAAGACAAAGACAAGATCGTTCACGGACTGAACACGATCCTGTCAGAGATCGAAAGCGGCCGTTTCGAATTCTCCCGTCGCCTCGAAGACATCCACATGAACGTCGAGGCCCGGCTTGCCGACCTGATCGGTCCGGCAGCAGGACGCCTTCATACCGCGCGTTCCCGCAACGACCAGGTGGCGCTCGATTTCCGCCTCTGGGTAAAGGAAGAACTGCAGAGGACCGAGATTGCGTTGACCTCGCTGATCAACGCCTTCCTCGACCGGGCGGAAGAGCACGCCGAAACGGTGATGCCGGGCTTCACCCATCTGCAGACGGCCCAGCCGGTCACCTTCGGCCACCACTGCATGGCCTATGTCGAAATGTTCGGCCGTGACCGGCAGCGTGTGCGCCACGCGATCGAGCACCTCGACGAAAGCCCGATCGGCGCGGCGGCGCTCGCCGGCACCGGCTATGACATCGACCGGCACATGACCGCCAAGGCTCTGGGCTTCCGCGAGCCGACCCGCAACTCGATCGACACTGTGTCGGACCGCGACTTTGCGCTTGAATTCCTTGCTATGGCCTCGATTACGGCCACCCATCTCTCGCGCCTGGCCGAGGAGATCGTGATCTGGTCCACGCCGCAATTCGGCTTCGTCCGGCTTTCGGATGCCTTCTCGACCGGCTCGTCGATCATGCCGCAGAAGAAGAATCCGGACGCGGCCGAACTCGTGCGCGCCAAGACGGGGCGGATCAACGGGTCGCTCGTCGCGCTTCTCACCGTCATGAAAGGCTTGCCGCTCGCCTATTCGAAGGACATGCAGGAAGACAAGGAGCAGGTATTCGATGCGGCCGAAAGCCTGGAGCTCGCCCTCGCGGCGATGACCGGCATGGTCCGCGACATGACCATTCGGGCAGACCGGATGAGGGCGGCGGCCGGTGCCGGCTACTCGACAGCGACGGATCTTGCCGACTGGCTGGTCCGCGAAGCCGGGCTGCCGTTCCGCGAGGCCCATCACGTGACCGGCCGCGCTGTGGCTCTCGCTGAAGGCAAGGGCTGCGATCTCGCCGAGCTATCGCTCGCGGAACTGCAGGCGATCAACCCCGCGATCACCGCGGGCGTCTTCGACGTGCTGACGGTTGAGGCATCGGTCGCCAGCCGCAAGAGCTACGGCGGCACGGCCCCGAGCGAGGTTCGCAAGCAGATAGCCTGGTGGCGCCAGCGCAACTGATCACTTTCCTTTTGCGTTCGCATCACGAGATTGAGGGTGCACAAGGCCCCGCTTTTTCGATAGAGGCTAGATATTGGTTCTTCCGGTTGGGCAAAGTGATGGCTAGGGCGCTTCGAAGCTTGTTCGTGACGATGGGTGTGATGGCTGCGGCGTCGACGGCGCTTTCCGGCTGCGGGCGAAAGGCGGACCTCGATCCGCCGAACATGCCGGCTGCCGAACAGAACAAGCAGTCGACCAAACAGGACGCCACTGTTCCGGACGATCCCTTTGTTCTCGATCCTCTTCTCTGACAGGTCCCCGCGTGAATCACTTCGAATATCGTGATGGCGTCCTACACGCCGAGAACGTGCCCGTTCCGGCGATTGCCGCAGCAGTCGGCACGCCCTTCTACTGCTACTCGACGGCGACGCTGGAGCGCCACTACCGCGTCTTCTCCAAGGCGTTCGAAGGTACGGACGCAATGGTTTGCTACGCCATGAAGGCGAATTCCAACCAGGCCGTGCTCAAGACACTGGGGCGTCTCGGCGCCGGTGTGGACGTGGTCTCGGAAGGCGAACTGCGGCGAGCGCTGGCCGCCGGCATCCCGGGCGAACGCATCATGTTTTCCGGCGTCGGCAAGACAGTGCATGAGATGGATCTCGCGCTGGAAGCCGGAATCTACTGCTTCAACGTCGAATCCGAACCCGAACTCGAAGTGCTGAACCAGCGGGCACAGAAGGTCGGCAAGGTGGCCCACGTCTCGTTTCGCATCAATCCGGACGTCGACGCGCGTACGCATGCCAAGATTTCGACCGGCAAGAAGGAAAACAAGTTCGGCATCTCCTACGATCGCGCGCAGGCGGTCTACGCCCATGCCGCCACGTTGCCCGGCATCAAGGTGACGGGCATCGACATGCATATCGGCAGCCAGATCACCGAGCTGCAGCCGTTCCAGGATGCCTTCCGCCTGCTGAAGGAGCTGGTGGCGACGCTTCGTGTCGACGGGCACGCGATCGACCACGTGGACATCGGCGGCGGCCTCGGCATCCCTTATCACGACGACAACAATCCGCCGCCGGAGCCGGACGCTTACGCGAGGATCGTCAAGGAGCAACTGAGCGGCCTCGGCTGCCGCATCGTCACCGAGCCGGGACGACTGATCGTCGGTAATGCGGGCATCCTCGTGACCGAGGTGGTCTACGTGAAGGACGGTGGCGACAAGACGTTTGTGATCGTCGACGCTGCGATGAACGATCTCATTCGTCCGACGCTGTACGACGCGCACCACGAGATACGTCCCGTCGTGCTCTCCGCAGCCAATGCACCGAGGATTCGTGCCGACGTGGTGGGCCCGGTCTGCGAGACGGGTGACTATCTTGCGCTCGACCGCGAAATGGCGATGCCGCGCGCCGGGGACCTGTTCGCGGTCGGCTCGGCCGGTGCCTATGGCGCCGTCCAAGCCAGCACCTACAACAGCCGGCGCCTCATCCCAGAGGTGCTCGTCAGGGACGGTGAATTCCACGTCATCCGTCCGCGCCCCAGTTTCGAGGACTTGATTGAACTCGATTCGCTGCCTGCCTGGCTCGTCTGACCTGACCAAACGCGATCTGTTTCGAAAATGGCGACTGGCGGGGCTTTGCCCTCGTCTTCGCCATAAAGAATGCTATCCTTGAGTTTCGCCAAGTCCGTCGCTGCCGAAGCGACGGCCGGACGTTCGATGCCAAGTGAGAACCGCACAGATGAACGCTCCTCTGCCTGAACGAGAGAGCACGACACCTCTGGGAACCGATCTCAGGCTTGCGCGCCGCGTGCGTGCAAAGCGTGCGGTCGCGCGTCTTGTCCTCTTTATCGAGCGCCTCGTACCGCTTTTCCTTCCGGTGCTCGGCTTCGCGGCACTGTTTGTCTCTTTTGGCTGGCTCGGCCTCTACCGCATCTTTCCCGACTGGCTCCGTCTCGCGACGGTCTTCATTCTCATATTCGGCTTTCTGGCATCCTTGTTGCCTTTTGCGAAACTGCGTTGGCCACGGGCCGATGAGGCTGACCGACTGCTTGAGGAGCGAAATCATCTCCCGCATCAGCCGGTTGCTGCGCAGGATGATATCCCGGCCTTCGAAACGCCATTTGCCCGCGCGCTCTGGAGCGAACACCAAAGACGCATGGCCGAGACGATCGCGTCTCTCGACGCCGGCACTCCACGCCCCGACATCGCGCGTCACGACAAGTTTGCGCTGCGGACCATCCCTGCTTTGCTCCTGGTGACAGCTTTCGCCTACTCCGGTTCCAACGGAGCCGGCACGATGGCCGATGCTTTCCGCTGGTCGGCATCCGGCGCTGCGACGCCAGACATGCGCGTCGACGCCTGGATCACGCCGCCGGCTTATACCGGCAGGGCACCGGTGTTCCTGACGCGCCGCGATTCTGGCGAAGACAGCGGGGCACCTTCTGCGGTCAACGTCCCTCAGCACTCCAGAATGACGATCCGCGTGAGCGGAGGCAGTGGCGAAGAACATATCCTGTTTCAGTCGGCAACGGCGGCGGAAGCCGTACCGCTCGGAGCTGCCAAGGCAGATAACCCCGCTGCCGGTCCGGCCTCTGAAGCTGTCCAAACCACCGGACAGACCTACGAGGCGGAACTCACCGAGAGCGGCGTGCTGGCCGTCGGTCCGAACCGCTGGACCATCGACGTGACGCCTGACCAGCCGCCGCAGATCGCGTTCGACGGAACGCCACGACGCAGCGTCAACGGTGCTCTCGAGATCGCCTTCAAGGGCCACGATGACTACGGCCTCGTCGAGGCACACGCCGAAATCGAGCCGACCGCCGCCGAACCGAACGCGACCCCGCTCTATCCGGCGCCCGAATACAAGCTCGATCTGCCACGCCGGAACCCGCGCGACCCGAAGGGGACATCGAGCAGGAACCTGACCGAGCATCCTCTCGCCGGACGGAAGGTAAAGATCACGCTGGTTGCGCGGGACGGCGCCGGCCAGACGGGACGTAGCGCTCCTTTCGAGATGACATTGCCTTCGCGAGACTTCGCCAAGCCGCTTGCTGCGGCCGTCGCCGAGGAACGGCAGGTCTTCGCGCTCGACACGCGTGATCTTCCGAAGGCGATCGCGCTCAACGAAGCCTTGTCCGTCAGGGCGGACGAGACGATCCCGAGCCTCACGCATTTCCTGCTGATTCAGTCGGCTCAAGCGCGGATGAAGCTCGCACGCACATCGGAGGATATGAAGGGCACCGCCGACTATATCTGGGAGATCGCTCTCGGAATTGACGACGGCGATCTCTCGCTGGCCGAACGGAAGCTGCGGGAGGCGCAGCAAGCACTGCAGGACGCGCTCGAGCGCAACGCTCCGGACGAAGAGATCAAGAAACTCATGGACGAGCTTCGCGCCGCCATGCAGGACTTCATGAAGGCGATGGCCGAGCGTCAGCCCAATGCCGGTTCGGAAGACCGTCAGCAATCGGCGCAGAACGTCCTGCGCCAGCGCGACCTGGAGAACATGCTGAACCAGATCGAGAATCTTGCCCGCTCCGGCAACCGTGACGCCGCACGAGACATGTTGTCCCAATTGCAGCGGATGATGAACAATCTCCAGACCGCGCGACCGCAACAGCGCAACCAGCAACAGAACAGTCAGGTGCAGCAGCAGATCGACAAGCTCGGCGAGCTGATGCAGGAGCAGCAGAAGCTCATGGAGGAGACCTTCAAGCTCGACCAGGCGCTGAAGGATCGCATGCAGCGCGGCGACCCCGGTGACGGCGAAGACGGTGAATTGACGGAAGAGCCGCGGCAACAGCCGGGCGGGCAGCCGTCGCCCACTGACAACATGACCGCAGAACAACTACGTGAGGCCCTGAAAAGCCTGCGGGCGCAGCAGGATGCACTCGGCCGAAAGCTCGGGGACCTGCAAAATGGCCTGCGCGATCTGGGCGTGAAGTCGGGTGAAGGCTTTGCGCAAGCGGAACGCGAAATGCGCGGTGCCGGAGAGGCCCTGGGCCAAGGCCAGGGAGAACGTGCCGTGCAAGGACAAGGCAAAGCGCTGGAAGCGCTGCGTCAGGGTGCGCGCGACATGATGGGACAGATGATGCAGGCGATGCGTAGCCAGGGTCAGGGCCAGGGGACGCAGCAGGGTGACCAGACCGGTCGCGATCCGCTCGGGCGTCCCCGTCCGACCGACGGCCCGGAATTCGGCAACGACGTGAAGGTCCCGGACGAGATCGACGTCCAGAGAGCCCGGGAGATCCTCGAGGCGATCCGCGAGAAACTCGGCGACAATCTCAGTCCCGAACTGGAACGGCGCTATCTGGAACGGTTGCTGGACATCCAGTAGGCGGCGGACGTCGTCCTTGCCTCAGATCGCGAGTGCCTGGGCCACGGCCTTGCGGATATCGAGAAGCGAGAACGGCTTGTCGACCACGTCGACCACCTTCGTCATCAGGTCGTCTGCGCGCTCCCGCTGTTCGGCATAGCCAGTCATCAGCAGAATCTTCAGGTTTGGAAACGCCGACGAGGCACGGTGCGCGAGTTCGATGCCGTCCATCACCGGCATACGGATATCGGATAGCAAAAGGTCGAAAGCGCCGTCACCGAGTCTTTCCAGTCCTTCGGCTCCGTCCGCTGCCTCTGCGGTGTCGTGCCCGTCGAGTCTCAATGCACGGGCGACGAACGAGCGCAGTGAGTCCTCGTCTTCCGTTATCAGAATCCTTGCCATGGGCATGCTCCCGTCATCCGTTCATGTCGCTGCAAGTCACCAGAGTTTCCTTTTCGATCGGTAAACGGAAACGGCCGGTGACAGCGAGATGGTTAACAGGAGCTTTGCAGAAGCGGACTAGGCTGCGCCTTCCGCCTCGCCGGTCACGACGCCGACGAAGGGTAACTCGCGGAACGCGTAGGCCACGTCCATACCGTAGCCGACGACGAAGTAATCCGGGCACTCGAAACCGACATAATCGGCCTCGAACACTTCCTTGCGCTTCACCTTCTTGTCCAGGAGAACCGCAATAGAGACGTTGCGTGCGCCACGCTCGTACATCAACGTCCTGGCAAACAGCAGCGTGCGCCCCGACTCCAGGATGTCGTCAATCAGCAGGACGTTGCGACCGTGCACATCGCTGTCGATGTCCTTGATGATCCGCACCCCCTGGGAAACGGTGCCTGTGCCATAGCTGGACAGCGTGATGAACTCGACCTCCGGCGCCAGTCCGGCATGATGCAGAGCCCGAATGAGATCAGCCGCGAAGATGAAGGAGCCCTTGAGAACCGAGATGACCAGGAGATCCTCGCAGGGGCCGCTGGCGATCTCCGCGGCGAGTTGACGATTGCGCTCGGCAATCTGCTCGGCGGTATAGAGGGGCTCGATGTTCTTTCCGCGGACGATCGGCATACTTCACTCCATGGGACGAAAGACCGTCGACGACATGTGGTTGCCGACATGCTTGCCGCCCGGCGATAGCACAATCAGATGCTATGAGCATCCGCTTCCGCGAAAGAAAGCCGCAATTCCGGTAATTTTCCACCGGGATGCCGAAGACGCGCGGCAAGGCCGCGGCTTTCGCCGGCGTCGATCGATCCGGCAGGGCCGTCGATAAAGGTGCTGGCCACGACCTGCCCGCCGGAAATGAGGTCCGCCCGAACCCGCGGTATTCGCTTCTGCTCCGGGCCGCGATTTTCGATGATCGCGTTCACCAGCAGCACCCGCATTCCGTTTGCGTCTTGCGGCGTGAGCGTAACATGCGTGATGTCGAGCGCGGCGACGCGCACAGGCAGGGCTTGTTCCGGCGTGGCAAGCAGACCCGCGACGGCGAAGACACAGCCGAAGACAGCAGCCACAAGAACCGCGAAGTGTCTGTCAGACAGGCGTCCGAGGGCTCCCTCGATGCCCGTGACCAGCCTGCTGACCACAGTGGAAAAGAGGGACTCGCGACGACGGATCGGCCTTGCCTGCCGAGCATCGTGATTGTCGTTGCACCAGCTCCGCGCAACGGTCGCGCGGTCGGTCTTCGCGATGGTGATGAACTGCGCATCGAGAACATCGGTGACGGATGCACGGCGCGTGGAAGGGCGCGCTCCCCGGGCAGGGCGCTCCGGCGGCAGCAGGTCGATGGTCGCCTCGGCCGTCCGTCTGTGATTGCGGAATGCGCTCATCTTGCCCTCGCTGCGCGGCCCATCAAGGCGCCGCAAAACAGGCCATTGAAACGAATCCTCTCCAGTCGTAAATTTGAATGGTTAATGCTTCGCAAAGATCTGCCTGGAAGGCCGTCTTTCGACGCCAGTTTACCGTCTGTTAACCGAGTGCGTTAACAAGTCGCCAGAACTCGAGCACTGTCAGACCGGACCTGTCCGTTGATTCATTTCGAAAACGTCGGCCTGCGCTATGGAATGGGACCGGAGATCCTGAGAGATCTCACCTTCGACATCCCGAAGCGCTCCTTCCAGTTCCTGACCGGCCCCTCGGGAGCCGGCAAGACGACGCTGTTGCGTCTGCTCTTCATGTCGCTGCAACCGACACGCGGGCTCATCCGCAGCTTCGGTCGCGACGTGACACAGATTCCACGCGGCGAGCTGCCAATGTTGCGGCGACGCGTCGGCATCGTATTCCAGGATTTCCAGCTTCTCGATCACCTCACGACCTACGAGAACGTCGCGCTGCCCCTGAGGGTTCGCGGCAAGGAGGAGGCCGCATATCGAAACGATGTCATCGAGCTCCTGAAATGGGTCGGCCTCGGTGAGCGCATCAATGTGCTGCCCCCGGTCCTCTCCGGCGGTGAGAAGCAGCGCGTGGCGATCGCCCGGGCACTGATCGACCGCCCGGAAATCCTGCTCGCGGACGAGCCGACGGGCAATGTCGATCCACCGATGGCACGACGCCTGCTGAGCCTCTTTCTGGAACTCAATCGTCTTGGCACCGCGGTCGTCATCGCCACGCATGATTTCTCGTTGATGGACCAGGTCGACGCGCGCCGCATGATCCTCACCGACGGACGGTTGGAAATCTATGACTGACCTGCAACGCCCGCTTCCTCGCAGCAAGCAGCCGCAGCGTCGGACGGAAATGCATGTCCGCCCCACGGCCCCGATCCTGCCTGCCTCCAACATTCAGGGAAATGCGCTGATGGTGGTGATCGCCATCATGGCCTTTCTCGCCTGCCTGACGCTCGGAGCCGTCAGCATGGTGCGGGCGACCGCCGCGGGCTGGCAGAGCCAGATCTCGCGTGAGATCACCATACAGATCAAGCCCGAGGACGGTCTCGACATGAACAAGGCACTGGTGCGCGCCCGCGACCTTGCCTTGACTTTCGTCGGCACCAAGGACGGCACGATCATGGACGACGATGCGACCGCTCGCCTCCTTGAGCCCTGGCTGGGCAGCGGGCTCGACATCAACGACCTTCCCGTACCGCGCCTCATCATCATCACAATCGACGAGACGCATCCGCCGGACTTCGCCGCGATGCGCGCGCTCCTGAAAGAGGAGGTGCCGCAGGCCTTCCTCGATGATCACCGTACCTGGGTGGACCGTCTCGTTTCGATGGCGCGAACCACGGTCTTCGTCGGCTCGGGCATTCTGCTGCTGGTCTTCGTCGCCATGGTGCTGACCGTTGTCTTCGCGACCCGCGGTGCGCTCTCCGGCAACCGCCATATCATCGAGGTCCTGCACTTCGTGGGTGCCGAGGGCTCGTTTGTGGCGCAAGAGTTCCAGAAGCACTTCCTGAAGATTAGTCTCAAGGGAGCGACGGCAGGAGGCCTCGCCGCTGCGTCGCTCTTCGCGCTGGCAGGCTACTGGCAGAGCCGATCGCTCGCCACGCCCGAGAGCGACCAGACGGCGGCGCTCTTCGGCACCTTCAGCATCGGCTTCATGGGGTACCTGGGCATTTTCGCCACGATGATCGTCATAGCGTTACTGACGACCCTGACCGCTCGCTTCACCGTTATCAGGACCATTTATGAAATCGATCTGATCCGCTCGGATCCGGCGCGCACGGACGGACTGATCAGCGACTGAGGAAAGCCTGTTGACTTGCCACAAAGCCGCCTGTTCGCCATGGCAAAAGGGCGGTATGCACAACACATGACGATGGGTCGGATGTCACGGATTACAGCAAGTCCGAAGATGCCGCGGCAACGTCCCGCGCACGGCCTCTTCGCGCGGCGTGGGCCGTTGCGTCGCGTGCTGCATTATGGCGGCATCATCGCCATATTCGCCTGCGCCGTGGTCGTTGCCGGCTTCCTGCGCTTTGCCGACCATGTGACGACACTGAAACCGCCCGCGGATCCCCGAGCCGATGCGATCGTCGTTCTGACCGGCGGATATCAGCGTATCGACCAGGCAGTCGATCTCCTCCGCCGTGGTTCGGGAAAACGCTTGCTCATCTCCGGTGTCCACCCCGCGACGACGCCATCCCAGATCCGACGGATGACACAAAGCTCCAACGATCTCTTCGATTGCTGCGTCGACATCGGCTACCAGGCACTCGACACCATCGGTAATGCAAACGAGATATCCCACTGGATCCACGACCGTGGATATTCCCGGGTTCTGGTCGTGACCAACAACTATCATATGCCGCGAAGTCTCATGGAACTCCGGCGCATCGACCGCGCGACGGAATTCATCGCGTACCCGGTCGTGAACTCCGATCTCAAGACCACGAACTGGTTCGCGAACCCCAGCGTTCTACGAACATTGCTTGCGGAGTATGGAAAAACCCTGGTCGCCTTCGCCCGCGGCATCGTGGGCTGGAGCATGGGAGACGGTTTGCGCTCGAGCGCGACGCTCGCCAAATCAGTCCAATGATAACGCGGGGCGCTTTCTCTCCGCCCTGATTTCGTATAGGCACGTCGCAACCACGCCGCGGGAAGCCTTTCATGATCGCCTTGCGTTCCATTCTCTTCAACACAGCCTTCTATCTGAATCTCATCCTGCGAATGATCGTGCTTTCGCCGATCTACTTCGTGCTGCCGCGCAAGAAGGCATTTTCGATTCCGAAGAACTGGGCGCTGTCCTGCCACTGGCTGATGAAAACGATCGTCGGCACGACATTCACGATCGAAGGGCTCGAGAACATCCCCAAGGGTGGATACATTCTGGCGCCGAAACATCAGTCGTTCTGGGACACCTTCGCCTTGCTGCCCTGGCTCGACGACCCGGTCTACATCCTGAAGCGCGAACTGCTCTGGATCCCCCTCTTCGGCTGGTATGCGAAGAAGCAGCGAATGATTCCGGTGAACCGCGGGGCACGCGGCAAGGTCATGGCGGCGGTGATGGCCCGAACGTCCGACGAGATGCGCAACGGGCGGCAGCTCATTATCTACCCGGAGGGAACACGCCGCCCCCCCGGCGCGCACCCGGTATACAAATACGGTATCGCCCGGCTCTATCGCGATCTTCAGGTGCCGGTCGTACCGGTGGCAATGCATCCGGGCCTCTTCTGGCCGCGCCGCAAATTCCTTCGTTTCCCCGGACACTTCAAGGTCCGGATTCTGCCTCCGATCGAGCCTGGCCTCGATCCGGATGCCTTCTTCGAGAAACTCATGCAGGTGCTCGAAGCGGCAAGCGACGAATTGCTGGTCGAGACGGCGAGGGACAACCCGCATGTTCCGCTGCCACCGACGGCGAAGCGACGGCTCGATGAACTCGCGAAAGGAGCGACAAAGTCGGGCGAGCACCACTGAGGCCCGACGGCAGTGCCGGTCAGGCGACCGGCTGCCCGATCGTCTCGACGACCTGCTCCAGCCAATGATCCCGTATGCCCATCTCCTGCAAATGCGCGACGGTATTGGCGACATAAGCCTGATTGGGACCGGATTGCCCGACGGCATGGCGTACGATGCCCGCGGCCTCGGCAACGGTCATTGCGCCGGCATACTGCCGATGACTGCGATCCACCACGTAAGTGACCGCAGAGACGGTGCGACCGTCGTCAAGCGCTATCGGCATCGAGCGCTCCCGGTAGACATGGGTGACGAGTTCCCGCTCGCGGAGATAGTCGAGCGTCGCGTCCCGCTCCGACGCAGCGACACGGAAGGCGACGCCGCGGCACGAGCCACCGCGATCGAGCCCCAGCACCAGACCCGGTCTCTCTTCGGTTCCCCGATGCACCCAGGAATGGACGCAGAGCGAGCGCCGATAACCGAAAGCCCGTCCGTGCACCTTCTCCACAAATGGGAAGCCCGGGTTCCACATCAGCGATCCGTAGCCAAAGACCCAAAATTCGTCCATATCCGACATCATCTCAGTGGTTTGAAATCGTTCCCATCATGGAGTGCCCGATGACCTCGTCAACCCGATCCGGTCAGACAACGGTGACGCGGAAAGTCTTCCTGCTCGGCATACTCGTCGTAGTCGCGGCAGCCGTCTATAGCGGAGGCTGGATGCTCGCTGCAACCATGATGCAGAAGCGCGTTGCAGAACTCCTCAGCGGCGGAAATGCCGCGGGAGCGGAGGTTCGTTGCAAGGACATGGATATCCGCGGCTATCCCTTCCGGATCGGCCTCTTCTGTTCGGCAATCACTGTGGATGATCGTTTCAACGGCATTTCTGCATCCCTCGGCGCGTTCCGTTCCGCCGCACAGGTTTACGCGCCAAGCCATTTCGTATGGGAGATGGATAGTCCGGCGGAATTGCGATCGGCCCTCGGCTTCTCCTTCTCGCTACAATGGGACAACCTGCGCTCCAGCGTCAGCGCCTGGTTCGACGGCCTGTCTCGCTCTTCACTTGTCGCCGAAGGGTTGAAGGTCGACACCACGGCGGTGGCTGACGGCAGAACCGTTTCCGTGCAAAGCGAGCACGGCGAATTCCATGTCCGCCGCAACGGAGAGGACCTCGACGCCGCCGCCCTGGTGAAAAACGCGGTCGTAGCGCTCCCGAGCGCTACGCAACTCGCCCTCCCACCCATCTCCGCGAGCGTCGACGTGACGATGCTTGGCAAGGCTACCCTTCTCGATCTGGTCCGTAACGCGGCCGCGACGGAGCTTTACGGCAGCAAGGGCGAAATCCGCCGGCTTGTGATCGACCTCGGAGAGGGGCGCGTTCTGACGGTCAGCGGTCCTTTGTCCGTCGGCGACGATGGCAATCTCTCCGGCAAGCTCCATCTCGAGCTCGAGAAGGTCGAGGGCTGGAAAGACGCTCTGACTACCGCCTTCCCGGATTCGGCCGAGAATTTCGCGAATGCGGCGAAGGTGCTCACTGCGCTTTTCGGTGGCAGGGACTCCGGCTCGGCCGAACTCAGCCTGCACGAGGGCGTCGTCTCCGTCGGCATCATCCCGATCGGCGTCCTTCCGCCGCTCTGATGATCAGCTTTTCTTCTCGTCCAGGGCGTGACGGCCGAAGTCGGGCGCATCGACATCCTGACCCGCTTCGACGATCGAGCGACGGATTGCCCGCGTGCGAGTGAATAGCTCGAACAGCTTGTCGCCCTCCCCCCAGCGGATGGCGCGCTGCAGGTAGGCGAGGTCTTCCGAGAAGCGCGCCAGCATTTCGAGGATGGCGTCTCGGTTATGCAGGCAAACGTCGCGCCACATGGTGGGATCTGACGCGGCAAGACGCGTGAAGTCTCGGAAGCCGGATGCGGAATACTTGATCACTTCCGATTCCGTGACCGTTTCGAGATCGTCCGCCGTGCCGACGATGTTGTAGGCGATGATGTGCGGCAGGTGGGAAACGATCGCGAGCACCTTGTCGTGATGCTTCGGGTCCATCTCGTCGACCTTGGAGCCCAGCGCGTCCCAGAAAGCCCTGAGGCGGGTGAGTGCCTCGGCATCAGTCCCCGGCAGCGGCGTCAGGATGCACCAGCGCCCCTTGAAGAGGCCGCAGAAGCCCGCATCCGGTCCGGATTTCTCGGTGCCGGCGATGGGATGCCCGGGTATGAAGTGGACGCCCGGCGGCACGTGCGGAGCCATCTGTGCGATGACCGACGCCTTTGTCGATCCCACATCGGTGACGATCGCGCCGGGCTTCAGGTGCCGCGCGATCTGCTTGGCGACGCTTTCGGACGCGCCGACCGGAACGGAGACGATGACGAGGTCGGCGCCCTCGACGGCCTCGGCAGCGGAGAGCGTGTAACTGTTGCCGAGTTCCAATTCCTCCGCTCGTCTGAGCGTATCCGCCGAACGCGTCGAGATCACGATCTCGCCGGCCAGCCCCTGGTCCTTCACGTCGCGTGCAATGGAGGAACCGATGAGACCGATGCCGATAAGCGCGATCTTGTCGAAATGGACCTCTGTCATCAGTTGCGTCCCATGAACTCACGGAGTGCGTCGATCACGCCGAGATTGGCTTCTTCACCGCCGATCGTCATCCGCAGTGCATTGGCAAACCCGTAGCCACGGACGGCACGAAGGATATAGCCGCGGCTGGTGAGGAAGGCATCCGCGTCCGGGGCACGTTTGCCCTCGGCATCCGGGAAATGAATGAGCACGAAATTCGTGACCGAAGGCGTCACTTCGAGACCCATCTCCTTGAGTGCCTCCGTCACCCTATCCAGCCAGAGCCGGTTGTGAGCCACTGCCGTTTCGACGAACGCCTGATCCCGTATCGCCGCAGCACCCGCGGCAATCGCCGGCGCATTGAGATTGAAGGGGCCGCGCACGCGGTTCATGGCGTCCACGATCTCCGCAGGGGCAAAAATCCAGCCGATACGCAGCGTGGCAAGGCCGTAGGCCTTCGAGAAGGTGCGGGTCATGACGACGTTCCGATTGCCCGAAACAAGCTCTATGCCGGCCTCGTAATCGTTGCGGCGAACATATTCCGCGTAGGCGGCGTCGAGGACGAGGACGACGTGAGCCGGCAGCCCGGCCTGAAGGCGGCGGATTTCGCTGACCGGAACGTAGGTCCCGGTCGGATTGCCGGGATTGGCGATGAAGACGATCTTCGTCTTTTCGGTGATGGCGGCGAGAATGGCGTCGACGTCGACGGTGCAGCTCTTTTCCTTCACCACCACCGGTGTGGCCCCGGCACCCATGATCTGGATCTTGTAGACGAGGAAGCCGTGCTCGGTGATGATGCCCTCGTCGCCCGGTCCGAGATAGACATGGCAGAGAAGGCCGAGCAACTCGTCCGAACCGTTGCCACAGAGAATGTTGGCCATGTTCAAGCCATGGACCTCGGCGATCGCCTCGCGCAGGGCTGTTGCCTGCCCGTCCGGGTAAAGCTCGAGATGGTCGGCGCTCTGCTTGAAGGCCTCTATGGCTTTCGGACTGGGTCCGAGCGGCGTCTCGTTGGACGAGAGCTTGAACACACGCTCGACGCCCGGAGCATGCTCCTTGCCCGGCACATAGGCGGCGATGTCGAGAATTCCGGGACGCGGCGTAGGCTTGGTCATGTCGCTGCTCGTCGAACTGCTGATAACGTGAGAAAAACCGGGCGGATGCGCGGCCTTCGGATTCAGAGCCATTAGAACGGAAACCGCCATTTGTCGAGGGTTCGACGCCTGCCGGAAAGGCTCACACGTCGGCCGGCAGCCGGGCGGTCGGCACACCACGCGGAGCCAGGGCGGGAGCGAATACGCGACGGGAAGCGCGCGCCTTCACCGGAAGGCCCTGGTAGAGCCTCTTCTGTGCCTCGACGATGATGACCCCGGAAAAGGCCGGCCAGATGAAGCGGCCCACCCGCTCGAAACTTCGCCGCAGCCGCAGGACGGCCCGTATCTTCGACGGCGGAAAAAACAGTGCCTCGGCGCTTGCCCCGGGGGTGAAATTTGTCTCCCGCAACAAGGTGGTGAGCTGGCCACGAGAATAGGGGCGGCCCGAGCCGAAAGGCGTGTGTTCCATCCGCGCCCATACCCCGCGCCGGTTCGGTACCACGATCACCAGCCGTCCGCCCGGCGCCAGCACGCGCCAGATTTCCTTGAGGGTCTCGCGCGGGTCTTCAACGAATTCGAGCGAGTGAACCATCAACAAACGATCGATTGATGAGTCCGGAAGAGGCAACTCCTCCTCAAAGACCAGGGCCGTGGCCGAGGGCTCCCCGACGGGCCAGTTCACCGCGCCTTGTCCAGCCGGCATGAAGGCGAAGGTTCTCTCGGTATCGGTCCGGAAGCGATCCAGGAACGGAACGCAATAACCGAGCCCCACGAGCCGCTCCTGCGGTAGCCGACTCCAAAGCGACGCGAGCGCCATCGCGATCGAGTGCTCGGCCATCCGCCCGAGCCGCGAATGGTAGAACTGGCGGAGATCGACGATATCGACGTGCATGAGCAATTGATATCAGGCGCGGATTGGACTTCAAGGCCAAAGACGTTACATTCCGCGCGACGAAGCAGAGACGGACCGACCTCATGAAAGCTCTGGAACTCGAAATCTTCCTGTGCCGCAGCGACAATTTCGGAGTCCTTCTCCACTGCCACGAGAGCAATCTCACGGCCTCGATCGACGCGCCGGAATACGCTCCGATCGTTGCCATGGCGGAGCGACGGGGGTGGAATATCACCCACATCCTGACGACACATCACCACGGCGATCACGTCGAGGCCAATCTTGCCCTCAAGGATCGCTATGGCTGCGAGATCATCGGGCCTCGCAACGAGGCCGTTGCGATTCCCGGGATCGACCGGGCGGTGGGTGACGGAGATACCTTCGATTTCGGAGGCCATGTCGTTCAGGTAATCGAGACCCCCGGTCACACCGCCGGGCACGTCTGCTATCATTTCCCGGACAGCAAGCTGCTGTTCGCCGCAGACACGCTCTTCGCCCTCGGCTGCGGCCGACTGTTCGAGCGCCCGGCGGCCGACATGTGGCACTCGCTGCAGAAGCTTGCAGCCCTGCCGGACGAGACAGCAGTCTATTTCGGCCATGAATACACGCTGACGAATGCGCGCTTCGCCCTGACCATCGACCCGGACAACGAGCGCCTGAAAGTGCGCGCCGGCGAGATCGAGAGGCTGCGGGCGGAAGGCAAGTTCACGATCCCGACGACGATCGGGCTCGAGAAGGAAACCAATCCTTTCCTCCGCGCGGCCGACCCGGAAATCCGCCGGAATCTCTTGATGGAAGGCCGGACCAACGAGGAGGTCTTTGCGGAGATCCGCCGGCGCAAGGATCACTTCTGATGCGCGCCGAGGACATCGTCGCAGCCCTTGGAATGCAGCCGCATCCCGAAGGCGGTTGGTATGCGGAAACCTTTCGCGATGCGGCTGACGTAGGCCGGGGCCATTCCACCGCGATCTATTATCTGCTGACGGCCGGCCAGCGGTCGCACTGGCATCGCGTCAGGGATGCGGCGGAGGTCTGGCACTACTATGCCGGAGCGCCGCTCGCGCTCCGCCACGCCCCCGACGGAATGACCGTGGAGACGATCCGCCTCGGCCCTGCCGTGTTGACCGGAGAACGCCCTCAGGCAGTGATCCCGGCCAACTGCTGGCAAGCCGCCGAAAGTCTCGGCACCTATACGCTTGTCGGCTGCACCGTTGCACCGGGCTTTCAGTTCTCCGCCTTCGAGATGGCGCCGCCCGGATGGTCGCCGGGGCAGGGCTAGAGGCCCGCGGCGACACTTGCAAGCGCCCAGGTCAGAATACACTGGGCTGCGAAATAGCTGATCCAGACATAGTAGGAGGCTGCCCGGCGCAAGGCGCCGTCTGACTTCAGCACGAACCTGCGCCAGGCGAGCACGGCATCCGAGCTCATGAAGACGGCAGCCCCGACAAAGACGGTCGGCGCCGGAACGAGCAAGGCGAGCAGCGCCATCCCGAGGATAATGATGCCGTAGACGGATACGGCCATGCGATGCGGGCCTGCGTACCTCCTGACCAAGGGAAGAACGATTGCAATCGCCACCGCCGACACGGCGCCGGCGGGTATTCGCCAGGCTTCACTCAACACGATGGACGGAGCCGCCACGGAAACGAAGAGTGCACCATACATCAGGTGGGCGAGCAGGAAGGCGGCGAGTCCGCCGACGAAAGCCCTCTCCCCGTCGTGCGCGAGAAAGGCATCGCCTGCCGCGCTGAGCAACAGTGCGGCGAGAAGAAGCTTCGGCGCTTCGGCCGACCAGGCAAAACCTGCGAGCAACAGCACCGGCAAGGTCTTCACAACCGTTCGAAGGGTGCTTGTCGGATCGTTGAGAAGGCGGAGATAGGACAGCCCGAAGACTACCGACAACAACAGCCAGGCACCAGTCGCGATATCCACACTCCCACCCCGTCGATCAGCCGGCGACCGGAGCCGGTCGCCGCCGGAACATTTCGCGCGCGGCAAGAACAGCGCCGCCGGTAATCAGGAGGCAGGCAAGCACAATGCGCAGGTTCGGCTCTGCGAACCCGAAAAGAGCGAGGATCAGTGTCGAGAGCAGCGGTGCCGCGTAGCTCGATGCACCGAGAATCTGGATGTCGCCATTCTTGACGCCGTAGTCCCACGCATAGAAGGCTGCTCCGACAGGGAAGAGCCCCAGCCCGACCACCGCCAGCCATTCCCAAGCGTCGGTTGGCCATGCAGTGGTCTCCAGCAGCAGATGACAGACGAGGGAAAGAACCGACGTCGCGAGGCAGAACCCCGTGACCACGTCCGTCGAGACGGCATCGAAACGACGAGTCAGCAGCGAATATCCCGACCAGGTGAAGGCGCAGAGGAAGGCCGCCGAGTAGCCGAGAAGATAGGCGGGATCGAAGTCGACGCCATCCTTGCCGACGATCAGGACGGTGCCCGAAAGACCGGCAAGAGCACCGACCACATGGTACCAGCGCAACCGTTCTCCCGGCAGCAGCGCCGATCCCACGACGATCAGCAACGGCCAGAGATAGGCGATCAGTCCGGCTTCGACGACCGGCGCGTTCCGCAACGCCGTGAAGTAGAGGAAGTGATAGCCGAAGAGACCGGCGACGCCGGTCACCCAAACCTTCAGAGGCTGTCTTAGCGACCTCAGACGTTCCGGCCTGACGGCGAAGGCCACGATGCTCGGCAAGCTGCCGATGGCGAAAGCGATTGCCGACAACTGAAATGGCGGCATCTTGCCCGATGCGGCAGTAAAGAAAGCCAGGAACGACCACATGAGAATGGCCGTAAACCCGATCAGCGTTGCCCTAGTTCTCACCTTCCCCCCTTTGCGGGGCGTTGGCGATCCCGCGGTGACGTCAACCGTCGAACTTTACGGCCCTGATATAGAGCGGCCCCATGCGCGTCGGCACACGGGCGTAGACCGGAGCGTATACCTTGAGTAGTGCCGTCTTGGCAAACCAGATTTCCATGTCGGTCGCCTGACGCAGATACTCGATGTCCTTGCGCCCCTTACGGAAACCGGATTTCGGAATGTAACGAATGGCGCAGACGATCGCCTCCCCCTCGACATCACCGATCGAAAAGCGCGAGCTCCCTTTTGGTGAAAGGACAAGATCCATCCGGCTCTCGCCGTCGAAAATCGGCAGCGTCCTGCGACAAACGTCCTGACCATCCGGCACGATCATACCGCTGATCGGATCCAGCACCGACTTGAGGTCGCGGTCGGTGACCTCGATCCAGTTGCGCGGCTTTCGCTTCGGTGTCGGGGTGATCTCAGCCTTGACGACGTCTCCGTTCCGGTAGCGCACATCGTAGGTCTGAACCTTGTTGTTGGATTTGTAGACGAGCGAGTAGCGCGACGCCTGCATCCGGTCCTTCATCAGAACGCCGGAGACGCTGGTCTGAGCCGAGATTTTCGCGATGACGTCGACGATTCCGGCCGACCTCACATCGCCGGAAATGGTGTAACCGCTGCTGAGGACCTTCGTAACGAACGAGGCATGGGCGATCGGCAGGATGCCGAGCGATACGTTGTATTCGGTCTCGTATCGAATGTCGCTGTCAGCCCCGGCAGGCGCAGCAAAGGTCATCGCTGCGAGTGCGACCGTCAGAACGTCGAGATAACGCTTCATGCAGTTTGGTCCGGCCCCTAGACTGAGCTTTGAGGGTTGAATTCCCTTCCGTGCAGGCTACCTTTGAACCAGAACATGGCAAGAAAATAGCGTGTCGGCTACGCAATTGCGGGAATCTCCGCTGTCAGGCTTGACGTGCGCAGCCAGTCTGACTATAGAACCGCAACTTTCCAATCATGCCTAGTTGGATTGCGCACCGGTTTTCCGGCACCGATCCGATGGCCAAGAAGAATAGGTGTATCATGTCCCGCAGTTGCGAATTGACCGGCAAGGGCGTCCAGTCGGGCCACAATGTGAGCCACGCGAACAACAAGACCAAGCGTAGGTTCCTGCCGAACCTGTGCGACGTCACCCTGATCTCCGACGCTCTCGGCCAGCGTTTCCGGCTGCGCGTTTCGGCGGCTGCCCTGCGCTCGGTCGAGCATCGCGGGGGTCTCGACGCCTTCCTGCTGAAGGCCGACGAGAAGGAACTGAGCATGCGCGCCCGCCTACTGCGCCGCCAGATCGTCAAGAAGACCGCCGAAGCCGCGTAAGCGTCTTCGAGTCCAAAGGAATGTGAGGCTTGTGCGGCTTGCGCCGCCCAGGCCTTTTCCTTTTGCAAGAAAACAGTCCTCCAACTGGTGGCATCACCCAGGATAAAAAAATGCAGATGACGCGCTATATTCTCGTCTACAGCCTGTTGATGACGGCCGTCGTGGTCGCATCGAACATCCTCGTCCAGTATCCCCTCTCCGGCGAGCTTGCCGGCATCAAGCTCGGGGATATTCTCACCTACGGCGCATTCACCTATCCGGTGGCGTTCCTGGTCACCGACCTGACGAACCGCCAGTTCGGCCCTTCGATCGCCCGCAAGGTCGTCTTCGTCGGCTTCCTGGTCGGCGTAGGGCTCTCCTTTGCCACGTCGCAGCCTCGTATCGCGATTGCTTCCGGGTCGGCCTATCTCGTCGGCCAGTTGCTCGATATTTCCGTGTTCAACAGACTGCGCCGGATGACCTGGTGGAAGGCACCACTGTTCGGATCGATCTTCGGCTCTGTGATGGATACGGTGATTTTCTTCTCGCTGTCCTTCGCCGTGGTCTTCAGCATCATCGGCCCGAACGACGATTTCGCGATCGACTGGGCTCCGATCTTAGGCATCTTCGCCATGGAAGCCCCGCGCTGGGTTTCCTGGGCCATCGGCGATTTCGCCGTCAAGATGCTTGTCGGGCTCGTCATGTTGCTGCCCTATGGGGCGCTGATGAATACCGTCCGCCCGACGACGCCGCTGAAAAGCATCTGATCGGGATCCTCGATCAGGATATGGCCGCCGGCGCGAACCGTGCGGCCATTTTTCATTCGGGAAGGCGGAACTCCAGAAGCAACGTCCGCTGCAGGATCGAATGGTTATCGTCCGACACCACAAAGAGATGCACGGAGCCATCTTCCGCCCGAACCGCGTCCAGCCCTTCCATATTGTCGATCTGATAGCCGAGATCAGCTTCGAGAATCGTCCGTCCCTCGACGACGGCTCCCGGCCTTAGCATGTCGCCAGGGATCCTGACGATACGCATCCCGACCCCGTCGGCGAGATTGAAGCGGCGTTGAAGCAGAAGCAGATCACCGCCGGGCAGGAAGGCCCCGTCGGTAATATCGAAGTCGTCACTCGTTCTTACGCGGAAGGCGCCACGCAACGGCCCGTCGAGAATGCCGGCGATGCGATACTCATCGCGGTTGCGGCTCTTCTCGGCAACAGCGACCAGTGCGCCTCCGAGAGGGCTCGCTGCGGGCGACAGTGCAAGCGTCTCCAATCCACCATTGTTGCGCAGCTCGTCGGTCGGGAACGGCAGGGGTAGCGACTCGCCCGGCAGTGCCGTCTCAAAGCTGGAAAGCGGGGAAAAGACGGTGACACGGTGGCGCTGCTCGTAACCGACGATCACATCGTCACCGCGAAGCGCGAGACTCTCGGCGTCCACCGACCACTTGTTCTGATTGTAGCTGCCATCGACGTCCCGCATCGACGTCAGCCATACATCATCGAGACCGGAGAGACGCCCCTCGGCGTCACGCCGGATTTCGCCCTTCAGCCAGTGCCCGGTATCGAGAACGCCGATGAAATGCCGCCCATCGGGCAGGAAGCGGATCGAGGACCACGCGCCGAACGCCATCTCTGCGGAGGACAATTCCAGTCCACCGAGAAATTCGAGCGACCCGAAACGAGTGGCTTGCGAAGCGCGGTCGAAGAAATGGATCGGCGCACTTGCGACGGCGATACGCTCGGGCTCCTCGGCGACCCCGTCATGCACCATGAGGGCCGCACCGACAAAGAGGGCTGCACCGATCTGGACGAAGATGGAGGGGTTAGCCCGCACGGCGCAAGCGATCGCCCCGCGGCGCCCGTGCCTTGTCTTCGAAAAGCGCGGCGAGTTGTTCCGTCATCGCGCCCGCGAGCTCGTCTGCATCGACGATGGTGACGGCCCTGCTGTAGTAGCGGGTCACGTCGTGGCCGATGCCGATCGCGAGCAGCTCGACCGGCGAGCGGGTTTCAATCTGATCAATGACCGCGCGCAGATGCCGCTCCAGATAGTTGCCCGGGTTGACCGACAGCGTCGAGTCGTCGACGGGCGCGCCATCGGAGATCATCATGAGGATCTTTCGCTGTTCACGACGACCGAGCAAACGGCTATGCGCCCACATCAGCGCCTCGCCGTCGATATTTTCCTTGAGCAAGCCTTCGCGCATCATCAGGCCGAGATTGCGACGCGAACGGCGCCACGGGGCATCGGCCGACTTGTAGACGATGTGTCGAAGATCGTTGAGGCGGCCCGGCGTCGGCGGCTTGCCGTTGGCGAGCCATTTCTCGCGGGACTGCCCGCCCTTCCAGGCTTTGGTCGTGAAGCCGAGAATCTCGACCTTGACGCCGCAGCGTTCGAGCGTGCGCGCCAGGATATCGGCGCAGGTCGCAGCCACGGTGATGGGACGCCCGCGCATTGAACCGGAATTGTCGATGACCAGCGTCACCACCGTGTCGCGGAACTGCGTATCGCGCTCCATCTTGAAGGAAAGCGGCTGCATGGGGTCGATCACCATGCGCGTCAGGCGAGCTGTGTCGAGATAGCCCTCCTCGAGATCGAAGTCCCAGGAGCGGTTTTGCTGCGCCATGAGGCGGCGTTGCAGGCGGTTCGCAAGGCGCCCGACCGCGCCCTGCAGATGCGCGAGCTGCTTGTCGAGAAAAGCACGCAGCCGATCGAGTTCCGCCTCGTCACAAAGCTCCTCGGCCGTAATGATTTCGTCGAATTCCGTCGTGTAGATCCGGTAGTCGACCTTCTCATTGAAATCGTCGAACGGGCTCGCGGGACGACGCATTTCGCCGGGCGTTTCGGAATCGTCCTCGCCCTCGTCCATCATCTCGTCTTCGGAGATCTCGGCGCCGTCCATTTCGCCTTCTTCCATCTGCTCCTGGGAGGCTTCGCTCTCCTCCGCGGGCGCAGAGTCCTGGCCGGCTTCTTCTTCGGCGCTTTCCTGATCTTCCTCGTTGCTGCGCGGCTGGTCCTCGTCGGTCGTGTCTTCCTGTTCGCTTTCCTCGGACTCGTCGCCAAAGTCCTCGGCCATTTCCATAGCGCTCAGGATATGACGCATGACCTTCGCGAAGGCCTGTTGATCGTTGATGGCGCCGCTCAGCCCTTCGAATTCGCTCGAAGCCTTCTCCTCGATGAAGGGACGCCAGAGATCGAGAACCTTGCCTGCACTTTCCGGCGGCTTCTCACCCGTCAGCTTCTCCCGCACCAGCATGGCCATCGCTTCGGAGAGCGGGGCATCCTCCTGCCGGCTGATCCCCGAGAAGTTCGCCTTGGCGTACTTCTCGGCATTCATCGTCTGAAGGTTCGCGGCCATGCCGCGCATCCGCAAGGCGCCGATCGATTCGACCCTGGCCTGTTCGACGGCATCGAAAACCGCACGCGCATCGACACCCTGCGGAGCCATCGTCGAATGGATCTTCTGGTCATGGCAGGCGAGCCTCAGCGCCATGGAATCGCCGAGGCCACGAGTCACCGCGAGCTCCTGCGCCGTCGGACGCTTGGAGAGTTCGGGCAGACGCACGCGCTCTCCAGCGAGCCCCGGGCGCTCGTTGGCGAAGACCACCTCGACTTCGCTGTCGCCGGCCACCGAGCGGACACACCCGGTGATCGCCCGGCGCAGCGGCTCCGTATCCGCCGCCGAGCCTGACTTCGCCCTGATATTGTCTCCCGGTCCTGCCATCGTCAGAATGCTTCCTTACGCACCGAGAACGATATTCGCGGCGCTCTCCTTCAATTCGACCCCGAAGGCGCGCTGGTACTGTTCCGCGACCAGGTTACGCTCGAGTTCGTCGCACTTGTTGAGAAACGTGACGCGGAAGGCGAACGCGACGTCGCCGAAGATTTCCGCATTTTCCGCCCAGGTGATCACCGTACGCGGGCTCATGACGGTCGAAAGATCGCCGTTCATGAACGCCGAGCGGGTGAGATCGGCGAGCCGCACCATGCGCGATACGGTTTCGCGGCCTGCCTCGGTCGAGGCGAAGCTCTTCACCTTGGCAAGCACGATGTCGACTTCCTTCTCGTGCGGCAGGTAGTTCAGCGTGGTCACGATCGACCAGCGGTCCATCTGCGCCTGGTTGATCTGCTGGGTACCGTGGTAAAGACCGGTGGTGTCCCCGAGACCGACGGTGTTGGCCGTCGCAAACAGACGGAACGCAGGATGCGGACGGATGACGCGGCTCTGGTCGAGGAGCGTCAGGCGACCGGAGGATTCCAGGACTCGCTGGATCACGAACATCACGTCCGGACGACCGGCATCGTATTCGTCGAACACGAGAGCGACATTGTGCTGGTAAGCCCAGGGCAGAATGCCGTCCTTGAACTCCGTGACCTGCTTGCCGTCCTTCAGGACGATCGCATCCTTGCCGACCAGATCGATACGGCTGACGTGGCTGTCGAGGTTCACGCGGACGCAGGGCCAGTTGAGACGAGCCGCGACCTGCTCGATATGGGTCGATTTGCCTGTCCCGTGGAAGCCCGACACCATCACGCGCCGGTTGTGTGCGAAACCGGCGAGAATCGCGAGCGTGGTTTCGCGGTCGAACAGGTAGTCGGGATCGAGATCCGGCACGTAGGCGTCGCCGGTGCTGTACGCCGGGACACGGATGTCACTGTCAATTCCGAAAACCTCCCGGACCGAAATGGTCGTGTCGGGAAGATTGGACACGTCAAGGTCAATTTTGCTCATCGTCTCTCCATGCCGGGCGGCGACGACCGGCTGCATATAGAATGCGTATTTCGTAGCGTTTTCGACTAACAGAAGCCAGACTGCTTTAGCAGTTGATACGCTTGGATAACAGCGCGAAAACGGTCTTCCGAGCCCCTATCGCCGCCATTTGCATCCGGGTGATGCTTTTTCACAAGCTCCTTGTAGCGACTCTTGATCTCGCTCGCAGACGAGGTCCCCGGAAGGCCCAAGGTATCGAGCGCCTTGGCTTCGAGACTCTTGAGTTTCCGCGCCTGCGGCTGGAAGCGCGCACCCGCACCGCGCGACTGTCCGACGAAACCGAAGGGATCCTTGATGCGCGAATGTGTTCCGGCCGTACCGGAACGCAACGTCGAATGCAGCGGGCTGTTCCGCGCCGCCTTGTTGACACCCACGGTCCAGGTCGGGCGATGGCCGGTGATCGCCTCCTTCTGGTAGCGGGCGATCTCGGTGTCGGACAGCCCGGAAAAGTAATTGTAGCCCTTGTTGTATTCCTTCACATGCTCAAAGCAGAAGAGGAAAAACTGCCCCTCGGCGTTCCGTCCAACCGGTGCGCGATGGGCACCGGGCTTGTCGCAGCCGTCCCACTGGCACGTCGGCGTGGCAGGACCGGCATCCTGCTCCTTCTTGCGACGGGTGCGGATGCGATCGAAATATTTTGAGTCGAGGTTCATCATCGAATTATGGGGTTCCGGTCGTCTCACGACAAGAATTGACAAATCAGAATGTTCTTGGCTTTGTGAGGGCTTTTCGCTCCCGCAGCAAAGTCGGAGATAGCCCGCATGTCGGTCCGTTCAGCCATCGAAACCAAGCTCGTCGACGCCTTTCACCCGGAGCGCCTGGCGGTCCTCGACGAAAGCATGCAGCACGCGGGGCATCAGCCCGACATGACCGGATCCGGAGAGACGCATATGCGCATCCGTATCGTGGCCGGCGCGTTCTCCGGCATGAGCCGCGTCGCGCGGCACAGGGCGATTACCGATCTCCTCAAGCCGGAATTCGACGCCGGTCTCCATGCCCTTGCGATCGAAGCTGCGGCTCCCGGCGAAGAGACGCGCTGGTAGACCGTCCCTCCATCATCCATTGCTCCGTAGAACCGGGCCCCACGGCAGACCATCAGGCGACCGTGAAGCGGCCGCCCGACGAACACGGACGGTGCGAGAAGGCCGCAGTCGGGGGCGGCCGTCAGCCCGGACGTTTTTCCTGAAGGAAGCTGAAGACTTCCGAGGCTGCGACGTCGTCGGCGACGAACGACTGGCCGATACCATGGGTCAGGATGAAAGTGAGCTTGCCGCCCTTGACCTTTTTGTCCTGGGCGATTGCCTGCATCAATATATCGGTCGGCGGAAGCTCTCCTTCAATATCCCCCATTGTCGTCGGGAGACCGACAGCCTTGAGATGAGCCGCCACCCGCTCGGCATCGTCCGGGCTCGCGAGGTTGAGGCGCGAGGAAAACTGATGCGCCAGCACCATACCGATCGCGACACCTTCGCCGTGGACAAGACGGCTGCTGTCGTAGCCTGTGGCCGCTTCGAGTGCATGACCGAACGTATGGCCGAGATTGAGCAGCGCGCGGCGACCGAGTTCGCGCTCGTCGGCGGCCACCACCTCGGCTTTTGCCCGACAGCTTGTGGCGATTGCCTCGGCGCGAGCCTCGCCACCGGAGAAGACGTCTTTCCAGTTCCGTTCGAGCCAATCGAAGAAGTCCGGCTTGTCGATCAGGCCATACTTGACCACTTCCGCATAGCCAGCCCGGAATTCTCGCTTGCTCAGACTGTTGAGAACCGCCGTGTCCGCAAGCACGAGATCCGGCTGGTAGAACACGCCGACGAGGTTCTTGCCATGACGCGTATTGATACCCGTCTTGCCGCCGACGGAGGAATCGACCTGCGCGAGGAGAGAAGTCGGAACCTGTACGAAGCGGACACCACGGCGAACGATGCCCGCAGCGAAACCGGTCAGGTCGCCGATGACGCCGCCGCCAAGCGCGATAACCGCATCGTTGCGCTCGATGCGGGCCTCCAGGAGGAGGTCGCAAACCCGCATCAGGTGCTCGAAGCTCTTGGTCTTCTCGCCCGCCGGCAGGCTCAGCGATACGGCCTCGATGCCGTCAGTCTGGAGGCTATCCATCAACGCGTCCAGATAAAGGGGGCCGACGTGCTCATCGGTGATGATCGCAGCCTTGCGCCCCTTGATGCGGGTGGATATCTCGCCACCCGCCCGTGCGATCAGACCGCTCCCGATCAGGATGTCATACGACCGATCACCAAGCGGAACATGAACGAGGCGTTCCGAACTCTCAACTTCACTCATATTTATGGCCTTTGGTACAGAATTCGACGATCGCCTCGAGCACCTCGTCGACGATGACTTCCTTGCGCTCGTCCCGCGACTGCACGGCGATGTCGGCGAGGGAATAGATAGGGTAGCGCTGGCTCATGAGATTCTCGAGCGTCTGCTTCGGATTCTCGGTCTTGAGCAGGGGACGATGGTCGCGCTTGTTGACCCGCTCCCAAAGCACGTCCAGATCGGCTTTCAGCCACAGCGAAATCCCGCCCCGCTCGATCTGCTTGCGCGTCTTCTCGTTGATGAAGGCGCCGCCGCCGGTCGATATCACCCGCGGACCTGTTCTCAGCAGCCGCTTGATGACCCGCGTCTCAAGCTCGCGGAACTCGCCTTCGCCGTAGGCCGCGAAGAGCTCGCTGATGGTCATCCGCGATACCCGTTCGATTTCCGCATCCGTGTCAACGAAAGGCAGGCCGAGTTGCGAGGCCGTCATGCGGCCGATCGCCGACTTTCCGGCCCCCATCAGTCCGACGAAGACCAGATTTCTACGCCCGAGCGCCGCGCGGGCACGTGTACTCAGCGACGGGGCAACGGTTGGGGTCAAATCGGTCATCGGCCTGTTCGCGTCTCTTTTGAGAACGGTATTGACAAATGCGGGCCGAGCGTCAAGCCACGGGGACCGAAAGAGGCACCTTCTGCGGGCTTGCAACGGCTGCAAGCCCTCTTCATATAGGAAGAGCGCTCGCGGACGAAGGATGATCCGATGCCGACCCTGTTTCGTTTCCTGTTCTTCTGCGCGACGATCGCGGCCATGATCTACGGAACAATGTACGCGCTCGTCCTGTTCGTGGAGCCGAAGGAGCGGGAGATCACGGTCCGGATTCCCTCCGAGCGGGTCAACCCGCCCCAAGAATAGGCCGAGCCGAGGCAAGCAGGAAACTCCCCGTGTCCGATCTCAGCAAAGCACGCATCGAGGCGTTTCTGGAAATGATGAGTGCGGAACGGGGCGCCGCGGGCAACACGCTTGCCTCGTACGAACACGACCTTGAGGATCTCTGGTCTTTTCTTGCACCGCGCAAGATAAGTGTCGTGGAGGCAAAATCCGCCGACCTCGCCGCCTATCTCGCAGATCTCGCGAAGCGTGGCTTCATGGAAACCTCGCAGGCGCGCCGTCTGTCGGCGATGCGCCAGTTCTACAAATTCCTCTACGCCGAGGGCATCCGCACCGACGACCCGACGTCGATCCTCGATGCGCCGAAGAAGGCGCGCCCACTTCCGAAGACACTGTCCGTCGCAGACGTCGAAAGACTGCTGTCCCTCGCTCAGCAGGAGAGCGAAGCCGAGGGAGCCGACAAGCTCTCGAAACTGCGAATGTTGGCTCTGCTCGAACTTCTGTATGCGACGGGAATGCGGGTCAGCGAGCTTGTCGCCCTGCCGGCCAAGGTTCTCGCACAGGAGGGGCGTTTCCTCGTGATCCGCGGAAAGGGAGCCAAGGAACGGCTCGTTCCCTTATCGCGAAGCGCGATCGCCGCAGTCCGGGCCTATGGCGAGGAGCTGGCGCGCACGACCAAGGAAACGAAGGAGAAAGCCCTCTGGCTGTTTCCGGCGGCGAGCAAGGAGGGATACCTGCCGCGCCAGGTCTTCGCGCGCGACTTGAAGGGTCTCGCAGCCCGCGCCGGCCTCAGCGCCGCCGCCATCTCCCCCCACGTGCTTCGCCACGCCTTCGCCAGTCATCTTCTCGCCAACGGCGCAGACCTCCGCGTGGTGCAGGAGTTGCTCGGCCATTCGGACATTTCGACCACCCAAATCTACACGCATGTGCTCGATGAACGCCTGCAGCAGCTCGTTCAGACGCATCACCCTCTTGCCAAAGTGGCGAAAAACCACGATTAGGACCGGCAACGCCGGTGCCACGCGCCCTTGAAGCAAGCGCATAACGATCGGAAAGCGTTTCATGCACAACTATCTCGATTTCGAAAAGCCTATCTCCGACCTGGAAGGCAAGATCCACGAGCTGAAGAAACTCGCGGAAGAAGATGAGAGCATCGACACGTCGGAGGAGATCGCGCGGCTCGAGGTTCGCGTCCGTGAAGCGATGGAGGAGATCTACTCCAAGCTTAATGCCTGGCAGAAGACGCAGGTAGCCCGTCATCCGCAGCGTCCTCACTTCGTCGATTACGCAGCGAGGCTCTTCACCGAGTTCACGCCACTCGCCGGCGACCGCAAGTTCGCCGAGGATGCAGCGATCCAGGCCGGCTTTGCCCGGTTTCGCGGCGCACCCGTCGCCGTGATCGGCCAGGAGAAGGGCAACGACACCAAATCGCGCCTGAAGCACAATTTCGGCAGCGCCCGCCCGGAAGGTTATCGCAAGGCGATCCGCATCATGGAAATGGCCGACCGCTTCGGCCTGCCCGTGGTGACGCTTATCGATACCGCCGGCGCCTATCCCGGCATCGGTGCCGAAGAACGCGGTCAGGCAGAAGCGATCGCCCGTTCCACCGAAACCTGTCTCAACCTGCGGGTCCCGATCGTCTCGGTGGTGGTCGGCGAGGGCGGCTCCGGCGGCGCCATTGCCATCGCCACCGGCAATCGCGTCTATATGCTCGAGCATTCCATCTACTCGGTCATCTCTCCGGAAGGAGCTGCCTCCATTCTCTGGCGTGACTCGACCAGGGCCAAGGAAGCCGCGACGAATATGAAGATCACTGCCGAGGACCTGAAGGCCATGAGCGTGATCGACGGCATTATTCCGGAGCCGATCGGCGGCGCACACCGCGACGCGGACGCAGTCATCGACCGCACAGGCGATGTCATAGCCTCCGCGCTGACTGATCTCGGCCGCCTGTCGGGCGACCGGCTACGGCAGGAACGCCGGCAGAAATTCCTCGATATCGGCCGCTCACTTTGAGCAGATGCTCGGGCAGTCATAATCCTGCTTTGTTTGAGTGCTAGTCGCCGGCGCGGCGGGCGACGCGATGATGGTTTACAGTTTGTGAAGGTTGCGATCGTATATTAGACGAGCGCGCGACAATCGGCGACGTCACCCCTTTTTCGAGATGAGAATCCCGAATGCGTTTGAAACCAACCGCTCTTCTGATGATGGCCCTCACGATCGGGCTTGCAGGCTGCAACGATACGCTGGACAGCGTCGTCGACCCCTCCACCGTCAAGAACAAGGTCGAGTACCAGCTGCCTTCGCGCGTCCGCGACGAGATGAAGGCAAAGGGCATGGAGCGGAATTCGCCGATCGCCATGCGCATCTTCAAGGAAGAGGGTGTGCTGGAAATCTGGAAGGCGAAGACGAACAACCGTTTCGACAAGATCGCGGAATACCAGATATGCGCCTGGTCTGGGCGCCTCGGCCCGAAGGTCAAGGAAGGCGACCGCCAGGCGCCTGAGGGCTTCTATCCGCTTTCGCCTTATCACCTGAACCCGAATTCGAAGTACTTCCTTGCGATCAACACGGGATACCCGAACCGCTACGATCAGGCGAACGGCCGCAACGGCTCCAACCTGATGATTCACGGTGCGTGTTCGTCCTCGGGCTGCTACTCGATGACGGATGCGCAGATCCTTGAAATCTATGCCTTTGCCCGCGATGCATTCAAGGGTGGCCAACAGACGGTTCAATTGCAGGCTTTCCCTTTCCGCATGACCGCCGACAACATGGCGCGCCATCAGCACAGCCCGCACTACGAATTCTGGAAGATGCTGAAGGTCGGCTACGACAACTTCGAAGTCACCAAGCGTCCGCCCGAGGTCGGCGTCTGCGAAAAAAAATACGTCTTCAATCAGCAGGTCGAGGAAGGCAAGACGCTGAACGGCGCTGCCGCCTGCCCGCCGATGACGACACCCCCTGCCCTGCAGGTGGCGCTTGCATCTTACAATGCGCAGTACGAGCGCGACTTCGCGAAGGCCTCCAAGAAGTATGACGGCAAGATCTGGTACGACCCGAGCGAGGCCGAACGAAAGGCTCTCGTCGCCGAAATGCGCAAGGGTCACGATCTCGCCTATGCGCCGACGGGCTCCGCGCTCAAGGCCGGGAAGCTTCTGAAGATCGAGGAATTCGAAAAGCTCGTCGCGGAGAAGGACACCGCGGCAAAGCCGGTCGCCGCACCCGCGAAAACCGCCACGTCCGCTCAGCCTTCGGCGAAAGTGGCCGAGGTTGCGCAAACGGCGAGCGTACCGGTGCCCCAGTCAAACCCGCTTGCTCCGGCGCCTGTGACTCTGGCTGCCGAGGGGCCCAGGAAGCCGTTCTGGAAGTTCTGGCAGAAGTGAGCGGCCCCGAAGCGATCTACGACCTGAGGGGACTGAAGTGCCCTTTGCCGGTTCTGAAGACACGGCGGCGGCTTTCTACCATGGAACGCGGTGCGGAACTGTGGATCGAAACCACCGATCCGCTCGCAGCGATCGACATCCCTCACTTCTGCAGCGAAAACGGGCACGTCCTGCTCGCGAGCGAGAAGCACGAAGCCAGCCACCGCTTTCACATCCGCAAGGGCTGAGGCCATATCACAGGCGCATGCCGGGAATGGCGAGCGGATTGTCCTCCAGCGCGGCACGGTCCGGCCGGTCGACTTGCGGTTTGCCCGTGAACGCATCGAAGAGCTCCCGCACATAAGCTTCCGGCAGGTCCTTGGCGATCACGACCAGCCGCGTGCGCCGATCGTTCGGATCGGGCCAGGCGGGTAACCGGTAGGGCGGGTGGAAGATGGCTTGCACACCATGCAGCACCAACGGCCGTTCCGGGCGATCGGTCACTCGCACGATCGCCTTCATTCGCAGGAGCTTCTCGCCGTGGGTCGACCGCAGCAGATCGACAAACATCTCGAGCGACGCCGGGTCGATGGGTCCGTCATGGACGATCGAATAGGATCGGATCGCCTCGCCGTGCCGGTTCACGTCGTGATGATAAGCATCGTGGTCATGATGGTGATGGTGATCATGCCCGTGTTCATGATGGTGCCCATGCGCGTGGCCGGGTTCGGCTGTCTCGTCTCTGAGCCAGCGATCGACATCCGGAATTTTGGTCGCCGGATCATAGAGGCCGTTCGCAAAAATCGCTGCGGTTCCGACCTCGTCATGGTCGCCGTCAGCGATCGGCGCCCGTGGATTGAGCGTCGCAAGACGGACCAGCAATTCAGGCAGGCTCTCCGGGTCCGCGAGCGACGCCTTGGAGAGGACTAGCCTGTCAGCCACCGCGACCTGCCGGACGGCCTCAGGGAAGTTGTCGAGTGTCGAAAGACCGTTCACGGCGTCTACGACCGTGACCACGCCTTCGAGATCGAAGTAACTGGCGATCACGGGGTGCCCCATCACCGACTGCATGACGGGAGCGGGATCGGCCAGGCCCGTGGTCTCGATCACGACACGCGACACCTGTTTGATCTTGCCCGTCTGCATGCCGTCGACCAGGGCCGCCAAAGTGTCGACGAGCTCGCCGCGCACGGTGCAGCAGAGGCAACCGTCGGCAAGTTCTATGATCGCATCGTTCGATGACTCGACCAGCATGTGATCGATGCCGACCTCGCCGAACTCATTGATGATGACAGCCGCATCCCGCATCGCCGAATCCTTGAGAATACGGTTGAGCAGTGTCGATTTGCCCGCACCGAGAAAGCCCGTCAGGATGGAAACGGGAATGCGTTCGTTTATGGAAGGCATGTCGGGACCCCTCGGGATCAGAAATTAGGCCTCGGGATGGGGATCGGTACGTTTGCGATGGTGTTGCTCGCAGACGCCGGCTGAGCTGAGACTTCTCCGCCGGGCAGGAGGCCTGCAAACACCGCGCGCGGCGGCCGATCCATCTCCCTTATGTAGGGGGAGAAGAGTTTCATGCGACCTTCTTCATCGCGTCCCTCGCTGCGCTCCTTGCGCGCGGTCTGGGAGCAGATGTCGCCGCTGATGTCGGTCACCTGGTCACGCCCCTCACCGTACGGCGCAAGCGTCGCAAGCGTAACGCCCGCACTCGAGCGGGTTGTCAGCGCCTTCTGGAGAAGTTCGGCCGACATGTCGGCACGCGCACCGAGGCTCTCCGCACCGAGCACCACCGAGACGACCGTCCGGCCGTTCCGTGTGGCGGAGGAAACCTGATTGAAGCCCGACGCGCAGATGAAGCCCGTCTTCATGCCGTCGGCACCATCGAAGCGGCCGATGAGCAGATTGTAGTTTGGATAGGCGCGCTTGCCGGTGGTAACCCCCTCCAGCGAGAAATAGCCGGCGTATTCGGGAAACTCCCGGCGAATTGCGACGGCGAGCACGGCGAGATCTCGCGCGGTCGTGTACTGTCCCTCTCCGGGAAGCCCGTTCGGATTGATGAAATGCGAGGAGTTCATGCCGAGACGGGCGGCATCGGCGTTCATCTGGGCGACGAAATTGTCGAGCGAGCCGCCGACGGTCTCGGCGACCGCCACGGCGATGTCGTTCGCGGATTTCACCAGGAGCAGCTTCAATGCACTGTCGAGTGTCAGCTGCGCCCCCGGCTTGAAATACATCTTGCTCGCCGGCTGGTCGGCGGCCTTCTTGCTCATCGTGACGATGCTCTCGACCGAAATCCGGCCAGACTTCACCGCTCGAAACGTTGTGTAGGCGGTCATCAGCTTCGTCAGCGACGCGGGATACCACTTGCGAAAGGCGTCCTCGTGTTCGATCACGCGCCCGGAGTTGACCTCGACGACGATCCTCGGATTGGCCGCGGAGAGGGTTGGCATGGCGGTCAGGACAAGGCCCAGCATGACGGCCAGGAAGCGGCCCCGGCGCGTTTCGAACAGAAAAGACGTCTGCGTCGTCTGCACGATGAAATTCCTCGAATATCTGGAAGCTTCAGAGCCTGCGGTATTTAACCTATCTCGCCCACCAATGGCAAAGCCCATTGAATAGGTCAATCAGGAGGGGCACATTCCCCGAAACGAATCGAAAGCCACCAGCACTGCCGGACAGGGAAATCAGATGCCGATCTTGAACCGCGTCGCCGAGCTCCAACACGAAGTTAGTGAATGGCGCCGCCATCTCCACACGAATCCGGAAATTCTCTACGATGTCGAGGAGACCGCGGCTTTCGTCGAGCAGAAACTGCGGGAGTTCGGCGTCGACGAGATCGTGACCGGAATCGGACGTACCGGCGTCGTCGGCGTGATCCGCGGCCAGGGGAGCGGACGCGCAATCGGCTTGCGCGCTGATATGGACGCCTTGCCGATCCAGGAGCTCAGCGGCAAGGCCTGGTCTTCCAAGACGCCCGGAAAGATGCATGCCTGCGGCCATGACGGTCATACCGCGATGCTGCTGGGGGCAGCCAAGCACCTTGCCGAAACGCGCAATTTCCGCGGCTCGGTCATCGTGATCTTCCAGCCTGCCGAGGAAGGCGGCGCCGGCGCGCTCGCCATGGTTCAGGACGGCCTGATGGAACGTTTCGGCATCGAGGAAGTCTACGGCATGCACAACATGCCCGGTATGCCCGTCGGCACCTTCGCCATCCGCAAGGGCGGCATCATGGCGGCACCGGACAAGTTCACGATTACGGTGAAGGGCCGCGGCGGCCACGCCGCCGAGCCGCACCACACGATCGATCCGATCGCGATCGGCGCACAGATCGTAGGCAACCTTCAGCTCATAGCGTCCCGCAACGCCAATCCGCTTCGTTCTGTCGTGGTGTCGGTGACGCGCTTCCAGGCCGGGACAACCCATAACATCATTCCCGAAGAAGCGATGCTCGGAGGTACCGTGCGCTCGCTCGACGAAGCGGTCCGCGACCTTGCCGAAAATCGCATCCGCGAGGTGGCAAAAGGTGTGGCCGCCGCCCATGGCGCAGACGTCGTCGTCGATTATGAGCGAGCCTGTCCGGTGACGGTCAACCACCCCGACGAGACCATGCACGCGGCACGCGCTGCAATCGACATCGTCGGCGGCCAGAATGTCGACACGGAGGTCGACCCCTCAATGGCGGGGGAGGATTTCGCCTTCATGCTGCAGGCGCGGCCGGGTGCCTACATCATGATCGGGAACGGCAAGACCGCAGGCCTCCACCATCCCGCCTACGACTTCAACGACGAGGCGATCGCCTACGGCGTTTCCTACTGGGTACGTCTCGCCGAACAGCGCCTCACCGAGTGATTGCTGCCACGGCCACCCGTCGCCTGGAAAAACGCTTGGCTTCCCGGCACTCGTTTTGTATGGATGCAGCCCAGTGGTCCCGTAGCTCAGCAGGATAGAGCACCAGATTCCTAATCTGGGGGTCGCGCGTTCGAATCGCGCCGGGATCACCATAATTTTCAAATACTTAGTCTACAACGCCACTGATTTTCCTGCCGCGAATGCTACTTGCAAATTACGTTGATTTCCGGGATTTTCCAACGAGTAACGGCCGCTCCGTGCAACATGGAATGCAACATGGTCGATCAACCTGACAGCCCCAAAAGCAGCAAGCGCGTACGCGCCAGCGAGCGCGCGGTTTCTGCTGTTCTTCGCGCCATGGCGGCCAACGGGATTGCCGTCGGCAAGATCTGTATATCCGGTGGACAGGTCGAATTCATCCCGACAGGCGTTGAGGAAACGACCAAGCCGACGAACAATGGAGGCCTCAAGGATTGGTGAGGCACGCGAAACCTACCTCCGCCGAATTGAAGCGCATGGCCGATATCGCCAACTCGGAGAACGTGATCGTCGAACTCGAGCGCGATGGTACGATCATCAGGGTGATGCCTTTCCATCCAGCTCGGACTGCCACGGCCGCACGGCCGCTAACGCGAGACGAGCAGGCGGAAGAAGCACTAGCAAAGTGGACAGCCGAGCGAGACGTACGCTGATAACTTGCTGCCTGCCTCGCGCCTTGGCGCTGCTTCGCGTTCGAACCCCGGTCGTCAACGCGGTCTATTCGCGATGCCATGGTTCGTTTGTGATGACGTCAGGCAATCGCGTAATAGCTCTTGAGAGCTGCAATCAACATCTCGGATCGATCTTTTCCCCACGAGTCGACCGCGCCACCGGCTATGACGTACCCGCGGCCATGCGCTCCAGACCACATTTGCTCACTCGCTGTCAGGTGGCCGATGTACATTTCCATCGCGCCAGCTTCTGGCACACCCGGCGCCGTCGAGATGTTCGACGTGATCAACGGGGCGTCGAGACTATTCACATACAGCTTCACCCGCGGAAGATACGGGTAGACGATAAGCAGGTACACAAAAGGCTCGCCTGCTGCGAGCACCGTTGAGGCGTCGAGGATGTGGTTTTGACCGTTGCCGTCGCCCTGGTCGGAGTAGACAGAGAGGTAATTGATTCCGCTCACGAATTGATGCGCAATCGCCGTCTCCAGAGTACTGCGGTCTCGATACATCCCGATGAGTGTATGAAACCCTGAGGTTCCGAGCATATCCGCGTTGTAGTGAGCGACACCGAAAATTGAGAACGCATTCCTATTGTTGAGCGACTTGGGACCGACAGTGAGATCACTGTGGGTTCCGTTGCCAGCATCTCCGGTACTCGTGAGCTTGAAGACCTCACGACCGGCGTACTTCCCGCTGATCGTCTCGACTGAAACACCACTGCCCGTAAACAGCAGCGGATCCCGGTTAGGCGACGCATAATGGACGCACTTTCGGCCGGTCGGGTTTTCCGCCGTTCTGCGAACGTCGCGTGGGTCAATACGCAGAAGCAGCTTGTCGCCGAAGGCAACAGCAGCCTGGTCGACCTCGTCGTCGAGCTGCCTCACGAGCGCGTGATTTGCCGATATGGATGCACTCGTCAGAGATATTTTGGTGCGAATAGACATGACGATCCCTCTTACAGCGTGACGCGGTCGATACAGATAAAATGCTCCACCGCCCGCCCTGAGCGAGTAGTGATGCCGCTGCCGTTGGTGCGCAAGGTTGAGCGATTGCCCGACGAAGGGCCGGAGTCGGCGCCGCTCGCGGCATTCATAGCGATGTCGATTGAACCACCGGTTCCGGTTGGCACGTCCGAGAGCGTCAGGGTGATTGTGGTGTTGTTGGTGATGACGGCATTCGTCACGGAAACCGTATTGCCATCCCCGTTGTCGTGCCAGGTGAAGCCCTGATTGGCTCCGAGCCCTGTTATTGTCGTCGTGTCGAAGATGAGCGGAAGACTGAAGTGATTGTAAAGACGGAGCGTCACCGTGGATCCGACGCGCACCGGCTCGAATCCCGCGTCTTTACGCACCGCCAGCGGATGCCAGTATTCTCCTCGGAGCCATGCATTGTATGCGACCGCCTGCCGCGCTCCTTGCATTTCTTGACCGAGCGCGAGCAGATGCACTCCATCGGCCGCGTAAACCTGATCATAGGTGGGGCCGCAGCATAGGGCCGATGTTGGATCGTCAACATTGATCTGCAGCTGCGCCCATGGCACTTCACTCGCGATGAAACCATACCTCGCTCCCGAGCATGTCTGTGTAACGATGAACGGCGCCTTTCCAACAAAACCACCAGTCGACCGCAGCGAGTTCATCGACTTGGCGAGCGCCTGCCAATCGTCGCGAAACTGAGCAAGACCGGCTAGGTGGTTTGCCTTCGAACGGTTGATATTGCCTTCGCCCTGGTTATGTCGCAGGGGGCCGGCAACGAAGTGCTTCCCCTGAAGGCGCCAGAATAGGGCCGCGCGCTGGAACTTGGTTTCGAGGTTTCTCCACGGTTCGCCGATCGTGTTCTTTACGTCGGTGAGTTCCGTCGCGGCTTTCCACAGCATCTCCTGATTGGCCGATCCGACGGCGGAACACGTCGTCAGAAGCGAAACGCTAGAGGGCAGGTCAGGCCTGGAGAGGACGCCGTGAGCGAAACCAGAATTGCTGGTCTCGGCGGCATTGTCGACGGACTGTTCGTAGCCGAACGCAAAGTCGTGAATGGCATCATACACGAACTGTTGCGGCCTCGTCCTTTCCTGGCTGTGCCCGAGCGCCTGCCCGAAGGCACGTTGCCCGGCGGCATACATCAGGTATCTGTTGGAGAATGGAGAATTGGAGAGAACACTGCCAGAAGCGTTTCCGGCGGCAACTGATTGCCCATAAAGATCGCTATATTCGATCGTATCTGTGCCCGCTGCAAGCTCGGGAAAGCTGCCGGCGGTCGGCGTGGATATTCTCACATTGTCGTCACGGATGATCGAAATCCGACCACCATTGACGTTGGCGGCAATGTAGCTGTGGGTGTCATCGTCGGTAAGTTGGACGATAGACCCGAGCACGTAGGCGTATGCTTGGCCTGCTGCCACCCAAGCGTCATAATTGTCTGCCTCGACTTCCACACCGTGGACGGTTCGAGCAGCAAGCGTGGCGCCGTTGTCGGTGTAGATACCCCCCTCGGATAGGGATAGAGTCCCGTCGAACGCTCCCATCGACACAGTAGTGGGATGTGAAGAAGTCCGGGCAGTGGTTCCGAAACCGGTCATAGGTTTTGTCCTTCAGGTTGACGTAGATGCATGCCGAATCTGCCGGTCTTGGCCACCCTATGGGCTTGCGTCCAGCTCCGATCGGCTGGACTGCGACATGACATCAGCGTGCGCGGTTCAACGACCATCAGTGCACCAGCTCTTCGGCTTCGTGCCGCCGACGTTCGATCTCATCGGCAATGGCGCCACATACGTGCCTGAGAAAGAACTCCGTCCGCATGGCATGAGCTAAAACCCTTGGGTCAACCTGATCACCCGAGGCAGCTTCCTCCTCGAGTAATGCCCTGGCCTGGGACAGCGCATTGAGCATCTGAGAGCCGTATCGTATCAGGTCATGCAGCAATACGAACGGAAGTCCCTCCGGTAACCGCCGGAGGTCTTCCGTCATCTTTGCCGTCAGAAGCTCAGCCGCCAGAGCATCGTAATTCGCGACGGGATCGGCATTGTCGTTGGCAGGTTGCATCGCCCTTCTCCCGATTACGTTGGTGATTTAGGCGGTGATCTGCATGAACTTGACGGCCTCGCTGTTACGCAACCCGCCGCCGGTGCGCCGATAGGCGTACAGAAGCACGTATGGCTTCGCAGTATAGGGGTCTTGCAGAAGCTTGTAGCCGGCCTTGTCAACGATGATATATGCCTTCTTGAAGTTGCCGAAAGCGATCGGCAGCGTGCCGGCACTAATGTCGGGCATGTTCTCATCAATCTCCACCGGATAGCCCAACAATGACGGCTGAGCTCCCGACGTCATGCCGTCACGCCAGATGTAATCGCCATTCGCGTTCTTCAGCTTGTCGATCGATCCCGCCGTATTTGAGTTCATCAGCCAAGATGCACCGAGCCGATACGGCGCGCGTAGCGCCCACACCGTGCTCTTCAATCCGTCAGCCGTCACGGCCGTTGCCCCGCCGGACGGAACGCGCTGAACAGTACCCCAGGGGCGGGAGATATCATTCGCCGGATCGGTGGCATAGGTCAGCAGACCTCGCGGCTGCGCCACACCACTTCCAAGAAGGGCGGCATAGCCCTCCGAGCGGCCGAACTTGTCCGAGATCTTGCTTTCGAGCCACTGGCTGATGTTCCACGAGGAGTCGTCGAGCATCCGCTGGGATACTTTCGGCATAGCATAGATCTCATGGACGGGAACCGTCAGCACGCCCACCTGCGGGGTGCTGGTTTCAGTGCGGCTCTGGGTTTCGCCAACCCAGACCGCGTCGAGGTCATCAACGTCCACGGGCTCTTCCCAGGCATCGCCTGTCGTAATCGTCACCACGTCGGAAAGACGTCGTAGGGGTGACTGGTCGAAGATCTTCTTCGTCACGCCGGCAGAAAGGACGGGAAAGACCGTGTAGCCACCGTCCGGATCGGAGCCGACACTCATCGCCTTCTGTTCATCCTGGTCCAGATGTTGACCGGGAACGAAGTTGCGCACGCCGGACCGAAGAAAACTGCGAACGGCTTTCGCCTCGATGGTGGCGACAGCAATGTCCTCATTGCCCTGCACCGATGAACCGCCCGGAGCCCGCGGGCGGTTCTGTTTCTTCATCACGTCAGTCAGGTCCTCCTTCAGAGGAGAGATTGCGTCATCAACAATCTTACCCATCTTCTTTTCGATGCCGGCAAGAGCATCGTTGACGGATTTGGTCAGCGTGTCGATGGCGCTGTAAACGTCGTCGTTATCGTCAACAGACTTGGTTTCGAGAGCGTTGGTGCGCTTCATGTGATTTATCCTTTGCGGGAGATGGCATTGGCAGCTGCGAGCAGCTTGCGGGCGATCTCTTTGTGATCTGGCTTGGTGGATGATGCGTTGGCGGCGGTGTTGAACCCCGCTGCCGTCGCCGTCTTGGCGAATGCTCGCGAGAAGCCGATCTCGATCAGCATCCGCTCAAAATCTCGCTCGGACTTGATGCCGCGAACGTCGATGATGTCCGACTTGACCGACGTGATGCGTGCGGAGGTGTTCGCAGGCATGGACACGACCGAGATCTCCCACAGTTCGATATCCTGCAAAATCCGCGCACCGTTTGGGCCCGGCGACGAACGCCGCGTCCGATAGCCGATTGAAAGGGAAACGGCGTCATCCTTCATAAGTGCGAAGGCTTCTTCACCACGCCTCGACGCCAGCGTAAGCTTACCATGGACCTTCAGCCCGTACGCGTCCTCAGCTAGCGAGGTCCACGAACCTATCGGTTCTCTGCTGTCATGTGCCCACAGCATGGCAGGTCGAGTTCGTCTTGAAGCGTGTTCCTGCAGAGATTTTGCGAAGGCACCCGGAGCGATAACATCTCCATGGCTGTCCGGGTCGCCCCCGAACGTCGACGCGTATCCCTCGAAAACACCGAGAGCGGATGCCGCTCGCTTGAGCAACACCGGCGGCAAGAACTCTATTTTCTGGCTGGTGCTCAATGGAAAGCCCCTACAGCATTGCGGATGCGCTTAAAGCGCAGGATCACTGTCATGTGACCATTCCGCCCGACATCCCGTCGGTGCTTCCTGGGAGCTAAAGAAGACCGCCTCGACATCCCGTCGACGACGCAAATCTGAGCCGCGGCAATCATCCGCGAATTGGCCGGATTGGTCAACCCCGTTGTTCCTAGCCGAAAGGGGGGTCGTCTATTTTGCTCGCACTGCGAACGAAGGCCCCGGGCGGTCTGGCCCCCCAGAGATCCAGACATTCGACCCGCCCCCCGGCCGGAGATCGACGCGCGGATCACGCCGCGCCTCCGCGTTCATCGGGCAGAAGCCCGAGCCGATCCATGACCTTGAGCCGGTCGATCTCTCGATCGATCAGGCGATCGAAGTCGAGAGCCTGAGATAGTGCCGTATCATCATCGACGCCGCCTTCGTGCAGCATGCGAAGAAGTTCGTTGCGCATCCGAAGACGGTAGGAGGCGAGGCGCTTGGGCTCGCCTTCCAGCCGGTAGGCTGTAGCCGCATACTGGCGCGCCTTGCCAATCCTTCGGCTCTGAGGGAAGGCCAGCACGTCGCAGGATTGGCGACTGTTGAGCCAGCTAAAAAGGGGAAGATCAGTCGTCATCGTCGACCTCGTAGGCTAGCTGAAAGTTCTCACGGTCATCGGCCGACAGACTGAGGAAATGGCGTTGCTGGTGAGGGCCAAGGCTATCGAAGAACGTGAGTTGATCCGCGTCTACCTGCGAACGGACCTGATCAGGGCGCGCATCGAGCGCGCCACTGTCTTCAAGGTCCGAGACCGGGTCCGCCTCGCGCGCTACTAACGATAGATTGTTCTGAGAACTCAGGAGGGGCGAGCCGGTAGGCTCGCCCTGGTTACTAAGTATATGGTTAGTCTCGCATGGGTGAGAGGTGTCAACCTCGCACAGGTGAGAGGTCGTGGGGTCCGAAACGCCCCTTTCTCGGCCTGTTTCGCCGGAAGCGAGCTCGTCATCAGTGTTCTCGATCTCACGACCTGTCACAGGTGAGAGGTCGTGAGCCTCACTATCTCGCACCGGTGCGAGTGCTTCATCGTTGTTTTCCAAGGCATTTCTCCTGATTGTTGCGTCGGAAGGCAGTGATAGAAAATAGAGGTTATGGTGGTGCCGAGCCCGGGCCACTTTCCGCTTCTCGACGATGAGCAGCCCCGCACTGACCAACTGCTTCTGAAAGCGGTACGTGGAGGATTCGCTTACCCCTAGATCGCGGGCGATCGTGCGATGCGAGGGAAAGCTGAATCCGTCACGCTTGTTGCGGGCGATGAAGAGGCGCAGCGCGAAGGCAACGCCATTTCCCCCAAGATCAGGCGTCAAGCGGCTGATCTCCTTGAGCCAATGGAAGAGCGCGGCCTGTGAGCTGATCTTTACTGCCTCGATAGCCTGGCCTTTCGGCGTTTGGCCGGGCCACGGCCGTGCTCTGTTCTGACGTTTCAGAACGCTACTCATTCACAGTTTCCCTATTTTTCCTGCGATTTTCCGCGCTAATTCCGCAAGATTTCCGCGCCGGCTATGACAGCCGGCGCGCGAGGCGTAGCGCGAGGTCAAGGACGCACCTCCCCGTTGACTTCGGCCGCCTGGGCGCCATCGGCCGTGAACGGGTAGACGGCGGCATCGTCGAAGCAGTCGCGTAGATAGGCCGCACGCCGGCGCGTATCTGCCGACAGGAACTGGATGTTCCGAACGGTCTCCAGGTCGATCCGATGGATAACTTCGTCAGCATCATCACGTCTGGCGCGATCGAAAATCAGATTGATATGCTCATCAATGACGCTGACGGAGCGGGCGAGGTCGTGCACGTCATCCTCCAGGTCTCGCAAGTTCTCCGCAACCTCGCGGAAGTCAGCGAGACCAGGGCGAGACGAACCTCTAAATTCGCTCACGGGGATGGTGAGGTTCGGAGAGGCGATGGCGCGGAGGACGACGCCCTTTTCGTGTCCCGCGGGGTAAATCTGCAAAAACACCTGCCCCTTCTGGTCGTCTACGAGCAGCTCCGCCAACTCGTCTGCCAGCCTCTTGAGTCGGCGAGCTGCCGGCTCTCCAGTTGCGGGATCCTGCTTAAGCGTGATATTTCTGTCTTCGTTCATGCTGAAATCCTTTCCGGGGATTTGGTAGAACCCGAGCCCGACACGGTTGCCGCCGTCGTCGGGCTTTTCCTCTTGACTGAGCGGGCACTGCCGGGGATCGTCTTGAGGTTCGGTTGAAGGCTGGCGGTTGCCCGGTGGACCGGGCGGGCCTCGATCACTGCAATGACGGCGTTGAGCGCGCGATGAAACGCGCTAGCTTCTTCCGCCCGCTCTATCGGAAGATCGCCATAGATCCTGCCGGCAGCGCTCAATATGCGTATGACGACACGTTCAGCGATGGTGAGCGTCATGCCGCTTCTCCGATCAGAAATTCCAGCAGCTTCTTGCGAGAAGCCACCCATCGCCCGCCAACCTTCTTCGCCGGCAATTCTCCTGCATCGAGCATGTGGAAGGTCTGCCGATCGGTGCGGTTGATCACGCGGGCGATCGCGTTCGCACCCCAGACAAGATCGTCCGACTGCACATCTGTCGTCTCCATGTTTTTCTCCGTTCGTGAACCAAATGGTAACCACCGTGATCACCTAATACGAAATAACCACCGTGGTCCATTGATGTCAATACCACCGTGGTCCATGGTAGCCAAAACGGGAAGGTGAGAAATGAGCCGTGAGGATCCACAACTGAAGCTTCGGCTGCCGGAAGAGTTGAAGCAACGCGTCGTAGAAGCGGCGCGGCGCAACAATCGCTCCGTCAACGCAGAGATCGTGAACTTGTTGGAGGACGCCTTCATTACGGAGGTGTTCGCGGAAAAGATGGAGCGGCTATCTGTCGAGCGCGCGGATCAACGCAGTGCAGCGCAGGCCAAGTCTATCAATTCTCGACTCTCGGAAATCGAGGCCAAGCTAGACCAACTCCTCGCCTTTGAGGATCACTACCGGGAGCAAGCCGAGCATTCGAAGAGTAAACCGTCCGTCGTCGTGCGGAATGAAAAGCCGCTGTCAGCCCGGCGACAGAAGGATGAGGAATGAGCGTCCGCAAGCGCGAGTGGACGTCTCCGAAGGGTGAGGCGAAGAGCGCCTGGGTCGTCGACTACTTCGACATGGCAGGCAAGCGCCGGCTGAAGACATTTCGCCTGAAGAAGGACGCCGAGCGTTTCGCCGCTACAGCCTCGGTCGAGGTCAGGCATGGCACTCACGTCGCCGATAGTGCCAGCGCGACAGTCGAGGCAGCCGGCAAGCTGTGGCTTGCCAGCGCCCGCGCCGCCGGACTGGAGCGCGCGACCATCGACGATTACGAGCGTCACCTTCGTCTGCACCTGGTGCCGCTGATCGGCGCCGCCAAGCTCTCGTCTCTTACGATCGCCAAGGTGCGCGCTTTCGAGGACAAGCTGCGGGAGGAAGGCCGGTCGCCGGCGATGGTCAAAAAGGTGCTCGTCAGCCTCGGATCGCTGATCGCCGACGCCCAGGAGCGCGGCCTGGTGGCGCGCAATGTCGTGCGGGACATGAAGGGCCGACGCGGATCTGGCGAGAAGCGGCAGGAGAAGCGCCAGAAGGGCCGCCTGAAGATCGGCGTGGACATCCCGACCCGGGAAGAGGTCAAGGCACTCCTCGGCGCCCTGACGGGCCGCTGGCGGCCGCTGATCCTCACGGCCGCCTTCTGCGGCCTGCGAGCATCGGAGCTCCGCGGCCTACGCTGGGAAGACGTCGACTTTGACAAGGGCAGGATCCGCGTTCACCAGCGCGCCGACCGGTTCAACGACATCGGCCGGCCGAAATCGGAAACGAGCGAGCGTGCCGTGCCGGCGCCACCGATGGTCATGAACGCACTGCGGGAATGGAAGCTAGCTTGTCCGAAGCGGGACACGGGCAAGATCGACGAGCACGGCCAGAAGATCATGGCGTTCGAGCTGGTCTTTCCGAACGGCCAAGGCAAGGTGGAGCAGCTGAACAACATCCTGCGCCGTGGCCTACACCCGGCATGGATCGCGGCCGGCGTGACGATCGACACCGGCGAGGTAGACGAGAAGGGCAAACCAGTGCATGCCCCCAAGTACACTGGCATGCATTGCCTGCGGCACTTCTTCGCCTCATGGTGCATCAACCGGAAGGAGGACGGTGGACTGGGCCTGACACCCAAGATCGTCCAGGAGCGTATGGGGCACTCGACGATCGCACTCACGATGGACCGTTATAGCCACTTGTTTCCGAAGGATGATGAGGGAGATGAAATGGCCGCAGCAGAACGGACCTTTCTCTCCTGACCTCAAGCTCTCCGCCAGCCACTCGCGTAACGAAGTATCTTCTCACTTGGTGCATGCCCCCGAATCGAGGGCTCTGAGCCTCAGCGGTGGACGAGTTGCCCTGTGGATTACAGTGATAACTCGCCGAATGCGCATCGTTTAGCTGTTTGTTAACTCTCTTCGAAACGAATCGAGGTAGGTTACGAGAACCACGCGGCGATTCTCCTGATCAGCCCCGTGGGAGGAAGTCGCACTTTGGCTTTTACTTCGCCTTGGTAGCGAGCCCAGGTAAGAGATCTGATGCGTTCTTTAGCCTCTTCGGGCGACCGGGCAATTATCTCTATACCCCACTCCGAACCATCGTGCCGGTACTCAAATAGGTATCGGTTGTACCCACTGTCTGAGCTTTGAAAGGAAACAGACATGTACTTCATCCTCTATAAGGATACGGTAAATCAGTGGCGCTGGACCTTGTTCGCGTCCAATTCCAAGAAAATCGCCAATTCCGGTGAAGCATACTGGAACAAGGCTGACTGCATGGCGGCAATCAACCTTGTGAAGGGTTCCGGATCAGCGCCCGTTTACGAACGCTGATCCGATTCGGTTAATGGGTGATTAACCTCGAGGCCCCACTGCAACTGGGGCCTCTTTTCTTTTAGACCAAATCAGTTGACATAGCCATAACATATTGAATCAAAAAGGTGAATCACAGTTCGTCCACAGGTTATCAACAGATTGAAAAACAACCGAAAAAGCGTTTCCTGTTGACGCAAAATAGCTATTTTCAGTCTTGCCACTTTTCCCGGCCGCACGGTCATTGTGCGCGCAAACGTCAGTGACCTACCGAGGCGATATTCACCGATCCGAGGACTACAGCGCCCATCGATTGCAACATGACTGCAACATGGAGCTTAAGAAGCCCAACCCATAAGGCGATCGCAGCGGCTTCCTAATCTGGGGGTCGCGCGTTCGAATCGCGCCGGGATCACCATATTTCTCAGGCCTTCGTCAGCATCGGCGTTCCCCGCATTCCCGTCGCGTTCTCGACTTCATGTTGCATCTACGTTCTTGGCGGCGCGATTCTTCACACGCAGCTCGGCGCCGAGGCGGATCATTTCCAGCGTCTGCGGCTATAGTGGGTCATCGTCTGGATGCTTTTGTGGTTGGCTTGGTGCCTTCTCGCACAGCTCGACAGGGATGTTTCAAGAGCCGGACTCTATGCAGATGAGGCGCGGCTGGTCGCCTTTCTGCGGACGAGGGAGAAGGAAGGTAAATGACGAAGTACCGGACGATCTCCTCGCCCGGTCCCCGAATGTCAGGCCAGCTTCTATGCGGCCGTGTTCACTGCGCTTTCGGCGAGTTTCGTCAGCCCTCGTCGGTCTTCGCTTCCTCGGTGAACGTCTGCTCGAGCAGTCTCACCGCGTCCCTGTAGCCGAATTTCTCGGCCCGTGAACGAAGCTCCCGTACCCGCTGATCTCGTAGTTCTCAACCGCCTACACGGCCCCGCCAACAATCCCGCGTCCAGCGCCGACGCGGCCTTGAGTTTCCGGCAGCGATAAAGCGATTGTTGATCAGCCGCCTCAGGGCCGCGCAAGAGCCCGAAGAGCGTTCAAAATGACGGCAACGTCGATAACCTCCTGCAGGATCGCGCCTTCGACGGGAGGCAGGTAACCGAAGGCCGCAAAACCCATTGCCACAAACGAGAGCCCGATCCCCACGGCGACGCTTTGTAGCGCGATCATGCGGGCGCGGCGGGCGAGAGAGACTGCGATCGCCAGCGGGCCGAGATCGTCGACCAGCAGCACGACATCGGCGGCTTCGGAGGAAGCTGCTGCGCCCCGGGCGCCCATGGCGACGCCGACGTCCGCTGCAGCAAGCGCGGGCGCGTCGTTCACCCCGTCGCCGATCATCATCACGGGCGCTCGTTCGCGCTCCCTGACCACGATGTCCACCTTGTCGTTCGGCGCCAGGTCCCCGTGCGCCGTGTCGATGCCCAGCCTGGTGCCGACCGCCCGGACGACGTCCGCCCGATCGCCAGACGCCAGGACGAAACGAGAGACATCGGCGTCGCGAAATGCCGCGATCGTCTCCAAGGCATCGCCCCGCACCTGATCCGACAACAGAATGATCCCGGCTACCGCCCCGTCCATGCTGACGGCGACAACGGCCGATCCGGGCGGAATGCTCTCGCCAAGGTCGTACGGGTCCCCGGTTCTGGAGTGCTCCTTGACGAAATTGCTGCCACCGACCACCAGCCGGCGCCCGTCGACCGTGCCTGCGATGCCGCTGCCCGGCGTTTCGGTGACATCCGTCGGCTTGCTGAGTGCGAGCCCCCGCGCCTTGGCCGCGGCAACAAGACTCTCGGCACTGGCGTGATTGGATGCCTGGTCGAGCGAGGCGGCAAGCCGGAGCATTTCACTCGCCTCGACACCGTTCACGGTGCGGATATCGATGACGCCTGCCCTCCCGGTGGTCATCGTTCCGGTCTTGTCCAGGATCGCGGTTCTGACGCGAGCGAGGGTTTCCAGCGCTCCTCCGCTCTTGATCAGAACGCCGATCGAAGCGGCACGCGACATGCCTGAGATGATCGCGACGGGCACCGCAAGGATCAACGGACAGGGCGTGGCAACAACCAGGACGGAAAGCGCACGGAGCCGATCGCCGGTAAGCCACCAGGCCGCACCTGCTATGATGACAGTCGCCATCAGGAACCACAACGCATAGCGATCGGCAAGCCGCACCATCGGTGCCTTGCTTTCCTGTGCGCTCTTCACGAGCCGGACAATGCCCGCGTAGGTGCTCTCGGCAGCAGGCAGGGTGGTGATTAGGTCGAAGGCCGCACCGCAGCCGACACAGCCGCTCGGCACCTGGTCGCCCTCGAAGAACCGGACCGGCATGGATTCCCCGGTGAGCGCCGACATGTCGATATCCGCCGCGGGAGCAGCAAGAACGCCGTCGACGGGGATCACCTCCCCACGCCTGATGAGAACGCGGTCACCGGGTACGAGACGCTCGATCGGGACCTCTTCCAACCTGTCACCACAATAGCACATGGCAGTGCGAGCGACCCGGCCTAGCAGTGCCGTCATCTCACGACGTGCCCGCCCCTCTGCAAAGTTCTCGAGCTGCTGCCCACCCGCATACATGAGTGCCACAATGTTGGCGGCCAGCGGCTCGTTGAAGGCAAGTGCGGCGGACATCGAAAGCGCGGCAACCACATCGAGCCCGAACTGCCGCTGCAGAAGCGAGCGCACGATCTCCACCAGGAGCACCGCGAGAACGACCGATCCCCCGGCAAACCAGAATTGTGCCGAGAGCGAAGCGGCGCCAGACCACTGCGCGAAAGCGCCGCCGGCCAGTGTCAGCAGGGCGAGGATAGCGAGGAGAGGTCTGCCATTCTTCTCAAGAAACCGCGACAGCGCGCTCACGTCTTCCTCACTGCATCGTTGAGCGCCGACCCGTTGCACCCAAGAGCTAAAGCTTGCTGGCGCGCACATTCCCTTGTAGACGCATTTGCAAGGGAAGCAATCTCCGGAATTTGGAATGATCATGAGAACCGAGGTGCCGCGCCGTCTGACCGTTCTCGGTTCGACCGGCTCGATCGGCACAAACACGCTCGACGTCGTCCGCCAACTGGGAGGCCGCGACGCTTTCGAGATCATGGCGCTCACCGGGAATGGCAATATCGAGCTTCTGGCGGAACAGGCCCGGAAGTTCGGCGCACGTCTCGCGGTGACGGCCGACGAGAACCGTTACGCAGCCCTGAAGGACGCGCTGTCCGGCAGCGGCATCGCGGTCGCGGCCGGCGTGAGCGGCCTCGACGAGGCAGCAGGGCTCGATGCCGACTGGGTGATGGCGGCGATCGTCGGGACTGCCGGTCTTGCGCCCACTCTCCGCGCGGCTCGCCGTGGCGCCAATATCGCGCTTGCCAACAAGGAATGCCTCGTCTCCGCCGGCGAGCTCTTCCTCGATGCCGTCAGCAGTGGTGGCGGGCTGCTGATCCCCGTCGACAGCGAGCATAGCGCCATCTTCCAGTGCCTCGACAAGAGCCAGCGGCATGCGCTGGAGAGGATCATCCTGACAGCATCCGGGGGACCGTTCCGGGCTTACACCCGCGAGCAGATGGCAGGAGTCACGCTGCAGGCGGCACGCTCGCATCCGAACTGGTCGATGGGACTGAAGATCTCGGTCGGTAGTGCTTCGATGTTCAACAAGGCCTTCGAAATGATCGAGGCTAAGCACCTGTTCGGTGTCCGTCCCGACCAGATCGAGGTCGTCGTCCATCCGCAGTCCGTCATACATTCAATGGTGGGCTACGTTGACGGCTCGGTCATCGCGCAGCTCGGCACGCCGGACATGCGCACGGCCATCGGTTACGCCCTTTCCTATCCGAACCGATCTGCGCTGGATGTCGAGCGGCTCGATTTTGCGAGGCTGGCACGGCTCGACTTCGAAGCTCCGGACGAGGCACGCTTCCCGGCGCTCCGCCTCGCCCGAACGGCGCTCGAACGCGGCGGTCTTCAGGGCGCCGTACTGAACGGCGCGGAAGAGGCCGCCTTCGCGGCCTTCGTCGCCGAGCGGATCGGTTTCCTCGATATGGCGGACGTGGTCGAGGCGGTCATGGACCAGTTGGCGGGCCTTGGATCCGCCGACGAAATCGCCGACGTCGTGCAGGCCGACGCGGAAGCGAGGCGGCGTGCCCGCGACGTGGTCAGCAGAATGGCAGCGGCCTGACGTCTTCTCGAAGGACTTCACGCCTCCACGTATATGGCCCTTCTGATCCGTTCCGGGTAAAGCCCCATGCAGCCCTCGAGCGCGGTGTTCGTCAGGTTGACGACCGTGAGCTTGCGTGCCGGATCGATGAACCAGGTGCCGCCATAGACGCCGCCCCAGCGGATCGCACCGGCCGGCAGGCAGGTGCCCGCCAGTGCCGGGTCGGAGATGATCCCACCCAGGTATCCAAAACGCATTCCCGGATCGCCCGCGACATCGCCAATCTGGCTTGAAAGAGCGGCTGCCGCAGTCTCCGGTGATACGATCGGGCTGCCTCCCTGACGAAACGCCTCGAGCAGCTTCAGAATGTCGCCTGCCGTGCCGGCCATCCCCGCGCCCCCGGACTGGAACGCCTTCGGATTGAATATCCGCGCGGGGGAGAACGGTGCGCGCCACTCCGCCTCGTCTCCGGGGATCCAGGGGTCAGGCATCCTTATGGGGCGCTCCGTCCCGTCCGCATAGGCGATCGACAGGCGCTTCGGATCGGTCACATGAAAACGGGCATCGTCCATCCGCAGCGGACCGGTGACATGGTGGATGACGGCTGCCTCCAGTGTATCGCCGTGAACGGCGGCTATGAAGGCGCCGAGGATGTCGGTGGCGTGGGAATAGGCCCAGCGGGCGCCGGGCTCAAAGGCGAGCGGCACGGCGTTGCAACGGCTGAAATTTTCCTCAAGCGTCAGATCCGTATTGGAAAGACCGAGACTCACTGCGCGCTCCGGCGGAAGACTTTCCAGCGCAGGATCGTAGACGAGCCCCGAGGTGTGGGTCAGCAGATGATGGACCGTGATGCGCGGCTCGCGCCCGTCCGCAGTCCTGGGTCTGAACCAAGGGAGGATATCCGAGACAGCGTCATCCAAGCGGAACAGCCGCGCCTCGATCATCGCCAAGGCGGTCGCGGCAACGATCGGCTTGGTCACCGATGCATAGCGGAAGATGGTGTCGAGGCTGACCGGGATTTGCGCTTCGCGGTCGGCATATCCTGCAGCCTTGCGAAGAAGTGGTGCTCCATCCTGGTAGACGAGGACGACCGCGCCAACAACCTGCTCTTCCCTTATGGCCTCATCGACCGCCCGGCCGACACGCTCGGCAATACCCATAACCTGTAGCCTCCAAACGAAAAATGCGGATCATGTGACATGATCCGCATCGAAATGGAAACGGCAACTGGTCGATCAGGCGACGGCGCGGGCGAGAGCGCAGCGCGACCAGAGCTGGTGCAGGGCGCCGACGAGTTTCTCGAGATCATTGTCGGAATGCAGCGGCGTCGGGGTGATGCGCAGGCGCTCGGTCTTCTTGGGCACCGTGGGATAGTTGATCGGCTGCACATAGATGCCGAAGTTGTCGAGCAGGAGGTCAGAGATCCATTTGCACTTGGCCGCGTCACCCACGATGACCGGCACGATATGGCTCGGGTTGACCATGTGCGGGATACCGCGGGCATCAAGCATGGAACGCAGGCGCCGGACACGCTCCTGATGGGCGAAACGCTCGATCTGGCTGGTCTTCAGATGGCGGATCGATGCGACCGCGCCGGCCGCGAGCGCCGGTGGCAGCGCCGTGGTGAAAATGAAACCAGAGGCGAAGGAGCGGACGAAGTCGCAAAGTGCGGCAGACGCAGCAATGTAACCACCCATCACACCAAAAGCCTTGCCGAGCGTGCCTTCGATGACCGTCAGACGATGCATGAGGCCTTCCCGCTCAGCGATGCCGCCGCCGCGCGCGCCATACATGCCGACAGCGTGGACCTCGTCCAGATAGGTCATCGCGCCATACTTGTCGGCAATGTCACAGATCTCCTTGATGGGGGCGATGTCGCCGTCCATCGAATACACGGATTCGAAGGCAATGAGCTTGGGGGCATTCGGATCAGCCGCGGCAAGCTTCGCCTCGAGGTCCTTCACGTCATTGTGCTTCCAGATGACACGCTCGCATTTGGCATAACGGATGCCTTCGATCATCGAAGCGTGGTTGAGCGCGTCGGAAAAAATGATGAGACCAGGGATCTTTTGGCCGAGGGTGCCGAGAGTCGCCCAGTTCGAGATATAGCCGGACGTGAAGATCAGCGCCGATTCCTTGCCGTGCAGATCGGCAAGCTCGCGCTCGAGGAGGACGTGGTAGTGGTTGGTGCCGGAAATATTCCGCGTGCCTCCCGCACCCGCGCCACAGTGATCGATGGCCTCTTTCATGGCTTCGATCACCGTCGGGTTCTGTCCCATGCCGAGATAGTCGTTGGAGCACCAGACGGTGACTTCCTGCTCACCCTGCTCCGTGTAGCGGGTGGCTCGCGGGAAATTGCCCCTCTGTCTTTCAAGATCGGCAAAGATGCGGTACCGGCCTTCTTCATGCAGGCCCGCCAATTCGCTCTTGAAAAACGCTTCGAAGTCCATCGCCAAGCTCCAGTATGTCCTCATCCCTTTTGGGATCGTCGGGGCGTGCGGTCAACCCCGGCATTGTAAATTCGTTCTAAACTGCGACAAAAGGCTCCGGCCCTTACGTCCCTTCAAAACACACTGCTACGCGATCGTGGCGCCCTCAGATTTGATCTACGTCAAGCAACAAAAGGAAAGGGCGGCCACCGCCGCCCTTTCGTCGATCTATCGCCGTCTCAACACGCGGTGACTGCGCGCTTGGCCATGACACGGATAAGGTTTGCCCGGTACTCGGCGCTACAGTGCATGTCCGACATGAGGTCGTCCGTGTCGACCGCCACATTGGAGACCGCCTCCGGAGCCCAGTTGGCCGACAAGGCCGCTTCCATTCCCTCGTGACGGAAAACGCCGTTCGAGCCGGCCCCCGTCACGGCGACCCGAACGCCACCGTCCCCCTTGGAGACGAAGACGCCCGTCATCGCGAAGCGGGACGCCGGGTTGGAGAACTTCACGTAAGCGGCTTTTTCCGGTGCCCGGAAACGCACCGCGGTGATGACCTCACCGTTCTCGAGGGCGGTTTCGAACAGCCCTCGGAAGAAGTCGTCTGCGACGATTTCGCGACGGTCCGTCATGATGGTCGCACCGAGCCCCAGCATGGCGGCCGGATAGTCCGCCGCCGGATCGTTGTTGGCGATCGAACCGCCAATGGTGCCGAGGTGCCGCACATGCGGATCGCCGATCATTCCGGCCAGGTTGCAGATCGCCGGGCAGACCGATCGCAGGAGCTCGGACGAGGCGACCTCCGCATGAGTGACGCCGGCACCGATCGTCACGTTGCGACCGTCGACGCGGATGCCTTTGAGCGAGGGAATGTGGCGAAGGTCGATGAGATCACTCGGCTGCGCAAGCCTCTGTTTCATGGTGGCGACCAATGTCTGGCCACCTGCCACATACTTGCCGTCCTCTGTTGCGGCGATAAGCCTACCCGCCTCATCGACCGAGGAGGCGCGATGGTAGTTCGTTGCGTACATGGTCTCCATCCCCCTTTAGATCTGAGCCTGCATGGCGCGCCAGACAGCCTGCGGCGTGGCCGGCATGTTAAGGCGATTGTTGCCGATCGCATCGGTGATGGCGTTGATGAGCGCCGGCGGCGAACCGATAGCCCCGGCCTCCCCGCATCCCTTGATGCCGAGCGGGTTGCCCGGACAGGGCGTGCACTGATGCGAGACGTTGAAGGATGGCAGGTCGTCCGCTCGCGGCATGGCGTAGTCCATGAAGCTTGCGGTCAGCAACTGGCCCGTTGCGGGATCGTATTCGACGTTTTCGAGCAGCGCCTGACCGATGCCCTGCGCGATGCCGCCGTGTACCTGGCCTTCGACGATCATGGGATTGATGATGTTCCCGAAATCGTCGGCCGCGACGAACTGGATGATGGTCGTCTTGCCGGTCTCCGGATCGACCTCCACTTCACAGATGTAGCAGCCAGCCGGGAAGGTGAAGTTCGACGGGTCGTAGAAGGCGCTTTCCTTCAGGCCCGGCTCCATGCCGGCCGGCAGATTGTGCGCGGTGTAGGCGGCAAGCGCCACCTGGAACCAAGGTAGCGACTTGTCGGTACCAGCGACTTTCAGTTCGCCGTTCTCGACGACGATGTCGCTCTCGTCCGCCTCCATAAGGTGAGCGGCGATCTTCTTGGCCTTCGCCTCGACCTTGTCGAGCGCCTTGACGATGGCCGACATGCCGACCGCCCCCGACCGGGACCCGTATGTGCCCATACCCATCTGCACCTTGTCGGTATCGCCATGGACGATCGAAATGCTGTCGATCGATACCCCGAGGCGATCCGCAACCAGCTGGGCGAAGGTCGTTTCATGGCCCTGGCCGTGGCTGTGCGAACCCGTCAGCACCTCGATCGTGCCGACGGCATTCACCCTGACTTCCGCCGATTCCCAGAGACCGACACCGGCGCCGAGCGACCCGACGGCCTGTGACGGGGCGATACCGCACGCCTCGATATAGCAGCTCATACCGATCCCGCGCCTCATGCCTCGGCGCTCCGCCTCCGCGCGGCGCGCAGGGAAACCACTCCAGTCTGCGGCAGCCATTGCGGCCTCGAGCGAGGCCTCGTAGTCACCGGCGTCGTAGGTCATGATGACCGGCGTCTGGTAGGGGAAGCTGCGGATGAAGTTCTTCCGGCGGAGTTCCGCGGGAGAGAGACCGAGTTCCCTCGCTGCGGTCTCCACCGTCCGCTCGAGCAAGTAGGTCGCTTCAGGACGTCCGGCTCCGCGGTAGGCATCAACCGGCACCGTGTTGGTGTAGACGGTCCGGACATTGCAGTGGATGGCAGGAATTGCGTACTGACCGGAAAGCAGTGTCGCGTAGAGATAGGTCGGCACAGAGGACGAGAAGAGCGACATATAGGCGCCGAGATTGGCAATCGTGTCCACCTTCAGGCCGGTGATGTGGTTGTCCTTGTCGAAGGCCATCTTGACCTTCGACACATGGTCGCGGCCGTGGGCGTCCGTCATGAAGGCTTCCGAACGGTCGGCCGTCCACTTGACCGGAACTCCGGTCTTCTTGGAGGCCCAGAGACAGACGATTTCCTCGGGGTAGATGTAGATCTTCGATCCGAAGCCGCCACCGACATCGGGCGCAATGACCCTCAGCTTGTTCTCCGGCGCCACGTTGTAGAACGCGCTCATGACGAGGCGGGCCACGTGCGGGTTCTGGCTGGTCGTGTAGCAGGTGTAATGATCCTCGGCCGCATCATAGATTCCGAGTGCCGCGCGCGGCTCCATTGCGTTGGGAGAAAGGCGGTTGTTGCGGATCTCGATTTCCGTAACGTGAGCCGCCTCCGCGATCGCCTTGTCGGCGGCCGAGCTGTCGCCGATCTCCCAGTCGAAGATCAGGTTGCCGGGCGCTTCCGGATGAATTTGCGGTGCCCCTTCGCGGAGTGCACTGACGGCGTCCGTGACGATCGGCAGTTCCTCGTAGTCGACGACCACGGCTTCGGCGGCGTCACGTGCCTCGGCAACCGAATCTGCAATAACCACCGCAACCGCATCACCGACATAACGCACCGCGTCATGGGCGAGCGGACGCCACGCACCCATCTTCATGGGCGAGCCGTCCTTGGAATAGATCATCCAGCCACAGATCAGGTTACCGATCCCGTCAGCCAGCAACTGCTTGCCGTCGAGGACGTCGATCACCCCCGGCATTGCCTTGGCGGCGCTCGTGTCCACGCCCGTGACGCGGGCATGCGCATAGGGCGAGCGCACGAAATAGGCATACTTCATGCCCGGGACGACCATGTCGTCCGTGTAGCGCCCCTTGCCCGTCAGAAATCGCTTGTCTTCCTTGCGCGCGACGCGCGCGCCAATTCCTTCAACACCCATGATATCCTCCCGATGGCATTTCGGCGGCCCGACAGCTGCAGACGACGATCAGCGGCAAGCGGCCGGCAAGTCGACGTTTCTACTCGGCAGCCTGGCGGCCGGCATGCATCTCGGCATTGGCGGCAAGGACGGCTTTGACGATATTGTGGTACCCGGTGCAGCGACAGATGTTGCCTTCGAGTTCATGGCGAACGGTCGCCTCGTCGAGCGCGCCGCCATGGCGACTGATCATGTCGACGGCAGTCATCACCATGCCCGGCGTACAGAAGCCGCATTGCAGACCGTGATGCTCCTTGAACGCCGCCTGCACCGGATGCAGTTCGCCGCCGGCGGAGAGCCCCTCGATTGTCGTGATCTCCGAACCAGACGCCTGGACAGCAAGGATGGAGCAGCTCTTGATGGACTTGCCGTCCATATGCACCACGCACGCGCCACATTGCGTGGTGTCGCATCCGACGTGGGTGCCCGTCAGCCCCAGCTTTTCCCTGATGAATTGGACGAGAAGCGTGCGATCGTCACAATCGCCGCTGACTGTGCGGCCGTTCACCGACAGCGTTACTTTAGCCATATTGTTCCTCCTCGTGTCTCTCCAGGACACCCGAGTCATCATTTGTCTTTTTCCAGAGCGGATCAACTGGTACTTCGAGGGGGAACGGCATTTTTATTTGCCGCAACGCAGCAACCGAACAGCTTTACTGTGTCCCTGCGAACACTGCGACAACGGTACGTGATCACGGAGATTTGAATTCAATGGACTTTCCCATTTTGAAGGCTATTCTTTGTGCCGCGATCGCAAGGACGGATTGATATCTGCCGGCGGATACGCGAGTGATGCAGTGACCGGTCATCCGGAATGCGTAAAACCATTGGAGAAAAGTCATGAAAAAGGCTCTTGTGCTTGTACTGATCGGCCTTTCGGTCGCTGGTTGCACACAGACCGAGAAGGGCGCCACCATCGGCGCCGCCTCGGGCGCAATCATCGGCGGTGCGATTACGGGTGACGTCCGCGGCGCAGCCGTCGGTGCGGCCATCGGCGGCGCGTCGGGGGCAGTCATTGGCGCTGCCAGCGAGCCTGGCAAGTGCTACTACCGCGATCCTCGCACCGGCCGTCGTTACGTCGATTACTGCTGACGCGGCTACTGATCGCTTCCGCCGAGGCGGTGAAGTCCCGGCAAACAAGCCGGGACTTTTTTCTTTTCTAGGGTGTCCTGAAGCGATATCCCTTCCGCAGTCTGCATCTGAAGTTGCTGTTTAGCGAAGCGGAAACGTCTCTCGGATAGGATGACCCGACATACCAACGTTGCGTACACCGATCGGATCGACATTGCCGAATTTGAGTTCTGCGTTTCGGGGGGCCGGGGGCGCCTTGACGGTCGCAGCAACGGTTTTGTTTTGCCTTGGCTCGGCTAGTGACGCCTACGCCTTCAAGATTTTCGGAATCACGCTGTTCGGCGACGACAAGGCTGATGCCGATATCGTTGATCCACTGCGCTATAGCGTCAATCTGGACACGGACGGCTCCGACCGGGAGCTTGCACGCGCCATCGAAAGAAGCTCACTTCTCGTCAATCAGTCGGACAGCCCGGTTTCCGGCGACCTCGGACTCGTCATCAAGGCACGCGACGATCGCGACAGACTGATAGCCACACTGTACGAACGCGCCCATTACGGAGGGGTCGTCACCATCACGATCGGCGGCCGCAAGATCGACGATCTGCCACCGAACCCGAAATTCGACCGGTCAGGTCCGGTGCCGGTCACCCTTCGCGTCGACCCCGGCCCGGTTTTCACACTCGGCGACATCCGCCTCGAAGGAGATGCGGCACGTCTCGACCCCGGCCGCTACGAGCTGCGTCCCGGTGGCGATGCCGGATCGCTCGTGATCATCAAGGCCGCCCGGCTGATCGTCGACGACCTCAAGACGGAGGGGCGCCCGCTTGCGCGCCTCACGGAGCAGCAGGTCGTCGCAGATCACGAGTCGCAGACGGTCGATGTGGTGCTCGGCGCGGAAAGCGGCCCCATCGCACCGATCGGACCAGTCACCATCTCGGGCGAAAAGGCCGTCGATCCAGACTTCATCCGACGGTATTCGCGGCTCAACCAGGGAAAGCCCTATACTCCTGAGGACATCCGAAAGGCGTCGGAGCGGCTGCGCAAGCTTGGCGTCTTTTCGAGCGTGACGATCAAGGAATCGGAAACACTTGCTCCGGATGGCTCGCTGCCACTCGGCATCACCGTCTCCGAAGGCAAGCACCGCTATTTCGGCTTCGGCGCATCGATTTCCACGATCGACGGTGCCGGACTGCAGGGATACTGGGGCCACCGCAATCTGTTCGGGCAGGCAGAATCTCTGAGGATCGAGGGGTCTGTCGGTGGTCTCGGCAATTGGAACGGGATCGAGAACCTCGATTACACCGCCGGCATCTCGTTCGTGAAGCCCGGCGCCTTCGTACCTTCCGGCACACTCGACGCCAGCATCAAGGGTTCGACAATCACGACGGAATCCTATGACGCCAGATCGGTGGTTGCGCGCCTGGGCTACTCCTACGAACTCAGCGACAAGGACACTCTGTCCGCCGCGGCGACGCTGAGCTTCGACGACATCGACGACGCGTTCGGCAACAATCGCTATGTCACGTTTGCAGTGCCGGTCGACTACGTCCGCGATACCCGCGACAACACCCTCAATCCGACAGAGGGATATCGCGCCACGCTCTCCGCAGCACCGAGCTACGAGATTCTCGAAGGGACGATCTTCTCGTCTTTTGAGGGCTCGATTTCCGGCTACCGCGGCTTCGGTGCAGACGATCGTCTCGTACTTGCCGGCAAGCTCGCGGCCGGAACACTGATCGGCGGCGACGGCCTCGCCAGCATGCCGGCAACGCGCCGCTTCTATGCCGGAGGCGGCGGCTCGGTTCGCGGCTACGCGTACCAGGAAATCTCCCCGTACAACAGCAGCGGCGATGCGACCGGCGGGCGGTCCTACGTCACGGGCTCCGTCGAGGCACGCCTCAACGTCACCGATACGATCGGTATCGTGCCGTTCCTCGATTTCGGTACCGTATCCACTGAGCTCTATCCCGATTTCTCCGATGTCCGCCTCGGGGCCGGCATCGGACTACGATACAATACAGCCTTCGGGCCGATCCGGCTCGACGTCGCCCTGCCGCTCGATCGCTATGATGGCGGCAGCCGTTACGGCATCTATGCCGGGATCGGACAGAGCTTCTGACGCCGCCTACCGCCACATCGAAAGGGAAGACGAAGAACCGCGATGCAATTCCTGACCCGCCTGACGAAATGGATCCTTCGCCTTGCGGCCTACGTCGTGGGAACGACGTTGGCGCTGCTGGTCGTTGCAATTGTACTCGGCGGGTTCACCTCTTTCGGCGGGAGACTGTTGTCGGGCTGGATCGCGGAGCTCGCCTCCACGCCGGATCGCCGGATTACGATTTCCGATCCGGGGCCGTTGCTGTCCGGACGGCTTCGCGTCGGAACGGTCACGATTGCCGACACGAAGGGAACCTACGCCACTGTCCGGGATCTCGCCGTCGACTGGACTCCGTCGGCACTGCTTGCCGGACGGTTCCGCGCCGATCGCATCGCCGCAACGGCGATCGAGATCGACAGACAACCAATTGTGACGCAACCTCCTACACCGTCAGGCGCCCCCTTCCGGCCGCCGCTGGCGATCGACATTGCCTCGGTTGCGGTGGGTGACGTCTCTCTCGGGAGCGAACTGGTGGGGAAGCCAGTGACCTTTTCCCTTGCAGGTTCCGGGCTCGCCGATGCTGATCAGATCGCGGCTAAGATCGAGGCCCGACGCAGGAATGTTGCCGGTTCGGAACTCGTTGCGGACCTGCTTTACGCTCCGGCAGACGATCGCCTGCGCCTCAAGGCGACTGTCGCGGAGCCGGCCGGCGGACTCATGGCCGGCTTGTTGCGCCTTCCCGGTGAACCTGCCCTCAAGATCGCTATAGATGGAGACGGTCCGCTATCCGACTGGCGCGGCACGGTCTCAGCCGACGTCGACGGTCAACCGACGATCTCGGTCACAGCGACGCACCGCATAGTGGCGGAGAATCGCCGGCACGTGACGCTCGAGGGCGACGGCCAATTCGATCGGGTTTTGCCTCCCTCCCTGCGCAGCCTCTTCTCAGGTCGGACTCGGATCGACGTCGCGGCGGCAATCGCACCGTCCGGCGCCGTCGAAATCGAAAGCGGCGCGGTAACATCCGCGAGCCTCAAGCTCACCGCCTCGGGAACCTTCGATCCCGCGGGCCAGAACGACCTGCGGGCACGCCTCTCCGGCATCTCCGGACCGGTCGCCCTTCGCTGGGCGGGTGACAATCGCACCGTCGAGACGGAGATCGAGAGCGCGGAGTTCTCCATCAACGGACCCGCATCGGCGGCCGCGCTGGACCTCAGGGCGCAGCTGCAATCCCTCGCCACGACGGAGGGACGCCTGAACGACGTCACACTCTCTGCGAAAAGTACGGCATTCGACCTCGCCGAGCGGAAAGGCCAACTCGACACGGCAATATCGGTCAAGGCAGGTACGTTTTCGAGCCCCTCCCTGAACCGCGCCGTCCGTCCGCCGCTGACCATACATGCGCCGCTCGCCTTTTCATCCGGGAGCATCGGCTTCGACGGCTCGACCATCGAGAGCGCGTCCGTCGGCGGCAAGATCGACGGAAGCTATTCGCTGGAAGGTGGCACTTTGTCGTCCCACCTCGCCCTGTTCCTCCTGCCGGATGTTCTGCCTGCGAGCGTCGCGTCAAAGTTCAGCGGAACGATCGGCCTGGCCGGCGATCTCCAGTTCGCGCCGCCGGGCGCCGTAAGCCTCGACAACCTGAAGGTCACCTCGGACGTCCTGGAGATGTCGGGCAACGGCGCGCTCACATCCGACAATCAGATTACGGCCGACCTGCAGGGCAAGATCGCCGACATCGGCCATTTCATCGCCAATACGGAAGGCGCGGCAGACTTCACCGTTTCCGCCTCCGGCCCTCTCGACCGCCCGAAAGCGCGGGTGGCGCTGAACGCCACCAAGGCGAAAGCGGCGGGACGGACGCTGGAAGACTTGACCGTCGAGCTGGAGGGAACTGCAAGTCCCACAACTCCGACAGGCCAGCTTAGGATGTCCGGTCAATTGGACGGGCAGACCATCAGCGGCAGCGCAGATCTTGTCCCCGCGAATGGTGGGACGAACATCCCGGCGCTTTCGGTCGTCGTGGGCCCGAATCGTGCGTCTGGCTCGATGTCGTTCTCGCCGCAGTTCACCCCGAGCGGCGAACTGACCTTCGATTTTCCGGACATCGGTCTGCTTGCCGCGCTGGCCGGTCAGCAGGCCGCCGGCGATCTCAAGGGTAATGTGACGATTGGAGATGACAAGGGGCGGACGAGCCTGAAGGTCGTGGCGAGCGGCTCCACTCTAAGCCGCGACGGCGTCGTGGCGACCAGAGCCGATATGAACGTCGCGATCACCGATATCCCGACGCTGGCAGCCAATGGGTCGGTTCGCGCGCAGTCACTCAAGGTCGGCGGCCAGGTGATCGAGACCCCCCTCCTGTCCTTCACGCGTGAAGGTTCCGAAACGGGCATCAAACTCGAAGCACGCTATGACAACGCACCCGTCCTTTTCGAAGGTGACGTAGTGGAAACGACCAATGGACTGACCGTCGGTCTAAAGGAGCTTTCGGCCGCGCCGCGCGGGATACCTCTGCAACTCTCCGCTCCTACATCCGTGGACATCGTCAACGGCGACGCAACTCTGCGTTCCGCAACCCTCTCTGTGGGTGGGGGCACTGTCGCACTCAACGGAAGGGCCGGACGTACGCTCGATCTGAGTGTTGCGCTCAACAACATTCCGGCCGCATTGGCCAACAACCTGTCACCCAATCTCGGGGCAGGGGGAAGCATTTCAGGAACGATGACCGTCAACGGTCGGGTAGCGGCGCCGGTCGTCGATTACACATTAGACTGGCGGAACGCGGCTGTCGCACAGACACGCTCGGCCGCCCTCGGTGACTTGAACGTCAATGCACGCGGACGTTTCGAAGGCAGCAGGCTGACGATCGATACGCGGACAACCGGCGCCGGAGGCGCCGTGCTGACCGGCGGAGGATCGCTTGTCGTGTCCGGCAGGCAGGATGTCGACCTGCGCTTCGCCGGCGATCTGCCCTTCGCGACGCTGTCGGGCCTTCTGTCACAACAGGGCCTCGTGCTGGAAGGGACAGCAAATGTCCAGCTCACGGTGTCTGGCAATCTCCGCGGTCCCGTTGTCGGCGGCAGACTGACGACAAGCGGCGCGCGGCTCATCGACGTGCGGAGAAATCTCACCGTAGAAGCCCTGGCAGCAACGGTCACACTTGCCGAGAACCGGGCGACGATCTCTGATCTCACGGGGCGTCTGGTGAGTGGCGGCACCGTGTCCGGCTCGGGCACCATCGACATCCGTTCTCCGGGACTGCCGGCCGATGTCGAGATCAAGCTCGTCAAGGCCGTCTACGTCGATGGTATGCTCTTCCACTCGACGGTCGACGGCACGCTCGGACTGCGCGGTCCCCTTCTCTCCGGACCGGTGCTGTCCGGATCCCTGGCGCTGTCCGACACCGCAATCACCGTGCCCGAACGACTTCCCGCAAGTCTCGCCGAGCTCGACGTCAAGCACAGGAATGCTCCCCCGGCGGTGCGCGCCCAAACGGCCGCATTGCGACCGACAGAGGCGCGTGGCAGCAGTTCCAGCATCCGGCTCGACCTTGCCATATCCTCGCCTTCACGCGTTTTCGTGCGCGGCAGGGGCATCGATGCCGAACTCGGAGGCTCGCTCACCCTGAGGGGAACGGCCACCGATCCCGACGTCAGTGGCGCTTTCACGCTGCTGCGCGGGCGCCTGACCGTTTTGACCAAGCGCCTGGACTTCACCCGGGGCACGATTACCTTCGGGGGCGGCCTCATCCCCATCCTCGACATGGAAGCCACCACGACATCCGGCAGCACGACGATCACGGTGACGCTCTCGGGGTTGGCGAACAATCCGCAGGTTGCCTTCTCGTCTTCGCCGGCACTGCCGCAGGACGAGATCCTTGCGCAGCTCATCTTCGGTCAGTCGATGACCCGGCTGTCAGCGCTCCAGATCGCCCAGCTCGCAGATGCCGTGGGACAGCTTGCCGGCGGACAGACATCGCTCTTCAGCAGCCTGCGCGGCGCGATCGGCATCGACAACCTCGACATCACGACCGATGAACGCGGCCAGGCGCAGTTCCGTGCCGGAAAATACCTGAACGAGCGGACCTATATCGAACTCGACCAGGGTGCCGACGGTACGGGCCGAGCCACCATCAATCTCGATGTCGGGCGTGGCGTCAAACTGAAGGGCGAAGCCGGAGGCGACGGCTCCGGCGGTGCCGGCATCTTCTACGAAAAGGAATACTGAGCCCGGCAGAGCTTCCGGTCCTATTCCGCTTCCCCGCCAATTGAATACGGCGATCAGTAGCTCACTTTGCTGGTCTTCAGGAGAATGTTGCTCTCGGTGGTATTGATGCCTTCGATGAGGCGGATGCGCCGCAGCGTCTCGTCGAAGGACGCGAGATCGCGATCCTCGAGTTCGGCGACGAAGTCCCACCGGCCATTGGTGCTGTGGAGTGCACGCACCTCGGGCAAGCCCCGTAGTTGATGGGCGACCTTGTCTGCGAACTTGCCGACGACCTCGATCATCACGATCGCGCGGACGCCGGCCGCGCGCAGCTCACTTCCGGTTTTGATGGTGAAGCCTGCGATGGTACCATCTGCAACCATGCGATCGATCCGTGCGGAGATGGTGGCGCGCGAGGCACCGGTCATCGCCGCAAGCGATGACACAGCGATTCTGGCATTGTGGCGCAATGCGCCGAGTATCGCGTGATCGAGGTCGTCCAAGGGTCACAATCCGTCAGAATGGCCTGTCATTTTGCGAAACTTAGCTTCCTTTTCGACATTTTTCCATCTTTTTGCCGACGCGGTGCGCAGGGATAATCCTCGCCAGAAGACAGGGAGTAGCGGATGCAGGAACAGCAGAAGGCGGTGACACTGATCGGGGTGCCGATCGAGGAAGGTTCCGGCCGCGGTGGCTGCGCGATGGGACCGGCAGCCCTCAGGATTGCCGGCATTGGTCAGATGCTGCAGGAACTCGGATACCGCGTCAGCGATGCGGGTGACCTGCGCCCGGGACCGGCAGCCGACCTTCGGACGAGCCCGAAGGCGAAGAATCTTCCGATTGTCGGCGCCTTCACTCGTCTGTTGGAAAAGACCACTTTCGATGCTGCCTGCGCCGGTAGCTTGCCGGTAGCGCTCGGCGGCGATCATAGCCTGTCGATGGGCAGCGTTTCCGGCATGGCCCGCTACGCCGCACAGGTCGGCCGGCCGCTCTTCGTTCTTTGGCTCGATGCGCACGCCGACTTCAACACGCCGGAGACCTCTCCATCCGGCAACATGCATGGCATGCCGGTCGCCTTCTTCTGCGGTCAGGCCGAGTTCGCCCCTATCCTTCCAGCCGACCGGCCGTTCGTCGACCCGAAGCAGGTCTATCAGGTCGGCATCCGCTCTGTTGACGAGGAGGAGCGCGTCGCGATCGCCACAAACAAGGTCAATGTGTTCGACATGCGGGCCGTGGACGAGGACGGTGTCGGCGCAATCATGCGCAGGATTCTCGCCGAGGTCGGGCGCAACAACGGCCTCCTGCATGTGAGCCTCGATGTCGATTTCCTCGATCCGGACGTCGCTCCCGGTGTCGGCACCACGGTACCGGGCGGAGCAACCTTCAGGGAGGCCCATCTCATCATGGAGATGCTGCACGATAGCGGGCTCGTCTCCTCGCTCGACCTCGTCGAACTGAACCCCTTTCTGGACGATCGCGGCAAAAGTGCCCGCGTCCTCGTCGATCTCGCGGCGAGCCTTTTCGGCCGCCGCGTCCTCGACCGCCCCACCCGCTCCGCCTGAGTCACAAGGAACGCCACCATGTCCCGGACAGCCGAACTGATTGCCACCGAACACCGTCTCGGCGCCCATAACTACAAGCCGCTCGACGTCGTACTGACGCGAGGCCAGGGCGTGCATGTCTGGGACAGCGAGGGAAACCGCTATCTCGATTGCCTGTCGGCGTATTCCGCCGTCAACCAGGGGCACTGCCACCCGCGCATCCTGGCCGCGATGACCGAACAGGCCTCCAAGCTTACGCTGACCTCGCGCGCCTTCCGCAACGACCAGCTCGCTCTCTTCTACGAAGAGCTTGCAGCGCTGACCGGCTCCCACAAGATCCTGCCGATGAACTCGGGCGCCGAAGCCGTCGAAACGGCGATCAAGGCGGTACGCAAATGGGGCTACGAGGTGAAAGGCGTCGAGAAGAACAAGGCCGAGATCATCGTCTGTTCGGAGAATTTCCACGGCCGCACGCTGAGCATCATCAGCTTCTCGACCGATCCGGACGCCCGCGAAGGCTTCGGTCCTTACACGCCGGGCTTCACCATCGTACCTTTCGGTGATGCCGCCGCATTCGAGGCCGCCATAAGCCCGAACACCGTCGCTGCCCTCATCGAGCCGATCCAGGGCGAGGCCGGCGTCATCATTCCTCCGGCCGGCTATTTCCGCCGCGTGCGTGATCTCTGCACAGAGCACAACGTCACACTGATCCTCGACGAGATACAGACCGGGCTCGGTCGAACCGGAAAGTTGCTGGCGGAAGAGCACGAAGGGATCGAGGCGGACGTGACCTTGATCGGCAAGGCCCTCTCCGGCGGCTTCTATCCTGTCTCCGCGGTGCTTTCGAACTCAGAAGTGCTCGGAGTCCTTCAGCCTGGCCAGCACGGCTCGACTTTCGGCGGCAACCCACTCGCCTGCGCGATCGCTCGAGAGGCGCTGAAGGTACTGGTCGAAGAAGGCATGATCGAAAACGCCGAAAGGATGGGAGCCTACTTCATGGAGGGGCTTCGGTCGATCCGTTCCAACATGATCCGGGAAGTCCGCGGGCGCGGCCTGATGATGGCGGTCGAGCTCCTGCCCGAGGCAGGCGGTGCCCGCAAGTACTGCTACGCCATGAAGGACCACGGCATTCTCGCCAAGGACACCCACGTCAATACCATTCGCCTCGCGCCACCGCTGGTGATCACCAGGGACCAGGTGGATTGGGCAATCGAGAACATCGACGCCGTACTGTCGAAAGGCGCGTGAAGACGGCGGGCCTTTGGCCGGTGCGGGCTGCAGCTCTCCTGTGCCGTCTCGGGTTTAGATTTGAGCAACACTCTTCCGCTACGGTGCAAAGAGCGAGACGAGATGTAACTGCCGCAGCCCGGTCCGTCGCATCGCCGGTACGCGTTTTCACGGCATGAGCAAGGACGTTTCGGCGCCGGCGCTCTGCGAACGACAAAAGGACTGGGAACACACTGATGGCAACGACGATAAACTCCACGACCTTCGGCGGCGATACCCTCGAGATCATCGCCTTCCGTCTTCACGATCAGGAATTCTGCGTGAAGACAACGACCATTCGCGAAATCCGCGGCTGGGCGCCTTCGACCCCCATTCCGCATGCGCCGGCCGACGTGATCGGCGTCATGAATCTGCGCGGCTCGGTGATCCCGATCATCGATCTTGCCTACAAGCTCGGCATGAAGAGCACGGTCGCCAATGAGCGCAGTGCGATCGTCGTCGCCGAAGTTCACAACATGGTGATCGGCATGCTCGTCGACCGCGTCTCCGACATTCTGACGATTCCGAGCTCCCAGGTTCAGCCTGTACCGGAAATTTCGGCTTCGTTCGACAAGTCCTTCTCGGAAGGTATCATCGCCACCGAGAACGGCATGATCTGCTTCCTGAACCTGTCGAAGATGTTCAAGGGCACGGAAGCCGACGACCTCGCCGCCTGATCGCAGCCCGCGATATCTTGATCTATGGAGCCCGGCGCTATCGGTAGCGCCGGGTTTTATTGCGTGCGCGCCCCGTCCTTCGTCCGGTGAGTTGATCGCGGACAGGGCCTGACGTACGACAGGGCAGACAGAATCGTCTGAGGTTTCAACGTCATGCAACTGCTTCTCATCCACACCGGCGGCACGATCGGCATGGCGCCCGGGCCCGACGGCCTCGCTCCGGTCAAAGGCCTCGTCGAAAAGGCACTCGCGGAGCGGCTGCCGGCGGGGATCGCGCTCCACACCCACGTCTTCGACCCGCTGATCGACAGCGCCGATATGGGGCCGGATGGATGGAATGCGATCCTGTCGGCCATCCGCGCCTATCCCGACGTACCGGCCATCGTGACCCATGGCACCGACACCATGGCCTTCACCGGCGCCGCCCTTTCGCAGGCGCTTGCCGGAGAAGGCCGCAGGGTCATTCTTTGCGGTTCCATGACGCCGCTCGACATGGGTGGTGATGCCGAAGGCAATCTTGCCTTGGCGATCGAGGCGGCCATGAAGACAGGCGAAGGTGTACATTTGGCTTTTGCGGGCTCGCTGCTGCCGGCGGACGGCCTTGTGAAGCACCACAGTCACGCGGCCCTCTCCTTTCGCTCGCAGCCGCAACTGAAGCAACCGACGCCGTCAAGGCGCAGCTTCTCCGCCCGTCGCCTCGCCATCCTGACGCTTTCGCCGGGCCTGCCGGCTGAGGCGCTGGAAGCCAGCCTCGCCACGCTGGACGGCGCTGTCCTGCGGGTCTTCGGTGCCGGCACGGCGCCATCGGACCAAGCGATCCTGAATGTTCTTGCCGAGGCCGTCGCCGCGGGCAAGCGAATCCGTGCGGTGAGCCAATGCGAGGCGGGCGGCTTGACGCCCGGAACCTACGCCGCGGGTGCCGGCCTTTGGGCAACCGGCGTCGAGAACGGCGGACTGGAAACGCCGGAAGCGGCACTCATCCGCCTTTGGCTCAACTGAGGCGAATGCAAGAGAGGCGGACTTTTCAGCCCGCCTCCCCACGAAAATCTCTCTTTTAGCCAGGCTCAGCTGAAGAGCACGAAGGTCTTCTGCAGCGTGATCCAGACACCCCAGAGGATCGGGAGACCGATGACGGCCCAGGCGGCCAGCGCCTTTCCGTCGAACCCACCCTTGCCGATCCCGAAGGAGCCAGTCGGGCCGGCATTGCTTGCCTGGGTTTTGGCCTGCAGGGCCGCGACTTCGTCGTCCGACATGAACCACTTGTCGGAGAGCGGCCTGACCAGCGCATTGGCAATGAGCCCCAATGCCAGCATGCCGGCCAGGATGTACATGGTGAAATCGTACACCTGTGCGCGGGGAATACCGGCAGCGATCTGTGCCTCCCGGATGTAGTTGACGACGACCGGCCCGATGATGCCTGCCGTGGCCCATGCTGTCAGGAGGCGGCCATGGATTGCGCCCACGAACTGCGTTCCGAAAATGTCTGCAAGATAGGCGGGGATGGTTGAGAAGCCGCCGCCATACATGGAGAGAATGACGCAGAAGGCCGCCACGAAGTACACTTTGCTGCCGATGCCGGCCGCCCATGGTGCCGAGGCATAGAGCAGGATGCCGAGCAGGAAGAAGACGTAATAGGTGTTCTTGCGCCCGATCTTGTCAGAGAGTGATGCCCAGAAGAACCGTCCGCCAATGTTGAACAACGACAGCAGTCCGGTGAATCCGGCAGCGATCGCGGCGACGGCAGCCAGTTGTTCCTTGCTGAGATCGGCAAACTTCAGTTCCGGAACACCGATCAGCGAACCGGCGAAGATTTCCTGCAGCATCGGCGAGGCCATGCCGATCACCCCGATACCGGCGGAAACGTTGAGCGTCAGTACGGCCCAGATCAGCCAGAATTGCGGCGTCTTGTGCGCGTCACGCAGATGGACATGGCCGTGCGTAATCATCGCATTGCCGGTAACTTTCGGCTGCCAGCCTTCAGGGCGCCAACCGGCGGGCGGAATGCGATAGCCGAAAGCACCGCCCATCATGAAGACGAAATAGATCGCGGCGATGACGATGAAGGTTTGCCACACGCCGACCGAGGTATCGCTCTTGAAGGTGTTCATCAGCATGTTGGCCAATGGTGCTCCGATCATCGCACCGCCGCCGAAGCCCATGATTGCCATGCCGGTAGCCATGCCGCGGCGGTCCGGGAACCACTTGATCAGTGTCGAGACCGGCGAGATGTAACCGAGCCCGAGGCCGATACCTCCGATGACGCCCGCACCAATCCACATCAGCCAGAGCTGGTGGAAGATGACACCGATCGCAGCGAGGACAATCCCGCCGCACCAGCAGCAGGCCGCTACGAAGCCCGCCTTGCGCGGGCCAGCACGCTCAAGCCAGCCACCCCATATGGCCGCCGAGCTGCCGAGAAGCACGAAAAACAGGGTATACATCCAGCCGAGATCGCTGACGCGCCAGTCGCAGCTGGTCGTGAAGAGCGCCGAGGCCAGGGTCATATCCGGACAGGCGACAGGCGCCGTAATCCCGATCGACTTTGTGAGCGGCAGCCAAAACACCGAGAAGCCGTAGGCCATGCCGATGCAGAGATGAATGGCAAGTGCCGCTGGCGGCACCAGCCAGCGATTGAAGCCCGGCTTCGCGATGATGCGCTCGCGGTCGAGCAGACCCGCGCCATAACCGCCGGTTAGTGTTTCCGTACTAACAGACATTTCTATTCTCCTCCCTTCCCCCGGTCGAAGCCGGCGGATCCATCTGCTTGCAGACAGACATCAGTTCCGATCCATGGAACCGATGCACGTACTGCCTCCCCAGCGATGTCGCGCAAGCGAGTCGCTCTCCCGCGTCCGGTGGCTCGATGTCAGACAGCGCGCCGGAAGCAAAGGTTACGTTGCAACCCGTGTGCCAGGAGACGACTTGACGTTTTTCAATGTGTTAGGCCGCGCCTACTCGGAAATTTGGACATTTTGTCCGGGTTGTGTGCGACATTTTGTCCGGGCAGAATGTCTTCAATCCGCTTCTGGAAGCCAGATCGTAAAGGTGGTTCCTGCTCCCGGATGGCTCTCGGCGGTCAGGCTGCCGCCCTGTCGCGTAACCAGCGTTTGACTGATCGACAGGCCAAGACCGGTTCCGCCCTGCCGTTTGGTAGTAAAGAAAGGATCGAAGATGCGGTGCAGTACCTCGGGTGTCATCCCGACGCCGGTATCCGTCACCTCAATGGCAACACCCCGCCGTCCCTCGCGATTCTCGTCTCGACTCTTCAGCGTCAGCGTCCCGCCGTCCGGCATCGCGTGGATGGCGTTGACGATGAGGTTCACCAGCACTTGCTGCAGCTCCGTGCGGTTCATCAGTATCCGGCGCGTGGCCGCATCCTCCCGCGAGACCCCGATAGCACCCTTGTTCAGCAGGTGCTGCACGAGCGGCAGACAATCAGAAACCACATCGGCCACCGCGTGCCGCTCGACATAGCCGGCATATTCCTCGGGCTTCGCGAACTGCAGGAGTTTCGTCACGATCTGGCTGATCCGGTGAATCTGTTCATCGATGAGACGAAACTCGGTCGCGACGCCCTCGCTCTCGGCAGCAAGAACGCTGCGAACCACATCGAGATTGCCCTGCATGACCGCTATGGGATTGTTGATCTCGTGGGCGACCCCGGCCGTGATTTCACCGATGGCAGCAAGCTTCTCGGACATGATCAGTTGCTTCGTGGTCGCCTCGAGCTGCCTGTTGGCGATTTCGAGTTCATGCGTCCTGGCCGCCACCCGGGCATTGAGTTCATCGTTCCAGGCCCGGAGTTCGCGATCACGTTGCTGGACCTGATCTAGCAGCGTATCGAGATGGTGTGCGACGCGGCCGATCTCGTCGTCGGCACGTGCAAGGCCGGTACGTGCACCGAGATCCCCCTCCTCCACCCTGCCGATGGTGGCCGTCATGCGCTCGAGCGGCTTGAAGATTCCTCGTGCCCAGCGCAGAAAGATCGGAACACTGGCGCCGGTCACGGCAAGGAATGCAAGACCGATACCGATCAGAGTCTCCGTTTTGGCGCGTGCAAACGGCGCTTCCAGGAAGCCGACATAGAGCATGCCGACCCGCTTGCCGTAGCTGTCGCTGATCGGCTCGTAGGCGGAAACATACCAATCGTTGACGACAAAGGCGCTGTCGAGCCAGACACGACCTTGGTCGAGCACCGCCTCGCGGACCGCCTTAGATACCCGTGTGCCGAGCGCCCGTTTGTCCTCGAAGAGCCGGACATTCGTACTGATGCGAACGTCGTCGAGAAACAGCGTCGCCGTTCCGCGGCTGCCAGTCGGAAGGCTGGCTTCGCGGTAGACCAGATCGTTGATCGTGTCGATGAACACGAGGTTCTGGTTGAGCAGGATTCCGCCGACCAGCGCGACGGTTCCCTGGCCCGGCACGAAAGCGGGGCTCGCGGAATGGACGACCATGCCCCGACTTTCGGAGGACCGGTCGGTCGGAAGCGCGTTCGGCGTCGGCACAAGCTCCAACCGCGCTTGGGACGCCAGGTTGGAGGAGATCGCCGCCAGTTCTTCGTTGGTGAAGATGTCGATCGCCGTGCTGGCACGACCAGAGAGCGCCGCCTGCACGACCGGCCAGTCGCTGCGGATCGGCGCGACGGTTCCCAGCGGTGGAGAGGCGGCGAATGGCCCTTCGTCACCTGCGACCATCAGGAAATCCAGCCCGAGCCGCTTTCGGTTTTCTTCGAGAAATGCCGGCAGTGCGGCAGCCCCGTCACGGGCGACGATGTCGCGGAAACCGGCCGAGTCCGTGAGTGCCTTCAGGTGCTCGCCGGTGTTTTCGAGAATCCGGGACAGATACTGGTGCGCGATCGTGAGATCGCCGTTCACCTTGGAGGTCAGGAGCGCATCGAACTTGGCTTCCCATCGCGCCATGGTGACGGCAAGCAGCACGGGCAGTATGACAAGTGTCGGCAACAGCGCGATTGCAAGCAGGCGAAAGCGGATCGAGGAGCCGCCCACGCCGGGCGTGACAGGTGTCGCGGGCTCAGACATTCCAGGCCGCGCATTTGCGATCGATCGTCTTGCGCGAGATTCCCAGCCGCCGCGCTGCCTCGTCGCGATTGCCGCCAACCTCATGAAGAACGGCAAGGATGTGTCGCCGTTCGACATCCTCGAGTGTCAAAGCGGCGAAAGCCGCCGGGGAACGATGACCTCGGAAGTCCTCGGGGAAGGCACCGAGGATCAGCGACCGCTCGATGAGATTCCGTAACTCGCGAACATTTCCGGGCCAGCGATAGTGCAGGAGCGCGGCCGTCACGTCGGCATCGATGGTCACCGGCGGCATGCCTAGCTGCAGCGACAACTTGTCCATGAACAGCCGAGCGAGTTCGAGCACATCACCGTCTCTCTCTCTGAGAGGCGGGAGAAAGAGCTGCATCACATTGATCCGGTAGAACAAATCCGCGCGGAAGTTACCCTGTTTGACCTGCGCTTCTAGGTCCGCATTGGTCGCGAATATGAGGCGGAGATCGACCGGAACCTCACGCTCGGCTCCAACCGGACGTATGCGCCTGTCTTCGATCGCCCGCAACAGCTTGCTTTGGGTCGCGAGCGGCATCTCGCCGATCTCATCCAGAAAGAGCGTCCCGCCCTGAGCATGCATGAACAGGCCCTCGCGGCTCGTCTCCGCACCCGTGAAGGCTCCCTTGAGATGGCCGAAAAGCTCGGACTCGATCATGTCCGGCGGAATCGCCGCACAGTTGACCGGCACGAACGGTTTCGAGGCGCGATCCGACAGCGCATGGATCGAACGGGCAGCGACCTCCTTGCCCGTGCCCGATTCACCACTCAGCAGCACGGTCGTCGGCAGGGGCGCCACCTTTGCAATCGTCTCGCGAACCCCGCGGATCGCTGGCGACTCGCCGATCAGCTTGTCCCGCAGGAGGATGTGCTCGGAGGTCGCACGCAGCTCGTAGCGCAGAACGAAATTCTCGCGCTGCAGCCGCATGCGATCGAGACAACGGGCGACGGCGTTGAGGATCTGGTTGGAGCGGAAGGGCTTCAACACAAAGTCGACCGCACCGGCACGTAGCGCCTGGATCGCCGTCTCGAGGTCCGCATAGGCGGTCATCAGGATGGCATCGGCATAGAAGCCTATGGCCCTTTGCTCGACCAGCCAGTCCACGCCGTTCTTGCCCGGCATGATGTTGTCGAGAATGACCACGTCGAAATGGTATCGATCGAGCTTGCGATTGGCTTCATCGGTATCGGCTGCCTCCTCGATCCGCTTGCAGCGCGGCCCGAGGGTACGGACGAGGAAATTACGCATCCCGGGCTCGTCGTCGACGACGAGAATGCACGCCTGCGCAAGCCACGGCCCGAATTCGGGCGTGCGTTCGGCCGCGGCCGCTTTCCGTACCGTCTCTGCCCGCACGCGCCTCTCCCATCCCGTCGATCAGATTGCCGTCATGAATAGCAGAGAAGGCGAAGTCACAAAAGCCACGGGATACGGTTGCGGATGAACGGCAATGCTACGCCGGCTCGGGCCGATTGATCAGTTTGGCGGCGTCGAGGACCAGCGGGTCGAGGCCGTCCCCGCCTGCGTCGAGGATCTCGAACAGCTGCCGACGCATGCGGGGCTCCCAGAACCTGTTGATGTGCGTGGCAACACCATCGACCCGCGTTGCCTCGGGCTGGGATGCAAAGAAGGACGCGATCTGGTTCGCCATCCGGACCAGCTTTTCGGCGGTGTGCTCATGCGACATCGGCAACGGCTCCTGGAGACAATATGCGGTCAGCGTGGGTGAATATCTCGAAATCCTCGCCACGGACGACCGCGACGAGGGTCATGCCGGCCTTCTCGGCCGTTTCGATGGCGAGGAGCGTCGGCGCTGAGACGGCGAGCAGAAACGAACTGCCGAGGCTTGCTGCCTTTTGAACCATTTCGACGGAGAGTCGGCTGGTGACGGCGACCACCCCATCCTCACCTCGATAGCCGGTTTTCACGACGGCTCCGCAGAGCTTGTCGAGCGCATTATGGCGTCCGACGTCTTCGCGGATCGCCACCAGCCCCTTTCCCGGAACGTAGAAACCGGCGCCGTGCACGGCATGCGTCACGCGGTTGATGCTCTGCGCGTCTCCCAGTGTTCGTACAGCCTCTGCGACCTCCCGCGAGCGCAAGCGCAGACCGCCGCCCCTCACGGACCGCACTGGCCTCAGCGCCTGATCGATCGACTCGATCCCACAGAGACCGCAGCCGACGGGTCCCGCCATGTGGCGTCGGCGCGCACGAAGAGCGTCGGCGACCGGATCGGCGAGCGTCACCTGCACGTCGATGCCACGCCCCTCGTCCACGACCTCGATGCCGACGATCTCCGCCGGGTCGGCGATGACGCCTTCGGTGAGGCTGAACCCGACGGCAAAATCCTCGAGGTCCGCTGGCGTCGCCATCATGACGGCATGGGTGGTGCCGCCATAGCTGAAAGCAATCGGAACCTCCTCGGGGACCATGCGCTCGCCGCTCCGCACGGCACCCGCCCGAAGCACGAGCTCCGGCACAGGTTTCGCGGCGAGGCGCGCTGGCGTCATTCGGCCGCCTCCAGCTTTCCGGCGATACGACGAGACTTCCGCGAGAGGTCCTCGTAGTCTCGCTGCCAGTCCGATGGACCATTGGAAGGCGAAACCTGGACCGCCGTCACCTTGTATTCCGGACAGTTGGTCGCCCAGTCCGAATAGTCGGTGGTGATCACATTCGCCTGCGTTTCCGGATGGTGGAAGGTCGTATAGACCACACCGGGCGCGACGCGATCGGTGATCAGCGCCCGCAGCGTCGTGTCGCCCGAACGGCTGGCAAGCTTGACCCAGTCGCCATCCTTGATACCCCGCTGTTCGGCATCGTGCGGATGGATCTCCAGTCGGTCCTCTTCGTGCCAGACCACATTCTCGGTGCGGCGCGTCTGCGCGCCGACATTGTACTGCGACAGGATGCGGCCGGTGGTCAGAAGCAGTGGGAAGCGCGGGCCGGTGCGTTCGTCGGTCGCGACATATTCCGTGCGGATGAACTTGCCCTTGCCGCGCACGAAGCCGTTGACGTGCATGATCGGCGAGCCTTCCGGGAACTTCTCGTTGCAGGGCCACTGCACCGAGCCCATCTTTTCCAGGTAGTCGTAGGTGACACCGGCAAAGCTCGGTGTCGTGGCAGCGATTTCGCCCATGATCTCGGACGGGTGGCCGTAATTCCAGGCGAGCCCCATGGCCTGTGCGAGCTTCTGCGTCACTTCCCAGTCGGCGTAACCGTTCTTCGGGCTCATCACCTTGCGGACGCGATTGATGCGGCGCTCGGCATTGGTGAAGGTGCCCTCCTTTTCGAGGAAGGTCGAGCCCGGAAGGAAGACGTGGGCGTAATTGGCCGTCTCGTTGAGGAAGAGATCGTGCACCACCACGCATTCCATCGCCGCGAGGCCGGCGGACACGTGCTTGGTGTCGGGATCGGACTGCAGGATGTCCTCACCCTGGATGTAGAGGCCCTTGAAGGAGCCTTCGACAGCCGCATCCAGCATGTTCGGGATGCGCAGGCCCGGTTCGTTGTTAAGCGTCACGCCCCACATCTTCTCGAAGGTCTCGCGCGTCGCGTCGTCAGAGATATGTCGATAGCCCGGAAGTTCGTGCGGGAAAGAACCCATGTCGCAGGAGCCCTGCACATTGTTCTGGCCACGCAACGGATTCACCCCGACGCCCGGCCGTCCGATATTGCCGGTTGCCATGGCGAGGTTGGCGATCGCCATGACCGTCGTGGAGCCCTGGCTGTGTTCGGTGACGCCGAGACCGTAGTAGATCGCGCCATTGCCACCCGTCGCATAAAGGCGGGCCGCGCCGCGGACAAGCTCTGCCGGCACCCCGGTGAACTTCTCCGTCTCCTCCGGCGAATGCTGCGGCTCAGCGACGAACGCCGCCCAGTCCTCGAATTCCGACCAGTCACAGCGTTCACGAATGAAGGCTTCTGCGAACAGGCCTTCGGTTACGATCACGTGAGCAAGCGCCGTCAGAACGGCAACGTTGGTGCCCGGCTTCAGCGGCAGGTGATAGGCCGCCTCGACATGAGGCGTGCGCACCAGATCGATCCGGCGCGGATCGATGACGATCAGTTTGGCGCCCTGACGCAATCTCTTCTTCAGGCGTGAGCCGAAGACCGGATGGCCGTCGGTCGGGTTGGCACCGATGACCAGCACGACATCGGAGTGTTCGACCGAATCGAAATCCTGCGTGCCGGCGGAAGTACCGAATGCCTGGCCGAGACCGTATCCCGTCGGCGAATGGCAGACGCGCGCGCAGGTGTCGACATTGTTGTTGCCGAACCCGGCACGCACCAGCTTCTGCACGAGGAAGGTTTCCTCATTCGTGCAGCGGGACGAGGTGATGCCGCCGATCGAGTCGCGCCCGTATTGGTACTGGATCCGGCGAAACTCGGAGGCGACGTGCGCAAGCGCTTCCTCCCAGGTCACTTCGCGCCAGGGATCTGTGATCTTTTCACGGATCATAGGGTTCAGAATGCGATCCCTATGCGTCGCATATCCCCAGGCGAAACGCCCCTTGACGCAGGAATGGCCACGGTTCGCCTTGCCGTCCTTCCACGGCACCATGCGGACGAGCTCTTCGCCACGCATCTCCGCCTTGAAGGAACAGCCGACACCACAATAGGCGCAGGTGGTGACGACGGAATGCTCCGGCTGCCCGATCTCGATGACGGACTTCTCGGTGAGCGTCGCCGTCGGACATGCCTGCACGCAGGCGCCGCAAGACACGCATTCCGACGCCAGGAAGTTCTCGTGCATCCCTGGGGAAACGCGAGACTCGAAGCCCCGGCCCTCGATCGTCAGCGCGAAGGTACCCTGCACTTCTTCGCAGGCCCGCACACAGCGCGAGCAGACGATGCACTTCGACGGATCGTAGGTGAAGTAGGGATTGCTCTCGTCTTTCGGCATCCAGCGCGCATTCGCCGCGCCGGTTCCGGACCTCGCCTTCACGTGATTGTCGCCGTCGTAGCCATACCGGACATCGCGCAGGCCGACGGCGCCTGCCATATCCTGCAACTCGCAGTCACCGTTCGCCGCGCAGGTGAGGCAGTCGAGCGGATGGTCGGAGATGTAGAGCTCCATTACGCCCTTGCGGATCTGCTTCAGCCGGTCGGTCTGGGTGTGGACCACCATGCCCTCGGCCGCCGGCGTGGTGCAGGAGGCCGGCGTGCCGGCCCGTCCGTCGATCTCCACGAGACAGAGACGGCACGAACCAAAGGCATCGACCATGTCGGTCGCGCAGAGTTTCGGAACCTGGATGCCAGCCTCCATAGAGGCGCGCATGATCGAGGTGCCGGCAGGAACGGTGATGCGCTTCCCGTCGACGGTCAGCGTGACGGTGTTCTCCGATCTGGACGCCGGAGTACCGTAATCGATTTCAGGAACGAGGGGCATGGCGAGCCTCCTGGTTGAAAGCAAGGGATAAAGTCCGGCGAAGAGCGACGATCGTCGTTGTCATTCCGCAGCCTCCTTTATGGGAGCCGGAGCGAAATCCTCCGGGAAGTGCTTCAGAGCGCTCATGACGGGATAGGGGGTGAAGCCACCGAGCGCGCAGAGCGAGCCGAACTTCATCGTGTTGCAGAGATCGGCAAGCAGCGCCTTGTTCTGCTCCGGCTCGACACCGGCGGCGATCCGGTCGACCGTTTCGACGCCGCGGGTAGAGCCAATCCTGCAGGGCGTGCACTTGCCGCAGCTCTCGATCGCGCAGAATTCCATCGCGAAACGTGTCTGCTTCAGCATATCGACGGTGTCGTCGAAAACGACGATGCCCGCGTGCCCGATGAGACCGTCGCGGGCGGCAAATGCCTCGTAGTCGAAGATCGTATCGAAGAGCGAGGGCGGGAAGTAGGCCCCGAGCGGGCCGCCGACCTGGACGGCCTTGACTGGTCGACCGCTCAAGGTGCCGCCACCGATGTCGTTGACGATCTCTCCGAGTGAAAGGCCGAATGCCGTCTCATAGAGGCCGCCGTGCTTGACGTTGCCGGCGAGCTGAATCGGAATCGTGCCATGGGAACGGCCGACGCCGAAGTCCCGATAGAAGGCCGGGCCACGATCGAGAATAACGGGAACGGACGCGAGCGAAATCACGTTGTTTACCACCGTCGGACAGCCGAAGAGCCCTTGCAGAGCCGGTAGCGGCGGCTTTGCCCTGACGATGCCGCGCTTGCCTTCCAGGCTGTTCAGCAGAGATGTCTCCTCGCCGCAGACATAGGCGCCTGCGCCTTCGCGGACTTCCATGTCGAAGGCGCGGCCGGACCCGAGGATGGAGGGACCGAGAAGATTCGCTTCCCTCGCGATCGTGATCGCCCGCCGCATCGTCTCGATGGCGTGGGGATATTCGGACCGGGTATAGACGTAACCCTTCGTCGCGCCCGTTGCCATTCCGGCGATAATCATGCCTTCGATCAGCATGAACGGATCGCCTTCCATGACCATGCGGTCCGAGAACGTGCCGGAGTCGCCTTCGTCGGCATTGCAGACGATGTACTTCGTCGCGCCCGGTGCATCGAGCACGGTCTTCCACTTGATGCCGGTCGGGAACCCCGCGCCGCCACGGCCGCGCAGGCCACTCTCGGTGACCGCGGCAACGATCTCGCCGGGAGACATCGTCAACGCCTTTTCGAGCCCCTTGAGGCCGCTATAGGCGCGGAAGTCATCGAGAGAGAGAGGATCGGTGACACCGCAACGGGCAAAGGTGAGGCGCGTCTGGTTGCGCAGGAACGGGATGTCCCTGGTCCGCCCGTGGCAGAGCGGATGCGCCCCTCCCTCCAGGAAACCGGCTGCGAACAACCCCGGCACATCGCCCGGACTGACCGGACCGTAGGCAATGCGGCCGTGTTCGGTCCTGACTTCCACCATGGGTTCGAGCCAGAGTAGCCCACGCGAACCGTTGCGGACGACACGGGCGTCGATACCGCGCATCTCGATCTCGCGAGAGATCGCCGCGGCAACCCTGTCGGCACCGACTGCGAGCGCGGCAGCATCGCGGGGGACGAAGATGGTGGTGGTCATCGGCGCACCTCCGCGATCAGCGCATTGCAGCTTTCGTTGTCCAGACGACCGTATACCTCGCCGTCGAGCATGGCCGATGGCGCACAGGCACACAAACCGAGACAGAACACCGGCTCCACGGTGACGGCACCGTCCGCCGTCGTGCCGCCCCACTCCACGTCGAGCAGGCCTTTCAACTCCTCCGCAAGCCGGTCTGCACCCATCGACTGGCACGCCTCCCCGCGACAGAGCTTCAGTACATGGCGGCCGGAAGGTTCGGAACGAAAATCGTGATAAAAAGAGACGACACCATGCACCTCTGCGCGCGAAAGATTGAGAGCACTCGCGACGAGAGGCTTTGAATCTTCCGGAATAAAGCCGAACGCTTCCTGCACCGCATGCAGGATCGGAAGCAATGGCCCGTCCGAAAGCCTGTGCTCTTCGATGATCGCACGCGTGCGAGACAAGACGTCATCCACCGATGACCGTATATTCATGATCAGTCCTCCCAAACCGACACGAAATGGCTTCAGCGGATCGTGTTGAACCGTTTGGGCGTGCCGGCCTTCTGTTCAGTAGCTGTGCTGCTCAGTGCGCGAGACCGGAAACCTTCGCTGTCCGCCGATTATAGCAGCAAGGATGGCCGAGTTGGAGCACGAGGGTCAATAATGGTGTTCCGTCGCTTGATAGATAAAACCTATCAAAACGCCTCGACCTCCGCGAGCCTGCGGCCTTCGTGCAGCAACGCGGAAACAAGAGGTGTAAACGGCTCGCGGTGCTGAGCAACGAGGCCGACGACATGTTCCGCCTCCGGCTCGACAAGAGGGATCATCCGGATACCGGCGGAAAAGCCGAAGGATTCCGCAACGTTCTTCGGCATAATCGAGGCCCATCGACCGGTGCGGATATGCGAAAAGAGCACGATCATCGAGTTCGATTCGAGCGTCGGCTTCGGCACGACGCCAGCCTCTGCCATAAGCTGGTTGATGATGCGGCGGTTCTGCATGTCCGCCGTCAATAGACAAAGCCGAAGGTCGGCGACTTCTCGCCAGGTCACAGTTTCGCGATCGGCCAGTGGCGAGTCCGAGGCGGTGATGAGGTGGTAGCGCTCCGCATAAAGCGGCACCATGCTGACACGGCCGAGCGGCTCGTTGTCGAGATAGGTGATGCCGACGTCGACCTCGAAGTTCTCGAGCTGGCTCAGGACCTGCAGCGATGTCCGCGAGATCACCGAGAAAGTCACGTCCGGATGCTTGACCTGGAAGGGTTCCGTGATCCTCGGGACGATGGTGAGGGCAGTCGGGATGGCCGCTATCCGGACGTGCCCGGCCAATCCGTGTCGGGCGGCCCGCATCTCCTCGCGCATCGTGCGGGTGTCGCCGACGATGCGACGCGCCCATTCGAGCACACGCTGCCCCTCCGGCGTCAATCCCTGGAAACGGGAGCCACGCTGGACCAAAACCACCCCGAGCTGGTCCTCGAGCTGACGAATGGCCGCCGAAAGCGTCGGCTGCGAAATCCCGCACTCCTCGGCAGCCCGCCCGAAGTGTCGCTCACGCGCCAGGGCGATAAAGAATTCCAGCTTGTCGATCATCGCCACTCCCTCGCGCCAGAGATAACACAGCTCTGCCGGGTGCAGGAAGCGGCAACAGGGATGGCGTCAGGCGCGGGTATTGCTTTCCGGCTCGCAATACATCCGGTAAAGGACCGCGAGGAGATCGCTGAGGCTGGGATTGGCGATGCTGTAATAGATCTGCCGGCCCTCGCGGCGCGTCTTGACCAGCTCTTCGATCCGCAGGCGCGCGAGATGCTGCGAAACCACCGCCTGCTGAATGCCGAGGATCGCCTCGATCTCGCTAACCGTCCGCTCCCCGTTCACAAGGATGCAGAGAATGAGCAGGCGCGATTCGTGGGAAAGCGCCTTCAGCAGTTCACTTGCGGCCGCTGCTTTCGACATGAAATCGTCGAGACGGCTTTTATCGCTCACATTGTCCAGCAAGGCCAGTACCACCACAGTTTCGGTCAAGACACGCATATGCGTAATTCACGAAATGTCATAGTGCATATGTCCTGCAAAACCAAGCCGCCTCGTTCCTGTCTGTCCCTAGAGACCAAGCGAAACCGTCGCCTGTTTGATCAACATTGCACTCTTGCGCAGCGCCGCCTGTTCCTCCCGGTCAAGCTCGGGGAAGAGATCGGCGAGCACACCGGCCGCACCGACAACGCGTGGCACGGAGAGCGGAACTTCGGCCACATCCTCCACCATCGCGGTGACGATCGACACGGACAGCACATCGCGTTGGTCACGGGTGATCGCTTTCACAATGCGGGCAAGGCCCGCCCCGATACCGTAATAGGTAGCACCCTTGCCACTGATGATTCGATAGGCCGCATTGCGGACACCGTCATCGATGGTCTGCCGAACGGCAGCGTCCAGGCGCTTGCCCACCTGGTCGGCGAAGGTTTCCAGCGCAATCGATCCCGCGCGCGCATTGGACCAGGCGAGGACCTCGCTGTCCCCGTGCTCGCCGAGCACATAGGCGTGTACCGATTGGGGCGAGATGCCGAGATGGCGACCGATCAGGCTACGAAAGCGGGCCGTGTCCAGGATCGTTCCAGAGCCGATTACCCGCTGGGGCGGCAACCCCGAGAGTTTGGTCGCAACAGCCGTCATGACGTCGACGGGATTGGTAGCGACGAGCAGAATCGCTTCGGGCGCGGCAGTTCCGACGGCTCCAACAACCTCCCGAAAGACCTCGGCATTGCGCTCGAGCAGTGCAAGCCGTGTCTCGCCCGGCTTCTGGCTGACGCCCGCGGCGAGGATAACGATGCCGGCGTCGACGAGATCGGCATAGTCGCCTGACCTCACGGTGGTAGCTGACACGAACGGTACGGCGTGGGAAATATCTTCCGCCTGCGCGCGGGCCAGAGCGTCATTCCGGTCGACAAGGACGATCTCGCTGGCGCTGTCCGTCATGGCCAAGGCGTAGCCGGCCGAGCTTCCGACCATACCAGCACCGACGATACCGATCTTCATGCTCACCTGCCAAGGTCGCCCGATGCCCTTCGCACCGCCATTCAGGTTCGCTGATGGCGACGGACGCGTCAAGCTGCGGCGAGCGGTTCGCCGGCGATCCCACAGGCATCATTAGAGAAGCTTGCCGAGAGCGCCTCGGGAAGCACACAGATGTCGAAGGAGGATTTCGATATGTCGATGCCGATAAAATGGTTAGTATAGGCCATGAGGCTGCTGTCTCCCTTATACGCGAGCGCGAAGCTCTCTCAACGGTTCGACAAAGCCTCGAAATGCGCAAAGGGTTATGCTTTCTTACGAACGTAAGTTCAGGCCGCCTAGGGCCAACCGCTTTGCGCATCGTCATCGCGGTGTTGCAATCACCCAATGACAAACGAGGCCGGTGCATCATAACAAATGCACCGGCCTCGCAATGTATAAGGCGGCCTTTCGACCGCCTGTCTCTAATTCCCTGGCTCGATCAGGCCGGAATGATGGCACCGTTGAGATGCGTCAGCTCGGCAAGATACTGCTCGAGCTTGGTCTTGTGCTCCGCGCTGTCGACCTTCTCAAGTTCGGCCTTTGCGGCCTCGATCCGCTTCACCAGCGTCTCGCGGTTCAGTTCGCTCATCTCGACGGCGGACTCCGCAAGAAGCGTGCAGCCAGTCGGAAGGATATCTGCGAAGCCGCCGAAGACGACGTACCGGCTCGTCTGCCCGGAGGCAAACTTTACCGAAACGACACCAGGCTTGATCGTCGTCATGGTCGGCGCATGATTGGCCATGACGGTCATCTCGCCTTCGGTCGCCGGAATGACAACTTCGCTCACCTTTTCGGAAAGCAGCAGACGCTCGGGCGAAACGAGTTCAAAATTGAAATTGTCGGCCATGACTCTTCACTTTTTAAATGGAGGAGCAGAGGCGCGCGTCAGAACGCGCGCCCGTTGCATGATCAGGCAGCTTCGGCCGCCAGCTTCTTCGCCTTCTCGATGGCTTCCTCGATCGAGCCAACCATGTAGAAGGCTGCTTCCGGCAGGTGGTCGTACTCGCCGTTGACCAGGCCCTTGAAGCCCTTGATCGTGTCTTCGAGAGCAACCAGCTTGCCCGGCGAACCGGTGAAGACTTCAGCGACGAAGAACGGCTGGGACAGGAAGCGCTCGATCTTGCGGGCGCGGGCAACCGCGATGCGGTCGTCTTCCGACAGTTCGTCCATGCCGAGAATGGCGATGATGTCCTGGAGAGCCTTGTAGCGCTGCAGGGTCGACTGAACCTTACGAGCGACTTCGTAGTGCTCTTCGCCGACGACCAGCGGGTCGAGCATGCGCGAGGTGGAGTCGAGCGGGTCGACGGCCGGGTAGATGCCCTTTTCGGCGATCGAACGCGACAGAACGGTCGTTGCGTCCAGGTGGGCGAACGAGGTTGCCGGCGCCGGGTCGGTCAAGTCGTCGGCGGGAACGTAAATGGCCTGAACCGAGGTGATCGAACCCTTGGTCGTGGTGGTGATGCGTTCCTGCATTGCACCCATGTCGGTGGCCAGCGTCGGCTGATAACCAACGGCCGACGGGATACGGCCGAGAAGTGCGGAAACTTCCGAACCAGCCTGGGTGAAGCGGAAGATGTTGTCGACGAAGAACAGAACGTCCTGACCCTTGTCGCGGAAATCTTCAGCGATCGTCAGACCGGTCAGAGCGACGCGAGCGCGGGCGCCCGGCGGTTCGTTCATCTGGCCGTAAACGAGGGCGGCCTTGGAGCCTTCGCCACCGCCGTGCTTGTTGACACCCGACTCGATCATTTCGTGATAGAGGTCGTTGCCTTCGCGGGTACGTTCGCCAACGCCGGCGAATACCGAGTAACCGCCGTGCGCCTTGGCGACGTTGTTGATCAGTTCCATGATGAGAACCGTCTTGCCGACGCCGGCGCCGCCGAACAGGCCGATCTTGCCGCCCTTGGCGTAAGGAGCGAGAAGGTCGACGACCTTGATGCCGGTGACGAGGATCTGGGCTTCAGTCGACTGCTCGATGTAGGCCGGAGCTTCCTGGTGGATGGCGCGCTTGCCGGAGGTGACCAGCGGGCCAGCTTCATCGACGGGCTCGCCGATGACGTTCATGATGCGGCCGAGCGTCTCGGGACCGACCGGAACGGTGATCGGAGCGCCGCTATCGATAACCGGCTGGCCGCGAACCAGACCTTCGGTCGAGTCCATCGCGATCGTGCGAACCTGGTTTTCGCCGAGGTGCTGAGCAACTTCGAGAACGAGGCGATTGCCGCCGTTGTCGGTCTCCAGCGCGTTCAGGATCGCAGGCAGCTCGCCGTCGAACGCAACGTCAACAACAGCACCGATGACCTGGGTAACCCGGCCTGCGGAGCCGGTTGCGGCCTTCGCCGCGGTAGATTTCGGGGTAGCTGCCTTAGCCATGTTTCTTACCCTCTTTCCTTAACCTCAGAGCGCTTCCGCGCCCGAAATGATTTCAATGAGTTCCTTGGTGATCTGGGCTTGGCGCTGTCTGTTGTACGAGAGCGTCAGCTTGTTGATCATCTCGCCGGCATTGCGCGTCGCATTGTCCATTGCGCTCATCTTGGCGCCCATTTCACCGGCGACGTTTTCGAGCAGAGCCCGGAAGACCTGCACCGAGATGTTGCGCGGAATGAGATCGCTGAGGATCGCACCGGCATCGGGCTCATATTCATAGACGGCGGACGCACCCGTTGCGGCGACCGCTTCCGGAACAGCAGCCGGGATCAGCTGCTGTGCGGTCGGAACCTGGCTGATAACGGACTTGAATTCCGAATAGAACAAGGTCGCAACGTCGAACTCGCCCTTGTCGAACATCGAGATGACCTTGCGGCCAATCGTGTCGGCATTTTCAAAGCTAATGCGCTTGACTTCGCGAAGGTCTGTACGCTCGACGATGCTGGCGGCAAACTCGCGACGCAGACTGTCGTAGCCCTTCTTGCCGACGCAGAAGATCTTGACGGTCTTGCCGGCGGCGAGAAGCCTGCGCGCATGGTCGCGGGCAAAGCGGGCGATCTGCGAATTGAAACCGCCGCAAAGGCCGCGCTCGGCGGTGCAGACGATGAGCAGATGCACATCGTCCTTGCCGGTCCCGGTCATCAGCCGCGGTGCGCTGTCATCGCTGCCGACCGCCTGGGCGATATTGGCAAGGACGGCACCCATGCGCTGCGAATAGGGACGAGCGGCCTCGGCCGCCTCCTGCGCACGACGCAGCTTCGCCGCGGCGACCATCTTCATCGCCTTGGTGATTTTCTGCGTCGCCTTGACGGAGGCGATCCGGTTTTTCAGATCCTTAAGTGAAGGCATCCGTTATCCGTCCTTGGCTTGAGCCCCGATTACGAGAACGACTTGGCGAACGAATCCAGAGCAGCCTTGAGCTTGCCCTTGGTGTCGTCGCTGATCGCTTTCTCCGTACGGATGGCGTCGAGAATGGCCTTGCCTTCCGAGCGAAGGTAGGAGAGGAGGCCCTGCTCGAACTTGCCGACCTGGTTGACGCCGATCTTGTCGAGGTAACCGTTGACGCCAGCGAAGATCACGGCCACCTGTTCTTCCGTCTTCAGCGGCGAGAACTGCGGCTGCTTCAGAAGTTCGGTCAGGCGCGCACCGCGGTTCAGCAGGCGCTGCGTCGCAGCATCCAGGTCCGAACCAAACTGGGCGAAGGCGGCCATTTCACGATACTGGGCGAGCTCGCCCTTGATCGAGCCGGCAACCTGCTTCATCGCCTTGATCTGCGCCGAAGAACCCACGCGAGAAACCGAGAGGCCGACGTTAACGGCCGGACGGATGCCCTGGTAGAACAGGTCGGTTTCAAGGAAGATCTGGCCGTCGGTGATCGAGATCACGTTGGTCGGAATGAAGGCCGAAACGTCATTGCCCTGGGTTTCGATGACCGGCAGAGCGGTCAGCGAGCCGGCGCCACGCTCGTCGGAGAGCTTTGCGGCGCGCTCCAGCAGACGGGAGTGCAGGTAGAAAACGTCGCCCGGATAAGCTTCGCGGCCCGGCGGACGGCGCAGCAGCAGCGACATCTGACGATAGGCAACGGCCTGCTTCGACAGGTCGTCGTAGCCGATCAGGGCGTGCTGGCCGTTGTCGCGGAAGTATTCGCCCATCGCGCAACCCGCGAACGGAGCGAGATACTGCATCGGAGCCGGGTCGGACGCGGTCGCAGCAACGATGATCGAGTACTTCAGCGCGCCACGCTCTTCCAGAACCTTCACGAACTGGGCAACGGTCGAGCGCTTCTGGCCGATGGCCACATAGACGCAGAACAGCTTGTCCCCGTCCGGGCCATTGTCGTGAATGGCCTTCTGGTTGAGGATCGTATCGAGAATGATGGCGGTCTTGCCGGTCTGACGGTCGCCGATGACGAGCTCGCGCTGGCCACGACCGACCGGGATCAGGGCGTCGATGGCCTTGAGGCCCGTCGACATCGGTTCATGAACCGACTTGCGCGGAATGATGCCCGGAGCCTTGACGTCGACGCGGGCGCGACGGGTAGCATTGATCGGGCCCTTGCCGTCGATCGGATTGCCGAGGGCGTCGACGACGCGGCCGAGCAGTTCCGGACCGACAGGAACGTCGACGATGGCACCGGTACGCTTGACGGTATCGCCTTCCTTGATGTCGCGGTCGTTACCGAAGATAACGACGCCGACGTTGTCGGCTTCGAGGTTGAGCGCCATGCCGCGGATGCCGCCCGGGAATTCGACCATTTCGCCGGCCTGGACGTTGTCGAGGCCGTAGACGCGGGCGATACCGTCACCGACGGAAAGCACCTGGCCGACTTCCGAGACCTCAGCCTCTTTGCCGAAATTTTTGATTTGATCTTTAAGAATTGCGGAAATTTCCGCGGCGCGGATATCCATCAGCCAACCTCTTTCAGTGCAAGCTTAAGGGTGGAAAGTTTGGTGCGAAGAGACGTGTCGATCTGGCGGGAGCCGACCTTGACGATCAGGCCGCCGAGAATGGAAGGATCCACGGTTACGGAGACCGCCACATCCTTTCCGGTCACGCCCTTCAGCGCCGCCTTCAGTTCGTTTTCCTGTCCGCCGCTCAGCGCGTGGGCGGAGGTAACCTCCGCCGTGATCTCGCCACGGTGACGAGCAGCGATACGGCGGAACGCCGTAATCATTCCAGCAATGGCAAAAAGACGACGATTGCCGGCGACGACCTTGAGGAAGTTGCCGACCAGACCACCGATGCCTGCCTTCTCGCAAAGCGCCGCGACGGCCTTGACCTGATCCTCTGCAGAGAAGACCGGACTCTGAACGAGGCGCTTCAGATCAGCGCTGACATCGATCATCGCCTGGAAACGATCAAGATCGGCACCCACGGTATCGACGGCGCCGGCTTCGAGCGCAAGCTCGAAAAGCGAGGAAGCATAGCGCTCCGCCACACCTGAGATAAGCTGGGATGTGTCTGCCACGGGCAAAAATTCCCTGATTTTGACCCAACACCGCCGCCACTTCCGCATGGAAGCGCTACAGTTTTGAAATCGTTACGTTTTCCCCAGAAACACAAGCCAGAGAGACTTGCTTTCTCCGAATTTCGCGGTCCGTCTAGCATACGAAGTCTAGACTCGCAACACGCGTATTGCCCGATTACGCCTTTAGCACAAGCCCAAAGCGGCAATTTTGTATCCGGCCACGCCGAATTGGACAAAGACCTCGGTCAAGCTGGCCTGATAGAGCTTAAGTCAGTCCGAAGACATAGGCTATCGGCAGTGAGGCAAGCACTGCAGCAACAACCAAAAGTAGAATTCCGCGCAGAGAACTGCCGCCGTCCGACATGACCGAGAGTACCCGTCCGAAGACGGACATCGCAAGCGCAGCGCCGAAGGCGAGATAGACCATCGGCTGAGCAAGCAGCAATGCACCGGCCGCGAAGCCGAACAGCATGCCGCCATGGGAACGAGCAGCTGCGAAACCTTCCGCCATTCCTTCACGCGGTTGGAGCCCGCAAAACCTGAGCGTCAGGCCCGGGGCGAACATTACGACAAGACCGATCAATGCCGTGATGACCGCCGATACGAAGGCCAGTTGCTCGCCAAATTCCGTCGGAAAATAGAATTCCATGTTGCCCCTCTCATGCGCCGGCCGGCCTTCGTCTCGCCGGAGTTCGTCGGCTTTCCGCTTCTCTCCCTAGTGGAATCGCGGGCCATTTTCCAGAGTGCCTGCGCGGCCGGCTCAGAGAAAGCTCTGCGGATCGACGTCCACCTGCACATGGACGGAGCGCCTCTCTTTCGGTCCACGTTCGAGCATGGTGCGAACAAAGGCCTGCATGTCGCTGCTGCGCCGACCGTGGACCAGCAGACGGAAACGGTGCCGGCCGCGGATCAGGGCGAGAGGCGCCTCGGCAGGTCCCAGGATCGCGACCCCGTCCATAGCGGGTGCCGAATTCCGCAGTTGCCGCGCATGCGCTTCCGCCTCCCCGCGCGTATCGGCGGAGACGATGATCGAAACGAGCCGACCAAAAGGCGGAAGCCCCGCCCGCTCCCGTTCGGCAATCTCGCGCTCGTAGAACGCCGCCGCGTCACCCGAAACGAGCGCCTGCATCACCGGATGCTGAGGCTGGAACGTCTGGATGAGACCGTGGCTCTTTCGTCCGGTGCGTCCGGCACGACCGGTGACCTGCGAGAGCAGCTGGAACGTCCGTTCGGCTGCGCGCGGGTCACCATTCGCAAGGCCGATATCGGCATCGACAATGCCGACGAGAGTCATCAAGGGAAAGTTGTGTCCCTTCGCGACAAGCTGCGTGCCGATCACGATGTCTGCTTCGCCGTTGGCGATCGCCTCCAGTTCGAGCCGGAGGCGCTTGACGCCACCGAGATCCGAGGAAAGCACCAGCGTTCTCGCATCCGGGAAGTGCCGCTCAACCTCCTCGGCGATGCGCTCCACACCGGGGCCACAAGCCACCAGATGATCCAGCGTCCCGCATTCGGGACAGGCTTGCGGCGTCGGCTCGGCGTAACCGCACTGATGGCACTGGATCTGGCCACGGAAGCGGTGTTCCACCAGCCAGCTCGAACATTGCGGACACTGGAAGCGGTGACCGCAGACCCGGCAAAGCGTCAGGGGCGCATAGCCGCGACGATTGAGGAAGAGCAGTGCTTGCTCGCCACGCTCCACGGTCTTGCCGACGGCTTTGAGCAAAACGGGGGAAAGGAAGCCGCCACGTTCCGGCGGATGTCGCCGCATGTCGATGAGATGAAGGTCCGGTAGCGCAGCACCGGCGAACCGCGTCGGCAGATGGATGCGCCTGTAGCGCCCGGCAAGGCAATTGACCTGGCTTTCCACGGAAGGCGTGGCGGAGACAAGAACGACCGGAAAGTCCCCGATCCTGGCACGCACCACCGCCATGTCGCGGGCATTGTAGAAAACCCGATCCTCCTGCTTGAACGCCGGGTCGTGCTCCTCATCAACAATAATCAGGCCGAGATCTTCGAACGGAAGGAAGAGAGCCGATCGCGCACCGGCGACGACGCGGACCTCGCCGGTCGCGGCCTGCCGCCAGACCTTTTCGCGTGTGCGGGTGGCGAGATCGGAATGCCATTCCGCCGGTTTTGATCCGAAGCGATCATGGAAACGCTCCAGGAAATTCGCCGTGAGGGCAATTTCCGGCAGCAAGATCAATACCTGCCGGCCCTGCCGGATGGTCTCCGCAATCGCCTCGAAATAGACCTCTGTCTTGCCGGAGCCCGTAACACCATCGATCAAGGCGACCGAAAACCCGCTGCTCCGGATACCTTCGAGGATATCCGCCGCCGCTTCCTTCTGCGGACCCTCGAGGCGTGCCGGCGCGTAGTCCGCGTCCGGAGTCGCGACCAGGGGCGGCGGTGGCAGGAAAACGGTTTCGAACACGCCCTGGGCGGCAAGCCCGTCGATCACGCTCGCCGACACGCCGCTCGCATGGGCAAGGCCGCTCTTCGTCCAGGACAGTCCATCACCCGCAAGGTCGAGCACCTTGCGCCGTGCAGATGTCATGCGCTCCGGTACAATGCCGGAAAAGCGCAATCCTTCAACCATCGGGTCTGGATCGAAAGCCGCGGGCGCCCGAAGCGCCATTCGGGCGACGAGTCCCGGTGGAGACAGGGTGTAGCTGGCGACCCAGTTGAGAAAGCTGCGCATGTTCGTGTCGATCGGCGGACAATCGAAGACCTTCTCGATCGGACGGAGCTTGCGCGGGTCGACCTCTCCCCCCTCTGGTCCATCCCAGACAACACCGATTACCTGACGGGGACCGAGCGGCACCTGCACGATGGAACCCGGTTCGACCGCCATACCCTCCGGCACCGCATAGGAATAGGGAACCGGCGCAGGCATGGGAACCAGAACCGGGACCACGCGAGCTTTCGGAGCGGCGAAGAGTTCGGGCGAATCGTCTTTCATCGGTGTGCAAATTGAACCGCGTGCGCCCGAAAAGAAACCGGAAAAGCGACACGGACGCTACGAGTGCGTGTCGTTCACCGCGAGAACAACGCGTCCCCGTCCGCCGCAAGCCGGTGAACTGTGTGCCGTTCGAGCGCGGCGGTCACCTCGACGGCATCGCCTTCGAGCTGCTCCGGCGGGATCATCTGCCCGATGGTGAATTCGAAGCGATCACCCTTCTTGTTGAGGAGCTCATAGAAGACCGTCATGTCACGGAGCTCCGTCGACCACTTGGCGAACCAGTAGAAGAGCCCCGAATTGCGCGCCTTCATGTGAATCGGCAGTATCGGCAGGTTGTACTTGCGGGCGAGACCGACGGCCGAGGTCTTCCACGGGCGCTCATTGAGGCGCCCATTAGCCCAGTACGCGATGCGCCCGGAGGGAAAGAGGATCGTCGCCTTCTGCTCTGCCACGGCACGGTTGGTGAGTTGCAGCGTTTCTCGCGCCTTGAGCTTGCTCTTGTATTCCTCCCGCCATTCAACGGGGATCACCATCTCGGCCAACCGCGGGTTCACGCGCACGGCGTCGCGGTTGGCGAAGAACATCATGTCCGGCCGCCGCTCCTTCAGAAGGTCGAAGACGGCCACCCCGTCGGCGATACCCGTCGGGTGGTTGCTGACCATGATGAAGCCGCCCGAGGAAGGAATACGGTCGAGATTGCGCACCTGAATATCGAGCTGCAGCACATTGCTCAGATATTCGAACGCCTGAAAGCCGGGCATGTTGGCAACATCGTCAGCGAATTCGATCGCCTTGGCATAGCGCAGCAGCGTATAGAGGAATGGCCGCATCACCGGCCAGAGCGGGTGCTTGACGATCTTTTCGCCGCGCTCCGCGATCAGCGTATCGACGATATGTCCGGGTTGACCTTGCGATACCAGGGCGACGGCCTCTGCAAACTGTCCCAACATCGTCGTCGAATCACGGCGAGCCATGGAATACCCCGGTTCTGTCGATCAGCTTCCATCGCAGCTCAATGTGATGGAAGCATGACGAATCTACATGTTAGCTCTTCACTAACACATGCCGGGCATGTTGGTTCAGCAGGCTCTCAAAGTAAAGGTTCGTACCCTTGAACGTGCTGCTCCTCATCGCCGCACCAGATCTCATGAAGGAACGCCAACAGTGGCTGGAAAGCCTCGCGGGCGAGAGACGGCTCGCCGACAACACGCTCGAAGCCTATGAACGGGATACGCGCCAGTTCCTCACCTTTCTCACCACACATCTCGGCGCTCCGCCCGGCGTGAACGATATCGCCGAGCTCAGGCCGGCGGACTTGCGCGCCTTCCTTGCCGCCCGCAGACGGGAAGGTTCAGGTGCACGTTCGCTCGGACGGCATCTTGCCGGACTTCGCTCATTTCTCCGTCACATGGAGAGGAAAGGGCTCGTCAACGCCGCGGGTGCGGGCGCCATTCGATCGCCGAAACAACCGAAGTCCCTACCGAAGCCGCTGACGGGACACCAGGCGATATCCGTGGTGCAGGCAGACTCCCAGCTGAGCGACGAGCCCTGGATCGCGGCACGCAACGCCGCCGTCCTGACCCTTCTCTACGGCTGCGGGCTGCGTATTTCCGAAGCGCTCGATTTGACACCGAAGGCCTTTGACGGCGACGGCAGCACGTTGCGTGTCACCGGCAAAGGCCGCAAGACTCGAATCGTACCCCTGCTGCCGGTCGTCAGGGAGGCCGTCGAGAGCTACGTGCGGCTTTGCCCCTACCATCTGGAGGCGGACGGTCCGCTGTTCCGTGGCGTACGCGGTGGCAGGTTGCAGCCGGCGATCATCCAGCGGGAGATGCAGCGCCTGCGCTCCGCGCTCGGACTGCCCGACTCCGCCACACCCCATGCACTCCGCCACTCCTTTGCCACCCACCTCTTGAGCGGCGGCGGCGATCTGCGCACGATCCAGGAACTGCTGGGACATGCGAGCCTCTCGACGACGCAGGTCTACACCGCAGTCGACGCAGCGAGGCTCCTCGACGTCTACGAGAAGGCACATCCTCGCGCCTGACTTCCCGCGTTAACCAATCACATTAAAGAAACGTGAGGAGCGGCGGGCGTAGTCTGCCGCGATCGCAACCGGAGCGCTTCCATGTTCGCCAGCCTCTTCAACCGAAACGGATCGCATCATTCCCTCGCACGTATGGGCGATCTGGTCCTCTGGTTCTTGGCCGCGCTCCATGTGGCGCTCGCCTTGTCGCTTCTCCTTGTCCTGACCTCCCTCTCCCCCGCTCGCGCGGAAAGCAATAGCGCGTGCCCGGGTATCGATCTTCTTTCGGACTTGAAGCAGAAGGATTCCGGCGCCTACGAGGCAATTCTCCGGGAGGCGGCAAAGACCCCGAACGGCAAGGGCATTTTCTGGAAAATAGAAAAGGATGGCCTCGCACCGTCCTACCTGCTCGGCACCATGCACGTGACCGATCCGCGCGTCCTCAGGATGCCGAAAGGGGCACCGGAGGCTCTCGCCGTCTCATCGACGATCGTCGTCGAGTCCGACGAGATCCTCGACGACAAGAAGGCGGCCGCGGCAATTCTGCTCCGGCCAGATCTCACGATGTTCACCGATGGCACGTCGATTACCGACCACCTCTCGGCCGAAGATGCGACCCGTCTGGAGGCAGGACTGCAGCAGCGCGGAATCCCGCTCGCGACAGTCCTGCGCATGAAGCCTTGGATCATCTCGAGCTTCGTCGCACTGCCCGGATGCGAGGTCGCACGCAAGGCAAAAGGCGCTTCCTTTCTCGACAAACATATTGCCGAGGAGGCGGTAAAGGCCGGCAAGCCGGTGGTCGGCCTCGAGACCTTTGCCGAGCAATTGGAGGCAGTGTCTTCTCTGCCCGTCGACTTTCATCTCCAGGCTTTGATCGAAACTGTAGCCTTAGGCGACCGGATGAACGACGTCGTCGAGACGATGGTCAGGCTCTACACGACAGGCGAGATCGGCATGACTATGCCGATGCTGCAGAAGGTCGCGCCGGGCAAGACGGGTGACAGTGACAGCGGTTACGCCGCTTTCGAACGTCGAATCGTTCTCGACCGCAACAAGACAATGGCTGAGCGGGCGATGCCGCTCCTCGCAAAGGGTGGCGTCTTCATTGCAGTCGGAGCCCTGCACCTTCCGGGCAACGAAGGTTTGGTCGAGCTGCTACGCAAACAGGGGTATAGCGTAACGGCAGTCAACGGCTGACGACCACCGGACCCGCAAGACGGCCAAGCGTGGTTCTCACGATCAGCCTGTGAAAAGGCGTAACCGCAAGAATGTAGAGCCGGCCGAGAGTATTGTGCCTCTTGACCAGCGTCGTGACGGAGACCTTGCTGCCGACAGTCCCAGCAGAAGCCACTTCAATCACGATGCGGAAATCCAGATGCCTGTCGTCGAAGCCCAGGACGACCTGATCGTCTCGCTCGCTGACGATCGCAAAGGCGCCGACAGAACCCGCCTCCCCAGGCTTCGAATCCGCAGCCTTTAGGCCAAACGGCGCGACAACGCGATTGCGAATGTCGAGCAGACGGCGCACCCAGACAGGCGGCTGACCAAGCGCCAATTGAGCCGCACGAATCGCCGGCATCGCCTGTCCCGGACTAATCACCACATATCGATCGGCCCAGTCTGCCTCTATCAAGGCGAGATGCGGAAGCGCCGGGCTCTCAGGAAAAACATCGAGCATGGCGCTTCCTGTTCTTGTCTTATGTCACAGCTGAAAGCCGTAGTTCAGCCTTTGATCATCCGTTGCGCCACGGGCGTCTTCCAGACGAACTGGTGGACGAGAACCGCACCGACGTGGAGGACAATCAGCGCCCACATCAACAGCTTCAGCAGCTCTGCGTGGAGAGAACCGGCCGCCTCGATGTCGAAGTAGTAAGCGGCAATGCCGGCGATCGGCATCACGAAGAATAGCAGATAGAAGGTCGCGTGGGTGACTTTCGAGGCCATCTGCGCCAGCGGTGTCTCATCGGCGGGGGCCGCCGGCACGCCCTGCGTGAAGCGCAGGATCAGCCGGATGACGGCAAGACAGAGCACTACAATACCGACATAGGCGTGAATGTTGGCGGACGCAATCATGTCAGGTGTCACCGCCTGACCTTCTTCCGCGGCCTCCGTGAGCTCCTCCATGCCTTCGGTGAACAGGAGGTTGAACAAAATCAGCGCGGCCATGATCCAGTGGATCAGCCGCTGGGATAGGGAGTAGGAGATTACGGGGGAGGATGTCATCTTCTTGCCTTTTGTCAAAAAGTTTCAGGGCGATTACGGCCGGATGATAGAAGCCGCGGCCCGTTTGGCAAGCCGCGGCTTCTACCATTAAGAAGATTTAGTCCGGCATGCGTATCACATGTGGATCGGCTTGAAGAAGGTCGCGAGCGCTGCCTCCTTAACCGCTTCCGACATCGTCGGATGCGCGTGGCAGGTCCGGCCGAGATCCTCCGACGAGCCGCCGAACTCCATCAGAACAGCCGCCTCGTGAATCATCTCGCCGGCGCCGAAGCCCACGATGTGGACGCCGAGTACTCGGTCGGTTTGCTTGTCCGCGAGAACCTTGACGAAGCCGTCGGTCGCAAGCATCGCACGCGCACGGCCGTTGGCGCTGAACGGGAACTTGCCGACCTTGTAGGCGACACCGGCGGCCTTCAGTTCCTCCTCGGTCTTGCCGACGGAGGCAACTTCCGGCTGCGTGTAGACGACGCCGGGGATGACGTCATAGTTCACGTGGCCGTGCTGGCCGGCAAGGATTTCCGCCAGCGCCACACCCTCGTCCTCGGCCTTGTGGGCGAGCATCGGACCACGGACGACATCGCCGATCGCATAGATACCCGCGACGTTGGTGCGGAAGTGACTGTCGATCTCCACACGTCCGCGATTGTCGAGCGCAACGCCGGCCTCTTCCAACCCGAGACCCGCCGTGTAGGGCTTGCGACCGGTGGCGACCAGCACAATGTCGGCTTCGAGCGTCTGAGCCTCGCCGCCCTTGACGGGCTCGAAGGTGACCTTTGCGCCCTTGTCCGTCTTCTCGACGCCCGTGACCTTGGCGCCGAGATTGAACTCCATGCCCTGCTTGGCAAGCATGCGCTGGAACTGCTTCGACACTTCGCCGTCCATACCGCCGAGGATGTTGTCGAGATACTCGACCACGGTAACCTTGGCGCCGAGACGCGACCAGACTGAACCGAGTTCGAGCCCGATCACGCCGCCGCCGACGACGATCATCTTGGCGGGCACCTTGTCGAGGGCGATGCCACCCGTGGAGGAAACGATCACCTTCTCGTCGATGTCGACCTGAACACCCGGAATGCCGGCGACCTCGGATCCGGTCGCAATGATGATATTCTTGGCCTCGAGAACCTGCGTCTCACCCTTGTCATTGGTGACTTCGACCTTGCCGGACGCGAGAATCTTGCCCGTACCCTGGATACCGTCGACCTTGTTCTTCTTGAAGAGGAACGAGACGCCCTCGACATTCGACTTCACGGTCGCATCCTTGTGAGCCATCATCTTTGCGAGGTTGAGCTTGGGAGCTGCAAGCTCGACGCCGAGCGCGTCCATGCCATGAGCGGCGTGGTGATACATTTCCGACGCGTGCAGAAGCGCTTTTGACGGGATGCAGCCGACGTTCAGGCAGGTGCCGCCGTAGGTCGCGCGCTTCTCGACGACGGCGACCTTCAGGCCCAGCTGTGCCGCCTTGATCGCGCACACGTAACCGCCGGGGCCGGATCCGATAATGATGACATCATAAGACATGACTGCTTCCTTCGTATTCGGCGACTATCGTCCGCCGCTGACATTCAAGATGGAGCCAGTCACATAAGATGCCTGGCTGGAGAGGAGATAAAGGATCGCATCGGCGACCTCGTCCGGTTTGCCGGGACGCTGCATGGGAATCGTCGAAGCAAGTGCACTGGCCCGATCCGGAATGCCCCCGGATGCATGGATGTCGGTGTCGATGATGCCCGGCCGGACGGCGTTGACGCGTATCCCTTCGTCGGCCACTTCGCGAGCGAGGCCGACGGTGAAGGTGTCGATGGCGCCTTTCGATGCGGCATAGTCGACATACTGACCCGCACTGCCGAGAACCGCCGCCATCGACGACACGTTGACGATGGCACCGCCTCGTCCGCCATTGTTCGTGGACATGCGCTTCACCGCCTCGGCGGCGCAACGAATCTTGCCGATCACGTTGATGGCGAACATGCGGTCTAGCCTCTCACGGCTGAAGTACTCGACGCGGGCGGACACGTCGACGATACCGGCATTGTTGACCAGTCCGTCGAGGCGGCCAAAGCGTGCATCAAGTCTCGCGTAGATCGCCGCAATGCCGTCTTCAGTGCCGGTATCGCCCTGGACGACATCGGCAACGCCGCCTAGGGCCGCAATCTCGGCAGCAAGTGCCGTCGCGGCGCCCTCCTGCGAAACGTAGTTGATCAACACCTGCCAGCCGAACCCGGCGGCCTTGCGGGCGACCGCCGCTCCGATGCCGCGGCTCGCACCCGTGATCAGAAGAACCGGTCCGTCACTCATTGATCGCATCCTTCCAGAGAGAAGACATCCCATGGCGTCGTGTCGGTAGACTTGCCCACGGATGACGCCACCCATGCCGGCCCGAAACCGGGCAACACGATCGCCGGTGCCGCTGCCTCTCCTTCGGACGGCAGCAGGCCGATGCCGCCTTTCCGTTCGTCGCTCGCATAAATTATGCCGCGCCAGACGGTGCATGCGGCAATGTCGGCGCCCGTAACGTCTCCTTCGGGGCAGTTGTTGAGGACCATGGCAACCGGCCGTTCGATTTCGGGATCGTACATCACGTGCCCATCGAAGTGCTTGCCGCCGAGGATCAGGGCGAAGCGATGACTGAGCGGCGAATTCTCCCCGTCCGTGCGTGCAAACCGCAACTCGGCGCGCGCCTCCGGTTCGACGTAGATCGCCTTTTCGATCGGGCATTCGGCAGCCGCGAGCGACCGCACTCCCAACAGGGAGAAGGCGACGATTGCGACAGACCTCACGCCCGGCATCTCAGCTCGCCTTTGCTGCCGCAAGCTTCAGCCCGAAGGCGATGAAGACGAGCCCGGAGGCCCGATTGATCCACTTGCTCGCCCGGGAAAATGCCGCGCGCATCCGCGGAGTGGTCATGAAGAAGGAGACGCCTACGAACCAGGCGATCAGGCAGGCTGCCATGACAAAGCCGTAGCCGAGCTTCACCAGCCCCGGCGTCTCGTGGCTGACAACCGCCGAGAAGATCGAAAGAAAGAAGAAAACGGCCTTCGGATTAAGCGCGTTCGCCATGAAGCCGAGGCCGAACGCCTTGATCCCCGACTGTCGCCTTTCTGCGTCCGCCTCGGTTGCCTCCGCTGGGCCGACACTCGCCTCGCCGGCGCGCAGGGCCTGTACGCCGATATAGACGAGATAGGCGACACCACACCACTTGATGACGTTGAAGAGCAGAATGGACTTGGAAATGATCAGACCGAGGCCGAGGATCGTATAAGTGACGTGGAACATCAGCGATACGCCAATGCCAAAGCTGGTGATGATTGCGGCCCGCCGGCCATGCACCAGCGACTGGCGGATGACCATGGCGAGGTCAGCACCCGGAGAAACGATAGCGAAGGAGAAGATCGCCATCAGCGAGAGGAGTTCTAGAACGTAGTGCTGCATCATCGAAAGGAACTCCGCATCTGAAGACGTCGCTGCGACTCTAGCAACAAGCGATCCGCTGCGACACCCCGGCAGAAGGCCGTTGCGCGCTCCGACGAGCCCGCTGCAACACAAGACCGTGAAATTGAGCGCCGCTCTGTCGACTGAATGGCAGGTTGGCACGCCCTCCCACGGAGACATCGGGGCGCCAGAGGCGCCCCGTCGCTGTCCTTAAAGATCGAGAACGAGACGCTCCGGATCTTCGAGGCTCTCCTTGAGGCGGACGAGGAAGGTCACGGCTTCCTTGCCGTCGACGATGCGGTGGTCATAGGAAAGCGCCAGATACATCATCGGGCGGATGACGACCTGACCGCCGATGGCGACCGGACGTTCCTGGATCTTGTGCATGCCGAGGATACCCGACTGTGGCGCATTCAGGATCGGCGACGACATCAGCGAGCCGTAGACACCGCCGTTCGAGATGGTGAACGTACCGCCCTGCATGTCAGCCATCGAGAGCGCGCCGTCGCGCGCGGCCTTGCCGAGGCGACCGATTTCCTTCTCGATCTCAGCGATCGACATCTGGTCCGCATCGCGTACAACCGGAACGACGAGGCCCTTGTCGGTGCCGACGGCGACGCCGACATGGCAGTAGTTCTTGTAGATGATGTCGGTGCCGTCGATTTCGGCGTTGACCGCCGGCAGTTCCTTGAGCGCATGCGTGACGGCCTTGGTGAAGAAGCCCATGAAGCCGAGCTTCACGCCATGCTTCTTCTCGAAGATGTCCTTGTAGCGGTTGCGCAGGTCCATGACCGCCTTCATGTCCACCTCGTTGTAGGTGGTAAGCATTGCGGCGGTATTCTGCGCGTCCTTCAGGCGCTTGGCGATCGTCTGGCGCAGGCGGGTCATCTTCACGCGCTCTTCACGAGAAGCATCGTCGACCGAAGAAGCCGGGCGTGGAGCAGCCGGTGCGGCAGCCGGAGCCGGGGCCGCGGGACCCTTGGCGATTGCGGCGAGAACGTCGCCCTTCAGCACCTGGCCGCGCTTGCCGGAGCCTTCGACGTCCGAGGTCGAGATGTTGTTGTCGGCAGCGAGCTTGGCAGCGGCCGGGGCAGCCGGCATGGCCGAGGGAGCAGCAGGAGCAGCGGCGACAGCAGGGGCTGGAGTCGCGGCAGGTGCGGGAGCAGCAGCGCCTGCAGAGCCGGCGGCGCCTTCGGCGATCTGACCGAGAAGGGCGCCCAGACCAACGGTCTCGCCGTTCGCAGCGACGATCTCCGTGAGGACGCCCGAGGCCGGAGCCGGGACTTCGACGGTCACCTTGTCGGTTTCGAGTTCGACGAGAGGCTCGTCGGCCTTCACGGTATCGCCAACCTTCTTGAACCAGGTGCCGACCGTGGCTTCACTGACGGATTCGCCCAGGGTGGGGACTCGGATTTCTGTGGCCATGATTTAATTCCGTTGATCAGTTATCGGTTTCTGTCGAATGGGTCGGTTGTGCGAGGGGAGCGTCAGCCCCCCAACGCATCCTCGAGGAATGCTTCGAGCTGTGCCAGGTGCTTCGACATCAGGCCCGTCGCCGGCGACGCCGCCGCAGGGCGCCCGGTGTAGCGGACACGCTGGTACTTGGCATCGATGTGGGCAAGTACCCATTCGAGATACGGATCGATGAACGACCACGCACCCATGTTCTTCGGCTCTTCTTGGCACCAGACCATCTCGGCATTCCGGAACCGCGACAGCTCATTGATGAGTGCCTTGGCCGGAAACGGATAGAGCTGCTCGATGCGCAGGAGGTAGATGTCGTCGATGCCACGCTTTTCGCGCTCCTCGAGCAGGTCGTAGTAGACCTTGCCCGTGCACATGACGACGCGGCGGATCTTGTTGTCTTTCTGCAGCTTGATCGGGCCGTCCTTCACGACTTCGGCATCGTCCCACAGCAGACGGTGGAACGACGACTCGCCGGCCATCTCCGACAGCGACGAAACCGCACGCTTGTGGCGCAGCAACGACTTCGGCGTCATCAGGATGAGCGGCTTGCGGAAGTCGCGCTTCATCTGCCGGCGCAGGATATGGAAGTAGTTGGCCGGGGTCGTGCAGTTGGCGACCTGCATGTTGTCTTCCGCGCAGAGCTGCAGGAAGCGTTCCAGACGAGCGGACGAATGTTCAGGCCCCTGCCCTTCGTAGCCGTGCGGCAGCAGGCAGACCAGACCGGACATGCGGAGCCACTTGCGTTCACCCGACGAGATGAACTGGTCGAACACGACCTGCGCACCATTGGCGAAGTCGCCGAACTGCGCTTCCCAGAGGGTCAGTGCATTCGGACGGGCAAGCGAGTAGCCGTATTCGAAGCCGAGCACCGCCTCTTCCGAAAGCATCGAGTTGATGACTTCGTAGCGCGCCTGGGTCGGCGACAGATTGGCGAGCGGAATGTAGCGTTCCTCGGTCTCCTGATCGTAGAGCACCGAATGGCGCTGCGAGAACGTGCCGCGTTCACAATCCTGGCCCGAAAGTCGGATCTTGTGCCCGTCGAGGCAGAGCGATCCGAAGGCGAGCGCTTCGGCCATCGCCCAATCGATCCCTTCGCCGGTCTCGACCATCTGCGCCCGGTTGTCCATGAAGCGCTGAATGGTGCGATGCGCCTTGAAGTCTTCCGGGATCGTCGAAAGCTTGCGCCCGATCTCCTTCAGCGTCTTCATCGGCACCGAGGTCTTGCCGCGGCGCTGTTCGTCAGCATTGTCCGCGGCCCTGAGCCCCGACCAGACGCCATCCAGCCAGTCGGCCTTGTTCGGCTTGTAGGCCTGGCCCGCCTCGAACTCCTGCTCGAGATGGGCACGCCAGTCGGCCTTCATCTTCTCGAAGTCGCCTTCGGTGATCAGTCCCTCCGCGATCAGGCGCTCTGCATAGAGCTGCACGACCGTCTTGTGGCTGCGGATCGCCTTGTACATCTTCGGCTGGGTGAACGCCGGCTCATCGCCTTCGTTGTGACCGAAGCGGCGATAGCAGAACATGTCGACCACGACCGGCTTGTGGAACTTCATGCGGAACTCGGTCGCAACCTTCGCCGCGTAGACCACCGCTTCCGGATCGTCGCCGTTCACATGGAAGATCGGCGCCTCGATCATCTTCGCGACGTCGGACGGATAGGGCGACGAGCGCGAGAAGGCCGGGTTCGTGGTAAAGCCGATCTGGTTGTTGATGATGAAGTGCATGGTGCCGGCGACCCGGTGACCACGCAGGCCGGAAAGGCCGAGGATTTCCGCGACGACGCCCTGGCCGGCGAAGGCCGCATCGCCATGCAGCAGCAGCGGAAGGACCTTTGATCGCTCCTTGAGCGGGATGATGTCGCCTTCCCAGACCTTGGCGAGCTGGTCCTGCTTGGCGCGGGCCTTGCCCATGACGACCGGGTTGACGATTTCGAGATGCGACGGGTTCGCCGTCAGCGAGAGGTGCACCTTGTTACCGTCGAATTCGCGGTCGGAGGAAGCGCCGAGGTGGTACTTGACGTCACCGGAGCCTTCGACTTCGTCGGGCTTGAAGGAACCACCCTTGAATTCGTGGAACACAGCGCGATGCGGCTTGGCCATCACGTTTGTGAGTACGTTCAGGCGCCCGCGATGCGCCATGCCGAGAACGATTTCCTCGAGGCCCTCCTGACCACCACGCTTGATGATCTGTTCCAGCGCCGGGATCAGCGATTCACCACCGTCGAGACCGAAACGCTTCGTGCCCTTGTACTTGACGTCGATGAACTGCTCGAAGCCTTCCGCCTCGATGAGCTTGGACAGAATGGCCTTCTTGCCGTTTGCCGTGAACTCGACGCCCTTGTTCGGGCCTTCGATGCGCTCCTGGATCCATGCCTTCTCTTCCGGGTTGGAGATGTGCATGAACTCGACACCGAGCGTCGAGCAATAGGTGCGCTTCAGAATATCGAGCATTTCCGGGATCGTGGCGTATTCCAGACCCAGGACGTTGTCGATGAAGATCTTGCGGCTGTAGTCGGCCTCCGTGAAGCCGTACGCTGCGGGCGAGAGTTCGTTGTAATCGTCAACCGGAGCAGCAAGGCCGAGCGGATCGAGACTGGCATGCAGGTGGCCGCGCATGCGATAGGCACGGATCATCATGATGGCGCGGACGGAATCCCGCGTCGCCTGCACGATTTCGGCTTCACTGAGCGGGGTTCCTGCCGCGACAGCTTTCGCCTTGACCTTGGTTTCGATGGCCTTCTCGGCCAAGCCCCAGTTTCCGTCGAGTGCGGACACGAGCTCGCCGTTGGCCGAGATCGGCCAGTTCTTGCGTTGCCAGGATGCTCCGGCTGCCGCCTTCTTCACGTCTTCGGGCTTGTCGTCCAGCGCCTTGAAGAAGGACTGCCACTCGGTCGGCACGGAGGCCGGATCATCCTCGTAACGCGCATAAAGCTGCTCGATATAAGCTGCGTTCGATCCGTCGAGGAACGACGTGATCAGGAACTGCTCGTTGGCTTCTTGCCTTGCCATACTGTTCGCGGGCCTTTCACGCCCGCCTCCCACTTGTGGTGATGGCCGAAGACCGGCCCGCCGCTTTGCCACTCTCGATGCGATCCGCGTTCGCAGTGGCTGAAATGCCAGATCCGGGCAAAGGGATTCCTAACCCTCCCTTTGCCCGGCCTTTTGTCTTAGATAGGTCAGCCCTTCAGGACTTCGACCAGCGTCTTGCCGAGACGTGCCGGCGAAGGCGATACCTTGATGCCGGCCGCTTCCATCGCGGAGATCTTGGATTCCGCATCGCCCTTGCCGCCGGAAACGACGGCGCCGGCGTGACCCATGGTGCGACCCTTCGGCGCCGTGCGACCGGCGATGAAGCCGGCCATCGGCTTCTTGCGACCCTTCTTGGCTTCGTCGATCAGGAACTGGGCGGCATCCTCTTCGGCGGAGCCGCCGATTTCACCGATCATGATGATCGAGGTCGTGGCCTCATCCGCGAGGAACATCTCCAGCACGTCGATGAATTCCGTACCCTTGACCGGGTCGCCGCCGATGCCGACAGCCGTCGTCTGGCCGAGGCCCTCGTTCGAGGTCTGGAACACGGCTTCATAGGTCAGCGTGCCGGAGCGCGAAACGATACCGACCGAACCCTTGCGGAAGATCGAGCCCGGCATGATGCCGATCTTGCACTCTTCCGGGGTCAGGATGCCGGGGCAGTTCGGTCCGAGCAGGCGCGACTTCGACTTGTCGAGCTTGGCCTTGACCCGCACCATGTCCATGACCGGGATACCCTCGGTGATGCAGGTGATGAACGGGATCTCGGCTTCGATCGCCTCGATGATCGCGTCAGCGGCGCCTGCCGGCGGAACGTAGATCACGGTCGCGTCAGCGCCGGTCTTTTCCTTGCCTTCGGCAACAGTCGCGAAGATCGGCAGGGCTTCACCCTTGGAACCGGTCCAGGTTTCGCCACCCTTCTTCGGATGGATACCGCCGACCATCTGCGTGCCGTAATAGGCGAGCGCCTGTTCGGTGTGGAAGGTGCCGGTCTTGCCGGTGAGGCCCTGTACGAGGACCTTGGTGTTCTTGTTTACGAGAATGGACATGTGTTCCGGTCCTTCAATTAGCCGTTGATCGCCGCGACGATCTTCTTGGCAGCGTCGTCGAGATCGTCGGCCGCGGTGATCGCGAGGCCCGATTCATTCAGGAGCTTCTTGCCAAGTTCGACATTGGTGCCTTCGAGGCGCACGACGAGCGGAACCTTCAGGCCGACTTCCTTCACCGCGGCGATCACGCCTTCGGCAATGACGTCGCACTTCATGATGCCGCCGAAGATGTTGACGAGGATGCCCTCGACCTTCGGGTCGGCCGTGATGATCTTGAAGGCTGCAGCCACCTTCTCCTTGCCGGCACCGCCGCCGACGTCGCAGAAGTTGGCCGGCTCGGCGCCGTAGAGCTTGATGATGTCCATCGTCGCCATGGCGAGACCGGCACCGTTGACCATGCAGCCGATGTTGCCGTCGAGCGCGACGTAAGCGAGGTCCCACTTGGAAGCCTCGATTTCCTTGGCGTCTTCCTCGGTTTCGTCGCGCAGGGCACGGACGTCGTCATGACGGAACAGCGCGTTGCCGTCGAAGGAAACCTTGGCGTCGAGGACGCGCAGATGGCCATTCTTCATGACGATCAGCGGGTTGATCTCGAGAAGCGACATATCCTTCTCGTCGAAGGCCTTGTAAAGCGCCGGGAACAGCGACTTCGCGTCTTCGACCGCAGCCCCTTCGAGCTCGAGCGCCTTTGAGATCTTTGCGATATCCGAAGCGGTGACGCCGGCTTCCGGGTCGATCGCGATCGTGTGGATCTTTTCCGGCGTGTCATGCGCGACCGCCTCGATGTCCATGCCGCCTTCGGTCGAAACGACGAAGGCAACGCGACCGACCGAACGGTCGACCAGCAGCGAGCAATAGAGTTCGCGGGCGATGTCGGCGCCGTCCTCGATATAGAGGCGGTTGACCTGCTTGCCGGCCTCGCCGGTCTGCGCCGTCACCAGCGTGTTGCCGAGCATTTCCTTGGCATGCGCGACGACTTCGTCGATCGACTTGGCGAGGCGGACGCCGCCCTTGGCGTCGGGGCCGAGTTCCTTGAACTTGCCCTTGCCACGGCCACCGGCGTGGATCTGGCTCTTGACCACGTAGAGCGGGCCGGGAAGCTTCTTTGCGGCAGCTTCGGCTTCTTCCACCTTGAGGATGGCCACGCCTTCGGCAACCGGTGCGCCGTAGCCCTTCAGGAGAGCCTTGGCCTGGTATTCGTGAATGTTCATCGTCTTGTCCCTGTTTGATGGGTCGGGGCGGTTACTTCAGCGCCGGGGCGATATTGATGCAGGCTTCGCAGAGGCCGGCGACGGCGCCGACGGACTTCTGGAAGGCTTCCTCTTCCGCCTTGTTGAGGTCGATCTCGATGATGCGCTCGACGCCACCGGCACCGATGACGGTCGGCACGCCGACATACATGTCCTTGACGCCGTACTGGCCGGAAAGATGGGCTGCGCAAGGCAGGACGCGCTTCTTGTCCTTGAGGTAGGATTCGGCCATTTCGATCGCCGAAGCGGCCGGCGCATAATAGGCAGAACCGGTCTTCAGCAGGCCAACGATTTCGGCGCCGCCGTCGCGGGTGCGCTGGATAATTTCCTCGAGGCGTTCCTTGGTGACCCAGCCCATCTTGATGAGGTCGGTGAGCGGAATGCCGGCAACGGTCGAGTAGCGGGCGAGCGGCACCATGGTATCACCGTGGCCACCCAGAACGAATGCGGTGACGTCCTGGACCGAAACGTTGAATTCTTCGGAAAGGAAGTGGCGGAAACGCGCACTGTCGAGCACGCCGGCCATGCCGACGACCATGTTCTTCGGCAGGCCCGAGAACTTCTGGAGTGCCCAGACCATGGCGTCGAGCGGGTTGGTGATGCAGATGACGAAGGCGTTCGGCGCATACTTCTTGATGCCCGCACCGACCTGCTCCATGACCTTCAGGTTGATGCCGAGCAGATCGTCGCGGCTCATGCCCGGCTTGCGGGCGACGCCGGCGGTCACGATGCAGACATCGGCACCTTCGATGGCGGCATAGTCGCTCGCGCCGGTCAGCTTGGCATTGAAGCCTTCGACTGGCGAGGATTCGGCAATGTCGAGCCCCTTGCCCTGCGGAATGCCGTCGGCGATATCGAACAGGACGATGTCGCCCAATTCCTTGAGGCCGGCGAGATGCGCCAGCGTGCCACCGATCATTCCAGAACCGATAAGTGCGATCTTTTTGCGCGCCATTGAAGAGCTTCCTTCTAGATCCAAAACCCGGGCAGACATTGGCTTTATGCCGACCGTTGCGTCAGATCGCATAGACAAAACCAAGAAAAACCGCAACCGATTCTTTTGGCGATAGGATTTTCAATCGGTTAGATCATTATTTTCTTACGTAAACGTAAAAATTTATGACCCGAGATCGTCACATTTGCTGACGTTGGCGCTTGTGCAGGGCAAGATAGTCGGCGCTCCGCATCTCGAAAAGGCGTGAAACGGTGCGGTCGAATTCAAAGCCCTCGGTTCCCTTTCGCACCGTCAAAAGATCCTCTGGCGCTGCCGCGGCGGAAACGAACAGCCGCACCGAGTGGTCGTAGAGAGCGTCGACCAATATGATGAACCGCTTCGTCTCGTTTCTCTTTTCAGGGCCGAGACACGGGACATGTTCGAGGAAGACCGTATCGAACCTCCTAGCGATTTCGAGATAGTCCGACGCGCCGAGCGGCTTTTCGCAAAGGTCTGCAAAGGTGAACCGTGCCATTCTCCCGGCGGCGCAAGGGACATGTACCGACCGGCCACCCCTCTCGATCTCCAGCGAGGCCTCGGGTCTGCCCGCAACGAGGCTGTGCCAGGCCGCATTCATCGCCAGATCGGCACGCTCGTCGAGCGGCGTCACATAGACCGGCAGGTGCTGGTTCTTCTCCATCCGGTAGTCGGTCGGTGAGTCCAGGCTGATGACGTCGACGTGCCGTTTCAGAAGTGCGACGAAGGGAAGGAAGAGGCCACGGTTGAGCCCGTCCCGGTAGAGATTGTCCGGTTCCACGTTCGAAGTGGCGACAAGAATGCAGCCCCGCGAGAAGAGCTCCGTGAATAGCCGCGACAGGATCATCGCATCGGCGATATCGGTGACGGTGAACTCGTCGAAGCAGAGCAATTCCGCTTCCTCGCGCAATGCGGCCGCCACTGGAGGAACCGGGTCGGCCTGCCGCGTCTCGCCGTTCTTCAGCTTCACGCGATGGGCGTGGATACGTGCGTGGACGTCTGCCATGAACTCATGGAAATGTGCACGACGCTTCTTCTCCACCGGGGCGAACTTGAAGAAGACGTCCATGAGCATCGTCTTGCCGCGCCCGACACTCCCATGGACGTAGAGGCCACGTCGTGTACCGACGGGCTTCTTCTTGCGGGCGAACATCCAGCCGAGTGCGCTCGACTTTGCCGCAGGGCGCTGCTGCCTCAGATCAAACAGAATGTTGTCGAGAGACTGCGCCACCTCCATCTGGGCGGAGTCGGCCTGCAACAGGCCGGCGGCGGCCTGCAAGCGCAAGTGCTCGCATACGCTATGCGCATAATCGGGGATGGGTTGCATCGGATGCTCCGAGCGGGAACGAGGAAGGTTGGGCCCGCTCCAGAATTGGGACTAACGGCTGAGGCTGACCGGCTGGCCGTTATTGGTCGTTCCGTCGAAGCGAGCGTCCGCGGTCTTGTAGAGGCGGCCGATCACATTGCCGTTACGGTCCTTGAGCACGACCTGCTTGCCCTCGACCTCCCACGATCCCATCGTGGTCAGCGGGCCGGCACAGCCGCGGGTGCCACCGCGCGAACCGGCGCCGAGATTGGTGAGCGTCAGGAACATATCGCAAGAGGCGCCGGCATTCGTGACACGCCAGTTGCCGACCATCGATTCCTTGGTGACGTCGAGAGCCGTCGCGGGCGCCGCAGTAGCAACCGAAGTCGGCGCGCCGGCGGGGGCCGCCGGGAACTGCGAAGGATCAGTAACGCCGCCGGGCGGCGGAAGCTGGCCGGACTGTACCGACGGCACGGGTTGAGCCTGCAACGGCGGCAGCGATGACGACGAGTTATCGAGACCGCTGTAAGATGTCCGCTGGCAGCCAGCAAGCGAAAGCACGACAGCAACACCCGTCGCGGCATATTTGAATTTCATATCGATACTCCCGTTCATCCGCTTCATTGGGTCAATCGCGCAGGAACACGGCGGAATTATCGCCAACGACCCTTTCAAATCAAGTTGACACTCAAATATTACGATCCATTCGCTTCTGCAACCGGGCGTCGACTGATGCCGCATACGTGAACGGGTCACATCCTTTCGGATGCAACCCGTTCAGCACGCGTATATCGGTACCGATCAGACGCGGCGCTCGACCATCATCTTCTTGATTTCGGCGATCGCCTTCGCCGGATTGAGCCCCTTCGGGCAGGTCTGCGCGCAATTCATGATCGTGTGGCAACGATAGAGCCGGAAGGGATCCTCGAGATTGTCGAGGCGCTCGCCGGTCGCTTCGTCGCGGCTGTCAATGAGCCAGCGATACGCCTGCAGCAGGACGGCCGGTCCGAGATAGCGGTCGCCGTTCCACCAGTAGCTCGGACAGGAGGTCGAGCAACAGGCGCAGAGAATGCACTCGTAGAGGCCGTCGAGCTTCAGACGGTCCTGATGGCTCTGCTTCCATTCCTTCGCCGGCGCAGGCGAGACGGTCTTCAGCCACGGCTCGATCGAACGGTGCTGGGCATAGAAGTTGGTGAGATCCGGTACGAGGTCCTTGACCACCGGCATATGCGGCAACGGATAAACTTTCACCGTTCCGCCGATCTCATCCATACCCTTCGTGCAGGCAAGCGTGTTGGTGCCGTCGATGTTCATCGCGCACGAGCCGCAGATGCCCTCGCGGCAAGAGCGGCGGAGCGTCAGCGTCGGGTCGATGTTGTTCTTGATGTAAAGCAACCCATCAAGCACCATCGGACCGCAATTGTCGACATCGATGTAATAGGTATCGATGCGCGGGTTCTGTCCGTCGTCCGGGTTCCACCGGTAGATGCGGTATTCCCGCAGGTTCTTGGCACCTTCCGGCTTCGGCCAGACCTTGCCTTCGGTGATCTGCGAGTTCTTGGGAAGAGCGAGTTCAACCATGTCCTGTTCCTCTCAGATCAGTAGACGCGCGCCTTCGGCGCGATCTTCTGCGGATCGATGCCGTCGGCGATGAGGTCGGTGTGGACCGGACGGTAGTCCAGCTTGACTTCGCCCGCTTCGCTCACCCAAGCCAGCGTATGCTTGCGCCAGTTGACGTCGTCACGTCCGCCGAGCGGACCGGTCGCATAGTCCTCGCGCGCGTGCGAACCACGGCTCTCCTTGCGCGCTTCGGCGCCATAGACGGTCGTGATCGCGTTGGCCATCAGGTTGTGGAGTTCCAGCGTCTCAACCAGATCGGAGTTCCAGACCATGGAGCGGTCGGTGACCTTGATGTCCTGCAACTCGCCCTTCCAGATCGCCGAAATACGGCGGCAGCCGGATTCCAGCGCTTCCTGCGTGCGGAACACGGCGGCGTCTTCCTGCATGGCGCGCTGCATCTTGTCGCGGGCGACCGCCGTCGGCGTTGCGCCGGAGGCGAAGCGAACGCGGTCGAAGCGATCCATAATCCTGTCGCAGGCAGCAGTATTGAGCGCCGGGACCGGCTCCGACTTGTCGATGACCTGACCAGCGCGGATTGCGGCCGCTCGGCCGAAGACCACGAGGTCGATCAGCGAGTTCGAGCCGAGACGATTGGCGCCATGCACGGAGGCACAGCCCGCTTCGCCGACGGCCATCAGGCCGGGCGCGATGCGTTCCGGATTCTGGCTGTCAGCGTTCAGCACCTCACCCCAGTAATTGGTCGGAACGCCGCCCATGTTGTAGTGAACGGTCGGCAGAACCGGGATCGGTTCGCGGGTAACGTCGACACCGGCGAAGATCTTCGCGCTTTCCGAAATGCCCGGCAGACGCTCATGCAAAACGGCCGGATCGAGATGGTCGAGATGCAGGTAGATGTGGTCCTTGTTCTTGCCCACACCGCGGCCTTCGCGGATTTCCAGCGTCATGCAGCGGGATACGACGTCGCGGGAGGCGAGGTCCTTCGCAGACGGTGCGTAACGCTCCATGAAGCGTTCGCCCTCGGAGTTGACGAGATAGCCGCCTTCGCCGCGTGCACCCTCGGTGATCAGGCAGCCGGCGCCATAGATACCGGTCGGGTGGAACTGCACGAACTCCATGTCTTGGAGCGGCAGGCCCGCACGTGCGATCATCCCGCCGCCGTCACCGGTGCAGGTATGAGCCGAGGTCGCCGAGAAGTAGGCGCGGCCGTAGCCGCCGGTCGCGAGCACGACCATCTTGGCAGCGAAGCGATGGATGGTTCCGTCGTCGAGGTTCCAGGCGACGACGCCCGTGCAACGGCCATCATCCGACATGATGAGGTCGAGCGCGAAATACTCGATGAAGAATTCCGCATTGTTGCGAAGCGACTGGCCGTAGAGCGTATGCAGGATCGCGTGACCGGTTCGGTCAGCAGCCGCGCAGGTACGCTGCACCGGCGGGCCTTCACCGTAGTTCTGCATGTGGCCGCCGAACGGGCGCTGGTAGATCTTGCCTTCCTCGTTGCGCGAGAAGGGAACACCGTAGTGCTCCAGCTCGTAGACGGCCTTCGGCGCCTCCATGGCGAGATACTGCATGGCGTCGACGTCGCCGAGCCAGTCGGAGCCCTTGACCGTGTCGTAGAGGTGCCACTGCCAGCAGTCGGGCGTCATGTTCTGCAGCGAAGCGGCGATGCCGCCCTGGGCCGCGACCGTGTGCGACCGGGTCGGGAAGACCTTGGTGATGCAAGCGGTCCTGAAGCCCTGCTCGGCCATGCCGAGCGTCGCGCGGAGACCGGCACCGCCGGCGCCGACGACGATCACGTCATAGGAATGGTCGACGTACTTGTATGCCTTGCCGCCTTGGGCGGGAGAACTGTTCGGTGCCATGATGAATTATCCTACGAATGCGATCTTCAAGATGGCGAAAAGACAGAGACCGCCGACGAAAACCGCAAAGAACGTGTTGAGCATCAGAAGGACGATCTTCATGCCTTCGACATGGACATAGTCCTCGATGATCACCTGCATGCCGAGCCGCATGTGGATGAGGCTGTTGATCACCGTCAAAGCCATGATCACCGCGACCACGGGGTTCGACAGTGCGCCGACGACTTCGGCATAAGGAGCACCGTTGTAGGCGACGAGGAAGACGATGAAGAAGATCAGGAGCGGGATGCCGGCTACCGACGTCAGGCGCTGACGCCAGAAGTGCGTGGTGCCGTCCTTGGCAGACCCGAGGCCCCGAACCTTGCTGAGTGGAGTGCGCATATCCATGTCATTCACCTCAGAAACGGACCATGTAGCCGACGATCCAGATCACCAGGGTGAGAAGGATCGAGCCGATGAGATTGGCCTTGGCAAGCTTGGTCGAAAAGCTCTTCTCGAAGCCGCAGCCCATATCCCAGAGAAGGTGGCGCAGCCCGCCGAGCATGTGATGAACGAGCGCCCAAGTGTAGCCGAACAGGATCAGCCGTCCGAGAAGAGTGCCCATGAACCAGCTCACCCACTCGAAGTAGGTGGCGCCGGAAGAAGCCGCGATCAGCCACCACGCGACCAGCAAGGTACCGAAGTAAAGTGCACCTCCGGTAACGCGATGCATGATCGACATCACCATGGTCGGGATCAGCTTGTAGATTTGCAGATGCGGCGACAATGGCCGCTTGTTTGTCACATTCGCCATCTGAACCTCGCGGCGTTTCAATGCGGTCCTGATCAGGACTGTCCCCAGCGCGATGCAACCGCCTGCTGCAGTGCATCGCGTCAGGGCGACGTTTACTCACCAGAAGGCGGCACGACAAGCATAATCGCGGCCCGCGCGGATTTTAATCGATTCGGCCTGACCGAGACTTAGACGTTGGTCGAAGCGGTTTCGACGCAAACTTCCTGCAGACAAAGAATGGGATGGAGTGACTTTGGTGTCATTTTACGTCATGGTGCCGTTAAGTACTTCTTAACACTTCCATTGGCCGGAGGAAGCCATGATGTTCAAGCGTGTGGGCGCCGTGATCGCCGCAACGGCGGCATTCGCCGTTTTCGCGACGGGCGAGCTTCAGGCCCGCCACCGCCACGAGCCGAACCCTGGCGTAGTGGCCGGCTCCGGCCTTCCTTCGGTTTTGCCGGGCATTGGTACCTATGCGGGGTCGATTTCCGCTCTGCGCATTCGAGGAACCGGCATCTATTTCATGGTGGAGCACTCGACCTATAAGCCGGCGCTGGCCCGCCCTGCGCCAAGGGCCCGCATCATCGACGTGAATGCTGAGGTCAACGCGGACAAGGCAGACATGAAGAGCGCCTGCCGTTACGAAGCCGGCGTTTGCGTCATCAGACCCTGAGTGGTCAGACGTCGACCTGCGGGGCAAATCGCCAGACTGTCGTTTTCTTGATTTCGCTGTCTTCGAGCGCTCTCGTTACCGGCACCTGGTAGGAGGCGAGCGCCGTCAGCCGTTCCTTTGGCAGATAGCTTCTGCCGGGGTCGCCGACCAAGACGTCTATGCCCGTCGCGGCAAGGCGATCGAACCAGGGGATGAGAGCGTCCGCGAAGCCGCGGTCGTAGAAAACATCGCCTGCAAGAACGACGTCCGCCTCCAGCGTCTCGCCGATCAGGTTCCTGCCGGTGAAGTCGACTGCGACGCCATTTGTCTCCGCATTCAGGCGGATCGCCGTTTCCGCCCAGGGATCGATATCGGCTGCAACGACACGGCCAGCGCCGGCCAACCTGGCCGCGATCGCCACAAGGCCGGAGCCACTTGCAAAATCGACCACACGCTTGCCGGCGGTGACTTCCGGATGATCCAGCACGTAGCGGGCAAGTCCCTGCCCTCCTGCCCAGGCAAAGGCCCAAAAAGGCGGCGGCAAGCCGATCTCTTCGAGTTCATCCTCGGTCTTGAGCCAAAGGTCGTGGACCTCGCTCGCGAGATGCAACCGGATCTCGGACACATGCGGCGGCGCCATCAGGCTGGTGTTGGCGCGGATGAAGCGCTCCGGGTCAGTTTTCAACGAAAGCCTCAACGCGGCGGGTCGTCGAGTTCGCCCATCCGGCAGACTTCGAGGTATTCCTCCTCGGTTACGGGCTGGACGGAAAGACGCATCGACGTCACCAGCGACATCTTGGAGAGCTTTTCGTTCGCCTTGATGTCCTTCAGCGAAACCGGCTTGGGCATGTCGGTGACGGCACGGATGTCGACGCAATCCCAGCGAAGATCGCCTTCGGCTGTCGAATCGGGGTGCGACAACGCGCAAACCTCGACGATGCCGACGACCTCGAGCCCCTCGTTCGAGTGGTAGAAGAACCCTTTGTCGCCGATCTTCATCGCACGCATGTTGTTGCGTGCCAGATAGTTGCGCACACCGGTCCATTCTTCGCCGACGTCACCCTTGGCCTTCTGCATTTCCCACGACCACTTGAAGGGCTCGGACTTGAAGAGCCAGTAAGCCATCCGCTGTCATGCCTCCGGATTGTTGAAGACCCAATTGTAGGCCTTGATCTCCACGGTTTCGAAGAGACCGGCCGCAGCATAGGGGTCTTGCGCGGCAATCGCTTTCGCACTCGCCATATCGTCCGCCGCGATCAGCAGCATGGAACCGCACGGCTTGCCATTGTCATCGAGGAACGGCCCGGCAATTTTCAGAACGCCATCGGCATTCAGGCCGTTCAGCCATTCGAGATGCGCGGGGCGTGTTTCCATGCGGACATTGAGGTGGTCGGCCTTGTCGCGGCAAAGGACGGCAAAAAGCATCGGCTACTCCTTCAAAAGAGACGTGATCTATTCGGTGGTGATCGGACGCGTCATCAACTGCTCGATCGCGGTCGGAATGTCGAGCTTGCCATCAATGATTTCGGCAACGGCTTCCGTGATCGGCATGCTGACGCCGTGCCCCTCGGCAAGTCGGGCTGCCACAGCCGCCGCAAACGCGCCCTCGACGAGGTCGCCGCGCCCGAAATTCGCGGGCTCTCCCTTGCCCAGGGAAATGCCGAAACGCAGGTTTCGCGACTGATGACTGGTGGCAGTCAGCACGAGATCGCCCAAGCCCGAGAGACCTTGGACAGTGCTGCCGCGCCCGCCGAGCGCCTCGACCAGCCGCGACATCTCGGCCAGCCCGCGTGCAATCAGTGCCGCACGCGCGGAATCACCGAGCCCCATGCCTTCGACGATGCCACATGCGATAGCCAGCACGTTCTTGAGCGCTCCGCCGAGCTGAACACCCGTGCGGTCGGTGGAAGCATAGAGCCGGAAGGTACGTCCCGAAATAGCATGCGCCAGACGCTCCGCATCAGAAAGTTCAGCGGCGGCGATCGCCATTGCCGTCGGCAGCCCGCGGGCGATGTCCGTCGCAAAACCGGGCCCCGAGAGCACCGCGACCGGATGATGCGGCAACTGACTTTCGAGGACGTCCGTGAGCAGGCGTGACGTGCCGCGGTCAATACCCTTGGCACAGGTGACCACGGTCGAGCCGGTGGCGAGATACGGGCCGAATTGCGCCGCGGCGTCGGCCTGTGCCTGCGACGGCATCGCGAAGAGCACGGTTTCAGCGCCGACGAGAATCTCCGGTTCTGCCGAGTATTGGAGTGCATCCGGGAGATGGATACCCGGGAGCGCTGCGGTGTGCATCCCGTCGGTACGCAGGTCCGCCATCAGCGACGGATCGCGTCCGAGCAGCGTGACCTCGGATTTTCCTTCGAGCGCGATGACTGCAGCGAGTGCAGTTCCGAACGCTCCCGCCCCGACGACGGCGATCCGGTGCCTCTCGCTCATGCCTTTGCCCCGCGCTTTCCGTGACCTATCCGCACCTCTGCGCTGCTGTCGAGTGGCCAGCGCGACCGCGGCTGCACGTCGAGGGAGTCGGCGGCAAAGCCTGCCGCCATCCGTTCGAGCCCGGCCCAGGCGATCATGGCGGCATTGTCGGTGCAAAGCCGAAGCGGCGGCGCCACGAAGCGAAAGCCGTGCCGCTCGCAAAGGGTCTGCAAAGTTCGGCGCAGTTCCTGGTTTGCGGCGACACCGCCTGCGACAACCAAGGCAGGAGGGTGGGCAAGCTTCGGAAACTCGGCGGAAAAGCGTGCGAGCCCGCGGCCGATGCGGTCGTCGAGCGTGCGCGAAATGGCCCGCTGGAACGAGGCACAGATATCCGAGATGTCTTGCTCGGTGACGGGTGCGATTGTCTCCGCAGCCTGGCGCACGGCCGTCTTCAGGCCGGAAAAGGAGAAATCGAGTCGCGCCTCACCGATCAGCGGTCGGGGGAAATCGAACCGTCGCGGGTCGCCGTCCACCGCGGCGCGTTCGACGGCTGGCCCGCCGGGATAGGGAAGGCCAAGCAGCTTCGCCGTCTTGTCGAAGGCTTCGCCCAATGCATCGTCGATCGTGGTACCCCACCGTTCATACTGCCCGACGCCGCGCACCAGGACGAGCTGGGTATGCCCTCCCGATACCAGCAGCATCAGATAGGGAAAGGAAAGCCCGTCGGTCAGCCTCGCGGTCAGCGCATGGCCTTCGAGATGATTGATGGCATAGAGCGGCTTCGAGAGCGCCCTTGCGATCGCCTTGCCGGTCATCAGACCGACGATCAGGCCGCCGATAAGGCCGGGGCCGGCGGTCGCCGCCACGGCGTCAATATCGCCGAGAGAGGTGCCGGTGCGCGCCAGAGCCTCTTCAATCAACGTGTCGAGTGCCTCTACATGGGCACGGGCGGCGATCTCCGGCACGACACCGCCATAGGCACTGTGCTCGTCGAGCTGGCTGAGCACCACGTCAGCGGCAATCTCTCCGCGCCCGTCGCTATGGCGCAGAACGATCGATGCTGCTGTTTCATCACAGCTGGTCTCGATGCCGAGGATGCGAAGAAAGGAACCCATGGAACTGATCGTTGATTGCGGTGGCCGGGAAACCCGTTTACGAGGAACGTCGGTAACAACGGATGAAATCGGATGCAAACAAAACCTTTCCGAATCGGAACCCGGGGTAGTCCGCTTGCGCTTGCGCAGGCCTATGAGACACGCGACCGGCTCGTGGCCGCTCACGGCCTTTCTCCAGACATGTTCGAGATCGTCGTCCTTTCGACCAAGGGTGACCGGATCACCGATCGGCCGCTCGCAGAGGTGGGCGGGAAAGGCCTGTTTACCGAAGAACTTGAGGAAAAGCTGCTCTCGGGCGACCTCGATTTTGCCGTCCACTCATCCAAGGACATGCCGACTGTGTTGCCCGACGGGCTGTTCCTCTCGGCCTTTCTCCCGCGCGAGGACGTACGCGACGCTTTCATCGGCGCCGCTGCTCCCCGCCTTCTCGATCTCCCGCAGGGCGCGACCGTCGGCTCCTCATCCTTGCGCCGGCAGGCCCTGATCCGCAGACTTCGCCCAGACATCAAGGTGATTACTTTCCGCGGCCTCGTTGATACGCGGCTGCGTAAACTCGCGGAGGGTGAGGTCGATGCGACCCTGCTCGCCTTCGCCGGCTTGAAACGGCTCGGCAAGGAAAGCGTCCCGACCGAAGTCCTCGATCTCGAAACCTTCCCGCCGGCACCCGCTCAAGGCGCGATCTGCGTTGAAAGCCGTGTCGGCGACGATAAGGTAAATGCACTGCTGGCTGCGATCAACGACGGTCCGACCTTCGACGCAGTGACCTGCGAACGCGCCTACCTTGCGGCCCTCGACGGCTCATGCCGCACGCCGATCGCCGGCTACGCCACGTCCCTCGGCGGCCACATCCGTTTCTCGGGCATGATCCTGACGCCGGACGGGAGCCAGTCGCACAGCGTCGAAATCGAAGGCAGTGCCGACGATGCAGCCCGCCTCGGGCGAACCGCCGGAGCAGTGATCCGCGAAAAGGCGGGCAGCGGCTTTTTCGCCGACTGGACCTGACGCGATGCGCGTTCTCGTGACCCGGCCCTCGGAGGCGGGAGAAAAGACGGCCGCGAAACTGCGGACGCTTGGTCACGAGCCCGTTCTCCAGCCCCTGAGTGCGCCAATCCGCCATCCGGAGGCGGCGCTTTCAGCGCTTGCCCTTCCGCATGCCGCAATCGCCATCACCAGCGCGGAGGCGATCCGGACACTCTCGGAGGTCGCAGATCGCCTAATACCCTTCCTCGCCGAGCCGATTTTCGCCGTCGGCGAGGCTTCTGCCGATGCCGCGCGGAGGTTGGGCTTCACAAACGTCGCCGCCGCAGGCGGAAACGGGGCTGCTCTCGCCGCCCGCGTCAGCGCTCACCTCAGGGAAGCTGGGCAAAGCGGCGTGCTCCTCTATCTCGCCGGCACACCGCGGGCACCCGGCTTCGAAGCTCGCCTCGCTGAGGACGGCATCCAGGTCACCGTCGCCGAATGCTACGAGATGAAGCCCGTGGATGACGCACTTGCGGCACTCCGGCACATCCTCGCGGGTGAGCGGATCGATGCCGTGCTTCTCTATTCCGCGGAGACCGCGAAGCGGTTTTTTGCCGCAGTAAAGACCACCGCCGCTGACGAGATGCTCCGAGACATCCGCTTTTGCTGCCTGAGCAGCAATGTACTCCATGCCATTCCCGCCGAGTTCCGTGAAAAGGCATCAGTGGCGGTATCGCCAGACGAAACGGCGCTTCTGGCGTTGCTGGAACCCCTTCCTTAGGCGCAAAATGGACATGAGCCCTTTCCTTAGAGGCCGTCACTGACTAACTTCAAAGCACTGCATGGAAGAAGAGGTACCCATGGTTTCCGGAAAGCCGCCACGTCGCACCAAGTCCTCGAACGAACCGGTCACCATCGACCTGCAGGCAGAGGAAACCACAGCTGCCGCCGAGACACCCGCCTCCGCGGCGGAAAGCCCGGAAGAGCGCGAGGTAGGCCCGGAAGCCGAAACAGCGCCGGCGCATGCCGAAACGGAGACAGTCGCTCGCGCAGAGGCCGAGGCAACGCCTACCGCGGAGGCTGCCGAACCAGAGGTCAGGGAGCCTGAATACCGGTCGGCGGAAGCGCCTCGTGAACGCAAGGGAACGCCGACATTTGCAGCCGTCGCGGCTGCGGGCATCGTCGGTGGCCTCGTCGCTCTCGCCGGCGCCGGCAGCATGCAGTACGCCGGCTATCTGCCGGCCCTGTCCCCCGCTTCGGAGCGCCTCGCCGCCGACCAGACGGCCGAGCTCGCCGCTCTCAGGAACGAGGTCGACGGCCTTCGATCCGCTGTTTCGCAAGGCGCGGACACAAAGCAGATCGAGGAGCGCTTGGCAGCTCTTGAAAGCACGGCAAACCAGCCGCTTCCGGCCATCGATACCACGGCGCTCGACCAGCTGCGCGAGCAGCTTTCAGGTTTGCAGAGCACGCTGGCGACCCTTCGGACGAGCGGGGATGCGGCAACTTCCAGACTGTCGGAGCTCGAGACGCGCCTCGACGGGCGCATAGCCGACATCGAGAAGAAGCTCGATGAGCCACGGGACGACGTCGAGGTTGCCCGCGCGATCGCGGTGGCCGGATTGAAAGCCGCTGTTGATCGGGGCGGCACCTTCCTGACCGAACTCGACACCCTCGCCGGCATCACACCCGAAGACCCCGCCATCACGGCGCTCAGAGACTATGCGCGCGCCGGAATTCCCTCGCGTGCAGAGCTTGTGCGTCAGTTCCAGGATACCGCAAGCGCCATTCTCGCAGCGGTTCACCAGCCGGATCCGAACCAGGGGCTTGCCGAACGGCTGCTCTCGAGTGCGCTTTCGGTCGTCAAGGTGCGGCCGGTCGGCAATGTCGAAGGCGACACGCCGGAAGCGATCGTCGCACGAATGGAGGACAAGCTGCGAAACGGCGACCTTCAGGGTGCATCGCTCGAGTGGGAGACCCTGCCGGAGACCGGCAAGGCCGCATCGGCCGACTTTGCAAAGGCCCTGAAATCCCGGATCGAGGTCGAGAAGCTGGTCGGCACCGCCATGACCAGTGCGGTCGGCGGCAACCGGGGTTGAGGAGCAAGCAATGATCCGGACACTGTTCTTCGTTCTCGCTGTTCTCATCCTCGGATTCGGCTTTGCCTGGCTCGCCGACCGACCGGGCTCCCTCTCGATCCTCTGGCAGGGTCAGTTGATCGAAATGAGTCTCACCGTCGCCGCGACGGTTGCCCTCGCGGTCATCGCTGCGGTTATGCTGATCTGGTGGCTCGTCCGCCTGCTGTGGACGTCGCCGCACTCCGCACGCCGATTCTTCCGCGCACGCAAGCGGGATCGCGGCTATCAGGCACTCTCGACCGGCCTGATCGCCGCGGGCGCTGGAAATGCATTGCTCGCCCACAAGATGAGCGCGCGAGCACGCGGCCTCTTGCGGGCGGAACAGGAGCCGCTGATCCTCGTGCTCGAGGCGCAAGCGGCTGTGATCGAAGGCAGGCATGACGAAGCACGCCGTCTTTACCAGCAGATGTCGGAGGATCCCGAAACCAGAGAGCTCGGCCTGCACGGCCTCTATCGGGAGGCAAGCCGGCTCGGAGCCCACGAGGCGGCGCGACAGTACGCGGAAACAGCCGCCGAACAGGCGCCTTATCTCCCCTGGGCCGCCAAGGCGACGCTCGAATACCGTTGCCAGTCCGGCCAGTGGGAGGACGCGATCCGCCTGCTCGACCAGCAGCGCGTGGCCCATGTTCTCAGTCGGCCGGAGGCTGACCGCCTGAAGGCGGTCCTGCTGACGGCCAGGGCCGAGGAACAGCTCGAAGGTGATCCTGCCGGCGCCCGCGACAGCGCCGTGCATGCCCTGAAACTCGCGAAAGATCTCGTTCCGGCGGCTGTCGTCGCGGCTAAGGCCTATTTGCGCGAAGACAATGTGCGGAAGGCGTCGTCGATCCTCGAGCAGACGTGGAAGGTCGCTCCGCATCCGGACATCGCCAAGACTTACGTCCGGGCCCGGGGTGGAGACAGCGCTGTCGACCGGCTGAAGCGTGCCGAGAGGCTGGATTCGTTGCGGCCCAACAACGTCGAAGGGCTCCTGATCGTCGCAGAAGCGGCGCTCGACGCCCAGGATTTTGCCAAGGCCCGTGCCAAGGCGGAAGAGGCGGCACGCATGGACGCCCGCGAGCGGGTCTATCTCTTGCTGGCCGATATCGAAGAAGCGGAAACCGGCGACCAGGGGCGTGCGCGCTACTGGATGGCCCAGGCGCTGCGCGCCCCGCGTGATCCCGTCTGGATCGCCGACGGTCACATTTCGGAGAAATGGCTGCCCCTGTCGCCCGTGACGGGTCGCCTCGATGCCTTCGAGTGGAAGGTTCCCTTCGACCAATTGGAAGGTCCGGTCGAGGAGGGCGTCGTCTCCCGAGGGGACGCCGCGATCAATGCGCTTCCGCCAGTCAAGAACGCTCAGTCGTCAACGGAGGCAGAGCAACGCGCGACAGTCGAAAAGGCCGAGAAGGCAGACATTTCGGCATCACCCAAAACGCCCGCGGAGCCGGTCCGCAAGCCGGAGCAAGCCGAAACGGCCACCCCCTTCTTCGGCCATCCGCCAGACGATCCGGGCGTGCGCGAAGGCCGGCGGCCGGCCGACGACAAGAACCGTCTACGCCTTTTCTGAAGGAAGAGAGATGCTCGAACGCCTCCAGGCCTTTTTCCAGAACCTGACACAGGCTCGCGGAAACGACACCATATCTCCCGACGACCCGCGGGTCGCAGTCGCGGCCCTCTGTTTCCAGGTGATGGAAGCGGACGGCGTTGTCCACGACAAAGAGCGCGAGAAGCTCGAACAATTGCTGAAGGAGGAATACCGGCTGAACAACGAGGAGCTCCAGGCACTGCTGAAGGCGGGCCAGAGGGCCGAGAGCGAAGCCGTCGACTATTATCGCTTCACGTCCGACATCAAGCGCCATCTGGACGAAGAACAGCGGCTTCAGCTTCTCGGTATCCTCTGGGACATCGTCTACGCCGACGGCAGCCGAAGCGAGATGGAGGATCACGTCGTGTGGCGGATCGCCGACCTGCTCGGCGTCTCCGATCGCGACCGCGTGAGCCAGCGCCGCGAAGCGGTGATGCGGTCGGCTCAAGGGACCAAGGATGCTTCATCGTAATGAGCCTCTGAAATCGCGGCAGAAGGCGCCGGTCCTGCTCGTCCTTCATCAGGAGCGGTCGAGCCCCGGAAGGGTCGGCCAGATGCTGCTGGAGAAAGGCTACCCACTCGACATTCGCAGGCCGCCGCTCGGCGACGCGCTTCCCGAGACGCTGGCCGGACACTCCGGCGCGGTCATCTTCGGTGGTCCGATGAGCGCGAACGACCCCGATCAATTCATCCACGATGAAATCGAGTGGATCAGCATTCCGCTCAAGGAGAAGAAGCCGTTTCTGGGCATCTGTCTCGGCGCACAGATGATGGTCCGCAATCTGGGCGGAAAGGTTTCCTCCGACCGGAACAGTCTGGTCGAGATCGGTTGGTATCCGATCCGTCCAACCGAGCATGGCCGCCTGCTCATGCGTTGGCCACAAATGGTCTATCACTTCCATCGGGAGGGCTTCGACCTGCCGCACGGATGCGAACTGCTCGCCGAGGGCGACATCTACCGCAATCAGGCGATCCGTTACGGCGAAAACGCCTGGGGCCTGCAGTTTCACGCCGAACTCACCCGTGCCATGATGCAGCGTTGGGTCGTCCACGGAGCCCATCGCTTCATCATGCCGAATGCGCAGCCGGGCCGCGACCATCTCGAAGGCCGGATGATCTTCGATGCGCCCCTCAGGGCTTGGCTTTCGGAGTTCCTCGATCTCGTCTTCGAACCAAAGGCTCACTGCGTGTCCTGACGCATGGGCGCGTCGAGGCTATCGATGCGCCGCAGTTGCGGAAAGCCGGCGGCCCACAGGATGGCGACCGCAAGCGTTCCCACGCCTCCGATCACGACCGCGGGTACCGCTCCGACCAGCGACGCCATCGTGCCGGCTCGAAACTCGCCGAGCTCGTTGGAGGCGCCGACGAAGACCATGTTGACCGCGTTCACCCGGCCACGCACGTCATCCGGCGTCCAGAGCGCGATAAGCGTCTCACGAACGTAGACCGACGCCATATCGGCCGCGCCCATCAGCATGAGCGCCACAATGGAGATCCAGGCTGTATCCGAGAAGCCGAAGATGATCGTGCCGGCACCGAACAATGCGACGCCGGCAAACATGAACAGGCCGGCATTGTGGCGAACCGGGAAGCCGGCGAGAACGATCGCGACGAGAATGGCGCCGATACCGGGAGCCGCGCGCAACAGACCAAGCCCCCAGGGACCGAGCACGAGGATGTCACGCGCGAAAATCGGCATGAGGGCTACGGCCCCTCCGAGCAGTACCGCGAAGAGATCGAGGGATATCGCGCCGAGAACGACCTTCTCGCTCCAGATGAAACGGAATCCCGCGAGTACCGTCGCCCAAGTCACCGCCTTGTTGGAGATCCTCTGCGCCGGCCGTTCTACCAGGAAGACCAGAAGCGCCGCGACAGAAAAGAAAGCCAGAGCAACCGAATAGGCAACGACGGGACTCACACCATAAAGCAGGCCGCCTGCGACCGGACCCAGGATCGAAGCGGTTTGCCAGGAGGTGGAGTTCCACGCCACGGCGTTCGGCAAATCTTCCTCCGGGACGAGATTGGGAGCAAGCGACTGGGTCGCCGGCGCATTGAACGCTCGCTCGATCCCGAAGACGACGAGGATCGAAAACACGAGAACCGGTGAAAACGCGTCGGCGAGCGTGAGCGCGAGAAAGGACGCGCCGCAAAGAGCGCTGACGATCATGCAGGTCGCGACGATCGCTCGCCGGTTGTAGCGGTCCGCGACCGAACCGGTCACGAGGATGAGGAGCAACGCCGGCAGAAACTGAAAGAGGCCGATCAGCCCTAGATAGAAGGCACTTTTCGTCTCGTCATACATCTGCCAGCCGACGGAGACGCTGAGGATCTGCGTGGCGAAGGCCGCGAGGAACCGCGAGAGGAAGAAGCGGAGGTAGGAGGCATGCCTGAAGGCTGCGAAACGGTCGCCGGACAGATGTGCGGACATGGTCGGAAAGCAATCCTCTCGGAAGGGTGGGACTCGGCCGAAATCCGGGGGGACCATTAAGCATGATTCCCCCTGTGCCCGCCTGCAGCACTTGCCCGATAAGCTGCCAATGTCTACATGTCTGTCAACCTTGAAATGGAGACGATTATGCTGGCGTTGTTTCAAACGATCGATTTGGCTCTCAGCCTTTACACCTGGGTCCTGATCGGGAGTGCCATTTTCTCCTGGCTCTACGCGTTCAACGTCATCAACGCGAGCAACCGCTTCGTCAATTCGCTCGGAACTTTCTTCTACAACGTCACCGAGCCGGCGCTCCGACCGATCCGCCGGGTGCTGCCGGATCTCGGGGGCATCGACATTTCCCCGATCATCGTCCTGCTGATCATCTTCTTCGTCCGGTCCCTGATGTGGACGAGCATCTATCCGATCTTCGCTTGAAGCCGCCATACAGCATCCACGGCGACCACTTGCGACTGTCCGTACGGCTGACGCCGAATGCCGGGCGTGACCAGGTGGACGGCGTCGAGGTCAACGCCAACGACGAAGCGCATCTGAAGGCGAAGGTGACAGCCGTCCCTGAGAAGGGAAAGGCCAACAAAGCCCTCATCGCGCTCCTCTCGAAGGCGATCGGTGTGCCGAAGTCCTCGATTTCGGTGATATCCGGCGATACCGCCAGACAAAAAATCCTCCGGATCGACGGAGATCCGGAGGACTTGGCAAAAAAGGTCGAGGCGCTTCTGGCGCGCTGAAGCGCCTTACTTGGAAGCCTTGGCGCGCTGCACGGCTTCGAGGATGAGCTGCTTGGCGACGCTGACGTCCTGCCAGCCGCCGATCTTCACCCACTTGCCCGGCTCCAGATCCTTGTAGTGCTCGAAGAAGTGCTCGATCTGCTTCAGCGTAATTTCCGGCAGATCGGTGTAGTTCTCAATCTTGTCGTAACGCTGCGTCAGCTTGTGGGACGGCACCGCGATGATCTTCTCGTCCTTGCCGGAATTATCTTCCATGATCATCACGCCGATCGGACGGACATTGATCACGCAGCCAGGCAGCAGCGGGCGGGTATTGCAGATCAGGACATCGATCGGGTCGCCGTCGTCCGACAGGGTATGCGGCACGAAGCCGTAGTTACCCGGGTAGGTCATCGGGGTATAGAGGAAGCGGTCAACGATGAGCGCGCCGGCGTCCTTGTCCATTTCATACTTGATCGGATGACCGCCGACCGGAACTTCGACGATGACGTTGATGTCGTCGGGCGGGTTCTTGCCAACGGCAATTGCATCGATGCGCATGTCTAACCCCATGGGTATGTTGAAATCCCGGCTGTCCTAATGGGAATCATTGCGCAATGCAACACGGCTTTGGGAGAAGGTCGCATCCGTCGGAAGGAGACATGGTGCGGCACGCGCCGCAGTTTTTTGCATCAGTGCCTCGCTGCATGCGCCACCCGGCTGCTATAACGCCACAAACGGGGGACGCACGATGAAACCACCTATTTCTAGATTTCTGGCGGCGCTGCTGATGTGGCCGGTGATCACCCACGCGGCATGGGCCAACGACAGCACCTACACGGACCTCGATCTCAACAAGTGCCGCACGGTCGCCGAGGAGGAGATGGGCGTGAGCCTGCTGTGCCGCGGGTTCGGCGAATACGACGTGCACTTCGCCGAGAGCGATCTCCGCCAAAGCATCCTCTACGGTCCGCTCGACAAGGCGCTGGAAAACGAGGTGTTCGAATCCTTCGAGGCCTTCAACCACGTGGGAAGCAAGATCGAATGGAGGCTCGACACCTCACGCAAACCAGTGGCGACAATCCTGCGCTGGTTCATCGAGAACGTCGACGACAAGGCGGGGATGCCGACGAAGGAGAGCACCGGACAGGTTCTCGTCATTTCACGCGTCGCCCAGCCGGAGGACGGGCGCGGCTGCGTCGTCGGCTATGTTGATGCGCTGTCCAATCCTGAGGCCAACGAACTCGCCCGCCGAGTGGCCGACGAACAGGTGCCAGGATTTGCCTGTGGCAGGGACAGAAGCGCGTGGTTCGGGCAACGCGGTGAAAAGAGCGGTGAACCAACGCACGTGTGGCCAGAGACTGCGCGGTAGGCTGCGGCGAACAGCAGATCTAGTGCCAGATGAAACCCAGCTTCTTCAGCTGCGCCTCGCCGAAATCCTCCATGCCCTCGACGGCGTCTACACCTCCGTTCGAGCGGAAGAACTGTGAGGCGTGGGCGCTCTCCTCGAGGCACCAGACGACGAGACCGGAGCAGCCGAGCGATTTCAGAAGACGACGCGCCTCACCGAAAAGCAGATAGCCGAGGCCGATCCCCTGGTATTCCGGGCGGATATAGATCTCGTAGATCTCGCCTTCCTGCGGCAACGCACGGGAACGGTTGAGGCCGACCGTCGCATATCCTGCGATTGTGCCCGCAACATCGACGACGAGAATCGTCGCAGGACCTCGGGTAGCCTTCCGCCACCAGGTCTCCCCTCGCCGTTCGATCATCTTTGTCAGCGCGTGGTGCGGAATGAGGCCGGCATAGGCGTGCTGCCACGAGAGGCGATGCGCCTCCGCGATGGCTGCAGCGTCCTGCGGTTCCGCAGGCCGAACATCAATCGACAACGTCTTCATAACGCCACTCTCGTCCCGTCGGGGCCATTTCGCCATTCGCCCTCTGCGCGAACGGGACATTGCCCACAGACTTTTCATCCGGACCATAGGCGAAATTTTAACGCTTTTTTAAACGGTCCGACAAGACCGGAGGATTCGTAACCACAAATAAAAACCCCGGTTTCTCGAACCGGGGTTAATGATTGATATTAGCATTATCTCATTAAGCCTGAGCGGCGCGGGCCTTGTCGAACCGCTTGCGGTCGTTGGCGTCGAGATACATCTTACGCAGGCGGATCGACTTCGGGGTGACTTCCATCAGTTCGTCGTCCTGGATCCAGGACAGCGCGCGGTCGAGCGTCATGCGGATCGGCGGGGTCAGCTTGACCGCTTCATCCTTGCCGGCGGCGCGGATGTTGGTGAGCTGCTTGCCCTTCAGAACGTTGACTTCGAGGTCGTTGTCGCGAGTGTGGATACCGATGATCATGCCCGCATAGACCTTCTCGCCCGGCTCGATCATCATCGGACCGCGGTCCTCGAGATTGAACATGGCATAGGCGACAGCCTCGCCGGCGCCGTTCGACAGCAGCACACCGTTGGTGCGGCCAGTGATCGGGCCCTTGTAGGGCTGATAGTCGTGGAACAGGCGGTTCATGATGGCCGTGCCGCGGGTATCGGTCAGCAGTTCCGACTGGTAGCCGATGAGGCCGCGGGTCGGCGCAAAGAACACCAGACGGACGCGATTGCCACCGGAAGGCCGAAGCTCGGCCATTTCGGCCTTACGCTCGGACATCTTCTGCACGACGATACCGGAATGCTCCTCGTCCACGTCGATGACGACTTCCTCGATTGGCTCCATGAGCTGACCGGTCGTCTCGTCATTGTGCATGACGACGCGCGGGCGCGAAACGGCAAGCTCGAAGCCTTCGCGGCGCATGGTCTCGATCAGCACAGCCAGCTGCAATTCGCCACGACCGGACACGAAGAAGGAGTCCTTGCCTTCGGCTTCTTCGATCTTCAGCGCGACGTTGCCTTCAGCTTCCTTGAACAGGCGGTCGCGGATGACGCGGCTGGTGACCTTGTCGCCTTCGGTGCCGGCCAGCGGGCTGTCGTTGACGAGGAAGGACATGGTAACCGTCGGCGGGTCGATCGGCTGAGCGGTGAGCGGCTCGGTCACGGACGGATCGCAAAACGTGTCGGCAACCGTGCCCTTGGAAAGGCCGGCAATCGCGACGATGTCACCCGCATGGGCTTCGTCGATGGCGGTGCGCTCGATGCCGCGGAAGGCGAGAATCTTGGAAATGCGGCCGTTTTCGATCAGCTTACCGTCCTGGCCGATAACCTTGACGGCCTGGTTCGGCTTGATCGAACCCGAATGGACACGACCGGTGATGATACGGCCGAGGAAGGGGTTGGCCTCGAGGATCGTGCCGATCATGCGGAACGCGCCGTCCTCATCGCCGACGCTCGGCTCCGGAACATGCTCAAGCACGAGGTCGAGCAGCGGTGCAAGGCCCTGGTCCTTCGGGCCTTCCGGATTGACGTTCATCCAGCCGTCGCGACCCGAACCGTAGAGGATCGGGAAGTCGAGCTGTTCGTCGGTTGCGTCGAGATTGGCGAACAGGTCGAAAACTTCGTTGATGACTTCTTCGTGGCGGCCGTCCGGACGGTCGATCTTGTTGATCGCGACGATCGGACGAAGACCGACCTTCAGCGCCTTGCCGACAACGAACTTGGTCTGTGGCATCGGGCCTTCCGAAGCATCGACCAGAACGATCGCGCCGTCCACCATAGACAGGATGCGCTCGACTTCGCCGCCGAAGTCGGCGTGGCCGGGGGTGTCGACGATATTGATGCGCGTGTTCTTCCATTCGACCGACGTCGCCTTGGCGAGAATGGTGATACCGCGTTCCTTTTCCAGATCGTTCGAGTCCATCACGCGTTCTGCAACGCGCTGGTTTTCGCGGAACGAACCGGACTGCTTCAGGAGCTCGTCCACAAGGGTCGTTTTCCCATGGTCGACGTGCGCAATGATGGCGATATTGCGAAGTTTCATATTAGGTATCTCTGGGGCTGGGCGCGAAACGGAGGGGCGCCTTGTTTGTTTGGCGCGCTCATACCGTGTTTTTTGCGTTTGCGAAAGAAAAAAAGGCAAAAGCCCCGGCCACAGCCTTTTCCGAGGACCTCTGCCGCCGGTACACATTTTCGGGAGGCAGGGCCGGAAAGCCGACCCTGCCTCGAAGTCTCAGGCGCTACGCACCGGATCAAGGGTGACCTTGTAGAGCTCGTTGTCGTCGCGGTCCATGAGCCGGACCGTCAGCTGCTCGCTCTGCCCGTCGATGTCGACGAGGCCGAAGAACTGCAGCCCCATCGAGGGCGGCAGGTTTTGCCCCTGTTCGGCGGTCGGCCCCTTCACGAACTTGAGTTCCGGCCCGAAAGTCATGTCGAGATCATTGGGCCCGAACGTGCCGGCGTGGAGCGGACCGGAGACGAACTCCCAGAACGGTTCGAAATCCTGGAACTGCGCCTTGTCGGGATTGTAGTAGTGTGCGGCTGTGTAATGCACGTCGGCGGTCAACCACACGGTGTTCGTGATGCCGGCCGTCTTTATGTAGCGCAGAAGGTCGGCGATCTCGAGCTCGCGTCCCTTCGCGGGGCCGTTGTCCCCTTGCGCGATCGCTTCGGCGCCCTTGCGATTCTTGAAGTCGTCCCAGACGATGAGCCCGATCGGCATGTCGCAGGCGATCACCTTCCAGGTTGCCTTCGATGCCGCAAGTTCGCGCTTCAGCCAGTTGACCTGCTCGAGCCCCATGATCCGGGCCTCGGGCGAAAGCTCCGTTTCCATGCTGTCGTGATTGGCACCACGGTAAGAGCGCAGGTCGATGAAGAAGACGTCGACGAGTGGGCCGTAGGCGATCTTGCGATAGACCCTACCCGGCTCGGCAGGTGTGTAGCGGATCGGCGTCATCTCGTGGAAGGCGCGTGCCGCACGGGCCGTCAGGAGGGAGACGGACTTTTCCGTGTACCGGTCATCGCTCGTCAGATCCTTCGATGCAGACCAGTTGTTGACGACCTCGTGGTCGTCCCACTGGAAGAACGTCGGACAGACGGCGTTGAAGTCGCGGACATGGCTGTCCAGCATGTTGTACTTCCACTGCCCGCGATACTCGGCGAGCGTCTCGGCCACCTTGCGCTTCTCGTCGATCAGCACCTTATTCTTCCACACGCTGCCATCGGAAAGAGCGACCTCATCCTTCATTGCGCCGTCGGCATAGATGGTGTCGCCCGAATGGATGAAGAAATCGGGCCGATGCTTGGCCATGGTCGAGTAGGTCTTCATGCCGGTTTCGTCGATGCCCCAGCCCTGTCCGGCGGTATCACCCGACCAGGCGAAACGCACCGACCGCTTCGAGGCGGGCGCCGTGCGGAAGCGACCCGTAACAGGCTCGGAAAGCGTATTGATGGAAGAGAGGTCAGCCGCGACGAAACGGTAGAAGATGTCTTGATCGGAAGGCAGTTCCGTCAACAGGCGCTTCACGGCGAAGTCACTCTCCGGCAACGCGTCGAGCGGCGCCAGCTTGACGGCGTTGGAGAAGCTCTCGTTCGTCGCATACTCCATGAAGATGCGCGAGGGACGATCGACCCGGGTCCAGATCATGCCCGAGGACATGTCGACGTCGCCGGACTGGACGCCGTGGATGAAGAGCGGTCGCTCCGCGGCACGAGCATAGAACGGAAGTGACAGGCCCGACGCGGCGACGACGCCGGTCGCACCTGCGGACAGAAGAAACGAACGACGCGACAGCGCCTTCAGTGACTGTGTCATGAAACCTCTCCTCGTTTGGCTGGCGGACGACCATCGCCCGCCGGCGGAAACAATCAGAGCTTCATGTCAGTCGCTTGATCCGGATATGAAAGTTACGTCACCGTTCTGTGACACTCTCGGGGTGATCTAGGCGTCACTGCCGTGGATCTCCTCCATCATCGCCAACCCCTTCTTGCGCAGCATCGCGTCGGGGTCCGGCAGTTTGCCCCGGAAAGCCCGATAGGCGTCCTCCGGATCAACCGAACCGCCGACCGAATAGATGTTGTCCTTCAGCTTCCTGGCCATCACCGTGTCGAAGGCGTCGCCGGTCTCCTCGAAAGCCGAGAAGGCATCCGCGTCGAGAACTTCCGACCACATGTACGAGTAGTACCCGGCGGAATAGCCGCCGGCGAAGATGTGCTGAAAGTGCGGTGTGGCGTGACGCATGACGATGGAACGCGGCATGCCGATCTCCTTCAAGACTTCCTCCTGCACCGCCATCGGATCGTCGACCGAGATCCGCGTGTGAAACGCCATGTCGACCAGCGCAGAGGATGTGAACTCCACGGTGCTGAAGCCGGCATTGAAGGTGCGCGCCGCCAGCACCTTGTCGAGGAGTGCCTTCGGCATCGGCTCGCCGGTCTCGTAGTGGATCGCATAGCGTTCCAGAATAGCCGGTACGGTCAGCCAGTGCTCATAGAGCTGCGACGGCAGCTCCACGAAATCGCGCGACACGCCGGTGCCGGCGACAGAAGGATAGGTGACGTTTGACAGCATGCCATGCAGCGCGTGTCCGAATTCGTGAAACAGCGTGCGCGCGTCGTCGAGCGAAAGCAGCGCCGGCTTGCCCTCTGCAGGCTTCGCGAAGTTGCAGACATTGTAGATGATCGGCATTTCACCCGTGGTGCCGTTTTTCATCGTCAGCTTGTGCTGGGAGCGGAAGGCGCTCATCCAGGCTCCCGACCGCTTGGAGGGACGGGCGAAATAATCACCGAGGAAGAGCGCGACGAGCGTCCCGCTCCGGTCGCGGATCTCGAAGACGCGAACATCCGGATGATAGGCGGGAATGCCCTTTTTCTCGACGGCGATGATGCCGAAGAGCCGGCTGGCAACATCGAAGCAGGCATCGATGATCTTCTCGAGCTGGAGATAGGGTTTCAGCTCGGCTTCGGAGAAATCGAACTTCAGCGCCCTGATCCTTTCGGCGTAATAGCGCCAATCCCAAGGCATGACTTCGTGATTGTGACCCTCTCCGGCGATCAGGCGGGCAATGTCCGCCTCCTCTTCTCCGGCGCGGCGGACGGCCTTCTCCCAGACGGTCATCAGGAGGTGGTTCACGGCACCCGCCGTCTTCGCCATCGTATTGTCCAGCTTGAACTCGGCGAAATTCGCGTAGCCGAGCAGATCGGCCAGTTCCTGCCGAAGCGAGAGCGTCTCCCGCACGATGCCGCGATTGTCGGTTTCGCCCTCGTTCATTCCACGAGCGGTCCAAGCTCTGAAGGCCTGCTCGCGCAGGTCTCGCCGTTCGGAAAACGTGAGAAACGGCTCGATGATCGAGCGTGAAAGAGTAACGGCGTACTTGCCCTCGGCGCCGCGGTCGCGAGCGGCTGCCGCCATCGCGTCCTTGAGGAAATCCGGCAGGCCGGAAAGCTCCGCATCGGAAGAAAGCAGCAGTGACCAGTTCTTCTCGTCGGCGAGCACGTTCTGCCCGAACTTGGCCCCCATGCCCGCCAGTCGTTCGTTGATCTCGGCAAGCCTCTGCTGCTGTGGCTTCGCGAGCAAGGCACCGGACTTGACGAAACCCTTCCAATGCCGCTCTAGGACACGCATCTCCTCCACCGACAGGCCGAGCTTGTCGCGCTGCTGCCAAAGTGAATCGATGCGCGCAAAGAGTGCCGCATTCATCCCGATCTTCGAATAGTGGCGCGACAGCTTCGGCGCGATTTGCCGCTCGAGCGCCTGAATCGTTTCGTTGGTGTGGGCTCCGGCGCGATTCCAGAACAAGGCCGAAGTTCGCGACAGGCTTTCGCCGGCGATCTCCAGTGCCGAGACGGTGTTCGCAAAAGTCGGAGGCTCCGGATTACCGGCAATCGCCTCGATTTCCGCGTCATGCTCCAGGAAGGCCGCCTCGAAGGACGGCGCGAAGTCGTCCTCGGATACCGCCTCGAACCGGGGCAGCCCCTGGAAGCCGTTCCATTCGGTGAGCGCTGGGTTGAGTGTGGAAGCTGCGGCCATCTCGTATTCCCTTCATCTGGTCGCGACCGACCGGCGGGTTGGACATGGCTACCGATATGGGGCGCCGAGCGCGGACTTGGCAAGGACCGGCAGGGCAAAACTCGGCACGGTCCATGATTCTTCAAAGCCACGGCATGAATCCGGTCCCCGGGGTCGCTGCTTTGCCTCTCGTCAAATCTGGGCGGGAGGCTTATGGTCCGCGCACCTGCGCCGCACCTGCTCTTCCTCGCGGCGCGCCTCCCAGGCAGACTCGAACATCGGACAGACAACGATGGCACCACAGCGGATGAGCGAGAGCCGAACGTCATTGATCGGCGCGCTGCTGACGACCATCGGCCCCGTTTCGATGGCGATCTACACGCCGGCCATGCCTGAACTCGTGCATGCCTTCGGCACGTCGGATGCGGCCATCAAACTCAGCCTTTCGCTCTATTTCTTCGGCTTTGCCTTCGCGCAGCTTCTCGCTGGCCCGTTCTCCGACGCCTTCGGACGCCGGATCGCCACGCTGTCCTTTCTCGGCGTCTACCTGCTGGGAAGCCTGCTGGCGGCCTTTGCGCCGTCTGTCGAACTGCTTCTTGCCGGCCGCCTGGTGCAGGGTGTCGGCGCCTCGGTTGGCATTACCGTCTCCCGCGCCATCGTCCGAGACCAATTCACAGGTGCTGAGGCAGCGCGCATCCTCAACATGATCGGCATCATGCTGGCTGTCGGCCCGGCAGCCGGCCCGACGCTCGGAGGCCTCGCCCTTGCCCTTTCCGGATGGCAGGCCGTGTTTTTCGCAATGGTGGGCTTCGGTGTCTTCAGCTGGCTCGTTGTCGCCTTCCTGATGCGCGAGACGACGAAGCCCGACCACGCGCTCATCAAACCGTCACGCCTGCTTGACGCCTATGCAACGCTTGTCACCGACATGCGGGTACTTCTCGCAGCCTTCGTGCTCGCCGGCACCGTCGGGGCCCTCTACGCCCAGTCGACGATGCTGCCCTTCATCCTGATCAAGAGGGTCGGTCTGAGCCCGGCCGAATTCGGAGTTGGAATGCTGATGCAAACCGGTTCCTTCTTTTTCGGCTCGGTTGTTCTGCGGATGCTGTCGCCTCGTCTCGGTGAAAAGTGGGCGCTTCTGACCGGCCTGGCACTCGCCGGAACCGGAGGTGCATGCATTGCCCTTTCGGTCGCTTTTGTCGACCCGAGCTTCCTTTCCATCATGGTACCGGTCGCCATATGCGCCTTTGGCATGGCCTTCGTGATTCCCTACATCACGACCGCGGGGCTACAGCCGCATCCGACGATCGCCGGTTCGGCCGCGGCCCTGATCGGCTTCGTGCAGATGGGCTCCGGCTTTCTCGGTGGTCTTGCAGGAGCGTTGATCGGCGATCCGCTGCGGGCGTTCGGGATCGTCATTCCGGCAATGGAGTTTGTAGCAATCCTCGCCTATCTTGGCTTTCTCCGCGCCAGCCGCAGAATGGCATGAAAAAAGCCTGCCACGCTCCCGCGCGACAGGCTTTTCACAGAATCGGAACCTGTCAGTTGCCGAGGTTACGCTTGGCCAGCGTGCGCAGACGCAGTGCGTTGAGCTTGATGAAGCCGGCAGCATCCTTCTGGTCGTAGGCGCCCTGGTCGTCTTCGAAAGTGACGAGCTTGTCGGAATAGAGCGACTTTTCGCTCTCGCGGCCGATCACCATGACATTGCCCTTGTAGAGCTTCAGGGTTACCTCGCCCTCGACATTCTTCTGGCTGAGATCGATCGCCGCCTGCAGCATTTCGCGTTCGGGCGAGAACCAGAAGCCGTAATAGATGAGCTCGGCGTAGCGCGGCATCAGTTCGTCCTTCAGGTGCGCTGCGCCACGGTCGAGGGTGATCGATTCAATTGCGCGGTGAGCGGCCAGCAGGATCGTGCCGCCGGGCGTTTCATAAACGCCGCGCGACTTCATGCCGACAAAGCGGTTTTCGACGAGATCGATGCGTCCGATGCCGTTGTCGCGGCCGTAGTCGTTGAGCTTCGCAAGAATCGTCGCCGGGCTCATGCGCACACCGTTGATCGAGACCGCGTCGCCCTTCTCGAAGCCGATCTTGATGACGGTCGGCTTGTCCGGGGCAGCTTCCGGCGAAATCGTGCGCATATGCACGTATTCCGGTGCTTCCTGCGACGGGTCCTCGAGGACCTTCCCTTCGGAAGACGAGTGCAGCAGGTTGGCATCGACCGAGAAAGGAGCCTCGCCCTTTTTGTCCTTGGCAACCGGGATCTGGTTCTTCTCGGCGAATTCGAGAAGGTCCGTGCGGCTCTTGAACGACCAGTCGCGCCACGGCGCGATGATCTTGATGTCGGGATTGAGTGCGTAGGCCGACAGCTCGAAGCGGACCTGGTCGTTGCCCTTGCCAGTCGCGCCGTGGGCGATGGCGTCGGCGCCGGTCTTCCTGGCGATCTCGATCAGGTGCTTGGAGATCAGCGGACGGGCGATCGAGGTGCCGAGCAGATAGACACCTTCATAGACGGCATTGGCGCGGAACATCGGGAAGACGAAATCGCGGACGAATTCCTCACGGACGTCCTCGATGAAGATCTCCTTGATGCCCAGCATCTCAGCCTTCTTGCGTGCGGGCTCGAGTTCCTCACCCTGGCCGAGGTCGGCGGTGAAGGTGACGACTTCAGCGCCGAGTTCGGTCTGCAGCCATTTCAGGATGATGGAGGTGTCGAGGCCGCCGGAATAGGCGAGAACGACCTTCTTGACGTCTTTCGGAAGTGCCATGTCGAGTTCCACTTTTACAGGATAGCGGTGAGCAGAGTGCGTGTTTGGCGGCACTTTTAGCGAGATTGTCGCCGCGTGCAAGGGGAAGCGGTGCCGGAAGAGGAGTGTCAGCCTCGAACCGGACACGCGTCAAATTGGAGATTTGACCTTCCCGCCGCCATAGGCCATATCACCCCTTCACCCGATGAGCTGAGGAGATTTGCATGACAAGACTTCACCCGGCATTCAAGAAGGGGAATCTCGCTGTGGTCACCGGCGGGGCATCCGGGATCGGTTTGGCCGCCGCCAAGTACTTTGCACGCCTCGGCATGTGCGTGGTAATCGCCGATCTGGTCGGCGAGCGACTGGCCGAAGCTGAAGCCACAGTCGCCGCGCTCTCCCATAGCGGCGCAACCGACGTGGTTGCCATTCCGACGGATGTGTCGAAGCGGGAAGAGCTCGAGGCGCTGGAGCGCACCGTCGTTCAGCGTTTCGGTCGCGTCCACGTGCTGATGAACAACGCCGGAATACAGCCGGGCAGCGCCATATTCGGCCCCCAGGCCAACTGGGAAAATGTGCTCGCCGTCAACCTGATGGGTGTCGTTAATGGTAGCCGCACCTTCGGACCCGGCATGATTTCCCACGGAGAACCGGCGCTCATCATCAACACCGGCTCGAAGCAGGGCATCACCACGCCGCCCGGCGATCCAGCCTACAATGTCTCCAAGGCCGGCGTGAAGGTCTTTACCGAAGCTCTGCAGCACGAACTGCGAAATACGCCGGGCTGCCAGGTCTCGGCCCATCTACTGGTCCCTGGCTTCGTCTTCACCGCGCTTACAGCGAACGGAAGGACTGAGAAACCGGCCGGTGCCTGGACACCGGAACAGACGGTGGACTTCATGATGGAAAGCCTCTCGAAGGGCGATTTCTACATCCTGTGCCCGGACAACGAGGTTGATCGCCGCACCGACGAATTGCGCATGCTCTGGGCGACCGGAGACATCGTCGAGAACCGCCCACCGCTCTCTCGCTGGCATGCCGACTACGCTGACAGTTTCAAGGCCCACCTCGTCGAGAAGCAAGGCTGATTGGCAAGCCGTCGCAGGCCCGGTATGGATGATGCAACAGCGTCGCCCTTCCGGGCTTTCTTCATTACGGACCCCTCCATGGATTTCATCCCGAACCTTCCGGTCATCCTCGCCTTCAGCCTGGCGATTTTCCTGCTCGCCATCACGCCCGGACCCGATATGACGCTCTGGATCAGTCGTTCGTTGCGCGACGGACGAGCGACCGGATTGATGACGCTCGCCGGTACGAGCTTCGGGATTTCGATCCATACGATGCTGGTCGCCTTCGGCATTTCCGCGTTGATCGTTGCCTCGCCGACGGCGTTCACCATCCTGAAGACGGGCGGTGCGGGCTATCTGCTATGGCTTGCCATCCAGGCGGTGCGCCATGGTTCAAATTTCGTCGTTCGCGCCGACGGCCAGCGCCAGTCGGCTCCGGTACAGGCCTTTCTGAACGGGCTCTGGGTCAATTTGCTGAACCCAAAGGTCATCATTTTCTTCATGACCTTCCTGCCGCAGTTCGTCAGCGCCAGCGACCCGCATGTCACAGGCAAGCTGCTGTTTCTCGGCATATGGTCGATCATCCTGTCCTTGCCGATCGGGCTTGCGATCATCTTCATGGCCGACGGGCTGTCGGCATGGCTGCAAACGAACCGAAAGGTGCTGCGCGCCATCGACTATACTTTTGCCGGCGTCTTCTCGATCTTCGCCGTCAAAATCTTCTTTACGCAGCCGCGTTGAGGAACAAATGAAAATGGCACCGGGCGAAAGCCGGGTGCCATTTTCGGGAAAACAACTGCTGTAGATCAGCCGATCAGCAATTCATCGTCATCGAGTGTCTGCCCGCGAATCTTGCGGAACATCGCGATCAGATCTTCAACCTGCAGGTCCTTGCGGCTGTCGCCTGAGACGTCGAGCACGATCTCACCGGCATGCAGCATGATCGTCCGGGTGCCGTAGTCCAACGCCTGACGCATGGAGTGAGTAACCATCAACGTCGTGAGCTTCCGTTCCGCAACGATCGACTGGGTGAGCTCCATGATGAACTCGGCCATGCCCGGATCAAGCGCCGCCGTATGCTCGTCGAGCAATAGGACTTCCGAGCCGGCGAGCGTCGCCATGACCAGCGAGACGGCCTGCCTCTGCCCTCCGGAGAGCAGATCCATACGGTCGCCCATGCGGTTTTCCAAGCCGAGATTGAGTGCGGCGATGCGATCCCTGAACTCGGCCCGGCGATTACCACCGAGAGCGTCCGCCAATCCCCGGCGCTTCCCGCGCATGGCCGCAAGGGCCAGGTTCTCGGCAATGCTGAGTGCCCCGCAACTTCCTGCCAGCGGATCCTGAAAGACGCGTGCGACCAGCCCCGCACGCTGCGCCGTCGTTTTTCGCGTCACCTCGGTATTGCCGATCGTGACGCGGCCGCCGGTCGGAAGGACATCTCCGGCGAGCACGCCGAGAAGGGTCGACTTTCCTGCACCGTTTGAGCCGATGACGGTGACGAACGAGCCCGTCTCGATGGCGAGGCTGACGCCCGAAAGCGCCTGCTTCTGAAGCGGCGTGCCGCGACCGAAAACGACCTGGATGTTTTCGAGCGAGATCATGACGAGGCTCCTCCGCGACGCAGTCTCGGAAGAACAAGCGCGACGGCGACGAGAACGGCGGTGACGAAATTGAGGTCAGACGCCTTCAGACCAAGCACGTCGGAGGACAGCGCGAGCTGAATGGCGAGGCGGTAAGCGATCGAACCGACGATGCAGCCGATGAGGGCGATCAGCAGACCACGGTTCCCGAACAGGGTCTCGCCGATGATAACGGCAGCGAGGCCCACCACGATGGTTCCCACACCCGAGGTGACATCGGCAAAGCCGTTGGTTTGCGCGAACAGCGCTCCACCGAGCGCGACGAGCGCGTTGGAGATCGCCATGCCGAGATAGATCTGGCTACCGGTCGAGACACCCTGCGCCCGCGCCATGCGCGGATTGGCGCCTGTCGCACGCATCGCAAGTCCCGCGTCACTCTCCAGAAAACGCCAGACGAGGAAAACCGCGAGGCCGACCAAGACGAAAAGGAACAGTGGGCGAACGTGGTAGTCGGAGAGGCCGAGCCCGTAGAAGGGCGTGAGCATCGTGTCCTGATTGAGCAGCGCGACGTTCGGCTTGCCCATGACGCGCAAATTGACCGAGAACAGCGCGATCATCGTCAGGATCGAGGCAAGCAGGTTGAGGATCCTGAACCGGACGTTGAGCACCGCAGTCACCAAGCCGGCAATAGACCCGGCCACCATCGCAATGGCCGTCGCCAGCCAGGCATTCAGCCCCGCAATGATGAGAACGGCAGCGACGGCTGCCCCGAGAGGAAACGATCCGTCGACGGTAAGATCCGGAAAATCGAGGACGCGGAAGGCCAAGTACACGCCGATAGCGACAAAGGCGAAAACCAGGCCGAGCTCGACGGCACCCCAGAAGGCGATTTGGCTCACGGCAGTCAGTCCTTGTACAAACCCGGCGCCTGCGGCACGGGCAATGAGCAAGGCCGCCTTTGTGGCGGCCTTGCGTAAGATTGGCTTATTCGATGATCTTGGTCGCCCGCTTTACAATGCTTTCGGAGAACTCGACCCCCATCTTGGCGGCCGCGGACTTGTTGATGACGAGATCGGTGCCGGCCGCAACGCGAACCGGGATGTCACCAGGAGCCTCGCCCTTCAGAACACGGGCAACGATCTCGCCGGTCTGCTTGCCGACATCGAAGTAATTGAAGCCGATGGCCGCGAGGGCGCCGCGGGCGACCGAGTCGGTATCACCGGCATAGAGCGGGATCTTGGCTTCCACCGCCACACCCACCGCAGCCTCGAGTGCCGAAACGATAGTGTTGTCCGTCGGGATGTAGATTACGTCGGCGCGGCCAACGAGCGCACGGGTCGCCCCCTGCACCTCCGCCGACTTGGTGGCGACGGATTCGACGACCGCGAGGCCGGCCTTCTCGGCTTCCGTCTTCAAAGCCGCAAGCGTAGAAACGGAGTTGGCTTCGGCAGAATTATAGATGAAGCCGATCGTCTTGGCGTTGGGCGTGATTTCCTTGATCAGCGCGACGTGGTCGGCAACCGGAGACATGTCGGAAAGGCCGGTGACGTTGCCGCCCGGCTTCTGCATATCCTTGACGAGCTGCGCACCGAGCGGGTCGGACACTGCCGTAAAGACGACCGGAATGTCACGCGTAGCAGCGACGACCGCCTGTGCCGACGGCGTGGAGATCGGAACGATCACGTCCGGGCTCTCGCCGATGAACTGCCGCGCGATCTGAGCCGCGGTGCCCGGATTGCCCTGGGCGGACTCGTAGAGGAACTTGAGGTTCTCTCCTTCCTTGAAGCCGGCTTCCGCCAGCGCTTCCTTGACGCCGTCGCGAGCAGCGTCGAGCGCCGGATGCTCGACAATGGCCGTAACGGCAACCGTCACTTCATCTGCACGGACCGGCATCGCAAGGGCCGTGGCGGCTACGAGGGCAAGTACGAGAGCGCGCATGAGTTATCTCCAATCTCTGTCGCTTACTGGCGGCCTTCTTAGGCAGATGAACGCACGAAATCAATCGCGAACCAACCGCCGCAGCACGGATTCGCGCGCCAAAACGTCGCCTTTTCGGCCTGTCGGAGAGTTTTTAGTCGTCTTCGCCGTGATTGGCGATCATCATCGCCTCGAACGCCAGTCGCTCCGTCTTGCGCATGCGTTCGGACTCGGATTTGAGCTGCCCGCAGGCAGCGAGAATATCACGGCCGCGCGGCGTGCGGATGGGTGAGGCGTATCCCGCCTGATTGATAAAGTCGGCGAACTTCTCGATCTGCTCCCAGTCGGAACACTGGTAATTCGTGCCTGGCCACGGATTGAACGGGATCAGGTTGATCTTCGCGGGGATACCCTTCAGCAGTTGCACCAGTCCCTTGGCGTCCTCCAGGCTGTCGTTGACGTCCTTCAACATCACGTACTCGAACGTGATGCGACGGGCATTCGAAAGACCCGGATAGGCGCGGCAGGCTGCCATCAGCTCCTTCAGGGGATACTTCTTGTTGATCGGAACCAGCATGTCGCGGAGCTCGTCGCGCACCGCGTGCAGCGAAATCGCCAGCATGACGCCGATCTCCTCGCCCGTCCGATAGATCTCCGGAACGACGCCGGACGTCGAAAGCGTGATGCGCCGCTTGGAAAGCGAAAGTCCGTCGCCGTCGGAAGCGATCAGCAGCGCACGCTTCACCTCCTCGAAGTTGTAGAGCGGCTCGCCCATGCCCATCATCACGACATTGGTGATCTTTCGGTCGCTGGAGGGCAGCATCGCGCCGACAGGAACATTGCGGTCGGGGAAATCACCCAATCGGTCGCGCGCCAGCAGCAATTGCGAGAGAATCTCTTCGGAGGTGAGATTTCGCACCAGCTTCTGCGTTCCGGTGTGGCAGAATGAACAGGTGAGTGAACAGCCGACCTGGCTCGATATGCAGAGCGTTCCGCGACCTTCCTCAGGAATATAGACGGTCTCCACCTCGACAGGGCGGCCGGCGCCGCGTGGCGGAAAACGCAGCAGCCACTTACGGGTCCCGTCGTTCGAGACCTGCTCCTCGACGATCTCCGGCCGGGCGATCGTGAAATTCGCCTTGAGCATGTCGCGCATGTCCTTCGCGACATTGCTCATGGCGTCGAAATCGGAGATGCCGCGGACGTAGATCCAGTTCCATATCTGCGCGACACGCATCTTGACTTGCTTTTCGGGCACACCCTTGTCGCGCAGCGCCGCACCAAGCTGCTGCCGGTCGAGACCGATCAGCGACGGCTTGCCGGAGATCGCGTCCTCGACCGGCGCGAGCGCGGCCTTGGGTTTGCCTGAAATCACAGCGTCGAGAGAAGCCATACCGTTTCACCTCACGCGCCACGCATCACCCGCGATCATGTCGTTGCGGGCGTGCTGGCCGCCTAGTTTCCGTAGAGTACCACCGGAGGAATTGGATTTATCCGGACCATATAGGTTTTCCGGCGGCCCTTTACCACCGAACAGCGCCGACGTCATCCGGAATATGGGACAACGCCTGAATACGCCGACGGATGACGTCGTGGGAGGTCAGTTGCGGCCTCTGCCTCTGCCTCTGCCGCCGTCGCGGGCGAAGCGGTCAGGGCACGTGTCGTGCCCAATTTACTTGCAGTTTTCGATCTTGCTGAGCGCCGCCGAGATGCCTGAAAGGGAGTAGGTGTAGGACGTCGCGGTCCCCCGGGCAGAGGTCGCCTTGACCGTCATCGACGAGCCGCCCTTCATAGCGGCGACGAGGGCCGGTTCCTCAGCGGCGTTCTCGACCCAGGCCGCTTTGTCCTTGGTGAACATCACGAAGTTCTTGCTGTCGATGGTGACGTTCACCTTCGAGCCGTCCTTGAGCTTGTAGCCCACCATCGCCTGCGGCTCATAGGAGATGTTCTGGCCGGGACGCTGCGAGACGATGAAGAAAATGTCACCATGGTCGACCGCCGCGGGTTCCTTGGCGGTCGGGACCGACAGTACGTAACAAACCGTTCCGCCGTTCGCCTTGTAGGAATACGCCCCCCATGCCTTGAACTGCTCGATGCGGGTCGGCGCCTGAGCGGTGGCTGTCCCGTAGCCTGCCAGCACGATTGCCAATGCGGTTGCGATACGTCTTACAAACATGTTGTCCTGCCGCTTACGTTTCCGTCCAAGGCCCGACCGTGCGCCGAGCCATTATCTTAAAACCTGATTCAGTTTGACTTAATTTAGGTTACCAAACCGTCAACAAGGCATCCGATCTCGTCGCCGAAGGCAGCATTTCCAGCCAACCAGACCGAATCTGGACCGTCCGCATCATCTGACGGTGAGTACTACCCCAGCACTCTGATCACAACAGAACAAATCCGGCGAGAGTTTGTCCTTTCCCGCCAACGGCACGGTCGAGCCCACGACGCGGGCATCGGCACCCGACCGTTGCTCGGGTTATCACCCGACGGCGACGCCCGGTTCGTCGGCGAGCGCGCGATCTGCCGCTTCGTAATGCTGCTCCCGGATGTGACTGCTTATCAGCGCAAGCGCCGTCGTCAATACCGCAATGTCGTCAGTGAAGCCCACGACTGCCAGCATGTCGGGGATCGCATCGAAGGGGAGTACGAAATAGCCGAGAGCCGCCAAAAGTATGCCACGCACCCGCAACGGGGTCTGTCGGTCGGTGGCGCAGTAATAGGCAGCGACGACATCACGTCCGAACGGCAGTTGGCGTATGGCCTTGCGCATGGTCGGCCAGAACCTTGCTCTGACGGTCTTTTCCTGGCGTTCCTGGGCTTCTTCGTCGCCTGGCAGCAGGATCTCGCCGATCTTGATATCGTCCATTGTCCGTCCTCGCATTCTGCCAACGATATGGGAAAGGGTGCGCGGAATTCAATTCCCCTCGCCATCGCGGCAGGCGACCCGCTCACGGCTATCCGGTCGCATGGCGGCACGCAAACGCAGCCGACCTCGGCTGACGATGGTCCGAGTCCATGTCGCGGAAACAACGGCCTCCGGCCGACTAAAACATGCTCTTTGCCGGCTGCGAGTCCCTGCCAGAAAAGGTTGCGACCGAATGGGCTTCATGAAGCGGGAATACTTCTTCGGTCAGATACGGTCCACCTCCGACGGATTCCTTCGAGGAGAGCAGGACAAAGCGCGAGACGAGGAAGGGTCCGGTGTGGAAATCGCCCCGCCCGGAAAGGTAGTGAACGACGTCGTCTACCCTCGACGACTTGAGCCGGGCCAGCGTCACGTGCGGACTGAACTTTCTCGGATCCGGCGGCAGGCCGATACGCTGGCAGATGCGCTCGATCTCCGCCTGCAGCGCATACATTTCGGGCGCTGGAGAAACGCCGGCCCAAATCGAATGCGGCTTCTTCGAGCCGAACGAACCGATGCCGCTCAGGCTCAAGAGGAATTCCGGCCGATCGATACGGTCCAGCCGGTCGACGATCTCGTCCGCCGTCCGTCCGTCGACGTCCCCGATGAAGCGCAAGGTGATGTGGTAGTTCTCCACGTCAATCCAGCGAGCCCCGGGGAGCCCGCCACGCAACAGGGAAAGGCTGAGAGCCGCATTACGCGGAATTTCGAGGGCAGTGAACAGTCTCGGCATGGCGAGCTCTCCCCGAATCTCTTGCAGATAACAATAGCGAATCACGCAATGCCGATCCGCGCAACCCCCTAATTTGTGTCTGAGGCAATGCGATCGAGGAAGCGCTCCACGGCGGGCAGCATCCGCCGGGTGATGACCGCAATCCCTTTGGCGTTGGGGTGCATTCCGTCGTCTATCTTCAGACCGGCCTCAGTCACTACCCCATCGAGGAGGAACGGATAGAATTCCAGTCCGTACTTGTCGGCCAATCGCCTGTAGATCGGATCGAACCGTTCCCGATACTCCGTCCCCATGTTCGGCGGAGCAAGCATGCCGACGAGAAGAACCTCGATCCCGCGCTTGCGCAACCGGCTCACGATCTCGTCGAGGTTCCTCTCCGTCTCTTCCGGCGCTATGCCGCGTAAGGCGTCGTTGGCGCCCAACTCCAGAATGACGCCTTCAGTCCCGTCAGGAACGGACCAATCCACGCGCGCCAGTCCCGCAGCGGACGTATCGCCGGATACGCCGGCATTCGTAATGACGATCTTGCGGCCAGCAACAGCCAGGGCCTTTTCGAGCTGCGCGGGAAGCGCGTCTTCTGGAGGCAATTGATAGCCGGCCATGAGGCTGTCGCCGAAGCCGACGATCTGCACCGGATCATCCTCCGCCTCGAGGGGGCTGGACATCAGCGTGACAACGAAGGCCAGAGCGGCAAAAAGGGGGATCGCTGCTTTAAATCTCATATTGCCTTCCCTAAATTGACCAGAGCCCGCGGCAGAACGGCAGACCGGTCCTGCAGGTGATACTCAACATATAGGGCGAGCGCGCGTGGGAAAAACAATCATCGAAGTAAAGAAGGCCGACCTGACGCTCGGAAGCGCGGCAGCGGCAGTCCATGTGCTGAAGGGGATCGATCTCGTCATCGACCGCGGTGAGGCAGTCGGGATCGTCGGCCCGTCCGGATCGGGGAAATCGACGCTTCTCATGGTGCTCGCCGGCCTCGAGCGGCTCGATCGGGGTGAAATCTTCATCAACGGTGCGGCGCTCCATGCTTTGAACGAGGATGCGCTGGCGGATTTCCGTGGCCGGAACATCGGCATCGTTTTTCAGTCGTTTCACCTGATCGCCAACATGACGGCGCTCGAGAACGTCGCGGTGCCGCTCGAACTCGCAAACGTCCGCAACGCCTTCGACATAGCCCGGCGTGAGCTTCAGGCGGTCGGCCTCGGCGAGCGTCTGAGTCACTATCCGGGGCAGCTCTCCGGCGGAGAACAGCAGCGCGTCGCCATTGCCAGAGCGCTCGCACCGTCGCCGGCGGTACTGATCGCCGACGAGCCGACAGGCAACCTCGATACCGAGACCGGTCGCCAGATCGCCGATCTCCTTTTCGCCAAACAGGCCGAGCGGGCCATGACGTTGCTGCTCGTAACGCACGATCCGCTGCTGGCGGCGCGCTGCTCGCGGCAGGTCAAGGTGATGTCGGGTATGATCGTCGAGGACCGGTCACGCGAGCGGCTTGAAGAGCGGCTGCCGGCATGAAAGTCTTTCTTCCTCGGCTTCGCGTGGCTTTCAGGATTGCAGTCCGCGAGTTGCGCGGCGGGTTGCGAGGTTTCTATATCTTTCTAGCCTGCATCGCGCTGGGCACGGGGGCGATCGCGGCCGTCAATTCCGTCTCCACCGCGATCACGGACGCCATCGCCTCGCAAGGCCAGGCGCTGCTTGCAGGAGACGCGCGCTTCGAACTGAACAACCGCGAAGCCACACCGGAGGAACGACGTTTTCTGGACGAACTCGGGACAGTCGCGGTGTCGACCGTCCTGCGTTCGATGGCGCGATTGCCCGACGGCTCTGACCAATCGCTGGTCGAAGTGAAGGCCGTCGACCAACTCTATCCGCTTTACGGCACCTTCGCATCCAACCCGCCGATGCCTCTCGCCGAGGCGCTCGCAGAAAGGGACGGCGTCTTCGGAGCGCTGGCGGCACCTCTCCTGCTCGAACGCCTCGGCCTTGCACCCGGCGACGAACTTCTGGTCGGCAAGGCCCGCTTTCGCATCAACGGCGTGATTGCGGCGGAACCGGATGCCATCTCCGACGGCATGGGATTTGCACCCCGTCTGCTGACGAGCCTCGACGGTCTCGGCGCGTCCGGCCTTGTGGAGACTGGCAGTCTGGTCGAGCATGCCTACAAGATCCGGCTGCATGACACCCAGCTCTCACCCGCGGATCTGCGGGAAAAGGCCCAGAAGACGCTGCCGAATGCCGGCTGGTCGATCCGCACCAGCGACCGGGCCGCTCCGGCACTGAGCGAGAACATCGCGCGCTTTTCGCAGTTCCTCACTCTGGTCGGCCTCACCGCCCTGATCGTCGGCGGTGTTGGTGTCGCCAATGCCGTCCGTGCATTCCTCGACAGCAAGCGCGTGGTGATCGCCACCCTGAAGTGCCTCGGGGCTCCGGCGACGGTCGTCGTTTTGGTCTATTTCATCCAGATCGCCATCATCGCGGCCTTCGGCATCGCCGGTGGACTCGTCGTCGGGATCGTGGCGCCGATGATCGCCGCACAGTATCTCGCACAGGTACTGCCGATCCCCGTAGCTCCGACACTCTATCCAGGTGCACTCGCGCTCGCATCGCTGTTCGGCATGCTGGTCACGCTTGCCTTTTCCATCCTGCCCCTCGGTCACGTCCGCGAGATACCGGCAACCGCTCTCTTTCGGGAACAGGGCCTGGAGGCCGGCGGCTGGCCCTCGCGCGCCTACGTCTTCGCGGCCGCGCTTCTATTTGCCGCCCTCGCGGCGCTGGCGATCGGCGTCTCCGAAGATCGCTGGATTGCGGCCCTCTTCCTGGTTTCGATGGCCGTCGGCTTCGTCGTCCTGCGCTTCGTGGCGCTCTTGATCGCGCTGGCAGCGCGGCGTGCCCCTCGTCCGTCGTCTGCGGCCCTGCGTCTTGCGATCGGCAACATCTATCGCCCGGGAGCCCTCACGCCCTCCGTGGTTCTTTCCCTCGGGCTTGGCCTTACGCTCCTCGTCGCGCTGGCGCTCATCGACGGAAACCTGCGCCGAGAACTAACCAGCAGTCTCCCGGAACGGGCGCCGAACTTCTTCTTCGTCGACATCCAGAAGACCGAGTTGGAGGACTTCCGTCGTCTTCTCGCCACTCGCTCGCCGGCGGGCCGCGTCGAGGAGGTTCCTATGCTGCGTGGTCGCATTCTCGCTTTCAACGGCACGGACGTGACGAAGATGGAGGTACCGCCTGCCGGGCGATGGGTGCTTCGTGGCGACCGCGGCATCACGTATGCGGAGGCGTTGCCCGGAAATGCAACGGTGACTGCCGGCGATTGGTGGCCGGCAAACTACACGGGCGAACCTTTGGTGTCCTTTTCTGCGGAAGAGGCGGAACAGCTTGGACTGAAGATCGGCGATACGGTGACCGTCAACGTCCTTGGACGAAGCATCACCGCCCGGATCGCCAATTTCCGCAAGGTCGACTGGGAATCGCTTTCCATCAATTTCGTGATGATCTTCTCTCCGAACACCTTTGCCGGTGCACCGCACACGTGGTTGGCGACGCTCACGCTGCCCGACGCAACGAGCGCAGAGGAAGCTGCCATATTGAAAGCGGTAACCCGCAGTTATCCGACCATCACAAGTGTGCGGGTCAAGGACGCGCTGGACGTCGTGGAACGGCTGGTCGGCCAGTTGGCGACGGCAATCCGGGCAGCGGCCGGAATTGCGCTCGTCACCTCGGTCCTTGTTCTGTCGGGGGCTCTGGCGGCCGGAAATCGCGCGCGGACCCATGACGCGGTCGTATTGAAAACCCTCGGCGCCACGCGAGGCCTGCTGATCCGCGCGTTCACCTACGAGTACCTTCTCCTCGGCGCGACAACCGCCGCTTTCGCGCTCGCAGGCGGCGGCGCGGCGGCCTGGTACGTCACCGCCCGGATCATGAATCTCCCGTCATCGTTCCTTCCTGCCGTGGCTCTGACGACACTCGCACTTTCTCTCCTGATTACGGTCGGCGTCGGATTGACCGGAACCTGGCGAATACTGGGACAGACGGCCGCTCCCGTGCTGCGAGAACTCTGAAAGCCTTCATCCTCGTATCGCGCGCGATCGAAGCTCCCCGTTTTTTGAGGACGCCTGCTCTTGTAGCAAAGCCCGGAAAACCTCATATTGTCCACAGGCATGCTGAGCTTCGCAGCGGCGCCTCGGGATCATGACCCGACACCGTATCCATTCCGAAGCTTAAAAAGAGGAAACAATGGCTGAACTTCGTAACTACCAAAGCCGGACGAGCGGCAACGCTCAGTCGGCCACGATGATCGACGAAGGCCTTCGCGCCTATATGCTGAAGGTCTACAACCTGATGGCACTCGGCCTGGCGATCACGGGAGTTGCAGCGTATCTGAGCTTCAATCTCGCCGTTGATAACGGTCAGCTGACGGCATTTGGTCAGGCGATCTATGTCAGCGGCCTGAAGTGGGTTGTCATCTTCGCGCCGGTCGCGCTTGTCTTCTTCATGAGCTTCCGCATTCATGCGATGAGCGTCGCGGCCGCACAGCTTACCTTCTGGATCTACGCCGCCCTTATGGGCCTGTCGCTGTCCTCGATCTTTCTGATCTACACCGGACAGAGCATCGTACAGACCTTCTTCGTGACGGCCGCATCTTTCGGCGCACTGTCGCTCTATGGCTACACGACCAAGCGTAATCTCTCCGCGATGGGTTCGTTCCTGATCATGGGGCTGTTCGGCCTCATCATCGCGAGCCTCGTAAACCTGTTCCTGGCCTCCTCGGCTCTCGACTTCGCGATCTCGGTCATCGGCGTGCTGATTTTCGCAGGCCTCACCGCCTGGGACACGCAGCGGATCAAGGAATCCTATTACGAAGCCGACAGCAGCGATGCCGCAGGCCGCAAGGCGATCATGGGTGCGCTGCAGCTCTACCTCGACTTCATCAACCTGTTCCTGTTCCTGCTGCGCTTCCTCGGTAACCGCGAGTAACGGCGGGTATAGGCTGTGACAGACAAAACCCGCTGGTTGCGCCAGCGGGTTTTTCATTGTCGAACGATGTCGGCCTCAGGACGACCTTACCGCGGCGGCGATGCTTTTGGTGAGCCAATACGAGGCGCCGGCTCGATCAAGGCGCCCGGTTCGTTGACCCTGGCTTCGGTTATCCGCTGCACGATCTCAGCCGCTCCGATGTGCCGGCCTTCCTTGTTGTAGAAGCTTCCCTTGACCTGAATTGTAGCGGCCAAGGCGGCTATGAAATCGTGAAGGAGCTGCTCGTCGACCGGTTCAGGATTGGTCCAGAACGCATCGAGACTTCCTTGATGTGTCAGTCCCGGGATGTCGTACACGGCACAGCCGAGGGCAATCGTCGGCTTCAGTTTTCTGATGCTGTGAATGCCAACCGTCGAGTTGACGACGACGGTACCCGACGACTGCCGGAGGATCGCATCCAGATTGCCTTGTTCGATGAACATGACCCGTTCGGAGACGCCATACTTTTCGGCGATCCGCGCGATCCTTTTGCCCCACCGCTCCAGCCCGTTGTCGAGCGGATGCTGCTTGAATACGAGAGCATGACCGACAGCGGCGTGCGCCGCGAATGACGCGATGACCTCATCCAGCATCTCCTCCATATGTCTGTAGGGGGAGTTCGCCCGGATTTGATAGTCGCTCTGCAGCTGAAGGGCGACGATGAAGAACGGCACATGACCGTTCTCGAAGAGCTCGGGTGGGGTCGTGCGGGGTCGATGAACCCACCGCACGAGCCAGGGCAGATAGTCGATCAGCGCCGAGTAGTACTTGTCCGCCGTGTAGAGAGGGAAGAAGACGCGACCGAAGAATGCCGTAAGGTTGTAGAAGACCTCATTGAACGCCTCCTGCCCGAACGTGTGTGGATAGCGGACATGGAGGTCGGGCGCATTGACCTTTTCCGCGATCGCTCTCACCGCGGCTGGATCATTGGGAAAATGGGAGAGATGGCCCATACCGTCGCGTTCGAGCGTGATCCAGTCGGGTCTCAGGTAGCCGAACTCCACCGCGTGACAGCGGACGCCGAGCCTCGCTCCAACTTCGCAGGCGACCTTGTGATAAGGCAGCTGGTCTGCGTAGTAGAGAATGTCGGTGACATTCTCCCGGCGGATCAACGCTTCGAGGAAGGCCGGCCAATGCTTCAACGAGCGGCGGTAGTTGATCGCGCCTCGCTTCAGCCAATAGACCTGATCGCCGAGCGAAAAGTTGACGCGGTGCGTCGGCACGCCCGCCTTCTCGAAGGCTTCGGCCAATTCTCGCCAAAAGACTGAAGGGGGACCCTGCAGAAATAAGACAACGGGCCCATTAACCGACCGCTGCATCAGACGGCAGGTCCGAGGCTGGAAATATGCGATACCATTACGTCTTATCCGCTGAAACCGAGCTTTTATCGCTCTCGTTAGGTGACTATAAGAGGCCGGTCAAGGACGAACAAGCTTGCAGGTCGGGATCATGCACCGTTTGACACTCCTCATTCTGCAGGGACCTGCCTCACCGTTCCTCAAGGGGGTCGCTAGACAGGCGGAAGCTCTCGGCGCGCGCGTCTTCAAGATCAATTTCTGCCTGGGAGACGCTGTCTTCTGGTGGCCACGAAAGGCTGACTGGTTTACCGGCCCGAGCGAGGATTGGCCTGGCTTCCTTCGTGACTATCTTCGTCGTAACGGCATCACCGATATACTGATGCTCGGGGATGGCCGCCCGAAGCACGCCGCCGCGGTGGAGGCCGCACGCGAGGCGGGTGCCAGGGTGCACATTCTGGAACACGGCTATCTCCGCCCCGACTGGCTCACCATAGAGCCGGAAGGCATGTCCGGACGCTCCTGGTTTCCGCGTGACGCCTCCGCGCTTCGTGCACTTGCCGATGGCATGCCAGCCGTGGACCTGCGCAGCCACTTCAGCAGCAGTTTTCTCACCTATGCGCTCTACGACCTTGCCTACCATATCCCCAACGTCCTGCTGGGTTGGCTGCTTCATCCCCATTACCGGACGCACGGGCCTGTCCACCCGGCGGTGGAATACGCCGGTTGGATCAGAAAGGGACTGACCTCCGGCCGTCGGCGCAGGCAGGCACAGGAAGTGCAGCGGGGCTATCTGCCAAAGGAAACGTCGCCACCTCGGTATTTCCTGTTTCCGCTACAACTGCCCGGGGACTACCAGATCCGAATCCATGCCCCGTTCGGCGACCATTTCGAGATCGTAGCCGCAACGATCGCATCTTTCGCGCGTGAGGCGCCACTTGAAGCACGGCTGCTGTTCAAGATCCATCCGATCGACAACGGACTGAGCGGATGGACCGGGTTCATCGCCGGAGAAGCCAAGCGTTATGGTGTCGACAATCGCGTCGACGTCATCGATGGCGGTGACCTCGAAAAGCTGATTACCAGCGCGGCCGGAATTGTGACGGTGAATTCGACCGTCGGCCTTTCGGCTGTCATGGCAGGCAAGCCAGTGATTACTCTCGGTGCCGCGATCTACGACATTGCCGGCGTCACCCATCAGGACAGCCTAGCAAGCTTCTGGCAAGCACCGCAGGCGCCGCAAGCCGGAATGCCTGAGGTGCTTGCAAAAGCACTCGTCGCGACAACCCAGGTTCGCGGCGGTTTTCTCGACGCGGAAGCAATCGCTATCGGAGCGCGCAATGTCGTGGAGCGCATTCTTGCGCCCTCCCCCGCCCTCGAGCGGCCATCTGCAATCGCAAACGCCTACCGCTACCAGCCGGAACTGGAACGGGCGCCGGTCACCGCACCCTGACTCGCTTGCGCTCGAACCACCAGTAAACGAACGGTCGCACGACCGAGCCGAAACGGCCGAGCAGGAAGATGGTCGTGGTGAAATAGACCGTACGCTCATTTCGGTCCAGCGCCCGGACGATCCTCGCGGCGACGGCCTCCGCACTCCAGGCACCGCCGGCCTTCATCATCGCTTCTGCCTCAGCGGGACGCACCAGGCGCTCGGCGGCAAGTTGGGGCGTATCGGTGTCTGGCGGAAAGCAGATCGAGACGTCGATCCCGTGAGCCGCAGCCTCAAGGCGCAACGCCTCGACGAAGCCGAGGAGGGCCGCCTTTGAAGCACAATAGGCGGCATAGCCGAAGATGCCGATGAGTGCAGCTCCAGAGGACACCAGAAGGATCTTGCCCTGCCCGCGCGCCTTCATCCCGGCATAGACCGCCCTGACGGCGTTGACCGCCCCGACCAGGTTCGTGTCGATCTGCCGTCGGAAATCCTGCGCCTCTTGCAGGTGGAACTCCGCCGGCGCGACGACACCCGCCGACGCAACCAGGATATCGCACGCACCGTGTGTTGCCTCTGCCGCCGCGATCACGTTCTCAAGCTGGATTTCGTCGGCAACATCCGCCTGCCCCAGATGAATGCACTCGTGCGGGCAACCGGTTTCGGCGCATAGACGCTCCCGCGCTGCGGTCAGTCTGGCGGCATCTCGACCGACAAGGGTGACGGCACTCCCCCGCTGCAGATAGCAGCGCGCGACGGCAAGCCCTATGCCACTCGATCCACCTGTTATGATGACGTGAACCATCGGCCTTTCGATCCTCAAGCCTGCCAAACGCGGCCCCGAGATGCAGCGTCAGGCTTTGCCGAGCTTCGCCATCAACTGGCCGACATCCACCGACGCTAGCCCGAAATTCTGCTGCTTCAGTCTCTCGAGGATGGTCGCCGTCAGATCAACTGAACGGGCGATCTGATCTTCTGTGTGTGCGCTTGTGATGAAGAAGCGCAGCCGAGCCAATCCTTCGGGCACCGCCGGATGAATGATGGGCAAGACATTGACGCCGGCTTCATACAGCTCATTCGACAGCTGTACGGCACGAAGCGAATCCGCAACCAACACAGGAACCACCGAATAGCCTTGGCTCAACCCCGTATCGAGCCCGCGCTTTCGGGCCAGTTCGAGGAACAGCTGGCTGTTCCGTCGAAGATCCCGCGTTCGTTGCGGTTCGGCCCTCAGGACCCCGAGGCTGGCGATGGCCGCACCGGCAAGAACCGGAGCAAGGCCGACACTGTAGACGAAGCCACCGGCCTGGGCCTTGAGCAGGGTGACCAAAGCCTCGCTGCCTGCAATGTAACCACCGCAGCTGCATGTCGTCTTCGAGAGCGTTCCCATCCAGATGTCGACGGAAGTCGGGTCGACGCCATAGTGCTCGAACACGCCTCGACCACGGTCCCCGAGCACACCGAGCGAATGGGCCTCGTCGAGCATCAGCCAGAAACCGTATTGTTCCTTGAGGCGCAAGAGACCGGGAAGGTCCGCGACGTCGCCATCCATCGAGTAGATGCCTTCGGCGATCACGAGTATCCGTTCATACTGGTCGGCGAGCGACTTCAGGACACGCTCCAGGTCGGCAACGTCGTTGTGCTTGAAGAAGCGACGAGTCGCCCCCGACAGCTTCACGCCTGCGAGCCCACTGTTGTGCATGAACTCGTCATGGATCACCAGATCGCGCGGCCCCATGAGGCAGCTGATGGCCGCCACGTTAGTGAGATAACCACTCACGAAGCAAATTGCGGCTTCCGTGCCGTAATTCTCGGCAATAGCCGTCTCCAGCTCATGGTGGATCGTGCGCTCTCCGGCCACCAGCCGGCTTGCCGACGCGGAAATGCCGAATTGCCGGATCGAACGTTCGGCCGCACCGAGCACATCCGCATGCCGGTTAAGACCGAGATAATCATAGGAGGCAAAATTATCGAACGTACGCCCGCCGATGCTCGCCGTCGCACCGCTCGCGCCCTCGTGGGCCCGATAGAACGGATTCTCCATCCCGAGATATTCGCTGGCACGCTGCTGCATGACGACCTGCTTGTACTCCGGCAAGTCAACGAACCCAGGTTGCTTGCGGCGAGGCAGCGAACTGAGGGCTTGTTCCGTTCGGGAAACGCGCCCCTGGTCAACGTTCTTCTGCAGGCTTTTCATCCTGTTGAGGATATTCTGCCGCTTGCTTTCGTCCATCAGTCCATAACTCCACGCACTCGACCGGCGGCCGGCTCGCCGCTATTCCGCTCCGGCGTGCCGGCGGCTCAGTTCATCGACAATACGTGTCTCCGCCGAGACGTCCACATCGGCCTCTTCCGTTCCGTTTCGTGCCTTCACCTTCTCGTAAAGGCGGCGCGTGATGTCGCCAACAGTGGCATTGTCGGCTAGGCTGCTGAGCGGCATGTCGAAGCCGGTATTCTGTTCGAAGTTCAAACCGAGTTCAACGGCCATCAGGCTATCGAGGCCGATATCCTTGAGGACGCTCTCCTTGAGGACGCTCTCGCGCGAGACTCTGAGAATCGTGGCGATCTCAGAAGCGAGAATATCGAACAGCAGATCCTGTGCTTCAGCAGGCGATTTGCCTTCGATCATCGCGACGAGATCGATATCACCACCCTCGGTCCCGCTCGCGTGATGAGCGGCCTTGCGCATGACCACGTCGAAGAGAGCTTCATTGACCACCGCGAGATTATGCGCGGCGGCCCAGTCGAATTCGGAGATCATGACCACGGCAGCGTCGACCGTATCGGGAGCGCTGCCGATGTATTCCTCGACCGCGTTCAGGGCGTCACGCGCGTTGATCGCCGTCTTGCCGAGCCGCCGGTCCAGCCGCTGGCCGACATCGGTATTGCGCGCCAAGTAACCAGCGTCCGCAATTGCGCCGAAACCGACGGCGAGTGCCGGCAGTCCTTCCGCCCGACGTGCCCGCGCAAGCCCCTCCAGGAAGCCGTTGGCCGCAACGTAGTTCGCCTGGCCGGGATTTCCGACAAGGGTCGTCACGGAGGAGAACAGGATGAAGTTGTCAAGCGTGTCCGATCGGGTCTCGACATCAAGAATCGCCGCACCCTTTGCCTTCACGTCGATGACAGGACGGTTCCGCTCTTCGTTGAGATTGCCGATGAGAGCATCGTCCAGCACCATTGCGGCATGGATGACCGTCTTCAGCGGGGCAGTCTGGCGCAAATCAGTGAGCATCGCCCGCACATCGGCCTCACGGGTAACGTCGCAGGCGAAAAGCCTGACATCGACACCGTTCCGTTCCCAACGAGAGATAGCGGCCGCTGTAGCGTCGTCGGCCGTCCCCCTGCGCGAGCAGAGCGCGATTGTCCGTGCGCCCTTTTCCACCAGCCATTCGGCTGCGACGAGGCCGAAACCACCAATGCCGCCGACGACGAGGTGAACGCCTTGCGGATCGACCTTCATCGTCCTCGGTGGCTTCGCGGCGACCTGGTCAACACCTGCTTTCGGCGGAAGCACGACAATCTTGCCGATATGTCCGGCGTTCTGCATCAAGCGGAACGCGTCGCCGATCTCATCGTGATCGAAGGCGCGATATGGAAGCGGCGAGAAGACACCCTCCTCGAAGAGCGCGCCGATCTCCGTCAACATACGGCGAGAAAGCTCCGGATGAAGGACCAGCAACTGGTCCGCATCGATGCCGAAATAGCTGACGTTGCGCCGGAAGGGGCGAAGACCGATCTTGCTGTCGGAATAGTAGTCACGCTTGCCGAGCTCGAGGAACCGCCCGAATGGCTTGACGAGCGACAGGCTCTTTTCCATCGCCTCGCCGAAGAGCGAGTTCAGAACGAGATCCACCCCCTCCCCGCCGGTCACATCGAGAACTTCGCCGACAAAGCTCAGGGTGCGTGAATCAAAGACGTGGTCGGCGCCGAGCATCTCGACGAACCGACGCTTCTCCTCGGTTCCCGCGGTTGCGATCACCTTGAGGCCGGCATGCTTGGCGACCTGCAAAGCTGCAAGGCCAACGCCGCCGGCAGCGCCATGGATCAGGATCGTTTCACCAGGCCGTGCGCGGCCGAGCTCGATAATCGCGTAATAGGCGGTAAGGAAGACCACCGGAATGGATGCCGCAGCAACCGGGTCGATACCCGCCGGCAGTTTTGCAACACCAGTCCGCTTCACCGGGACGTGAGTAGAGAATGCCGACGCGGCAATCGCCATCACCGGGTCGCCGATCGCAAGATCGTCCACCGCGCTGCCAACCCCGACCACCCGGCCGGAGAACTCCATCCCGATCGAAGCGCCGGCAAAGCCGTCTTCCAGCGCCTCCTCCGGCAACAGGCCCATCGCCCACATGACATCGCGGAAGTTGAGTCCCGTCGCAGCAACTTCGACAAGCACCTCGTCCGGCCGGACTTCCGGCCGCTCACAGCTTTCCCACCGTATGCTCGCAACCTGTGAGGGTACTTGCTGACGGATCATCGCTGCACGGAAATCACTTGTAACGCCGAAGACATGGGGTGCGGCGCCCGGCACGGCACGAATCTCCGAGAACCTACCGTCAACTTCGATTCTCCATTCCCTGTTGCGTCCGCTGCTCTCGGATACCCGGTGCGCAGCCTCGAGCATCGCCCCCAACTCATCACTTCCGGCGATCGTGTCGACACACTCCACATCAAGGAAGTCGAATTCGTTACGCAGGACACGCAGGAACACCCACAGGCCGGCATTGACCGGATCGGCCGGCCGATCGCCGGACGACGACCCAACCGCCGGCGAGCCGCCCGGCGCAGCGACGACCAGACGGAACCTTTGGCCTTGCGGCGCGGTATTTCGGTATTCCGCCTGCGCCAGCGCGAGTGCGCTCAACACCAGCACGCGGCGCTGCAACTCGCGAGAAGCATCCTCGGCCGGCAGATGCCGCGGGCTCAGGAACACGATCTTTTCGGTAGCCCCGCCGTCGCGGACGAATATGTCCAGGAAGGCTGCCTTGTCGATTGCCAGATCCCCGGTCGCACCAAATGGCTGCGTGCGCGAGAAGCCCGCCGCCTTGGCGGCATCGGTGAGCATGCTGCCGTCTACGTCACCGCCATGAACCAGCACGATCGGCCGGAAGGGCTCGACCACTGCCGAAGCCTCGATGACGGGTTCCGCGAACGCCCCCTGGCCGGCGCGCGCCTCGATCAGGATGAGGCTGCCCCCGGTCAGGTCACATTGGCGAACGTTGGCGTTGGCATAGCCATGCTGCTCGAGGAGCTCCGACCACTCGGGCGTCGAAGGAAGGGAGCTGACGGGGAATTCTTCCGACTTGCTTCGGGAGAACCAGCCTTCGCTCAGGCCGTAGACGAAATCCTGAAAAACGCCCGGCGCGCTGACGGCCGCCAGGAGGATGCCGGAACTCGCCAGCCACGTCGACGGAAGTTTACTCACATCGTTTTCAATGAGCTCGCGCAGCCGATCGCTCGCACTCACGACAATGTCGGCCGCAAGCTCTGTTTCCAGCCTATCAAGGACCGTCACACGGGGATCATTTTCGAAGGCGAGCTCAAGGCGGTGCCGCAGACCATTGTCCGGCTCGCAAACGACGAGCATCGCATTCTTCGCTTCCGCAATCTCGGCGAGTCTGCGCGTCAGATGCGGCGAGGTGCTTCCAAGCTCCAGAATGCGCGCGGCGCTGCCGTCGCCTGCCAGGGCATTTTGCAGGGCATCAACGAGCATAGCGGTGCGGTTTCGCGCCGCAACCGAATGGATCGCCAAATGCTCAAGCGTCGCTTCGCTGATGAAGCGGTCTGCTTTTCCGGCTTCGTCGCCGGAGACTTCCCGCGCCGCGCCGAGGCGATCGAGAGCTTCGCGATAGCAGTCGTTGATCAGCACGGCCTCGACCGCACGATCCGGCGCGCTCGCATAGAGCTCACCCAGAATTTCACTGACCGGCGGCAAGGAGCACTCGTTGGCAAGCTGCCATCCGTCTTCTCCCTGTTCCGCAAAGCCGGCATCAGTAAGCAGATGCAGGCCATTGAACAAGAACGGACGAAGACACGAGTCCTCCGGCAAATCGGACGCGACGATCCTTTGCTTTCCCTTGCCAACAATCGACAGAATGTCGTGCATGGCGCGGAAGACGGCCGCGTTGAAAAGGAATGTCTCGTTATCGAGAGCACTGTCGACTGCGTCGGCAAAGAAGGCCTTGCCGGTCATTGTCTCGGCGAATGCCGGCAGACCCTGTCGCCCTTCCGCAGGGAGGGTTTCGTAATGGAAGGACAGCGCATTCAGCGTCTTGCGCTGCTTCAGATAGGTGCGCCGGAAACGGCAATCCTCGAAAGTCGCGATGCGTCCGCCGTCCTCATCGAACAAGTGGAACTTCGCCTTAATCGACGTCGGGCTCAATCGCTCGATTTCGATGACGGCCCGGCGAAGCGGCTTTTCGGTTGCCGTCACGCGGATCGCTCCGAAACGGACCGGAATGTATGGCGCGCCACCGTGATCTCCGCTGAACCGGTCGAAGAGTGCGACCAGACCGTGGAAGACTGCATCGACCGATACCGGATTCAAGTTGTAGCGCAAACACGGGTGCGCCGGCTTTACGGCCTCCTTGAGGGTAACCTCGATCAGGCGCTCGCCGTGGCAGACGGCCTGTGCCATGAGCTGGAAAGTCGGACCGTAGTCGAGCCCGAAGTTGGAGGCGATGCGATAAGCCTTGGCCGGTTCGATCTCGACAGTCGCCGCGCCGATTTCAAACCCCGGCGCTGGCGTCAGTTCGGCTGCTGTAAGTTTACGACTGCGCGCCACGGCGTGCACCGACCAGTCGTCCTCGCTCAGCCGCTCCCGTGAGCGAATTTCGAGATCGCCGGTTTCCGGCGATATGATCGTCGACAATTCGAGCAGACGGTGCCGGCTGAGTTCGAGCGGACGCACGATCTCCAGGTTGGAGATCTCCACTTGATCGTGATGGTAGAATTGCCGTGCGGCAGAAAGCGCAATTTCTATGAAACCGCTTCCGGGCATGATTGCGCGGCCGTCTACGACATGCTCGGCAAGGTCGGGGAAGAGATGAGCGTCAACGTGGTTCTTCCAGGAACCTCCGTTGAGATCGATGCGCCAGCCGGCGAGCGTATAGCCATATTCGCTATCACGACCGTAGATATCCGCACGGTCGCTGGTCCGGTCGGGACGAAGCTCAATCTTTTCGAAGGGAAGAGCCGGGAGAGAGACAAATGCATTTCGCCGTCCGAAAACGCGTTCTTCATCGAAAGCGGCTCCACTCGCTATCGCACGCGCCATCGACTGGAAGACCGGATCGGCGTCGAGTTCGTGATCATCGCGCGAAAGTGTCGGGACGATGCTCACCGAAGCCGATCGGTTCTTGGCAATGTCACCGACATAGCCGCCGAGAATAGCGCGCGGCGAAACCTCAACGAACACGGTACAGCCCTGCGCAGTCGCCTCCTCGACGGCATGCATGAACTTCACCGGCTGGCGAACGTTGCGCCACCAGTATTCCGGCGTGAGCGAGGCACCGTCCAGGACCGTTCCTGTCACGGTCGAGATGAACGCCGTCGCCGACGACCGGGGAGAGATCGCCGGCATGTCTGCGAGAAACGCATCGCGCGCACGGTCGATGAGCGGGTGGTGGAAGGGGTAGTTGATATCGAGTGGTTGAACCGCGACCTTGCGCTTGCGCGCCTTTTCTCTCAGGGTCTTCACCTGCTCATAGGTGCCGGATACGGTCACTGAGTTGTGAGCGTTGACAGCAGCCACGGTAATGCCGTCAAGCTCCAGGGATTCAATGAGGTCGAACGTAGCCTGTTCGCCGAGTTTCACGGCCGCCATTGTGCCTTCGCCCGCCAGCACGTCCTGATGAAGCGAACGCTTGGCAATGACCGTGACGGCATCCTCGATCGTCAAGGCACCCGCCGCGTAAGCCGCCGCCACCTCGCCGACGGAGTGGCCGAGCACGGCCTTTGCATCCAGGCCAAGAGCGGCCAGCGCATCGAACAGCGCGACCTGAATTGCAAACAGCAATGGCTGGGCGATCTTGGTGTCACCCAGCTTGTCTGCAAGCGCCGGATCGGAAAGCACGTCGAGCAGGTCGACCTGCGAATAGGCGTGGAACAATCGTGAGACTGTCGAGAATGTGTTACGGAACACCTCGTTGCGCCGCAACGCCTCAAGGCCCATGCCCGCCCACTGAGCACCGTTGCCCGAAAACACCAATGCGACTTTCGGGTCGCGCGACGTCGTTTCGCCGATTTCAGCCAGACCGCGACCGGCGCCCGCCAGATAGGAGGAGATCGTCGTCGAAACGCTTTCGGGGGAGCCACGCATGACGAAGCGGTGCCGCATCGCGCTCCTGTTCGCACCCGCGGCAGCGATAATTGCCTTCTTCTCCGCCGCGCTCGGGGCCTCGTCAAGCCGTTCGCGGTAACCTTCAAGGAGACCTCTCAGGCTCTCGACCGTATGGGCTGAGGCCATAAAGACGGGACTCTCGTGCTGATCGCCACTCGCACGCTGTTCCGCGACGGTCTGGGGGTCCGAAATGACGACATGGGCGTTCGCACCGCCGAAGCCGAATGAATTGACGCCGGCGAGACGCGGACGGTCACTCTTCTCGAGCAGAATCGGCTCTTTGGCCACCCGAACGTTCAATCCCTCAAAGTCGATGTCCTCGTTCGGCTTGTTGAAATGCAACGAGGCCGGAAGATAGTTGTTCTCCAGCGCCAGCATCGCCTTCATCATGCCAAGGAGACCGGAGGCCGGTTCAGTATGACCAATGTTGGACTTGATCGATCCGATCGGGATCGGCTGCCGGCGACGCTTGCCAATGACCTGGCCGAGGGACCAGACTTCTGCCGGGTCGCCGACCTTTGTGCCGGTGCCGTGCCCCTCGATGAAGACGACGTCGTTCGGATCGATGCCATTGTCGTCGTAGACCGCCTTCAGCAGTTCGACCTGCGCCTCCCGCGACGGAAGAGAGATCCCATTGGTGCGACCGGCGGCATTGGTGCCTGTTGCCACGATGGTGGCGTGGCTGCGGTCACCTTCCCTGCGCACCCTGTCGGACCGCCTCAGGACGACGGCGGCGGCCCCCTCGGCACGGACGTAGCCGATTCCGTCGTCGTCATAGGCCTTGCAGAGACCGTCCATCGCCAACATGCGTGCCTGCGCAAAGCCAACGAAGGGCAAAGGATGAACGAGAACATTGACCCCGCCGACGATCGCCGTGTCGACCTCACCCAATTCAAGCGCTTTGACCGCCTGATCGAGAGCCACCAGCGACGACGAACAGGCGGTATCGACCGAGAGGCTCGGTCCGTTCAGGCCGAATACGTGAGAGATACGGTTGGCGACGACCGAAAGCGTATTGCCGGTCATGAAGTAGGGGCCGGGAGCCGCCGGATCCTCGACAGAAAGATTGGCGTGGTCGAGACTGGATGCACCAACGAAGACGGCGACCCTCTCTCCCTGAATCTTGCTCACGGGGATATTGGCATCCTCCAAAGCTCGCCATGTGACCTCAAGCAGCAGCCGCTGCTGCGGATCCATGAAAACTGCTTCGCGCTTGGAGATGCCAAACAGTGTCGGGTCGAAGTTGTAGATGTCGTCGAGGACGCCGGCGGCAAACGTGTAGGACTTGCCAGCCATGCCCATTTCAGGATGCCAAAAGCGCGCGATATCCCAGCGGTCGCCCGGTATGCTCGTCACGGAGCATGTCTTGGCGCGCATCAACTCGAATAGTTCCTCAGGCGAATTTGCCCCAGGTGCGGCGCATGCACGCCCGATTACTTCTACCGTCATCTAAACATCGCAGATCTGATAGTTTCAGCACAACTGCCCGTGGCACTTGGCACGGGATTTTCCCTAGCACTTAGACAAGCGAGGAAAGGGCGTCAATCCGCCATTGCCTCTGAAGGTCAATTGACGAAGCAAGTAGTGGCCTAACCAGTCCATCCGGCCGTTTTCCCCGCAAAACCAACCTCGACCTCCATCAGCAACAAAAAAACCTCCGGTTGATACCGGAGGTTCTTGTCGACAGAGCATGCTCCGCAAAGCGTTGCGGATCAAGCAGCCTCTTCTTCCTGGGCGTCCTCGTCATCCACGACCTTGCCACGCTTCGGACCCTTGGCCAGGTTGACCTCGACGAGGCGCACCGCCTCAGTCTCCGACATCTTGTTGACTGCAGCGATCTCGCGAGCCATCCGATCGAGCGCAGCCTCGTAAAGCTGCCGCTCGGAGTAGGACTGCTCCGGCTGGTTTTCGGCACGATAAAGATCGCGCACGACCTCCGCGATCGAGATCAGGTCGCCCGAGTTGATCTTGGCATCATACTCCTGCGCGCGGCGCGACCACATGGTACGCTTTACACGAGCCTTGCCCTGCACGACCTTCAACGCACGATCAACGAAATCCGTCTCCGACAGCTTGCGCATGCCGATGCTGACAGCCTTGCCGACAGGCACCTTCAGCCGCATCTTATCCTTCTCGAAATCGATCACAAAAAGCTCGAGCTTCATGCCGGCGACTTCTTGCTCTTCGATTGCGGTGATGGTACCGACGCCATGCGCGGGATAGACGATCGACTCGCCGGTCTTGAAACCCTGGCGCGTTGAAGATTTTTTCTGCTGGATTGTCATTCGAATCAAAAACTCCCTGTTGAGCTCCCGGCAATGCCGGAGCCGGGTCGGTCAGGCCCGGATGAGACGGGGGAAGCCGTCGGGTCATTCCACACCAATCCTGTGGGCCAAGGCGCAAACAAAACCCTCCATCGCGACTGCGACGCGGCAAACAAACTGCCGCTTATGTCACGGGAACCGCGCTTGATTTGGTGTTTGCTTTCGTGATGGCTCAGGGCATAGCAATGCCGCAACATGGATCAGTGTGCGGAAACTAACACAAAAAGATGAATAAATCAATATTTTGCTGCAGCCGCTCTGCAATAGCTGCAAAGGGAAAGTTTTCCTTTCCCTCGAATGCCTTAGCTCAGCGGAAGAAAGCCTTCCGGTAGAGGCCTGCGAAGTGGGTCAGTCACCCTGACCTGGCTTCGGAGAAAAGTACTTTTCGTACTTTCCAGGAACGCCATCCATTTCCTTCGCCTCAGGCAAGGGGTCACGCTTGCTGGTGATGTTCGGCCAGATCTGCGCGAACTCCGTATTGATCTTCAGCCAGTGATCGAGCCCTGGCTCGGTGTCCGGCTTAATGGCCTCGGCGGGACATTCGGGCTCGCAAACGCCGCAGTCGATGCATTCGTCCGGATGGATGACCAGGAAGTTCTCACCCTCGTAGAAGCAGTCCACAGGGCAGACCTCGACGCAATCGGTATATTTGCAGCGGATACAATTGTCGGTGACAATGTATGTCATTGCGGCACTCCAGAAATCTTTCGTTCTCGATGCCGTGGAGGGCTGCGGCCGACCACAGGTACGAACAGGCAAAACACGGGAGACAGACCGAGGGAATGCCCTCATGGTGTCTGCGGGACTGGCAAGTCAGCTAATGGGTAATTTCGGCGAATGCAAGAATAAACCTTCCGACAATATGCCGCATCGGGGATCGATCTTCTAATCGCTCCACCAGTCGCCGTCCGAACGCAACTCGTCGAGCACCCGACGTTCCTTCTTGGTCGGGCGACCCGTTCCTGCCCTGCGGACGGCCTGGTCGAACGAGTTCGAAAGCTGGGACTCCGGCTCGGCAGGTGTGACATCGTCGTAGAGTTGCCGGGCCTCCTCATAGGGTCCACGCCGGACCCCGGCAGCCTTCACCACAAGGATCCGGCTGCGCGCGCCAGCGACCAGAACGACCCGATCACCGGCTCTCACCGTATGGCTCGCCTGAAGTATCTTCTGGTCGTTCACGCGGACGTCTCCGGCCGCGATTCGACGCTGGGCGATCGAGCGAGATTTCGCCATACGTGCGAAAAACAGCCACTTGTCGAGGCGCTGACGCGAATCCGACGGCGGCTGTTTTTCCTCAGTCATCGCCTTATTTCTTCATCTGCTCCTTGAGCGCTGCCAGTTTGGCGAAGGGCGAGTCGGGATCGATCGGCTTCTCCTTGCGAGGAGGCTTCGCCTCAAACCGTGCAGTCTGCGGCTTACCGTCCCGTTCACCCCTTTGCGGACGCTCCTTGCGTTCACCGCGGTCCTGGCGATCCCCGCGTTTCGCTCCGTTGCCGTGGTTCTTGCCCTCGGCCGATGCTCCCGGGCGGCGACCGTCGCGGCGCTCTTCAGACGCGGCGCGACCACCCTTCGGACGGGCATTCTGCTGGTTCTCGTTTCGACCGCCGGGCCGCCACAGCAACACATTCTTTGGTTCGGCCGCATCAGCGCCCTCAATCGTGGTTTCCGAAGAGGCCTCCGTCGTAATGGCGACGGGCTCGGCGCCTTCCGGCGTCGGCTCCTCACCCGAGGCTTCTTCTTCGGCCGAGGATTCCGTCGCGCCTGCATCTTCGCCCGCAGCCGGGGTCGCGCTCACGTCCTGGCCTGAGAGGAAGGCCTTGGCCTCCTCGGCGGGGACACTGTCGGCACGATAGCCGAGACCCTTCAGTATCTCTTCCATGTCGTCCGGCGTCGCGCCGAGAATCGACAACATTGCCGTCGTCGTCGTGAAGCGTCGGCCATCATAGGCGCCTTCCGGACGCGGAGACGAGCCGGGTTTCCACTGGAGGAGAGGACGAATCAGATCCGCAAGTCTTTCCAGAATGTCGATACGTACCGCCCGCTTGCCGAGAAACCGGAAACCGGCGAGCTTGTAGAATGTCCTGTCAAAGCCCGGATCAGTGACCACCGAGGTCCGACCTGCCGCGAGCACGGGAATGAGATCACCGTATCCTGATTTGTCCATCCCGTCGTTCTGCAGCGCCCAGAGGAGCGTGATGAGTTCCGCCGGAGAAGGCTTCAGGAGCGCCGGCATGAAAATATGATAGGCCCCGAAGCGGACACCGTAGCGGCGGATCGACGCGCGCGCATCCTGATCGAGCGACTTTACATCGTCAGAGACGTCGCGGCGGAAGAGAACGCCAAGATTCTCGACCAGCTGGAACGCCAGTCCCTTGGCGAGACCCTGCAGATCCTCTGCACGCGACAAGTCGTCCAGCGGCTTCAGCACCGTCGAGATGTGATGGTTGACGAAACGCTCGATGCGAGCCGCAACGTGGTCCCGGGCAATCCCAGTGAGTTGCTCGTCCGCCAGCAGGATGACACACGGGTGCAACACATGATCACCGGCAGCGAGCCGGGCCACGGGATCGCCGACCCAGCGCACGACGCCATCCGACCCGATCGCCAGATCACTGTTACCGCACGCGTGCAGTCGCGCAGCCCGTGCCTCGAATTCGAGGGCGAGAGCTTTCTGCGTCGCCGCCTGAACAGCCTTCGCATCGGAGCCCTCCATGCCCGCCAAGGGCGTAAAGCGGAACCCTGCGAGTTGTCCCGTGTGATGCCCCTCAACGAAGACATCGCCATTCACACTGATTTCAGCTTCCAGCATCGCATTCTCTCTCAAGCGCTTCATGAGCACAGATGTCCTGCGATCAACAAAGCGTTTCGTCAACCTTTCATGTAGCGCGTCCGACAGTCGGTCTTCGATTTCGCGCGTCTTTTCTTGCCAGTGTGTCGGATCGGCAAGCCATCCCGGCCGGTTCGACACATAGGTCCATGTTCTGATTTGCGCAATCCGTGCGGAAAGCGTGTCGATCTCGCCGTCGGTATGATCGGCCCGGCGGACCTGTTCCGCCATGAAGTTCTCGTCCACCGTGCCATAGCGGACCAGATCGGAAAAGAGGCTCGCGACAAGATCGGCGTGCTGAGCCGGCGCGATACGCCGGTAGTCGGGAAGAGCGCAAACCTCCCATAGCTGCTCCACCCGCGCAGGAGTGGTCGCGAGATCGTTGATCTCGGGGTACCGTGCAAGATGCTCGAGTGCCTGTTGATCGACCGCCGGAAGAGCCCGCGTAAGTCCCGCTACGCGCGGTGCTGCGTCCAGACTGCGTCGCAGCGCGTCGATTGACGCAAAATCGAAATCCGGCGTACGCCACTGCAGGATCTTGACCGGCTCGAACTCGTGGCTTTCCAGACGTTCCACCAAATCGTCGTCGAGGGGGTCCACACGCCCTGTCACACCGAAGGTGCCATCTTTCAGATGGCGGCCGGCACGACCGGCGATCTGTCCGAGTTCTCCGGGATTGAGATTGCGAAACTGATAGCCGTCGAACTTTCGGTCCTGGGCGAAAGCGACGTGATCGACGTCGAGATTGAGGCCCATGCCGATGGCATCCGTCGCGACGAGGTATTCGACCTCTCCCTCCTGGTAGAGCGCGACCTGCGCGTTGCGGGTGCGCGGACTGAGCGCCCCGAGAACGACTGCGGCGCCGCCACGCTGGCGTCGGATCAGTTCGGCAATGGCATAAACCTCGTCGGCCGAAAACGCGACGATCGCCGTCCGCTCCGGCAGGCGCGTGATCTTCTTCTGTCCCGCATAGAAGAGCTGAGAAAGCCGCGGCCGTTCGACGACCGTGATGCCGGGAAGAAGCTGCAGCAGGATCGGCTTCATGGTTCCAGAGCCGAGGAGGAGCGTCTCGTCCCGACCACGCAGATGAAGTAACCTGTCAGTGAATATGTGACCGCGCTCGAGATCGCCGGCAAGCTGCACCTCGTCAATCGCGACGAAGGACGCTCGCGTTTCCCGCGGCATTGCCTCGACGGTACAGACGGAGAAGCGCGCGCCCGGCGGTGCGATCTTTTCTTCTCCAGTGACAAGCGCGACCTGGGCGGCGCCGACACGTTCGACGACCCTGCCATAGACTTCTCGCGCCAACAGCCGGAGCGGCAGGCCGATAATCCCGGAACCATGCGCAAGCATGCGCTCGATTGCGTAATGCGTCTTGCCGGTATTGGTGGGTCCCAACACCGCGGTCACACCGCGGCCGCTGAGGATCATGGGTTGCGAAGTCACTTTCCTGCTCCATAGGGGGAAGACGTCGCCGATGGAGGCGATCAGCCGAAGCGGTCTGGCCCACACATGGCGATGATCTCCGGCAAACGCAAGCCGCTAAATCGCAGGCGGCACAGAGGCCCCTGGAGTTCCCCTTGTGCCTTCTCCGCAGCCTTTTCCGTCCCTGTGCGCGCTGCCGTGGTCGGCAGGCCTGCCGGACGGCCGTCCTTGACCGGTGTTTTGGGCAGGTGGAACCAATCCGCAGCGAAGGCGTTGGAAAGCCCGGATGTGACTATGAAGCTGAGACGGAGAGGCCATCATGCTGAGCACAATTCTCATCATTGTCGTCATCTTGCTGCTGATTGGGGCCTTGCCCAATTGGGGTTACAGCCGCAGCTGGGGGTACGGACCCTCGGGCGGCCTCGGTCTGATTGTCATCATCCTCATCATACTGATGCTCATGAACAAGATCTGACTATTCCGGATCGACACAGCAAAGGAACCTGACGATGAACAAGACATTGCTCGCCCTTGCGCTAATCGCGCCTCTCGCGTCCTGTACCGCGACGGAACGGGGTGCCGGTATCGGAGCTGCCACCGGCGCTGTGATCGGAGGAGTTGCGACCAATTCGGTTGGAGGGGCGGCGGCCGGTGCAGTGATCGGCGGTGTGGCCGGCGTTCTGATCGCCCAAGCGGATCGCCAAGGCTACTGCATCTACCGTGACCGCTACGGTCGTCGTTACGAAGCGCGGTGCCGTTGAACGACCCGAGAGGTTCCCGACGGCCGGCAGGCGCCTGCCGGCCTCTTCTTTGCGTTCTTCTGACCCGTCGAATGAATCCGGAACGAATCGGCTACGAATCGCTGACTCGCGGAGATTTCCGTTTTGTTCACGGCTACATATTGTAGCTCCGGAGGTGAAACGCACACAGCGGGTTCTGGATACCAGAGCCTTCGGCCGACGAAGGATGCCGGTGGCGGAAGGCTGATCCGGCAAGAGCAAGGATCGGTCGCGAAGACCGATCCTTCCGGTTTTGCCAAAGGCAGAAAAGCTCTAGACGAAGAACTGCCCGCCGTTGGCAGAGATCGTGGACCCTGTAATGAAACCTGCTTCGTCGGAGGCGAGGAAGACGACGACTCTGGCAATTTCCTCCGGTTGCCCGAGACGGCCGACAGGAATCTGCGGGATAATCCTCTCGTTCAACACCTTCTCCGGGACGGCCAGTACCATTTCGGTCGCGATATAACCGGGGCAAATCGCATTCACCGTGATGCCTTTTGCTGCACCTTCCTGCGCAAGAGCCTTGGTGAAACCGAGGTCGCCAGCCTTGGCCGCCGAGTAATTGGCCTGGCCCATTTGTCCCTTCTGGCCGTTGATGGAGGAGATCGTGATGACACGCCCGAAGTTCCGGTCGCGCATGCCGGACCACACCGGATGGGTCATGTTGAAGACGCCGGTGAGATTGGTACTGATCACCTCGTTCCACTGCTGCGGCGTCATCTTGTGGAACATCGCGTCGCGGGTGATCCCGGCGTTGTTCACAAGTATCTCAATCGGACCGATCTTCGCCTCGACGTCCGCGATCCCGTCCACACAAGCCTGGTAGTTGGAGACGTCCCAACGAAACACCGGTATTCCCGTTTCGTCAGCGAACGCCTTGGCTTTCTCTTCGTTGCCCGCGTAGTTCGCCGCAACGCGATACCCCGCCCCCTTGAGGGCGACCGAGATCGCCGCACCAATTCCCCTCGTACCACCGGTGACCAACGCAACTCTGCTCATGCTCTCTCTCCTCTGAGGTCATTTGATCGTACACCGGTCCTTCTGTCGGGACCGTTGTGGCATGTGACTATTGCTAGACGTGTACGTGATCGCCGCGATCGGTCTCCTCTCGAATCGCTCGCCTCAGAAGGCTTCCAGGCACATGGCAATGCCCATGCCGCCGCCAATGCAGAGCGTGGCAAGCCCCTTCTTCGCGCCACGCCGCTTCATCTCGAAGACAAGCGTATTCAGGATGCGGGCGCCGGAGGCGCCGATCGGATGGCCGATCGCAATCGCACCGCCATTGACGTTGACGATCGAAGTATCCCAGCCGAGATCCTTGTTGACCGCACAAGCCTGGGCTGCAAAGGCTTCATTCGCCTCGACCAGATCCAGATCGGAAACGCTCCAACCGGCCTTCTGCAGGGCCTTGCGTGAGGCAGGGATCGGTCCGGTGCCCATGACCTGCGGATCGACGCCCGCCGTTGCCCAGGACGCAATGCGCACAAGTGGCGTGATTCCGCGGCGGGTCGCTTCCGCCTCCGTCATCAGAAGCGCTGCAGCGGCACCGTCATTGATGCCGGAGGCATTGCCCGCCGTCACCGAACCTTCCTTGTCGAAGGCCGGCTTCAGCTTGGCCATACCGTCGAGGGTCGCTCCCATACGGATGTACTCGTCGGCGTCGACGACGACATCGCCCTTGCGTGACGACACCGTCACCGGAACGATTTCGTCGGCGAAGCGTCCGGCCTTCTGCGCGGCTTCCGCCTTGTTCTGCGATGCAACCGCAAAGTGGTCCTGTTCATCACGCGAGAGCTGCCACTGACGGGCGACATTCTCCGCAGTGTTACCCATGTGATAGCCGTAGAAGGCATCGGTGAGGCCGTCCTTGATCATCGTGTCGATCATCTTCATGTCGCCCATCTTCACGCCCCCTCTAAGATGGGCGCAGTGGGGTGCCATGGACATAGACTCCTGGCCGCCGGCAACGATGATGGTCGCGTCGCCGGTGACGATCTGCTGCATGCCGACGGCAACCGCACGCAAGCCAGAGCCGCAAAGTTGATTGAGTCCCCAAGCCGTTGCTTCCTGAGGAATTCCCGCCTTCATGGCTGCCTGGCGCGCCGGATTCTGGCCCTGGCCTGCCGAGAGAACCTGACCGAGGATGACTTCGTCGATCTCCTTGGGGTCGACGCCGGCACGTTCAAGCGCACCTTTGATTGCGACGGCGCCGAGCTCGTGCGCCGGCACGTTCGCAAATGCACCGTTGAAGGAACCAACGGCGGTCCGAGCTGCACTGGCAATGACGACTGACGAACTGCTCATGGATGTGTCCTCGCTTATGTTCCGGTTTGTGACCAAACTGGCAAAGCTATCGACCGGAGTCAAACGGCAAGCATGCCTTCCTCGATCTTCCATTGAAGACACGCATAAAGTGAAACTCCGCCAGGGACGCGGGGTGTCGCTTCTGCAACGCACAAAGAGATTGTCACCGCCCTTCTTTTGGGCTTAGATTTGCTTCGGGAAGAGAAATCTGCGCATGTTCAATGGGGTGGAGAACGAAATGGCTAAAGCCGACGGCGAAGTCACCATCAAGAAATACGCCAATCGACGTCTCTACAACACCGGAACCAGCACCTATGTGACGCTGGACGATCTGGCGAAGATGGTGAAGCGAGGCGAGGAATTCGTCGTCCAGGACGCCAAGACAGGAGAGGACATCACCCACTCCGTCCTGACCCAGATAATCTTCGAACAGGAGTCAAAAACCGGCAATACCCTGCTGCCGATTTCGTTCCTGCGCCAACTGATCTCCTACTACGGCGATCAGATGCAAATGGTGGTTCCAAGCTTTCTGGAACATTCGATGAAGGCTTTCAGCGAACAGCAGACTCAGATGCGCGAGCAGATGACGCGCGCTTTCGGTGAAAGTCCGCTGTCGAAGAACCTGCAGGCTCCGATGCAACTGATGGAGGAACAGGTGAAGCGCAACACCGAAATGTTCCACCAGGCCATGCAGATGTTCTCGCCGTTCCTGTCACCACAGCCGCCGAAGGAAACGAAAAAAGCCGAGTCGAAGGACATCGACGAGCTGAAGGAACAGCTCCGTAACCTCCAGAACAAGCTGGACAGCCTCTGACGGCTTGAGCAGCGACAGAATTCGTCTGCGGCTTACAGCCCGATGGACACGTCGCGACCGGCAGACCGGACGGAAATCACAAATCCACCGACGACGTCGATGAAGGCGATCGTCAGGAGAACGAAAAAAACCTGCGTGGCGGCATCGCGCACCAGCAGAAATTCCACCAGGAAGGCCACGAAGACCAGCATCGACAGGATGTGGTTGAGGAGCGCGCCCGACCCATTGCGTGTCGACTTGAGGATTTCCGCGAATAGAAGCACCAGTGCCACCAGGATGAGAATATCCGCCGCCGACATAATCCATGTCGCGCCGGAGAGCATGGGCAACGCCAGCACCACCTGCGAAAGGCCTGCTACCCCTCCGCCGCCGAAGGTTCCGAGCAGTGCGAGATTATAGAGTGCGAGAGGCACGATCATCAGCGGAATGGCAGTCAGCATCTCGGCACCTCGAAAATAAAGCCGCATCGGCATCGTTCAACGATGTCATAGACGATCAGAGGTTCTGACAAAATACGCCCCTTCACAAAAGCAAAAGGCCGGCTTTCGCCGGCCTTCGTCAAAGCACATAAATGCTATGGCTTATGCGTTTTCCTTCGGCGTCAGAACCTGACGACCGCGATACATACCGGTCTTCAGATCGATATGGTGCGGACGGCGCAGTTCGCCGGAGTTCTTGTCTTCAACATAGGTCGGGGCCTTGATCGCGTCGGCAGAACGGCGCATACCGCGCTTCGACGGGCTTGTTTTTCTTTTCGGTACAGCCATTTCAACTACTCCACTTGACGGGCAAGACATGCAGGTCGGCTGGAACCGGAGCCGAAGATCACACGTCTCAGTATCGGAATTTGGGCGGCTTATACATGTCAAGCGCGCCCTTGACCAGTCCCCGAATTCATTTTTTCCTGCGGTAGCCGGGGGAACCGTCTTTCAGACCTCGTCTTCGGCGACCACCCACGGCTCCGAGACGGCAGCCGTTTGCCACTCTACCCATGCCGGATGGGATTTGACGGTCGCCATGTAGGCAAGCGTATCCTTGTCATGCACCAGATCATAAGTGTCGAAGCGATTGACGACCGGCGCAAACATCGCGTCTGCCGCCGAGAAGGCCCCGAAGAGGAACGGCCCACCGGAGACCGTACACAATTCGCGCCAGATCGTTTCGATCCGTTCGACATCGGCGCGAACGTCGTCGGAAACGTGCAACGCCGCCTGTTTGCGCCGCATGTTCATCGGACAGGCATTTCGCAAGGCACGAAAACCGGACAGCATCTCCATGGAAACCGAGCGCGCGACCGCCCGGTCCCGGCGAGCCGTTGGCCAAATTCCGGCATCCGGGAAGATTTCGGCGGCGTATTCGATGATCGCCAGCGATTCCCAAACACAGATGTCGCCGTGATAGAGAACGGGAACCCGGCCGGTCGGGGAAATCTCGCGGATTCTGGGGTTGCCGGCGTCGAAATCGAACGGGATGAGCCGCTCCTCGAAATCGATGCCGCATCCAGTCAGGGCCATCCACGGACGGAAGGACCAGGACGAGTAATTCTTGTTGCCGATGTAGAGAATGAACCTGTCCATACGCTAACTCCGCCAGATTGTGACCGGCGGGACCTTAAAGACCATCACGGACACGCACCAACGAATCTTTGGAAAGTCAGTCATAAAGACAAGTGATATATGCACCCGAACGCTTGGCGCGACGATCGACCACCGCCGCAAGGCGTTTCATGCTGCCGCTCGGGCGGCTGGCGACGCGATCGATGGGATTTGGCAGGGAGACGGCCAGCAGCGCCGATTGGCGGGCCGAGAGCTTCGATGCCGGCACCTTGAAGTGATGCCGTGCGGCGGCACCGATCCCGTAGATCCCTGGACCCCACTCGGCGATGTTCAGATAGATCTCCATAACCCGCTTCTTCGACCAGAGATAATCCGCCGTGATCGCAAGCGGCACCTCGAGACCTTTGCGCACGAAGGAGCGGCTGTTCCACAGGAACAGGTTCTTGACGGTCTGCATCGGGATTGTGCTGGCGCCACGGGTCGCTTCGCCGGAGAGTGCGTCGTCCACGACTGCCTTCATCTGCCCCCAGTCGACGCCGTAATGCGAGCAGAACTGCCCGTCTTCGGACATCATGACGGCCCGCACCAGGTTCGGTGAGATGTCGTCGAAAGCCACCCATTCACGGTCATAGCCGCGCAGGAGAAAAAGGTCCGCAAGCATAAGCGTGGAAACAGGATGCACGACGCTTGGGCGATAGAGCAGGATGAGAAGATACGGCAGCAGCAAAAGCCCGACGAGAACCGCGGCGATCTTCTTTGCGACAGACAGACCGGAGCGATCGCGTTCGCGCGCATCCGCCATAATTTCTCCGATGTCGCTCTGTTCCACCAAAAGTGACTGTGCCCAAGACTGCAAGAGCCTTTTCTCTTAGCTTCCCTCTTGGAAATTGGCCAGTCCGCGCGCGCCATTCACGCGTATTTTCCGCGCAAAAGCCGTTGCCACCTACGGGCTTGCGTGCCAAAGAACCGCCATGGCTCTCTCGACCTCTACGTTCGAAACACATCTGCGCGAAATCGCCGTCGAAACGGAACGTCTGCTGTCCTCACTGCTAGAGGAGCAGCCGCTTGCCGGCGAGGTCGCACGCCCCCTTCATCTGCTTGAGGCGATGCGTCACGCGGTGCTGAACGGTGGAAAGCGCCTCCGGCCCTTCCTGGTGACCGCGAGTGCCGCACTCTTCGGCGGTCAGAGCGAGGCAGCGCTACGCGTCGGCGCGGCCCTCGAATGCTTGCACTGCTACTCGCTGGTTCACGATGATCTGCCGGCGATGGACGACGACGACATGCGGCGCGGTCAGCCGACGGTGCACATCGCCTTCGATGAAGCGACGGCCATCTTGGCGGGCGACAGTCTCCTCACCTACGCCTTCGACATCATCGCCGCACCGGAAACGGCGCTGCCTGATCGCGCAAAAACCGAACTTGTCCTGGCACTTGCCCGCGCCGCCGGGTTGGGCGGCATGGCCGGCGGTCAGGCGCTCGATCTCGCCGCGGAAAGGCAAAGACCAGATGAGGATGGCATCGTCACTCTGCAGGCAATGAAGACGGGCGCACTCCTGCGCTTCGCGTGTGAGGCCGGTGCTATCCTTTCCGGTGCATCCCAGACCGATCGCCGGCAAATCCGTCGCTTCGGCGAAGTGATCGGCCGCGCATTCCAGATCGCCGACGACCTGCTCGATCTCACCGCCGATGCCGCAACCATGGGCAAGGCGACCGGCAAGGATGCAGCGCGAGGCAAGGCGACGCTTGCGAGCCTCAAAGGGCAAGCCTGGGCAGAGGCAGAGCTTGAACGACTGGTGAGCGAAGCCGAAGCCCTGCTTGCACCCTATGGAGCCCGCGCCGCCATGCTGATCGAAGCAGCACGCTTCGTAGCCAACAGGAAGAGCTGAAATGAGCAAGTACTGGTCGCCGATCGTCTCGGTACTCGAACCTTATTTGGCCGGCGAACAGCCGGCCATTCCTAACCTCGTCAAGCTGAACACCAACGAGAACCCCTACGGTCCCTCGCCGAAAGCTCTGGAGGCGATCAGACACGCGGCGACCGCGGATCTGCGTCGCTATCCCGATCCGACCGCCCGTCGGCTTCGTGAGAGCATCGCCCGTCATAACGGCGTGGCCGCAGACGAGGTTTTCGTCGGCAACGGTTCGGACGAGGTCCTCGCGTTCGTTTTCGCTAGTCTGCTGAAACACGATGCGCCGCTGCTTTTCCCGGACATCACCTACAGCTTCTATCCGACCTATGCGAAGCTTTACGACATCGAGACCCGCATCATTCCCGTGCGCGAGAAATTCGACGTCGTCATCGAGGATTACGATGTCCCCTGCGGGGCAATCATCCTTCCCAATCCGAATGCCCCGACGGGTATCGGCCTTCCGCTCCCGGAGATTGAACGCCTCCTCGCAGCGCATCCGGACCAGGTGGTGGTGATCGATGAGGCCTATATCGACTTCGGCGGTGAAAGCGCCGTATCGCTCGTGCCGCACTTCGAGAACCTCCTGGTCGTTCAGACGTTTTCAAAATCGCGGGCGCTTGCCGGGCTCCGCATCGGCTTTGCGATCGGGCAGCGCCCCCTGATCGAAGCGCTCGAACGAATGAAAGACAGTTTCAACTCCTATCCGCTGGACACGCTCGCCCAGGCTGCCGCCTGTGCCGCGATCGATGATGAGGCATGGTTCGAGGAAAGCCGCGGCAAGGTGATGGCAAACCGTGCCACGCTGACAAGGCAGCTGCAGGAACGCGGTTTCGAGGTATTGTCGTCGCAGGCGAATTTTGTATTCGCCCGCCTGCCCGGACGCAGAGGCGCCGAGCTTGCCGCAGGGCTCCGGGAAAGAGCAGTCCTCGTCCGGCACTTCGCCAAGCCGCGCATCGCCGATTTCCTGCGGATATCGATCGGCACGGAGGAGGAATGCCGACGCCTGATCGAAGCGATCGACGGCCTCCTCTGATCTTCAGATCAACCATCCCCGGATTGCTTTGCAAGCGTTTTCTGTAATGATCGCCAACCGGTGCGCTATAGCATACAGGGAGGCGTCATGGATCTCGTCTTGCAGCATTGGTCGCAGGTTGCGGCCGCCTACACCATCTATCTCGTTGCGGTGATCAGCCCCGGCCCCGCGGTCATGGCCATCATCGCCGCCTCGATCAGCGGCGGCAGAAAGACGGGCCTCACGCTCGCCGCCGGAGTCTTCGCGGGTTCATTCACGTGGGCTGTCGCTGCCGCGCTAGGACTGGCGGCCGTCCTTCAGACCTACGCTGAACTTCTCTACGCCTTGAAGATCGCCGGCGGCTTCTATCTTCTCTATCTTGGCTACAAGGCTTTGCGCTCCGCCCTCCGAAAAGAGGAAACGCCGAGCACCCGGGCGATGAACAAGCAGCAGAACTCGAGACAGGTATTCCTGCGGGGCTACGCCATACACCTCACGAACCCCAAGGCAATCTTTGCCTGGGTCGCGATCATCTCGCTTGGGCTGCCGGCAAATGCTCCTGCAAGCGCCGTTGCGATCATTGTCGGCGGTTGCCTGCTGACAGGTCTGACGGTGTTTACGGGCTATGCCCTGCTTTTCTCGACCGAAGGCGCACTCTACGCCTACAGGGCGGCACGCCGCTGGATCGACGGCGCCATGGCGGCACTCTTCTGTGCCGCCGGCGTTAAACTGCTGACCGCACGCCTGTGACTGAAAACGAGAAAGGCGCCGTCCGGTCCGGAAGCGGCGCCTTGAACGACAAAATGCCCGCCAATCAACCCGCTGTGATCGGCGCGATCTGGATCTCAACACGACGGTTTTGGGCACGGCCATCCGGCGTCGCGTTCGAGGCGATCGGCTGGCTCGGGCCGAAGCCCAACGCCGACACGCGACGCGGGTCGATCCCTTGCGAGTTCAGGTAACTCGCAACCGACATGGCACGACGTTCGGACAGTGCCTGATTGTGGGCAAGGCTGCCGGTTGAATCGGTATGGCCGTTGACGTCGATCAGCGTACGGTCGAACTTGCGCAGCACGATCGCGACCGAATTGAGCGTCGGGTAGAACTGCGGCATCACCGCGTCCTGATCCGTCGCAAACGTGATGTTCGACGGCATGTTCAGGATGATCCGGTCACCCATGCGGGTCACCGAAATGCCGGTGCCCTGAAGCTGCGCCCGAAGCTCGGCTTCCTGGCGATCCATATAGTTGCCGATCGCGCCACCCGCGAGGGCGCCGATGCCCGCGCCGATCAGCGCGGCATTCCGGCCTTCGCGACCACCGCCGCCGATGGCAAGGCCGCCGAGGGCTCCGGCCGCGGCACCCAACATCGCACCGCCGGCGGTGTTCGACATCTTCTGTTCGCCGGTGTACGGATCGGTCGTGGTGCAGGCAGAAAGATAGGTCGCCGCGAGGGCCAGAACGGCAATTTTCTTGAGCATCGTCGGAATCACTCCAAAGGTTTCCTAAAAGGCCTCAACAGATCAATTGCGGCAATATGAAGTTGCAACCCTGTGCGGGGCTCACTCCGCCGCGCTTTTATGTCCGTAACGCTTCTCGATATAGTCGATCACCAGCGCCTCGAAGTCGGCAGCGATGTTGGGACCGCGAAGCGTCATCGCCTTCTGCCCATCGATGAAGACGGGGGCGGCCGGGCTTTCGCCGGTGCCGGGCAGTGAAATGCCGATATCGGCATGCTTGCTCTCGCCCGGCCCGTTGACGATGCAGCCCATGACTGCAACGTTCAGGCCCTCGACGCCCGGATACTTCTCCCGCCAGACGGGCATGTTCTTGCGAATATCCTCCTGGATACGCTGCGCGAGCTCCTGGAAGACGGTGGAGGTTGTTCGCCCGCAACCGGGGCAGGCGGCAACGACCGGAACGAACTGCCGGAACCCCATCACTTGCAGAAGCTCCTGTGCCACCTGAACCTCGCGGGTGCGGTCGCCGTTCGGCTCCGGCGTCAACGAGACACGGATCGTGTCGCCGATCCCCTGCTGCAGCACATAGCCCATGGCGGCCGACGAGGCGACGATGCCCTTCGAACCCATGCCCGCCTCGGTAAGGCCGAGATGCAGCGCATGATCCGAGCGCGCGGCGAGCATCGAATAGACGGCAATCAGATCCTGCACCTGGCTGACCTTCGCCGAGAGAATGATGCGGTTGCGCGGCAGGCCGATCTCTTCGGCAAGTTCGGCCGAAAGCAGCGCCGACTGTACGATCGCCTCGCGCGTCACCTGCCGGGCGGAAAGCGGAAATCCGTTCGCCTGGTTCTCGTCCATCAGCCGGGTCAGCAGTTCCTGGTCGAGCGATCCCCAATTGACACCGATGCGGACTGGCTTGTCATAGCGGATCGCGATCTCGACGATCTCGGAAAACTGCTTGTCCTTCTTGTCCTTGAACCCGACATTGCCCGGATTGATGCGATACTTGGCGAGCGCCTCCGCACAGGTCGGATGATCGGCAAGCAGCTTGTGCCCGATGTAGTGGAAGTCACCGACCAGCGGCACGTCCAGGCCGATCCGCAACAGCCGCTCCCGGATTCTCGGCACGGCTGCCGCACTTTCGTCGCGGTCGACAGTGATGCGGACGATTTCGGATCCTGCACGAAAGAGAGCCGCCACCTGGGCGACCGTCGCATCGACATCGGCCGTGTCCGTGTTGGTCATGGATTGAACGACAACCGGCGCACCACCACCGACAATCACTCCGCCGACATCCACGGCGACGGAGGCGCGACGCGGTTTGGGATCAAATTCTTCTGCCGAGGCCATTACCTGCTCGCAATCTGCGGGAAACCCTGTGTTTCAGGTGGATCAAACATGGCTTCTTGTCAACTCTGCGGCCGTTCCCACACCATGGCGAGCGGTCCGACCACCGGTCGGGACGCGAGAGCCACATGTCCTGCGCTATGTCATCCGTCGTTGACGCTTTGGCATTTGCCGATAGTTTGTCAAAGCCCCTTTTTCTTCCGGCCTCGAGGAGGACCGACGTGAAGCTGACTGTGAATGGAACAGACCATACACTCGAGGCAGAGGCAGACATGCCGCTCCTCTGGGCACTCCGCGACATCCTTGACATCAAGGGCCCGAAATTCGGCTGCGGCGCGGGTCTGTGTGGCGCTTGCACGGTGATAGTCGGCGGGGAGGCGGTCCGCTCCTGTCAGATTGCCACAGGCGACGTCGATAAACCGGTCTTGACTATCGAGGGACTTGCCGGCGACGAGCTTCATCCAGTTCAGCAGGCCTGGATCGAGGAACAGGTCGCGCAATGCGGCTATTGCCAAGCCGGTCAGATCATGAATGCGGTGGCGCTGCTCCAGTCCAATCCTGCGCCCAGCGATGACGAGATCGACGCGGCGATGGCCGGCAATCTCTGCCGCTGCGGCACCTACCCGCGCATCAGGGCGGCCATTCACAAGGCCGCGGCAAAGCTGGCGGGAGCACGGCCATGAGCAGAATCGGCAAGATCACTCGCCGCACATTGCTCGTCGGCGCTGCCGCCGTCGCAGGTGGCGTGGCATTCGGCTACTATCAGTACAGGAAACCCTATCCGAATCCGCTCCGCGATGGACTTGAGAAGGGCGAGGTTGCCTTCAATCCTTATGTCAAGATCGGCACGGACAATCGGATTTCGATCATCGCGCCACGTGCCGAGATGGGCCAGGGGGTGTATACGACGCTGGCAGCACTCGTCGCGGAGGAGTTGGACGTCACTCTGGAGCAGGTCGCGATCGAGCACGGGCCGGTGTCTCCGGCTTATTTCAACGAAGCGGCATTTCGCGACGGCGCGCCATTCCCGCAATTCGACGACGGCTTTCTCGCGGAAAGTCTTCGCGATGTCATGGGGGTCGTCGCCAAATTCGCCGGCCTGCAGTTCACCGGAGCGTCGACCTCCATGGCCGACGGCTTCGAGAAGATGCGCCTCGCAGGGGCGACTGCGCGTGAAATGCTGAAGACAGCGGCTGCGGCGAAACTGGGTGTGCCGCGCGACAGCTTGACGACTGCCGAGGGCTTCGTGTCCGATCCCAAGTCCGGCAAGCGCGTTGCCTACGGCGCCCTCGCCGTCGATGCCGCAAAGCTCGATCCGCCCTCCGAGGTCACGTTTCGTGACCGGTCGCAGTGGAAGATCCTCGGCAAGCCGCAGCCGCGCCAGGACATGGTGCGCAAGGTCACCGGTGCCCCGATCTTCGGGATCGATCTGAGCCTGCCCGGCATGCTTTACGGGACCGTGCGCATGAACCCAAAACCGGGCGGACGACTGAAGCGGTTCGACGCCAAAGCCGCGATGGCCATGCCGGGCGTGCAGAAAATCATTGAGATCGACAGTCCCTATGGCCATGGGATCGGGGTGATCGCGGACAATACGTGGCGGGCGTTCAAGGCCGCCGAAGCTGTCGAGATCGAATGGGCGAGCGGACCCGGCCCTGAGAGTTCCGCGGACGTCGACACGGCGCTGGAGGCTGCGCTGAACGGCACTGGCTCGTTCTCTCTCAGGACGATCGGGGACCCCGACGTCGTTTTTGCCGATGCCCCGCGCGAAAGAGTATTGGAGGCCGCCTACAAGGTCCCGTTCCTCTCCCACGTCGCCATGGAGCCGATGAACGCGACCGCCTACATCCGGGACGGACTTGTCGACATATGGGCGCCGAACCAGAGCCCCTCCCTGGTGAAGATCACCGCAAGCCGGGTGACCGGGGCCTCAGAAGACCGCATCGCGGTTCACACGACGTTTCTCGGCGGCGGCTTCGGCCGGCGCATCGAACCGGATTTCTCAGACTATGCGCTCCGTCTGGCTAAGGAAGCGGATGGCCGGCCGATCAAGGTCACCTGGACCCGCGAAGAAGACATAAGCCACGGGCCCTATAGGCCGGCGGCCATGGGGCGCTATAAGGCCGTTCTTGATGACGACGGCGTCCCGAAGGCACTGGTCGGGTCGATTGCCGCTCCATCGGTTGTCGCCAGCGCGCTCGGACGCTATTTCCCGGTTCTCCCCACCGGCGGACCGGACAGTACTCTCGTCGACGGAGCTTACAACCAGCCCTATGGCATCGCGAACTACCGCGTGGACGGCAGGAAGGTCGACATTGCCGTCCCGGTCGGTTTCTGGCGATCGGTCGGGTTTTCCTACAACACCTTCATGCATGAGAGCTTCATCGACGAGATCGCCCATGCCGGCGGCACCGATCCGCTCGAATTGCGGCGCAAACTCATGCGGGAATATCCAGTGGCCCTGGCTGTCCTCGAAAAAGTGGCGTCGATGTCTGGCTGGGGCACAACACCGGAACCCGGCAAGGCGCGCGGCCTTGCCTTCGCCCTCTCGTTCGGGACATGGGTCGCTCAGGTGGTCGAGGTTGCCGAGACCGCCGGCAACATCCGGATCGAACGGGTGTTGTGCGCTGCGGATCCCGGGATCCTACTCGATCCCTTGAACTTCAAGGCGCAGATGATGTCGGGCATCATCTTCGGTTTGTCGGCGGCAGTCGGACAGCAGATCACCTTCGCAGACGGAATGGTCGAGCAGTCGAACTTTCACGACTACGATTCCTTGCGCATCAATCAATGTCCGGTGATCGAGGTGGAGTTGCTCGAGAATGCACCGCGGCTCGGTGGCGCCGGCGAGCCAGGTACGCCGCCGGCGATGCCGGCGCTCGGCAACGCGATTTTCGCACTGACTGGCAAGCGCCTCCGACGCCTGCCGTTTTCCGAAGACGTGACGTTTGCCTGAACAGCGCTGCTTAGCCGCCGCTCGCGCGGTCGGCGTAACGGGCCAGACTTGAAAGTGCGAAGACGACGACGTTCAGGAACGAGACGGCGATGAATACCGCCGAGAGCGAGGTGTGCTCCGCGACAAAGCCGATTATTGACGGCGCAAAGAGGATCCCCGAGTAGCCGAGAGTGGTCACCACCGACAGGCCGATCCCCGGAGCAAGCCCGGGAATATTGCCGCCTGCGGAAAAGGCAATCGGCACCATATTGGAGATACCAATGCCGGCAACGGCGAAACCGACCAGCGCGATCGTCAAGTTGGGTGCGAGGCCCGCAGTCACCAATCCGATGAACGATGCCGCGGTGCAAAGGCGCAAGGTTCGGACGGCACCAAGGCGATCGCGTACTAGGTCTCCGGCAAACCGCATCCCGGCCATCGCGAGCGAGAAGGCCGCGAATGCGAAGCCGGAGAAGGAGACCGACGCACCGAGCTCCGTGCGCAGGTAGAGAGCGCCCCAGTCGAGCGTCGTGCCTTCCGGTATCATCGAAAAGAGCGCGACGAGCCCGACCAGCCACGGCAGTGGCGTCAAGGGCAACCGCGCCTTCGCCCGCTGCTCCGAGGCGTGAGGCCGGTCCGCGAGAATACTCGGCCGGGCGATCAGGAACAACGCCAGCGCCACAGTCGCCGCGAGAACGGAGTGCGCGAGATCGCCAACCAAGGCGATCAGGTATCCTCCGAGCGCCGAGCCGACCAGGCCGCCGAGGCTCCAGAATGCATGACAGGACGACATGATCGAACGCCGCATCGTCCGCTCGACCTCCACCGCGTTTGCATTCATCGCAACGTCCATCGCGCCGGTCAGACCGCCGAACAGAAAGATCGCAGCGACACCGGTCCAGATGTCACCGACGAGAGATATGCCCACGATGGTCGGAAGGAACAGAATGGTTGCGACCTGGACCACCTGCCGCGACCCGAAGCGGGCAATCTGAAACCCGGCGATCGGCATCATCAGCAGAGAACCCGCGCCGAAGACGAAGAGCATCACACCGAGGCCTCCCTCGGAAAGACCGAGAGCGCCCGCGAAGAGCGGGATCTTGGGTGCCCAAGACCCCATCATCATTCCGTTGAGAAAAAAGAGCAGGGACACGGCCCAGCGCGTGGCCGGGAAGAAGGAGGGTGCTGCGGCTCCAATTACCATCTCACATCGGGTTTCGGTCATGATCTCCTCCACTGCAAGCGCTTGCAATCTATTTAAATCGATTGAATTCGCAAGCGATGTGCCCCACATCGATGCTCACATTTTGTTTCCTGCGGAAACGTCGATGGACGGCAAGTGCCCGCACGGTGGGCGTAGGCGCTCGTCGCGATGCGTACGACTCACGCAAATCTTTGTTGCACGCGGGTCAACCATCGTATATACGAATATTTGTAGATAAAAGTTTCACGGAGGTTTCCCAATGTCTCTCGATCGTGCCGTGCTCGCCTTCGCCGGCGTGATGGTTCTCCTGTCCGTCGTCCTGACGGTTTACGTCCATCCGCTTTTCGTCTGGTTTACCGTCTTCATCGGCGTCAATATGTTCCAATCCGCATTCACCGGCTTCTGCCCCGCCGCCATGATCTTCAAAAAGCTCGGCTTCCGTCCGGGAACGGCTTTCTGACGCAGTCCTGAAAAGGAAAAGCAAAATGTATCGCCCGCCGCTCGCACGCCTGGTAGCGTTCGCTCTGATCTTCTCCGCCTCCGCCGCGGCCGCAGAAACCCTGCGGGTCCAACCAGTGACCATTCCCGAATGGAAGGCCGTCTACGGGCGCGTCGAAGCTCGCGACAGCGTGCCGGCACGCGCGCGGATCGGCGGCACTGTCGTCGACCTCAAGGTCACGGAAGGCGACAGCGTCTCGACCGGCGATGTCATCGCGACCGTTCGAGACGACAAGATCGAATTTCAGATCGCGGCGATCGACGCGCAGCTCCTCGGTCTCAAGGCATCGCTCGACAACGCCCAGGCCGAGCTGGCGCGCGGTGAAGAGCTGATCAAGCGCGGCGTGACCACCGCCCAGCGGCTCGATGCGCTGCGCACGCAGGTGGACGTCGTCCGTAACCAGATCGCGGCGGCCGAAGCGCAGCGTTCGGTGATCGTCCAGCAGGGCAAGGAAGGCTCGGTGCTCGCACCGACCACCGGGACGGTCCTAACGGTTCCCGTGACCCGCGACACCGTCATCATGGCCGGCGAGACGGTCGCGACCATCGGCGGCGGCGGGTTTTTCCTGCGACTTGCCGTACCTGAACGCCACGCCGACCTCCTCAAGGAAGGCGCCACGATCGAGATCGACGGAACGACCGGCGATCATCGGACGGGCCGGCTCGCAAAGATCTATCCCGAAATAGACAATGGCCGCGTCATCGCAGACGTGGAAGTCGATGCGCTGCCGACCAGCTTCGTCAACAAGCGCCTGCTGATCCGTCTGCCCGTCGGAGAGCGGCAGGCTCTGCTGGTTCCGCAAGCCGCAGTCACCAGCCGCTACGGCGTCGACTACGTCACCGTGAAGAGCGGAGAGGTGACCGCGGAACGCACTGTCGTCACAGCCAAGCCGATCACCTACGAAGGCGCGCCGATGACGGAAATCCTGACCGGCATCCGGGCCGGTGACGAGGTTGTACTGCCATGAAAATCCAGAATCTGGGTATCGCGGGCGGGTTGACGAAAACCTTCATCACGTCACCACTCACTCCTCTCTTTCTGCTTGCCGCCTTTGCGCTCGGCGTCGTCGCCCTCTTGACCTTGCCGCGCGAAGAGGAGCCGCAGATTTCGGTCCCCATGGTGGACATCATGGTCCGCGCCGACGGCCTGAAGGCGGAGGATGCGGTCAAGCTCGTCACGGAGCCCTTGGAGACGATCGTCAAGGGGATCAACGACGTCGAGCATGTCTATTCGCAAACCGCCGATGATCAGGTGATGGTCACGGCGCGGTTCGTGGTTGGCACGTCGGGCGATTCGGCCGTCTTGCGCGTCCATGACAAGATCCGCGCGAATATGGGCTCCATCCCCGTCGGCATTCCGGAGCCGCTTGTCGTCGGTCGAACGATCGATGACGTCGCAATCGTATCACTCACCCTGACACCGTCCCTCGAAAAAGGTGCGAACGTTACGGCCAACGACCTGACGCGCATCGCCCGCGAGCTTCGGGTCGAGCTGGCGAAGATCGAGAACGTCGGCCTGAGCTATCTTGTCGGTGAGACCGGCGAGGCGATCCGCGTCGCGCCGGATCCGGAAAAGCTTGCACTCTATGGCATGACGCTCCAGCAGCTTTCCGGCAAGGTGACGGCGGCCAACCGGTCGTTCTCGACCGGCCGCGTTCGCGACGGCGGGCAGCAGATCGAGGTCGTGGCGGGAGAGACGCTCTCTACGCCCGCCGATATCGGTAACCTGCTACTGACCACCCGCGACAACCGTCCGGTTTATGTCCGCGACGTCGCGGACGTATCTTTCGTCACCGACACCGCCGAGGCGCGCGCTTCCACCGTGACCCGTGGAGAGAACGGGGAACTGAAGCGGGTTCCGGCCGTGACGCTGGCGATCGCCAAGCGCGCCGGAGCAAACGCCGTCCTTGTATCGGAAGAGATCCTTCATCGCGTTGAGGAACTGAAAGGAACTCTTATCCCGAATTCCATGGATGTCGAGGTAACCCGAGACTACGGCGACACGGCGAACGAGAAGGCGAACGAACTGCTTTTCCACCTCGGCCTCGCCACGCTCTCGATCATCGCGTTGGTTTGGGTCGCGATCGGCCGCCGCGAAGCCCTCGTGGTCGCAATCGTCATCCCGATCACGATCCTGCTGACGCTGTTTGCCGCCAATCTCATGGGCTACACGCTGAACCGCGTCTCGCTCTTCGCGCTCATCTTCTCGATCGGCATTCTCGTCGACGACGCCATCGTCGTAATCGAGAACATCGCCCGCCATTGGGGTATGTCCGATGGGACAGACCGGCGAGAGTCGGCGATTGAAGCCGTCGCCGAAGTCGGCAATCCGACGATCGTCGCGACTCTCACGGTCGTGGTTGCCCTGCTTCCCATGATGTTCGTTTCAGGCATGATGGGCCCTTACATGAGCCCTATTCCGGCCAACGCCTCGGCTGCGATGATTTTCTCCTTCTTCGTCGCGGTGGTAGTGACGCCCTGGCTGATGCTGAAGATCGCTGGTAAGGCAAAGCTGCATCACGATGCGGACCACGGATCGGGAGGCACGCTCGGACGAGCATATGCGGCTGTCGCGAGACCCATCCTCGCGACCAAGAAGAAGAGTTGGATCTTCCTGCTTCTCGTCGGCGTGGCGACGCTCGGCTCACTGGCGCTCTTCTACACGAAGGACGTCACGGTGAAGCTGCTCCCCTTCGACAACAAATCGGAACTACAGGTCATGATAGACCTGCCGGAAGGTTCCTCCGTCGAAACGACGGATGCAGTCGCGCAGGCCGTCGCCAAGGTCGTGCTGGACACGCCGGAGGTGATCTCGGTGCAGACCCATGCCGCGACCGCAGCACCATTCAACTTCAACGGTCTCGTCCGGCACGCCTATCTGCGATCCAGCCCCGAAATGGGCGACGTCCAGATCAACCTGCTGCCTAAGGGGGAACGGGATCGCTCCAGCCACGAGATCGCTCTCGATCTGCGGCAGCGCCTCATCTCACAAGTGAACGTCCCCGAGGGCAGCTCACTCAAGGTCGTCGAGCCACCGCCCGGTCCGCCGGTTATGGCAACGCTGCTTGCTGAAATCTACGGCCCTGATGCCGACACCCGCCGCGCGACTGCGGAGAAGGTAAAGACAGCGTTCCGTTCGGTTCCCTTCATCGTCGACGTCGACGACAGTTACGGCCAACCCGCGAGACGCCTGCGTGCGACGATCTCGACCGACGATCTCGATTTCTACGGCGTCTCGGAGAGCGATGTGTTCGATACGTTGTCGATCCTCAACGGCACGACGACGATCGGTTACAGCCACCGCGGCGATGGACGCGCGCCGATCCCGATCGAGATCACCCGACCAAAGGGTACGAAGGTTCTCGACGAGACCTTCCTCGCAACGCCAATCCCGGCGAACCTCCTGCCGGGCTCCCGATCGGTGGTCGAACTCGGCGACGTCATCCGCGTCAAGGAGGAACAGGCTTCCTTCCCGATCTTCCGCCACAACGGCCGTTACGCCGAGATGGTGACGGCAGAGCTTGCCGGGGACTTCGAAGCGCCGCTTTACGGCATGCTGGCCGTTCAGGATGCGCTGGATGCCCAGGACTGGACCGGATTGCAGAAACCCGAGATCGCCCTGCACGGCCAGCCGACCGACCAGAGCAAGCCTGTCTTGCTGTGGGACGGCGAGTGGGAAGTGACGTGGGTCACGTTCCGCGACATGGGCGCCGCCTTCATGGTGGCGCTGCTCGGGATCTATATCCTGGTTGTCGCGCAGTTCGGCTCGTTCAAGGTGCCGCTGGTGATTCTCACCCCGATTCCGCTGACTTTCATCGGCATTCTCGGCGGTCACTGGCTGTTCGGTGCTCCGTTCACTGCGACATCGATGATCGGCTTTATCGCGCTTGCCGGCATCATCGTGCGCAACTCGATCCTGCTGGTCGACTTCATCCGCCACGCCCGCACACCGGAGCGTCCGCTGACGGACGTCCTGATCGAGGCCGGCTCGATCCGCTTCAAGCCGATCCTGCTGACCGCGCTTGCGGCGATGATCGGCGCCGCCGTGATCCTCACCGACCCGATCTTCCAGGGGCTGGCGATTTCGCTGCTCTTCGGGCTCGCGTCATCGACGCTGCTGACGGTCCTCGTCATTCCGGCGATCTACCGCGTCCTCCGCACCTGAGACGCCCGGACGATAAAAGCAGACGCCCGCAAAACGACTGTTTTGCGGGCGTTTTCTTATTCAACGGCTCGATCAGACGCAGGTCATTTGGCCGGAAGCCAAGCCTCCGCAAGCTCGACCCAGAAGCTCGTGCCGATCGGCAGAATGTCGTCGTTGAAGTCGTAACGGGGATGATGCAGCGGAGGATCATCGGGGGTCCGCTGAGTACCCACGAAGAAATAAGTGCCCGGCCTCGCCTGCAGCATGTAGGCGAAGTCTTCGCTGCCCATGGTCGGTCGCTCCATCTCGATGATCTTCTCAGCTCCCGCAAAGCGTGTCGCGAGCGCCCGGACGAAATCGGTTTCGGCCTTGTGGTTTATGGTGGCGTTGTAACCGCGCTCGTAGACAACGGTCGCCGTCATGCCGTAGCTGGCCGCCTGACCCTCCGCGATCCCGCGAACCCGCTGTTCGAGCTGGTCTCGCACCTTGGCATCGAAGGATCGGATGCTGAGCAGCATTTCGGCACGCTCCGGGATGACGTTGCTGGCACCGCCGGCGTGGAACGCGCCGACTGTCACGACAGTCGGATCAAGCGGATGGACATTGCGGGAAACGATCGTCTGCAGCGCCATGATGATACTGGCGCCGGCGACGACGGGATCGGCCGTGTCTTGCGGTTCGGCGCCGTGGCCGCCGCGACCGTTGACCGTGATCTTGCACTCGTCGACAGCCGCCATGATCGGCCCGTCACGAAAAGCGAAGTGGCCGAAAGGGATCGTGGGGTCATTGTGGAGAGCGAAGACCGCATCGCACGGAAATCTATCGAAGAGACCATCTTCGATCATCAGCCTGGCTCCGCCGAAATTTTCCTCGGCCGGCTGGAAGATCAGATGCACCACACCGTCGAAATTCTTCCGCTCCGCGAGAATCTTCGCGGCACCGAGCAGCATGGCCGTATGGCCGTCATGTCCGCAGGCGTGCATTACACCGGGATTCCTGCTTTGGTATTCGGCGCCGGTCTCTTCGAGGATCGGCAGCGCATCGAAATCGGCGCGTATGCCAATGCTCCTGCCACTGCTCCCGTTGCGAAGCGTCGCGACGATGCCGGTCTTCGCGAGCCCACGCGTAACCTCATAGCCCATGGCAACAAGCTGAGCCGCGACATAATTGGACGTCTCGAACTCGGAAAGGCCGATTTCGGGATGCTGGTGCAGATAGCGTCGCGTTGCCACGATCTCGGGCATATAGTTCGAAAAGCGTATCGTCATCGTTTCACCGGCTGTTGATCGAAGGGGGAAATCCGGACGCATGCGGCGTTTCCGGGCGACGAGGTGGTGGTTTCCGGGCGCGAAAAATCGACCGGAGAGGAGCGGCAAGTTTTGCACTTGTTCTGTCATTCTTCAAGCGTATAACCGGCTTCCGAAGCCAGTCGGAGCCCGAGGATTCTTCAAATGGCGGAGAAAGAGCCTACCCATCAGGAGCAGGAAACGCCCGCTCGACGGAGCTTCCATCGTGCTGGGGAAGCTGAGCGGCGAAAGGCCCTGATTCAGGCAACCCTCGACTGCATCAGCGAATATGGCTTGGAAGGCGCTACGGTTCGGCAGATTGCCGCGAGAGCTGGCGTGACTGGCGGCCTCATCCGTCACTATTTCTCCGGCAAGGACCAGATGCTAGAGGCGGCCTACCGCGAAATCATGGACACGATGAGTTCGGCGGCCTTCCATGCGCTGGAACACGCTGGCGACAGCGCACGGGTACGCCTGCACGATTTCATTGTCGCAAACCTGACGCCCCCAGTCACGGATCCCCGCACGATGTCGCTCTGGGCGGCCTTCATCAGTCACGTCCGGGTCGATCCGGGTTTTGCGGAGATCCAGCGCGAAAACTATCTGGCCTATCTGGCCGTCCTTCAGCAACTGGTGGAGAAATTCCTCGCGGAAGCCGGGCGCCCGGCCACCACAGAAACCTGTCGAAAGCTTGCGATCGCGATCAACGGGATGATCGACGGCCTTTGGCTCGAAGGTTCCTTGGCAGACGACCTCTTCGAGGACGACCCTCTGCCCGGCATCGCCCTTGCAGCGGTGGAATTGCTTCTTGGAGGCCTGAGCCTTTCGGAAAAGCATGGCGCCGACTCTGAAACGCCCGGGCGCTGAAGCAACGGGACAAGGAGAGCGATCAATGAATCGCGTCGCCCGCACGTCAACGCAATAGCTCTTGGCTACTGCTTTGAAATAAGGCATAAAAAAGCCCATTTTCCCGTAGAGGGCAGTCTATCTCCGTCTAGGTCCAGTTTTCTTTCACCAGCGTCATTCGCCAGCGGCTTGAAGTTCGGCATCGGAACATGAGCAAGGCCGTCGTGTTGACACGCCGGGGATAGAGGCAGGTCGGGACAGTCCGGCAATCATCTTTCTGACAGAACTCGAGAATATGTCCCTACCCATGACGTCGCTCACCTCGTCGCGCGAATTCGAGACAAAACAGATCGATCACAACGATTCGATCCGCGCTGCCTACTTCTCGAACGAAGAACTTTGCGAAAGCGCAGCAGCACTCGCTCGCGACGGTGCCAACGAGTTGCCGGCGCTCTTCGCCTTCGACTTCTTCGCGCGCCACAAGGAGAACGAACGGGAGATCCTGCGGGTCTACCGGGCAACCGCCGCCGACGTCGAAAACGGCGCGACGATCACGCCTGCGGCCGAATGGTTGCTCGACAACCACTATATCATCGAAGAGGCTATCCAGGAGGTCCGCCGGGACTTCCCGCGTCGGTTCTATCGACAGCTACCGACAATGAGGATCGGGGAACACGAAATCCCCCGCACCATGGCGCTCGCCTGGCTTTATGTCGCCCACACGCACAGCACCGTGTCCCAGGAAAGCATGACCGCGCTGGTCGAGGGCTTTCAGTCGTCGCAGACGCTTGAGATCGGCGAACTGTGGGCTCTGCCGTCCATCGTCCGGTTCGTCCTGATCGAAAACCTCCGACGGATTTCGACCCGCGTCGACCGCTCGCGCCGGATGCGGCGAAAGGCAAACGAGATTGCCGACGAAGTAATCCGCCTCAACGACCCCGCCGCCTGCAAGGAGCTCTTCAGCCGCATCGAACCGCTGGCAGAGGACAATACCTTCGCGACCCAATTCCTCTACCGCATGCGGAACGGCTCGCAGGACACGAGCTTTGCCGTCAACTGGCTGGAGGAGCATCTGGAACGCTCCGGCCGCACCGCCGACGAGGCGATGACGGCAGAGCATAACCGCCTATCGTCCGGCAACGTGACAACCGGCAACATCGTCAAGAGCCTTCGCGAGATCGACGACAAGGAGTGGTCCGTCTGGGTCGAGCAGGTTTCGCAGGTCGACAAGATCCTCGGCCAGCATACCGACTACCACGAACTTGATTTCGGCTCGCGCAACGCCTATCGCAACACCATCGAGCGCCTCGCCCGCCGTTCCGAAAAGACCGAGATCGAGATCGCGCAACTCGCAATCGACATGGCGGCCGAAGCCGCTCGCGATCCCGCACGCGTCGATGCACAATCCAATGTCGGCGGCTTACTGGTGGGATCGCAGCGCAAGCGCCTCGAACAGGCGATCGGCTATCGTCCGCCGCTGCACCTGCGCATCGCCAATCTCGTGCGCCGCATGAACTGGATGGCGATCGCTATTCCCGTGATCGCGATCACCATCGCGGTGCTGGCGGCGGTTGGCTGGTTCCTCGCCGACGCCGGGCTTTCGTCACCGCTGATCTTCGTTTTGCTTCTGATGCTGTCATTGCCGGCCTCCGAAGGCGCGACCGGCCTTTTCAATACGCTGGTCACCTTTGTCGTCAAGCCGGCCCGCCTTACCGGCTACGAATTCAAGGAAGGCATCCCGGAGGATGCGCGCACGCTGGTCGTGGTGCCGTGCCTCATCGCGAAGCGTGACGATGTCGATGAGCTCATTCGCAATCTCGAGGTGCACTACCTCACGAACCCGCGTGGCGAGATATCCTTCGCCCTGCTTAGCGACTGGCGCGACAGCCCGGTCGAAGAGACGCCCGCAGATCTCGAAATCCTCGAATATGCAAAGCGCGAAGTGGCGACCCTCAGCGCCCGCTACGCTCACGACGGCAAGACGCGTTTCTATCTCCTTCACCGGCGCCGGCTCTTCAACCCGGCCGAGGGCGTCTGGATGGGCTGGGAACGAAAGCGTGGCAAGCTGCACGAGCTCAATCTCCTGCTGCGCGGCGACCGCGACACGACCTACCTGCCCGGTGCCAACATCGTGCCGGAAGGCGTCCAGTATGTCATGACGCTCGATGCGGATACCCGTCTCATGCGCGACGCAGTGACCAAGCTCGTCGGCAAGATGCACCATCCGATCAATCGGCCGGTCCACGATCCGGAAACGGGCCGGGTCGTCAGCGGCTACGGCGTACTACAACCCCGCGTGACGCCGTCGCTGACCACCGGTGAAGACGCTTCGGTCTTCCAGCGCGTTTTCTCGATCAATCGTGGTGTCGACCCTTACGTCTTCACAGTATCTGACGTCTATCAGGACATCACAGGCGAGGGCACTTTCACCGGCAAGGGTCTCTACCATGTCGACGCCTTCGAGCGGGCCTTGAAGGGCCGAATCGATGAGAATACGGTTCTCAGCCACGACCTGCTCGAAGGGTCTATGGCACGGTGTGCTCTGGTTACGGACGTCGAATTCGTCGAGGACTTCCCGACCCGATACGAAGTCGAGATTTCCCGCCAGCACCGTTGGGCGCGCGGCGACTGGCAACTCCTCCCCTATATCTTCGATCCGTCACGCGGCATCACCGCTCTCGGGCGCTGGAAGATGGTCGACAACCTTCGCCGCTCTCTGACCCCGATGGCCTGGTTCCTGGCATCGGCGATCGGCTGGTACGCCATGACCCCGGTCGGGGCGGCGATCTGGCAGCTCCTGCTGATCTTCTGCATCTTCGTCGCGCCGACACTCTCGCTGCTTTCGGGCCTTGTTCCGCGCCAGACCGATATCGTGCCGAAGGCGCACTTCCAGTCGCTCTGGTCGGAGGTTCGGTCCGCCAATGCGCAAGTTGCCCTCCGCATCGTCTTCATCACCGATGCGGCATGGATGATGGGCGATGCGATCGTCCGCTCTCTCTATCGCCTCTTCGTCAGCCGCAAGCTCCTGCTCGAATGGCGCACCGCCGGCAGCATCCAGTCGGTCGCTCAGGGCAATATACTGACCTACTACCGTTCGATGCGTCACGCGCCGGCGCTCGCGCTCGCGGCGATCGGCCTTGCCTCGTTGTCCGGCAATTACGGCTTCCTCATCGGCCTGCCGTTTGCCACCTTCTGGCTCCTGTCGCCCGTTGTCGCCTGGTATGTCAGTCAATCGGCCGAGACCGAGGATCGCCTGTTCGTGCCTGAAGAGGTGACGGTCGAGCTACGCAAGATCGCTCGCCGGACCTGGCGCTACTACGAAGCGTTCGTAACGGCCGACGACAACTATCTGCCACCTGACAACTTCCAGGAAACGCCGGAGCCGGTTCTCGCCCGCCGCACCTCGCCGACGAATATCGGCGTCTATCTGCTCTCGGTCGTCTCGGCTCGCAATTTCGGCTGGATCAGTTTCGAACAGACGATCGAGCGGCTGGAGCAGACGATCGCGACCGTCGAGAAAATGGAGAAATTCCGCGGCCACCTCTACAACTGGTACTACACAGACACGCTGAAGACACTCGGTCCGCGGTATATTTCGGCCGTCGACAGCGGCAATCTGGCCGGCCATCTCATCGCCGTTTCGTCCGCCTGCCGGGAATGGGCCGAGGCACCGTCGGCCCACCTGCAGGGCAATCTCGATGGCATCGGCGATGTCGGCGGCATCCTTCTGGAAGCGCTTGCCGAACTGCCGGATGATCGCAAGACCGTGCGCCCGCTGCGCCGCCGGCTCGAAGAGCGTATCAACGGCTTCAACAACGCACTTGCCGCCGTCAAGCGCGAGCACGAATTCGCATCCATCCGGGTCATCAATCTGGCGGTACTCGCGCGCGACATCCAGAAGCTCGCCTCGAACCTCCACCACGAGGTGCGTTCCGAACAGAGCAGCGAGGTTACCCGCTGGACGGAAGCACTGGTCAGGGCCTGCGAGGCGCACATCTCCGACAGCACGTTCGATCTTTCCAATATCGAACCACTCCGTCAGCGGCTTGCGACCTTGCGCGACCGCGCCCGTGACATCGCCTTCTCGATGGACTTCGGCTTCCTGTTCCGTCCCGAACGTCGCCTTCTATCAATCGGTTATCGGGTCGACAGCCGTGAGCTGGACGAAGCCTGCTATGATCTGCTGGCCTCGGAAGCCCGCCTGACAAGTCTTTTTGCCATAGCCAAGGGAGACCTCCCGACTGAGCACTGGTACCGTCTCGGCCGCCAGGTCGTGCCGATCGGCGCCCGTGCCGCCCTGATTTCCTGGTCGGGCTCGATGTTCGAGTACCTGATGCCGCCGCTCGTGATGCAGGAGCGGCAAGGTGGTATCCTCAACCAGACGAACAATCTCGTCGTCCGGGAGCAGATGAACCACGGGAAGCGTCTCAACATTCCTTGGGGTATTTCGGAAGCCGCCTTCAATGCCCGCGACCACGAATTGACTTATCAATATACCAATTTCGGGGTCCCGACCCTCGGGCTGAAGCGCGGCCTCGGCCAGAACGCGGTCATTGCGCCCTACGCGTCGATCCTGGCCAGCCAGTACTTCCCGAAAGCTGCTCTGGAGAACCTCGAGCGGTTGCGCAAGCTCGGAGCGCTCGGCGCCTACGGCTTCCACGATGCGGTGGACTTCACGCCAACCCGCGTGCCCGAAGGAAAGACCTGCGCGGTCATCTACAACTACTATGCCCACCATCACGGCATGTCGATCGCGGCCATTGCCAACGTGGCCTTCAACGGGCACCTGCGCGAGCTCTTCCATTCCGATCCGGTGATCGAAGCGGCGGAACTCCTGCTGCAGGAGAAGGCCCCTCGCGAAATCCCTGTCATGAGTGCGAAATACGAACCCCAGACACCCGGAAAGGGTCAGGCCGATCTCCTGCGGCCGGAGATTCGCACGATCGTGGATCCCGCGACGAAGGATCGCGAACTGGCCTTCCTATCGAACGGACACTACTCGGTCATGCTCACGGCGACCGGCTCCGGTTTCTCGCGCTGGAACGGTCAGGCCGTTTCGCGCTGGAAGGCAGATCCGACCGAGGATCGCTGGGGCACCTTCATCTTCTTGCGCGACATGGGAAGCGGCGAGTGGTGGTCGACCACGGCGACGCCCCGGCGCGCCGAAGACGAGAAGACCAAGACGATCTTCGGGGACGACAAGGCGGAATTCTTCAAGACCGTCGGAGACATCTCGAGTTCCGTCGAATGCATCGTGGCGACCGAACACGACGCCGAAGGTCGTCGTGTCACGCTCCTCAACACCGGACCCGAGGACAGGTTCATCGAGGTGACGTCCTACCTCGAACCCGTCCTAGCCTATGAAGACGCGGACAATGCCCACACGGCATTCTCGCGGATGTTCATCAAGACCGAGTTCGGCCGACGCCGTGACGTCATCCGTGCAGAGCGCAACAAGCGCAGCCCCTCCGATCCGGACATCTGCGTCGCTCACCTCGTGGTCGACAATGCTGGCCCCGGCCGCCCGACAGAATTCGAGACGGACCGGCGCAAGTTCCTCGGCCGCGGCCGCAACCTTGCCAACGCCGCAGCCTTCGATCCGGGGGCGACGCTCTCGGGAACGGAAGGCTACACCCTCGATCCGGTTCTCAGCTTGCGCCGGGTCGTGCGCGTGCCGTCCGGCAAGAAGGTCAGCGTGATCTTCTGGACCATCGCGGCACCGAGCCGACCAGAGGTGGACCGGGCGATCGAGCGCTACCGTCACCCCGACGCTTTCAGCCACGAGTTGGTGCACGCCTGGACGCGTGCCCAGATCGAGTTGCGCCACATAGGCATCACCTCGCAACAAGCCGCCGCGTTCCAGCATCTCGGTCGTTATCTGGTCTACCCGGACAATCACCTGCGCGCAGACCCGGAAACCGTCAGAACTGGGCTCGCGTCGCAGCCCGCGCTGTGGCCTTTGGCGATTTCGGGAGACTTCCCGATCTTCGCGCTGCGGATCAACGACGACATGGACATGGAGATCGCACGCGAAGCGCTCAGCGCGCTCGAATTCCTGCGTCGCCGTGGCGTCGTCGCCGATCTGGCGGTCATCAACGAACGGGCAACCTCCTATGCGCAGGACATGCAACACGCATTGGAACGGCTTGCCGAAAACTTGCGCTACCGCCAGGCGGATGGCGGTCGGCAGCACGTGTTCACGGTGCGCAACGACCTGATGGAGGAAGGGACCACCCAGGCCCTGCTGGCGGCGGCCCGGGTCGTCCTCCATGCCCGAAACGGCAAGATCGTCGACCAGGTGAATCGTGCGGTTTCGCTGTTCGCGACGCCGCGACTGCCCGAAGGCGCTGAGCCCGACTGGGTCGGGTTGCCGCCGACGCAGCCGCGCAAGGATCATGGACTTCTGCCGAATGAGCAGAGCGGTCTACAGTTCTGGAACGGTTTCGGCGGCTTCGACAAGGACGGCGCCGAGTACGTGGTGCGTCTCGGCTCCAATGGAACAACGCCTCACCCGTGGATCAACGTGATCGCCAACGAACAGTTCGGCTTCCATGTGTCGGCCGAGGGCGCCGGTTTCACCTGGAGCCAGAACTCCCGCGACTACCAGTTGACACCGTGGAGCAACGATCCAGTTACCAACAGGCCGGGCGAGGCTTTCTACGTCTGCGACCTGACGAGCGGCAGGATGTTCTCGCCGACCAGTACGCTCAACCTCGACGAGACGAGCCGTTACGAAACCCGGCACGGCCTCGGCTACAGCGTCTTCAAGAGCCGGCATGACGGACTGGAGCTTGAACTGACGCAGACCGTCGATCGCAGCCGGCCAATAAAGCTGTCGCGGATGGTGATCCGCAATACCGGTAAGGTTGCCCGCACATTCAGGGTCTATGGCTATGCCGAATGGGTTCTGGGCAACAACGCTCAGAAGACGGCGCCGTTCATATTGGCCTCGTTCGATGAGGACACGGGCGCGCTCTTCGCGACAAACCGTTACGACATCAACTATCCCGGCCGTACGGCGTTTCTGGCGGCAAGCGACCCGGCCGGAAGCTACACGGCCAGCCGCCGCGAATTCATCGGCCGGAACGGCTCGATCGAACTGCCGCAAGCCGTTGCACGGCAATCAAAACTGCTGAACTCGATCGAAACCGAAGGCGATCCGTGTGCCGCACTCGCCCTCGATATCGAAGTGCCCGCCGGAGCAACAAAGGAACTCTGCTTCTTCCTCGGCGACTGTGCCACCGCGGCCGAGGCAAGCAAGCTGATCGCGGAGGTCCGCAAAGAGAGCGTCGTACGCATCCTGGATACGCAGCAGGCATTCTGGCATGACTTTACCGGCAGACTGCAGGTGAATACGGGCGACAAGTCGTTTGACTATCTGGTCAACGCCTGGCTGCCCTACCAGGCCCTGAGCTGCCGTCTGCTGGCCCGAGCCGGTTTCTACCAGGCGAGTGGTGCCTACGGTTTCCGCGACCAGTTGCAGGATACGCTGGCGTTCCTCACCGTCGATCCGAGACTGGCACGCCGGCAGATTCTGTACGCGGCCTCCCGACAGTTCGTCGAAGGCGACGTGCAGCATTGGTGGCTGCCTCAGACCGGTGCCGGGGTTCGTACCCGCATCTCCGACGATGTCGTCTGGCTGGCACATGCCATCGACAACTACGTCACCGCAACCGGTGAAAAGGCGATTTTGGATGAGCCGATTTCGTTCCTCGAAGGACCCGCGTTGCCGGAAGGCGAAGCTGATTCGTTCTTCTTGCCGCAATCGACTGAAGACCGCTTTAGCCTTTATGAACATGCCGCCCGTGCTCTCGACCTCGCGGTCGCACGCACAGGTGTTCACGGCTTGCCGCTGATTCTCGGCGGCGACTGGAACGACGGCATGAACCGCGTCGGACACAAGGGACAGGGCGAAAGCGTCTGGCTCGGGTGGTTCCTTGCAGGAACACTGAAATCATTCCTTGCCTATGCAGAGGAGCGCGGCGACAGCGCCCGCATCGCCCGGTGGACGGCGCATCTCACAGAACTCGGCTCCGCTCTTGAGAGCGCCGGTTGGGATGGCGAATACTACCGTCGTGGCTATTTCGACGACGGCACCCCTCTGGGGTCGACCCAATCGGAAGAATGCCGCATAGACTCGATCGCCCAGTCTTGGAGTGTTCTTTCGCGCCAGGCTCCACCGGAGCGTGCGACCGCCGCGATCGAAGCTGCGGTTTCCAAGCTGGTCGATGAGGAGGCAGGCATCGTCAGGCTCTTTACCCCTCCCTTCGAGAAGAGCGCAGCGGACCCGGGCTATATCAAGGCCTATCCGCCCGGCGTCCGTGAGAACGGTGGCCAATACACCCATGCCGCCATCTGGCTCGGCATGGCGCTGGCGGAACTCGGCCGCGATGCCGATGCCTGGCATTGCTTCAACATGCTCAATCCGTTGAAGCACGCGCTCGACATGGACGCGGCGGAACGCTACCGCGTCGAACCGTACGTCGTCGCGGCAGACATCTACGGCGACAACGCCTATCTCGGACGAGGCGGCTGGACCTGGTACACGGGCTCGGCAGGCTGGCTCTATCGCTTCGCAGTCGAGAGCATCCTCGGCGTTACAAAAAGGGGCGACACACTCTTCGTCCGTCCTTGCCTGCCGCCCGAGTGGAAGGGTTTCGAGGCGACGCTCACTATCTCCGACCGTGTATACGGCGTCGCAGTGAAGCGATCTGACGGAGGAAACTACGAAGTGACCGTCAACGGCAAGAAGCTCACGGACCTCGAACGCGGCTTCGCACTCGCAAAGTCCAAATAGCCGTTCGGCGCCGCACCGCCGTCGAGACGCGCGGACGAAAGAGCCCCGGAGAGCAATTGCTTTCCGGGGCTCTTTACTTTCGGTCTAAGGCGTCCTCAACCTTCGAAGACGACCAGCAAGTCCTTGGCGTCGATCTGGTCGCCGGTCTTCACCAGCACTTCCGCGATGACACCATCGCGATCGGCATGGATTGCAGTCTCCATCTTCATGGCTTCGATCGAGAGCAGAACGTCGCCTGCCTTGACCGTTTGGCCAGACGAAACGGCAACCGTTGAGACAACCCCCGGCATCGGCGCTCCGATATGTGCCGGATTACCCGCCTCCGCCTTGCGGCGAACAGCGCCGGCTGCGGCTCCGTGAGCACGGTCCGGCACCTTGATGCGGCGCGGCTGCCCGTTCAACTCGAAGAAGACGGTGACCATCCCCTTGTCGTTCACCGCCCCCATCGCCTGGTTGACGATGACCAGTGTCTTTCCCTTCTCCAGATCGACAAAGAGTTCCTCGCCGGCTGGCAGGCCATAGAAGTAGTTCGGTGTCGGGATGACGGAAACCGGACCATACGTCTCGGCGGCGAGCGCGTAGTCCGTAAAGACCTTCGGATACATCAGGTAGGATGCGAGTTCGAAGTCGGAGACCTTGCGTTCGAGCTTTTCCTCGATTGCGGCACGTTCGGCTTCGATGTCCGTTTCCGCGAGCAGCGAACCCGGCCGCACAGTGTAGGGTTTGTCTCCTTTGAGAACCTTCTTCTGTAGACCTTCAGGCCAGCCGAGCGGCGGCTGCCCGAGATCCCCCCTCAGCATCGATACGACCGACTCGGGGAAAGAAACATCCTTCTCCGGATTGACGACGTCTTCAACCGTGAGGTCCTGGCTGACCATCATCAGCGCCATGTCGCCGACCACCTTGGAGGATGGTGTCACCTTGACGATATCGCCGAACATCTGGTTGGCGTCGGCATAGGCCTGAGCAACCTCATGCCACCGTGTCTCGAGACCGAGCGAGCGGGCCTGCTCCTTGAGGTTGGTGAACTGCCCGCCCGGCATTTCGTGTAGATAGACTTCCGAGGCTGGCCCCTTGAGATCGCTCTCGAAGGCGGCGTACTGATTGCGGACGGCCTCCCAGTAGAACGATATGCGGCGGATCCAGTAGGGATCGAGTTCGGGATCTCGCTCCGATCCGCGCAGGGCCTCGACGATCGAACCGAGGCAAGGCTGCGAGGTGTTGCCGGAAAGCGCATCCATCGCCGCGTCCACGGCGTCGACCCCCGCGTCCACGGCCGCAAGAACCGTTGCGGCCGAAATCCCCGATGTGTCGTGGGTATGGAAATGGATGGGCAGACTCGTCGCCTCGCGCAAAGCCTTGAAGAGGATCCTTGCGGCAGCCGGCTTCAGGAGGCCCGCCATATCCTTGACGGCGATAATGTGAGCGCCTGCCTTTTCGAGCTCTGCTGCAAGCGCAGTATAGTACTTCAGGTCGTACTTCGCGCGCGCCTCGTTCAGGATATCGCCGGTGTAGCAGATCGCGGCCTCGCAGAGCTTGTTCTCCTCGGCGACGGCATCCATCGCCACCCGCATGTTGTCCACCCAGTTCAGACAGTCAAAGACGCGGAAAAGATCGATGCCACCGGCAGCGGCCTGGCGGACGAAGTACTTGACGACGTTGTCGGAGTAATTCTTGTAGCCGACGCCGTTGGCGCCACGCAGCAGCATCTGCAGCAGCAGGTTCGGGGCACCTTCACGGATGAGCGCCAGACGCTCCCACGGGTCTTCGGTAAGAAAACGCATCGAGACGTCGAAGGTCGCGCCGCCCCAGCATTCCAGCGAAAGAAGGTTCGGCAACGCACGAGCGTACGTACCGGCCACACGAGCGATGTCGAAAGTACGGATGCGGGTCGCCAGCAGCGACTGGTGGCCGTCGCGCATCGTCGTGTCCGTCACGAGGACACGCTTCTGGTCGCGCATCCATGCGGCAAATTTCGCCGGGCCCAGTCTGTCGAGCAACTGCTTCGTGCCGGCCGGAACCTCCCCTTCAATGAACGGAACGACCGGATCCGCGGCATCCTCGGGGGGACGCGGACGTCCTTTCACTTCCGGATGACCATTTACCGTAACGTCAGCGAGATAGGTAAGCAGCTTGGTTGCGCGGTCCTGGCGCTTCACCTGTGCGAAAAGCTCAGGCGTCGAGTCGATGAAGCGCGTCGTATAGCTGTTGTCGCGGAATTTCGGATGGCCGATGATCGCTTCGAGAAAGGTGAGGTTCGTCGCCACGCCGCGAATGCGGAATTCGCGTAGCGCCCGGTCCATCCGCCGGATAGCCTCTTCCGGCGTCGGCGCCCAGGCGGTCACCTTTTCCAGAAGCGGGTCGTAGTAGCGTGTGATGACAGCCCCGGAATAAGCGGTGCCGCCATCCAGACGGATACCGAAGCCGGTTGCGCCGCGATAGGCGGTGATACGGCCGTAATCCGGGATGAAATTCTGCTCCGGATCTTCGGTGGTGATACGGCACTGCAGCGCATGGCCGTTGAGGCGGATATCTTCCTGCTTCGGAACGCCGGATTCGGGCGTGCCGATCGCATGCCCTTCGAGGATATGGATCTGCGCCTTGACGATGTCGATGCCGGTCACCGCCTCCGTCACCGTGTGCTCGACCTGGATGCGCGGATTGACCTCGATGAAGTAGAATTTGCCGGTATCGGCGTCCATCAGGTACTCGACGGTGCCGGCACCGATGTAGTTGGTCGCACGGGCGATCTTCAGCGAATATTCGGCGAGCTCCTGGCGTTGCGCTGCGGTCAGATAAGGTGCCGGAGCGCGCTCGACGACCTTCTGGTTGCGGCGCTGGATGGAGCAATCACGCTCGTAAAGGTGTACGGCATTGCCGTGCGTATCGCCGAGAATCTGGCTTTCGACGTGGCGCGCATGTTCGACCAGCTTCTCGAGGTAAACCTCGTCCTTGCCGAAGGCTGCCTTCGCCTCGCGCTTCGCTTCGATGACTTCCCGCGCCAGGTCCTTGGGATCACGGATTGCCCGCATCCCGCGTCCGCCGCCGCCCCAGGACGCCTTCAACATCACCGGATAGCCGATCTCCTCGGCCATGCGCGCGACCTCTGTCATGTCGTCGGGCAGCGGCTCGGTTGCCGGCACCACCGGCACGCCGACGCTGATTGCAAGATTGCGCGCGGCAACCTTGTTGCCGAGCTGGCGCATAGTCTCGGCCTTTGGCCCGATGAACGTAATGCCGGCAGCGTTACAGGCGTCGACGAATTCCGGGCTTTCCGAAAGCAGGCCATAGCCCGGATGGATCGCGTCGGCCCCAGAAAGCTTGGCGACCCGGATGATTTCGTCGATGGAGAGGTAACTCTCGATGGGACCGAGATCACGGGCAAGATGCGGACCGCGCCCGACCTGGTAACTCTCGTCCGCCTTGAAACGGTGCAGGGAAAGCTTGTCTTCCTCGGCCCAGATCGCGACTGTTTTCAGTCCCAGTTCGTTCGCCGCACGGAAAACGCGGATGGCGATCTCGGATCGGTTGGCAACAAGAATCTTGGAAATGGTCAAATCGGTCTCCTCAGTCGATCGGCCACGGGCATGCTGCACCGCGAAATCTCCTTATCCTGTTGTCACAGGAAGTTCAATTTGTCCGACCGACTGAGAGAAAAATATGGCGCCTCAGGTTATCAGCCCGAGGCGGAACGCGAGCGCCACGACGTGCTGACGGTTCTTCGCATTCAGCTTGTCCTGGATCCCGTTCATATACCAATCCACCGTATGGTTCGAAATCTTGAGAATCCGGCTGATGTCGTTCGACGTAAGACCATCAGCCAGATAGTTCAGGACCTCCATTTCGCGACGCGTCATGCGCGTTTCGACCTTGCTGACGGACTCGAGTTCGCCCGATTGGCGCCGCAACTCCATCAGCCGCCAGAAGGCCTTCCTTGCAACGGCTTCGAAGAGCGTCATCTCGACCGGCGAAAGCTCTACGGGTTTCCCGCCGACGGTCATGTTGCCGAGAAGGCCGTTACGACCGTGGATCGGAAAGATATAGCCGTCTTCTAAACCGAAACGTTGGGAGTCGGCCATCATCCGCTCCATACGCTTGCGATGGGGGTCGCCGCGAAAAACCGATATCGTGTCGCGCCACCGAAAGCCGCGTTGCGCCTGGCCGAGGTAGCGAACGGTCGGATCGATGAGAACGTACTTCTTTGCGATGTAAGTCTCCGGCCACCGCTCGGGCCAGCGGCCTGCCAGCACCAGTTTCATCGGGTTCTCGTTTGGTTTCGGCTGGCGGACTATACCGTAATAGTCGAACTGATAGTGATTCAGCAGCTTTTCCAGCTCCGCCGTCAGATCCTCGGCATTCTTGCATTCGTCAGCCACGACCAGGAACTGAACGATCCGGTTTATGCTCATCTTTATCCCCTCTGACGCGCCGCGGCACCCATCGTGGGGAATGCCTTCGGATATTTCCACGAGCTCTTGTATCGTGCGGTGAAGCTAGACTACCAGAATCGGTTAGGACACCCTTAATTACGACATGCAAAATCTTGCCATGCAATCGAAAACTGGCTAGCGGAAAACCGCTGACTTATAGTCGCTATTGCCGAAATTACGCCCGACAGGTCCGGTTAAGCTGGAACACACGGACGCTCCCCCGTTCGACGAAGGGCTGCAACGATTTGTCCCTCGTCGGAAGGCGCGAACTAACGGTATACGGCTACGCGCACGAACTGAGAGAACACCATTGTCTTTGCTTCAAGTCTATATAAAAGCGCTGCGATATCTCGCAACCTATCGGATGAAGGTCGCGCTGGTCGTCGTCGCCAACATCATCTTGGCCGTCATAACGATCGTGGAGCCGGTGCTTTTCGGACGGATCGTGGACGCGATCTCGGAAAAGCGAGATGCCAGCAGTATTCTCATACTGTGGGGATGTTTCGGCGTATTCAACACCATCGCATATGTGTTGGTTGCCCGTGAGGCTGACCGCCTGGCGCATGGTCGCCGTGCCGACCTTCTCACGGAAGCCTTTGGGCGCATCATCTCTATGCCGCTCAACTGGCACCATCAGCGCGGAACCTCCAACGCGCTCCACACCCTGCTTCGCGCGAGCGAGACCCTCTTCGGGCTCTGGCTCGAGTTCATGCGCACACACCTCGCGACGGCCGTTGCGCTGGCGCTTCTGGTTCCGACGGCGCTCTCGATGGACTTCCGCCTCACGATCGTGCTGGTGGTGCTCGGGGTGCTTTACATGATCATCGGCAAGACGGTGATGAACCGCACAAAAGAGGGCCAGGCCTCGGTCGAGAGGCACTATCACACCGTCTTCTCACATGTGAGCGACTCGATCAGCAATGTCTCGGTGGTACACAGCTACAACCGTATCGAAGCTGAAACACGGGCGCTGAAGCAATACGCCGAACAACTGCTGGCCGCCCAATACCCGGTCCTCGATTGGTGGGCGATTGCCAGCGCCCTGAACCGCATTGCATCGACGATCTCCATGCTGCTCATCCTGGTCGTCGGGACGATTCTTGTTCAAGCGGGCGAACTGAAGGTCGGCGATATCATCGCCTTCACCGGTTTCGCGGGTCTTCTGATCGGACGCCTGGATCAGATGCGCGCCTTCGCGACGCAAATCTTTGAAGCCCGAGCGAAGCTGGAAGATTTTTACCAGCTCGAAGACTCGGTCCAGGAGCGCGAAGAACCCGCGGGTGCCGGCGAACTTGCCGATGTTCGGGGCGACGTCGAGTTCCGCAACGTGTCTTTCGACTTCGCCAACACCACACAGGGCGTCCATGACGTTTCCTTCAAGGTGAAGGCCGGCCAGACGATCGCGATCGTCGGGCCGACGGGCGCCGGAAAGACGACTCTGATCAACCTTCTTCAGCGCGTGCACGAGCCACAGGCCGGGAAGATCTTTATCGACGGCGTTGATATTTCTACCGTCACCCGCAAGTCTCTGCGCCATACGATTGCGACTGTCTTTCAGGACGCGGGCCTGCTCAATCGCTCGATCAGCGAGAACATTCGGATCGGGCGTGAGGATGCCACCGACGAGGACGTCATGAAGGCGGCGGAGGCCGCTGCAGCGGCCGAATTCATCGACAGCCGTCTGGCGGGCTACACCACACAAGTCGGCGAGCGCGGCAACCGCCTGTCGGGCGGTGAACGTCAGCGCATCGCGATCGCGCGGGCGATCCTCAAGAATGCACCGATTCTCGTGCTTGATGAGGCGACGAGTGCACTCGACGTCGAGACCGAAGCACGCGTCAAGGCGGCCATTGACCGGTTGCGCAAGGACAGGACAACCTTCATCATCGCGCACAGGCTTTCAACGGTTCGCGAAGCCGACATCGTTCTCTTCCTCGACCACGGCCGGATCGTTGAAAAGGGCGGCTATGATGAGTTGAGCGCCGGCGGCGGCCGCTTTGCCGCGCTGCTGAAAACCAGTGGCCTGCTGACGGAAGAGAAGAACGTCTGAAATACGCCGGAAAGCGGTGGCTGCCGCCTCGCCGGAACAGCAGGTTTCCAGGGAGAACGACTTGCAGGGTTATTCTTTTGATCTCACCGGCCGGACGGCACTTGTCACCGGCTCCTCGCGCGGCCTTGGTTATGCCATCGCCCGGGCGCTCGGCCATGCCGGCGCAACCCTCGTGATCAATGGGACCAACACGGCACGCCTGGAGGAAAGCGCCGCCAGCCTGAGAGCCGACGGCCTTTCCGTCAGAACTGGCGCCTTCGACGTGACAAACGAGGAATCGGTGGTCGGGGCCTTCGCCACGCTGGACGCCGAGGGGCTGGAGGTTGACATCCTTGTGAACAATGCCGGCATCCAGCTTCGCAAGCCGATGGTCGAGCTGTCGCTCGACGAGTGGCGCTCGGTCATCGACACCAATCTCACAAGCGCCTTCATCGTCGGACGCGAGGCAGCCAAACGCATGATTCCGCGCGGGCGCGGCAAGATCATCAACATCGGCTCGCTGATGAGCGGTCTCGCACGGCCGACCATAGCGCCCTATACGGCAGCCAAGGGCGGCATCAAGATGCTGACCCAGGCGATGACCGCCGAATGGGCGGAACACGGCATCCAGGCCAACGCAATCGGCCCCGGCTACATGCTGACCGACATGAACCAGGCCCTGACCTCCAATCCGCAATTCGACGCATGGGTGAAGGCGCGGACTCCGTCGCGACGCTGGGGCAAGCCTGAGGAACTCGTCGGCACGGCGATCTTTCTCGCCTCCTCCGCGTCCGATTACGTCAACGGCCAGATCATCTACGTGGACGGTGGCATGAGCGCCGTCATCTGAAGCCGGCTAAGGATACTGTGCCCCGCCGGCGAACGTTAGTGGTTATGCCGTGGCAGCTTTTCGGCCAGTTTGCGGAACTCCGGTGCTCCTTCGATCACCGCACCGTCAGACAGCTGGGTCACTGTCTTGCGATAAATCATCTGCCAGGGCGTCGCGTCCGGAGGCACCGCGGGCAGACCTTCCGTTTTGCGTCTTGCGATCTCGGCATCCTCCACAAGTGCATCACAACGGCCATTGTTGAAATCGATGCAGATGACGTCGCCATTCCTGAGCCAGGACAGCCCGCCGCCCGCCGCACTTTCGGGGGACGCGTTCAGGATCGAGGGACTGTCGGCCGTTCCAGACTGACGGCCGTCGCCGATCGTCGGCAGGCTCATGATGCCGCGCTTGAGGAGAGCGTCCGGCGGCTGCATGTTGACGACCTCGGCCGAACCCGGCCATCCACGCGGTCCCGCACCACGGATGACGAGAATGGTGTTCTCGTCGATTCCGAGCTCCGGATTGTTGATATTGCGGTGGTAGTCCTCGGATCCGTCGAATACCACCGCCTTTCCTTCGAATACGCCTTCGCGTCCCGGATCACGAAGATAGCGGGCGCGGAATTCTTCCGAGACGACGCTCATCTTCATGATGGCGAAATCGAAGAGATTGCCCTTGAGGACGAGGAAGCCGGCGCGCTCCTTGAGCGGCGCGTCGAACGAACGGATCACCTCGCGGTCACATGCCTCCCTTCCTTCAAGATTTTCCGCCATCGTCTTGCCGGTCACCGTCGGACAGCCGCCGTCCAGCTTGCCGGCTTTCAGGAGTTCCCACATGACAGCAGGGACGCCCCCCGCACGATGGAAACGTTCGCCGAGATAGGCGCCGGCCGGCTGTACATTGGCAAGAAGCGGGATGTCGTAGCCGTGGACCTGCCAGTCCTCCGGATAGAGCTCGACTCCTGCGTGCTTCGCCATCGCTGCGAGATGCGGCTGTGCATTCGTCGAGCCGCCGATTGCCGAATTGACGCAGATCGCGTTGAGAAAAGCTTCATGGGTAAGGATATCGGAAGGCTTCACGTCTTCGAGCACGAGTTCGACGGCGCGGCGCCCGGTCCGGTATGCCATCTGCCCACGTTCGCGGTAAGCCGCCGGAATGGCGGCACAACCAGTCAACGACATGCCGAGCGCCTCGGCCATGGCGTTCATGGTCGAGGCGGTTCCCATCGTGTTGCAATGGCCGACCGAGGGCGCGGAATCGAGCGCGGCCTCCAGAAACTCCTCGCGCGAGATCTCGCCCGCCGCATACTTGCGCCGCGAGCGCCAGATCACGGTGCCGGAGCCGACGAGATCACCGTCGTGCCATCCGTCGAGCATCGGGCCACCGGAGAGCACAATCGCCGGAATATTGACGGTGGAAGCGGCCATCAGAGAGGACGGTGTGGTCTTGTCACAACCCGTCGTGAGGACGACCCCGTCAAGCGGATAACCATAGAGGATCTCGACGAGGCCGAGATAGGCGAGGTTGCGATCGAGCGCTGCCGTGGGCCGCTTGCAATTCTCGAACAGGGGGTGAGTCGGAAACTCGATCGGAATACCCCCGGCATCGCGAATGCCGTCGCGGACGCGGCGGGCAAGTTCGAGGTGGTGGCGATTGCAGGGATTGAGATCACTGCCGCTCTGGGCGATCCCGATGATCGGTTTTCCGGACCTCAGTTCCTCCGGCGTGATGCCGTAATTCATGAAGCGCTCGAGGTAGAGCGCCGTCATGTCGGCATGGTCCGGGTTGTCGAACCAATCCTGCGAGCGCAATCTGCGCCGTTCCTTCTTGTCCTCGGTCATGTCTTCTCACCTTATGCCTTGTGTCCGTTCAACCGTTCGAGGTGGAGAAGCAAGGCACTGTGATCCTGCTCTCCGCCGCCGGCAGCGACGAATTCGGAAAACTCGCTTCGAACCCGCTCCGTCAGCGGCAGCTCGAGCGAATACTGGTCGGCCATCGACATGACCGCGTCGAGGTCCTTCAGCTGCAGACGCGAGGGGCCGCCTGGTTTGAAGTCGCGGGCGATCATCCGGGCACCGTGCAGTTCCAGGATCCGGCTTTCGGCGAACCCTCCGCGTATTGCCTCTCGGAACCTCTCCCGGGAGGCCCCGCCAGCCTCGACCAGCACCATCGCCTCGGCCACCGCGCCGATCGTGATCGCGACGATCTGCTGATTGGCGAGCTTGCAGATTTGCCCCGCACCGCTCGGACCGACATGGGTCACCCGACCGAGCACGGCGAAGACGGCCGCGAGACGCTCAACGACTGCCGCATCCCCGCCGGCCATGATCGCCAAGGTGCCGGCTTCTGCTCCGGCGACACCTCCAGAAACGGGTGCATCGAGATGGTGTATCCCGCGCGCCGCAAGCCGCGCCGCGTGGTCTTTCGCGATCGGCGGTGCGATCGAACTCGTGTCGACCAGAACGGTGCCGGGACGAAGGGCGTCCGCACAACCGGACGTGAAGAGAACTTCCTCCACCGCGTTACCGTCGCTCAACATCGTGAACGCGACGTCGACGCCGCGCGCAGCATCCACCGGCGTTGCAGCGACATCTGCGCCTGCCGAACGCAGCGCCTCCGCCTTCGACATGTCCCTGTTCCAGACCGTCACCTTGAAGCCGGCACCAAGCAGGCGCCGAACCATCGGCGCCCCCATCAGACCCGTACCGAGAAAAGCGATACTCGGAAGCCGATTGTGGCTGGTATCGATCACAGCTTTCCTCCCATCTCGTCTTCGATGTGAACGCGAATGATCTCATCGAACGACTTTTCGGCGACAAAGCCAAGAGCCGTCGCGCGCTTGGCCTCGAAGCCCGGCGCCCATCCGGCAACCATCTTCATGATCATCTCGTCCGGCTCACGTCGGATAAGCCGGACCGCCTTCTCGCCGGCAACTCGCCGGAGTGCCTCGATCTGCTCGCCGACGGTCGCACTCAGGCCCGGCATGGAGAGGTTCCGGCGGGGCCCGACCTTTTCGAGATCGATCGTGGCACCATGAACGAGGAATCCCACGGCCGAGCGCGGTGAAGCGTGCCAGTGGCGGACATCCTCGCTGACGGGCAGGACGGCCTCCTGTCCGGCCAGAGGCTCACGCAGAATGCTCGAAAAGAAGCCGGAGGCAGCCTTGTTCGGCTTTCCAGGCCGGATGCATATCGTCGGCAGCCGGATTCCGATTCCGTCAAAAAAGCCGCGACGGCTGTAGTCGGTCAGCAACAGCTCACAGATGGCTTTCTGCGTTCCGTAGCTGGTGAGCGGCGTCGAATGGAAGTCATCGGGAATGGGATAGGGCAAGGGCGCACCGAAGACGGCGATCGACGAGGTGAAGACGACACGCGGCCGATAGCCCTCATTGTTATTGGCCTCCCGAATCGCGTCGAACAGGTAACGGGTGCCGTCGAGATTGATACGATAACCCTTGTCGAAGTCGAGCTCGGCCTCGCCGGAAACGATCGCCGCAAGATGGAAGATAACGTCAGGCCGTGCAGCTATGAGTCTTCCCGCCGCGCCGGGAGCCGACAGATCGGCGACCTCGGTTACGACCCTGCCGGCGTACCCGGCAGGGCCTTCCGGCGCCACTACGTCCGCCAAGGTCATTGCCTCGATCGGATGACCTCCGAGGCTGCCTGACACAGCGAGACGGGCCGCGAGCTTGCGCCCAACCATTCCTGCTGCACCGATGATAAGAACGTGCATGAAGACTTCTCCTCCAGGGCGCACCAGATCGCGCATCAAATTATATTGTAAGGTTGTCTGATAACCTTATATGATCCGCTTGAGAATAGACTATTTGCTCCGCTGAGCCATACCCGAAGATCATGAAGGCCCGAAAATGCACAGCTCCTATACCACTGCCGATCTGCAGGCTGCTCTCCGTGCCCGCATGGGCGATGCCGCGATCCTTACCGAGGCGGCGGAAATGTTGCCCTTTTGCCGCGACTGGCACGGCGACGTCACCAGCAATGCTGTTGCGGTGATACGACCCCGCTCGACTGCCGAGGTGTGCGAAGCAGTCCACGTCTGTCGGGAGCTCGGCCTCTCGATCGTTCCGCAAGGTGGCAACACCGGCCTTGTTCTCGGCGCCATCCCGGATCGACCGGAAAGTCAGGTGATCCTGAGTCTGGAGCGGATGAAGGCCGTGCGCTCCGTCGACCCCGACGACTTCTCGATGGTCGTCGAAGCCGGATGCATCCTTGCCGAGGCGAAAGAGATTGCTGCTTCAAAGGGCATGTTCTTTCCTCTTGCACTCGGAGCACAGGGCAGCTGCCGGATCGGCGGCAACGTCTCGACCAATGCCGGCGGCATAAACGTTCTGCGCTACGGGATGACGCGGGAGCTGGTGCTCGGCCTGGAGGTCGTACTACCGGATGGAACAGTCTTCGACGCCCTCTCCACGCTCAGGAAGGACAACCGCGGGATCGATCTCAAGCAATTGTTCATTGGCGCGGAAGGTACGCTCGGCATTGTCACCGCCGTCGCCGTCAAGCTGACGCCCTGTCCTGATAGTGTGGCCACCGCCCTTCTCGGGCTGAACTCGCTGGAAGACGTCATGCAACTGTATCGGCGTGCGCGCCGCGATTGTTGTGATCTCATGTCCGCCTTCGAATTCATGCCTCCCATTGCCTTCACGCTCGCCCGGGAGGCCATGCCCGATCTCGCAATGCCGATCGGCGGAGACTGCCCCGTCTATGTGCTGATGGAAATTTCCGGCTCGGGCCTCGTCGACGTGGACGAATTGATGCAACGTTTCCTGGAGAATGTGCTGGAGGACGGACTGGTGATCGACGGCGTCGTCGCCGCTTCCGCCGCCCAGGCACGCAACCTGTGGCTCTTCCGGGAGGGAATGAATGAAGGTCAAGCGAGACGCGGAATGCATTTACGCACGGATATCTCGGTGCAGCTATCGCGCCTTCCCGATTTCGTGAGGGAAGCCGAGGCTGCCGTCGCGGCCGCCGCACCGGATTGCATCTGCGTGTCATACGGCCATGTCGGTGACGGTAACGTGCATCTGAACGTTATGCCTCCATCGGGATTATCGGCGGCCGAACGATCGGTTCGCATCCACACAGCCAAGAAGGTGATCAATGCCGTGCTCGGCCGCTATCACGGCAGCATCAGCGCGGAGCACGGCATCGGTCGGCTGAAGCGCACCGACTTCGAGGAGCGGTTGTCCGATGTTCAGCGCCACCTGCTGACCGCGATCAAGAAGGCCATTGATCCGGCAATGGTCATGAATCCCAGATGCCAATTGAATTTGGGGGAATTATCGTAGAATAAGCGAGGATTGTTCGGGAGGTAGTGTTTTCCATGGCGATAGACTTCAGCCAGATCAGGCGAAGCGAGCATCTACCGGCGCGGATTGCGACCCATATCGCACGCGAGATCGGTGAGGGCCGCATCAAACCGGGCGACAAGCTGCCGACCGAGCACATTCTGGCCAAGGCGTTCGGCGTCAGCCGATCGGTGGTGCGCGAGGCGATCGCGCAATTGCGCAACGAAGGGCTCGTCGAGACACGGCAGGGCGTCGGCGCCTTCGTGAGGGATATGCATACGCGTCCGACGATCCGGATCGAACAGGAAGAGCTCGTCGACCGCGAGAGTTTCCGAAGCCTCTTCCAGCTCCGCATGCCGCTTGAGATCGAGGCCGCCGGCCTCGCCGCGGTTCACCATGACTCCGAGGATATGAAGCAACTCAACGCTGCGCTCGATCTGATGACCGGAGCCGAAAAATGGACCGAGCAAGGCATTCTCGCCGATCTTGCGTTCCATCGCGCCCTCGCCGCCGCGACCCACAACGAATACTTCCCCCTTTTCATCGGCTTTATCGCCGAGCGGATCAGCCATGCTATCAACGCGGCACGTGCAACGGCCGTGCTCGAGGAGATCGTCGAGGTGACGATTGCCGAACATGTGGTGATCCGCGACGCCGTCGCGCTGCGCGATCCGCTGAAGGCACGCGACGCCATGCGCCAACACCTGCTTGGTGCTGCATCCCGGCTCGATCTCACACTCGAGACCTTCTAGCGGACAGCAGCGGCAGCTTCCCGCAGCAGATCACGCAAGCTCCGCCGTTCTTGACCGTCGGACCGTGCCGTGATCGGACCCGGCAACTTTCCCGCCCGGCGCTTCTTTCCACGCTGGACACGAGCAACACAGAGTAATAAAAGATCAGCGGTAATGTTGTCTGACATCCTGACAATACGGCAACGAACCGCTTCGGAGGGCGGTCCGATGAAACGGGAAGCTGGGGAGGAACAAGAATGAACATTGATCGTATCCTTCATGCGGAGACCATCCTGCCGGAGGAGGCCGATGCTCTGCTGGTTGGTCGCGTTTGGTCGAATGCCGCCGGCGGCCCCTGCCCGGTCCTCGTCTCGAGCGGCCGAATTCTGGATCTGACGTCGCTGGCAGCCACAATGGTGTCACTGCTCGATATCGAGGATCTGGTCGCGAGATTGCGCGAGCCGAAGACCTTCCCCGACCTCGGATCGCTCGACGATTTTCTGTCCGGCCGTGAAGGGGCCCTGCTTGCCCCCGTCGACCTACAGGCAATCAAGGCCGCCGGCGTAACCTTCGCAGACAGTATGCTGGAGCGGGTGATCGAGGAGCAGGCCAAAGGCGACCCGCTCCGCGCTCAGGAAATCCGCTCGCGCCTGGCTCCGGTTCTCGGAGACAGCCTGCGCGGTCTCGTCGCGGGTTCGCCGCAGGCTGCCAGCGTGAAAGCCCTGCTGCAGGAGATGGGTCTGTGGTCCCAGTATCTCGAGGTCGGTATCGGACCCGACGCCGAAATTTTCACCAAGGCACAGCCAATGTCCGCGGTGGGCTGCGGCGCACTTGTCGGCCTTCACCCGATCTCCTCCTGGAACAATCCGGAACCGGAAGTCGTTCTCGCCGTTCGGACCGACGGGCGGATCGTCGGTGCGACCCTCGGGAATGACGTCAACCTGCGCGATGTCGAGGGACGGTCGGCACTCCTGCTGGGGAAGGCCAAGGACAACAATGCCTCGTGTGCGATCGGGCCGTTCATCCGCCTGTTCGATCAGACCTTCACACTCGACGATCTGCGGCGGGTGAAGGTCTCGCTGAACGTGCGGGGCGAAGATGGTTTCGAGATGTCAGGTGAAAGTCCGATGGAGGCGATCAGCCGATCCCCCGAAAACCTGGTGTCCCAGATGCTGAACCGCAGCCATCAGTATCCGGATGGCGCAGTGCTCTTCCTCGGCACGATGTTCGCTCCTGTGAAGGACCGCCATGCCCCGGGCCTCGGGTTTACCCACGAAATCGGCGACCGCGTCGAGATTTCGACGCCGAAACTTGGTCGTTTGGTGAACTGGGTGGAACGCAGCGACGCCTGCCCGGAATGGACCTTCGGCACGACTGCCTTGATCCGCAATCTGGCCGCCCGTGGTCTTCTGGATAAGGTTTGAGGGCCATGCAGAAGATAATCGATACATTCTATCGCTTCCTGGAAATGCTGTTGATCTTCTTTCTGTCGGCGATGGCGGTGATGGTCTTCGTCAACGTGGTCATGCGGTATGGCTTCAACTCCGGTCTCAACGTCTCTGACGAGCTCTCGCGCTATTTCTTCGTCTGGCTGACCTTCGTTGGCGCCGTGGTGGCATTTCGCGAACACGCCCATGTCGGCGTTGAAACCCTGGTCATGCTGTTCGGCCGCAAGGGCCGGATCATCTGCATGATCCTCTCGAACATCATCATTATCGCGGTATCGGCGATCTTCTTCTGGGGCACGTGGAAACAGGCGCCTATCAATGCCAGCATGACCTCGCCCGTAACCAAACTGCCGATGATCTGGGTTTACGGAATCGGCTTCTTCACCGGCGCCGGCGTTGTTCTGATCGCGCTCGAACGACTGTTCCGCCTAGTGACCGGCCGCGTCACCGAAGAAGAGATCGCCGCTTTTGCAGGCGAGAACACGTCCCTCGAGCATCTGTCGGAGCGCGCCTGATGACCTTGGTCGTGTTCATTGTCTCGCTGCTCGGCGCCATGGCGGTCGGCGTCCCGGTGGCCTTCGCATTGATGTTCTGCGGCGTCGTGCTGATGTGGTTCATGGGCATGTTCAACACCCAGATCATCGCCCAGAACATGATCGCCGGCGCGGACACCTTCACCCTGCTCGCCATCCCCTTCTTCATTCTCGCGGGCGAACTGATGAATGCCGGCGGCCTGTCGCGGCGCATCATCGATTTTGCCATTGCCTGCGTCGGTCACATCCGCGGCGGTCTCGGCATTGTCGCGATCATGGCCGCAGTCATCATGGCCAGTATTTCGGGCTCCGCGGCCGCCGATACGGCAGCGCTCGCCGCCATCCTCATTCCGATGATGGCCAAGGCCGGCTACAACGTGCCGCGCTCCGCCGGCCTCATTGCCGCCGGCGGCGTCATCGCCCCGGTCATCCCGCCGTCGATGGCCTTCATCGTCTTCGGCGTCTCCGCCAACGTGTCGATCACCCAACTGTTCATGGCCGGTATCGTGCCGGGCCTGATGATGGGCAGCGCGCTGATCGCCACTTGGCTCATCGTGGTGCGCAAAGACAAGGTCGAGGCCCTGCCGCGCGCTCCGATGAAGGAACGTGTTCGTGCCACCGGCCGGGCACTCTGGGCGCTGGGCATGCCGGTCATCATTCTCGGAGGCATCAAGGCCGGCGTCGTTACCCCGACGGAAGCGGCCGTCGTCGCGGCAGCCTACGCCCTGTTCGTGGGCATGTTCATCTACCGGGAACTGTCGCCCAGGGAACTACCGCATGTCATCCTTCAGGCAGCCAAGACGACAGCCGTCATCATGTTCCTGGTGTGCGCGGCGCTCGTCTCGGCATGGCTGATCACAGCGGCGAATATTCCCGCTGAAATTACTGGCTACATCGAGCCCCTCATCAACCGCCCGACCCTGCTGATGATCGTCATCATGCTCGTGGTGCTGGTCGTCGGGACAGCGCTCGACCTGACCCCCACGATCCTGATCCTGACACCCGTGCTGATGCCGATCATCAAGCAGGCGGGGATCGACCCGGTCTATTTCGGCGTCCTGTTCATCATGAATACCTGCATCGGCCTGCTGACCCCGCCCGTTGGAGTGGTGCTGAACGTCGTCAGCGGCGTCGGCCGCGTGCCGCTCGGCAAGGTGACGGTGGGCGTAGCGCCCTTCTTGGTCGCGCAGGTCGCCGTTCTCTTCGCCCTGGTCCTGTTTCCGGATCTGGTCCTCGTACCTGCTCGCTGGCTGCACTGACAGCGACCTGAACCTGCAACTTCATCCAACTCAATGGGAGGAATCCATGAGAAATCTGCTGCTGACCACGACTGCCATCGTCTTTGCATGCTCTGCCGCCGTGCCGGCGTTCGCCGAATACAATGACCGCAATATTCGTGTTTCCAACGGGATCAATGCCGACCACCCGGTCGGCAACGGCATCGAAGCGATGCAGAAATGCCTCGACGAGAAGTCCGGCGGCAAGCTGAAGCTGACGGCCTTCTGGGGCGGCGCGCTCGGTGGCGATCTGCAGGCGACACAGGCGTTGCGTTCCGGCGTGCAGGAAGCGGTCGTGACCTCTTCGTCGCCCCTCGTCGGCATCGTTCCCGCGCTCGGCGTCTTCGATCTTCCGTTCCTCTTCACCAGCAACGAGGAAGCGGACGCCGTGATGGACGGCGAATTCGGCCAGTTCCTCAATGAAAAGCTCGAAGCGGCAGGCCTCGTGAACCTGGCGTACTGGGAGAACGGCTTCCGCAATCTTTCGAACTCAAAGAAGCCGGTGACCAAGTGGGAAGACCTGGAGGGCATGAAGGTCCGCGTCATGCAGAACGACATCTTCCTCGACACCTTCCAGAATTTCGGTGCCAATGCTACACCCATGGCGTTCGGCGAAGTCTTCTCCGCGCTCGAGACTAAGGCCATCGATGCACAGGAGAATCCGTACGTTACGATCGACACGTCGAAGTTCTACGAAGTGCAGAACTACGTCAGCGAGACCAAGCACGCCTACACGCCCTTCCTGTTCCTCTTCTCAAAGGCAATCTTTGATACCTACACGCCGGACGAGCAATCGGCCCTTCGCGAATGTGCGGTTGTTGGCCGCGACGTGGAGCGGAAGGTCATCCGCGAACTGAACCAGAAGTCGCTTGAGAAGATCAAGGCAGCCGGCGTCGAGGTCAACACACTGTCCCCCGAAGAGTATGCCCGCATGCTCGAGAAGTCGCAGGTCGTCTATGAAAAGCACAAGGACGAGATCGGCGCCGACGTCGTCGATCGTGTCCAGAGCATCCTGGCGGATATGCGCAAGAAGTAAGTAAGAACCTCCTCCCTGGAGTATGGACCCGCGTGAATCCCTCGTTGAGGGTGCACGCGGGTTTTCTCATTCGGGGATAGCAGGAAGAACAGCGTCCCGCTTCTTGAGCTGTCGCTCGCGGAAGAAGATGAAGAGACCGGAGGCGACGATCAGCCCCGCGCCAATCATCATGCTCATACGGGGCACGTCGCCGAAGAACATCCATCCGAAAACAACAGCCCAGAGAAGCAGCGTATACTGAAGCGGCGCGACCGTCGCAGCGTCGGAGATCTTGAGGGCGCGATTGACGAGCATGTGCGCCGCCATGGCTACGATACCCAACAGGCCGAGCAAGAGAAGATCGCGAACCGAGGAGACCGGCGCCCAGTCGAATGGGGAGAATGCGATACCGGCGAGGCCCGCGCCCACGATCTGGAAAAAGACGAGCGCACGGTCGGGAGTCTTGCGGAGGCCGCGCCCCGACAGCATCATGAACGCGAAGGCGGCACTGCCGACGATCGAGATGAGCGCAGGCAGTGTGAACATCGCCCGTGATGGCTCCAGTGCGATGATGACGCCGAAGAAGCCGATCGCGATCGCGCTCCAGCGCCGCCATCCCACTTTCTCGCCCAGCAGTAGCGGCGAGGCCGCCGCGACATAGATCGGAGCGGCTAGCCAGTAGGTCATCACGTCGGCCAGCGGCAGATACATGACGGCGTAATAGAAGCAGAGAATCTCGACGGTCGAGAAGACCACCCGAAGGATTTGCATGGACGGCCGCTCGATCTTCGACGGCGACGGGATGCCATGCTTCCAAAGGAAGGGCGAGAGGACGAGAAGAGCCGCAATGCTGCGGATAAGCACCACCTGACCAAGGCCATAGCTGGAGAGAAGCCACTTGCCCATGGCATCGTTCAGACCGAACAGAAGCATGCCGAGCAACATGACCAGGGGCCCGGCGATGGCAGGCATGCGGGTGGCGGACGAAAGGGTGGGGGGCGTTGACATTCTATCCTCTGCTGTGTCGGTGCCGGAACAGCGTTTCAGATACTCGCCGCATCTGATCGGCGGCGTGTGACTGTGAAGGCTCGGTCGAGCTCCGGGTGAAGCTCCGTTCCAAGTCCGGAACCGGGAGGAACGGTAATCATCCCGTTGCGGACCTCGGGAAGGGCAGTGACCAGATCCCGGTACCAGGTACGATAGAATGCTCGAACACTTTCCTGCACGAGCGCATTTGGTGCGTTGAGAGACAAATGGGTCGACGCGCACAACACCACCGGTCCCGTGCAGTCATGCGGGGCAACGGGCAGATGCCAGGCTTCCGCCATGGCAGCGATCTTGCGGGCTTCCGACAACCCGCCGCACCAGCTGACATCGAGCATGACGACACCCGCCGCGCCGGTTTCGAGAAGGTCGCGAAAGGCCCAGCGGGAGCCGAGCGTCTCCGAGGCCGAGATCGGTGCAGGCGACACGGCAGCATAGCGCGCCAGACTGGAGAGGCTATCCATCTTGATGGGGTCCTCATGCCAGAACGTCTGAAAAGGCGTGAGCGCCTTCGCGATCTGGATCGCCGGCAGGAGCTGCCACATCGAATGGAATTCGACCATGATGTCCATCCGGTCGCCGACGGCCGCTCGGATCTTTTCGAAGGGTTTCAATGCCAGTTTCAGATCCGGCGCCGAGATGTACTGGCCGCGCATCTTCTCTGCAGCTGCATCGAACGGCCATATCTTCATGGCGGTAATTCCCTCCTCCAGCAGGGAGTGGGCAAGCTCGTCGGCGCGATGCAGGAAGCCGTTCAGATCGTCATAGTCGCGCCCCTCGGAAAGGCCGTAATTCACGGTCGTCTGCCCGGTCGTCTTCTTGATGTACTCGGTACCGGCGCAGGTATTGTAGGTCCGGATCTCCCGTCTGGTGAAACCGCCGAGCAACTGCGCGACTGGCTGACCTGTCGCCTTGCCGAATATATCCCAGAGCGCGATGTCGAAGGCGGAGTTGCCCCGCACCTCGGCGCCCGAGGAGCGAAAGCCGAGATACCCGACGAGATCTGCTGCAAGCCGGTCGATCTCCAGCGGGTTACGACCGATTACTCGGGGCGCAATGTACTCGTGCACATGGGCTTCGACTGTCCCGGCGCCGAAAAAGGTCTCACCCAGACCGGTTATGCCCTCATCCGTATGCACCAGAAGCCAGAGAAGATTGGCGCGTTCGGCGACGCGCACGGTTTCGAGCGCCGTAATTCTCATAGGGTTTCCTCAGATCAGTCCGGCAACCAGAAGGGCCTTTGTGCTGTCGTCGAAGTGCCGGTTCATCAGATCGACGGCCGCGTTTGGATCGCCAGCGGCAATGGCCTCCGCCAGTTCCACATGCAGGCGCGCCACGACGCGGCGATCCTCGTCGCGCGCACGGCTGCGCCAGCCGATGGGCCAGGTTTCACGCATCACCTCGCGGAAGGCTCCGATGATCAGGGAAAAGACCGGATTGCGTGACGCCTGGGCGATTGCGAGATGGAACGCAATGTCGTGTTCCATGACGGCGGAAGGCTGGTCGAAATCCCGCTCCATAGACCAGGCGTGGTGCAGAATTTCGCGAACCTCCGCGTCGGTACGACGCAGCGACGCCAGTGCAACCGTGCGGCCTTCGATAGTTCGGCGAGCGTCATAGATGTGCTGCACCCCGATCTGATCGGTGATGACGCCATGCGCCATCATCATGGCCATCGTCTCGTCGTCGAGTTGCGCGACGGTCGGACGCTTTCCTGCTCCGAGATCGACCAGGCGAAGGGCCGCAAGAGAGCGAAGCGCCTCTCGCACAACCGTACGGGAGACATGAAGTTCTCTGGTAAGCGCTGATTCTGCCGGAAGGCGATCACCGGGCTTCAACGCATTCTCCCGGATGAATCGGGTGATCGCCGTCATCGCGACAGCAACAAAGTCACCGGACGATGCCGCGGCCGGTGGCAAGGTGGTGTCTTGATCCAAGTGTGTCTCCTACGTTTTCCGAAAACCTATAATACAGGTTTTGGAAAACCTAGCCCGCTTCGACAAAAAAGTCAGTGATTTCCGATTACGCTCTTCCTGGCGAGAATGGGGAATACGGCCAGTCCGTCCTCCTCACCACGGGGAAAGCCTCCGTCGCGGTGGCGTTTCTCGGCAGCCTTATAGCCAGCCGGACTGATTCCGATATATCGCTTGAACATGCGGGAGAAATAATAGAAGTCGGCATAGCCGACATATTCGGCAGCCTTCTTGACCGAGCCTCCGGCGGCAAGCACGCCCATCGCCCGCTCCATCCGCTTGAACTCCTGATATTTGTGCGGTGTCAGCCCGACCTGCCTGCGGAACTCTCGACGGAAGTAGTCCTGGTTGTAGCCGATGGAAGCAAGCGCGCTTTCGACTATACCGTCGTTCAGCGGATCGGCTGCGATCTGGCTCGCCGCCACCATCACACTGAGCGATAGCGCGTCGGGATTGTTGGCCGCGGCCTGCGACGGCCGGCGCCATCGCGGAAACGCGGCCTCGACGAATCCGATCAGCAAGATCATGAAAAGATGATGCTGCACGAGGTTTGTCGAAGACGGAGGCGCCGTTTCCCAGTAGTGCCGCACGAGAGGCTCAAGCATCAACCAATGTGGCATCTCTACAGAATGACGCAGATCCATCTGCGCGATTAGGCCGTAAACTCATAAAATCACTTTGTGTTTTTATGAGTTTACGGTCTAAGGCATTCCTTCGATCAACTGTAATACAGGCTCTCGGCAATGCCTTCACGGCGGCAGAGTGCGGCAATGCCGTCTTCCCCATGCAGGCCCTCCAGCACGATGCGGATTTTGTCCTCCGCCGAATGATGCTTGTTCGTGGCGCGGTGGATGTCCTTCATTGTCTTCTCGGCCGCCAATGTCAGCGGCCCGGATTTTTGTCTCATATTCGCTTCCTTTGAATGAGCTACGATGAGCCGAAAATCCTCTCTTCTCAATTAAACCAATTCTGTCTCACAGGCGCCGATCCGGGACAGTCGGAACCCTTGCGGCCCGACGACGTGAAGGGCGTCGAACCGTTGATGATGGCTGAGGCCGAGCGCCTCCTCCTTTCGCAGGCGGCGCTCGCCGACAGACGATAGAGCCGACGACGTCGACCCCTCTGATCTGACCGCCTGCACCACTTCTCGCCAATCCGGGGCGATAGCAGAGACTTGGCGATCATGCGCGCATGCTAGCGAGAGAAACGCCGTTGTGTGAGCGGATGCGAGATGCCAGTATTTCCGTCGAGAGTGCCGACGCAGGACGTCCGGTAAAGAGCTCGAGGAGGGGAATTTTGACAGCCAACGCCTTTCGAACCGCCGGGCACCATCTGCTGAACAGGTTTCTGTCCAATCTCGTGGCCGCTGCGATCCTCGTCATACCGGCGAACGCGCTCGGCGGGGCTTCGGACAAATCGCTTGTCCTCGGCATGACAATCGAGCCGACGGGCCTTGATCCGACGATCGCAGCGCCAGTTGCGATCGGGCAGGTCACATGGCAGAACCTCTTCGAGGGCCTCGTCACCATCGACCAGGACGGCAACATCAAGCCACAACTCGCAAAGAGTTGGAGCATCTCCTCCGATGGCCTTACCTATACCTTCAAGCTGCAACGCGACGTAACCTTTCATGACGGCGAAGCATTTGATTCCGCGGTCGCCAAGGCGTCTCTGGAACGCGCCCGCGGCGCAGACTCGGTCAACCCGCAGAAGCGCTTCTTCGCGTCGATTGCAGGGATCGAAACGCCGGACGCAGAAACGCTCGTATTGAAGCTCAGGGAACCCGCCGGGAGTCTGCTCTATTGGCTTGCATGGCCGTCATCGGTGATCGTGGGCACCAGGAGCGCAGAAAGCGACAAAACAACGCCGGTCGGGACAGGTCCCTTCCGGTTCGTCCGGTGGGTGAAAGGCGACAAGGTCGAACTCGCCGCCAATCCGGATTACTGGAACAAGGAGGTATCGGTCGGACTTCAGAAGGTGACCTTCCGCTTCATATCTGACCCGCAGGCACAGGCGGCGGCACTGAAGTCCGGCGATGTCGACGCCTTTCCGGAGTTCGCCGCGCCGGAACTCGTCGGAAGCTTCAAGGATGACCCGAACCTGACGACCGTCATCGGCAACACGGAACTCAAGGTCGTCGCAGGCATGAACAACGCACGCAAGCCGTTCGACGACAAGCGAGTCCGCCAGGCCCTGATGATGGCAGTTGATCGCAAGACGCTGATCGATGGAGCATGGTCGGGCTTCGGAACTCCGATCGGCAGCCACTATACGCCCAATGATCGCGGGTTCGTCGACTTGACCGGCATCCATCCTTACGATCCCGAAAAGGCGAAGGCACTGCTGGCGGAAGCAGGCTATCCGGACGGCTTCACTTTTGTGATGAAGGCACCGCAGATGGCCTATGCCAGCCGCAGTGCCGAGATAATGCAGGCCATGTTTGCGGAGATCGGCGTCACGATGACCATCGAGACAACCGAATTCCCGGCGAAGTGGGTGCAGGAGGTCTTCAAGAATGCGGACTATGACATGACGATCGTCGCTCATGCCGAGCCGATGGACATCGACATCTACGGTCGCGATTCCTACTACTTCAACTACAAGAATCCGATGCTGAACGACCTCATAGGGAAGGCCGAGCATACGGCTGACCCGGCCGCGAGAGACGCGCTCTATGGCGAGGCTCAAAAGATCCTCGCGGAAGACGTACCGGCCCTCTATCTCTTCGTGATGCCGAAGCTCGGTGTCTGGAACAAGAAGCTTGAAGGGCTCTGGGCGAACGAGCCTATCCCTTCGAACGTGTTGACGAACGTCCATTGGAAAGAGTGAACGCCATCCCCGGCAGGACTGATGTCCGGCACTGCAGCACGGCCCGTTGCAGGGCCGGCGACGCAGCGGAGCGGCGACGGCGTTCGGCTACCTGCGAATGCGAGAGATATCTGCGATGATGGCCTTGCTGGCACGCCGCATGGCGGCCTTGTTCCTGACGCTTCTTGCCGTGTCGGCGCTTGTTTTTCTCGTCATGGACGTGCTGCCGGGCGATCCGGCAGCGATCATGCTCGGCACGTCGGCAAGCCCGGATACGCTTTCCGCCCTGCGTCATGAACTCGGGCTCAATCAGCCGCTCGTGCGTCGCTATTTTGCATGGATCGCGAATGCGCTTCATGGCGATTTCGGCACGTCATACGTCTATGGCGTTCCAGTCTCCCAGTTGCTTGTCGAACGTCTTGCAGTGACCCTTCCACTTACGGTCATAGCGGTGACGCTCTCCCTTGCGATCTCGGTGCCGCTCGGAACCCTCTCGGCGGCACGGCACAATTCCGTGCTCGATCACGTCGGCGGCGTCATCTCGCAGCTCTTCATCGCCGTTCCGGGTTTCTGGGTCGCACTCCTGCTCATTCTTCTCTTCTCCGTCGGCCTTGGACTGATGCCGGCGGGCGGCTTCCCGGGATGGGAGAGCGGCTTCTGGGCGGCGCTGAAGTCGCTTGTTTTGCCGGCCGTCGCGCTCGCGCTGCCACAGGCCGGCGTCCTGACACGGGTAACCCGCTCGGCCGTGCTCGAAGTGCTGAACGAGGATTTCGTCCGCACCGCGCGGGCGAAGGGTCTGCCGCGAAGAGTTGCGCTCTGGCGGCATGCCGTTCCAAACGCCCTGATCCCCGTCGTCACGGTTCTCGGCCTGCAATTTACCTTCCTCGTTGCCGGAGCGATCCTCGTCGAGAATGTCTTCAACCTCCCGGGGTTGGGCAGGCTCGCCTACCAATCGCTGATGCAGAGGGACATCGTCGTTATGCAGGATATCGTCCTGTTGTTTGCCGGCCTCGTCGTCATCGTGAGTTTCGTGGTCGATCTTTCCTATCTCTTCCTTGATCCACGATTGAGGCAGGTAAGCACATGACGTATCCTGGCGAGAGCGAGGCGGCGATGGCCGCTGAGCCGGCGACCCGCCGGCTGCCGGGACGAGGCGCGGGAGTTATTGCTGGCGGGGCTGTGACCAGCACTCTCGTCGCCGTCGCGCTGATCTCACTGGTCTGGACGCCGCTCCCCTCGGGCAAGATGCAGATCGCGCACAAGCTGCAGCCGCCGCTGTCCTATGGTCTGCTCGGGACCGACCAATACGGGCGCGATGTCCTGTCCATGCTGATGGCCGGCGCATGGAACTCGCTGTCGATCGCTGCCGCGGCCGTCGCCCTCGGCGCGTCGATCGGGACTGTGATCGGGATGTTTGCCGCCGCCAGACGTGGTCTTCCGGAAGCATTCATCATGCGCGCGGCAGACGTGATCTTTGCTGTTCCGCCGATCCTGTCGGCGATGATGCTCGGCGCGTTTCTCGGCGCGGGACGGACGACGGCGGTGATTGCCATCGCCGTGTTCATGGTCCCCGTCTTCGCACGTGTCGCCGCCGGTGCGACACGGCAGATCTGGTCGCGCAACTATGTTCTTGCCGCACGCGGCGCAGGCAAGGGCGATTTGCGCATCACCATCGAGCATGTGTTTCCCAATATCGCGAGCCAGATCATCGTACACGCTACGATCCAGCTCGGTCTCGCAATCCTGACCGAGGCGGGTTTGAGCTTCCTCGGGCTCGGGACACCGCCGCCCGCGCCGACCTGGGGCCGAATGCTCGCTGATGCGCAGACCTATCTCGAAACCGCTCCATGGCTCGCCATTCTGCCCGGAAGTGCGATCGCCGCGGCCGTCCTTGGCTTCAACATGCTGGGCGATGGACTGCGCGACCTGTTCGATCCGCGAACCGAGGGCCGCCCATGAAGGGTGAAACCCTGCTTGCCGTCGACAGGTTGACCGTGTCGCTCCACGGAAGCGATGGCGCGGCATCCTCGATATTGCACGACGTGTCGTTCGACCTGCGCGAGGGCGAGACACTCGGAATTGTCGGAGAATCCGGCTCCGGAAAGTCTCTGCTTGCCCTTGCGATCATGGGCCTGCTGCCGACGACGGCCATCCCGGAAGGTCGCATCACCTTCGAGCAACGGAACTTGCTGACGCTCTCGGACGACGAAATGTGCCATGTCCGCGGAAACAGGATCGGCATGATCTTCCAGGAGCCGGCAACCGCCCTCAATCCCGCCATGACGATCGGCGACCAGGTTGCGGAGGGGCTCGTCTGGCACAGAGGAATGAGCTGGCGGGCTGCCCGTGCCGAGGCACTCCGACTGCTCGACCGGGTGCGGATTCCGGATGCCCGCCGCCGAGCGGGAACATACCCGCACGAAATGTCCGGCGGGCAGCGCCAGCGCGTCGGCATCGCGATCGCCCTCGCGCTGGAACCGGCCTTGCTCATCGCGGACGAACCCACGACGGCTTTGGACGTCACCGTGCAGGCGGAGATTCTCGACGTTCTCGATGAACTCGTCCGAGACCAGGGTATGGCTCTCATCTTTGTCAGCCACGATCTCGGCGTCGTCGCCAGTACCTGCGAGCGCATGATCGTCATGTATGCAGGACGGATCATGGAGGAGGGAGCGACACGCGCGGTTCTCGCCGATCCGGCCAATCCGTATACGCGCAGTCTTCTGCACGCCGTGCCGCGTCGTCTCGAAAGAGGACAGCGCCTCGCTACCATTCCGGGAGCGGTGCCGCGCTTCACGCATCTTCCGCGCGGTTGCGCCTTTTCCGATCGTTGCCCGGAGCGTGAAGTGCGTTGCCGTGAGGTGGACCCGCCCTGGATCTCGCTGCCAGAGGGAAGAGGGAGCCGCTGCATCCATGACCCAAGCCGGGAAACGTCCCGATGAAAGCCCCGCTTCTCGACGTGCAAGAACTGACGCGTGACTACGTCTCACACACCGTGTTCTCGTCGCCACATCGCCATCGTGCACTCGACTCCGTGTCGATCCGCATGGAGCCCGCGAGCATTTTCGGCCTGGTCGGTGAATCCGGTTCCGGAAAATCGACGCTCGCGCACATCGTTGCGGCGCTCGACCGGCCGACGTCCGGCAAGGTCATGTTCGACGGTGACGACCTTTTCGCACTACCCGCCCGGCAATTAATGCGCCGGCGTAGCGCGTTCCAGATGGTATTCCAGGACCCGTTCGGGTCCCTCGACCCACGCCAGAGGATAGGCAGGACCGTGGCCGAGCCGCTCCATGCCTTGCCGGCACATCTCGGTCGTCGGCAGATTGAGGACAGGGTAGCCGAAGTATTGGAGAGTGTCGGACTGTCCGTCGACCATACGCGCCGCTACCCGCATGAGTTTTCCGGTGGGCAACGCCAGCGCATCGCGATAGCTCGCGCACTGGTAACCGAGCCGAAGCTGGTCATCGCGGACGAGCCGGTCTCCGCGCTCGACCTCTCGGTTCAGGCTCAGATACTCAATCTCATTATGGATTTGCGCGAGCGCCGTGGCGTTGCATTCCTCTTCATCAGCCACAATCTTGCAGCAGTCGATTGCATCGCTGACACCGTGGGCGTGATGTACGGCGGCCGGATCGTGGAAACGGGACCGGCCGACGAGGTCTTTCGAACGCCGCTCCATCCATACTCGCAGGCCCTGGCGGCGGCCGAGCCGAGTGTCCAAGTGCAGCATCGGCAGAAGCCGCAGGTGCGGCCGCCGCGCAGAGTGCCGGCAGGAGAAAACGATTGCGCGTTTCGATCGAGGTGCCCGCTCGCCATCGAACGATGCGCGACGGAACGCCCGGAATTGCGTCCGGTATCAGCCGGACGCTCTGTCGCCTGCCATCGCCCGAGCCTCGACAGGACCTGATGCTGAACCGGCGGCATCCGCAATGGCAGGGGCCGCCAGCAGCCTGATCATCAGCCGGCAGCCTTCAGCCGGCCCTTCGCGACGAGACGTGCGCGGATCGATTCGACGTCTGCCCGCGGTGTCGCCGCAAACAGCGTTTTCGTATACTCATGCTGGGGGTCGGAGAACACCGCGTCGCGCGTGCCGTATTCGACGGCCTCACCGAAATACATCACCATGACCTCGTCAGCGATATAACGAACCACCGAAAGGTCGTGGCTGATGAAGACGTAGGTCAGCCCGAACTCGTCCTGCAGGTCGGCGAGCAGGTTCAGGACCTGCGCTTGGACGGAAAGGTCGAGGGCTGACACCGGTTCGTCGAGCACCAGCAGCTTCGGATTGAGCATCAAGGCGCGGGCGATAGCGATGCGCTGGCGCTGGCCGCCGGAGAACATGTGCGGGTACCGATTGTAGTGCTCCGGTCCGAGACCCACCTTGATCAGCATCTCGGTGGCGCGCTCCCGTCGCTCCGCTGCCGACATGCCGGTATTGATCTGCAGGGGTTCACCGAGGACGTCACCGATCTTCTGGCGCGGATTGAGCGATCCGTAGGGGTTCTGAAAGACGATTTGCACCTTCCGACGCATCTCGGGGGTCAGATGCCCCGGACGGGTGTCGACCTTGTTTCCGTCGATAAGGAGTTCGCCCGAAGTCGGTTCGTCGATGAAGGTGAGGATGCGGGCGAGAGTCGACTTGCCGCACCCGCTTTCACCGACAATCGCCAGCGTCTTTCCGGCCTCCAGCGAGAAGGACACACCCTTCACGGCATGAACGATCTTCTCCGGTTTGAAGAGGCCGGTCGGCACATGATAGTCGCGCTTGATGTCGCGGATCTCGAGCATCGGCCTGGTCTTTTCCTGCGTGGCGCTCATGCGTCTTCTCCCGCGGCTTCCGCTCCGGTCATGAAGTCGGAGACCGTCGTCAGGCGGTCACCGGTTGCATTTTCCGGCAGCGCGGACAGCAACGCCTTGGTGTAGTTGCTCTTCGGCGACTCGAAGAGCGACAGGACGTCGGCTTCTTCCATCTTCCGTCCCTTGTATTGGACAATTACCCGATCGGCCGTCTCCGCCACCACACCCATGTCATGGGTAATCATGATGAGGCCCATCCCGTTCTTCGCCTGCAGCGACATCAGGAGGTCGAGAATCTGCTTCTGGATGGTGACGTCGAGCGCTGTGGTCGGCTCGTCGGCGATCAGAAGCTTCGGATTACAGGCGATTGCCATGGCGATCATCACGCGCTGGCACTGGCCGCCGGACATCTGGTGCGGGAAATGGCCGAGCCGTTCTTCGGGATTGGGAAGGCCGACCTGGCGGAGAAGTTCCACCGCTCGCGTTCGGCGCGTCTTCCTGTCCATTCCCATATGCACGCGAAGAACTTCCTCGATCTGGAAGCCGACCGTGAAGCAGGGGTTGAGGCTTGCGACCGGCTCCTGGAAGATCATCGCGATGTCCTTGCCGATCAGCTCACGACGAGCGGCCGGCGAGAGATTCCGGATGTCGCGCCCCTCAAACAGCATGCGATCGGCAGTGATCTTCGCCGTCCATGGCAGAAGCCCCATCACGGCCAGCATGGAGACGGACTTCCCCGAGCCGGATTCACCGACGATCGCCAGCACTTCACCGGCATCGACCGAGAGCGAGACGCCATCGACGGCCTTGAACCACCCCGTCGCCGTTTCGAACTCGACCGTCAGATTCTGGATTTCGAGCAGGGCCATGTCACGACCTCTTCATCTTCGGATCGAGTGCATCGCGCAGGCCGTCGCCCATCAGGTTGATGGCCAGCACCGTGATGAGGATTGCAAGACCGGGGAAGGTGACGACCCACCAGGCCCGGAGGATGAATTCGCGCGCTTCGGCAAGCATCGTTCCCCACTCGGGTGCCGGGGGCTGGGCGCCCATACCAAGGAAGCCGAGTGCGGCCGCGTCAAGGATGGCGTTCGAAAACGACAACGTCGCCTGGACGATCAACGGCGCCATGCAGTTCGGCAGGATCGTCTTGAACATCAGGCGAAGCGGGCTTGCACCGGCGAGGCGCGCGGCCGTCACGTAATCACGGGTCTTCTCCGACATCACGGCTGCACGGGTCAGGCGCACGAAGTGCGGCTGCAGGACAAGCGCGATCGCGATCATGCCGTTGGTCAGGCCAGGGCCGAGGATCGCGACGAGAACGAGCGCGAGCAGAAGCGACGGGAAGGCCAGGATGATGTCCATCAGGCGCATGATCGCGGTATCGAGCCAGCCACCGTAGTAGCCGGCGACGACCCCAATCGCGATGCCCGTCGTCAGCGACAGCGTGGTAACGAAGACGCCGATGAAGAGCGAATACTGCGAGCCGTAGATCAGGCGCGAAAGGATGTCGCGACCAACGGGATCGGTGCCGAGCGGATAGCTCCAGTTGCCGCCTTCGAGCCAAGCCGGGGGCAGCAGAACCGCGTCGCGATACTGCTCGAAGGGGGAATGCGGCGCGATGACGCCGGCGAAGACGGCGATCAGCACGAGGGCGACGAACACCACGAGGCCGATGACGGCGCCGCGGTTTTCGGAGAAGTAGAACCAGAACTCGGCCAGCATCTGGCGACGCAGCTGAGCGCTCGAAACCGGCTGGCTGTTGGTTGTCTCTGCCATGGGATTTTATCCTTCTAGTGGCGGATGCGCGGATTGATCAGGCCGTAGAGCAGATCGACGATCAGGTTCACGACCATGATGATACCGGCGATCAGGAGGAGGCCTCCCTGGATGACCGGGTAGTCACGGCGGAACACGCTGTCGACCATCCACTTGCCGATACCCGGCCAGGAGAAGATCGTCTCGGTAAGGATGGCGCCGGCGAGCATCACGCCGATCTGGAGGCCGATCGTGGTGATGACCGGGATCATCGCGTTGCGCAGCGCATGCAGACCGACGACGCGCATCGGAGACAGACCCTTGGCCCGGGCGGTCCGGATGTAATCTTCCGACAGGACTTCGAGCATGGCGGAGCGCGTCTGACGGGCGATGACGGCGAGCGGAATGGTCGCCAGCACGATCGACGGCAGGACCAGATGGCTGACCGCCGAGGCGAAGGCGCCCTTCTGGCCCGACAGCAGGCTGTCAATCAACATGAAGCCGGTGACTGGCGGGAAGAAGAACATCAGCGAGATGCGACCGGATACCGGGGTCCATTGCAGGATACCGGAGAAGAGGATGATCAGCAGCAGGCCCCACCAGAAGATCGGCATGGAGTAACCGACGAGGGCGATGCCCATCATGGTCTGGTCGAAGAAGGAGCCGCGCTTGATGGCCGCGATGATGCCGGCCGGGACGCCGATCGCGATTGCGATCAGGATCGCACAGAGCGAAAGCTCGACGGTTGCCGGGAAGAGCGCGAAAAACTGGTCGATGATCGGGCTTTTCGACACGATCGAGGTGCCGAAATCACCCGTCAGCACGCCGCCGAGATAGTCGAAATACTGGACCGCGATCGGCCGATCGAGGCCAAGCTGCGCACTGATCTGAGCGTGGCGTTCGGGCGACATGACACGCTCGCCAGAAAGCAGCGCGACGGGATCACCGGGAAGAAGCCGGATGAAGGCGAAGGCAATGATCGAGACGCCGATGAAGGTCGGGATCAAGACGGCGAGCCGTCGCAGGAGAAAGCCAAACATTTGTGAGACCCGTTGTTTTTTTGAGAGGTCGAACCGCGGCCCCATGGCCGTCTCGGTTTGCCCGGACCGCTTCAGCGGAGCCTTCGAGCATGACGCGAGATCGATCCCGCATCAACGACAAACGCCGCGGGCCAAGGCCCGCGGCGAAATAGTGACGGTTCCGATTACTCGGCGATGTCGACGTTTTCGAAGGTGAAGTCGCCGAGCGGGCTCTGAACGAAGCCGGAGACTTCCTTGCGCATCGGAACGACCGAGAGCGAGTGGTCGATCGTGGCCCAAGGCGCTTCGCGCTTGAACACGAGCTGTGCTTCTTCGTAGAGCTTGGCGCGCTCAGCCTGGTCCGACGTGACCTTGGCTTTCTTCACCAGGGCGTTGAACTCTTCGTTGCACCACTGGGCACGGTTGTTGCCGCCGACGGCTTCGCAGCCGAGCAGGGTGTCGAGGAAGTTGTCCGGGTCGCCGTTGTCGCCGGTCCAGCCGAGCATGACGGCACCGTCACGATCCTTGGCCTTCGAACGGTCGAGGTATTCGGCCCATTCGTAGGACACGATCTCGACCTTCACGCCGATCTTGGCGAAGTCGTCCTGCATGATTTCAGCGGCGCGACGTGCGTTCAGCATGTAGGGACGCGAAACCGGCATCGCCCAGATCTTCATCGACAGATCCTTGACGCCGGCGGCTTCGAGTTCCTTCTTCGCCGCGTCGAGGTCGTAGGAGTCGTCCTGGGTAGCCTGGTTGTAGGACCACATCGTCGGCGGGATCGGATTCTTCGCCGGCGTTGCCATACCCTGGAAGACGGCATCAACGATGGCTTCCTTGTTGATCGCCTTGTTGAGCGCCTTGCGAACTTCGACCTTGTCGAACGGGGCCTGGGTCGTGTTGTAGGCGAGGTAGGCGACGTTCAGGCCTTCCTGCTCCATGACGGTGAGGGTCGGATCAGCCTTCATCGACTCGACATCGGCAGCGTTCGGGAACGGCATCAGGTGGCATTCGCCGGCCTTCAGCTTCTGATAGCGGACCGCAGCATCCGTGGTGATCGCGAAGACGAGGTCGTCGATCTTGGGTGCGCCACCCCAATAGTCGGCGTTCTTCTTGTAGCGGATGACGGCGTCCTGCTGGTAGCCGACGAAGACGAACGGTCCGGTTCCAACCGGCATCTGGTTCAGCTGTTCCTTCTTGCCTTCGGCTTCGAGCTTGTCGGCGTATTCCTTCGAAACGATCGAGGCGAAAGGCATCGCGAGATTGGCGATGAACGGTGCTTCCGGACGATTCAGGACGAACTTGACGGTCAGGTCATCGACCTTCTCGATTGACTTGATCAGTTCCGGGAAGCCCATGCCTGCAGCATACTCCCAGGAGGTGCCTGCGACGTACTGGTTCCACGGATGGTCAGCCTTGATCTGGCGCTCCAGCGAGAAGATGACGTCGTCCGCGTTGAGATCACGCGACGGCGTGAAGAATTCGGTCGTGTGGAACTTCACGCCCGGACGCAGCGTGAAGGTGTACTCGGTGCCATCAGCGTTGACTTCGTAGCTTTCGGCCAGACCGGCCTCGGCTTCCGTCGTGCCCGGCTTGAACTCCATTAGGCGGCTGTAGACCGGATGGGCAGAGGCGTCGAAGGTGGTGCCGGCAGTATACATGCCGGGGTCGAAACCTTCCGGCGAACCTTCCGAGCAGTAGACGAAGGTCTTGGCGCTCGCGGCGCCGGCGAAGAAAGTCGCCGAAAGCAGTGCAGCAGCGATACCCAGTTTATACTTCATAGTGTGTCTCCCAATTGAAGAGGGCCGGACCGCCGGCCCGGGTTGTTTCAACGGCTCGCGGTTCCGGCCGAGGGTTGGCCGCATTCTCCGAACTCTCTACACACACGCGTTCGCCACCTCGCCACGAGAAAACCCGAGGCGGTCCCTTTCACGATCGAAGCAAAACCGTTGGTCGGCTGCTCTGATTGAAGAAACTGAGAGGGGGAGAATTTTGTTCGGGTCGAGCCGATCGTCATTCGTGTTTTCTTGAATTGGCACGATTTTAGTATTTTTCTACCACCAAAGCGGTATGGGGCGCAGCATAACGATTACAAACCACTTGTCGAGCCAGTGACACGAACTTGCCCCAAAAATGTGTCTGAAAGGGCGAATGAGGCGTTTTTCGGCGATTTTGAGGTCTTTTTTGGACGCGACCGTCCGTTACAGGCCCGAAACTCGCTGGAGTCATAGAGCTAGCCTTCCCGATGCGGGTGTCCTAAGTCGTGTACCGGGAGATCGGGAATGTACACGCTTGAGAGCACAGAAACCTTTGAACAGGAAATCAAGAAAAGCCGGTTCCAGGCCGTCTCCGCTCCGGTCGCCACCGAGGCGGCGGCGAGGGATTTCATCGAAACCTGTTCAGAACACTCCGCCGGGCACAACTGCTGGGCATGGCGTATCGGCTCGAGATACAGGTTCAGCGACGACGGTGAGCCGACTGGAACGGCTGGAAAGCCGATTCTGCAAGCGATCGACGGACAGTCGCTGGACAATGTGGCTGTCGTCGTCAGTCGATGGTTCGGCGGCATCCTGCTCGGCAGCGGGGGTCTGATTCGCGCTTATGGTGGAACTGCAGCGACCTGCCTTCGAGCGGCGCAGAAAATCCTTGTCGTTCCGCGAGTACCCGCACAGGTGCGGGCCGGCTTTGCCGACTTGGCGCTCGTCAAGGCGCGCCTGCTTGCCGTGCCCAATCTCAGGATTGAAGAGGAGACCTTCACGGCTGAAGGTGCCGAACTCGCGCTCGCACTTCCGGCGCACGAAATCGCAGAGGTAAGCAGACTGGTTGCCGACCTTACAAGTGGCCGGTCGATGCTTCTCACATCGACCTAGGCAATAGCGCGCGACAACGCCGCTATTGCAGCAATCGGGCCATGCCGTCGCTCATGTGCCCCTCGCCTCCGACAACTGCTGCTTCTTCCGCCGAAAGCGGATCGCTCAGTCCGGTCGCGACCACCGAAACCCTGAACTTGCCGGCAAGGCTCTGGTCGAAGATCGCGCCGACGACGATGTTGGCGTCGTGGTAGACCTCGTCGCGAATGCGGGTAGCGGCCTCGTCCACTTCGAACAGGGTCATGTCCGTTCCGCCGGAGATCGAGATCAACACGCCGCGGGCACCCTTCATCGAGACTTCGTCGAGCAGCGGGTTCGATATTGCCGCCTCCGCCGCCTTCATCGCGCGAGCCTCCCCGGAGGCTTCGCCCGTTCCCATCATGGCGCGTCCCATGTCGCGCATCACCGTCTTGACGTCGGCGAAATCGAGATTGATCAGGCCCTCTTTGACGATCAGGTCCGTGATACATCCCACGCCGGAATAGAGCACCCGGTCAGCCATCGAGAAGGCGTCTGCAAAGGTCGTCTTGGCGTCTGCGACGCGGAAGAGATTCTGATTGGGAATGACGATGACGGTATCGGTGCTTTCCCTCAGGCGTTCGATGCCCTCTTCCGCAGCCTGCATGCGGCGCCGGCCCTCGAACGTGAAGGGCTTGGTGACGACCCCGACCGTCAGAATGCCCGCCCGACGTGCCGCTTCCGCGATCACGGGTGCAGCACCGGTTCCGGTGCCGCCGCCCATACCCGCCGTAACAAAGCACATATGCGTGCCGGCAAGGTGATCCATGATCTCGTCGATCGACTCCTCGGCTGCGGCACGGCCGACGTCGGGCAAGGAACCGGCTCCGAGCCCCTGAGTCACGGTCGCGCCCAGCTGGATGATCCGTGCGGCCTTGGACATCGTCAACGCCTGGGCATCCGTATTGGCGACGATGAATTCCGCGCCCTCCAGCCCCTCGGCAATCATGTTGTTGACGGCGTTGCCGCCGCCGCCGCCGACACCGATGACCGCTATCTTGGGCCGCATTTCGGTAATCTCCGGTTTCCTGTTGTCCGTCATGCTCGTCTCCCGGAGCCGTTGAAGCCGCTCAGCGCGAGGCGCAGGCGGCTGGAATTGGTACTGGCCGGCCTCCGGCCGGCACGATGCGAATCACCGCGCAAAGTCTAGCATTCGAAAAACGGCATGATGCAGGCAAAGCTGAATGTCCATGGCATTCGACGAAGTTGCGCGGTCTGCGGCCGGGGTCCGGACCGTCGTCGGCAGCGGGCAATGATGGAAACGTCAGTTCGCTGCACTAGTGCAGCGTTTCGCCTTCCGCCTCGTCGCGCAGGATGCGAAAGGCATCGTACAGCGCCTCCACGAGGATATCGGTCAGTTCATCGCCCTTGTTTTCGGCGATGAGGACTTGCACGTCGCGGTCCTGGCGATGGAAGAAGTGATCGGCTTCGTTCGACATATCATTGTCCCCTCAAAGGCCGGTCGACATCCCGGCTGATCCTTCGTCCGTAAGAGAATTCGCTTGCGCAAAGCTTGAGCCGGGCGGAAAGCTACAAGTCGGAAAGAGCACTCAGGACTGCGCTGACAGGTACGAATCACCGACCGCCGGTATGGAAGGCCTATGAGGCGCCGGAATGACGGAAGCTGCAACGAGTGGGAGGACACAGGTGGAAATCATTCGCTGCGGATCACGAGCCTCCACCGTACCCTCGCCGGCCTATTTCACCGGTGCGGTCCGTCAGGACCCGATCATCGATGCTCCAGAACCGGCCCGCTTGCGTGCGCTCCACGTCACCTTCGAGCCCGGCGCGCGTACCGCCTGGCATACTCATCCGCTTGGCCAGACACTTATCATCACTGCCGGACGCGGATGGGTGGCGGCCTGGGGAAAACCACGGCGCGAGGTGCAGGCAGGTGACGTCATCTGGTTCGCTCCCGGCGAAAAGCACTGGCACGGCGCGACCTCCACGACGGCAGTCTCCCACATCGCCATCCAGGAGGCTCTGAACGGAGTAGCGGTCGAATGGCTGGAGCAGGTGAACGACGCCGACTATGAAGGTTGATCAGCGGTGAGCCGGAAGCCTAGACCACTCCGCCGTACGCGGGAACAGATCTGGAGAAACAAATGACCGACGCCTTCGCGACCTATCCCAGCCTTGCCGGCAAGACGGTGCTTGTGACCGGCGGTGCCTCCGGCATCGGCGCCGAAATCGTCCGCGCTTTCGCAGCCCAGGGCTGTCGCGTTGGTTTCATCGATCTCGACGCGCAGGCCAGCGCCAGCTTGGCGTCAGAAGCGGGCCAGATCGACTACGAGATTTGTGATTTGAGGGACGTCGCCGCACTCAAGGTCGCCTGCGCGGCGCTCCGCGGACGTCTCGGTCCGGCGTCTGTCCTCGTCAACAATGCCGCCCGCGACGACCGGCACGACTGGCGCGATCTTACCCCCGAGTACTGGGACGACCGGATGAATACCAATCTGCGCCACCAGTTCTTCGCCATTCAGGCAGTTGCGCCGGACATGATCGCTCTCGGCGGCGGCTCCATCATCAACCTGGGCTCCAACAGCTGGTGGGAAGCGGCAGACGGCTTTCCCGCCTATGCGACAGCCAAAGCAGCAGTGCACGGACTAACACGCACGATGGCCCGCGAGCTCGGTCAATATCGCATCCGCGTCAATGCCGTCGTTCCCGGCTGGATCATGACCGATCGCCAGAAGGAGCTGTGGGCGACGCCCGAAAAGCTTGAGGCACATCGACGCCGGCAGTGCCTTCCGGATCTGATCGATCCGGTCTACGTCGCGCGCATGGTTCTCTTTCTCGCCTCCGACGATGCGCGCATGTGCACCGCCGGCAGCTACATGGTCGAAGCGGGCTCCATTTGAGAGGCCGCCATGCGATCATATTCCGGCGTCGTGACATCCGTCGGCGCCGGCGACTGTGATCATGAAGTCCAGCTGCCCCTTGATGGTGTTGCTCACCGTGCAGATTTCCTCTTCGGCAAGACGAGCGATTTCGTCTCTCGTCGCTTCATCGAAGTCCCCGGCAATCCTGAACACGACGTCAAAGCGCGCGATGCGCGAGGGTTCGTCCGATGCCTTTGAGCCTGTGACGTGCACGGTGACACTCGTGAGGCGATCCAGCACACCGAGCCTGCTCGCCGCGATGCGGGCACTCATCGCCAGACATGCCGACAACGAAGCGTAGAGCAGGTCGAGCGGGTTGAAACCCGCCTCCGCGGCTCCGGTTCTGATGTCGATCACCCCACCCGTCTCCGACACGACATGTGGAAAGCCAGTGCGCCCCATAGTGGCCGTCGCACCCGTGGGCCGTACCTTGATCTTCGGGGCGCTGCTCATCCTGTTACACCTTCCAGCTTGCTCAGGTCGTGAGGAGATCTATAGCAGGCGTCCGAGCCATAAGGCATCGCCTCTTTCGCCCGGAACTTTTAGCTCCGCAAAGCCTGCGCGTGTCCAGAAGCGGGTACCTCTGATATTCGCAGGACTGACACCGACGTGTGCCGCGCGCACGCCATACACCGCCGCTGCGGCAACCCAGGCCTCCAGGAGCGCAAGTCCGACGCCCTGGCTTTGCAGCCTCGGCAGGACGTTCAGGTGCAGGTGTGCAGGATAGTCTTCGCACACAACGGCGGGATCTGCCTTTGGGTGATGGAGGAGGTGGGCCAGACACTGGTCCGGGGTCCAGTCAGAGCGACAGGACTCGTCGGGATCGACGTATCTTCGCCGCAAAGGGGGCCACCAGTTCCGTTCGAGGCGGTTTTCCCACGATCGGGCGTCTTCGACGCCGACGACATAGCCGCCGATGCCTTCCTGGTCTGTAACGACAAAGGCCAGATGCGGCTCCAGGAGAAGGTACGGCGCCGCGTAGATATGGCCGATCAACTGCGGATCCGAATAGAGCTCCGACGCATCACGGCCTGAATCGCCGGTGGCGAGACAGATGCCGTAAACCGCATCGAGATCGTCCTCGCGGGCCGGACGGATGAACACCAGAACCTCTCTCCAAAGAAACGACGTCAGAAGAGCGTCCGACGCTAGATTACCTTCCGCCGCGCCTCAAGGACGATTTCGATGCGAGGCCGTGCCGGCTGCGACGTCCAACCCGCTCGCTGACAAAGGCGGTGCCGGTGGAGACTCCCGCCGCGTCTTCGTTCAGCCGGCCGGCGTCAAAGTGACGGAAGTGCCGGTGGCTGCAAGATTGAGCCCGAGTTGCCCGGTGAGACTGATCGTCTGCAAGTGGATCGAGCCCGACGTTCCGCCGACCAGGATATTGGCACCGACGCCCGCGCCGAGCGTCGCCTCAGCCGTGGCACCCTGGTAGAGGCCGCCGAGCGAGCCCAGATGGTATCCGGCGGTCGGCGCAAAGACTGCCCAGACCAGTCGGCTGCGTGTCGTGAAGCCGACATCGATGCCCATTTTCCGCACGACGCCGACATAGCGGTCGAGCGGTTCACTGCCGATTGCGGACGTGAACGCGCATTCCACGTCCTTGGCGGACCCCAGGCCGTAACCGACACCACCACCGATCGTGCAATCAAGATAACCGATCCGAACACCACCACTCGCCCCGCTCTCGCGGAAGGTCGGCGCCGGCTCGACCCGTGTGATCGCGTCAGCGGAAATTGCCGATCCTGCGCTCGTAGCGAGCGTCAGCGCGGCAAGTGCCGCGGCAAGAATCTTCTGCATCCCTGTTACTCCTCTTGTTGGCCTCGATGCCCGCAAGCGGGTCTCTGCCCGAAGCGTCCGGGCAGTGTTGGGGAACGCGTATGGCGAAAGAATGATCCGCTACGCCGCAGCGCGGCGATACACGAAATAGTGAGGCCGAGACCGTAATCCTCCGGCCGGACATGTCCCGTCAAACGCGCAGACCCGGCGCCTCCTGCCCGGTGCGTTCGACGTATTCGGCATACCCGCCGCCATATTGGTGGATGCCGTCCGGTGTGAGTTCCAGCACGCGATTGGAAAGCGCTGACAGAAAGCGACGATCGTGAGAGACGAACAGCATGGTGCCCTCGTAAGCCGAGAGTGCTTTGATCAGCATCTCCTTCGTATCGAGATCGAGGTGGTTGGTCGGCTCGTCGAGAACGAGGAAGTTCGGCGGGTCGAACAGCATCGCGGCCATCACCAGCCGTGCCTTCTCGCCGCCAGAGAGCACCCGGCAACGCTTCTCTATGTCATCACCTGAAAAGCCGAAACAGCCGGCGAGCGCCCGGAGCGGTGCCTGCCCGGCCTTTGGAAAGCGCTCCTCCAGCCATTGCAGTATGGTGCTCTCGCCGGCGAGCAGGTCCATGGCGTGCTGGGCGAAATAGCCGAGCTTGACGCCGGCGCCGAGCGAGACATTCCCCTTGTCCGGCACGGCAGTGCCGGTGACCAGCTTGAGCAAGGTCGACTTGCCGGCACCGTTGATGCCCATAATGCACCAGCGTTCGCGCCGCCGTACCATGAAATCAAAACCGTCATAGATCGTCCGGCTGCCGTAGGCCTTGTGGACGTTCTTGAGATTGACCACGTCTTCGCCGGAGCGTGGCGCCGGCAGGAATTCAAAGGCGACCGTCTGTCGCCGGCGTGGCGGTTCGACGCGGTCGATCTTTTCAAGCTTTTTCACCCGGCTCTGAACCTGCGAGGCGTGCGAGGCGCGGGCTTTGAACCGCTCGATGAACTTGATCTCCTTGGCCAGCATCGCCTGCTGGCGCTCGAACTGGGCTTGCTGCTGCTTCTCGTTCAGCGCCCGCTGTTCTTCGTAGAAGCCGTAATCGCCGGTGTAGGTCGTCAGCGTGCCACCGTCGATCTCGATGATCTTGGTGACGATCCGGTTCATGAACTCCCGGTCATGGGATGTCATCAACAGCGCGCCGTCATAGCCTTTCAGGAATTCCTCCAGCCAGATCAGGCTTTCGATATCGAGATGGTTGCTCGGCTCGTCGAGCAGCATGACGTCCGGGCGCATCAGAAGGATACGGGCAAGCGCCACACGCATCTTCCAGCCACCCGACAGATTGGCGACGTCGCCGTCCATCATTTCCTGGCTGAAGCTCAGTCCCGCCAGAACCTCGCGGGCGCGTCCCTCGAGCGCATAACCGTCGAGTTCCTCGTAACGCGCCTGCACCTCGCCGTAGCGCTCGATGATCGCGTCCATTTCATCCATGCGGTCCGGATCCGACATCGCCGCCTCCAGCAGACGCAACTCCGCCGCCACGACGCTGACCGGCCCCGCCCCTTCCATCACCTCGGCAACGGCCGATCGTCCGGTCATCTCGCCGACATCCTGGTCGAAATAGCCGATCGTCACACCCTTCTCGACGGAGACCTGCCCCTCGTCGGGCAGTTCCTCGCCGGTGATCATCCGAAAGAGCGTCGTCTTCCCCGCCCCGTTCGGCCCGACGAGCCCGATCTTCTCGCCACGGTTCAGCGCTGCCGAGGCTTCGATGTAGAGGATGCGGTGGCTATTGGACTTGCTGATATTGTCGATACGGATCATGGAGAAGACGGCCTGGTTGGTTGCGGGCACCCGTATGGCATGGGCAGGCGCAACTGTCACGCAGGCGGACGCAACCTGATCGCCGTCCTGGCCTGAGGCATGGGGCTGGGTCCTCGACCACGTCTTGCGTATACGCCAAGACAAGCGCAGTGTTGGAGAGTTCTAGGAGAGCGAACCAGAAGCGGAATGCAGCTTTGTAGAATCCAGCCTACTCGGATGTCCGACCTGAGAGATAGGTGACGAATTGTACCGGAGACATGGGTAACACTTTTCGCTTTTTGCGGGAGGTGTTGATGCCGTGGAGAGAGACTTCGGTGATGGAG
>NZ_JAMXLD010000002.1:1119361-1432105 GCF_024054295.1 Ciceribacter sp. RN22
TCACCCAATGACAAACGAGGCCGGTGCATCATAACAAATGCACCGGCCTCGCAATGTATAAGCCGCCGGGAACTATGTCCCGGCGGCGTGTAATCTTAAGCGGCTTGGCGGTCAGGCGGCGAGATCGCGCAGAACGGTCTGCAGGATGCCGCCGTTCTCCATGTAGGTGACCTCGTCGAGCGTATCGATGCGGCAAAGCAGCGGAACTTCCTTCACCGAACCATCGGCATAGGTGATCTTGGCGATCTTGGTTTCGCGCGGTTTGATGTCGCCTTCGAGACCGTCGATGGTGACCGTTTCGTCGCCCTTGAGGTTGAGCGAAGCCCAGGTCGTGCCGTCTTCGAAGGTGAAGGGAACGACGCCCATGCCGACCAGGTTCGAGCGGTGGATACGCTCGAAGGACTGGGCGATCACGGCCTTGACGCCGAGCAGGTTGGTGCCCTTCGCGGCCCAGTCGCGGGACGAGCCGTTGCCGTATTCGACGCCGGCGAAGATGACGAGCGGAACGCCCTCTTCCTTGTACTTCATGGCCGCGTCGTAGATCGACATCTCTTCTTTCGACGGATAGTGGATGGTGTAGCCACCTTCCTTGCCGTTCGGGCCGAGCATGTGGTTGCGGATGCGGATGTTGGCGAAGGTGCCGCGCATCATGACTTCATGGTTGCCGCGGCGCGTGCCGTACTGGTTGAAGTCCGCGACCTGGACACCGTTGTCGAGCAGATATGCACCAGCCGGCGAGGCGGCCTTGATCGAACCGGCCGGGGAGATGTGGTCGGTAGTAATCTTGTCGCCGAACAGGCCGAGGACGCGGGCGCCCTTGATGTCGTGCAGGCCCTCGCCGGTTTTCTTCATGCCGATGAAGTAGGGCGGGTTCTGAACGTAGGTCGACTTGTCGTCCCAGGCATAGGTCTGGCCTTCCGAAACCTGCACGGCCTGCCAGTTGGCGTCGCCCTTGAATACGTCGGCATACTTCGATTCGAAGAGTTCGCGGGTGACGTATTTGTGGATGAACTCCTGCACCTCGGCAGAGGTCGGCCAGATATCCTTGAGGTAGACCGGATTGCCGTCCTTGTCCTCGCCGAGCGGTTCCTTGGTCAGGTCTTTCTGGACCGAACCAGCGAGCGCGTAGGCGACGACGAGCGGCGGAGAGGCGAGATAGTTCGCCTGAACGTCGGGCGAAATGCGGCCTTCGAAGTTACGGTTGCCCGACAAAACGCCCGCAGTGATCAGGCCCTTGTCGTTGATCGTCTTCGAGATCGCCGGCGGTAGCGGACCGGAGTTGCCGATGCAGGTTGTGCAGCCGAAGCCGACGAGGTTGAATCCGAGCGCGTCGAGTTCCTTCTGCAGGCCGGACTTGGCAAGGTATTCGCCGACGACCTGCGATCCTGGTGCGAGCGAGGTCTTGACCCACGGCTTGGTCTTCAGGCCCTTGGCAACGGCGTTGCGGGCGAGAAGGCCGGCGGCGATCAGGACGCTCGGGTTCGACGTGTTGGTGCAGGAGGTGATGGCGGCGATGCAGACGTCGCCATGGCCGAGATCGAAGTTCTCGCCTTCGACCTGATAGCGCGTGGCGAGCTGGCCCGGCTTCTTGTAGTCGCCTTCGAGGGCGGTTGCGAAGTTCGGGGCGATGGTTTCGAGCGGCAGGCGGCCTTCCGGACGCTTCGGGCCGGCCATGGACGGTACGACGTCACCAAGGTCGAGTTCGAGTGTGTCGGTGAAGACGAGATCGGAACCGTCACCTTCGCGCCACATGCCCTGTGCCTTCGAATAGGCTTCGACGAGGGCGATACGATCCTTGCTGCGGCCGGACATGTCGAGATAACCGACCGTTGCCGAGTCGACCGGGAAGAAGCCGCAGGTCGCGCCGTATTCCGGGCCCATGTTGCCAATGGTCGCGCGATCGGCGACGGGCAGCGTGTCGAGGCCGGGGCCGAAGAACTCCACGAACTTCGAGACGACACCCTTCTTGCGCAGCATCTGCACGACGGTCAGCACGAGGTCGGTGGCGGTGACACCTTCCTTCAGCGTGCCGGTCAGCTTGAAGCCGATGACCTCAGGCAGAAGCATGGAGACCGGCTGGCCGAGCATGGCGGCTTCGGCTTCGATACCACCGACGCCCCAGCCCAGCACGCCGAGACCGTTGATCATCGTGGTGTGGCTGTCCGTCCCGACGCAGGTGTCCGGATAGGCGATCGTCTCTCCGTCCTCTTCCTTCGTCCAGACGGTCTGACCGAGATACTCAAAATTCACCTGGTGACAGATGCCCGTGCCCGGAGGAACGACGCGGAAATTCTTGAAGGCCTGCTGGCCCCATTTCAGGAAGCGGTAGCGCTCCCCGTTGCGCTGGTATTCGAGCTCGACGTTGCGGGCGAATGCCTGGGGCGTGCCGAATTCGTCGACGATAACCGAGTGGTCGATGACGAGGTCGACCGGAACGAGGGGATTGATCTTCTCCGGATCGCCGCCGAGCGCCTTGATGCCGTCACGCATCGCGGCGAGGTCGACGACCGCCGGAACGCCGGTGAAGTCCTGCATCAGGACACGGGCCGGGCGGTAAGCAATCTCGGCTTCAGTCAGACCCTTGTTGGTGAGCCAGGCGGCGACACTTTCGATGTCGGCTTTGGTGACTGAACGCCCGTCCTCGTTGCGCAGCAGGTTCTCAAGAAGCACCTTCATCGAGTAAGGGAGCTTCGAGACGCCTGCGAGGCCGTTCGCTTCCGCCTTGGGAAGGCTGTAATAGACGTAATCCTTGCCATTCACGGTAATCGTGGATCGGCAATTGAAACTGTCGAGTGATTTGGACACGGATATGAACCCCGCTTATTCTGATAGCCAACACATTCGTGCGGACGCCTATGCACTTCATGCACATCAGGATGCGGGTGCGACCATTTCCGCTGTCCGCCCGAGAAAACCGCTCCTCGCAATCTTCAAGTTCGGCACAAGGATGAACTACACGCCGGCCGCTGGCGTGGTTGCAGGTCTTATAGATAATTTCTAAGAAGGGTACCAGACCAACGAATGGCGAATTTCTACAAATTTTTGCAGGGCCCGAAGGGCCTCCGCTGGAAGGCTGGAACATGCGGCTGAGTGCCGAAAATCTCTCCGCCAAGCGCGGCGAGGACTTCATTTTCGAAGACATCTCCTTCACGCTGGGCGCGGGCGAAGCACTGGTCCTGACGGGACGGAACGGTTCGGGAAAATCGACGCTCCTCAGGGTGCTCGCCGGTTTGCTGAGACCCGAGCGAGGCCGTGTCGATTTTGTCGCCGCCGGAGATCACGAAAGCCGCCCCGCTCGCGAGGCGAGCCACTATCTCGGCCACCGCAATGCAATGAAGCATGAGCTTACGGTGGCGGAGAACCTCGTCTTCTGGAAGGAGTTCCTCGGAGACTTTGGCGGGGGGGATGGTATCCCGGTAGAGGATGCTGCCCACGCCGTGGGTCTCGAAGGTATTACACATCTTCCGTTCGGCTACCTTTCGGCCGGCCAGCAACGGCGCTTCGCGATGGCGAAGCTGCTGGTGGCCTACCGTCCGGTCTGGATTCTCGACGAACCGACCGCAGCCTTGGACGCAAGCGCCGATCGTATGTTTGCCGGTCTGGTCCACGATCATCTCGCAGTCGGCGGGATCGCGATCGCCGCGACGCACCAGCCGCTTGGCCTCAACGCCGCCCGCGAACTGAAGATGACGGGGTTCTCCGGCGCCCCCGGAGGTGTTTGGCAATGATGGCGCTCTTCCTACGTGACCTCAAGCTTTCCGTCAGGGCCGGTGGCGGCGCGCTGATCGGCGTCCTGTTCTTCATGACCGTCGTTGCCGTCATCCCGTTCGGTGTCGGACCTGATCTCAACCTGCTTTCGCGTATCGGACCCGCCATCGTCTGGATCGGTGCTCTTTTGTCCGCGCTGCTCGGACTCGACCGCCTTTTTCAGGCCGAGCGGGACGACGGATCGCTGGATCTGATGCTGATGCAGGAGTCGCCACTGGTCGTAACGGTCATCGTCAAGTGTCTGGCGCATTGGACTGCGACGAGCCTGCCGCTCGTCATCGCCTCACCCCTGCTTGGCCTTTTTATGAACATGAACGAGATCGCGATCGGGGCGGTGATGCTGACCCTGCTCGTCGGTTCGCCCGCCATCACGTTTATCGGTGCGGCAGGTGCGGCTGTGGCTGTTGCGCTTCCGCGCGGTGGCCTGCTCGTGTCCATCCTCGTGCTTCCGCTTGCCATTCCCGTGTTGATCTTCGGCGTCAGTGCGTCCTATGCGGCGGTCGAGGACCCCGCCCCATTTATGCCGCCCTTTCTGTTTCTGATCGCGATCGTGCTCTTCTTTGCCGTGATCGGCCCTGTGGCCGCTGCCGTCGCCTTGCGCAACGCCTCGGATTGATTGGTATCAATTGCAGCAAAACGGCAGTCAGGTTAGAAGTGTTCTATGAACCAAGCGAGCCTTACCATCTCCAAGATCACCGACCTTGCAAACCCCACCCGTTTTCTCGCACTTGCCAGGCGCGTGATTCCGTGGCTCGCGGTCTTGACCGCGCTGTTCTTCGTGGTTGGCCTCTATCTGAGTTTCACGACCGAGGGCGATTATCAGCAGGGCATGACGGTGCGCATCATGTATGTGCATGTGCCTGCCGCCTGGCTCTCGATGATGTGCTACACCATCATGGCGATTTCCGCCATAGGAACGCTCGTTTGGCGTCATCCGCTGGCCGACGTGTCCCACAAATCCGCAGCGCCGCTTGGTGCGGCATTCACGTTCATCGCTCTTCTCACCGGCTCCCTCTGGGGTAAGCCCATGTGGGGTACGTGGTGGGTCTGGGATGCCCGGCTCACTTCGGTTTTCGTGCTGTTCCTGATGTATCTCGGGCTGATCGCACTCAACCGTGCCGTGGATGAACCCTCCAAGGCTGCGCGGCTCAGTGCAGTTCTCATTCTCGTCGGATTCGTGAACATCCCGATCATCAAGTTCTCAGTCGAGTGGTGGAACACGTTGCACCAGCCGGCTAGCGTGATGCGCATGGGTGGCCCGACGATCGACGTCGAGTTCCTTCGACCGCTACTCGTGATGGCGATCGCCTTTACCCTTCTCTTTTTCACACTGCATATCGCGGCCATGCGCAACGAGATCTGGCGCCGTCGGATCGCCGTCCAGCGACGACTCGCCGCACGTATGGCGGGCCGGGAGACCTCGCAATGAGCCACGACTTTTATATCTATGTGTCGTATGGCGTGAGCGGTTTGGTCATCCTGGCTCTGATCGGTTGGGTCTGGCTGGATGGCCGTGCACGGCAGCGGGAACTGAAAGCGCTGGAAGCGGCAGGTGTCCGCCGCCGCTCGGCGACGGGTGCGAGTGATCGGCAGGCATGAGTGAGAGATTGAGCGAATCCCCCGAAAAGGCTGGTCGAGGCATTGGCCGCTACGCCTTGGCGATCGTGCCGCTGGCCATCTTTCTGGTCATTGCCGGCACTGCCGGCAAGATGCTCTATGATCAGGATTTCAACGGCAAGAGCACGACGGAAATTCCCTCCGCCCTGATCGGCACAAAGGCGCCCGATCTTGACTTGCCCGTGCTCGAAGGCGCGCAGGTGCCGGCACTGACTTCCAAGGTCGTTGCGGGCAAGCTGACACTGGTCAATGTCTTCGCGTCCTGGTGCGTTCCTTGTAGGCAGGAGCATCCCATCCTCAAGGAACTCGCAAAGGATCCGCGGCTTACGGTCGTCGCCATCAACTACAAGGACACCAGCGAGAATGCGCTGAAGTTCCTCGGCGAACTCGGAAATCCCTACAGCGCGATCGGCGTCGACCCCAACGGCAAGGCGGCTATCGACTGGGGTGTTTACGGCATTCCGGAGTCCTACCTTGTCGACGCCGACGGAACGATTGTCTACAAGCGCGTCGGTCCCTTCGACGCGCTCTCGCTCGAGAAGGGGCTCTATCCGGCGATCGAAAAGGCGCTGGCAAAAGGCTGAATCAAAGGCCGGCCTGCCACACCTTGATGGCTTCGATAGGCCACAGCAGCATCAGCACGTTCAGCGTCAGGTTGTCACGGATCAGCCATCCGACGTAGATCTCCAGGAACACAGCGATCGAGACGGTCAGCCACACGGGCGCGCGTGCGGCGAAGAGGAAGCCGACGACCATGAACAGGGTGTCCATGGTGGAGTTCAAGATGCTGTCGCCCTGATAGCCGATCGCCATGGTCGCAGTGCGATATCGGTCGATGACGAGCGGGGAATTTTCCACCAATTCCCATGCGGCCTCGATCAGGGTCGCAAACGCAAGTCGCATGGACAATGGCCGTCGTCTAAAGAGGACGAAAGCGAGAAGATAAAACAGGAAGCCGTGAATGATGTGCGACGGTGTGTACCAGTCCGCGATATGCTGCGAGTTTCCTGCGGTGTTCACACCGGGCTCGAAGAGCTTGATATAGCCGCATTCGCAGATAGGTATCCTGCCCATCAGGTGAAGGATGCCGATCTGTGCAAGGACGATCAGGCCGATGGCGGACAGCCAGAGGCGGGTCGCTTTGTGGCGATCCTGCGGATCGATCGCGGTGATCGTCACTTCGTCTCCTCCGTCTGTTCCTCGAGTGTGTGACGCATGATCAGCGGCATCTGTGCGAGCGTGAAGAGGATCGTGATCGGCATCGTACCCCAGACCTTGAAATTGACCCAAGCCTCGTCGGAGAAGTTGCGCCACACCACTTCGTTCAGGACGGCCAGAAATAGAAAGAAGACACCCCAGCGCAGCGTCAGCTTTCGCCAGCCGATGTCATCGAGTTGGAAGGCCGCGTTGAAGACATAGCCGAGCAGTGACTTGCCGAAGAAAAGCCCGCCGAGCAGGACAGCGCCGAAGAGCGTATTCACGATCGTCGGCTTCATCTTGATGAAAGTCTCGTCCTGCAGCCAGATGGAGAGCGATCCGAAGACCAGTACGACGATACCCGAGACGAACGGCATGACCGGCAGGTGACGAAAGACAATCTTGGAAACGATCAGAGATGCAACCGTCGCGGCCATGAACAACGCGGTTGCGATGAAGAGCGGGCCCCCCACGGCAGCAAGCACCGGGAACGTCTTCGCAAGCCATTCGCCACGAAGGTTGCCGAAGAAGAAGATGAGCAATGGGCCCAATTCCAGCGCCAGTTTGAGAAGTGGATGGTGCTTCTCTTCCTCCGTTGGTTTCTCGGATTCAAACTGCGCTTCGACCTGGGCAATGACCGTTCCTCGTACAGGGTCTTGCTTCAGGCGCGAGAAACCATTTGTGAACCAGCGAAAGAGCGGTTGCTTGCTCATGCGTTTACTCCTGCAATCGCCTTGGCGAAATCATCCGCCTCGAACGGTTCGAGGTCATCGATACCCTCGCCGACGCCGATGAAATACACCGGCAGCTTGTGCCTGGCGGCAATTGCTACGAGGATGCCGCCGCGGGCGGTGCCGTCCAGCTTGGTCATTACCAATCCGTTGACACCGGCGACGTTACGGAAGATCTCGACTTGGGCCATCGCGTTCTGACCCGTGGTCGCATCCAGCGTCTGGAGTACCGTATGCGGTGCATCAGGGTCGAGCTTGCCGAGCACGCGGACAATCTTCTCAAGCTCCGCCATCAGTTCCGTCTTGTTCTGAAGACGACCGGCGGTATCGATGATCAGGACGTCCGAGCTTTCGGCCTTGGCACGCTCGAAGGCGTCATAGGCGAGACCCGCCGCGTCCGCTCCCAGTTTCGTGCCGACAAAGGTTGACCCGGTACGATCGGCCCAGATCTTCAGCTGTTCGATCGCCGCGGCGCGGAAGGTGTCGCCGGCTGCCAGCATGACCTTCAGGCCGGAACCCGAGAGTTTCGCCGCCAGCTTGCCGATCGTGGTGGTCTTGCCGGTGCCGTTGACGCCGACGACCAGGATGACGTGCGGCTTATGGCTGAGGTCCAGTTCGAGCGGTCGTGCAACGGGTTTCAGAACCTTGGTAATCTCGCTTGCCATGATGCGGGCGACGTCTTCGCCGGTGACATCCTTGCCGTAGCGCTCGGAAGAGAGCGTGTCAGTGATGCGCATCGCCGTCTCGACGCCGAGGTCGGCCTGGATGAGCAGGTCCTCGAGGTCCTGAAGCGTGTCCTCATCGAGCTTTCGCTTGGTGAAGAGGGCGGTGATCTGTCCGGTCAGCTGCGAAGACGTGCGGAACAATCCGGCGCGCAGACGCTGGAACCAGGAGAGCTTTTGAACAGGCTCCTCCGGCACGTCCTCAGGCGCAGCCGTACCTAGCGCAAATCCCTTCGGAAGAGCAGGTTCGGCGAGACTCGCCTGTTCCTTTTCTCCAACCGGAGGCATCGCCTCGGCGTCTTCCTGTTCCGCTTTCGCTTCCGTATCCGAGGGCGCCTCCGGCGCCTCGTCACGGTCGGCGGGCAGGGGAGGAGCCTCTTCCTGCTCGGGCGGCGAGGTCTTCGCCTTGTCTTCGGACGTCAGATCGGCAACGGCCTGGTCTTCCCCGGTCTGGTGCAGTGTCTCGTCAGAGGCCGAAGCGTCGTGCTCTGTGGGCGCCGAGCCGCTCGGCTTGTCCTTGCCGAAAGTGAAGACCTTCTTGATGAAGCCGAGCGCCATGAACAATCCGTTCGAGATCAGGCAGCCGAGCGGCTAGCCAATTGCATTTCCAGGTTCTTGCCATTGTGGCCGGTGATCGTGACGGTCACAAGGTCGCGTGGCGCAAGCCCGGAGGCCTCGACCAGCGAGAAGTTTTCCGTATGGCCCATGCCGTTGTTTTCGACAAGGATCGTCTGACGCGTTCCGACCATTGACGACAGATGTGCGGTATGAAGCTTCTGGGCGCTTTCGCGCAAGCGTGCCGCTCTCTCCTTCACCAGCGTGCGATCGAGCTGCGGCATGCGCGCCGCCGGCGTGCCCGGGCGCGGACTGTAAGGGAAGACGTGGAGGTGTGCGATGCCGATCTCCTCGGCAAGGCCCACGGCGTTCCCGAACATTTCCTCCGTCTCCGTCGGAAAGCCGGCTATCATGTCCGCGCCGAACGCAATGTCCGGCCGCAGTGCCCGGACCTTTCTCGCGAAGTTGACTGCGTCCGAACGGCCGTGGCGACGCTTCATCCGCTTGAGGATCAGGTCATCTCCATGCTGCAGCGAGAGATGAAGGTGCGGCATGAAGCGCGGCTCATCCGCGATGAGATCGAACAAATGGCTGTCGACTTCGATACTGTCGATCGAGGACAGGCGTAGCCGCCGGATCTCCGGCACTTGCTTCAGGAGCGTTTTTGCAAGCAGGCCAAGACTCGGCCCGCCGGGAAGATCGGCACCATAGCTGGTCGCGTCGACGCCGGTCAGCACCACTTCGCGATAGCCGTTTTCAGCAAGCCTGCGGGCCTGCTCGACGACTGCACCCATCGGGACAGAACGGGAGTTGCCGCGGCCGTAGGGTATGATGCAGAATGTGCAACGGTGGTCGCAGCCGGTCTGAACCTGCAGAAAGCCGCGGACGTGGCCATCAATATGCGCGACCATTTGCGGCGCAGTTTCCGAAATGCTCATGATGTCGTTGACGCGGATCTTTTCCTCGCCTTCGACCCCGAAATCCGGAATCCTCCGGTAATATTCAGCTTTGAGTTTCTCCTCATTGCCAAGGACGGCATCGACCTCGGGCATTGCGGCAAAGCTCTGGGTATCGGTCTGAGCGGCGCAACCGGTCACCACAATCCGGGTGTTCGGATTCTCGCGGCGCGCGCGGCGGATCGCCTGGCGCGCCTGCCGGACAGCTTCGCCGGTAACCGCGCAGGTGTTGATGAGAATCGCATCGCTGAGGCCGGCTTTGGCCGCTTCAGCCTTCATCACTTCGGACTCATAGGTGTTGAGTCGGCAGCCGAAGGTAATGACCTCGATCCCGCTCACGAGGCGGATGCTCCGCTTTCCGACGGTGTGCTGCGCTGCCAGGCGCCGGTCGCCGGATCGAGCGTGCCGGACCATTCCCATTCGGCGGGGCCGGTCATGACCACACGGTTGTCGCGTTCGCGCCATTCGATCGTAAGGGCCTGCCGGTTCGGGCTGGAGGCGACGGTAACAGTCACCCTGCGGCCGGTTCGGCCGGTGCGTGCGCCGGTGACGGCCGCCGCGCATGCGGCTGAACCACAGGCGAGCGTCAGTCCCGCTCCGCGTTCCCAGGTGCGGGTCGTCATTGCGTCGGGTGCGGTCACCTGCGCCAGTGTGATGTTCGCCTTTTCAGGAAACATTGGATGATTTTCGAGAAGCGGACCGAAACGGTCGAGATCGAAGGTCATCGGATCGCGGTCGACCCAGAAGATCGCGTGCGGATTGCCCATCGAAACGGCCGAGGGTGAATGCAGGATCGGAGCGTCGATTGGGCCGATCTGCAATTCGATGCGGCTGGTGTCGTGAAATTCTTCGGCAAGTGGAATGCGGTTCCACTCGAAGACGGGTTCGCCCATATCGACCGAAATGGTACCGTCCTCATGCTCGACGGCATTCAGGATCCCAGCGATGGTCTGAAATGTGAAGGTCTTGCGTCCTGTCTCGGCTGCAAGCGCCTGCACGACGCAGCGTGTTCCGTTACCGCAGGCCTGCGCTCGCGTGCCGTCGCAGTTCAGGATATCGATATAGGCATCGGTGCCAGACAGCTTCGGATCGTGGATCGCCATGATCTGGTCGAACGCCGTTTCCGGGTTACCGGCGAGGCTGACGGCCGCCCCCGGCGAGACCCGGTCGGCACGGCCGCGCATGTCGATGACCAGGATCTTGTTGCCAAGCCCGTTCATCTTCGCGAATTCGACCGTCGCTGCCGTCATGCTGTCACTTTCGATAGTTGTCGTCGCTTATATGGCGGAAAAGCACCGGAATTACCAGTGTGCTTCATGCTCGGTCGGAGCCTTACGGGGCATGAATGGTGGCTGTCCGGGGTGCCCCGAAGGGGGCTCGCGGGCAGATCGACGGGTGCATTCGTCAAGAAGGGGCTGAAATACTTGACTCCGGCGCGGTTTTCCTGTTTACCGCCTGCAAATCTGCGACGAGATTGAGACTCCGAGCCGCCGACCGGGACCCGCCAAGGTATAAAGAGATCCCGGAGGTCAACACCCGACAGCGCGTTGCGCCCTCGGGTGCTTTTTGGTTTTGCGTCTTGTTTTCGGCGGAGAAAAGACCAACGTTTCGGGGATCCGAAACGATAAGGAAGAGCCGATGTTTGAAAACCTCCAGGACCGCCTTGGTTCCATTCTGAATGGACTGACGGGCCGTGGCGCCTTGTCGGAAGCCGATGTTTCCGCCGCGCTGCGCGAGGTACGCCGTGCGCTTCTGGAAGCCGACGTCGCCCTTGAGGTCGTGCGCTCGTTCACCGACCGAGTGCGGGAAAAGGCCGTCGGCGCTGCCGTCCTGAAGTCGATCAAGCCCGGGCAGATGGTCGTCAAGATCGTCCATGACGAACTCGTCGAGATGCTGGGCTCCGAGGGCGTTTCGATCGATCTCAATGCGCCGGCGCCGGTTGTCGTGATGATGGTCGGTCTGCAGGGTTCGGGCAAGACGACAACCACCGGCAAGATCGCCAAGCGCTTGACCGACCGCGAGAAGAAGAAGGTCCTGATGGCCTCGCTCGACACGCGTCGTCCGGCCGCCCAGGAACAACTGCGTCAGCTCGGCATGCAGACCGGCATTGACGTTTTGCCGATCATCGCCGGCCAGTCGCCGACCGATATCGCCTCGCGCGCCGTGCAGGCCGCAAAGCTCGGCGGCCATGACGTGGTCATCCTCGACACGGCCGGCCGGACCCATATCGACGAGCCGCTGATGATCGAGATGGCCGAAATCAAGGCCAGGTCGAAGCCGCACGAGATCCTGCTCGTCGCCGATGCGCTGACTGGTCAGGACGCCGTCAATCTCGCGCGCAATTTCGATGAGCGTGTCGGCATCACCGGCCTCGTGCTCACCCGCATGGACGGCGACGGTCGCGGTGGTGCTGCTCTTTCGATGCGCGCGGTCACGGGCAAACCGATCAAGTTGATCGGTGTCGGCGAAAAGATGACGGAACTCGAAGAGTTCCATCCACGGCGCATCGCCGATCGCATTCTCGGCATGGGCGACATCGTTTCGCTGGTCGAGAGGGCGGCCGAGACGATCGATGCCGAGAAGGCGAAGGCCATGGCCGAGAAGATGGCCAAGGGCAAGTTCGACTTGAACGACCTCGCCGAACAGCTGAAGCAGATGCAGAAGATGGGCGGCATGGGCGGCATCATGGGTCTTATGCCCGGCATGGCCGGAATGAAGGACAAGATGGCCGCCGCCGGGCTGAACGACAAGCTGTTCGGCCGCCAGATCGCCATCATCCAGTCGATGACCAAGGCCGAGCGGGCCAATCCCGACATTCTCAAGCATTCCCGCAAGAAGCGTATCGCCGCCGGTTCCGGCACGGACGCCGCCGAGATCAACAAGCTCCTGAAAATGCACCGCCAGATGGCCGACATGATGAAAATGATGGGCGGCAAGAAGGGCGGCGGCATGATGAAGCAGATGATGGGCGGCCTCGCCGGCAAGATGGGCCTTGGTGGCATGGGCGGGATGCCGGATCTGTCCAGCATGGATCCGAAGCAGATCGAAGCACTTGCCAAGCAGGCGGAAGCGGCGGGGATCAAGCCGGGTGCGCTTCCGGGGCTTGGCGGTGGCGGATTGCCTGGACTGGGCGGAAAGTTGCCGGGTCTCGGTGGTGGGTTCCCGGGCCTTCCCGGGTTGCCGAAGAAGAAGTGAGGCAAGACACACCATGATCGCTCCGCACGTCAAGGAACAGCTCGCGAGCTACCGTCAGTCGATCGACAATATCGACGCTGCTCTCGTGCACATGCTCGCCGAACGGTTTCGTTGTACGAAGGCGGTCGGCGTTCTCAAGGCCCAATACGATTTGCCGCCGGCCGATCCGGCGCGCGAGGAATACCAGATCGAACGTCTTCGTCGCCTGGCGCAAGACGCCCATCTGGATCCGGATTTCGCAGAAAAGTTCCTGAATTTCATCATCAGGGAAGTTATCCGGCATCATGAAGCAATCGCCGCCGATATCGGCAGCAATTCGGAAAAGACCGCCTGACATCAGGCGGACCAGAAAAGCCCAAGGAGTAAAGAAATGGCACTGAAAATTCGTCTCGCCCGTGGCGGTTCCAAGAAGCGTCCGTACTACCAGATCGTCGTTGCCGACGCCCGCTCGCCCCGCGACGGTCGTTTCCTCGAGAAGGTCGGCGCGTGGAACCCGATGCTTCCGAAGGACAGCGAGAAGCGCATCGAACTGAACGTCGAACGCATCAAGGAATGGGTTGCCAAGGGCGCCCAGCCGACCGACCGCGTTCTGCGTTTCATGGCTGAAGCCGGCCTCGCCGCTCGCGACGCCCGCAACAATCCGGAAAAGGCAAAGCCGGGCAAGAAGGCCCTGGAGCGCATCAAGGAAAAGGAAATGAAGGCCGCCGAGGCCGCTGCCGCTGCTGCCGAAGCAAGCGCCGCGGAGTAATTTCCATTCCCTGCGAATCCGACGGGCGGCAGCATCTTGCCGCCCGTTTTTCGTTTCCTTTCACCGTGCTTCGTCCTAAAAGACAGCATAGTGAAGATCTCGGATGGCCAGTACTCATGACGACCCTTAGGAATCCTGTTCTGATGGCTACTGTGGGCGCCGCCCAGGGGCTCCGGGGAGAGGTTCGCGTCAAGGCGTATACGGCCGATCCGATGGCGCTCGGCGATTATGGCAACCTGCGGAGCCTTGACGGTCGGGTCTTCGAGATTCTCGAAATTCGCGAGGCGAAGAACGTGGCGATCGTGCGCTTCCGTGGCGTGAATGATCGCAATGCAGCCGAGGCGCTGAACGGACTCGAGCTCTATATCGAGCGGGACGCACTTCCTGATGGCGAGCTCGAGGACGACGAGTTCTACTATGCTGATCTCGAAGGCCTCGATGTCTATGACGGTGCCGGTAAGCACTACGGGTCAGTGTCCGCCGTGTTCGACTTCGGGGCGGGGGATCTGCTGGAAATCAAGGGGCCGGGCAAACGACCCGTACTCATCCCGTTCTCGGAGACGGCTGTACTCGAAATAGATCTCGAAAGCGGCCGTTTGCTGATCGACCCCATCGCGGCGGGCCTCGAGGAGGAGGGCAAGCCACCGCGCAGGGACGGACAGAGTTCCAAAAGTCCCGACGAGAGGTAAGTGGCCGGACATGGGCTTCCGAGCGACGATCCTTACCCTCTACCCCGAAATGTTTCCCGGCCATCTGGGTTTCTCGCTTGCGGGTCGCGCACTCGAGCGCGGCCAGTGGACGATGGAGACCGTTCAGATTCGTGACTTCGCCGCTGACAGACATCGGACGGTTGACGATACGCCGGCTGGCGGCGGCGCCGGCATGGTGCTCAAACCGGACGTGCTGGCGCGAGCGATCGATGACGTGGCGAAGGACGACCGGCCGAGGCTGTTGATGAGCCCCAGGGGCAAGCCACTGACGCAGCAACGGGTGCGGCAACTCGCGTCCGGCGAGGGTGTGGTAATCGTCTGCGGCCGTTTTGAAGGTGTCGATCAACGCGTCATCGAAGCCCGCGATCTCGAGGAAGTCTCGATCGGCGACTATATCCTCTCGGGAGGGGAGCCGGCGGCGCTTGTCGTCCTCGATGCTGTTGTCCGCATCCTGCCGGGGGTCATGGGCAACGAACTTTCCGGGGTCCACGAGAGCTTCGAAGGCGGTCTCCTGGAACATCCACAATATACCCGCCCGCAGATCTTCGAGGGGCGAGAAATTCCCGCGGTGCTGACGTCGGGCAATCACGGCGCGATCGAGAAGTGGCGCCACGAACAGGCGCTTGCTCTCACAAAGGAGAGGCGCGCGGACCTCCTGAGTGGCGATACCGGGTCTCAGCCGGTGAAGAAATAGTAGGCTGCGAGAGCCAGCCCGAGGGCCACGACGATCCAGCGCAGCAGGGCCTGTGGTGCACGCCTGGCGATACCGACGCCGGCGTAGCCTCCTAGCGCAACGGCCGGCACCATGATGGCGGCGTGCAGCCAGGAAATGGCACCGGCGGATGTGAAGACGGCAATCGCAACCGCGGCGATGACGATCGAGAGGAAGTTCTTCAGCGCGTTGAGACGGTGATAGTCGCCGCCACTGGCAAGTCCCAGTGAGGCGAGCATCATGATGCCCATGCCGGCGCCGAAGAAACCTCCGTAGAAGGAGGTCGCCGTCTGCAGCCCGAGACCGAGCGGGCTCGCGGGATGGCTTTCTCCCGCATTCTTGGGCCGCAGTTTCGGCCCGACGGCGAAGACCGCGGTCGCCGCGACCAGCAGCCAGGGAACCATGGCGCGAAAGGCAGGATTGGAGAGAGATACGAGGAACAGAGCGCCGCCTAGGGAGCCGGCCGCCGACACGAGTGCCAGGACGACCGTGCCCTTGCCGATCGCCTTCAGTTCGCGCAGGTATGCAAGAGTCGAGGTGATATAGCCCGGAAACTGGGTAATCGACGAGGTGGCGTTGGCGGCGATCGGAGGAAGACCGGCAAGCGTCATGGCTCCAAAGGTCAGGAAAGTGCCACCACCCGCGATGGCATTGACCACGCCCGACAGGAAACCGGCGACAAACAGAAGCACAATGACGGCCAAGGTCATGATCTCACCCCTCCAGATGCACGGCATGCATATTCGTTCTGACCGTTGTCGGCAAGCTTGCGCGACGGGGACAAAAGAGGCGGGAGGGGGTGACAAGCCGCTTCGTTTCGTGTAATGGCACGCGCGGAAATGGGCTTTTGCCCGTCTGCCACAACAAAGAACCGCGTATCCGCTCCGACCCTTCCGGGTCAATATCCCGAGGCATGACCAAGGGATCACAGTCGAGCGCTCTGGCTGTTTCAGAAGAAATCGAGGTTAGACAGATGAACATCATTCAGCAGCTGGAAGCCGAACAGGCCGCCAAGATCGAAGCCAAGCGCAAGCTCCCGGAATTCTCCCCGGGCGACACGCTCCGCGTCAACGTCACCGTCAAGGAAGGCAACCGTACCCGCGTTCAGGCCTATGAAGGCGTGTGCATCGCTCGTTCGGGCGCCGGCATCAACGAGAGCTTCACGGTTCGCAAGATCTCCTACGGCGAAGGCGTCGAGCGCGTATTCCCGGTCTACTCGCCGCTCGTTGAAAGCGTCGAAGTCGTGCGCCGTGGTAAGGTTCGTCGCGCCAAGCTCTACTACCTGCGCGATCGTCGCGGCAAGTCGGCTCGTATCGTCGAGAACACCGGCACCCGCGCCCGCAAGCTCAACGAAAACGAGCGCGCTGCGATCGCCGAGGAAAAGGCACGCATCGAAGCTGAAAAGGTTGCAGCAGCCCAGGCTCTCGCTGCCGAAAAGGCAGCCGCAGAAGCCGCTGAAAAGGCCGCTGCCGCCGAAGGCGCAGCAGAATAAGATCTCCCACAGCGGGTTTGGAAAGGCGGCTTTCGAGCCGCCTTTTTTGTTTCGTCCGTTGGTCAACGACGTTCCAAAGCGGGAATCGCCGCTTGCGCACCACGGTGGCTGCTGTACATTCTCTCGGCTACCTGGGGGAGGCGATGCGACGTAGAACAACGACATGGCAGATGGCGACGCGTGTTTTGTGCGTGGTCACGCTTGTCTTCATTGGCCTCGCTCATCGCGCACCTGCAGTTGCCACCTCCAGTCTTTCCGCGAGCGAGATAGCAGCCTTCACCTTGCCCGACGGCAGTTGGCCGGCGCTCTGCCTTCCCGGTGACGGTAAGGCTAGTGGTGACAAGGGCCAATTGGCCGGTGGTGGTTGCGAAGCCTGTCGCCTCGCGGCGGGTATGCTCCTTCCGCAGCCGGAGGATGCAATCGGCAGACGCCTGCCCGATGTCCTCGACATTCTTCCAACCGTTCGTGTTGCCGTTGCGAGCTTCCGGCATTTCTCACCGAACGCCGCGCCGAGAGCGCCTCCTTTCCCGACCGTCGCCTGAACCCGGCCGCGCGGACTCCGCGTTCGCGCGCCGGGTACGTGTTCACAGCCTAGAACGATCTTCTTTTCGATCGCTTATCCGCAGCGGCCCAAGACGGCTTCAGCGTGTGGGTTCCCGGCGCTGTGAACCGAATCCACTCTCTGCCCGCTCGTGTGTAGCGCTGGCGGAGCCACAAGGCACTCTTCTTCTTTGAGGTAACTCATGTCCATTCTCGTCGAAACACCGGCGGTTCAGAAATCCTCTTCCCTTACCCAAGGTTTCTACTTTACCGCGTGGCGCTGGCACTTCTATGGCGGGCTCTACGTGGCTCCCTTCCTGATCATGCTCGCTGTTACCGGTCTCGTCATGCTGTGGTCCGCCGTCCTTGTCGGACGTGATGGCGAAAAGGTATATGCGGTCAGCCCCAGCGGAGTCGAAGCTCCGATCGTCCAGCAGGCCGAAGCCGCACTTTCGGCGGTTCCGGGTGGCGCGCTCGTGCAATACATCGCACCACGCACGTCGGAGCAGGCTGCGATCTTTCGCGTCAATCTCGGCGATGCTTCCACGATGGTGGCGGTGGATCCCTATTCTGCTGCGGTGCTCGGAAGCTGGGAGCGACGCCACGGCCTTTACGACCTTGCTGATACGATTCACGGCACGCTTCTGATCGGTGACATCGGCGATCGGTTCATTGAAGTCGCGGCCGGTTTCGGTGTCGTCTTGATCATCACCGGCCTCTACCTCTGGTGGCCGCTTAATGGTGGAGGCCTCTCGTCCGTGCTGGTGCCGAGACTATCGGCGAGCGGTCGGCAGCTTTGGAAATCGCTGCACCAGACCGTCGGGTTCTATGCTTCCCTGATCCTACTTGTCTTCCTCCTCTCGGGCCTCACATGGGCAGGTGTTTGGGGTGAGAAGTTCACGCAGGCGTGGAGCACGTTCCCGGCGGAAAAATGGGATAATGTTCCATTGTCAGACGTCACTCACGCCAGTATGAACCACGGCGGCATCAAAGAGGTGCCCTGGACGCTGGAGAAAACCCGGATGCCGGCCTCCGGCTCGCAATCCGGCATTCCGGGCATAGCCCAGGGCGAACCCGTAAACTTCGGCAGCGTTGTCGCCTTCGCCCGTCAGCTTGGCTTCGACCATCGTTTCGAACTTGCGTTCCCGTCTGGCGAAACGGGTGTCTGGACGATCTCACACGATACCATGAGCAACGACGGCGGCGATCCGACTTCCGACCGGACGGTGCACATCGACCGCTACAGCGGAAATGTGCTCGCGGACGTCGCCTTCAAGGACTACGGACTGGCGGGAAAGGCTATGGCGATCGGCATAGCCTTTCACGAAGGTGACATGGGCACCTGGAACATCACCCTGGTAACGCTCTATTGCCTCTCGGTGATTTTCCTTTCCGTCAGCGGCGTGGTCATGTGGTGGAAGCGGCGACCAAACGGCGCTCGCCGTTTGGTTGCTCCGAGCGTGCCGGCCGCAACACCGGTATGGAAGGTGGGCATGGTCATTATGGTTGCGGTATCGTTGCTCTTTCCGCTGACTGGGGCCGTCCTGATTACGGTGCTCGCGTTCGACATGCTCATTGTTCGGTATTTCAAGCCACTGAAGAGAATTCTGAGCTGACATTTTCCGAGAGGAGCTGCGGTCCGCCGTCTCGGCAGCAGGACCGCAAAGCTGTTTCGTGGCGTCGTGCCTATCGGGGAACCGATGTGGTACGACTCCCTGAATACTGGGGGGCCTCCCTTGCAACGGCAGAAGAAATTGTGACACTCTGCCGTTGCCACAATTCAGGAGACCACAATGTTCCTTCGCCGCGCCGTCCTTGCCGGTCTGTCCCTTCTTGTCCTCGCGCCCTTCTCTTTCTCTGCCGACTTGCCGGATCTCGGCGGCAAGACCGTTGTGGTTGTGACGGAGAATGCCTATCCCCCGCTGCAGTTTGTCGATCCCAAGAGTGGGGAGGCGATCGGCTGGGAATACGATGCGATGAACGAGATCGCCAAGCGGCTGAATTTCAAAATCGAGTACCAGAACACCTCCTGGGACGCGATGATACAGGCCGTTTCGGACGGACAATACCAGATCGGCATGACCGGCATCACCATCAAGGACGACCGCAAGGAGAAGGTCGATTTTTCGAACCCTTACATGCGTTCGCAGCAGCTTATGCTGGTACGAGGAGACGAGGCGAGGTTCAGCGACGCAAAGAGTTTTGCAGCGCTCGAAAGCGGCCTCGTCGGTGCGCAGCCCGGTACCAGCCCGTTCTACACGGCGGTTTATGAGATTCTCGACGGCAACGAACAGAACCCGCGGATCAAGCTGTTCGAGACGTTCGGCGCAACCGTTCAGGCACTAAAGGCCGGTGACGTCGACCTTGTCCTGACCGATAGCACCGCGGGTGAAGGTTACGTCGCCGCCTCGAACGGCAGTCTGAAGATTGTTGGAGAGCCGCTCGGTACAGAGGACTTCGGCTTCATCTTCCCCAAAGGGTCCGACCTCGTCGTCCCGGTCAATGCGGCCATTGCCGCCTTGAAGGCAGATGGCACGTTCGAAACGCTGAACAAGAAATGGTTCCTCGACTACAAGATGGGCGAATGACCACGCCCCGTTGTCTCTTGGGTGGGGCGCTCTTCTGATGGGCTTTCAGACTCTACCCGGTACGAGTGACAAAGGCGATCGGCCGTGGTGGTTGGTCGCCTTTGTCACGGCGGCCATTGCCATCGCCACGATCATCGTCGTCAACGAGCTTTACACGCAGGTCTTCAGAACCGTCGCGGCCGGACTCGGCGTGACGATCTTCGTCACGCTTGTCGGCTTCGCGCTGGCCATCGTGTTGGGGCTCATGATCGCCCTGCTCGGCATGGCACAGAGCCGCATCCTGCGCCAGATCGCACGTTTCTATGTCGAAGTCATCCGTGGCGTTCCTATCCTGGTGCTGCTGTTCTACATTGCCTTTGTGGGCGCACCCGGGTTTGTCGCGCTCTACAACTTGATGACGTCACCGCTTGCTGCAGCGGGGTTCATCGAACCGCTGGTCGTGCGGGACGTTTCGCTGATGTGGCGGGCGATCATCGCACTGTCTATCGGCTATTCTGCCTTCATAGCGGAGATCTTCCGTGCCGGATTCCAGTCGATCGAAAAGGGACAGATAGAGGCGGCGATGGCGCTCGGTCTCAGTCGTTACCAGCGCTTTCGCCTGGTGGTCTTTCCCCAGGCGATCCGCGTGGTCTTTCCGCCGCTGTCGAACGACTTCGTCGCAATGGTCAAGGATTCGTCGCTGGTCTCCGTCCTCGGCGTTGCCGACATTACTCAGATGGGTAAAGTGTACGCATCCGGCTCCTTTCGCTTCTTCGAAACCTATTCGATCGTCGCTTATATCTATCTGTTGCTGACAGTCGGACTGTCCCTTCTCCTTCGCAGTTTTGAAGGAAGGATGCGGAAGAGGTATTCGGCGCGTTGATCAGTTCGTCGATAGGGCGCGCGTGCCGGAACCAATTTGATTGCCGGTTTTCGCGAAATCTGGTATGAGCCCGGCCATGGAATCTAAGTTCGGATGTCTCGCGCCTCATATTTTCGTGCTGCAGGACCGCAAGCGGCTGCCGGCACGTTTTTTTGCGCGCGTCTCCGGGGCGCTCAACTGCCGCCTATCCTGATCGGCCGACCTTTCGAGCCGCAGGCGATTTCCGCCCGCCAAGATCCCGTTCCATTCACTCACGGAAGCTGATATCATGAGCGCACCCCGCACCCTTTACGACAAGATCTGGGACGACCATCTGGTCGACCAGCAGGACGATGGCACCTGTCTGATCTACATCGATCGCCATCTGGTCCACGAGGTTACGAGCCCACAGGCCTTCGAAGGTCTCCGCATGGCCGGCCGTGCCGTGCATGCGCCGCAGAAGACGCTTGCAGTCGTTGACCATAACGTGCCGACGACCCCCGATCGCGCTGAGGGGATCAAGAACGAAGAGAGCCGGATCCAGGTCGAGGCGCTTGCCAAGAACGCTGCCGATTTCGGCGTCGAGTACTATTCCGAGAAAGACAAGCGCCAGGGTATCGTCCACATCGTCGGACCAGAACAGGGTTTCACTCTGCCCGGGATGACGATCGTTTGCGGTGACAGCCACACATCGACGCACGGCGCCTTTGGTTCGCTTGCGCACGGTATCGGCACGTCCGAGGTCGAGCATGTGCTGGCAACCCAGACGCTGATCCAGAAAAAGGCGAAGAACATGCTGGTGCGCGTCGACGGCAAGTTGCCGGAAGGCGTCACCGCCAAAGACATCATCCTCGCCATCATCGGCGAGATCGGCACGGCCGGCGGAACGGGTCATGTCATCGAGTTCGCCGGTGAGGCCATCCGGGACCTGTCGATGGAAGGCCGCATGACCGTGTGCAACATGACGATCGAGGGCGGCGCGCGTGCCGGCCTCATCGCCCCGGACGAAAAGACCTTCGAATATATCAAGGACAAGCCGCGCGCGCCGAAGGGCGAGGCCTGGGACCAGGCGGTTGCCTACTGGAAGACGCTGCACACCGACGAGGGCGCGCATTTCGACAAGGTCGTCGTGCTCGACGCCGCCAACCTGCCGCCGATCGTCTCCTGGGGCTCCTCGCCGGAAGACGTCGTGTCGATCGAGGGCGTCGTGCCGAACCCGGACGAGATCGCCGACGAAAACAAGCGCGTCTCGAAGTGGCGGGCGCTGGACTACATGGGCCTGAAGCCGGGCACCAAGATGACCGACATCGCCATCGACCGCGTGTTCATCGGCTCGTGCACCAATGGCCGCATCGAGGACTTGCGGGCGGCCGCGAAGGTCGTGGAAGGCAAGAAGGTCGCTTCGTCGGTTTCCGCGATGGTGGTGCCGGGCTCCGGGCTCGTTAAGGAACAGGCTGAGGCAGAGGGTCTGGACAAGATCTTCAAGGATGCCGGCTTCGAATGGCGCGAGCCGGGTTGTTCCATGTGCCTTGCTATGAACGATGACCGTCTGAAGCCGGGCGAACGTTGCGCCTCGACCTCGAACCGCAATTTCGAGGGTCGTCAGGGGTATAAGGGCCGGACGCATCTCGTCTCTCCGGCCATGGCTGCGGCCGCGGCCATCGCCGGTCATTTCGTCGACGTTCGCGACTGGAAATAAAGACGCCGTTGCACGTGTTTCGGGATGCCGCTCCGAACGGGGCGGCATTTTGCTTTTCGCAACCTTTGACTCCTGTGGCATGCTGCGCCGTCGGCCATGATGGAATGGAGCAGCGGCGATGGGTGATCACAACGGCAAATACGCGGCGAATACACGGCGTCGGCTCTTGCTGTTGCGCCACGCCAAGTCGGACTGGCCTGACGATGCCGAGGATCATGAGCGCCCATTGGCAAAGCGTGGCAGAAAGGCAGCCTTGCTCGTCGCGGATTACATGGTGAAGAAACGTTTGAGGCCAGACGTCGTGCTCGTCTCCGGCGCTCGGCGCACGCGGGAGACATGGGCTTTCATCGAGAGTCGGCTGACAAAGACAACCGAGATACGCATTCTCGAGACGTTGTACGAGGCGCCTGCGGAGCGCATTCTCGCTCTCTTGAGAGACCTCCACCCCAAATACCGGGACGTACTGGTGCTGGCCCACAATCCTGGTCTCCAGGATATTGCGCTTCGGCTCGCAAGCAACGGCGAAGGGGATGCTCTAGCGCGCCTGCGTGACAAGTTCCCAACGGGAGCGCTCGCATGCATCCTTTTCGATGCCGAGGATTGGAACCAAGTCGGCGAGGGGCGCGGATATCTGGAGCGGTTCGTTGTACCGCGGTCGCTCGCCTGAGATGTCCTGCTGCGTGAAGGTTCACAGAATGTGAATACGTGTGCCGCAACGGAAGTGGCGGATGAGGCACAGCATGTCTCTTCGGGCGATCGCGATACAGCCCTCGGTCGGCGTGTAACCCGGGCGCGCCAGGTGGAAGAAGATTGCCGATCCCCTGCCTCGTCGACGTGAAGTGACGTTCCAGTCCATGATCAGGCATATGTCGTAGAGCGAATCGTCGCGCATCAGCCGTTCATGGCTGGCTGCAAAGGGCGCGGAAACCGGACGGTTATAGGCGGGGTGTCCCGGCTCGTCGCACCACAGCATGCCCGCTTTCGTCCGCGTCATTGGTAACGGCGTGACGAGATTCCTGATACGATCGCCCCGGATGTAACCACCCAGCAGCCGCATCGCCGCGCGGGGAGACCCTCCATCACCTTCCTTCTTGCAGAGAACCGTGCCGGCGCGACCCAAGGCCGCGGGCAACCGAAGGACACCGAACTGCAGGACGGCCCGCGAGCGATCACCGGGTGCGGTGCGAAGCACGACCGGTTGACCCCGGCCGGCAGACTGCTTCCGAAGGGGCGACTTCACGAGATTTTGCCTTGCCTGTGACTCGTTGTATTCATAGCAGCGGAAACGATAACAAAGCGTTTGGTGCTGCCGAAACCCGGATTTTCGATCCGGTCCGGAAAGCGGGCGCAACGACAAGAGGCGAGATCATGACGGCGCGGACAATTCTTCTTGTGGACGACGATGAAGACCTGCGGCAGACGCTCATCGAGCAATTGTCGCTGTATGAAGAATTTTCTCTTCTTCAGGAGGAGACTGCCGCCAAAGGCATCCAGACGGCCCGCAGCGCACAGGTCGATCTTCTCATCATGGATGTCGGACTTCCCGACATGGACGGGCGAGAGGCAGTGAAATTGCTGCGCAAGAACGGATTCAAGGCGCCGGTCATCATGCTTACCGGGCATGATACCGATTCGGACACAATTCTGGGCCTGGAGGCTGGTGCCAACGATTATGTGACGAAGCCGTTCCGTTTTGCCGTACTGCTTGCGCGCATCCGTGCCCAGCTTCGTCAGCATGAGCACAGCGAAGACGCCACCTTCACCGTCGGCCCCTATTTGTTCAAACCGAGCCAGAAGCTGTTGACCACGGAGGACGGCAAGAAAATCCGCTTGACCGAAAAGGAAGCGGCGATCATCCGTTATCTCTACCGGGCGGGCCAGAAGGTGGTCACTCGTGACGTGCTTCTGGAAGAGGTTTGGGGCTACAACTCCGGCGTAACCACTCATACGCTTGAAACCCACGTTTACCGACTGCGACAGAAGATTGAGCACGATCCTTCGAATGCCGAGATCCTGGTGACGGAGAACGGCGGCTACAAGATCGTCCCTTGATTCGGAAAGGCCGCAATGGCGCTGAGCGACGACATCGAACTGCTCTCATATGTGCCCTTGTTTGAGGGGCTGGACAAGGACCAACTGCGGCTGATCGCCTTCGGTGCCGAGCACCGCACGGTCGCAGCGGGACAGGCCTTGTTCCGCGAAAGGTCTCCGGCCGAGTGCGCTTACGTTGTCTCGAGAGGGCGATTGGAGTTGTCTACTTTCGGGCGAGGTGGGAAGCCGAAGGTCGAGGCGGTGGCCGAGAGGGGAACCATGCTCTCGGAACTGGCACTCGTGACCATGGTCGAGCGGAAGTACACGGCGATTGCGCTGGACGATTGCGAGGTGATCAGAATCACCCGAGCCATGTTCCATCGCTTGCTCGAAGAGTATCCCGCGATGGCCGTAGTCGTGCAGGAGCGTATCCGGCGGTCGCTGCGGTCGCTGGTCGAGGGAAGCGCTGCAATAGCGCCACGCTTCGAATAGAAAGTTCCTCAGGCCGAAAAATGAGCCGTCACGGGAACATGATCGGACGGCCTTTCCCATCCGCGGGCCTCTTTCAGGACCTCGATCCTGTCGAGGTACTCTCCGAGGTCGGGAGATGACCAGATATGATCCAGTCGGCGCCCGCGGTCGGCCGCCGCCCAGTCTTTCGCCCGATAGCTCCACCACGTATAGAGCTTCTGGGAGGGATCTATGGCCTGACGCATCAGATCGAGCCATCCTCCGCGACTGATGACTTCCAGAAGCCCTTCCGTCTCGACCGGTGTATGGCTGACGATCTTCAGCATTTGTTTATGAGACCAGACGTCGTTCTCGAATGGCGCGATGTTGAGATCTCCGACCAGGATCGATGAAACGCCAGGCTCCGCATTGGCTCGCAAGGCTTTCATCTCGTCGACGAAACTCAACTTGTGCGCAAACTTGGGATTGGCAGTCGGATCCGGTTCGTCGCCTCCCGCCGGGACATAGAAATTGTGCAGCCGGATACGTCTGCCAGCCCATTCGAAAATCGCCGAGATGTGGCGAGCGTCGCCCATTCCACAATAGTCTTGGCGATGATCCTCGCTGAGCGGCAGTTTCGAAACGATGGCGACGCCGTGATAGCCCTTTTGGCCGTGGAGGATGATGTTGCCGTATCCAAGCTCCCGCAGTGCGTCTGCCGGGAACTCCTCGTTTTGACATTTGATTTCCTGGAGGCACAGGATGTCGGGTGTGAACTGCTCGAGGAATTGCACGACAATCGGCAACCGCAGCCGCACCGAGTTGATGTTCCACGTGGTGATCGAAAGAGCCACGGCGATTTTCTCCTTCTCGGGGACGGTAAGCGCCCAACGAACCTGGATGAAGAACTAGGACGTTCTATCCGTCGTGAATAGCCGAAAGCCGGAGGCGCCAGCGGGCACCACCGCTCTTCTCCACAGACAATCCGGTGATGTCAGCGTTTCTGGCTGTGAACGTCGCTGTAGGGAATTTCAAAGACGCTTGGATCGAATGCCGTCCCGGTCTTCACATTGAAGATCATCACGGTGGTATCCTTCGCCTGAGCATCCGTGATCGTCCACTGACGCAGGTCGAAGGTCTTTGGATCGAACATGAGGGTTATGGTCGAGTCGCCGAACACCGTCCTGTCGCCGAGGACGATCGTGGTCAGATCTGATTCTTCCTTGACGTCGCGGACCATCTGGTGCCCGAGATCGATCCTGTTGGACAGGAGCAGGCTGAGCGGCGTCTTCGACAAGGGGTAGAGATCCCAGGTCTTCAGCTTGGTGTTGCCGATGACGACGTTTTTGCCATCCGAGATCACCCGCATCGGCGAAGGCTTCTCGTAGTTGAAGCGCAGCTTTCCCGGGCGCTCAATGAAGAATTTTCCGCCCGTCTGTTCGCCGCGCGGGCCGAACTGCACGAACTCGCCCATCATTGTCTTAACCGATGAAAAATGGTCGGCGATCTTTTGTGCGGCGTCCGAGGCGTTGGTAACGGCAAGAGCGGGCAGGGGCAGGGCGGCAGCCGTGAGCAGCGCGGCTGCGCCGGCGAGAAACGCCCTGCGCTCGGTTTTCACGTGAATCATTGGATACTCCTTGATTTGTCCCTGCATGGCCGAGAAACGCGGCGCCATCATGACGATACCGGTCGAGCCGGCGGATGGTTTCGGACGCCGGCGTCGGGCGGCAAAGGCCGCCACTAGCGCTCGATGATGTCGGCCTCCGTAGGCACGAGAATTTCGCGTTTTCCGGCGTGGTTCGCAGGTCCGATGATGCCTTCCTGCTCCATGCGCTCGATCAGCGACGCTGCACGGTTGTAACCGATCCCGAGGCGTCGCTGGATATACGATGTCGACGCTTTTCCGTCGCGGAGCACGATCGCCACAGCTTGGTCATAGGGATCGTCGGAGTCGGCAAGGTTGGAGGCTCCGCCATGTCCGGCATCGTCCTCATCCTCCTCGTCGGCGGTGATCGCGTCGAGATACTGCGGCGCGCCCTGCGTCTTCAGGTAAGCGACGATCTCCTCGACTTCGTTATCGGAGACGAAGGGGCCATGAACACGCTGGATCCGTCCGCCACCGGCCATGTAGAGCATGTCGCCCATGCCGAGCAGTTGCTCCGCTCCCTGTTCACCGAGAATGGTGCGGCTGTCGATCTTCGAGGTCACCTGGAACGAGATACGTGTCGGGAAGTTCGCCTTGATTGTACCGGTAATGACGTCGACAGACGGGCGCTGCGTCGCCATGATGACATGAATACCGGCCGCTCGCGCCATCTGGGCTAGCCGCTGGACCGCCCCTTCGATGTCCTTGCCGGCGACCATCATGAGGTCTGCCATCTCGTCGATGATGACGACGATGTAGGGGATCGGCTGAAGATCGAACTCTTCCGTTTCGTAGATCGCCTCGCCCGTCTGCCGGTCGAAGCCGGTCTGTACGGTGCGCGTCAGGATCTCGCCCTTGGCGAGCGCCTGTTCGACGCGGCTATTGAAGCCGTCGATGTTGCGCACGCCGATTTTCGACATCTTCTTGTACCGCTCTTCCATCTCCCGGACGGTCCATTTCAGAGCCACGACCGCCTTCTTGGGATCGGTGACGACCGGCGACAGCAGATGAGGAATTCCGTCGTAGACGGAAAGCTCCAGCATTTTCGGGTCGATCATGATCAGGCGGCACTTCTCCGGCGGAAGCCGGTAGAGCAGCGACAGGATCATCGTATTGATGGCCACAGACTTGCCGGAGCCGGTCGTTCCGGCCACCAGAAGGTGCGGCATCTTGGCAAGGTCTGCGATCACCGGCTCGCCACCGATGGTCTTGCCAAGGGTCATTGCCAGCTTCGCCTTGCTGGCCTCGAAATCATGACTGGCGATAAGTTCGCGCAGATAGACCGTTTCGCGTGTCTGGTTCGGCAGTTCGATGCCGATGGCGTTGCGGCCTGGAACAACGGCAACACGAGCCGCGATAGCGCTCATCGAGCGGGCGATGTCGTCGGCAAGGCCGATCACACGCGAAGACTTGATGCCGGGGGCGGGTTCCAGCTCATACAGGGTAACGACAGGCCCCGGTCTGACGTGGATGATTTCGCCCCTGATGCCAAAGTCCTCCAGGACGCCTTCCAGCATGCGGGCATTCTGTTCCAGTGCGTCGGCCGATAGCATCGCTGCGCGGCCGACGTTCTTCGGCTCCGCGAGAAGATGCACGGACGGGAGCTGGAAGCCTTCGGGGCGAATGAAAGAGGCCTGTGCTTCTCTCTCGACGCGTGCGCCGGGCTTCGGACGCGCGGGAGGTGCGGCAATACGCGGGGAGACCCGCCCGCTGGAAGGGGACCTCATATCGCCGGAAGGCGCCTTGATCCAGTCGTCACCGTCATCATCCGGCAGGACACCTGCAGGACGGGCGTCGTCCAGATCGAACGGCGGATCGTCATCGAGGCCAAGATCGGAGTGATCGCCCATCATCGGAGGCGGTGCGACGACGGATCGTTGCCGCCCAAGACCAGCTGGCGACGTCGTGTCCATCGACGGTTCCCTGCGGATTCCGGCGCCGCCCTTTGCCCGTGTCGGTTCGGTCAGCGGGCCGAATTCATCCTCGTTGAAGTCGTAGGGTTGATCGAAGCGATTGCGGTTGTGCTCGGACGGCTTGAGACCCAGGAGGCGTCGCACGCGGGCGCGGGCCGTATACCAGCTGTGGGCAATCGCTCCGAGGGCCAGCCAGCCCCCGTCATCCTCATCAGTCTCGTCCTCGAATGCCGGTTCGATCCGCGTGGACTTTGCAGGTACCCTGGCCGGGGCGATCTCCTGTTCGTCTTCGATGGTTCTACCAACCAGACCCGCGGCGAAGAGCAGTGACCAGGCTGCAGGAACGGCCAATATTGCGCTGACGATCATGGAGGCCGTCCCGGTGGGATAGCTGCCGATAAAAAGCCCGGGAAAGCGAAGGATGGCGTCGCCGAGGACGCCGCCGATTCCGTTGGGGATCGGCCATGTCAGTGGCGGCGGGAAGCAGCCAATGACGGCCGACGAGAGAAGTGAACCGATCGCCCAGGCGCCAAGACGGGCAGGGAAACGATGGAGTGGGCGGCTGGTGATGAGTGCCAGCGACCAGGCAAGCACGGGAAGCAATGCAATAACGCTCGCCAGCCCCAGAAACTGCAACATGAGGTCCGCGAAGGCGGCACCGCCGCGGCCGAGAATGTTCGTCGGTTCGTTGGCCGTTGCGTAGGAGAAGCTCGGGTCCGAGACGTTCCACGTCGCCAATGCCGCGACCGCGAGCATCAGCAGCACAAAAAGCGCGAAACCGGCCAGTGTGAGAAGCTGCCGGAGAAGGAACGCCGTCAAGGCGGAACGATCGCCATGGTCTCCCATCATCACCGAGTTACCTCTGTTCATGTCCTGCCTGCCCGTTTCGAGAATCGTTCACACATGCGCTGCGAACGATGGCTTTCTGGCCCTCTCGCCCTTCGCCGCACAGTAAGCGAGGTACAGTTAATGGCCTATTAACCATCCGCAGGCACTGGCCGCCGCCGGGCAGAGGAGAGGTGACAAAAAAGAAAAGCCCAGGCTTGGTGCCTGGGCTTCGACGGCCGCGGGCGCGACCGTTTGGGTGGGGTCCACGCCGGCTTGGGACCGGCGTGGCTTTGGGCTCAGCTGTGGTACGCGGCTTCGCCGTGCGAGGCGAGGTCGAGACCTTCGCGCTCTGCTTCCGGAGCAACACGCAGGCCGATGATCAGGTCGGTGATCTTGTAGAGGATGATCGAGCCGATACCGGTCCATGCGATGGTGACGAGAACAGCCTTGATCTGAACGATGACCTGAGCGCCCATGGTGACGCCTTCAGCATAGCCGATGCCGCCGAGGCTTGCAGAAGCCAGTACGCCGGTGCCGATAGCGCCGAACATGCCACCGATTCCGTGAACGCCGAAGACGTCAGCCGTATCGTCGTAGCCGAACTTGTTCTTCACAACAGAGACGAAGAAGAAGCAAAGCGGGGAAACGAGCAAGCCGAGAATGATGGAGCCCATCGGACCGGCAATACCTGCAGCCGGCGTAACGGCAACGAGACCAGCAACCATGCCGGAGATCGCGCCGAGGACGGAAGCCTTGCCGCGGACGATCTTTTCAACCAGCGACCAGGAGAGGGTTGCTGCGGCGGTGGCAACGAAGGTGTTGACGGTTGCGAGCATTGCGCCGCCAGAAGCTTCGAGGTTGGAACCGGCGTTGAAGCCGAACCAGCCGAACCACAGCATGGCAGCGCCAACCATGGAAAGCGTCAGCGAATGCGGAGCCATCATGTCTTTGCCGAAGCCAATGCGCTTGCCAACCATGATCGCACCAATCAGGCCTGCAATACCGGCGTTGATGTGAACGACCGTGCCGCCAGCGAAGTCGAGAGCGCCCCAGCCGAAGAGAAGGCCGTTGGCGTCCCAGACCATGTGAGCGACCGGGAAGTAGACGAAAGTAACCCAAAGTGCGCAGAACAGAACCGAAGCGCCGAACTTGATGCGCTCAGCGTAAGCGCCGATGATCAGGCCGGGTGTGATGGCTGCGAAGGTCATCTGGAACAGCATGAAGATGTATTCCGGAATGACGGCATCAGAGAAGGTCGCAGCCGTGCTGTCCGGTGTGATACCGGCCAGGAACATCTTGGCGGTGCCGCCGAAGAACGGATTTGTGCCGCCGCCGAATGCGAACGAGTAGCCATAGACGACCCAGATGATCATCACGGTGCAGGCGATAACCGTCGTCTGCATAAGGACCGACAGCATGTTCTTGGTGCGAACAAGGCCGCCATAGAAGAGAGCGAGACCCGGGATGGTCATGAACAGCACGAGGATGGTGCTGAGGAACATGAAGGTCGTGTCGCCCTTGTTCGGAACGGGCGCTGCAGCGGCGGCTTCGGCGACCGCAGGCGCAGCCTCCTGCGCGAAGGCCACGACCGGCGCCAGCAGGGCGGCCGAAGCGGCGCCGATACGGGCGCAAGTGGAAGAAAATTTGGCAAATGACATCAGAAAGACTCCCCTAGCGGCCATTTTTTACAGGGCTTCGGAATTGGTTTCGCCGGTACGAATGCGCACGGCCTGGTCGATCGAGTATACGAAGATCTTGCCATCCCCGATCTGACCCGTCTTGGCAGCGGACGCGATAGCCTCGACTGCCTTGTCCGCGAGCTCCGACGCTACGGCGATTTCGATCTTGAGCTTGGGCAGAAAGCTGACGGCATACTCTGTGCCGCGGTAGATTTCGGTGTGGCCCTTCTGGCGGCCGTAACCCTTCACCTCGGTTACGGTGAGGCCTTGTATGCCGACGGCTGTGAGGGCTTCGCGCACCTCGTCCAGTTTGAACGGCTTGATAATGGCCATTACAATTTTCATCTGGCGTCCCATCCTTTGTTTGTCCTCGGCTCGGAGCCGACTCTCCTTGCCGCTGGCGACGTGATTTGATCAGCGACCAGCGTGAGACATTCAAAGGGCGTGCCAGATTCTGGGTGCCATATAAGTTATTGAAATGTAAAGGCTATAGTGTGCCCGTTCAATAAAGCGGCACGAAAAGGATATTCATCTGATAAAAATATAGGCAGATTCTATTTTTTGCCTTCGTTTTCATCATTTGCACGATTGCGGATCAGACCCTCTTGCGCAACCGAGGCGATCAGCTGACCAGACCGCGAATAGAGGCTCCCGCGTGTCATGCCTCTTGCGCCCGAAGCACTGGGGCTGTCCTGCGTGTAAAGCATCCAGTCTCCGAGGTCGCAGGGACGATGAAACCACATGGCGTGGTCGAGGCTCGCAACCTGGAGGTTGGGATCAAAAATTGACGTGCCGTGCGCGTAGAGCGAGGTATCCAGCAACGTCATATCGGAAAGATAGGCGAGGATGGCCGCCTGGTAACGATGATCGTCGGGCACCGCTCCCACTGCACGAACCCAGATGTGTGCGGTTGGTTCCAGCTTTTCCTTGGAGACATAGTGGATGAGCGAAACCGGTCTGATCTCGATCGGACGGTTACGCCCCCAATACCGCCGCACGTTCTCGGGCGCATCCGCGAGGAAGATTTCCTTGAACTCCTTTTCGCCGATCAGTTGTTCCGGTGGAGGAACTTCTGGCATCACCACCTGGTGGTCGAAACCGGGTTCCTCCAGCTGGAAGGAGGCCGACATCGAGAAGATCGCTTTGCCGTGCTGGATTGCGACAACGCGGCGGGTTGTGAAGCTTGCGCCGTCACGAATGCGCTCGACCTGATAAATGATCGGCACGGATGGGTCCCCGGGACGCATGAAATAGGCGTGGAGGGAATGGACGAGACGGTCATCCTCGACGCAGCGCTGCGCCGCCATCAATGCCTGGGCAATGACCTGCCCACCGAAGACGCGTTGCCAACCGTTCTGCGGGCTGCTTCCGCGAAAGAGGTTCTCCTCCAGCTTCTCGATATCGAGGGTCTTGATGAGACCGTCCATCGCACTGGGTTCTTCGTTCTGCTGGGACATGTTATGAAGGCCTCGCATGTAGGAAGAAGTTCAAGGCTGATCTATATAGGTGCCTTGCCACACACAAGTGCTAATGGAGTGCGTGATGTTGGATATGTTGGTCGTCGGCGGCGGATATGTCGGGCTTTCGGTGGCGCTGGCGGTCAAGCAGGCCGCCCCGCATCTGTCCGTGGAGGTCGTCGAGGCCGCTCCGGAAGACGCCTGGAAGAAGGACCCCCGTGCCTCGGCGATCATTGCGGCGGCCATCCGCATGCTGGAAGTTTTCGGGATATGGGCTCGTATCGAGCCGGAGGCGCAGCCGATCACCAGGATGATCGTGACCGATTCGAAGACGTCCGACCCGGTCCGGCCGATTTTCCTCACGTTTGACGGTGCGGTCGAGGAAGGGCGACCGTTTGCCTATATGATACCGAATGTGGCCATGGTGGGTGCACTGAGGGACGCCTGCGCCAAGGCTGGCGTCGCCATTCGGCACGGGTTGCGCGCCACCGGATTCGAAAGTGGTCCGGCTGCCGCGGCATTGACGCTCTCCGACGGGACGGTGCTGTCCGCCCGACTCGTCGTTGCTTGCGACGGCGTGCGCTCAAGACTGAGAGACATGGCCGGAATCAAGACGATCACCTGGGACTACGGCCAGTCTGGAATCGTTACGACCGTCGAGCATGAGCGGCCGCATGATGGCTGCGCCGAAGAGCACTTCCTTCCCGCCGGACCCTTCGCCATCCTGCCGCTGAAAGGCAATCGCTCGTCCCTCGTGTGGACGGAGCGCACGGAAGAGGCCGACCGGCTTGTTTCTGCCGACGATCTCGTGTTCGAGGAAGAACTGGAACGTCGTTTCGGTTACAAGCTGGGCTCTATACGGGCGGTGGGCGACCGACGTGCCTTCCCGCTCGGACTGACATTGGCACGTGCCTTCGTCGCACCGCGCCTTGCGCTCGCAGGCGATGCTGCCCATGGCATTCATCCGATCTCGGGTCAGGGCCTGAATCTCGGCTTCAAGGACGTGGCGGCGCTTGCCCAGACAGTGGTCGAGGCGGACCGTATCGGCCTTGATATCGGCGATCTCAACGTACTCGAACGTTACCAGGAGTGGCGGCGCTTCGACACCTTCCGCATGGGTGTGACGACGGACGTGCTGAACCGCCTGTTCTCGAACGACGTGTCACCTATTCGAGCCATGCGCGATTTCGGATTGGGCCTTGTCGATCGGCTGCCGGGGCTGAAATCGTACTTCATTCGTGAAGCGGCCGGAACCGGAGGGGGCGCCGGGCAACCACGACTTCTGGCGGGCCAGTCGCTTTAATCGGTCGCGTCGTCAGTCTCCGAGCCTGCGCGCTTCGGATACGAGCATGATCGCGACGCCGTCGCGAACCGGATAGGCGAGCTTCGCCTTTTCCGAAACCAGTTCGTTTTTCTGTCGGTCATAGGTCAGGTGGGTCTGTGTCAGCGGACAGACGAGAAGCTCCAGAAGCTTCGGATCGACTGTGCTCGTTAGGCTATCCATACCGGTCGTCCTACTGGAGAATCGTGTCGGGGTCGCCAAACTCGCGCGCAAGAGCAATCTCGGTGATCGCAATCAGCGTTTCGGCACGGCTGCGCATGTCAGGAGCCTCGAGGAGCGCTTGCTTTTCTGCCGGGCCGAAGGGCGACATCATCGACAGGGAGGTCACGAGCGTCGTGTTGCTTGCACGCTCGACGCTTTCCCAGTCGGCTTCCAGTTTGTTCGCCTCGAGGTAGGCGCGGAACGCGGCGAGAAGTGCGTTGCGATCGATCGTCGCCTCTTCGTCCGCATCGGAAAGGTCGGCAAAAAAGGGCGCGATCCGAAAGCTGCGGTAGGGACGATGACTTGCGATCTCCTCCATCAGCCGGAAGCGACATACGCCGCCGAGCGAGGTGATGTAGCGTCCATCGCCCGTCTCCCCGAAGGAAGTAATTCGTCCGATACAGCCGACCTGACAGAGCGCTGGTCCCGACACGGGTTCGCTCGCGAACGTTCCCTGGAATGCTGGTTGGACGACGCCGATCAAGCGGTTACCCGCCAGCGCATCGTCGAACATCTCAAGGTAGCGCGGCTCGAAGATGTTGAGGGGCAATTGTCCGCCGGGCAGCAACAAAACGCCGCTCAAGGGGAAGACCGGCAGGACTTCCGGCAAGTCCTTTTCCGTCAGATATCTCGCATTGCCGACTTTCATCAATGCACTCCCGGTACGGGCGGAAAAGCCGCCCGTACCTTTCAATATGTGGTTCGTGCCGAAGCGAACTCAAGAAGCGCTTGATCGATCGTCAGGAAAAGAGGATCGACGAAAGCTTCCTTCGGGCCATGGCTGTCACCGGGTCCTTTGCACCCCATACATCAAAGAACTGCAAGAGCTGGCGACGGGCGCCATCATCATCGAAAGCCCGGTCGCGACGCATGATCATCAACAGGTGCTCCGCCGCTTCCTCGCGCCGCCCCTGCACGTTCAGAATCTTGGCGAGTTTCATGCGGGCTTCGTGATTGTCCGGGTCGAGAGACAGTTCGTGCTCGAGCGCTTGCGGATCTCCGAGCTTGCGAGCCTCGCTGATCTGCTCCAGCTTCCTGGTCACAGCCTGCAGTTCCGGCGCCTTGGCAAGGGGCTCGGGAAGATTGGCAACGAGCTGCGACGCGCGCTCGTGCTGACCGGTGCCAAGCATGCATTCCGCGATGCCCGCTATCGCACGCACGTTTTCGGGATCGGCTTGCATCACGGCTCCGAAAAGCTGTGCGGCGCCTTCGAAGTTTCCTGCGGCGACGAGACCGTCAGCCTCGTCGAGCGCTGCCGTCAGCTCGGCTTCGCCGGTGTTGCCTTCAGGGCCGGCCAGCTTGTCGATGAACTGCCGGACCTGGCTCTCGGGAATGGCGCCCATGAACCCGTCGACCGGTTGACCGTTGACGAAGGCGACGACGGCCGGGATCGACTGAATGCCGAGCTGCCCGGGAATGGCCGGATGGTCGTCGATGTTGAGCTTTACCAGTTTGACGCGGCCGTTCGATTCGTTGACTACCTTCTCGATTACCGGCGCCAGTTGACGGCAGGGCCCGCACCACGGTGCCCAGAAGTCGACCAGCACTGGCTGCTTGCGGGATTCGTCAAGAACGTCCTTCGCAAAGCCCGCGGTCGTCGTGTCCCTGATGTGGCTTCGTGGCGGGGTATCTCCCAAATGAGCATGGCCCGTCATCTGGCCACCAAAACCGCTATAGGGATTGCTGTTGTCGCTCATCAGAATACTCCGCCGTTGATGGCCGCCTGGGGCCTTCGGTGTGTCGCTAAGATCGTATGTCAGGCCGTTACTTTCAAGACAAGCGGTGTATGTCCGGTTGCTTCAAGAAAGCGCAGCAAGTCGTCACGAGCCACCGATGTCGTAGCGTCGTTCGACAGGGGGTGACCGTTGACGATGTCTTCTTTCATGAGATCGGAATCGAGCACGAACGTGACGTTGTGGCCGGTATCGTTGATCGCCCCGAAGACCGTTACCGCACCCGGGATGACGCCGAGGTATTCCATGAGCTTTTCCGGTCTGCCGAACGAGACGCGACCTGAGGCGCCGAGGATCGTGTGTACCGTCTTCAGGTCCACGACGGCGTTCTCCTCGACGGTCAGAAGAAAATACCGATCCTTCTTGTCCTTGACGAAGAGGTTCTTGGTGTGGCCGCCGGGAATCTCATCGCGAAGCGCGACCGATTCCGCGACCGTGAACACGGGCGGATGATATTTGGTCTTATGGCCGATCTTCAGCTCATCGAGCAGCTGGAAGAGGTCACTGGCGGCTTTTGGGGTATTCGTCATGACTGTCTCTCGGGAAAAGCGTTCGGGGGGGGCCGGGTTGTCCGGCAGAATGATTGATTGATACGGTCGGCGACTTGCGTTGGCAATCACAGACGTTATCGCTCAGGCGGGCGTTTTCCCTTGTTTCCCAACAAGTTGAAAAAATTCTGGACGATTTCGTCATTTCCCTGTTGCATTTGAAAAACGGTTAGGCCATATAGCGCCCGTCGCCGCAACGCGGATGACCCACGATCCACCGACTACCCCCGGATCGCGGATATGAGCGGGTGTAGCTCAGGGGTAGAGCACAACCTTGCCAAGGTTGGGGTCGGGCGTTCGAATCGCCTCACCCGCTCCAATTCTCCGAAATAAATGAGATCAGGCCAGGCCATCGGAGATGGAATAGCCGCTTTACGGCTGGTCGTCGCCCGCCATTTACGGGCTCCGGCATTTCCCTCAGGAGAATTGCCGGAGGGCGCACTTGGCGCGTACACCTGTCGGTGCACTCGGTCTTCTCTGGCTTCATGCCTTTGAGAAAACGTAATCCGTCTCTTGTCGCAGGAGTTCGCCCGGACGCAGAACGGCGCTCGGAAAATTCGGGTGGTTGATTGCGTCCGGCCACGTCTGGGTTTCCAGGCAGAATCCGGCGAACGGACCATACCGGCGACCCTCGAGCCCTGCGACGGGAACGTTGAGCTTTGCGCTGGCATAGAATTGAACGCCCGGCTCCGTCGTCCGTACTTCCATGGCAACGCCAGAGGTAATGCTGCGAGCAATCGCTACTGTGCGCTTTTCGACACGTGAGGGCGAAAGGCAGAAGTTGCGATCGTAGAGAACACGCTTTCCATCCAACTGGCGGTCCATCGGTGACATTGTCCGGAAGTCGAACGGCGTGCCGTCGACCGGACGAATTTCTCCGGTCGGGATCAGTCGGTCATCGACCGGCAGATAGGCGTCGGCGGCGAGCATCAGGTCGTGGCCGAGGGCATCTTCTCGACCATCGAGGTTGAAATACGAATGCTGGCAGACGTTTGCGAGCGTCGGACGGTCGGTGGTCGATGTGTAGACAACGGACAGAACGCCGTGCTCTCGAAGGGCATAGGTCGCCGTGATCGAGCAGTTTCCGGGATAGCCGGCACGGCCGTCCGGATCCACGATTGCCAGTTCGACACGATCGGGCGCCAGGCTGGCGATGTCCCAGTTGCGTTTGGCGATACCGTCGCTGCCGCCGTGAAGGTGCCCGGTGCCGTTTTCGTTGCGTTCAAGCTGGTATTCTTTGCCGTCCAGTGTGAAGCATCCGTTGGCGATACGATTGGCGCATCGCCCGGGCGTGGCGCCGAAATAGGGGGAGTGGCGCGGGTAGTCGTCGAAGGTTTCGAAGCCGAGGACAAGTGGATGGCTATGTCCTTCAAGGCGCAGATCCTGGATCACCGCTCCCCAGGTCATCACTTTCATCGTCAGCCCGCCGCCCTCGAGGGTCACCCTGTAGACCGGCTCACCCGCCGCCGTCTGCCCGAAGAGTTCGCGTTCCATGGTTCCTCCGCTCGAATTGCCGTTCATTTCCGCAACAGCTCACGCTGAGTGGTCTTCAGCCCGCCGCTGTTTCCCAGGAAAGGGGCTTGGGCCACAACCCTGATCAGGCCGATCGGTCGAGGCCGATGGCATTCAGTTCGTAGGGCGTCGTCTGGTAGATCTCGTTGATCCAGTTCCCAAAGAAGAGATGCGCATGGCTGCGCCAGCGGTTCAACGGTTTCTTCGCCGGATCGTCGTCGGGAAAGTAGTTGTGCGGCACCTTGATCGCCACGCCAGCTGCTACGTCGCGGTTATATTCGTCGGCCAAAGACGTCGAGTCGTATTCTACGTGGTTGAACATGTAGAGGCGGTTTGCCGTCTTCTCGTGCACGAGGCAGACACCCATCTCGTCCGACTCCATCAGGATCTCGAGCCCTTGCACCTTCTCTATGTCGGCCCGGCGCACTTCAGTCCAGCGCGAGACCGGAATCTGGAAGTCGTCGGAAAAGCCGTTCAGGTACACGGAGGACGGATTCAGAATATGGTGGCGGTAGATCCCGAAAGCCTTCTCGCTCAGGAGGTACTTCGGCACGCCGTGGAAGTGGTAGATGGCCGCCATCGCGCCCCAGCAGACATTCAGCGTCGAATGGACGTTGGTCGTCGTCCAGTCGAGAATCTGCCGCAACTCGTCCCAGTAGGTGACCTCCTCGAAAGGCAGAGTTTCAATCGGCGCACCGGTGATGATGAAACCGTCGAACTTGCGGTCGCGGACCTCCTCCCATGTCTGGTAGAAGGCAAGCAGATGCTCCTCCGGCGTATTCTTCGCCTTGTGCCCGCCGATACGGACGAGGGACAGCTCCACCTGAAGCGGCGAGGCGCCGACCAACCGCGCCATCTGCACCTCCGTCTTGATCTTGTTCGGCATGAGGTTCAGAAGGCCGATCTGCAGGGGGCGAATGTCCTGGCGGATCGCAACCGTTTCGGTCATCACGCGCACGCCCTCGTGCACGAGAGTCTCGAAGGCAGGCAACGTATCGGGAATCTTGATCGGCATGTTCGAACTCGACCTTCCTTGCGGTGCAGTTGCAGCCACACATACAAAAACTGCCGGCGATCTTGCAGATCGCCATTGGTCCTCGGAAAGTCCTTCGGAGCTCGCCTCGGCCCTTTAGCGATTTGTTTAACGTGGCTGCAAGCCGGCCGGCCAAATCACCACGAGTGTGGCTAGATACGCTCAGGTACCCTGCCAGTCAACGGAAATCCAGCATTACGCCGGCCTGAACACGGCTTTGCAGCTTCCCTCCCGTACCATGAAGGCAAGTCGGTGTGGCCACCGATATTCTTTCCTTTTCCTGACGAGATGCGCTATGGCGGGCGCATGACGAAGACTACCTTTACCATCCTCCTCGGGGGGCACCTGGTCCTGACCGAGCGGTTGAAGTCGGCCGTCTCGGGTGGGCGTTTCATCGCCGCCGACGGCGGAATGCGTCACGCGTCCATGCTCGGTATCGTGCCGGAGCTATGGGTTGGTGACTTCGATTCTTCGCCGGAAGCTCTGGGAGAAGCCTGGCCGAATGTCGACCGGCTCCCATATCCGGCTCAGAAGGCGGAAACTGACGGTGCGATCGCGATAGGCGAAGCGATCCGACGCGGCGCCGACCGGCTGATCCTCGCCGGTGCGCTCGGGGGGGAGCGCTCGGATCATGCACTCATGCATCTCCTGCAGGGACTGCAACTCACCAAGGAAGGATACGAAACGCTCCTGACCTCAGGCGAGGAAGAGGCCTATCCACTGCTTCCCGGAAGGGCGACAGTGGATCTGCCGCGAGGTTCGCTGTTTTCGGTCGTCGGACTGTCACCCCTTTCAGGCCTGTCGATCCACAACGCGCGCTATCCGCTTGAAGACTTCTCCCTGCCGCTCGGGTCGACGCGTACCATCTCGAACGTCGCCGAGGGCGCGATTATCTTGTCGCTCGACAGCGGGGAAGCAATGCTTCTTGCCCGCCCCTTTGACCTGACTGGAGCATAAACCATTGGCGCCTCCTATCCTCAAACTCGACAACATCTTCCTGTCCTTCGGCGGTACGCCGTTGCTTTCCGGCGCGAACCTTCAGGTAGAGCCGGGCGATCGCATCTGCCTCGTCGGACGCAATGGATCGGGTAAATCGACTTTGATGAAGATCGCCGCCGGACTTGTTGAGCCGCAGTCCGGTGAGTTGTTCCGACATCCGGGCGCGACTGTCCGTTATCTCGAACAGGCGCCCGATTTCGACGGATACGAGACCGTCCAGTCCTATGCGGAAGCCGGACTGGGGCCGGGAGATGACCCCTACCGCGTCGCATATCTTCTGGAGCACCTCGGTCTGACCGGGCAGGAGGATCCCAGGAGCCTTTCGGGCGGCGAAGCGCGCAGGGCAGCGCTGGCACGTGTTCTTGCACCTGAACCGGATATTCTGCTGCTCGACGAGCCGACAAACCATCTCGACCTGCCGACCATCGAGTGGCTCGAAGGTGAGCTTCAGAAGAGCCGCAGCGCGCTCGTTCTGATCTCTCACGACCGCCGCTTTCTTGAGAAGGTTTCGACCGCGACGGTCTGGCTCGACCGCGGCATTGCGCGTCGTCTCAACCGGGGCTTCGGTCATTTCGAGGAGTGGCGTGACAAGGTCCTCGAGGAGGAAGAGATCGAACAGCACAAGCTCGGCAAGGCGATCGAGAGGGAAGAGCACTGGCTCCGTTACGGCGTTACGGCGCGACGTAAGCGCAATATGCGTCGTCTCGGGCAGTTGCAGGCGATGCGCGCCGACTATCGCGGCCACAGAGGACCGCAGGGGACCGTGCAGGCAAGCCTCGCCGATGCGCGCGAATCCGGGAAGCTGGTCATCGAGGCGGAACGGATCACGAAAGCGTATGGTGGACGCACGATCGTCGCCCCGTTTTCGATCCGCGTTCACCGTGGCGATTGCATCGGCCTCGTCGGGCCGAACGGCGCAGGCAAGACGACACTGCTCAAGATGCTGACGGGGCAGCTGGAACCGGATGGTGGAACCGTCAAGCTCGGAACCAACCTCGAGATCGCTGTGCTCGACCAGAAACGCGAGGATCTCGATCCCGACGACACGCTGGCCCACTATCTGACCGACGGTCGGGGCGAGAATCTTCTCGTCAACGGCGAGCAGCGGCACGTCACCGGTTACATGAAGGATTTTCTGTTTCAGCCCGAGCAGGCGCGCACCCCGATCCGCAATCTGTCTGGCGGCGAGCGGGCACGGTTGATGCTGGCGCGCATCATGGCAAAGCCGTCAAACCTGCTGATCCTCGACGAGCCAACGAACGATCTCGACATCGAAACGCTTGATCTGTTGCAAGAGATCGTCGCCGGTTATCCCGGTACGGTTATCCTCGTCAGCCACGACCGTGACTTCCTGGACCGCACGGTTACCTCGACGATTGCGCCGGCCGACCCAGAGCTGCCGGACGGTCGCTGGATCGAGTATGCCGGCGGCTATTCCGATATGCTGTCGCAAAGAAAAGGCGCCGAGGACGAACGTCGCCGCGCTGCAAGGACAGACAAAGGGAAAGTTCAGGAAGGCGGTGAAAAGTCGCCGGAGGGGCCAGCATCGAAGGGCAAGGCCAAGCTCTCTTACAAGCAGAAGTTCGCGCTGGAGAACCTGCCGAAGGAGATTGCGAAAGCCGAGGGAGAAATCGCCGCCCGGGAAGCGAAAATGGCAGATCCAGGCTTGTTCTCGCGGGACCCGGCAGCGTTCAACATGCTGGCGAAGGAGCTGGAGAAGCTGCGAGCCGACCTCGCGCGAATGGAAGAAGAGTGGCTCGAACTGGAGATGCTGCGCGAAGAACTCGAAGGCTGAAGGTCACCGGCCAGTTTGCGGGAGCGCCTCCAGGTGCAGCAGTCTCGGAGACATTGCGTCGTAGAAGGCGCCGGATCGCCCGATATAGATGAGGGTGGCGTTCTGGAACTCGTGCATCACCGACGATAGTCGTTCGACCGTTTCCGGTTCCAAACCTTCGAGAACATCGTTGAAGACGATCCATTGCGGGCATCGCAGCAGTAGACTGGCGAATGCGAGCGATATCTGCTCGTCCTTTTCGAGCCTGCGATCCCATCGGGCATGTTCGTCAAGGGATTGCGTGAGATCGCCAAGCCCGACCCGGGTTAGTGCTGCTGCGATCTCCTCGTCGGAGAAGGAGGGCGCCGACACCGGGAAGAGCAAGGCATCGCGCAGTGATCCTTCCGGAAGATAGTCCAGCTGTGGGACGAAGAGGATCTCCTGCGCAGGCAGCTCGATCGCCCCGCTACCCCACGGCCAAAGTCCGGCAAGCGCATCGAAGAGCAGCTTCCGGTTAATGCCCTGGTCGCCGTTGATCATCACCCTTTCGCCGGCTCCGATGACTGGATCCGGTTCGCGCAAACGAAAGGCGTGATCGCAGCTGTTGCCATTCGGTTTCGCGCAGATCGTCACGTTCTTGAACGCGAGCTGTTCCGTCGCGCCACGCTCGAGCAGGACCTCGCTGCCTTTGGGATGGTAGTCATCCATGTCAACGAGCGCAGCCCTGAAGCTCATGACGCGCAGGAGCGTCGCTTTCCAGTCCGCAATGGAGTCGAAATTGTTGACGTACCAACGCAGGGCCGAGTGGACCTGATTGAAGGCGGCTGCCGACATCATCAATTCTCCGAAGCTCATGGTTCCGGCAAAATAGGCCGGAGACGCGATCAACGTCGGGACGACCAGAGCGAGCCAGCCGAAGCCCGCGGTAACCCAGGTGAGGTTGGTGAGAGCTATCGCGAGTTGGCGGATCAGGCCTATGACATCGTCGATCTTGGTGTGGATGCGCTGGCGCTGGGTTTCGTCGCCGCGCGCAAGTGCTATCGCTTCGAGATTCTCGTTGGTGCGCATCAGCGAGAAGCGCAGGTCGGCTTCACGGGCGTACCGTTCGGCATTGATGCGCGTCAGCCGAAAACCGACAAGGTTGCTGGCCAGAGACGCAATGCTGGCATAGAAGATCGCTCCCCAGACCATGTAGCCGGGGATCGAGAAGCTTGTATCGCCGAAATGAAAGACGAAGCCACTCGATAGTTGCCAGAGCACGCCGATGAAACTGATCAGCAAGATCGTCGCCTGGACGAGGCCAATCGTGAGCGAAGTGGTCATCTCGGAAAGCTTGCGTGCATCCTCGTGCAGCCGCTGATCGGGATTGACGCCGAGAGGACTGGAAAGCGAAAGCCGATACGCTCGCCGGTCTGTCAGCCACTGGTCGACAACGTCGCGTGACAGACCTTCTCGCATGTAGAGCGCAGCCATCTGATTGAGCCATGTCTGCACGACGTTGAGCAGAAGAAGGAACCCGGCGATGAATGCAAAATTCTTCAGCTGGACGATGAATTCCGGCAAATCTCGGCGTTCCAGCGAATTGTAGAAAGGCGCGTTCCATCTGTTCAGAAGGATCTGGCCGTAAGCGGTCAGCAGAATGATTGCCAGCAAGGCTGCCGCGACGAGAACGATACGATTGCGAACCGGCGATTCCCAGAACGACGCTACGGCAATTGTAATCTGTCGTTTGAAGCCGATCTCGTAACTCGCCGCCGCGGTTCCAGACTGCTCTAGTGGCTCTGCATTGGTCATGGGTCAGGCTCTTCCGCGCACCAGGTGGCCGGATAATAGGGCCAAGCAACTTGCCGATCGGTTGATAAGCCGATTGCTGTGGCATGAAAAAGGCAGAAAGGGCAAGCGTCACCGTCCCGTTGAAGCCAGGCGTTCTGGTCGCAAGCCGTCCCATGCTTGCGTGGCGCAAAACGTCGCGCTATTTCTGCCTTGCTCTAACGGGGTGCCAAGGGGTCGTCAGGAACCGGAGGCTGAGAGGTGAACACCAACCCGCGGAACCTGATCCGGCTAGGACCGGCGGAGGGATTAGACGCGTAACAGACGCCCTTTTCCCGGAAGACCAATTCAAAGGAGGGGCGCTTATGCGAGCCACGATATCTGTTTTTCCCGGCCGAGCTTTGGCTGCGGCGGCCGCAATCGTCATGCTGTCGACTGTTCCCGTGTCGGCTGCGGACAAGACGTTGACGATCTACACCTACGAGAGCTTCATCTCCGAGTGGGGGCCGGGGCCAAAGGTCAAGGAGGCTTTTGAAAAGACCTGCGAGTGCAAGGTGGACTTTGTTGGGGTCGCCGATGGTGTGGCTCTGCTCACGCGCCTGAAGCTCGAAGGAGATACGAGCAAGGCCGACATCATCCTGGGGCTCGATACCAATCTCGTTGCCGAGGCGAAGCAGACCGGGTTTTTCGACGTCCACGGCGTCGACACGTCAGCAGTCGAGGTTCCCGGCGGCTTCTCCGACGATACCTTCATCCCGTACGATTATGGTCATTTTGCCGTCGTGTACGACACGCAGGCGCTGAAGACCCCGCCGAAGAGCATGAAGGAACTCGTGGAAGGGGATCCTTCGCAGAAGATCGTGATCGAGGATCCCCGCACGTCGACGCCGGGGCTCGGTTTTCTGCTCTGGGTGAAGTCTGTCTACGGTGATGACGCGCCGGCCGCCTGGCAGAAATTGAAGCGGCGCGTCTTGACCGTGACACCCGGCTGGTCGGAGGCCTATGGACTTTTCACCAAGGGCGAGGTGCCGATGGTGCTGTCCTACACGACATCACCCGCCTACCACATGATCGCCGAGGAAACCGACCGCTACCAGGCTGCCGCCTTCTCCGAAGGCCACTATATCCAGATTGAAGTCGCCGGCATGCTCAAGAATGCGCCCCAAAAGGACCTCGCGAGAGACTTCCTGAAGTTCGTGCTGACACCCGGTTTTCAGGACACCATCCCGACCAACAACTGGATGATGCCCGCCGCGCCAACCTCGGAACCGCTGCCGGAGGCATTCGGAAAGCTCGTCAATCCCTCCAGGACATTCCTGATGTCGCCGGAGGAGGTCGCGGCCAACCGGAAGGCCTGGATCGACGAATGGCTCACGGCAATGACGCTCGAGTAGCGAGATGTTGGTACGACGACAACGCTTGACGGGTTTTCTTGGCGGGGCATTCAGCCTTGCAGCCATAGGGGCGTTTGTCGGCGTCGCGATCCTGTCGCTGCTCCGCTACGGCGGGAGCGGCGGCTTGGCGGTTCTTTTCTCAGATCGGCTACTCCTGTCCGTGCTGCGCTTCACCTTGTTGCAGGCAGCGCTCTCGACGGTACTCTCGGTAATGCTGGCCATTCCGGTTGCAAGATCGCTCGCCCGCCAGACGCGCTTTCCCGGACGGCTGTGGCTTGTCCGGCTTATGGCTGTGCCGATGGGACTCCCGGTGCTGATCGGCGCGCTCGGACTGATCGGCATCTGGGGTCGACAGGGACTGGTCAACGACGGACTGCTCTTCCTTGGCAAGGCGGAGCCGGTCAGCATTTACGGTCTCGGCGGCATCTTGCTCGCGCATGTCTTCTTCAATCTGCCGCTCGCCGCGCGCCTGATGCTTGCCGGACTGGAGCGCTTGCCGTCCGAATATTGGTTGATGAGTGCGACGCTTGGCATGAAGCCACGAGCGGTCTTCCGTTTCATCGAATGGCCTGCGCTCCGCCCGCTCATCCCCGGCATCGCCGGCCTCGTTTTCATGCTTTGCGCCACCAGCTTCACGCTTGTCCTCATTCTCGGGGGAGGTCCCGCCGCCACGACCCTCGAAGTGGCGATCTACCAGGCCCTGCGGTTCGATTTCGATCCGGAGCGGGCGGTTTCGTTGGCCTTCCTGCAGATCGCCGTTACGGCCCTGGTTCTGGTGGCGATGGCCCTTTTTCCGGCGCCGGAGGGACACGGGCAGACACTTGGCCGTCCGTCGCGACGGTTCGACAGCGCGAGCCTTACTGTGCGTCTTTCAGACGGGGCGGTGCTTACCGCCGCTATGTTGTTCCTCGGTCTCCCGCTCGGCTCTGTCGTTCTCTCCGGCCTGAAGGCCGACCTCCTCAGGCTTCTCAGCGAGGAGGCGTTTCTGCGGGCAGCGGTGACAAGCATGGCAATCGCGCTCGGCTCGGCGCTGACGGCACTCGCGCTCGCGCTGGCGACAATCCATGCACAGACGGTGATCGGTCTTCTGCGGCGCCCTGCTCCGGTGATGAACGGCGTCTCGGTGCTGCTGGCCGGTGTGTCATCCCTCGTACTGCTCGTCCCGACCATTGTACTCGCGACGGGTTGGTTCATGGCGCTAAGATCGATGGGCGACATCGCGAGCTTTGCACCGGCGGTCGTTGTTGGGATCAATGCGTTGATGGCCTTGCCCTTCGTCATGCGGGTCGTGAAGCCGGCTCTGGCAAACCATCGCGCGGCAACGGAGCGTCTGGTCCTTAGCCTGGGCATCGGCGGTTTCTCGAAGTTGTGGCTCGTCGACTGGCCACCGCTCAAGAAGCCATTACTGACAGGTCTCTCCTTCGCCATGGCGCTTTCGCTCGGCGACCTCGGAGCCGTGGCCTTGTTCGGCTCGGAAAAAGTAACGACCTTGCCGTGGCTGATCTACAGTCGCATGGGGCACTACCGGACTAACGATGCCGACGGGCTCGCTCTGATTCTCGGCCTGATTTGCCTGCTCTTAACCCTCGCCGGCACCACCGGCGAACCGCCCCGGAAGGATAACGTCGAGAATGCCGGACGAATCTGATGCCGTTGTCCTGGAGGATGTCCGGCTCCAACTCGGGGCACAGGACTTTTGGTTCGATTGCCGAATTCCCAAGGGAGCGATCACCGCAGTCGCCGGACCCTCCGGCTCCGGAAAGTCGACTCTGCTCAACCTCATCGCCGGGTTCGAAACACTGGATCAAGGTCGGCTACTGATCGAAGGGAGGGACGTCGGCGGCCTTCCGCCGGCCGATCGTCCGGTTTCCTTGGTGTTTCAGGACAACAATCTCTTTGCCCATCTCGATTTGTTCACGAATGTCGGTCTTGGCATCAACCCGGGTCTCCACCTCGGTGCCGACGAGCGTGCGATGGTCTCGACGGCACTGAAGCGCGTTGGGCTCGCGGGCTTTGAGTGCCGTCTTCCCTCGACGCTCTCCGGTGGGGAGCGTCAGCGCGCTGCGTTTGCGAGAGCGCTCGTGCGGCGCAAACCGCTGCTGTTGTTGGACGAGCCCTTCGCAGCCCTGGATCCGGGATTGCGATCGGCCATGGCAGACCTTCTCGAAGAGCTACATCGCGAAACGCGCAACACGGTGATGGTCATCACCCATGACGCGGATGAGGTGGCACGTCTTGCGGAGCATGTGCTCTTCGTGGATCAGGGAAGAATCTCCTTCTCCGGTCCGGTCGATGTGTTCTTTGATCGTGGCGACATCGAAGGCATCAGGACGTTTCTCGGTGGTTGACTTGAAGTGTTGCATCTCGGTGTCGTCGCCATAATTTGGACGTGCCCCAGTGGCATTCGCAACTCGGATGATGCATTTTCCGCGTACATGCCTCGGTATCGTCTTACCGGAGAAGGCTCCCTTTCCTATATGTTGTGTTGCGGTTACCGGTTGAATGATGTTGTTTCGGGCATATCGAAGACACGAAGAACACGCAGCCGGTAATGTTTATCGAGGGCGGCACGCATTGGTGCCGACCCTTCATATCGAAGGAAGGTAGCCTGGGCAGAATGCCAGCTCCGACGGACAGAGATATGTTGGTGCCCAGTCCTTTTGCGAGCTCGCGGGGATTGCGGCGGTCGTTGCATCTGCTCGCAGCCGTTTCGTTGACCGCGCTCTTGTCGTCATGCCAATCGCTATTCGAACAGGCTTACGTCGCCGACGTCTCTCCGTCGAGTAACCCGCAGATCGTCGAAGAGGTTCAGAAGGGCGACCCGCGTGCACAGATGGGCGCGCGCGAACATCCGCGGATCGTCGCGAGCTATGGCGGCGAGTATCATGACGAGAAAACCGAAAAGCTGGTCGCACGTATTGCGGGCGCGCTTACCGCCGTTTCGGAGAATCCCAACCAGTCCTACCGAATCACGATTCTCAATTCCCCGGCAATCAACGCCTTTGCGTTGCCTGGCGGCTATCTCTATGTGACCCGTGGTCTCCTTGCGCTTGCCAACGACGCATCGGAGGTCGCAGCCGTCTTGTCGCATGAGATGGCTCACGTCACAGCCAATCATGGAATTGAGCGCCAACGACGCGAAGAGGCGGAGGTGATCGCAAGCCGCGTCGTGGCCGAGGTTCTTTCGAGCGATCTCGCCGGCAAGCAGGCATTGGCCCGTGGGAAACTTCGGCTCGCGGCCTTCTCGCGCCAGCAGGAGTTGCAGGCGGACGTGATCGGCGTGCGAACACTGGGGGAGGCGGGGTACGACCCCTACGCGGCGGCTCGCTTTCTCGATTCCATGGCGGCCTACAGCCATTTCACGTCGGTTGACCCTTATTCGGACCAGAGTCTCGACTTCTTGTCGAGCCACCCCAATGCCCCTCAGCGGGTCGAGTTGGCTCGACGCCACGCGCGCGCTTTCGGTCCCGAAGGAACTCACGGCGAGACGGGGCGTGACTATTACCTGCAGGGAATCGACGGCCTGCTTTATGGTGACAGCCCGCAGGAGGGCTATGTCCGTGGACAGACGTTCCTTCACACCGGGCTCGGTATTCGTTTCGATGTTCCGGACGGCTTTCAGATCGACAACAAGGTCGAAGCCGTCTTGGCGACCGGACCGGGTGACGTGGCAATTCGATTCGACGGGATCGCCGACAGCGATCACCGCAGCCTTTCCAATTACATTTCTAGCGGATGGGTCACAGGGCTTCTTCCCGAAACCATTCGCGCGACCAACGTCAACGGCCTCGAGGCGGCCACTGCACGGGCCTCGGCGGAACGGTGGGATTTCGATGTCACCGTCATCCGGATCGGTCCGCAGATCTTCCGCTTCCTCACGGCAGTGCCGAAGGGTAGCCCGGCCCTTGAGCCGACGGCGGAAAAGCTTCGGTCGAGCTTCCGCCGGATTACCCGACAGGAGGCTGCTTCTCTGAAGCCGTTGCGTGTTCGGGTTGTGACGGTCGCGCAAGGCGACACGGTTGGGTCGCTCGCGGCGCGGATGATGGGCACAGAAAGGAAGCTCGAGCTGTTCAAACTGATCAACGCGCTCAATTCTGGTTCGACTGTGACGCCCGGAAGTCGGGTCAAGATCATTTCCGAGTAACGCTCGCCGATCGGCGAATTTTTGTCAGGTGGCGAGTTCGCGCAGTTCCCCCGATTTGGGGCCGCAGGTGGTTAGCGCCGTCTTCAGCTTTTCCATTGCCCGGGTTTCGATCTGACGTACCCGCTCCTTCGATATGCCGAGTTCGGCGCCCAGTTCCTCAAGTGTGGCACCGTCTTCGGATAGGCGGCGTGCCCGTATGATCCGGGTTTCCCGGTCATTCAGTCGCTCCATCGCGCACTTGAGCCATTTCGACCGGCGCTCTCCATCGATCTTGCCGCTGACCTGCTCGTCGGGCGGGAGCTCGTCGCTTTCCAGCATTTCAAGTTGCTCGACGCCCTGTCCGTGTCTGCCCATAACGGGTGTCTGCAGGGAGGCGTCACTGCCGGCCAGACGGGCGTCCATCGATTGGACATCCGCGATGCTGACGCCGAGAGCAGTGGCGATCTGCTGATGGATGGCCTGATCGGTCAGGTGACTGTCGGTTTGCGCGAGCTTCGCACGCAGCCTGCGAAGATTAAAGAAGAGCGCCTTTTGAGACGAGCTCGTTCCGCCCCTGACGATCGACCAGTTGCGGAGAATGTAGTCTTGCATCGAGGCGCGGATCCACCATCCGGCATAGGTGGAAAAGCGAACCTCCCGCGCCGGGTCGAACCGGGCCGCCGCTTCGAGAAGGCCTATGTATCCTTCCTGGATCAGATCGTTGAGCGGAAGACCGAAGCCACGGAATTTCGTCGCCATGGCGATGACAAGGCGCATATGCGCGTAGGCAATGCGATTGCGGGCTTCCCGGTCCTGGCCATCTTTCCATCTTTTGGCGAGATCAATTTCCTCCTCGCGTTCGAGATAGGGCTGAGCCATCGCAAAGCGGATAATGTGTCTGTCAACGGACATGGCGTTCATTTGCGTCTCCAAAACTGGATGGCCATGCGGGGCACGAGCACTGACGGCCCTTGATGAACGGGTAAGCAGGGCGCTGGTTCCATGGTTCAGGAAAATTTCCTCTCTGCTTCCAAGGAGAACCGCACGGAGCTGCGCATCGCGCACCCATTCTACGGGTTCGTCGCCAAATCGATGCATGTCGTTGACTGGAAATGCCTCTTCTCACGCACTTGTGAAAGTATGAGAGGGAGCGGAGTCCTCAGCGTGATCGTCGTGCGCGAAAACCCGGCCAGACGTTGCGAAGCAGAGAGAGACGCGGCGCCGGTAGCCCGTTCGGAGCGGTTTTGAAGACGATGCCATAGCGAGAAAAAGCGATCGCGATGAACAGCGAAAACCACGCTCCGAACGCCAATCCAGCAGTTACGTCGCTGGGATAATGTGCTCCTACCATGACTCGCGTCATGCCGAGCCAGACCGCCAGCATGGCAAGAACGACACGATAGCGCGGAAGAAGCAGCGCAAGAGCCATGAACAGCGCGCCTATGGTGGTTGCATGGCCCGAAGGGAAGCTTTCGAAGCGGGCATTTCCGGCAAAGGGCGAGAAGCCGAATGCACCCCACTCTTCGAACTGGATCGGTCGGGCGCGGCCAATCGCGCGCTTGATCAGATTCGCCGAAAGTCCGGATAGCGCGACGGTTGCGAAGAGATAAAGGGCAATCTGGCTTGTGTAGAGCGCTTGAAAGCGTCGCCTGGCACTTTCGATCTTGCTGGATGCCGTGAACGCGGCGAGGAAGACGAAGGCGGACCCGAAAAGAATCCAGCCGGATTTGCCGATGTCGGTGACGGCGCGACTGACCGACCGAATAGCGCTTGCGGCGTCTCCGGCCGTTGCGGCCGCGGGAACATCGAAGACCAGAAACGCAAGCAGGACAAGATTGGCGGTGACGAACAAGAAAATCCGCCAGTAGGACGAAGAAGCAGGAAGCGTATTCCTCTCGTGACGGGCTTTCAGCCAAGCCGCGATTGCACCCGCATTGACTTTCTCAATCGTTCTAACTTGGCGGCCGTTTGCCACGCTCCGTCCTCGATCCTTCTGGCTTCTTGCAATGCGGGGTGGCGTGCAGCCACCCGGCAAAAGTCTACCACGCAACCAGAATGCCCGCGTTCCTTTTGCGCGGGCTCGGTTGTTCGGTCCTTTAGGCAGAAAGTGCCTTGAACTCGGCGAGAATGGTGTCGCCCATTTCCGAGGTCCCGACCTGCCGGCAACCTTCCGCCATGATGTCGCCCGTCCGGATGCCTTTTTCAAGGACGTTTGCGATCGCCTTTTCAAGCGTGTCGGCTTCCTTGATCATGTTGAACGAGTAGCGAAGGCACATCGCGAAAGATGCAATCATCGCGATCGGGTTCGCAATGCCCTTTCCGGCGATATCGGGCGCGGAGCCGTGAACCGGCTCGTAAAGGGCCTTGCGCTTGCCGGTCTTCGCGTCAGGTGCACCGAGTGATGCCGAGGGAAGCATGCCAAGCGAGCCGGTCAGCATGGCCGCGACGTCGGAGAGCATGTCGCCGAAGAGATTGTCCGTGACAATGACGTCGAACTGTTTCGGGTTGCGCACCAGCTGCATGCCGCCGGCATCGGCCAGCATGTGCTCGAGCTTGACGTCCGGATACTTCGTCTTGTGAACTTCGGTAACGACCTGGTTCCAGAGCACGCCCGACTTCATGACGTTCCGCTTTTCCATGGAGCAGACGGCATTCTTACGGGTGCGGGCAAGCTCGAACGCGACCGATGCGATACGCTCGATCTCGTAGGTGTCGTAGACCTGTGTGTCGATTGCGCGTTTCTGACCGTTGCCGAGGTCGGTGATGGTCTTCGGCTCGCCGAAATACACGCCACCCGTGAGCTCGCGCACGATCAGGATGTCGAGCCCCTCGACCAGCTCCGGCTTCAGCGACGATGCCGAGGCGAGCGCGGGATAACAGATCGCCGGACGAAGATTGGCGAAGAGTTCCAGATCCTTGCGAAGACGAAGAAGGCCGGCCTCCGGGCGGACGTCATAGGGAACTGCGTCCCACTTCGGACCGCCGACGGCGCCGAAGAGTACGGCGTCTGCGGCCATGGCCTTGGCCATGTCGTCTTCGGAGATCGCAACGCCGTGCGCGTCGTAGGCGCAGCCGCCGACGAGGCCCTCGTCGGTCTCGAAGCCGGCTTTCACTTCCGAGTTCATATAGGCGATGATCTTGCGGACCTCGGCCATGGCCTCGGGGCCGATGCCGTCACCGGGGAGGAGGAAAAGCTTGCGCACTGTCATGGGAAACCCCTGCTTCAAATGAGTTGCGGCGTTTTATCGGCGGCAGACCGCCATTTCAAGCGCGGCAAGGCCGCAAGCGGTACGCCTTGGGCCACAAGCGATGAAGGCGACCGTAGGGCCGCCTTCATCGAAATTATCGAGAGAGCTTATGCCCAGGGATGAGCAACAGCATTTGCCTTTTCGAAATTCGCGATGCTTGCGGCCTTTTCAAGAGTAAGGCCGATGTCATCGAGGCCGTTCAGCAGGCAATGGCGCTTGAACGGATCAAGGTCGAACTTGATCGTCCCACCGTCCGGACCGGTGATCTCCTGGTTTTCCAGGTCGACAGTCAGGACCGCATTCGAACCGCGGCTCGCGTCGTCCATCAGCTTTTCCAGATTTTCCGGGCTGACGACGATCGGCAGGATGCCGTTCTTGAAGCAGTTGTTGTAGAAGATGTCGGCGAAACTGGTTGAAATCACGCAGCGGATGCCGAAATCGAGCAGAGCCCAAGGGGCGTGCTCGCGAGAAGAGCCGCAGCCGAAATTGTCTCCGGCGACCAGGATCTGCGTGTTGCGATAGGCGGGCTTGTTGAGGACGAAATCCGGGTTCTCGGAGCCGTCTTCCTTGTAACGGGCTTCTGCGAAAAGTCCCTTGCCGAGGCCGGTGCGCTTGATCGTCTTCAGATAATCCTTCGGGATGATCATGTCGGTGTCGATATTGACGACTGGAAGCGGTGCGGCGACACCGGTGAGCTTAACGAACTTTTCCATCATTCCTGCCTGTGATCTTCAACATTCCTGCGGGGCTTCCTGCCAATAGAGGAAAAGCGAGAGAAATTGAAGGAGAATCTCACGGCAGCAGCGTGCTACCGGAATCAGGCGGTTGAGGATTACGTCTGCCCGAACGATATACGGAGCCGGCACTCAAAGATCGATGATGGTGCCGCGGCCGTCATTCCACACATGCATCTCGCGATGCTTGGCCTTGGCATAGAGCGGCGCCGGTTTTGCTCGCGTCGAAAGCATACGTACGGCGAGAGAAACGGTCAGGATCGCTCCGGCGACCAGCGTAAGCGAAATCGTGAAGACGGCGGCGGTCGCGAAGACGCAAATGCCGGCGAGAGCAAGGCCAATGGTGCGAAGGTTTTGCATGGTCGAAGTCCTTTCCAGGATAACGTGGGCCTTCTGCCCCCGAATTGCAAGGTTTTACGAGGTTCGATCGTCTTGCATGCTCCGACAAAGCTTGGCACAAGTGCGCCCATGAGCTCGTCGTCCCTTGCCAATCTTCCGGTCCGGCTGCGCCGTTCCGTCTTGAGCGTTCCCGCCATTAATCCGCGGGCGCTCGCCAAAGTTCCGGATCTCGATTGCGACGTCGTGATCTTCGACCTCGAAGATTCCGTCGCTCCGGAGAAGAAGGGGGAAGCGCGCGAAAATCTCCGGCGTTTCTTTGCGGACGTGTCGGATCTGCATGGCAAGGAGTGCGTCATCCGGATCAACGGGCACGATACCGGATTCGCCGCCGACGACATGGCGGCCGTCATCGCTTGTCGTCCGGACGCAGTGCTGTTACCGAAGGTCGACGGTCCGCAGGACGTGGAACAGGTGGCCGATCTGCTGGCCGAGGCTGATGCACCGGAGCATTTGCGCATTTGGGCCATGATGGAAACGCCGCTCGGCGTGCTCAATGCCGCTGCGATCGCACGAACCGGCCGGACCGACGGGGCGCGGCTTGACTGTCTGGTTGTCGGCCTCAACGATCTGCGCAAGGCGACCGGCGTGCCGGCCGAGCCCGGACGGACCTTTCTCGTCCCCTGGCTGATGCAGGTCGTCTTGGCGGCGCGGGCGTTCGGGCTCGACGTGATCGACAGCGTCAGCAACGATTTCAGGGATATTGCCGCCTTCGAAGCCGAATGCCGGCAAGGGCGTTCCATGGGCTTCGATGGAAAGATGCTGATCCATCCCGCGCAGATTGCTCCGGCGAACTGGAATTTCGGTCCGAGTGCGGAAGAGATTGCGGACGCGCAGGCAATTGTCGAGGTCTTCGCCGATCCGGCAGCGGCTGGGCTCAACGTCGTCAACAGCGGCGGCCGAATGATCGAGCGACTGCATCTCGAGCAGGCTCGACGGTTGTTGACGAAGGTAAGGACTATCCAAGATGGGAAAGGCAATTCAGCATGAGACTTTATCGTTTCCTCACCGGGCCGGATGATGCATCGTTCTGTCACCGCGTCACCGATGCGTTGAACAAGGGCTGGGAGCTGCACGGCGCTCCGAGCCTCTCCTTCAATACCGCGACGAACCAGATGTATTGCGGGCAGGCGGTGGTGAAGACGGTGCACGGCAAGGATTATGATCCGAGCATGAAGCTCGGTGAACAATAAAAAAATGCAACGGCGCGCGTGACGCCGTTGCTTTTCCTTGAAATTTTTCCTCTTCAGCCGCCGGCTGCGGTGTCTTCGGCGCTTTCCTCGATGCGGGCCATGTCGTCGTCACTCAGGCCGAAGTGATGTCCGATCTCGTGGATCAATACATGGGTGATGATGTCGCCTAGGGTTTCGTCGTTTTCAGCCCAATAGTCGAGGATCGGACGGCGGTAGAGCATGATACGGTTCGGCATCTCGCCGGTTTCCATGGTGAAACGCTCGGAAATACCACGGCCTTCGAAGAGGCCCAGCAGATCGAAAGGTGTTTCGAGCGCCATGTCCTCGAAGACTTCATCGGTCGGAAAGTCGGCGATCTCGATGATCAGATTGTCGGTGAGTGCGCGGAATTCTTCTGGCAGATGGCTATAGGCCTCGATCGCCAGTGATTCAAACGTGCTGATCGTCGGTGCGTGGCGCTCGCGCCAATCTTCGGTCTGATCCATCCGGGCCATCGGGACTCCTTGTCTATCCAGTCATATAGGACCTTTGCCGGAGCTTTTCGAGGGGAAATCCGGGCAAGGAATAAATTCTCATGAAATACGGTTGACTCTTTGCTGAAGCTCTGGAATCCATATGGAACATATAGAGAACAAATAACGGAGTTGGACGTCATGGCTGCGAAAGCTGTGACGCGGGAGACGCTTTTTGCCCTGCGTCAGACCATTGCTCACATCGAGGGACGAACCGAGGTCGATCTGGATGTTGCTCGCAGGGGACCAGAGGCGTCCGGATTTGGAGGACGGGCATCCGAACGAGACGAGACAAAGGTATTGTCGATCGGCCTTCAGGCACTGGATGGGCCGATGGAAGGCGGAATACCGCTTGATGCGGTGACCGAAATTCGCAGTGGTCGGTTGGGAGATGCCGGAGCGGCAAGCGGTTTCGTGATGGCTCTTTCCGCTTGTCTTCTGGCGCACTCCTCTTCCGGTTCCGGGCCGGTTCGCATTCTCTGGATTGGTGATGAGACTGTGGCCAGGGAGGTGGGGCTGCCCCATGCTGCCGGTCTTCGGGATTACGGGCTTGATCCGCAGTATCTCCTGTGTGCCAGACCAAGGCGCATCGAGGATGGACTCTGGCTCGCGGAGGCGGGCCTCGCAAGCGGTGTCTTCTGTGCCGTCATTCTGGAAGTTTGCGGCAATCCTCGTCGTTTCGGCCTGACGGAAAGCCGCCGCCTCAGTCTCAAGGCGCGTTCCGCAGGCCGGCCTCTGTTGCTGCTGCGGCAGGGAGGGGAGGAGGAGGCCGGCAGCACTGTCTTTCGTGCGCGCATCCGCCCATCTTCGGCGCAATCCCGTATTCTTCCCGACGGTTCGGCGCTCGGCGGCGGCATCGCCAATCCCGTCTTCCAGGTCACCTTGGAAAAGAGCCGACTTCCGGCCCCTGTCGATATCCATCTGGAGTGGAACCCCTATGAGCGTCTGTTTTCCCTCGCCACCGTCCTCCCTGCTCCAGCAGCCAACGAGCAGACGAATTCTGGCTCTGTTCTTTCCCCATCTGCCGACCGACAGGATTGCACGTCGTCTTTGGGGGCCGTCGTGGCGTTCGGCCGGGCGTCCTGACCATCCACCTCTCGTTTGTACGGGACGGATGAAGAATGCCATGCGGTTGACTGCTGTCGATGAGATTGCTGCAACCATTGGACTAAAGTCGGGACAAAGTCTGGCGGAAGCGCGGGCGATTTGTCCCTCTCTTGATGCCGTTACCGCCGATGAGGCCGCCGATCGCCGGTTCCTGGAAGGAATCTCCGACTGGTGCGATCGTTATACACCGCTGGTCGCCATCGAGGGCAGAGAAGGCCTCTTCCTCGATATCACCGGCTGCTCCCATCTTTTGGGCGGCGAAAAGCTGCTGCTTGAGGATATCCTGAAGCGCCTGTTCCAAATGGGACTTGATGTCCGTGGGGCGATTTCCTCCACTCCCGGATTATCCTGGGCAACGGCGCGCTTTGGCAGCAATGGCACGATCTCCGAGGGGGATGCCAAATCCGTTCCGGCTTCCTTTCCGATAGCTGCATGCCGACTGCCGGAGGAGACGGTACTGGCCCTTTGCAAGATGGGACTCAAACGGATCGGTGATCTGCTTGCCGCTCCGCGGGCGCCTCTTGCACGTCGATTTGGTTCCTTGCCATTGCGTCGCCTCGACCAGATGTTCGGGCGGGAGGATGAGCCGATCTCACCCCGTCGGCCGGTTGCGGAGCTCTCCGTTGAGCGGCGTCTTGCCGAACCCCTTCAATGTGAGGAGGCCATCCTTCAACTCATCCAGCGGATGGCTGTGACGCTGAAATTGGAACTCGAGGCACGTTGCCAAGGCGGGCGCCGCTTTGAAGTGCTCCTTTTTAGGGTCGACGGAAAGGTTTTCCGGATAGGTGTGGGCAGTTCCGTCCCTCTACGCGATCCAATACGCATCGCCTGTCTCTTTTCCGAACGTCTCGTCGCCCTGCATGACGAACTGGATACGGGATACGGTTTCGAAATCCTGCGGCTCAATGTGTTGCAGGCAGAGACGCTCGATCGCATGCAGTCGGATTTTATCGGCAGTGCTGCCGTCGAAACCGCGTTGGCAGTCTTTGTCGATCAGGCAGTCGCCCGTTTCGGCCCGGATTGTCTTGCACGGCCTGTCTTGCAGGAAAGCCATGTCCCGGAACGAGCATCGCTTCTCCTGCCGGTCAGTGATCTTATGGAAATCGTCTCTCCGGAAAATGGGCAGAGAGAATCCGGGGCGAACCGGCCGGTCCAGGCAAGACGACCGATCCGGCTCCTGAAGGTTCCGGAAATCATCGAGGCGACGGCCGAGGCGTCGGAAGGTGCGCCCATGAGTTTCCGTTGGCGGCGATGTCTTCATCGTGTCCGGCGGGCCGAAGGTCCGGAGAAACTCGCCATGGAATGGTGGATCGATGGTGAAGAGGCTCCAGCGCGAAACTATTTCCAGGTCGAGGACGATGATGGGCATCGCTACTGGCTGTTTCGTGAGGGCGCCTATGTCTCGAATGTCGAGATGCCGCGCTGGTTCATGCACGGAGTTTTCGCATGACGGCTGCGCCCGCCTTTTTCGAGATCGGAACACGAACGAATTTTTCCTTTCTGGAAGGGGCGTCTCATCCGGAGGAACTCGTGGAGGCGGCCAGCAGGCTTTGTCTTCCGGGTCTCGGTGTTGCAGATCGAAACACTGTTGCCGGTGTGGTGCGAATGCATGCCCAGGCCAAGGAAACGGGCTTCCGGTTCCAGCCGGGGGCACGGCTTGTCTTCGCCGACGACACACCTGACGTCCTCGCCTATCCGCAAAACCGCCGCGGATGGGGCAATCTCTGCCGGCTGCTCAGTGCCGGCAATCTCAAGGGGGAAAAAGGCGTTTGCATTCTCCATGAGACGGATCTGCACGCGTGGGGAGGGGATTTGCTGATCGCGGTGGTGCCGAAGGTTGAGCATGCCACCTACGAAGGACACTTGCCGGGACTGCTCCGCCGGCTGGCTTCCCGGTTCGGCAACCGGGTATTCCTGGCACTTGTCCCGCGTTATGATGGTCTCGATCGGATCACCTTTGCCGTGCTCGCTTCCATGGCCGAAGAGGCGGGGCTTGCCTTGATTGCCAGCAACGAGCCGCTTTATCACGAGGCGACACGCCGGCCGCTCGCCGATATCGTTACCGCCATCCGCACCCATATTCCCATCACCGAAGCCGGTTTCCGTCTGGCTCCGAATGCGGAACGGCATCTGAAGACCGGGGCGGAGATGGCCCAGTTCCTCAGGCATTATCCGCAGGCGATCGCCAATACCGAGGAGTTCTTTAGCCGGCTCTCTTTTTCTCTGGACGAATTGCGCTACCAGTATCCCAATGAGAGCCTTGCCGGTGAAACACCGTCTGAAACGCTTGAGAGATTGGCTCGCTCCGGTGCGGCAAGACGTTACCCCGCAGGGGTACCCGAAAAGGTATCAAAGCAGATCGACTATGAACTGGCCCTCATTCGCGAGAAGCAATACGAGCCCTATTTCCTCACGGTCCGCAATATAATCGAATTTGCCCGGAGCGAAGGCATTCTCTGCCAGGGACGGGGTTCGGCGGCCAATTCCGTCGTCTGCTACTGTCTCGGCATTACCGAAGTCGATCCGAAGGAGACAACGCTGCTCTTCGAGCGGTTCATCTCGACGGAACGCGACGAGCCCCCGGATATCGACGTCGATTTCGAGCATGAGAAGCGGGAGATCGTCATTCAGCATATCTATGAGCGATACGGGCGCGAGCATGCCGGGCTGGCGGCGGCGGTGAGTTGCTATCGTGCGCGTTCGGCAGGCCGTGAGGTCGCCAAAGCTTTCGGACTGTCGGAGGATGTGCAATCGGCACTCGCGAGCACCGTCTGGGGATGGTCAGCCGCGGATCTTTCCGAGCGTGAGGCCAGGGCGGCGGGCCTGGATATGAGCAATCTGACGACGCAACGTGTCCTCACCTATGCTTCCAAACTCATCGGATTTCCGCGTCACCTGACCCAGCATGTGGGTGGCTTCGTCATAACGCGTGACAGGCTGGACGAGGTGGTTCCGATCATGAAAACGGCGATGGACGGTCGTTACATGGTCGAATGGGACAAGGATGATCTGGATACGCTCGGCATCCTCAAGATCGATATTCTGGCGCTTGGCATGCTGACTTGCCTTGCCAGAGCCTTCAAGCTGCTGGAAAGCCATTACGGAAAACGTATTACACTCGCCGATCTGTGCCGGGACCATCGGCCGGCGGTTTATGACATGATTTGCCGCGCCGACACGATCGGCGTTTTCCAGATCGAGAGCCGGGCCCAGATGAGCATGCTGCCGCGCCTCAGGCCTGTGAATTTCTACGATCTGGTGATCGAGGTGGCGATCGTTCGGCCCGGTCCCATTCAGGGCAACATGGTGCATCCCTATTTGAAACGGCGGGAGGACAAATGGGCCGGCCGACCGGTTACGTATCCGAGCCTTGAACTGGAGGGGGTACTGGAACGAACGCTCGGCGTTCCGCTCTTTCAGGAACAGGTCATGCAGATCGCCATTACCGCTGCAGGCTTCACGCCAGGTGAGGCAGACCGTCTCAGGCGGGCGATGGCGACGTTCAAAAGGACCGGAACAATCCATACCTTCCGGAAGAAGATGGTCGAGGGCATGGTGAACAATGGTTACGATGCCGAGTTCGCCGAGAGTTGTTTCCGGCAGATCGAGGGGTTCGGCGAGTATGGTTTCCCGGAGAGCCATGCCGCATCCTTCGCCCTGCTGGTTTACGCGTCCTGCTGGCTGAAGGCGTATTATCCGGATATCTTTTGTGTCGCCATTCTCAATTCACAACCGATGGGATTTTACGCTCCGGCGCAATTGGTTCGGGATGCCCGGGATCATGGGGTCGTCGTACGACCGGTCGATATCAATGAGTCCGAATGGGATGCGACGTTGGAGGACGGCGCCTTCGAGCGTGATTGCATCCACCCTCGGCACATTTCGATGCAAGACGTGATTCTGGCGCGGAAGGCGGTGCGGCTCGGATTCCGGCAGGTCAAGGGGCTGACGCGGAAGAATGTCGACCGGCTCCTCGCTTGCCGGGGCAACGGTTACGTTTCCGTCCGGGATCTCTGGCTGCGGACCGGTCTTCCGCGTTCCGTCATCGAACGGCTCGCGGATGCGGATGTCTTTCGCTCGATCCAGCTCGACCGCCGGGCTGCCTTGTGGGCGGCAAAGGCCCTTGACGAAGGAAGCGCCGTTGAACATCTGCCACTCTTTACCGATCACGGCGACCTTCAGGTGGAGCCTGAAACACCGCTTCCGCAGATGCGGGACAGCGAACAGGTGGTCAACGACTACCGCTATCTCTCCCTCTCCCTGAAGGCGCACCCTGTTTCGTTTCTTCGCGAGCAACTGGACGCGCTCCAAATACGTCGATGCCGAGATCTGGAGGTCGTGGAGAACGGACGGAAAATTACCATCGCCGGGCTTGTGCTGGTGCGCCAGCGTCCCGGCTCGGCGAACGGCATTATCTTCATGACCATCGAGGACGAGACAGGAATTGCCAATATCATTGTCTGGTCGAGGACCTTCGAGCGTTTTCGACCGGTGGTCATGGGGGCCCGTTTCATAAAGATCCATGGACGATTACAGAAGGCCGACGGGGTCATTCATGTGGTTGCGGAGGAGATCGAGGATTGGTCGTCCGCTCTCGGTCTGCTGGAAGGCGACCGCCATAGCGGGCTGGTCAATGCCGGCGCGACTTCCCGCTTGATGATCCAACAGATGTTCGGCAAGCCCGGGAACCCAACAGGCATGTTTCCATCTGCCGGGTCAACACGGGACGCAATGCCAAAGGGCCGCAATTTCCATTGACCTACGTAGCGATTGTCGTACGTACCCGAAATTTTCTTGACACTAAATCTCTTCTTTAGCAAAAGGAGGGTACGAGTACGAGTTTCCGGACAGGCCGCATCATGCTTGTTTGCAGCTGCAACTACATCACCGACACCGAAATCAAGGACGTCATCAATCAGCTCCTCGATGAGGATTGCTGGCAGCTCATCGTGCCTGCAAAGGTCTATCACGCGATGGCCAAGCGGGGCCGCTGCTGTGGCTGTTTTCCGACGGTTGTTGATCTGATTATCAACACAACCGAGGAATATCATGCCCGCCGCCAATCGACACAGGCCGAGGTTGTTGATTTCATAGCGCGCCTGAAGACTTTCCACGAAGAAAGAAGGAGAGCTGATCTTGAAAGGCGACAAGGGAGTCATCGAGCAGCTTAACGAAGCCCTCTTACTCGAACTCGGCGCAGTCAACCAGTATTGGCTTCACTACCGTCTCCTCGAAGACTGGGGTTATACGAAGCTTGCCAAGAAGGAGCGTGCCGAATCCATCGAGGAGATGCATCATGCGGACAAGCTGGTTGCCCGTATCATTTTCCTCGAAGGCCATCCGAACCTGCAGTCGGTGGCTCCGCTAAGGATCGGGCAAACCGTCAAGGAAGTGCTGGAGTCCGATCTTGCTGGCGAGTATGACGCGCGCACTTCCTACAAAAAGTCTCGTGAGATCTGTCATCAGGCCGGCGACTACGTCACCATGGCGCTCTTCGAGGAACTCCTCGCCGATGAGGAAGGTCATATCGACTTCCTCGAGACCCAGCTGGATCTTCTGGGCAAGCTTGGAGAGGAGCGCTACGGACTCCTGAACTCGGATTCGGCCGACTCGGCTGAGTAGTAACATCGAGAGACGCCCGCAATCATGCGAACGTCATCTCTCAGCCAGCCAGATGGCGAAATTCCGCGATGACCTGATCGTAGACCTCTTTTTTGAAGGGAACGATCAGGTCCGGCAGTTCGTGCATGGGCTTCCATTCCCACGCGTCGAATTCAGGGTGATGGCCGCCAGGAGGTGGATTAATCGCGATCTCGCTCTCATTTCCCTCGAAACGGAAGGCGAACCAACGCTGTGTCTGGCCGCGGTATTTTCCTTTGAGTGCAATCCCGACCAGGTGTGGCGGCAGGTCGTAGTTGATCCAGCGGCTGGCTTCCGCCAACAGGGATACGGACTGCATTCCGGTCTCCTCGTAAAGCTCCCTCATCGCCGCGCTCAGGGCATCCTCGCCGTCGTCGATTCCTCCCTGCGGCATTTGCCAGAGCTTCAGTGAACCGTCAAACTCGGAGTTCTCCGCCGGAATCCGTCGTCCCACCCACACGAGTCCCTCTCCATTGAGAACCATGACGCCGACGCAGGGGCGATAAGGCAGATCTTCGGCCTGGACTTTCCGTTCACTCACACGGGACATGTCGATCCTTCATGGCTGGATGTCTTCCGCCAGCGCCGAGATCGCAACGATCTCGACGCCGCGTCGCGATGCTTCTTCGCTCCATTGGCGAACAGCGTCAATTGTTTCGTCGAAGGCCGAGCCGACGCCGATTGCACTTCCCTTCCGCAGCGCAATGCGCTCCAGTTCATCCAGACGGCGCAGGATAGCCTGCTGATCGAGTTGTCCATCGATCTGCGCATCGGCGAAAGCCTGAGGCATTCCGATTGCCTTTGCTATCTGACCGCTCAGCGAGCGAGCGGATGATCCGTCGTCGAAGAACAGCAAGCCACGCTTGCCGATGTCACGCATCACGGGTTCGAGCGAATTGGCGTCCGCAAGGAACTTGCCACCCAAATAATTCATAATCCCCGTGTAGTTTGTGATGCTCGCCATTGCCTCGTGAAGATAGGCCATGTTGGCCGCCGGTTTTGCCGTCGTCAAAAGTGTGCCGGGTCCGGGGTCGTTGCTCGGGTAATCGAAGGGCTCGAGCGGAACCTGCAGCAGAATCTCGTGACCGTCCCGCCGTGCCTCCTGCATCCATCGCTGGAGACTGTTACCCGTCGCCGCAAATGCCAGCGTAATCTCCCCCGGAAGCTCACGAATAGCCCGCTGTGTGCCCGTCTGGCTGAGGCCCAGACCTCCGACGACAATCGCGATCCGCGTGCCCCTGGCTCCGGACCATGGCCGAGCATACTGGTCGACCGGCCGCAGCCCGTCGGGCCCGACCGTTGGCAGCCTGCCCTGGGGACTGTCCTCGAGAAGGAGCTCGTTCGGCGTCGCCGCCATGCGCGGATCTTGTCCGACGCGGGGGGTATCGATCAACAGCGGTCCGCTGCCGCCGCGTGCCTTCGGGCTGTATTTTGTAACAACCGTTCCGTTGTCGGTCACCGTCCGTTCGACGTTGGCGCCCGCGGCCGGTCGCGTCGCGCTCATCCCAGCGGCCGATGATACCTGCGATGCGGCTTCGTTCTTCGTATCGAGATCGGACGATTGGGCCGGCTGCTGGTTCGGCGGCAACCCATGCAAGGGGAGCGGAGTCAGGGCCGAGAACAGAGAGAGACCAAAAACGACCGTCACGGCTGCGAGGCTCGCAGCCGCGCGCCACGAAATATGCATGATCCTGCGAGGACGGCGCCGTTCGCCCTGTCCCAGCGGCTTGTGCAGGTCAGCCCCCAATGCCTTCTTCCGTCCCCTCAAGCGGCAACAAAACGGGCGCCGGAAGACCCCGGCGCCCGTTCATTTACTTGGCAACGACCGCCTTTTCGGGATCGGCCGGGAAGGACGGGTCCGTCTTCTTGCCGCGCAGCAGATCCAGAGCATAGTTCAGCTGAACGTCGTCTTTCGCTTCCGGCGGCACATAGGCGAAGGAGCCGGAGCCTTCGTCCGTCTCGTTTTGTCCCTGGATATGTCCAGGCAGGGCCGATTCGCCTTCCGCCCGAACGCGTCCCTTCAGATCTTCCGGCAGGGGCTGTTCGACCTTGATATCGGGTTCGATGCCGGTGCCCTGGATCGATTTACCCGACGGGGTGTAATAGAGCGCAGTCGTCAGGCGCAGGGCTCCCTTTTCGCCCATCGGAATGATCGTCTGCACGGAGCCCTTGCCGAACGAGCGGGTTCCGAGAACGGTAGCGCGCTTCAGATCTTGCAGCGCGCCAGCCACGATCTCCGATGCTGATGCGGAGCCGCCGTTCACGAGAACGATGACCGGCTTGCCGTCGGTGAGGTCGCCCGCACTCGCATTGAAGCGGCGCGTGTCGTCCGCATTGCGGCTGCGGGTCGAGACCACCTCACCCTTTTCAAGGAATGCGTCGGAGACGTAGATCGCCTGATCCAGAAGGCCGCCCGGATTCAGCCGAAGGTCCAGAACATAGCCCTTCAGCTTGTCGGCCGGAACTTCCTTCTTGATCTTCGTGATAGCCGCCTCGAGGTCGTCATAGGTCTTCTCCGTGAAAGAGATCACCCGAAGATAGCCGACGTCTCCCTCGACACGCGACTTGACGGCCTTGACCGCGATGACCTCGCGAACGATGTTGAACTCGAGAGGCTTGTCCGCACCCTTGCGCAAGATCGTCAGCTTGATCGGCGTATTGACCGCCCCCCGCATCTTTTCGACGGCTTCCTCGAGCTTCAAACCACGCACCGGTTCGCCGTTGATTTCGGAGATAAAATCGCCGGCCAGAATGCCGGCACGTGCACCCGGCGTATCGTCGATCGGCGTGATGACCTTGACGAGCTCATCTTCCATGGTGACTTCGATGCCGATACCGCCGAACTCGCCCTTCGTCTGGGTCTGCATGTCGGCCGCGTCCTTGGCATTCATGTAACTCGAATGCGGGTCCAGCGAGCTCAGCATGCCGTTAATGGCGTTTTCGACCAGCTTCTCTTCATCCGGCGGCGTCACGTATTGCGCGCGGACGCGCTCGAAGACGTCGCCGAAAATCGCCAGTTCCTTGTAGGTGGAGGGCCCGGCGGCCTGCGCGGGAACACCGGCCGAATAAATGACGCCCATCGCCGTCGCGCCCATCAACGCGCCGACGAGAAGAAGTGAAACCCTACGTACCATTCTGTGCCTTTCCAGAGTCCTGACCAGTCCACCAGGGACGGGAATCAACAGGTTTTCCGTCTTTCCTGAATTCAATGTAAAGCGTCGGGCGATCGGTTTCCAGCGTCAATGCCGTGGCGCTCGCCAGTCTCTTCTCGCCCATCGTTCCGATGGGTTCGCCGGAGAGGACGAACTTGCCTTGACTGGTACTGACCTCGTCCATCCCGGACAGGACGACGTGATAGCCGTCGCCCGTATTCAGGATGATCATCTGCCCGTAGCTCCTGAACTCGCCGGCAAACACGACCCAGCCATCCGATGGCGCGGTCACCAGCGATCCCGGGGCTGCGGCGATCGTCATGCCCATCGCCGAGTGGCCGGTCCCGTCCGGATCCCCGAAACGGCGCAGGACTTCACCCGCCGCCGGCAGCTCGAGTTTGCTCTTCAGTTCGGAGAAGGGATATGCCGGGGCAATACGGTTTTTGTCAGGCAGGCTTTCGGCGAGCTCTCTCGCTCTTTGTCGCTGTTCTTCCGTTTGTAGGCGGCGACGTTCCTCCTCCTGTCTAGCCTTCTCGGCGGCCTCGCGGACGGAGGTGATCTCGCCCTCGAGCGAGGCGATGAGTTGTTCGAGATTGGAGGTCTTCTCAGCCAATTGTTCGGAACGTTGGCGTTCCGTCGCCAGTTCGTCTGCTCGGGAGCGCGAAAGCCGTTCGTTCGCGATCAGGAGCAGGTCCATCCGGCGTTCCTCCTCCTGCCGGCTGGCCATGGTGGTAACCAGCGCTTCCTTTTCCGTGCCGATCTTTGTTCTGAGATCTGCCAGTTCCTGCAGATCCGCCGCCAGTTCCTCCGTTTCCTTGCGGATGCCCGGAACGACAGCGCCCAGGAGGATCGCGGTTCGTACCGAGGCAAGGGCATCCTCGGGACTGACGAGCAGCGCGGGGGGCGGATTCCGCCCCATTCGTTGCAGAGCCGCAAGAACTTCGGCGAGGACCGCGCGCCGCTCGCGAAACGAGCGACGAATTTCGTCTTCCCGAACGCCGAACCCGGCGAGTTTCGCCTCACTCTCGTTGATCTTCTTTTCCAGATCCTTGCGGCGCTCCGCGGATTCGATCAACGCTGATCGCAAGTCCACTGCATCCTTCTTGAGCGCGGCGATGTCGGCTTCAAGTTCGGCAGCTTTCTCTTCCGAAAGATGGATGGTCCGGGATAGGTCGCGCAACTCCCGACTGACCTCATCGCGCTTCTGGCGCAGGACAAGATCGGGGGGCGATTCCGAAGCATTTTCGGAGGGGGCCGAAGCGGGGCGGGCATCTGTCTCCTGCGCGCATACAAGGCCGCCGCCGTGAAAAGGGCTCAGGGCAAGAACCAACACAACGACACATGCCGGAAGATGCGTATGCCGCCTTCCAGCCGGATGTATGAACGTCGAGTGGGGTTTATTGTCCTGCAAATCGCTGTCCCGGTGTTGCCCGGAAAATATGCTGATTTGCCTCGATGCGCAAAGGCGCAACTGCGGGCCGTTTACCGCCCCTCCGGTCGGCTCGTCAGGCTCGGTGGTAGGGATGCCCGGAGAGAATCGTGACAGCGCGGTAGAGCTGCTCGGCGATCAGGATGCGAACGAGCTGATGAGGCCACGTCATGCGGCCGAGATTGAGCACGGTATGAGCCTTGTCGCGAAGATCATGGTCGACGCCATCGGCTCCGCCGATCAGGATCGCCATGTCCCTCTGCCCACGATCTCTATAGCTACCCAGCAAGTCTGCGAACTGCTCGCTGTCGAGTGCCTTGCCGTGTTCATCGAGAACGATCAGCACCGAGCCCGCAGGCAGCGCCTTGCCGAGCTCCACGGCCTCCTCGCGCTTGCGCGTCGCGGCGTTCGTCGCGCGGCTTTCTGCAATCTCGGTGGTGCGGGTGAACTCAAGCCCGGTTGCAGGACCTGCCTTGGCGAAGCGCTCAAGATAACGGGAAGCAAGTTCCTTTTCAGGGCCGGCTTTCAACCGTCCGACGGCAAAGATGCCAATGCGCATGGTCTCTATTCCATTGATCGGTCACAAAGACCATTGGTGGCAACGTTGGCCGTTGCCACTCTTGCCGATACGGCGGACGCCGGCGCTATCCGCCTATCAGTGCAGCTTGCCTTCCTCGATCTCCGGAGCCGCCCACATCTTTTCGATGTTGTAGAACTCACGGATTTCAGGACGAAAGACGTGCACGATGACGTCACCGGTGTCTATGAGCACCCAGTCACCCGCGTCGAGCCCCTCGACCCGCGGGCTTCCCAATCCTTCATCCTTGAGGTCGGAAATGAGGTGTTCGCAGATCGCTACGACGTGTCGGGTCGATCGCCCTGAGGCGACCACCATGTAATCGCCGAGCGCCGATTTTCCGGCAATGTTGATGGTGACGATATCTTCTGCTTTCGAGTCCTCGAGGCTTGTGAGGACCAGCTCAAGAGCCCGGGCTGCGGCATAGGCGCCACGTTCCGCGCTTTGTGGGACGACGACCGGCGTGCGTCCCTTGGTGTGTACTGTTGTCAGAGTCTTTCCTTTCCTTGAAGAACAGCACGGTGTCCGCCAGACTCAGCGGATGCACTCAAAAGGTGGCATCAAATCGGCAATCTTTCAAGGGTTGCGGCGCAAATCCTAGCCCTTGGCGGTTTCCCGCAATGCCGTAGAGCTGAGGGATGAACGTGGCCCGTGGATGAACGTCCAGGCAGGTGGCCTCTTCTGCCAGAGCACGGCCGCATCGTCCTCGTCGATGCGGCTACGAGCATAAGTGCGGGCCATCTTCGAGGACAGGTGGGAAAGGGTTGACCCGGGCCGGTCGATGACGGCGATCGGAAAGGTGGTGGCGATCCGGCGCCAATGTTGCCAGTGATGAAAGCTCTTGAGATTGTCGGCGCCCATTATCCAGACGAAATGAGCATGCGGATTGTGCCGCTTCACGAAGGCCAGCGTTTCGGCCGTGTAGGTCGTGCCGAGCGCCTGTTCGAAAGCCGTGACCTTGATGCGGGAATCGTGGACAAGCGCCTCGCAGAGTTCCAGCCTGCGTGTGAGGGGGGCAAGTTCTACGTGACTTTTCAAAGGATTGCCTGGAGTGACGATCCACCAGAGCTGATCGAGACCTAGACGTCGAAGTGCAATCTCTGCCACCAGGACATGGCCTTCGTGCGGAGGATTGAAGGATCCGCCAAACAGGCCGACGATCATGCCGCGCTCGACATGCGGCATGAAGCGGTATCGATGGGCGATCGTTTCGTCCCCCACGTCAGGGCCTGACCTGTCCGTTGCCGTGCACCCGGTACTTGAACGACGTCAGCTGTTCCACGCCGACCGGCCCGCGAGCATGCATCTTGCCCGTGGCGATCCCGATCTCCGCTCCCATGCCGAATTCGCCGCCATCGGCGAACTGGGTAGAGGCATTATGCAAGAGGATAGCCGAATCAACTTCGTTGAAGAACCGCTCAACTGCCGCCGGATCTTCGGCGAGGATGGCTTCCGTGTGGTTGGAAGAATATCTCGCAATATGATCGATAGCTCCGTCCACACCGTCGACAAGCGTGACAGCGATCACAGCGTCGAGGTATTCCGTCCGCCAGTCCTCTTCCGTAGCAGGCTCGGCTTCGGGGAAGACCGCCTGTACATCCGGCGAGGCGCGAAGTTCGCAGCCCGCCTGCGCCAGCGCTTGCAGAATGGGCACAAGGTGGGTGCCGGCGGCAGCTCGGTCGATCAGAAGGGTTTCCGCCGCGCCGCAGATACCGGTGCGCCGCATCTTCGAGTTGAGCACGACCTTCTTGGCCATCTCCAGATCGGCGGAGCGATCGACGTAGACATGGCAGAGGCCTTCCAGGTGCGCGAAAACGGGCACGCGGGCTTCCGACTGGACACGTGCCACGAGGCTCTTGCCGCCTCGCGGAACGATGACGTCGATAGAGCCGCCGAGACCTGTGAGCATGGCGCCGACTGCCGCACGATCGGTGACCGGTACCAGCTGGATCGCATCTTCCGGAAGACCCGCCGAGCGGAGGCCAGCAGCGAGGCAGGCATGGATGGCTCGCGACGAGTGGGCCGAATCGGAGCCACCCCTGAGGATTACGGCATTGCCGGCCTTGAGGCAGAGCGCTCCGGCATCGGCCGTAACGTTCGGGCGGCTTTCGTAAATCACACCAATCACGCCGAGAGGTGTCCGTACGCGTTCGATATGAAGACCGTTGGGACGATCCCACCCGGCGATGACCTCGCCCACCGGGTCCTTGAGCGCTGCGATTTCGCGGATGCCTTGGGCGATCGCTGCGACCCGGCTGGAATCAAGTGTCAGGCGATCCATGAAGGAACCTGTCAGGCCCGAGGCTATGCCGTTCTCGACATCGATGGCGTTGGCGGCGAGAATCGTCTGCGTGCCTTCGACGATTGCCTGCGCCATGGCGTGCAGTGCGCGGTTCTTCTGTTCTGTCGTCGCGATCGCAAGTGGCCGCGCCGCGGCTTTCGCCCGCGCGCCGATATCGAGCATCAGCGCTTGAACATCCCCAGAGGTGGCGACGGCTTCAAGCATTGGCCTTATCCTTGTTCTCCATGGATCCTTCGACCTTCTTGCGCGTCACGCCGGTGATCACCAGGTCGTCCCGGTGAATCATGGCGGCGCGACCGGCATAGCCGAGAATCGCTTCGATCTCGCCGGATTTTCGTCCGGTGATCCTGCGCGCTTCGTCGGCGTCGTAGGAAACCAGTCCGCGAGCGATCTCCCGACCCTGTTCTCCGATAACGCTCACCGTATCGCCACGGCTGAACTGGCCGACGACCTTTCGCACGCCTGCGGGGAGAAGGCTCTTGCCGGCGCGAAGCGCCGTCTGCGCGCCCGCATCGACGTGCAGCTCGCCCGCAGCTTGAAGATGTCCGGCGATCCAGGTCTTGCGCGCCGTCACCGGTGCTCGTGAGGGGGCGAACCAGGAATGACGTGCACCCTCGACGATCGCGCGGATCGGATTGTCGGTCTTGCCGGATGCGATGATCATCGCGCAGCCAGCAGCCGTGGCGATCTTGCCGGCGTCGATCTTCGTGCGCATGCCGCCGCGTGAGAGTTCGGAGGCAGCCCCACCGGCCATCGCCTCGATTTCCGGAGTGATCTCCGCAACCGCCTCGAGAAAGCGAGCATTCGCGTCCAGATGCGGTGGTGCCGTGTATAGGCCGTCGATGTCGGAGAGCAGGATCAGGAGATCGGCGCCTGCCATCGTGGCGACGCGTGCGGCCAGCCGATCATTGTCGCCATAGCGGATTTCGGTGGTCGCAACGGTATCGTTCTCGTTGATGATCGGGACTGCGCCGATCTTCAGGAGTTGATTGATCGTCGCGCGGGCGTTGAGATAGCGCCGTCGCTCCTCTGTGTCGCCGAGCGTCAGCAGGATCTGACCGGCTACGATCGAGAAGTGCGACAGGCTCTCAGACCAGGCGCGTGCGAGAGAAATCTGTCCCACGGCCGCGGCTGCCTGGCTCTCCTCGAGCTTCAATGCGCCGGACGGCAGATCGAGAACGGTCCGGCCGAGCGCGATGGCGCCGGAAGAGACGACGAGTACGTCCACTCCCTTCGCCTTCAGGTCGGCGATGTCCTGGCAAATCGCGTCCAGCCATGGGGATTTGAGACCGCTCTTGCGATCGACGAGCAAGGCCGAGCCGATCTTGATGACGACACGCCGATAATGCGAAAGTGATCGCTCGTGGACGGTCATTGCTCTTCGTCCTCGGTTGCCGCGTCGTGCTTGCGCTTCTTCTGAGGGCGTTCGGGGATTTCGGTTTCCACGTCGCCGCCTTCGGTGACGACGTCCCTGAGCGCTCGCAGCGCTTCGGTCATCCCCTTGCCGGTCACGGCCGAAAGCAGCAATGGTGTCTTGCCCGAGGCGCGTTTGAGTGCCGCCGCCTTCTTCTTCAGCTCCGCCTCGTCGAGCACGTCGATCTGCGAAAGTGCGACGATCTCCGGTTTCTCGACGAGGCCGCCGCCATAGGCTTCGAGCTCGTGCTTCACCGTTTTGTAGGCCTTGCCGACGTTCTCCTCCTGAGCGGACACAAGGTGCAGCAGCACGCGGGTACGTTCCACATGACCGAGGAAACGGTCGCCGATGCCGACGCCCTCATGCGCGCCCTCGATCAGGCCCGGAATGTCGGCGAGAACGAATTCCCGGCCGTCGACGGTGGCCACACCGAGGTTCGGATGAAGTGTCGTGAAGGGATAGTTGGCGATTTTCGGGCGCGCGCGGGTGCAGGTTGCCAGGAATGTGGACTTGCCGGCGTTCGGCAATCCCACGAGACCGACGTCGGCAATGAGCTTCAACCGCAGCCATATCGTCTTTTCTTCACCCTCGAGGCCCGGATTGGCCCAGTTCGGTGCCTGGTTGGTCGACGACTTGAAATGCGCGTTGCCGAAGCCGCCATTGCCGCCGGCAGCCAGCCGGAAGCGTTGACCTTCGCGCACCATGTCGACGATCAGCGTCTCGTTGTCTTCCTCGAAGATCTGCGTTCCGACCGGCACCTTCAGGGTAACGTCACCGCCGTTGGCTCCGGTCCGGTTGCGGCCCATTCCGTGCTGCCCCGTCTTCGCCTTGAAATGCTGCTGGAAGCGGAAATCGATCAGCGTGTTGAGACCGTTCACCGCCTCCACCCAGACGTCGCCGCCACGCCCGCCGTCGCCGCCGTCCGGACCGCCGAATTCGATGAACTTCTCACGCCGGAAGGAAACGCTGCCGGCGCCGCCGTCACCGGATCGAATGTAGACTTTTGCTTCGTCGAGAAATTTCATCGCACTGCCATGGCTCAACTGTCGGAATGGGCGGATTTTGCGGGCCATCGATATAGGCCGTTTGCCCGAAGGTCAAAGAGTATCGCGAACTTCGCGACTTACAACATTCAGTTTGGCATCGTCGTTGGCACCAAATTCGATCCTACCGGAAAGGAAGATCGCTTTTTGCTTCAGCTCGATGTCGCCGGACGGCATGCGGCCGTCCGGCAAGGGCTTCGGCCCGCCAGCTTACAAGCATGCCGGGCGACGGAAACTCGGCGGGATAAGCCTGGTTTCGATATGCGGTGCCATCGCTCCCCGTGCGCGGCTATAGAGGTCGTCACAGCGCATGATCGAGAAGCCGAGCTTTTCCTGAATCTTGAGCGATGCCGTATTGTCCGCGAACGCACCGGAATGGATGATCGCCTCGGGCATGCGCCGATAGAAGCGGTCAATCCCGGCCGCAACCGCCTCGCTCATGATGCCTCTTCCCCAGAAATAGCGGTTCAGCCAGTAGCCGAGATGCCACCGCCCATTTCGGAGTTCAATGGCAACCGTTCCGATATGGACATCATCGCCCGTGGTGACGGCGAATGACCAGTCGGGTGTCGCAACGGCTCTGGTGTGGTTCAGCCAGTCGGTGGCGTCCTGCAGGTCGAACGGTACGGGGACCCGCGCCAGCATGCGTGCGACCTGAAAATCGCCAAGGGATTCGGCAATCGCGGGGGCATCGCTCATCTTGTGCGGGCGCAGCACCAACCGTCCGGTCCGAACGACAGGGCAGGGGCCGGGAAGCGAGGACGTTTCTCTGGGGAGCAGCGCGTTCATCGCATTTCCCCCCAGCTCTTCAGAGACATCCAGGTCTTGCGATCCAGCCGGTACCACTCGACCGGTACCATGCCGCCGAGCGCCAGACTTCCAACCATTCCCGAACCCTGAAACTGGAAGCCGCATTTCTGGATCACGCGCCGGGAGCCGATGTTGGTTACACGGCAGCGGGCGTCTATGAAGCGGATCTCCCGGGTACGGAAGGCCATATCGATGAGCGCATGTGCCGCCTCGGTTGCGTAGCCCTGGTTCCAGTAAGGCTGGCCGAGCCAGTAGCCGATCTCGAGCGTCTCGGGATCGTTCTGATGTGGCTCCAGCCCGCAGCAGCCCAGGAACGTGCCGTTTTCCGTTTTCGTAATCGCATAGACGCACTTGCCGATCTCGCCGAGATTGGAGCGTCGCACGAAGTCGGCGGCGTCTTTTGCCGTGTATGGATGGGGCATACGCGACACCATGGTCGCGACGGCGGCGTTGTTGGCGAGATGGGAAAGGGCGTCGATGTCTTCTTCGTGGGGCGCGCGCATGACGAGCCTCTGCGACAACAGGACGGGGCAATCGCTCCTTAACCGATCCGGTCTCAGCCGGTCCTTGGGCGACCGGCACTGGTCGTCCCGTAACAGCTCACTTTGCATGGTTCAGTCCTCCTTGGAGTTTAAAAAGCGCAAAAGAAAAGGGGAGTTGGGTGGCGCCCCATCTCCCCTTTTTGGCTTTTTCTGAACCTGTTACGTCCAGCCGGGTCGATGCGACGCCGGCTGTTTTAGAGCGTTACCGGCTTATTCCGCTGCTTCTGCCGTTTTCGGCATGACCGACACGTACACGCGGCCATTGGCCTTCGTACGGTAGGCGACATTACCGGCGGCGAGTGCAAAGAGGGTGTGGTCCTTGCCCATGCCGACGTTGGCGCCGGGATGCCACTGCGTGCCACGCTGACGAACGATAATGTTGCCCGGAATGACGACTTCGCCGCCGAACTTCTTCACGCCAAGGCGCTTGGATTCAGAATCGCGACCGTTGCGCGAGGAACCGCCAGCTTTTTTGTGTGCCATTGGACTTCTCCTTTAAACCTTAAGTACCCGTGAACCGTTAAGCCGCGACGATGTCCGTGATGCGGACGACCGTGTGGTGCTGGCGATGGCCGCGCGAACGCTTGGAGTTCTGGCGGCGGCGCTTCTTGAAGGCGATGACCTTCTTGCCACGGTTATGCTCGACGACTTCGGCCTTGACGCTGGCGCCCTTCACGAAGGGAGCGCCGATCTTGGCATCGGCGCCTTCGCCGATCACGAGGACTTCGGTGAATTCGATCTTGTCGCCAGCGGCGGCTTCCAGCTTTTCGATGGTCAGCACGTCATTGGCTGCAACGCGGTACTGCTTACCGCCGGTCTTGATGACTGCGAACATTTTTTGTCCTTTCATGTTCGTTCCGGCTCTGCCCTTGCGGGACGGCCGTCTTTTTGCCAGTCGGATGGAGCGGGCCTGTTCGGTTCCGGAAGAACCTTTCATGCCTGCCGGCGAAACCCTGCCCGTAGGGCGAGAGAAATCAAGACACAGTTAGCCCATGCCTAATTCACCGCCCGCATACGTGAGGCGCAAAAAACTGTCAAGACAAAAGCTTTGGGCGATTTGATATTCACCCTTGTCAGCCCGGACTTTCGCCGCTATGAGACAGCCCGCGCACAAATCGCGCCGACCAATGTGACCGGAGAGGTGGCTGAGTGGTCGAAAGCACCGCACTCGAAATGCGGCATACGGGCAACCGTATCGTGGGTTCGAATCCCACCCTCTCCGCCATTAGGAATCCTGTCCATACCGAAGACATAGGTAACATCGTGTACCTAAGACATGGGTGACAACCTCGTGCCGAACGGGTTGTCGATGGTTTGCAAAGTCCTCTGCTCCCAGAGATTTCTCTAGAACGAAGGACATCGTCGCCAGCAGCGCCGCCGCCCTCGTCAGTGAGCGGATGTATAATCCTACCCCCTCAAACAAGTCAACAACCTTTTGTCAGAAAACTGACATTTTCTTGTAACCGATTGATCATCAACGATTTATTCGAAATCGTCAGGAATTCGGCGGAAGAAGGTCGCCCAGACCCTCGCTCATGTAACGAGCGCGCGATCCGTCTGTAGACTTGGTGAGCGTCGTCGCCGAATTCAAGGTCCAAATTCGAGAGAAGGAACGCCAACGCGCCCCTTCCCTCCCCACCGAAAGCCTCAGAACGGGTAGTGCTGGCCGGCATCCTCGACGGTCACCCAACGCAGCGTCGTGAACTCGTTGATCGCCGCCTTGCCGCCGAACCGGCCGTAGCCGCTGCCCTTCACACCGCCGAACGGCATCTGCGCCTCGTCGGCAAGCGTCGGTCCGTTGACGTGGCAAATCCCGGTCTCAAGCTGCTCGGCGACCTTTAGAGCACGCTGGATGTCGCGGCTGAAGACTGCGGAAGACAGGCCGTATTCCGTGTCGTTGGCGATGCGGATCGCCTCTTCATCTCCCGACACACGGATCACCGGTTTCACGGGACCGAAGGATTCCTCGGCATAGACCCGCATGCCGGGATGAACCCCGTCGATGACCGTGGCCTCGACCACCGACCCCTGCCGCTTCCCGCCGGCGGCAACCTTCCCGCCCTTCTCGACGGCGTCGGCAACGAGGGCTTCCATCTTCGCGGCCGCCTCGGGGCTCACCAGCGAACCGAGTACCACGTGGCCGCGCGGGTCGCCCGCCGGCAGCCCGCCCGCGCGTGCGGCGAGCTTCTCCACGAATTCGTCGGCGATCTTTTCGTCGACGATGAAACGTTCCGTCGACATGCAAATCTGGCCCTGGTTCATGAAGGCACCGAAGACTGCGGCGTTCACCGCCCCGTCGACGTCGGCGTCGTCGAGCACGATGAGCGGCGCCTTGCCGCCGAGCTCGAGCAGCGCGGGCTTGAGATGCCGCCCGCAGAGCTCGCCGATGATGCGCCCGACGCGCGTCGAGCCGGTGAAGTTCACCCGCTTGACCTCGGGTGCTGCGATCAGCGCTTCGACGATTTCGGCTGCGTCCTCCGGCGCGTTGGTGACGACGTTGACCACCCCTTCCGGGAAGCCGGCATCGATGAACACCTGGCCGATCAGCACATGCAGCCCGGGGCAGAGTTCCGACGCCTTGAGGATGACGGTGTTGCCGCAGGCGAGCGCCATCGCGATCGCGCGCGTGCCGAGAATGACCGGCGCATTCCACGGTGCGATGCCGAGGCAGACCCCGACCGGCTGGCGGATCGCCATCGCGAGCGTTCCCGGCTTGTCGGACGGAATGATCTCACCGGAAATCTGGGTGGTCATGGCAGCTGCTTCGCGCAGCATGCTCGCCGCCAGCATGACGTTGAAGCCGGCCCAGGGTGCCGTGCCGCCGGTTTCGGCCGTCAATAGTGAGATAAAGTCCGGCGCCCTGGCGTCCATCGCATCGGCCGCTTTCATGAGCAGAGCCCGCCGCGCCCCTGGACCGAGCTTCGACCACGCCGGAAAAGCGGCAGACGCTGCCGCAACCGCCGCCCTGACATCGTCGAGGCCGGAGGCGGGCGCGACCGAGGCGACTTCACCGGTGAATGGATCACGGCGTTCGAAGGTGGCTCCGGTCACTGCGTCGACAGATTTGCCGTTGATGATCTGCTGTATTCTCATGGTCGATCGTCTCCTCTCAAGATCACTGGTGAAACAGGGTGGCGTGTGCAGCGCGCCGTCATATCGGGTAGGTCTCGCGGCGGCCATTGACGGTGATCCAGCGCAGTTCGGTGAACGCATCTACCGCCTGCATGCCGCCGAAGCGGCCATGGCCACTTGCCTTCACACCTCCGAAGGGTGCCTGCGGTTCGTCGGAAACCGTCGCGCCGTTGATGTGGCAGATGCCGGATTCGATCCGTCGTGCGACCTCCATCGCCCGTCCGACGTCCCGCCCGAAGACGGACGCCGAGAGCCCGTACTGGGTGTCGTTGGCGATCGTGACGGCCTCGTCGACGTCTGCAGCGCGGATGACGGCGACGACCGGCCCGAAACTCTCGTCGCCATAAAGGCGCATCGCCGGCGTCACGCCATCAAGCACGGTGGCGTCCATGAAGCTGTCGTGGCTCGTTCCACCCACGAGAAGACGTGCGCCCTTCGAAACCGCGTCCTCCGCCAATGCCCGGACCCGCCTCACGGCCTCCGCGCTGATCATCGAGCCGAGCGGCATACCCGCCCGTAGCGGGTCACCTGCCTTCAGACGCGCTGCCCGCGTGGCAAAGAGCGAGAGGAAATCCTCGGCGATCGCGTCGAGCAGGATGATGCGCTCGGTCGCCATGCAGATCTGTCCCTGGTTGAAGAAGGCTCCGAAGGCCGCCGCATCCGCGGCATGCTCGAGATCGGCATCCTCCAACACCAGCATCGGCGCCTTGCCGCCGAGCTCGAGAAGGCAAGGCTTCAGGTGCCTGGCCGCGACCTGCCCCACCACGCGGCCGATGCGGGTCGAGCCGGTAAAGTTGACGCGGCGAACGGCGGGATGGGCGATCAGCGTCTCGACGATCATCGCCGCATCGGCTGGATCATTGCTGACGACATTCACCACGCCCGGCGGGAATCCGGCATCCCGCATGACGTCGCCGATCAGCCAATGGGTTCGCGGACAGAGTTCGGATGCCTTGAGCACGACCGTATTGCCGCAGGCGAGCGGCATGGCTATTGCCCGGAAGCCGAGGGTTACCGGCGCATTCCACGGCGCAATCGCAAGGCAGACGCCGGCAGGTTGCCGGACGGCGAGCGACAACCGTTCCGCTACGGCGGAGGGTAACACAGCCCCGCTTACGGCCGTGGTCATCGAGGCCGCGTCGCGGATGATCTCGGCGCCGAGCGAGAGATTGAAATCGCACCAACTGCGGGTGGCTCCGGTCTCCGCCGTCATCGCCGCCGCAAAATCGTCCGCCCGCGCGCTCAATATGTTTGCGGCACGTTCGAGAAGCGCGCGGCGTTCGCCGGGGCCGGTCGCGGACCAGGCGGGAAAGGCCGCCGCCGCCACATTCGCCGCACGTTCGGCATCTGCGGTCGAGGCCGCCGCACCGACGGTCACGATGTCTCCGGTCACCGGATTGCGCCGGAGGAAGGTCGCCCCGCCGGCGGCATCCTCGTCGGCACTGCCGATCATCAGCCTTGCCTGGAACATTTCGGCCCCCTCGGACCCGGGTTCAAAAACGGTTCTTCAGGGGAATCCGGGCGCAAGCCAGCGAATGCGCTGGCATGCCCGCCAAGCCTCCTCCCAAAGGCATTTTGCGAGCTTAGGGGTTGACCTCGGTGTTGAGAATGCGATTTTCTGGCAGTGACATGTGATTTTCCGGCGATCTGTCATCGAAAGGCGGAGGGACGGAAAGCCGGGGCTCCGATGACCGACAGACACGCCATTCACCGCAAACTGCGCTGCAATCCGCTTTCTCCGGCCTTGGCGCGACGATCGATGCGCATCACCGCACCACCTTACGAACATTTCGCGCACGTGCTCGTTCTTTCTGGCGGACAAGTCAGACTGCGCTCGCCGGCGCGCGACGAGGTTCTCGCCGGTCCCGTCGTGGCGATCCTGCCGCCCTGCGACGACCTGTCCCTGGTCATCGACGCGGGCAGTACGGGTCACATTCTCGGTCTTTCAAGCATGCTTCTGGCGGAGGTGGTCGAAGATCAGCCCGAAGGCCACGGCCTCAGACTTCTGCTGTCGCAGGAGATCATCCGGCAGGACATCGAACGCGCGGAGGTCGAGGCTCTCGTTCCGCTGCTTCGGGGCCTTTCCGATGAACTCGAGCGGGAACACCCGTCCATAATGGCCTCCTGCGCCTTTCTGCAGCTTCTCCTGTTGAGGGTCTGGCGTCTCACCGGCGCGGGTGACCTGCCTTTCACCAGGCCGGCGAAGACCGGCGACATTCTCCAGCGTTTTAGGCACCTCGTCGAAAGTCACTTCGAAGAACAGAGGCCAATCGGCTTCTACGCCGAGCAACTCGGCATTACCGCGGATCGGTTGCATTCGCTTTGCAGCAAGGCTCTCGGCAGGACACCGATCGAGCTTGTCCACGAGCGCACGATCCGCGAGGCAAAGATCAAGCTCGAACGCTCGCCGCGGAGCATCCATGGGATCGCCGAAAGCCTGGGCTTTCGCGACCCGACCTACTTCAGTCACTTTTTCAAACGAAAGACCGGCCTGTCCCCCGCCGCCTATCGCCAAAGCTTCACCTCGATCGGCGACAGGACGGGACAGGAAGCGCCAGCGAGCTACGCCGACTGGCCGTGATCGATCCGGCGCACGATCGGATCACGGCGACAAACAGATATATCAGGCCTGCCATCTAACCTCAGGCCTGACAGTCTGCCCTTTCCCCGATGGTAGCCGAGCGCGGCGATCGCCGCCGTATTCTTCACCGTGATGAAGACGCAGGACACACTCGCCTGACGGGGAGCAGCCGGGGAAACCTCCCCCGGCCGCACTCCAGACGAGACAAGCGAGGTGGCGTCAGCCCTTGGTGATCACGATCAGCGTCGTGAAGATCACCGGTACGGCCGTCAGAGCCGGCAGGATGATGGCCGGATAGCCGAAATAGCCGATCGCAAGAATCCAGACCAGGACCAGGTTGAGAATGAAGAGAAGCTTGGCAGTGGTCGGCCCGGTGAGGGCTTCTCTGAGCATCCATCCGAAAACAGGTACACTGTAGACCATTCTTGCGAGCATATCGGATTTCCTTTCTCCACGGGCGGCAGCCTTGATTTTCGTCAACCCGTAGACGCCGTCGAGAGCCGCCGCAATGCGGCATTTTGGCCTGTCGCCGCTTCCGACCGATTGCGCACACCCGCGTCATCGGCTATCACCAATCGACCTGCACTGAAAAAGCCCGTGGTCACGACCGGAACGGTCCATTCCACGTCGCGAACCGGACGGCAGGCGAATTCAAAACCAGCGATGGTTCCACCCGACGAAAACGAAGTGGTGGATGAAAAGGGAATACGGTGAGGATTACCCATCAGGGGCCGAGACCGTAGCTGCCCCCGCAACTGTGAGCGGAGAGCGACGTCCAGCATGCCATTGGCCGGAAACGGTTGATAAGGCGGACCGAGCCGAGACCCGCGAGCCAGGAGACCTGCCATCGCCTCGGCCACGATTTTCGTGGCGTCTCAAGCAATTCCGCGCGGTGGGCGCGGAGGAAAGGCAATAGAATGCATATTGAAGTTGGAATTATCGATCCTGTTCGTATCGCGCTTGCGAACGCAGCCGCCCTCAGCGTCGTCGCGTCCCAGCTGCCGGCCGTCGTGCGCAACCCGCTGGCCGTGCCGAAGACCCTCGTTTCGGCCGTGGTGTTTTCCGCGCTGATGCAAGCCTGGCATCTGCCGGTCGGCCCGTCCGAACTGCACCTCATCGGCGCGACGACCATTTACATGCTCTTCGGGTTCGCACCGGCCATGCTCGGCTTCGCGCTCGGCCTCGTCCTGCAGGCTTTCCTGTTCGAGCCCGGCGACATCCCGCATCTCGGCGTCAACGCCCTCTCGCTGATGGTGCCGATGATCGCGGTCCACTACAGCTTCGGCCGCCGGCTTTTCGACGCCAAACTGCGGGACCGTTTCAACCTCGGCAAGGTCCTGCGCATCGACGCCGTCTATTACGCCGGCGTGTCGGCGATGGTCGGCTTCTGGCTGATGATCTCCAACGACGCGGTCGCCTTCACCGACTGGGCCGCCTGGGTCGCAGCCTATTTCCCGGTCTTCCTGGTCGAAGCCTTCATCACCTTCACCGCCGTGTCCGTGATCAAGGGCTTCCGCGCCAATGGGCTCGTCTCCCGCATGACCGAGGTCGGACGCCTGACCTTCGCCTGATACCGCCAGGCGCTTCTGCCTGCTGCAAGAACCGGAAAGCGCATGGCGACCACCATGCGCCTTTTCTTTTGATAAGGAGCGGTCAAAGCGCCTTGGCTCTCCTTCCGCCGAAGGCCTCGCTTGACAAAACCCGGCGGTAAACTAAGGGTCCGGCGAGGACGACCGGCGTCCGTTCCATGACATCAGAAGGGCGAGGCCATTGCGCATTCTCTCCGAAGCCTATTTCCCCGAACTGCCGAACTACTATCGTGGCAAGGTTCGCGAAAACTACGATCTTCCGGACGGCCGGCGCATCATCATCTCGACCGACCGGCTGAGCGCCTTCGACCGCATTCTCACCTGCATTCCCTACAAGGGCCAGGTGCTGACCCAGACGGCCCGCTACTGGTTCGAGCAGACGAAGGATATCTGTCCGAACCACGTGCTGGACTACCCCGACCCGAACGTCGTCGTCGGCAAGAAACTCGACATCCTTCCCGTCGAGATCGTCGTGCGCGGATATCTTGCAGGCACGACGGGCACCTCCATCCTGACGCTCTACAAGGCCGGCCAGCGGGAGATGTATGGAATCCGGCTGCCGGACGGCATGCGCGACAACCAAGTCCTGCCGCAGGCGATCATCACCCCGACGAGCAAGGCTTTCGACGGCGGCCACGACGAGCCGCTGACGCCGGAGCAGATCGTCTCGACGGGACTGCTGACGCAGAAGCAGTGGGACACGCTTTCGGACTATGCGCTGGCGCTCTTCGCCCGCGGCCAGACGCTCGCCGCGGAACGCGGACTCATCCTCGTCGACACCAAGTACGAGTTCGGCACCGACAAGGACGGCACCATCATCCTCGCCGACGAGATCCATACACCGGACAGCAGCCGCTACTGGATCGCCGACAGTTATCCCGAACACTTCGAGAAGGGCGAACGTCCGGTGAGCTTCGACAAGGACTTCGTCCGCTCGTGGGTCGCCGAACGGTGCGATCCTTACAAGGACGACATTCCGGAAATTCCGGCGAAACTGGTCGAGGACACCTCAAAGGTCTATATAAAGGCGTATGAGGCAATTACCGGCGAGACGTTCGTGCCGGACGACAGCGGTGAAACGCCGCTGGCGAGGGTTCGCGCAAATCTCGATCGCTACTTTCCAAGGAGCTGAGTGAAGCGTTGGCGATCGCGCCGAAAGAGGAAGGGCTCCCGGCGAGCAACGTACGGGCCGGCACGCGCACCGCGCGGGGCCAGCGCAAGCCCCGTCGCCCGGCCGCGGAGACGCGCGAGGACATCCTCAACACGGCCGAGGAACTGTTCCGGACCAAGGGCTTCACGAACGTTGCGGTGGCAGACGTCGCCGCTGCGCTCGGCATGTCGCCGGCCAATGTGTTCAAGCATTTCCATTCGAAAGTTGACCTCGTCGACGCCATTTCCGTGCGCCACCTCGAAGCCATGATCGAACGGCTCGCACGGCCGGACGACCGCAAGGCGCCCCCGGAGCGCCTTCTCCTCTTCGTCGAGCAGTTGATGGAAAGCCATCTGCAGGATCTCCAGAAGAGCCCGCACATCTTCGAGATGATCGTCTTTTCCGCCGGCCAGGAACTGGCCTGCGCCGAGCAATACCGCGAAATGCTGATCGACGACATCACCCGGATCATCGACGCGGGCGTCGAAAGCGGCGTCTACCACGTGAAGGACAGCCGCAAGACCGCCGAAGTCGCGGCAATGGCATTGGCCTGTGTGCTCCATCCGGTGTTGATCGCCAGGGAAAAGGCCGACATATTGGCAACACGTTGCCGTGAAGTTGTGGCTCTGATCGATACCGCACTGCAAAATCCGCTTGCAAAGTGACGATACTCTTCTTACGTCACTTTGCATCGCCTCCCGTCCAGTGACGAGAGGACGACGCGGAATTATGCCGTCACCATCCCTTGTCCGGGATGAACGCGGCCCACGAAAAACTGACGCTTGCTAATTTTTGTCGGCCCTGCCGGCCCTCCCGTGCTCGCCTCTTTTCGGAAAGAAACGATGACCAGACGTTTTCTGCTGCCTTCTCTTTTCCTGCTCGCCGCCGCACTGGCGAGCTGCAACGATTCCGGTGATCAAAAGGCCGGAGCTGGCGCGGGCGCAGCGCGTCCGCCCTCCCCGGTCAGCGTCGTGACCCTCAAAAAATCCGAGCAACCGCTCACCACCGTGCTTTCGGGCAGGGCTGAGGCCTTCCAGACGGCTGAAATCCGCCCGCGGGTCGGCGGCGTGATCAAGCAGATCGCCATCAAGGAAGGCAGCTTCGTCAAGGCAGGTGATCTGCTCTACAAGATCGAGGACGACACCTATTTGGCGTCGGTCGCCGAAGCCCAGGCCGCGCTGGAAAAGTCGGAAGTCAGCGTGCCCGCGGCGGAAGCCAACCTGCAGCGTTACGAGCGCCTTGCAAATACGGGTGCCACGCAGAAGGAATACGAAGACGCGCGCACCACGCTGCTGCAGGCGAAGGCCTCGGTGGCGGAAGCCCGCGCCACCCTGCAGACCGCGCAGATCAGTCTTGGTCTCACGGAGATCCGTGCGCCCTTCGACGGCGTGACCTCCGCCACGAATTTCTCGATCGGCAACGTTGTCACGGCAAGTCAGACTGACTCCCTGATGACGCTTCGACAGATCAATCCGATCTATATCCAGCTGAACGAGTCGAGCGTAAACCTCTTGAGGTTGCGGGCGGCCATCGAGGCCGGCAAGCTGGAGCGAAATGACGACAGCGAGACCACCGATATCCGGCTGACGATGGAGGACGGCTCCGACTATCCGCATGTAGGCAAGCTGGACATGTCGGAAATGGCGGTGAGCACGACCACGGGCACCTTCACCATCCGCACACTCTTCGACAATTCTGACAACCTGATCCTGCCGGGCATGTATGTGCGCGCCACCATCACGGTCGGCAAGGACGCAGGCTATCTCATTCCGCAGCGGGCAGCGGGCCGCAACGCCAACGGCGAACTGACCGCGAAATTCGTAACGGCGGAGAATAAGGTCGAAACCCGCACTTTCAGGAACAGCCAGCTCTCCGGCAACGGCTGGCTCGTCACGGAAGGGGTGAGCGACGGCGACAAGCTGATCGTCGATGGCTTCCAGTGGATCGCCGACAATGCAACGGTCACCCCCATCCCCGCTGAGGTCGATGAAAAGGGCTTTGTCATCGAAAAGCCGGGCAATCAACCCGCTCCGGCGCCGAAATCATGATGTCCAAGGACATGCTCGGCAACATCGTGATCAGGAACTAGACCATGGCTAAATTCTTCATACGGCGACCGATCTTCGCATGGGTCATCGCCATCATCATCATGCTGGGCGGCACGCTGGCGATCAACACGCTGTCGATTTCGCAATATCCCGAAATCGCGCCGCCGACAGTACGCATCAGCGCGACCTATACCGGCGCCAGCGCCGATACCGTTCGCAAAACCGTCACGCAGGTCATCGAGGACGGCATGACGGGGCTGGACGGCCTCACCTACATGACATCGTCATCGACGACCGGCTCCTCCAGCATCACGCTGACCTTCGATAACAGCGTCGATCCCGACATTGCTCAGGTCCAGGTGCAGAACAAGCTTCAGCTTGTCACCTCCCAATTGCCGTCGGTTGTGCAAAATCTCGGCATTGAAGTGACCAAGTCCACGTCGAGCATTCTGCTGGTCGGGGCGTTGGTCTCCACGGATGGCAAGCGCTCCTCCGCCGATCTGGGCGATATCTTCGCCAGCCAGATTGAAGATCAGGTCAAGCGTCTGGAAGGCGTCGGCAGCATCAATTCCTTCGGTTCAGCCTACGCCATGCGCATCTGGCTCGACCCCTTCAAGTTGAAGAAGTTCCAGTTGACGGCTGCCGACGTGACCTCGGCCATCGAAGCGCAGAACACACAGGTGTCGGTAGGTTCGGTCGGCGGGCTGCCCTCGGTGGAAGGCCAACAGATCAATGTCACCATGACGGCCCAGAGTCAGCTCAACACTGTGTCCGATTTCGAGCGCATCATTCTCAAGGTCGACACCAGTGGTGCTAATGTTCGGCTCAGCGACGTGGCGCGCGTCGAAATCGGCCTTGAAACCTATTCCTCGACCTCCCGTTCCAATCGGCAACCCGCCTCCGGTTTCGCCGTGAACCTGGCAACCGGAGCAAATGCGCTCGACACGGCCGCTCTTGTCAAGGACAAGCTGGCGCAGATCGCACCGTCGTTGCCACAGAACGTCGAGATCATCTATCCTTACGACACGACGCCCTTCGTTTCGCTGTCGATCGAGAAGGTGGTCCACACACTGATCGAAGCGATCATCCTTGTCTTCTTCGTGCTGCTGATCTTCCTGCAGAACCTGCGTGCGACATTCATTCCGATGATCGCGGTGCCCGTCGTGCTGCTGGGAACCTTCGGAATCCTGGCCCTGACCGGCTACTCGATCAACACGCTCACGATGTTCGCGATGGTGCTGGCGATCGGCCTTCTCGTGGATGACGCGATCGTCGTCGTCGAGAACGTCGAGCGCATCATGTCGGAAGAAGGTCTCTCGCCGCTTGAGGCGACAGAGAAGTCGATGGGTGAAATCACCGGCGCCATCGTCGGTATCGCCCTTGTCCTCACCGCCGTGTTCATCCCGATGGCCTTCTTCGGAGGGTCCACCGGGATCATCTACCGGCAGTTCTCCGTGACCATCGTCTCGGCGATGCTGCTTTCGGCGCTCGTCGCGATCGTGCTCACGCCTGCGCTCTGCGCCACCATGCTGAAGCCGATCGACCACTCGAAGAAGCAGCGCGGCCCCGCCGCCTGGTTCAACCGGAACTTCGACCGCACCACACGCGGCTATGTCTCGAGCATTGGCTATCTGCTGAAACGCTCGGCGCGGGTTCTCGTGGCCTTCGCCATCGTGATCGGCGGCTGCGCGTGGCTCTTCACGCGCCTGCCGAGTTCCTTCCTGCCGCAGGAGGACCAGGGCGTGCTGATGACCATCATCCAGCTTCCCAACGGCTCCACCAGTGCACAGACGGCCAAGGTCATCGAAAAGGTAGAGAACTATTATCTCGACAAGGAGAAGGACGTCATCGACAGCGTCTTTGCGGTCAACGGCTTCAGCTTCGCTGGCAGTGGGCAGAGCTATGCCCTGGTCTTCGCCAGACTGAAGGATTTCGACCTGCGCAAGGATCCGAGCATGGCGGCGGGCGCCGTCGTGCAGCGCGCCATGGGCTATTTCTTCTCTATCCGCGAGGCGCAGGTCTTCCCGATTCTGCCACCCGCCATCCAGGGCATGGGCAATTCCAGCGGCTTCTCCATGTATCTGGTGGATAACGGCAACCATGGCAGCGATGCCCTAGTCAACGCTTCGAAGCAACTGATGCAGGCGGCCAATAGCAGCGGCAAGGTCGTGGCTATGCGTGCCAATGACCGCGACGAGGAAAGCCAGGTCAAGCTCGATCTCGACCAGGAAAAGCTGAGCGCCATGGGCTTGAGCATTTCGGACGTCAATACGATGCTGACGACGATCTTCGCCGGCAGCCGTGTGAACGACTTCACGCTGAACAACAAGATCAAGAAGGTCTATGTCCAGGCCGATACGCCCTTCCGCATGCAGGCTGAGGATCTGAAATACTGGAATGCCCGCAATTCCAGCAGTGAAATGGTGCCTTTCTCGTCCTTCACCACGGCGAAGTGGGTGAACGGCCTGCCCTCCATCTCCGCCTTCAACGCGGTGAACGCCTTCTCGCTGGAAGGCTCCTCGGCTCCCGGCGTCAGCTCCGGCGATGCCATGAACGAGGTGGAGCGCATCGTCTCGCAAATGGGCGGCGGCTACACGGTGGCCTGGACGGGAATCTCCTACCAGGAACGACTCTCCGGCTCGCAGGCACCGCTGCTTTACGCGCTGGCGGTCCTCATCGTCTTCCTGTGCCTTGCGGCACTCTACGAAAGCTGGTCGATCCCCTTCTCGGTCATCATGGCCGTGCCGGTCGGGGTTCTCGGCGCGTTGACGGCGGCCCATTTCCTCGGCCAGTCCAACGACGTCTACTTCAAGGTGGGGCTGCTGACGACCATCGGCCTTGCCGCGAAGAACGCCATCCTGATCGTGGAGTTTGCGAGAGAGCGGCAGTCACACGGCATCTCGCTGATCGACGCAACGCTCGAGGCAGCCCGCCTCCGCCTGCGCCCGATCATCATGACCTCGCTCGCCTTCATCCTCGGCGTGGCTCCGCTGGCGGTCGCGACGGGTGCCGGTTCCGCGGCCCAGAACGCGATCGGTATCGGCGTCCTCGGAGGCATGGTCGCAGCAACAGGGCTCGGCGTCTTCTTCGTGCCGTCGTTCTTCGTCATCGTCCGGCGGCTCGTCACCCGTGCAAAAGGACAAGAGGCCCTGTCATGAGAGACGCGGAGTTGCTAATCTCCCCAAATCACCGGGGCCGATTCCACCGGAATTGAACAAGCATTGGCGGCGGGGGACAGCGGTCGTTCCCGACCTCCCCCGCGCCGACAACACGAGTGTATTCACAGGATCACACAATGAAGTCCATTCGCGTAGCCGCGCCACTTGCCATGCTTTTCCTCGCCGGATGCGTTTCCGGCCCCGAGCATACGCCACCTGAAACACCGTTGCCGCAGAAGTTCGGCGAAGGCAGCACCAAAAGCGCCGGCGACGTCACCATGGCGCCCTGGTGGACCGCCTTCAACGACCGCCGCCTCGACGGCCTTGTCCAACAAGGTCTCTCACAGAACCTCGACATCCTGCAGGCGATGGAGCGCATCACGTCGGCCGAAGCGAACGTCGTCGTCGCCGGTGCCGGCGCCCTGCCGAGCCTTACCGGGTCCGCCGACGAAACGGTGAGCCGCACCAAGGGGACCGGCGACTACAAGAGCCGTACCTCCGACACCCTGTCGACTGCGAGCGGTGGCCTGAACATATCCTGGCTTCTCGACCTGTTCGGCCAGTACAAGCGCGCAAAGGAAAGCGCGGAAGCATCGGTAGACGCCGCCTATGCGAGCGCCGATGTCGCAAGGCTCACTTACCTCTCGGATCTCGTCACCTCTTATATCAGTGCCCGCTACTACCAGGAACGGCTGGCGATCGCCCGCAAGAACATCGCCTCACGCCGGGAAACGCTGGAGCTCACCAAGCTGCAGCTCGAGGCCGGGGCGGCTTCGCGTCTGGACGTCGTTCAGGCGGAAGGCCTGGTCAACTCGACGCTTTCCGAACTGCCCGGCTATGAGACCAACTTCCGCAAGTCGGCGCACCACATCGCGACCTTGCTCGGACTACCGGCCTCTTCCCTCGTTGCAGATCTGCAGAAGGGCGCACCGCAGCCGTTCGCGCGCCGCAGCGTGAATGCCGGCGTTCCGGCCGACCTGATCCGCAACCGTCCCGACATCCGCCAGGCGGAACGTAACCTGGCGTCGGCAGTCGCCGAAATCGGCGTCGCGGAAGCCCAGCTCTATCCGACAATCACGCTCGGCGGTGCGATCACCCCGTCCTTCCTGTCGACCAAGTCTCTGAGCGGCAGCGTCACCTCGTGGAGCTTCGGCCCGAGCCTCTCGCTGCCGATCCTCGACGGCGGACGCCTGCGGGCCAATGTCGATATCGCCAACTCGAGCGCACGCGAACAGTATCTCGCCTGGAAGGCGACCGTGCTGAACGCTGTCGAGGAAGTCGAGAATGCGCTTGCGGCCGTCAACCGCGACAGCCGGACGGTGAGTGCGCTGACGGCGACCGTCCGCTCCTATGAGGAAGCGCTGTCGCTTTCGACGGCGAGCTACAAGGACGGCGCGTCTTCGCTGCTCGACGTTCTCGATGCGCAGCGTTCGGTCGCCACCGCGCAGGCGAACCTCGCCCAGGCGGTGCAGCAGATGGCCGCCGACTACGTCACGCTCAACGTCGCGATCGGCGGCGGCTATGCCTTCGACAAGCCGGTGAAGGTTGCGGCCAAGAAGTAGGCCAGAGCACCGAGCGGAAACACGCTTCGACACCCGGCAACCTAGGTGGTTGCCGGGTGTTTCTGTCTTCGGGTCAGGCGCTCAGAAGGTCGCCGGCGTGTTGATCCAGATGAGCACCGTTTCGCCGTCGAAGCTGTTCCGCCAGGAATGAGGCCTGCGGCTTTCGAAATAGAAGCTGTCGCCGGCATGAAGATCGAAGAACTGGTCGCCATCGAGGATGATGGCGAGGCTGCCGGCAAGGACATGGATGAATTCCTCGCCCTCATGCTGATAGGCCCCCTCGCTCGATGCGCCGGGCGCCAATTGAAACCGGTGACACTCCATCATGTTGTTGCCCTCGGCGAGGGTCTGGATGGTGACACCGGATGCCGTCGTCGGCCAACTCGGCCATTTGCCGTCGCGGATCAGCGATTCCCGCGCGTCCTGCTTCTCCCGACCGCCGAGCGAGGCGATGGTCGTTCCGAGGCAGGTGGCGACCGCGTGCAGCGCTGTGAAGGAAAGGCCCTGTGACGTCCGCTCGAAAGTGGAAAGCTGGGAGATCGACACGCCGGTCGCCTGTGCGATTGCCTCGAGCGTCTTGCCCGCCTGTCGCCGCAGATGCCGGATCTTGAAGCCGATCGGCATCTCTCCCCCGTCTTCCGCCGGTTCGCCGGAAACGCCGGCGTCGACGTCTTCCTCTTCGGCCATCCCCTCCTCCCGCAGCGTCTCACGGATCGCGGCGGGATTGAGCCCCTTCTCGCTGCGGAGCCAGGCTATGGTCTTCAGCCGTTCGACGAGCTCATGGTCATAGAGCCGTTGCCCCGACGGTGTACGGATCGGCCTTATGAGTTCCTGCGTTTCCCAAAGCCGCAGGGTGGACGGGGAAACCCCCGCCATACGGGCGGCTTCGGCGATCCTGAAGCGGATATCGTCCATGGGGATCGGGCTCCATTTCCCGGTGTCGCTGCCATGCGTGATAATTGCGATAAAGCATATTGCAAGTCTACAGAAAAAATGTAGGAAATATTGCAGCTTTGCGATCGCCCAAAGGCCGCGTCGAAGGCCAACACGCTCACCAGAGGAATTTTTGACGATGAAAAACTCCGAAATCTCAGCCCGCAAGAACGAGGCCATCTCCCGTGGCGTGGGCATGACGACCCAGGTCTATGCGGCAAAGGCCGAGAATGCCGAAGTCTGGGACGTCGAAGGACGCCGCTATATCGACTTCGCCGGCGGCATCGCCGTTCTCAACACCGGCCATCGCCATCCGAAGGTGATCGACGCGGTCAAGAAGCAGCTCGACTGCTTCACCCACACCTGCCACCAAGTGGTACCTTACGAGAATTACGTCGCACTGGCCGAGCGGCTCAACAAGCTTGTTCCCGGCGACTTCCCGAAGAAGACGATCTTTGCCACCACGGGCGCCGAAGCGGTCGAGAACGCCGTCAAGATCGCCCGTTGCGCCACCGGCCGCTCGGCCGTGATCGCCTTCACCGGCGGTTTCCACGGGCGCACCTTCATGGGCATGGCGCTGACCGGCAAGGTCGTCCCCTACAAGGTCGGCTTCGGCTCGATGATGGGCGACGTCTTCCACGTCCCCTTCCCGATCGAACTGCACGGCATCGATGTCGAGACCTCGCTCGACGTTCTCGACAAGCTCTTCAAGGCGGATGTCGATCCGAAGCGTGTCGCCGCGATCATCATCGAGCCGGTTCAGGGCGAAGGTGGCTTCTATGACGTGCCGCGCGCACTGATGAAGGCGCTGCGCCAGATCTGCGACGAGCACGGCATCCTGCTGATCGCCGACGAAGTGCAGACCGGCTTTGCCCGCACCGGCAAGCTGTTCGGCATGGAACACTACGATGTTCAGCCCGATCTGATGACCATGGCGAAGAGTCTTGCAGGCGGTTTCCCGCTGTCGGCAGTGACCGGCCGCGCCGAACTGATGGACGCCCCCGGACCGGGCGGCCTCGGCGGCACCTATGCCGGCAACCCGCTGGCGATCGCCGCAGCCCACGCCGTGCTCGACGTTATCGAGGAGGAGAAGCTCTGCGATCGCGCCAACCAGCTCGGCGCCCGCCTGAAGCAGCGCCTTCAAGCCTTGCGCTCCGATGTAGGCCAGATCTCCGATATTCGCGGGCCCGGCTTCATGGTCGCCGTCGAGTTTGCCGTACCGGGCTCGACCAAGCCGAATGCGGACTTCACCAATGCGGTTCGCTTGAGGGCTCTGGAAAAGGGTGTCATCCTGCTGACCTGCGGCGTCTACTCCAACGTCGTCCGCTTCCTGGCCCCGATCACGATCCAGGACGAGGTCTTCAACGAAGCGCTCGACGTGATCGAGAGCTCGATCCGCGAATGCGCTGAGGAGGCAAAGTAATGGCCATTTCGAACAGCCTTGCATCCAGGCTCAAGGATCCGTCGCTTGCGACGGATCGGGCCCTCGTCGGCGCCGACTGGGTCTCGCAGAGCGAGAGCGGCAAGACCTTCGACGTCACGAACCCGGCGAACGGTGAAGTCATCGCCACCCTGCCCGACCTCGGCAAGGTGGAGGTGACCCGCGCAATCGACGCTGCCTATAAGGCGCAGAAGGCCTGGGCCCGCAAGACCGGCAAGGAACGGGCTGCGGTGCTTCGCAAGCTCTACGACCTGATGGTCGCCAATGCCGACGACCTCGCCACCATCCTGACGATGGAAATGGGCAAGCCCTGGCCCGAGGCCCGCGGCGAGATCCTCTACGGCGCCTCCTACGTCGAGTGGTTCGGCGAGGAAGCCAAGCGCGTCTACGGCGACACCATTCCCGGTCACCAGCCCGACAAGCGGATCCTCGTGATCAAGCAGCCGGTCGGTGTCGTCGGCGCGATCACGCCGTGGAACTTCCCGAATGCCATGCTGGCCCGCAAGATGGCGCCGGCCGTCGCTGTCGGTTGTGCCATGGTGTCGAAGCCGGCCGCACAGACGCCGCTTTCGGCACTGGCGCTCGCGATCCTCGCGGAACGGGCCGGCCTCCCGGCCGGCGTCTTCTCCGTCGTAACGGCGACCGACGCCGCCATGGTCGGCAAGGAGCTCTGCGACAACGACAAGGTGCGCAAGCTCACCTTCACCGGCTCCACGAACGTCGGCCGGATCCTGATGCGTCAGGGCGCCGACCAGATCAAGAAGCTCGGCCTCGAGCTCGGCGGCAATGCGCCCTTCATCGTCTTCGATGACGCGGACCTCGATGCCGCCGTCGAGGGCGCCATGATCTCAAAGTACCGCAATGCCGGCCAGACCTGCGTCTGCGCCAACCGGCTCTATGTGCAGGCGGGCGTCTATGACGCCTTCGCGGCCAAGCTTGCCGAACGGGTGTCGAAGATGAAGGTCGGCGACGGTTTCGCCGAAGGCGTGACCACCGGCCCGCTGATCGACGAGAACGCACTGAAGAAGGTCAGGGAGCACGTCTCCGACGCCGTCTCGAAGGGCGCCAAGGTCGCGATCGGCGGCGAGGCGGCCGAACAGGGCGGCCTGTTCTTCCAGCCGACCATCCTGACCGGCGTGACCTCCGAGATGAAGGTGGCGGTCGAGGAGACCTTCGGCCCGGTGGCCCCGCTCTTCAGGTTCGAGACCGAAGAGGAAGTAGTCGAACTCGCCAACGCCACCGAGTTCGGACTTGCCTCCTACTTCTTCTCGAAGGACGTCTCGAAGATCTTCCGCGTCGCGGAAGCCCTGGAATACGGCATGGTCGGCGTCAATACCGGCCTGATCTCCACCGAGGTCGCCCCCTTCGGCGGCATCAAGCAGTCCGGTCTTGGCCGCGAGGGCTCCAAGTACGGGATCGATGACTATACCGAGATCAAGTACATGTGCCTCGGCATCGAGATCTGAGACATACTGAGACAGGAAAGCCCCGGAATGGCCTCACCATTCCGGGGCTTTCTGCATTCTGGCTGATGCGAGCCTCAGTTCTTGGCGCGCTCGACGTAGGAGTTGTCTTCGGTCGCGATGACGACGCGGGTGCCGGCGTCGATGTGCGGCGGCACCATGGTGCGGATACCGTTCGAGAGCATCGCCGGCTTGTAGGAGGACGATGCCGTCTGGCCCTTCACGACCGGCTCGGTTTCGACGATTTCGAGCGTGACGTGGCGCGGAAGCTCGATGGCGAGCGGAACGCCTTCGTGGATCGACAGAACGCAGGTCATGCCTTCCTGCAGGTAGGCCTTCTGGTCGCCCATGGTTTCCACGTCGACGACGACCTGGTCATAGGTTTCCGGGTTCATGAAGTGGAAGCCTTCACCATCCTCGTAGAGATACTGGAAGTTCAGGTCCTCGACGAAGGCGCGCTCGACCTGCTCGGTGGTGCGCCAGCGTTCCGATACCTTCACGCCGTCGACGATGCGGCGCATGTTCACCTGCGTGACCGGGGTGCCCTTGCCCGGATGGAAGTTTTCGGCGGTGAGCACGACGTAGAGCTTGCCGTCGACTTCGAGAACATTGCCCTTGCGGACGGAGGAGGCGATAATCTTGACCATTGGAATTCCTTGTATCTGCGAAAGACCCGTCGTAAAGGACGCCGATCCGCCCCGGGACATCTTCGAAACTTTTCCTGGGCGCAACTAACCCAAAATCCGCTAAATTGCCAGCCCGCGATGCAACAACCTTCGAGAAAGACGCGATGAACGGCCGAAGCACCGCCACACCGGCCTGGTGGACGCCGTCGATTCATGCCGATCGCCGCCCGTTTCTCCTCGGGCGCAACGCGATCCAGGCAAAGTTGCGCGTCTTCTTCGCCGAGCGTGACTTCATCGAGGTCGATACCGCGACGCTGCAGGTTTCCCCGGGCAACGAGGCGCATCTCCATGCGTTCGCGACCGCCGCGACCGGACCGGACGGGCGATCGGCGCCGCTCTTTCTCCACACGTCTCCGGAATTTGCCTGCAAGAAGCTGCTCACCGCCGGCGAGAAGCGCATCGCCTGCTTCGCCCACGTCTATCGCAACCGCGAGCGCGGTCCCCTGCACCATCCCGAGTTCACCATGCTCGAATGGTACCGCGCAGGGGAATCCTACGAGCAGCTGATGGCCGACTGCGCCGACATCCTGGCGCTTGCAGCCGAGACGACGAAGAGCCGTGCGTTCACCTGGCGGGAGCGCACCGTCGACCCGTTCCTCGAACCGGAACGGCTGAGCGTCGCCGAAGCCTTCGACCGTTTCGCCGGCATCGACTTGCTCGGCTCCGTCGAAGACAGCGGTGCGACCGATCGCGACCGCTTGGCCGCCGAGATGCGCAAGACGGGCATCCGCGTCGCCGAGGACGACACCTGGGCCGATCTCTTCAGCCGCGTGCTGGTCGAGAAGATCGAACCGAACCTCGGCTTCGGCCGGGCGACGATCCTCGATGAATATCCAGTGAGCGAGGCGGCACTTGCTCGCCCCTCCGCCCGGGACCCCCGGGTCGCCGAACGCTTCGAACTCTATGCCTGTGGCGTGGAACTCGCCAATGCCTTCGGCGAGCTGACGAATGCTGCCGAGCAACGTCGGCGGTTCGAGGCCGAGATGATGGAGAAGCAGCGCGTTTACGGAGAGACCTATCCGCTGGACGAGGATTTCCTTTCCGCTCTCGACATCATGCCGGAGGCAAGCGGCATCGCACTCGGCTTCGACCGACTGGTGATGCTCGCAACCGGCGCACCGCGGATCGAACACGTCCTGTGGGCTCCGGTCGCGGAGATCGGCTGATGGCGAGCCGCAGCATCACGACCGTCGACGAGCTCGTCGCGGCGGGCCTGCTTGCAGCCGGGGAAGAAGCGTCCGCTGCCGCCGCCGCCGAGCACTATGCGATCGCCGTCACTCCGGCGATGGCGGACCTCATCGACCCGTCGGATCCGCTTGATCCGATTGCCGCACAGTTCGTCCCGACCGCCGCCGAGCTCGTCCGGACCGAGGAGGAACGGGACGATCCGATCGGCGACCGGCCGTTCACGCCGCTTCCCGGCATTGTCCATCGCTATCCGGACCGGGTGTTGCTGAAGGTCGTGCATGTCTGCCCGGTCTACTGTCGCTTCTGCTTCCGCCGCGAGATGGTCGGTCCGCAGGGCGACGGCACGCTGACCGCCGAGCAATTGTCCGCCGCCCTCGACTACGTCCGGGCGAACACCGGGATCTGGGAGGTCATCCTGACCGGCGGCGACCCGCTCGTCCTCTCGGCCCGGCGTCTCACCGAGATCATGCGGCAGCTGGCGACGATCCCGCATGTGAGGATCGTCCGCATCCATAGCCGCGTGCCGGTCGTCGACCCGGAAAGGATCGACGCCGCAATGATCGACGCCCTGAAACAGGGCGGCAAGACGGTCTATGTCGCCCTTCACGCAAACCATCCGCGCGAACTCTCCGCGCCGGCGCGCGACGCCTGCGCCCGATTGGTCGACGCCGGGATCGTGATGGTCAGCCAGACCGTGCTCCTGAAGGGAATCAACGACGACGTGACGGTGCTCGATGAGCTGATGCGCGCCTTCGTCGAGAACCGCATCAAGCCCTATTACCTCCATCATCCGGACCTCGCACCCGGCACCGGCCATTTCCGGCTGTCGATCAAGGAAGGTCAGGCGCTCGTGCGCGCGCTCAGGACACGTCTCTCCGGCCTCTGCATTCCCGCCTATATCCTCGACATTCCCGGCGGCCACGGTAAGATCGAGATCAGCGAGCGGGCCCTGGCCGGAGATCCGGATGCCGGCTACTGCGTCACTGACCCGCAGGGGAACACGCACCCCTATCCGGTAAAGAAGTAAGAAGACGTCGCGGGCGAGGTAAAGTACGACTTCCTTCCTTTCCGGGAAGGAAGGAAGGGCTCGTTCGACGGTCGGCGGCGACCATTCTTGTGGTCATTTTTGTTTAACTACGGCGTTTAGCGGAATCTTATGCTTTCATCCGTAGAACGCAAAACAACTGTCATCAGAAGTATATCTTGGGAAAGGGGACAACATGAACGGAGAAATTCGGGCTCTGCTCGCAAAATTCGGTGGGTTGCCTGTGTCGATCGACACGATCGACGACAATGGCGATCTTTACGCCGCCGGACTTTCTTCCTTCGCGTCCGTCCAGCTCATGCTCGGACTTGAAGAAGCCTTTGATATCGAGTTTCCGGATCATTTGCTGAACCGGAAATCCTTCGCCAGCATTGCCGCCATCGAGAACACGGTGAAGACGATCCTAGCCGACAGAAAGGTCGCATGATGGACCTCTCCGCCACCGCATCCGAGAAGAACCTGAAGAGCCGCGTCAATCACGTGGCGACGGTCGCCGCCGCCTATGCGGACGAGGTCGATCGCGACAGCCGGTTTCCGAAAGAAGCCGTCGACGCAATGAAGGCCGAGCGCCTGCTCGGCATCATGATCCCCGAAGAGCTCGGGGGCGAAGGTCTTTCCATTTCGGAAATTGCCGAACTCTGCTCGACGCTCGGGCAGGCATGCGCCTCGAGCGCGATGATCTTCGCGATGCACCAGATCAAGACCTCGAGCCTCGTCACGCACGGTAAGGACGCCGACTGGCACCGGAATTTCATGCGCCGCATCGCCGCCGAACAGCTGTTGCTCGGCTCCGCCACCACGGAAGCCGGCATCGGCGGAAACCTGCGCAACAGCATCTGCGCCATCGAGGTGAAGGACGGCCGCTGCTTCCTCGAAAAGGATGCGACCGTGATTTCCTACGGCGTCGAAGCCGATGCGATCCTGATCACCTCGCGCAGCCACAAGGACGCGGCATCCTCCGACCAGGTGATGACGGTCTTCCTGAAAGACCAGTACACGATCGACAAGACCCATGTCTGGGACACCCTCGGCATGCGCGGCACCTGCTCCGACGGCTTCATGTTCCGGGGCGAGGCACCCGCCGAACAGATCCTGCCCCATCCGTTCGCGGAAATCGCCGCGCAGTCGATGCTCGCGACCGCCCATCTCCTCTGGAGCTCAGTCTGGTACGGCATCGCGCTCGACGCCTTCACGCGCGCCCAGAACTTCGTGCGCGCAGCCGCCCGCAAGGCACCGGGAACGCAGCCGCCCGGCCTCGTCCAGCTCGCGGAGCTTTCGAGCCAGCTTCAGGCCGTCAGGTCCAACATCGTCGGCGGACTGCGGTCCTATGAGGACGCCTGCAAAGATCAGGATCGCCTGTCGTCCATGGGCTTTGCCGTCGCGATGAACAACGTCAAGATCGCCTCCTCCGAGAGGATCCTGCCGATCATCAACCAGGCCATGCGTATCTGCGGCATCATGGGCTACAAGAACGGTACGCCCTACAGCCTCGGACGCCACCTGCGCGACGCCCATTCGGCACAGCTGATGATTTCCAACGACCGCATCCTCGGAAATACGTCGAACATGCTTCTGGTGCACAAACAAGAAACAAGCTTGCTGGGGTGAGACCAATGGACATGCAGAGAAGTTTCCTCGACCGCCTGTTCGAGTCCGGCCTCCTCATCGAGACCGGCGTCGACGGACTCTACGGCCGCGGCGGCCGTTTTGAAGACGTGATCGCGGCCTTCGAACGGCTGATCGATCGCTTCGGCGGCGCCGACGGCGCGGAAGCGATCCGCTTCCCGCCCGGCATGAACCGCGCCTATTTCGAGAAGAGCGGCTACATGCGGAGCTTCCCGCAGCTCGCCGGCACGGTGCACAGCTTCTGCGGCAACGAGCTCGATCATATCAGCCTGCTGAAATGCATGGATGCCGACGAAGACTGGACCGCGGAGCAGAAGGCGACCGATATCGTGCTGACGCCGGCGGCCTGCTACCCGCTTTATCCGACGGTCGCCAAGCGCGGCAACCTGCCGGCCGGCGGCGGTCTCTATGACCTGCAGTCCTATTGCTTCCGCCACGAGCCCTCCAACGACCCGGCACGCCAGCAGTTGTTCCGCATGCGCGAATACGTTCGCATGGGGACCCAGGCCGACGTCACCGAGTTCCGCCAGACCTGGATGGATCGTGGTGTCGAGATGATGAAGGAAGTCGGGCTGCCGGTCGAGATCGACGTCGCGAACGATCCCTTCTTCGGCCGCGCGGGCAAGATGCTCGCCAACAACCAGCGCGACCAGAACCTCAAGTTCGAGCTGCTGATCCCGATCACCTCGACGACCAGCCCGACCGCCTGCATGAGCTTCAACTACCATCAGGACGCGTTCGGTACCAAGTGGGGCCTGAACCTCGAAGACGGTTCCGTCGCCCACACCGCCTGCGTCGGCTTCGGGCTGGAGCGCATCGCGCTGGCGCTCTTCCATCACCACGGCCTCGACACCGAACAATGGCCGGCGTCGGTACGCCGGGCGCTCTGGGGCTGACCTGCTGATGGCTGCCGTCTTTCCCGGGCTGGATCCCGCCGGCTACACACCGCATGCCCTTCACGCGAGTGAGCGGATATGGCCCGAAACCAACTGCTACGTCGATCTCTGGATCGAGGTGCTGACCTCGCTCGGGCTCGCGCCCGAGGCGATGCTGGGTTTCACCCTGACCCAGGACTTCGAAGGCGACCAGTTCACCTTCTTCAAGGTGCCGCTGGAGGATCTCGAAGGCCTCTACGGCATCCGCTGCACGGAGCTTGCGATCTTCGATACGGTCGAGGCCCATGTCGCGGAACAGATCGCCCGTGGGCGGCTCTGCCTGGTCGAGATGGACAGCTTCTTCATGCCCGACACCCGCGGCGTCGGCTATCGCCAGGAGCACGGCAAGACGACAGTCGCGATCAACCGCCTCGACCCGGCGAACCGCAGCATGGACTATTTCCACAACGGCGGCTTCTTCCATGTCGAGGGAGACGACTTCGACGGCCTCTTCCACCGCGGCGCCTGCCAGGAAGAACTACCTTTCCTGCCCTATACGGAGTTCGTCAAATTCCCGGAGAAGCGGGCGGACGAGCGCACCACGCGCGAAGTCGCGATCACGCTGATACGGCGTCACCTCGCGCGGCGTCCCTCAACCAATCCGATCGCTGCCTTCGCGACGGTCTTCCCGAAGCAGGTGGAAGCCATCGCGGAACGCCCGTTCGGCTTCTTCCATAAGTATGCATTCAACACGCTGCGGCAGGTTGGAGCCAACTTCGAACTGTTGGCGAGCCATCTCGAGTGGCTGCTTCCGAATACGACCGAACACGAACGCCAGCAGGCGCTGAAGATCTCCGAGACGGCGAAATCCGTCCAGTTCCAGCTCGCCCGCGCCGTCGCCCGGCGCAAGTTCGACCCGCTGGCCGGCGCGCTTGCACCGGCTGCGGAAGCATGGGACAGCCTGATGGAAGGACTGGGCAGGCAGCTTGCCTGAAGGAGCCGAACGATGGCGGATCGCATCTATCCCGGCGCGGATGAACGTTCGCTGGAAGGCGGCTGGACCCTGCTCCTGACCGAGAGCGGGCGCTATTCGCATCCATCCGAGATCGACGGCCACGCCGCCCGCCTTTCGGCCCCGGTGCCCGGCACCGTCGCACAGGCGCTGGCAGCCGCCGGCCTCTTCGATCCTTCGGCGCCGCAACCGCTGCACGGCAAGGACGCCTGGTATTTCCGTTCGCTCGCGGGCGAGGCGCCCGGCCCGGCGATCCTGCGCTTCGAAGGTCTCGCGACGATCGCCGAGATCTTTGTGAACGGCGTACAGGCGTTCACCTCGGAGAGCATGTTCGAGGCGCACGACCTGCCGATAGAGATCACCGGCAGTGACGAACTGGCGATCTGTTTCCGCGCCCTGCAACCGCATCTCGACAAGCGCGGTCCCCGAGCCCGCTGGCGCCCGCAGATGATGGACCATCAGGGCCTGCGGCTCATCCGCACCACCTTGCTCGGCCATATGCCCGGCTGGTGCCCGAGCATCCACCCGATCGGTCCATGGCGGCCCGTCAAACTGATACGCCCCGCCGACATCACCCTCTCCGACCTGCGGCTCACCGCCGATCTCGACGAAAACGGTTCCGGCATTCTGGACGTCTCCTACACGAGCGACGATCTCGGTGCCGATGCCCGGATCGCCTGTGGCGGACACGAGGCTCCGCTTCGCCGGGATGCCGACGGGATCTGGCGCGGACGGCTGGATATTCCCGGCATCGCCGCCTGGTGGCCGCGCACGCACGGCAAACCAAACCTGCACGACGCCGAAATCGTCAGCGGTCCGCTCCGGCTATCGATCGGCCCGGTCGGCTTCCGGCGGATCACGGTGGAGCGTGGTGCAGACGGCCATGACTTTGCCTTGCGGGTCAACGGCGAACCCGTCTTCTGTCGCGGCGCCGTCTGGACCAGTGCCGACATCGTCAGCCTGCCCGGCACGGCGGAGCGCTACGCGCCCTGGCTTGCCAAGGCCGCGGAAGCGAACATGAACATGATCCGCATCGGTGGCACCATGGCCTACGAGACGGCGGACTTCTTCCGTCTCTGCGACCGGCTCGGCCTGATGGTCTGGCAGGACTTCATGTTCGCCAATTACGATTACCCGGTGGGCGATCCCGCCTTCGCCGCCCATGTGGAGCGCGAGGCGAGAGAGTTTCTCGCATCGGTTCAGGGAACGCCCTCGCTTGCGGTACTCTGCGGCGGCAGCGAGATCTATCAGCAGGCCGCGATGATGGGACTGCCCGCCGGCACATGGAAAGGTCCGCTGACGGAGGAGATCCTGCCGCGGGTGTCCGCCACCCTGCGCCCCGACGTACCTTATGTGGCGAATTCTCCCTGCGGCGGCGCCATGCCGTTCTCGCCCAATGCCGGCGTAACGCACTACTATGGTGTCGGCGCCTATTGCCGGCCGCTCGAAGATGCGCGGCGGGCCAATGTGCGCTTCGCCGCCGAATGTCTCGCCTTCGCCCATGTGCCGCAGCAAGAAACCCTCGACCGCCACCTGCCGGTCGCGCCGGTTCACTATCCCCGCTGGAAGGCGCGCGTGCCGCGCGACCGCGGCGCATCATGGGATTTCGAGGACATCCGCGATCACTATCTGCGGGAATTATACGGGCAAGACCCTGCCCGCCTTCGCCGCGAGAACCCTGCGTTCTACCTTGCGCTCTCGCGCGCGGTGACCGCGGAGATCGTCACGGAAACCTTCGCGGAATGGCGCCGTCCGGGCTCGTCCTGCAATGGCGCGCTGGTCTGGACCTTCCAGGATCTGCTTCCCGGTCCGGGATGGGGCATCGTCGATTCCACCGGGGAACCGAAACCGGTCTGGCATGCGCTGAAGCGCGCCTTCCGTCCGGTCAACGTCGTTTTCACGGATGAAGGGACGAACGGTCTCGACGTTCACGTCCTGAACGAGGGCTCGCGACCGTTAACCGCATCGCTGTCCGTTTCCTGCCTGCGCGACGGGCGCCAGCAGGTCGTTGCCGGCGGGCGAAACCTGACGCTGCCGGCGAGAGGCGCGGTCTCGATACCCTGTACCGATCTCTTCGGCGCCTTCTTCGACACCACTTACGCTTTCCGCTTCGGACCTCCCTCGCATGACGTCACCGTCGCACGCCTCGTAGACGAAACCTCGGGGAACCTCCTCGCGGAGGCTTTTCATTTCCCGCTCGGTCGCGCCGCCGCATGGCATGAGGCACAAATCTCGGCCGACCTTGTCGATGAAGACGAGGACTGGCTGCTGGAACTGCGGACCGATCGCCTCGCCCAGTCCGTCCACGTCGCGGTCGAAGGCTACCGAGCCGACGACGACTGGTTCCATCTGGCGCCGGGCCATGTAAAACGCGTACGATTGCTGCCGCGCGCGGCAACGACCCGCGACCAAAAGCCGACCGGCAGCGTCACGCAGCTCGGGACGCCGGCCACACTCCATTTCTGACGGGGCGCGACGAGGGAGCAGCTCACGCCTGCGGATCGAGGGCAGACGCGATGGCGCTCAGCGTTTCGAAATAGGAGAGCCGGGCAGGCTCCGGCGTCAAGTTGTGATCGGCGCCTTCCAGAATGGTAAGGTCCACGTTCTTGTAGCGACGCAATCCCCTGGCCGAACTGCCGAACTGCTCCGCGAAATGATCGAGGCCGACGTCGTTCTCACTGTAGAGAAGCGCGACGGGCACGCCCCTGTCCGACAGCGTGTGGAATGCGCCGACCACCTCCCGTCGCATGACCCTGTTCTGGGGCAGCATGTGGACGAGCGGCATCGCATGCCGTGCCAGCCGACGCCCGAGAGCCCGCCCGATATTGGTCGCCGCGCGGGCGATGTCGATACGACCTTGCAGCAGTCGCTGGAAGGTTTCTCCCTGAAGGAGGCGCCCCTTGTAGTCGCCGAGCGTGCGGGGAATGAAACGAAGTGATTCATCGATGTCCCGCGTCGGGTCCCAGTAGAAGACGAAGGGATTGACCGCGACGACACCTTCGATACGGGCATCCTGCAAGGCGCTGCGGAAGGCAAGATAGGCGCCGCTGCAGCGTCCGGTGGCGACCACCGGCAGCAGATGACGTCGCTCGACGACGTCGAGTGCAGCACTGACATCGTTGGATTGCGCCTCGTGATAGAGAACCTGATCCGGCAGTCCGGGCACGGGCGGACTATCGGCGACATTGGCCGTGTCGAAGCGCAATGACGGAATGCCCTGCACAGCGAGATCGCGTGCCAGACGAACGCCGGAACGCGCCCAGCCGGCAGCGCGGTCGTAGGCCGTGCCGACGAGCAGGACGGTCGCGCCCTTCCGTTCACCGAGCGGTTCGCACAGTACCCCGTAGAGCCTTCCGCCCTCAGCGAAGTTAAGGGCTTCCTCGCGAAAATCGGGGCCGCAGAGAACGGCGGGTTCGGCAGACGCGAGCCACGGCTTGGCGGTCCGCACCGGCAGCGCTGCGGCCAGGTTCGAGATCCACTCGACCACGGCCAGCCGCACCGCCTGCGGCATCACGGCGGTCGCGGGATTGGAGACGAGATCGTCATAGCCCTGATAATCGGCGTCGGCGACCACCGCGCCGATTGCAGCAAGCTTGGCGGCGAACTCCTGGTCGCCTGGCCGGTCCGGGCGCTTCACCACGAGGCACTGCGGCGCGGGTTTCTCACCCAGGGTCGCAAGGCTGAACTTCCGGATATCGACAGCGATTTCCTCCGGCATTGCGAGGCCGGCGATGACGATACCCTCGGTAGCGCGGTGCTCCTTGGCGATGCCGAGCCCTTCCTCGACCATCTTCGCCCAGATCTGCATTTCCCGCAGATAGGCGCGACCGGATGTCACTGGTGCCAACGCGACGAAGCCGGCCACGCCGTCGAGGCGGTGGATTGCCCTGAGCGCAATGGCCGTCCCGAGCCCCTGCCCGACGACCACGATGCGCGAGCAGCCGGAGAGCGCGGAGAGCCGACCCGCTGCTGCCACTACGGCGTCTTCCCATATCGTCAGCCCACCTGAGAAATCGCTTCTGTCGAGGGCATCGCCCGTCCCCGGATAGTCGAAACGCAGGCTCGCGACCCCGCATGCGGAGAGATCGTCGGCGACGATGCGCCAGAACTTGCGCAGGCACATCTCTTCAAGGCCCCAGGGACTCACGAACAGGACGCCGATGTCGGAGGCGACCTGTCCGTCGGCAGGCATGAAGAGCCCGATCGTTTCAGAGAAGGCAACCGGTTTCGCTGCCGACGGGCCGCCGCTCGAAGCCGCAGGCAGGCTCGTTTGCTGTTTCATGGATAGAACTCCCCCAAAACTCTCACCCGGAATCAACGTTCCCCGTTGCGAGGACCCCGGTTCGCAAATACCAGCTCCACCACGCGAGCCGCTGCGATCCCTGCGACGCCCGGCAAGCGGCGGGCGATGCTCTCGATGACAGCGTAGTCCTCAAGGGCGACGGCCCTGAAGAGCCGCAGTGCGACGATGTAGCACAGCGCGCCCGCAGAGATCGCAAGGACAAGACCCACAAAACCCGAAATGAACGCGAGTACCAGCGAGGCGGCACCGGCGCAGGCCGCCGCCGCGAGGGCGATCCGCAACAGGTTCCAGTAAAGTCTCGCAAGAGAGCGTTCGAATGTCAGCCGGCGCATCATCAGCGCGCTCATCAGCGTGAAGACGACAAAGCGCACCGCCGCCGCGCCCTCCGCCCCGTAGGAGGGGACGACGAGGAAGGCCCCGACCACCATCGCGACCGCACCGATGATCCCGATCATCAGGCGCTCACGCACCCGATCAAGAGAGAACAGGTACTGCGTACAGATGAGGCCAAGCACGTTGGCCGGCGTGACCAGCGCAAGGATGGTGAGTGCCGGACCGGCAGGCGCGAACGCCTCGCCGAAGATCGTGGAGATCAGCCGCGGCGCGATCACCGCCAGTCCGAAACTCAGCGGCAGGGTGATGTAGGAGAGGCTGCGGATGACGGCTTCAAAAACCGCGGCCGGTAGCGTCGTGCCGCCGTGGTCCTGCAGCTTCTCGGAGTAATAGGGCACGAGGCTGCCGGTGAGCTGTACCGGCAGCTGCAGCGCCAGATTGGCGAGCGACATCGCAGCGGCATAGAAACCGACGACCGCGACACCCGAATAGCGCTCCAGGAAGAAGAATTCGACGCGGTTCAGGAAGATCGAATCGACGATGAACTGCACCGAGAGCAGCATGGACGAGCCGAACAGGTAGCGGGGCGAGATACCGCAGTTATTCGCCCGCACCGAAAGGATGCCGGCCGCGTAGGTGAACTGGACCGTGAAACCGAGCGTGTAGCCGATGAGTGCACCGGGAATGCCGAAAAACACCGCGCCGACCGCAACGCCGAAGAGCTGAAGGAGGCCGGAGGCGGCCGAGAGCCGGAAGAAGGTCCCGACCTGCTGTTCGCCGAGCAGGTAGTTCTTGGCAGAGGAGCCGATCGACTGGATGACGAAGAGCGCACCGGTAATGACCACAACGATGGGCGCGCTGGTCGCCCAGTGTTCGTACTCCGCCAGCGTGAACACCGCCGCGTAAATCGCGGCCAGGAGGAGGGTAGATCCGACGACGGGGCGAAGCAGATAGGCGGCAAAACCACGCCGATCCACCGGCGAGTAGCCCTGGCTCTTCAACTGCGGGAGCAGGCGGAGCAGCATGACCCCGGTTCCTAGCTCGGCCACCAGCGAGGCCGTGACGGCAAGCCAGAGCGAGAAGGCGATGATGCCGTTCGCCTCGGGCCCGAGAAGACGCGCGGTAATGATAGAGCAGGCAAAGCCGATGAGAAGAAGAGACAGCCCGGCTGCAGCATTCAATGCCGAATTCGCAACGATACTCTTGGCCATATGGTGATCTTCTATCCGCCCGGAAACCGTCATGGGACTGCGATGCATTCGTCTGGTTCTAGCCAGAAAATGCTTAAGGAACCCTCCATCTTGTCCGGCCGCCGATTGGCGGCTTTACGGAGATTTAAGCGGGATCCGATATCCCTTCCCCATGTTCCTGCCAACCTGTCGCGGTGTCATTTGCAGATCGTCTTTCTCGTAGCTTCGGCCCAGGACAGGATGTGCGGCGTCGCCGACTACACGGGACGGCTGGCGGCTGCGCTGCGGGACGTCGGCGCCTCGGTAACGGTCGAGTACCTCGATTCCTGGTCTCTCAGGAACATCCTGGAGATCCGGCAGCGCTATGCCGGAAAGAGGCACGTGGCCTTTCACCTGCAGTATCCGTCGCTGAGCATCGGCAAGTCGGCGTCGCCCGGGTTCCTGCCGCTGCTGCTGCCCAACACCTTCGTCACGCTGCACGAATTCCGGATCTTCCACATCCTGCGCAAGATGGTGTTCCTGTTGCCGAGCCTGCTCGCCAGGGCGGTCATCTTCTCGAACGACGAGGAGAGAACCCTCTTCGCGCGCTATTTCCCATGGTCCCGCAAGCGCCTGATGGTCGTTCCGATCGGCAACAACATCCCGAGACTTGCAGCGAAAAAGGCACCCGGCGGCGGGGAACGCATCGTCTACTTCGGGCAGATCTCGCGTAACAAGGGAATAGAGTTCTTCATCGAGACGATCGAGCGGATGCGTGAGGGAGGCTCGCTCGCCGAGGCCCACATGATCGGCGCGCTCGTCGAAACCGACACGGACTTCGTGGACTATGTACGGGACTCGGCAAGACGCCTCGGCATCGAGCTCAGGCTGAACCTGCCGCCGGAGGCGGTTTCGGAGACGCTGAGCGAGGCGACCATCGCCCTTCTGCCCTTCCCGGACGGTGTTTCGAACAAGCGCGGCTCGGCGCTCGCCTGCCTCGACCATGGTGTGTGCGTGCTCACCACTCACACCGAGCGGACACCCGAATGGCTTGCCGAGGTCACGTATCCCGTCACCACACCCAAGGACGCGGCGAGCATGATCGGGAAGATCGTACATGGCGACGCTCCCCGGGTACGTTCACCGCTGGTCCTCGAAAGGGAAATGGCGGCACGCGACTGGCATGCCATCGCCCGCGAGCATCTTCGCATCTATCAGCAAGCCGTCCGCTGACCGGCTTCCGCGCCGGTGGCGGGGTCACTCCGCCAGGGCGTCGCGATAAACCGCGTCGTAATGCCCGACCACCGTATCCCAGGAGTAACTGCTCGCCGCCGCGATGAGCGCGTGTCGCGTCGCTTCGGGGTCGGATATGAGGTCGGCCAAGGCTGCTTCCACGACCTCGGAAGCCTTTGAGACGTCGTCGAAATCCGCAAGGCGGATGACGGAGTGCTTGTCGGCAAGGTTGCGATAGGCCTCGTTCGAATTGAGAACCGGCAACAGGCTGGCGCTCATAGCCTCGACGGCGACGAGGCCGAAGCCTTCATAATCGGAAGCGGAAACGAAGATCGATGCGCCGGCGATCAATTGGCGTACAGTCTCGTTCGGCACCGCCACGTGCAGGCCGACATGCTCCACCAACCCACGGGCGGCGATCTCCCGGCGCAGATCGGCTTCCGTCAGGTCCGACGGAGAACCTACGATATCGAGGTGCCAGTCTGGATCCTTCTCGACCAGACGGGCCGTGACGTCGAGAAGCCGCTCCAGCCGCTTGTTTACGGAAAAGCGGCCGATCGTGATCATCCGCCGCGTCGGTCGAGAGGAGGCGAGACCGGCGAATTTTTCCGTATCCACACCGTTTTCGACCAGAACGGTGCGACCGGCCGCGATCGTGTCGAAGAGATCGAGGTCCGAGCGGCTGCAGCAGACGACGGCGCGATAGGCTAGACAGGAGAGCCGTGTCAGCGTGCGGAACCAGAGCCGTTTGATCGCCGCATATTTCCTTGTGTGAAAGAACCCGCCATGGGTGGTGGCAATCATCGGCTTGCCGTGGAAAGGACGCGTGACGGCGAGAAAGTCGAAGAAGAAGTCCACGGCATGGACATGCACCAGATCGGCGTCACGGATGTGCCGCAGCACCTGCGGAGCGACTGGATAACGGGTGCTGCCGGACCAGGGGACGCGCACCACCTCGACGCCGTCGATCACCTCCGATGCGGGCAGCAGCCGCTCGCGATCGGTAAAGAGGCTGTTGCAGGTGACGACGCGGACACGGTAGCCGCGCGCCAGCAGAAGACGGCTGAGATTGCCGACGACGTCTTCGAGGCCGCCGCGGCCGGGCGCATATTGCCGGACGACCTGGACCACCAGAGGCGCTCGCCCGTCGCGCTGCGCAGAAGCGGACATCGTTTCGTCGTTCGCCTCCATCACCCTTCCTTCCGGCGCTGCGAAGATCGGCTTCATGCCGATCTTCTGTTCGGGCGAATTGAAAGCGCGAAAAGCTTAAGATCGCGTATGTCCGGCATCTCGCCGCCGCTGGTGCCGGGCTCCGGCCCTTCAGAAACCGTTAACCATGATCTGCGAGGATTGTCTTGACCACTGCGGTTGCCGGAAGCCCTCGCCCATAGGCCCCATTCCCGATACCGGCCGCTCGTTGTGTCCTGCGGGATCGCAAACCCGCACCGGATTGATCGTCCGGAGGCTGCGGAAACGACAATCTCTGACCGGACGCGGTCTTGGGCAGGAAAATGGACATCGACATTTTTCAACTACCGGGAATCCTGAGACGCCGCCTGCACTACGTGATCCTCACCGTGATCGTCTGCCTGGCGCTCGCTTTCGTCTATGTCCTGCGCCTCACACCGCTCTATACCTCTTCCACCGAGCTCCTCCTGGACCCGAAGGGTCTGGTCACCGGCGGCGCGGACCCTGTCAACGCGGCTACGCCGGTTCCGCAGGACCAGCCTGCCGTCGACAGCCAGATCTATGTCATGCAGTCGCGCGCGACGCTCGAGGAGGTCGCTGACAAGCTCAATCTCGTAAAGGATCCGTTCTTCGCCGCGGCGGTGAAGAAGGCGAAGAACGATCGTGATCGGCTGATGGCCGTCGTCACGGTCCTCAAGGCGCATGTGACGATAGAGCGTGCCGGCCAGTCGCTCGTCTTCTCGATCAGCGCTGAGCATCCGAATGCCGCGACCGCGGCCGACATTGCAAATTCAATCGCCACCGTCTATCTGCGCCAGCTCGACGAGGCCCGGGCAAGTGCCGCGCGACGTGCCAGCAGTTCCTTCCAGCTGCAGGCGAGCGAGCTGCGCGACCGCGTGCTCAAGGCCGAACTCGCCGTCGAGAAGTTCAAGGCGGAGAATGGCCTCGTAAGCACCGGGCAGCAGGGCCTGGTCATCGACCAGCAGGTGGCCGGCCTCAACCAGCAACTCATCGATGCCCGCGCGGTCGAAGAGCGGCAGCGGACGATCTACGAGCAGGCGAAGAAGCTTACGATCGAGGCGATCGAGTCCGGCGCCATTCCCGAAGTCCTGCAGTCGACGTCGATCGGTCTCCTGCGTGACCGCTACGTGAACCTGCTCGACCGCCGCTCCCAGCTTGCGACCAGCCTCGGCGTCAATCACCCACAGATCAAGGCGATCAATTCCCAGATCGCCAACATGCAGAACGCGATCGAACTGGAGCTCGGCCGCGTCCGCCAGTCCATGAAGAGCAGCTACGAGCGCGCTGTTGCAGACACGAAAGCTCTCACCGCGCAGCTCGAGAAAATGAGCGCCACAAGTTTCGACAGCAGTGCGGCGCAGATCAAGATGCGCCAGCTCGAAAGCGAGGCGGACGCAGTCCGCACCCTCTACAAGGCATTCCTCAGCCGCGCCGAGGAACTCGGGCAGCAGCAATCGGTCAACACTGACAATTCCCGCGTGATCACCGCCGCGGTGCCGATGCCGAAATCCTCCACCGTGCTGAAGCTGATGATTCTCGCCGCGGCCTCTCTCTTCGGCTTCGTGCTGGGAAGTGCGCTGGCCGTGCTGCGCGAACTGCTGGTGCGGCAGACCCCGTCCGCCGAAACCCTGGGCAAGCGGACCGGATTTCCCGTGCTTGCGCGGATCAGGATGCCGCGCCGGCCCGCCAAAACGCCTCTGCTTCGCCGGCTGCTGCTTCTGGGGCGCTCGATCGAAGAGCCACCGCTTCCACTCGGCGAGAGCCACCCGGCGATCCGTGCGCTTGCCGGGCAGCTCGTCGAGAGGCTCGGCACACGCGTGCCCGCGATGGTACTCTTTTCGACTCCGAAGCCGATGCGGGAAGCAACCGGCATCGTCGCCGACACGGTGCAGGCGCTTCTCGACCTCGGCCACGACGTTCTCTACGCCCCCGGAGATCTCGCCGACCGGTCGCCGCGATCCACGCGGTTCGGTCGTCCGAGCCTGCGCGGCGCCCTCGAGCGCGAACGCGAGGACTCGGGTCCTTTCGGCGATCTCCTGAGATATGATCTCTTCCGTGCCCGCCGGGGAACCGGCCGGTCCATGTCGGAGGAAGGCAGCCACCGTTTCGTGATCGTCAACGCCTGCGGCACGCAGGCCACCGACTTCCTGCCTTCACTGATGAACCACGCCGATGCCCTCGTGCCGATCATCGATGCGAGAGAGACGACGCAAGACGACCTGGCGGCATTCGTCAATTCGTTCGGCGAGAGGCGGAGCCTTGTCCTCGGAACCGTTCTGGTGGAGGCCTAGGCCATGACGTCACGGTTGCCGGCAGCAGCAAGGCCTCTGCCCGCCGACGGCGACCGATGGACATGTCATGCGTACCGCTGAAGCCTTCGCATCGCCCCTTCCGCCCGAGGAGGCAGCCGGCGGCTGGATGACGCGCACGAGGCGCCACCTCGCCGTCTTCACCGTGATGGGCGGCCTCACGTTCAACCTGTTCCTCTGCTTCGTGAACACGCGCGTGATGGGCATACGCGACAGTCACGTCATGCTGTTCGAGATGCTGCTGATCGGCTGCGCCTTACTGGCAGCCTTCACCCGCAAGCTCGACATCTATCTCGTTCTGGCGCTCTACGTCAGCTACATGGTGCTGCTCTTCGCACTACGCGGCGCCGTCGATCTCAAGGCGCTCCGCGACATCCTGATCCCGATCGCCTTCTATTTCATGGGAACGCGCGTGCGGGACCTGCGGCTGGCCGACCGGCTCGTCACCGCATCGATCGCGATCGTCGTCGTCTTCGGTCTCTTCGAGTACCTGCTGACGGATCTCTATCTCGATTTCTTCAACGTGCTCGGCTACTTCATCGCCCGCGGCACGGTAACGCCGGAGGAAGCTTTCGGAGCGACGAGAGGGCTCTTCATCAGCGGCATGCGCCCGGAGCCGCGCTCGCTCTTTTCGTTCCTCGGACAGCACCGTGTTTCGTCGGTATTTCTGGAGCCCGTCTCGGCGGGCAATTTCGGCGCGATCGTCTTCGCCTGGGCGCTCTTCCGCTCCGACATGCGCTATCGCTTCGCCGTCATGGCGGGCGCGATCCTGACCGTCATCCTGGCCGATGCCCGTTTCGGGTTCTTCACCTGCGTCCTGATGACGCTCATGACGCCTTTCTACCGCATCATTCCGAAGACCATATGGCTGGCTCTGCCCTTCCTCATGCTGGCGATCATCGCCGTCTACGGGCTCGCCACCGGCACGGAGGGCGGAGCAAACGACGTCGGCGGACGCCTCAAGGTCACGGCCGGCATCCTCACACATCTCGATCTTCCGGTCGTGCTGGGGATTGCGGTCACCGACCAGTTCACGGCCGACTCGGGCCTCGCCTACACCCTCACCAAGTTCGGCCTCTTCGGCTTCATCGCGCTCTGGGCCTTGATGGTCATGGCGCCGATCCGCGACGCGAAGGCGTGGTCCTTCCATTCGATGGTCATCGTCTACCTGCTGCTGCTGATGATCATCAGCAACTCGCTCTACTCCATCAAGACGGCCGCACTTCTGTGGTTCATCCTCGGAACAGCCGACCGTATCGACTGGCGAGCGCTCGCCGAGGGGCGGGTCAGGGACGATCGAGCGCCTGGCATTCCGCGGCCGACGACGAGAAATCCTTGAGCGCCGGGGCAAGCCCCGCAAGCTGCGGGCGGTCGCCCTCGATCGTCGGCTGGATGTTCAGCGCCTCGGACGGCGGCCACCAGTCACCCGCAACCCAGTAGGCCCAGCCGACCCAGAGATCACGATTGCTTTCGACGACGCGCACCATGTCGGCGAGGGTCCCGACGCAGGCCTCGTCCGCCGGCACGCCGAACTCGCCGAGATAGCCGCGCTTGTCGTGATCGCGCAGCCACCGCGTGAACGTCTCGACGGCCGCAACGGCATCGGCACCACGATCGCAGCTCGAACTGGTTCCGGAAAAGTTGGAGTCGAAATACTGGTGGACCTCGTAGGCATAATTGTCCGACGGATCGACCACACCGAGCATCACCTCGCCGTTGACACCGTCCGCCGATGATGTCTGCCAGCTATGGGCGCCGGTCCAGGCCGTTCCTGGAACCAGCACAAGATTGTCGGCACCGGCCTCACGGATCTCTGCTATTGCCGCATTGGCACCCTCGAGCCACTGGCCGGCGGAGATGTCGTGCGGTTCGTTCATCAACCCGAAGGAAACGTCGGGCTGGTTTGCGAAGACGCGCGCGAGCCGACCCCAGAAGTCGGCAAATGTTGCCGCCGGAACGGCTGCCGAGCCGATGGGTTCGCCGCGATAACGGGCGTAGTTGTGCGGATCCAGCACGACCCGCAGCCCCCGTTCGCGCAGGCGCCCGACCGCCTCCACAAGACGCGCGAGTTCGGCGGGGTCGAGTTCCGCACCAAGCTGCGGCTGCAGGCGTTCCCAGAGGAAGGGAAGGCGCACCGAGGTGAAGCCCTTCGACGCGAAATAGTCGATGGTCTCATTCGAGGGATAGACGTAATCCTTGCCTGCCGTTCCGGGCGGCTCGCCGAACTCGGCGCCGGAGAGATTGATGCCGCGAAAGCATCCCTCCGTTGCCTGCCCCGGCGAGGCAGCGAGAAGTGCAATCGTGGCCGCCGCCGCCGCGATGCCAAAGAAGGAAGAGCTCCCGAAACGCGAACCGACGAACATGCAACCCCACTCTTGACGACCACGAAGCGGACGTTAGGACCGCTGGCGGCGAAAGGTCAAGGAAGCTCCCGAAGGAGACCTCCGGAACAGCGCCCAGCAAGGCGACGACGGGAAATCGCTTGCAGAAGACGCAACCGGAACGGAATTTTCCGTCATCCGCCCTAAGCTCACCCTCAAGGAACGGGAGGGGACCGGATGCCGGAAACCACGCCCGTTCGGGCAGAAACGAAGGCCAACGGCTTTGCGCGCCGTGGCGAGTGCGCTAGATCAGTCGCCAGTCCGCTCGCGACGGGAAAAGGGTGAGAGAACATGAAGAGCTACGTATTGACGGTTTCGTGCAAGTCGACCCGCGGCATTGTTGCTGCGATATCGGGTTATCTTGCCGGAAAGGGCTGCAACATCGTCGACTCATCGCAGTTCGACGATCTCGACACCGGCAAGTTCTTCATGCGGGTGAGCTTCATCTCCGAGGAAGGTGCCACGCGCGAAGCCCTCGTGAAGGATTTTGGCCCGATCGCCGAAACCTTCGACATGGAATGGGACATGCACGACGCCAGCGAGCGCATGAAGGTGCTGCTGATGGTCTCGCGCTTCGGCCACTGCCTCAACGACCTGCTCTATCGCTGGAAGATCGGGGCGCTGCCGATCGACATCGTCGGCGTCGTCTCCAACCACTTCGACTACCAGAAGGTCGTCGTCAACCATGACATCCCCTTCCACCACATCAAGGTGACCAAGGAGAACAAGCCCCAGGCCGAGAAGCAGTTGCTGGACCTCGTCGAGCAGACCGGCACTGAACTCATCGTGCTCGCCCGCTACATGCAGGTCCTTTCCGACAGCCTGTGCCAGAAGATGTCGGGCAAGATCATCAACATTCACCACTCCTTCCTGCCGAGCTTCAAGGGTGCAAACCCCTACAAGCAGGCCTTCGAGCGCGGGGTGAAGCTGATCGGTGCGACTGCCCACTACGTCACCGCCGATCTCGACGAGGGCCCGATCATCGAGCAGGACGTCGCCCGCATCACCCATGCGCAGTCGGCGGAGGACTACGTCTCGATCGGCCGCGACGTCGAAAGCCAGGTGCTGGCGCGGGCCATCCACGCCCACATCCACCACCGGACCTTCATCAACGGCAACCGCACCGTCGTCTTCCCGGCCTCCCCGGGTTCCTATGCCTCCGAGCGCATGGGCTGAGCCCCAGCGACCATTGACCGCAGAACAGGTCTATCCCGGCGCGAGCGCTTCGCCGGGATAGACGGCTGCTTTTCCTCTGATAATCTCCGCTCAAGGATTCTCGAGGGAGGCCAATCATGTCCGACAATGCTTCTGTGCAGCGCGCCCGGCTGCCGCGGCCGAACGTCAGCGCCGAACAGGCGGCAGGGATCCTGCGCGAGCACTACGGACTGGAAGGCTCGATCCGCGAACTGGGCAGCCAGCAGGACCGCAACTACCTGATCGACACCGGCGCCTCGCGCTTCGTCTTGAAGATCGCCCGGGCGGAATATGCGACGGTCGAACTCGAGGCGCAGAATGCCGCGATGCACCACCTCGCGGGTCTCCAGAACATGCCGCGCGTGCCAGTACCGCTCGCCGACGGCGCCGGACGGCACATTCTTGCCCTTTCCGTTGGCGGAGAGGATTGCCAGGTCCGCCTCCTTACCTATCTCGACGGCGAACCCCTGACGCGGCAGCGTTTCCTGCCGGCGCAGGCGGTCTCGGCGCTCGGCACCCTCTCGGCACAGATCGCTCTCGGGCTGCGCGACTTCTCCCATCCAGGGCTCGACCGTGACCTGCAATGGGACCTGCGCCGGGCCGGGCCGGTGGCGCTCCAGCTCCTCGGCTCCGTAAGCGATCACGCGAGACGCGACGCGATCGCCAAGGCGATGATCGCCGCCGTCAAGCATATCCGCCCGCTGCAGGCGGCGTTCAGGACTCAGCCGATCCACCACGACGTCACCGACGACAACGTCGTCAGCCGCCGGGACCGGCATGGCCGCTTCGTGCCCGACGGCGTCATCGACTTCGGCGATGTCATGACCGGCTGGCTGGTCGCCGATCTCGCCGTCACCTGCGCCTCTCTGCTGCATCACGCCGACGGCGATCCCTTCTTCATCCTGCCGGCGATCCGCGCCTTCCACCGGCTCTATCCGCTGAAGGAAGAGGAACTGCGGGCGCTCTGGCCGCTGGTTGTCGCACGGGCGGTGATCCTCGTCGCAAGCAGCGAGCAACAGCTTGCGATCGAGCCCGACAACGTCTACGTGCTCGGCAATATCGACCACGAAAGGAAGATCTTCGAGGTCGCGAATTCGGTGCCCTTCTCGCTGATGGAGACGGCAATCCTGCAAGCTGTCGGGTTCACCGCCGAAAAGCCGCTGCCGGCGATCGGCCTGCTTCTGCCCGGAATCGCTCCGGAGGACGTCCGCCTCACCGATCTCTCGGTTCTGAGCCTCGACTTCGTCAATGAAAACTGGTCGGATCACGAGATCGACTGGAAGCTCCTCGCCAAGGCAGCGGCGGAAACCGAGGTCGCCTCGACCCGCTACGGCGAATACCGGCTTTCCTACACGCGACTGCACAGTGACCGGGCGCCGGCGACCTGCGCACTGCATGTCGACATCTGTCTGCCGGCGGGCGCCGAGGCGATTGCCCCCTTCGACGCCACCATCGTACGCAACGGCCATCATCTGGTGCTCGCCTCCGACGACGTTTGCCTTCACGTCGACGGCCTCGACTGCCCGCTCGAAGCCGGCGAGATGGTGACCACCGGCCAGTCCATCGGCCAGGTCGCGGGTGCGGCCGGAGCCGTCGGCGGCTTGCGCCTGCAGCTCTGCCGCGACGCGGATCTCGTGCCGCCGCTCTTCGCGACGCCCGAGCAAGCGGCCGCCTGGTCGATGCTCTGTCCTTCGCCCTCGCCGCTGCTCGGGGCCAGCGTCGACGCCCCCGCGCCGCACAGCGATGAACTCCTCGCCATGCGGCAAAGGAGTTTCGCCCGGCCGCAGAAGAACTACTATTCCAACCCACCGCAGATCGAACGCGGCTGGAAGGAGCATATGTTCGACGTCTGCGGCCGCGCCTATCTCGATATGGTCAACAACGTCACCATTCTCGGCCACGGCCATCCGCGACTCGCACGCGCCGTGGGCCGGCAATGGTCGCTGCTCAACACCAATTCCCGCTTCCACTACGCGGCAGTCGCAGAATTTTCCAACCGCCTCGCAGAGCTCGCGCCCGAAGGACTCGACACAGTCTTCCTCGTCAACAGCGGTTCGGAGGCGAACGACCTCGCCCTCCGCCTCGCCTGGGCCTATGCCGGCGCACGCAACATCGTCAGCCTGCTGGAAGCCTATCACGGGTGGACGGTGGCGAGCGACGCGGTCTCCACCTCGATCGCCGACAATCCGAGAGCGCTCGAGACACGGCCGGACTGGGTGCATCCGGTCACGGCGCCGAATACCTATCGCGGCCCCTTCCGCGGCAAAGATTCGACCGTCGACTATGTCGGCGCAGTGGCGAAGGCCCTGCAGCACATCGACGACAGCGGAAGCGGTCTCGCCGGCTTCATCTGCGAGACGGTCTACGGCAATGCCGGCGGCATCCCGCTGCCGCCCGGCTACCTGCAGCAGGTCTACGGCATGATCCGCGAGCGCGGCGGGGTCTGTATCGCCGACGAGGTGCAGGTCGGCTACGGTCGTCTCGGCCACTACTTCTGGGGTTTCGAGGAACAGGGTGTCGTGCCGGACGTCATCACGGTCGCCAAGGGCATGGGCAACGGCCAGCCACTCGGCGCCGTGATCACCCGCCGGGAAATCGCCGATGCCCTGGAGCAGGAAGGCTACTTCTTCTCCTCCGCCGGCGGCAGCCCGGTCAGTTGCGTCGTCGGCATGACCGTACTCGACATCATGCGCGACGAGGGCCTGCAGGAAAACGCCCGCGATACCGGCGACCACCTGAAGGCGCGGCTCGAAGCGCTCGGCCAGCGTTTTCCGATTGTCGGCGCGGTCCACGGCATGGGCCTCTACCTCGGGCTGGAATTCGTCCGCGACCGCGAGACTCTGGAACCGGCGACCGAAGAAACGGCCGGCATCTGCGACCGCCTGCTCGACCTCGGCGTCATCATGCAGCCGACCGGCGACCATCTCAACGTTCTGAAGATCAAGCCGCCGCTCTGCCTCTCCCGCGAGAGCGCCGATTTCTTCGCCGACATGCTGGAAAAGGTGCTGTCAGAGGGCTGGTGACGGTTCCCGCACCTGCCCCTGCGGTTCACGCTCGGCTTCCTCGACGATCCAGTTGCGGAAGGCGACGAGCGGCGGATAGTTCGCCCGCTCGCGGCTATAGGCGAGATAATAGCGTTCGCTGCTCTCGACCTCCTTGTCGATCGCCGGCACCAGCTCTCCGCGCCGCAGTTCCTCGCGAATGAGGAAAACCGGCAGGAGTGCCACGCCGAGCCCGCCCATGGCCGCCTGCGAGGCGGTCGCGAACTGGTCGAAGAGCATGCCGTGAACACTTTCCGCATGCACGCCGGAGCGGGCGAACCATTTTTCCCAGGCGTCCGGCCGCGTGGTGAGGTGCAGCAGTGGCACGTTCAGGAGGTCCGCCGGCTGCTCAATCTTGTGGGCGGCCTTGAAGGCCGGGCTGCAGGCGGGGATCGTTGTCTCCTTCATCAGCAGCGTCAGTTCCGCCCCCGGCCAGACCGGCTGGCCGAAATGGATGGCGGCATCGATCGCGTCGAGCCGAAAGTCGAAGGGCGACAGCCGGGTGACGAGGTTGATTGTGATCCCCGGATTGGCGTCGAGAAAGCGACCGAGCCGGGGCGCAAGCCAGCGCGCGCCGAAGGTCGGCAGGATGGCCAGGTTGAGCGTGCCGCCGCGCGGATTGGCGCGAAGATTCAGCGATGCGCTGGAAATGCGGCGCAACGCCTCGCGGATCTCGTGGGCGTAGCTCTCGCCGGCGACGGTGAGGCGGATCGTCTGCCGCTCGCGCACGAAGAGGTCGACGCCGATCTGACTCTCCAGCGCCTTGATCTGGCGGCTCACGGCGCTCTGGGTGAGATCGAGCTCCTTCGCGGCTGCGGTGATGCTTCCCGTCCGCGCCGCCGCCTCGAAGGCAGCCAGCAGAGAGAGCGAAGGCAGGAAGCGCCGTGCGGGCAGCATGTTATACCCCTTGGGAATGAACTCTTGAGAATTTATCGGTACTGCTGGATAAAATCCTCTTCTAATTTCCGCAAGACTGCACAAACGGAATGAGGGGCCGCTTGGACCCCGGCAGCGGATCTGGACCGATCCCGACCTTGCCGCATCCCGATGGTGAGCCGAAGGATTGACCCGCCGCGCCGACCCGAAGCGGCCGGCAAACATTACACGGACGACAATCATGTTGAACGATCCACGCTCCCACGGCCTGTGGGAAAAGACAGCCCCTGCGGCGCCTCGGACATCTGCTCTCACCGGCGACATCGCGGCGGACGTCGTCATCGTCGGCGGCGGCTATACCGGTATCTCGGCGGCGCTGCATCTCACCGAGAAGGGCGTGAAGGTCGTTCTCCTTGAAGCGACCGAAGTCGGCTTCGGCGGTGCCGGACGCAACGTCGGGCTGATCAACGGCGGCATGTGGGTCATGCCCTCGGAAATCCCGGGGGTGCTTGGCCCCGTCTACGGCGAACGCCTGCTCGACCTCCTCGGTAACGCGCCGCTGCTGGTGCGTGAGCTGGTCGAGAAACACGAGATCGACTGTGAGATCGAGAAGAACGGAACGCTGCACTGCGCAGTGGGCAAGGCCGGCCTCGAGGAGATCAGGGAACGCTGCCGCCAGTGGGCGGAGCGGGGTGCCGATGTCCGCGTCCTTTCGGCGGAAGAAACGGCGAGGCGCACCGGCACATCCGCCTATGCGGGCTCGCTGCTCGACATGCGGGCCGGGACGCTGCAGCCGCTCGCCTATGTCCGCGGTCTTGCAAAGGCAGCGATCGCGGCAGGCGCGACCATTCATACCGGCAGTGCCGCAGTCTCGACGGAACGCGCCGGCGACCGCTGGATCATTCGCACGAAAGGCGGTTCGGTGTCCGCCGACTGGATCGTCGTCGCTTCGGAATTCTATTCGACCGGTCCGTGGGAAGCAGTCCGAAACGAGCAGGTCCTGCTCCCCTATTTCAACTTCGCCACAGTGCCGCTGCCGAAGGAGCTCCTGAAGACGATCCTGCCGGGTCGCGAGGGTTGTTGGGACACCAGGGAAGTCCTCTCCTCGTTCCGCATGGACCGGGCGGGTCGTCTGATCTTCGGAAGCGTCGGGGCGCTGCGCAACACCGGCCTCAGCGTTCACCGGGCGTGGGCGAAGCGGGCGCTCAAGAGACTCTTCCCGGCGCTCGCCGGCATCGAATTCGAGGCCGAATGGTACGGCCGCATCGGCATGACGAGCGACGCACTACCACGCTTCCACGCCTTCGCCCCCAAGGTCGTCGGCTTCTCCGGCTATAACGGCCGCGGCATTGCGCCGGGCACGGTTTTCGGTAAGACGATTGCACGTCATGTTCTCGGCGAGCTCTCCGAGGCCGATCTGCCGCTGCCGGTAACGGCGGTCGAGAAGGCATCGTTGCGCACGCTGAAGGGCGCCTACTACGAAGCCGGCGCGCAGATCGCCCATTTCGCGGGAGCCCGCGTCTAGACACGAGGCGCCGCCCCCCAGCCATAACAAAACGAAAGAACTGGAAGGACCCCAATGACCCTCGCCAATCTTGGTCTCTCGGCCGAAGTCAGCGCCATCCTCACCCGCCTCGGTGTCCCGCAGGCAAAGCTCTCCGGCGGCACGCTTGCCGTCCGTTCGCCGGTCAACGGCGAAGAACTGGCGAGGCTCGCCGAGATCAGCTCGGCCGATGCGGACAAGGCGATCAGCGCCGCGCACGAGGCATTCCTGGAATGGCGGCTGGTTCCCGCACCGAAGCGCGGCGAACTCATCCGCCTGCTCGGCGAGGAACTGCGCGCAGCCAAGGCCGACCTCGGTCGCCTGGTTTCGATCGAAGTCGGCAAGATCCTCTCCGAAGGCCTCGGCGAGGTTCAGGAAATGATCGACATCTGCGACTTCGCGGTCGGCCTCTCCCGCCAGCTCTACGGCCTGACGATCGCCACCGAGCGCGCCGACCACCGCATGATGGAGACGTGGCACCCCCTCGGCGTCACCGGCATCATCTCCGCCTTCAACTTCCCGGTTGCAGTCTGGTCGTGGAACGCGGCGCTTGCCCTCGTCTGCGGCAACTCGACCGTCTGGAAGCCGTCTGAAAAGACCCCGCTCACCGCACTCGCGACCCAGGCGATCTTCGAAAAGGCGCTCGCCCGCTACATCGCCGAAGGCGGCAAGGCACCGGCCAATCTGTCCACGCTGCTGATCGGCGGCCGCGAGGTCGGCGAAGTGTTGGTCGACCACCCGCGCGTTCCGCTCGTATCGGCAACCGGCTCGACGGCCATGGGTCGCGCCGTCGGACCGCGCCTCGCCACCCGCTTCGCCCGCTCGATCCTCGAACTCGGCGGCAACAATGCCGCGATCGTCTGCCCGACGGCCGATCTCGACCTGACGCTGCGCGGCGTCGCCTTCGCTGCGATGGGTACGGCCGGCCAGCGCTGCACGACGCTTCGTCGCCTCTTCGTGCACGAGAGCGTCTACGACAAGCTGGTGCCGCGGCTGATCCAAGCCTATGGTTCGGTCACCATCGGCAGCCCGCTCCAGTCGTCTACGCTCGTCGGTCCGCTGATCGACGGCGGCTCCTACGAGAAGATGCAGAAGGCGCTTGCCGAGGCCAAGGCTGCCGGTGGCAAGGTTTCCGGCGGCGACCGCGTGCTGCAGAACGAGGCGGCCGACGCCTTCTACGTCCGGCCTGCCGTCGTCGAGATGCCGGCCCAGACGGGACCGGTGAAGGAAGAGACCTTCGCCCCGATCCTCTATGTCATGAAGTACAGCGACTTCGACGAGGTGCTCGCACTCAACAACGACGTGCCGCAGGGCCTCTCCTCGTCCATCTTCACCAATAACATGCAGGAAGCCGAGACTTTCGTATCCGCCCGGGGTTCCGACTGCGGCATCGCCAACGTCAATATCGGCCCGTCGGGCGCCGAGATCGGCGGCGCGTTCGGCGGCGAGAAGGAGACAGGCGGCGGCCGCGAATCCGGCTCGGACGCCTGGAAAGCCTATATGCGTCGCGCCACCAATACCGTGAACTACGGCAAGACGCTTCCGCTGGCACAGGGCGTGAAATTCGACGTCGGCTGACCCGCCCGACACACCGGCAAATCGCAAGGCCGCGCGACCGACACGTCGTGCGGCCTTATACATTGCGAGGCCGGTGCATTTGTTATGATGCACCGGCCTCGTTTGTCATTGGGTGATTGCAACACCGCGATGACGATGCGCAAAGCGGTTGGCCCTAGGCGGCCTGAACTTACGTTCGTAAGAAAGCATAACCCTTTGCGCATTTCGAGGCTTTGTCGAACCGTTGAGAGAGCTTCGCGCTTTCTTTTTGATCGACGGGCGGGCAGCCATCCGCCGATCGTCGCAGGCGCGCCATCTCATATGGCCATCGGCGTCGGAATCGGACAAGGTGAGATTGCCGCCGAGACGCAGGGAGAGTGAATGGATATCCACGACCAGTCCCCGACGATCGATTTTCTCACACGGGGTGAAAGTTACGGCCTTTCCGGTCCCGTCAAGATCATCGAAACCCATATCTCGATCGTCTTCCTGATCGACGGGCTCGCCTTCAAGCTCAAGCGCGCGGTGAAACTCCCGTATGTAGACTTCTCCACGCCCGAACTTCGGCTCGCCTTCTGCCACCGCGAGGTGGAACTCAACCGCCGCGCCACGCCCGAACTCTATCTCGGCGTCCGGCGGATCACGCGGGAGGCCGACGGAACCATCGCTTTCGACGGACAGGGCGAGATGATCGACGCGGTGGTCGAGATGCGGCGTTTCGCCCAGCATTCGCTGTTCGAACGCATGGCCGCAGAGGGCAAGCTCACGACCGCCATGATGGAGGAGACGGCGGAGATCGTCGCAGCCTTCCACGCAAAGGCGCCAGTGGTCCATGAAACCAGCGGCTCGGCAAACATGGCCGCAGTACTCGACATCAACGAGGCGGGCTTCGCGACCAGCCATGTCTTCGCGGAGGAGGACGTCCGGTCCCTCGCCGCAGCGTTCCGGCAAGCCTGGATGGCTGTCGCCCCACAGATGGATCAGCGAGAGGTGGCCGGGAAGGTAAGACACTGCCACGGTGATCTCCACCTGCGAAACATCTTCATGGGCGACGACGGGCCGCGCATGTTCGACTGCATCGATTTCAACGATCGGATCGCAACCGTCGACGTGCTCTACGATCTCGCCTTCCTGCTGATGGACCTGTGGCATCGCGGCTTCCATGTCTTCGCCAACGTCGTCATGAACCGCTATTTCGATTTGACCGGCGAAGACGCAGGCTTCCGGCTTCTGCCGTTCTTCATGGCTGTGCGGGCCGCTGTCCGCGCCCATGTCACCGGCACGCAGATCGAAGAGGATGCCGATCCGGACGGCGCGCTGACCCGGTTCGCCAGGGGCTATTTCGATTTCGCGCGAGAGCTCCTGCACCCCGGTTCACCGCGGCTCGTCGTCATCGGCGGGCTGAGCGGATCGGGAAAGTCGACGCTCGCCGACGCTCTGGCTCCGCGGCTCGGCAGCGCGCCGGGCGCGCGGATTCTGGAAAGCGACCGGCTGCGCAAGGCGATGTTCGGACTGCGGCCGAATGAGCGGTTGCCGCTCGATGCCTATCGGCCCGAGGTTTCTGCCAGGGTCTACAATGCGCTCCGCGAAAAGGCGGCCGTCATTCTGGCCGGTGGCGGCCGTGTGATCGTCGATGCTGTCTACGACACCGAAGAGCACCGCGATGCGATCGAAGCAGTGGCGACGAGGCTTAGAGTTCCCTTCGCCGGGGTCTGGCTCGATGCGGCCCCCGAGGTTCTGAAAGAACGGATCAAGGCACGTCCACAGGGAACCTCGGATGCGACCATCGACGTCCTCGAGCGGCAGATGGCGAGAGATCCGGGGACGATCGGCTGGAACCGGCTGGACAGCAGCACCACGCTGGAGGACCTTCTCCAAACGGTCGAGAGACTTGCCGCGGCTTGCGTGGAGTCATCCGGTCGGCACTGATGCGACCCTCTACTGCGCGATATTCCCACCGGTGCCGCACTTCTTGTGGAACGCGAGCGCCCGTTCCAGGCGCCCGTCGTAGCCGAATTCGTCCATCATGTCGGCCGCTTCCAGCATCTCCGCCGTGGTCGCCGGATGGTTCTCGGTACTGTCGGGTCGCATCGCGTGGACGAGGCCCGCCCAATCGATGGATGGAAAATCCTCCGCGAGGCTTTGGTATACCGCCTTCTCGACACCGGCGTGGCGTGCGATGGCAAGGCAGTCGTCGAGCAGAGCTTCGAGCCCCTCGACCAGAAGATTGCGGCAAAGGGCTGCCGCCGAAACGCGTCCGATATCGGCAGAGAATGGCGTGATGCTCATGCCGAGAGGATTGAGGCGGGTTGCAAGAACCATCGCATGAGCGCCGCCCGAAAGAATAGGGACGTGCAGCCCGCGCTCAGCGACCGGCGCCATGATCGCGCCTTCGACGTAAAGGCCGCCGGCACACTCGATATGCGATGCCGCCCGCTGCTTCGTCTTCGGCGAGGCGGAGTTGAGATCAAAGAAATACTGCCCCGCCATGATGCAATCCGCGGCCGCCATCGCGGCCTCCTCGCACTCGTCGGCAGTCACTGCAGAAATGACGACATCAGCGCCGCATGCACTCATAGAGGGGCAATCGACTGCCTGAACACCCATGGCACAGGCGTGATCCCAGAGCCAACCACCCTTGCCCAGGAACTGGGTGTCGAAAGCGGCAACCGACACATGGTTCCACTTCAACAATTCGGTGGCGAACGCCTGCCCCACGTCCCCGAAGCCCACCAATGCGATTTTCATTATATCCCCCTCGAACCGGAGAGGGCGATGGTGAGGTCGTCCGCTCGGCATGCGCCCCACTGCTTCCAGGAAGGCAAGTCTATGTTCTTTTTCTTGGTCGGCACGGCCGACGGAGAACCGCGCACTCGACGCACTGTGCCCTGCAGCCGGAGGCCGATCAGTACCCTTGCGGATTCCTGACAAGCATTCTCGCACCGAGGTAACGGACATGAAGTACGCCGATCGCCCCGGATCTCCGCCTCGCGAGCCCGCCGTCAGCCGCAAAGAGGCGATCCGGCATCCGTCCCCAAGATGTCGATCCGCATAAGATCCCAACCCTTGCGCCAGACTAGGCATCGACTAAGCGCAAAACCACCGTACAATTCAAGGGGTATTGTGACGCCGAAGCCGACATAACTCCAGAAAGTGCCCACAAAAGTACGATTCTTTGCCAGTCGAAGTCGCACGCGGCGATTGTCGACGCTGATCTGTCGGGCTTGCACGTTGATTTTTGTCAAAGAGACCGGTGCATGTAGCGCCTATGGTCGAGCCGTACTGATCATGTTCCGCCACATCCTCATCTGTTCGGGAGGCTATCCATGTCTGCAGTCACTCAATCCACCGCATGGTTCGAAACACTTGGCCGCCACGACGTATCACGGGTCGGCGGCAAGAATGCCTCGCTCGGCGAGATGGTGCAGACACTCTCCTCGAAGGGCATCAACGTCCCGCCGGGCTTCGCCACGACGGCCGATGCATACTGGAACTATGTCGAGGCCAACAAGCTGGAGGACCGCATGACCGGTCTCTTGGCCGACTGGGAAGCCGGCAAGTCGACGCTTGCCGAGACGGGTCAGGCGATCCGAGCGATCTTCCTTCGCGGAGACTGGCCGACGAACACCGAAAAGGCGATCATCGAGGCCTACCGCGAACTTTCGAGGCGCGCAGGCGTCAGCGAAGCAGAAGTCGCCGTCCGCTCGAGCGCGACCGCGGAGGACCTGCCGGACGCCAGTTTTGCCGGACAGCAGGAGACCTTCCTCAACATCAAGGGTGAAAAGGCTCTGATCGACGCCTGCCGTCGTTGCTACGCTTCGCTCTTCACCGATCGCGCGATCAGCTACCGCAAGGCCAAGGGCTTCGACCACATGAAGGTCGCGCTCTCGATCGGCGTTCAACAGATGGTGCGGTCAGACCTTGGCGGGTCGGGGGTCATGTTCTCGATCGATACCGAAACCGGCTTCGACAAGGTGGTCCTGATCAACGCCGCCTGGGGGCTCGGCGAGAACGTCGTCCAGGGCACCGTCGATCCAGACGAGTACCAGGTCTTCAAACCTCTGCTCGGCAATCCGTCGCTCACCCCGATCATCGAGAAGAAGCGAGGCGCCAAGGACATCAAGATGATCTACGGGACAGGCGACGCTCCGACGCGCAATGTCCCGACCTCGAAGGCCGAGCGCGCGGCCTATGTCCTGAGCGATCCGGAAATCCTGACCCTTGCCGAATGGGCCACCACCATCGAGGCACATTACGGGTGCCCGATGGACATGGAATGGGCACGCGACGGCAGGACCGGTGCCATGTACATCGTTCAGGCCCGGCCCGAAACGGTCCAGGCAAGGCGCGGCGCCGGTGTCTTCAAGACCTATGAAATCAAGAACAAGGGGAAGGTGCTTGCGAGAGGACTCTCGATCGGTGATGCGGTGGCGACCGGTCAGGTGTGCCTGATCGAAACGGCCAAGGATATCGGCAAGTTCGTCGACGGCTCCATTCTCGTCACCCAGACGACGGACCCGGACTGGGTCCCGATCATGAAGCGGGCCGCCGCGATCGTCACCGATCACGGCGGGCGCACCTCCCACGCGGCGATCGTCAGCCGCGAACTCGGCCTGCCGGCTGTCGTCGGCACCGGCAACGCGACCGAACTCCTACACACCGGACAGGAGGTGACGATCTCCTGCGCCGAAGGCGACGAAGGCTTCATCTACGAGGGGATCGCCGACGTGACCGTCAACGACCTCGACGTCAGCGACCTTCCCTCGACGGCGACCCACGTGATGCTGAACCTCGCCAATCCCGGCTCTGCGTTCCGCTGGTGGCGCATGCCGTCTGACGGCATCGGCCTCGCCCGCATGGAGTTCGTCGTCAGCAACGCCATCCGCGTTCATCCGATGGCGCTCGTGCATTTCGACCGGCTGAAAGACGAAGCCGCAAAGAACGAGATTGCGGCCCTGACGCTCGGCTACGACCATAAGCCGGACTATTTCGTGGACAAACTCTCCCGAGGGCTGGCGCGGCTGGCGGCTGCGGTTTTCCCGAAGCCGGTAATCGTCCGCATGAGCGACTTCAAGACCAACGAATATGCCGGCCTCGTCGGCGGCGCCGAGTTCGAGCCGGAGGAAGAGAACCCGATGATCGGCTTCCGCGGCGCCTCCCGCTACTACTCGCCCCGTTACCGCGAAGGGTTCGCGCTCGAATGTCAGGCGATACGGCGCCTGCGCGACGAGATGGGATTTACGAACGTTGTCGTGATGATCCCCTTCTGCCGCTCGGTGGGCGAGGCCGACAAGGTTCTCGGCGTCATGGCGGAGAACGGCCTGAAGCGAGGCGAAAACGACCTTCAGGTCTATGTCATGTGCGAAATCCCGTCGAACGTGATCCTCGCCGCCAAGTTCGCCGACCGCTTCGACGGTTTCTCGATCGGCTCGAACGACCTGACGCAGCTCACGCTCGGCGTCGACCGCGATTCCGGTGAACTCGCCGACCTCTTCGACGAACAGGACGAGGCGGTGAAATGGATGATCGAGAAGGTGATCACCGAAGCACGCAAGGCAGGCGCCAAGATCGGCCTTTGCGGGCAGGCCCCCAGCGACCATCCTGAGTTCGCCGAATTCCTCGTCGAGTGCGGCATCAATTCGATGTCGGTAAGCCCTGACAGCTTCATCGCCGTGAAGCGCAAGGTTGCAGAAACGGAGGCGCGGACAAGTCGAAAGTAACCGAGGAGAGCTCATCGAGGTGAGAATTTTCCGGCGCTCGGAAATTTATTTCACTTGATCCTTATCAAAGTAAGTTCGAAAATTAGCTATAGCTTTGACAGCGTTCACCCGTTTTCCGCAAGCGGGACCGGGTGAACGAAGCAACGTCGAAATACAGGCAGATTTTCAACAGGCGGTTCCGGAGTCACTCCGGCAATCGATGAAAGCTCCGGGAGGTCACCATGCTTTCGGTAAGATCGCTTATGGCGGCGGCAGCCGTTACCGCATTGATGTTGCCGGCATCTTCTTATGCCGGCGGGACTGTGGAAGTGCTTCACTGGTGGACGTCGGGAGGCGAGGCGAAGGCTGTCGGCACCCTGAAGGAAGCCTTCGAAAAGAAGGGCGGCACCTGGATCGACTCTCCGATCGCCGGCGGCGGCGGTGATGCCGCGATGACGGCGCTGCGAGCCAGGGTCATGGCGGGTAACCCGCCCGCCGCGGTGCAGCTGAAAGGTCCCGGCATTCAGGAATGGGCCGACCAGGGCAGCCTGAACGACGTCGAAGATGTCGCCAAGGCCGAGAACTGGGATTCGGTCCTCCCGCCCACCCTCGCGTCGATCATGAAGTACAAGGACAAATACGTCGCCGCGCCGGTCAACATCCATCGCGTCGACTGGATGTGGGTCAACCCGACGGTACTGGCGAAGGTCGGCGCGGAAGTTCCGACCACTTGGGACGAATTCAATGCGGTCGCCGACAAGTTGAAGGCTGCCGGCATCACCCCGCTCGCCCACGGCGGCCAGCCGTGGCAGGACGCGACGGTGTTCGAGACGATCGTACTCAGCCAGGGGGCGGACTTCTACCGCAAGGCGCTCGTCGAGCTGGACCAGGACGCACTTACCGGTGAGACGATGGTCAAGGTCTTCGACCAGCTTCGCAAGCTGCGCGGCTACGTCGACCCGGGCTTCTCCGGACGGGACTGGAACCTTGCCACCGCCATGGTCATGAATGGCGAGGCGGCGTTCCAGATCATGGGCGACTGGGCGAAAGGCGAGTTCCTCGCCGCTGGCAAGGTGCCGGGCAAGGACTTCCTCTGCGCTCCGACGCCGGGCAACGGCTATATCTTCAATGCCGACAGCTTCGCCTTCTTCAAGGTTTCCGGCCAGGACCAGATCGAGGGACAGAAGGTGCTGGCAAGCCTGATCATGTCGCCCGAATTCCAGGAGACCTTCAACCTTGCCAAGGGTTCGATCCCGGCACGCACCGACGTCAGCCTCGACAAGTTCGACTCCTGCGCACTGAAATCGCATGAGGATCTGACGGCATCCGTCAAGAACAACGCCTTCGTGCCTTCGATGGCGCATGAGATGGCGATCCCGCGGACAGTTCGCGGCGAGTTCCTCGACGTCGTGACGAACTTCTTCAACTCCGACATGAGCTCGGCCGACGCCGCCAAGGCGCTGGGCGAAGCGGTCAAGCGGGCGCAATAGCCCCACAGCGACCGAGCCGGGCTCCCCACGGCGCCCGGCTCATGAAAAGACCGTTCCGGCAGGCGGCACGTGCGTGGGACCACGGGGGAAGGGAGGAACGTAGACCATGGCAAGTTCGAAGACCGGGCGGGTCGTGTTCGACCGCTTCCTCGAGCGATGGCTACCGCAAATCGTCGTCTCGCCACTGTTCGCGACGAGCCTGCTCTTCGTCTACGGCTTCATCGCCTGGACCGTCTACATCTCCTTCACCAAGTCCGGCGTAATGCCGAACTACACCTTCTCCGGGCTCTCGCAGTACATCCGGCTGTGGACCACACCGCGCTGGCTCGTGGCGCTGGAGAACCTCTTCGTCTTTACGAGCCTGTTCATCGTCGGCTGCATGGTCATCGGGCTGCTGCTCGCCATCCTGCTCGACCAGCGCATTCGTTCCGAAGGCCTGATCCGCACAATCTATCTCTATCCGATGGCGCTCTCCTTCATCGTGACTGGTACCGCCTGGAAGTGGATCCTGAACCCTACGCTCGGCATCGAGAAGATCGTGCAGAACCTCGGCTTCGAGAACTTCAACTTCGACTGGCTGGTCGATCCGAAGATGGCGATCTACACCGTGGTCATCGCCGGCGTCTGGCAGTCCTCGGGCTACGTCATGGCGCTCTTCCTCGCCGGACTGCGTTCGGTCGATGACGAGATCATCAAAGCCGCGGCGATCGACGGCGCCGGGCCGGTGCGTATCTATGGCACCATCATCCTGCCGATCGTCCGACCTGTATTCTTCTCCGCCTTCGTGATCCTGTCGCATCTGGCGATCAAGAGCTTCGACCTCGTCATGGCGCTCACGGGCGGCGGGCCTGGCTACGCCACCGACGTGCCGGCGACCTTCATGTACTCCTTCGCTTTCCAGAGGAGCGAACTCGGCACGGCCGCCGCAAGCGCCGTCATGATGCTGGTCACGATCACGGCGATCTATGTGCCCTACCTCTATTCTGAGCTGAGGAGGCCCGCGAAATGAGCCGCCAGGAGTCCGGCATCGTCCGTCCCAAGGGCCTGCGGCAGGCCATGTTGCGCGGCCTTCTTTTCGCGGCGCTCATCCTCTTCTGTCTCTACTACCTGATGCCGCTGGTGGTGATGGTTTCGACCTCGCTCAAGTCGTTGGACGAGATTCGCACCTCCTCGCTCGTCAGCCTTCCGCGGGCCGTCAACTTCGACGCCTGGGCGAAGGCGTGGTCATCGGCCTGCGTCGGCGTGCGCTGCACCGGGCTCGAACCCTATTTCATGAACTCCGTGCTGATGGTCGTGCCGTCGGTGATCATCTCGACGATGCTCGGCGCGCTTAACGGTTATGCGCTGACCAAGTGGCGTTTCCGCGGAGCGGATATCATCTTCGCACTGATGCTCTTCGGCTCGTTCATTCCCTTCCAGGTGGTGCTGCTGCCGATGGCCCGCATGCTCGGCTACTTCGGACTGGCGGGCAGCGTCTACGGCTTGATCCTCGTCCATACCGTCTACGGGCTTGCCTTCACCACGCTCTTCTTCCGCAACTTCTTCGTCGGCGTATCCGACGGCATCGTGAACGCTGCCAAGATCGACGGCGCGGGCTTCTTCACGATTTTCTTCAGCGTCCTTCTGCCGATGTCGCTTCCGACCATCGTGGTGACCGTCATCTGGCAGTTCACCCAGATCTGGAACGACTTCCTGTTCGGGATCGCCTTCACGGTCGGCGACAGCAATCCGGTGACGGTCGCCCTCAACAACATCGTGGCGACCAGCACCGGCGTGAAGGAATACAACGTCGACATGGCAGCCGCGATCATCGCGGCCCTGCCGACCCTTCTCGTCTACATTGTCGCCGGAAAATACTTCGTCCGCGGACTGTCCGCCGGCGCCGTGAAAGGTTGATGCGATGGCTCGGGTGGAACTGCGCAACGTCTGGAAGAAGTTCGGCTCGGTCGAGGTCATCAAGGGCGTGGACATCGACATTGAGGACGGAGAGTTCGTCGTCCTCGTCGGTCCGTCCGGTTGCGGCAAGTCCACCCTGCTCAATCTGGTGGCCGGCCTCGAAACCCTGACCAGCGGCGACATCCGGATCGGCGACGATGTCGTCAACGATATCCCTCCGAAGGACCGCAACATCGCGATGGTGTTCCAGTCCTACGCGCTTTATCCGACCAAATCCGTGCGCGAGAACATCACCTTCGGCATGCAGACCCGCGGCATCGAACGCAGCGTGCAGGAGGAGGCTCTCGGCGACGTGTCGCAACTGCTACACATCGACCAGCTCCTCGACCGCAAGCCCGGACAGCTTTCCGGCGGGCAGCGCCAGCGTGTCGCTATGGGGCGGGCACTGGTGCGCAATCCGGACGTCTTCCTCTTCGACGAACCGCTTTCCAATCTCGATGCCAAGCTCCGCATCGAGATGCGCACTGAAGTCAAGAAGCTTCACCTGAGGTTGGGCAAGACGATCATCTACGTCACCCACGACCAGATCGAGGCGATGACGCTCGCGTCCCGCATCGCTGTGATGGACAATGGTCACATCCGCCAGTTCGGCACGCCCGAGGAAATCTACGAGAACCCCGTCGACCTCTTCGTCGCAGGCTTCATGGGTTCACCATCGATGAATATCGTGCGCGGTCGGGTGGCCAGGAACGGCGGCACCGTGATCGAAGTGAGCGACGAGGAAGGAACCGTCCAGTTTCCGCTCTCGCCGGCTCAGGCGGAAAAGGTTGCAGACCGGCTCGGTGACGAGGTCTATCTCGGCATGCGCCCGGAAACGATTGCCCACAGGGGCGCTCACGGCGCTGCCGATGGAGAGACGTTCGTCTTCGAGCGCAAGGTCGACGTCGTGGAGCCGACCGGACCGGATACCATGCTCGTCTTTACGCTGGGCGGCATGGAAGCGATTGCAAGGGTGCGGCCGGAGGAGAAGGTGAAGCCGGGCGAGTTCTTCTCCTTCGAAGTCAACATGGCGAAGGCGAAGCTGTTCGACGCAAGGAGCGGCAACCGCCTCTAGAGCACGGTCAGCGCCGTGCCTTGGCCTTCGCTGCATGGGCGGCGTAAAGGTCCAGCACGTCCTGTCTGCGACAGAGCTCTGTTCCCTGCGTCATCACTGCGGCGGCGCCTGCGGCAAGCCCGAAACGAAATGCTTCGCCGATATCGTGCCCCTCTGCCAGTGACCAGGTCATCGCAGCCACAAAACTGTCGCCGGCCCCGACCGCCGACTGAACAGGCACCTTGATCGCTGGAAACCGCACGACGTCATCGGCAGTCGCCAGCAGGGCTCCGTCCTTGCCCATCGTGAGCGCGACATATTGTGCCGCGCCGCTCTCGACGATTTCACGCGCGGCCTCGCCGGCCGTGCTGTGGTCGAGCCGGCGCCCCACCAGACCTTCGAGCTCCCCGACGCTCGGCTTCACCAGAAAGACCCGCGACCTCGACAAGGTTACCTTCAACGCGTCGCCGGAAGTGTCCAGAATGAACCGCGCTCCCTTGCGCGCCGCGATGTCGGCCATACGCGAGTAGATGTCCGTTTCGACGCCGCGCGGCAAACTGCCGCTCGCGATGAAATACTCCGCATCGCTCTTTTCGATGAAATCGAAAAGGGGCTTCACCTCTTCCTCGCTGACGATCGGCCCCTCCGGCACGAAACGGTATTCAAGCCCAGTCGACGCCTCGTGCACCATGTAGGCAATGCGCACCGGATCCTTGATGTGGACCGGGAAGTGCCGCACACGGATGCGCTTCAACATGTTCTCGAGCAGTTCGCCCGTCGCCCCGCCGGAAAGATAGACGAGGTCGCATTCACCGCCGAGCTCGGCGATCACACGGGCAACGTTGATGCCACCGCCGCCCGGAAACTGTTGCTGGTTATGGGTTCTCGTCTTGTGCGTGTGGCGTATCTGCTCCGCTTCGCTCGCGATATCGATGGCCGGATTGAGTGCGATCGAAAGTATCTTTGCCATGCCTGTTGCTAGCGCCTCAATATACCGATTCCGGGGATGGAGAACTTTTCCGCCGCTGAGAAGGAAGATCGAGGCCGGCTCGCGGGGCGGATCGTTGCGACCCGGATCCGCAAGGCCCGCCCGGCCACCCTGTGCTTCTTAGCATGCTTCGTTGTCCAACAGGTAAACGCAAATAACGTCAGCGGTGAGGACATTCGCGCAACCGTTCGATCACCGGTGTCACTGTTCCGTCGCGGACGTGGAAATTGAGGATGGCGGCTGAGACTTCCTCGCGCTCGGGGATACCGAGCGCGTCCGGGACGCCCTCGGCGGTGTCCGCCTCGATGCTGGCGAGCACCACGCTGTCGGCGGCGTCCATGGCAACGAAGGCGTCGTCTTCGACAATCAGTATGAGGCCTTGCGTCCTGCACATCTGCGGGCTCCATTGGTGCCAGAACGCAACGCGCCTCTCCTTGTTCAGTATTTTCTCATTTACAAATTGAATATGATAAACAAAACTTTGCTTCAGATTGGCACGGCGTTGTGTGGCCCGGCATGTCAAAGCACTACCGCAGCCCGGCAAAAGAACGTCGGGGAACTTCCGCCAGTCAATAGCGTTCCCCGACCAGGGCACAGCAGCGGAGAAGAGCGATGCAAGTTATCGGAATTCAGGTCCATGAAGAAATGGGCGGCAAGGGTGGTTATACCGTCGAGTTCGTCGGCGATGGGGGGGAGGTCATTTCGGTCCTGATGCGCCAGTCCGAAAGCGGCCAGCTGAATCGGCTGAACGCCATAGAGAAAGCCAAAGTTCTGCTCCTGCAGGTCGGAGGAATGGCCGGCGGGGAAGAAGGGGGTGCGACGGTAGGCGAAAGCGCCGAAAAGTGGACGCCGAGTGCCCGCACCAGAGGCGACGCCGCCGTGCTGGAGGAAGAACTGCAGGAGGGACTTGAGGATACGTTCCCGGCAAGCGACCCGGTATCGGCTTCCTATTCATCGACGCCGGGCGCGACCCACGCCACCAAGAACTGATGGTCGATGTATGGCACCCGACCACAATCCGCCGGTCGTTCATTCCGCAGCAAGCGGCAGCTGTTCCTTTCCGATCGTGTGAAGTGTCTCTTCGGGCTCACTGCCCTTCTTCGGTTCGCGCCCGAAGAATAGGGCATAGCCCGCGGGAAGCGCAAAGACCGTCAACAGCGTCGCCACGAGGATGCCGCCCATCATCGCATAGGCGAGCGGTCCCCAGAAAACGCCGCGCGAAATGGGAATGAGCGCAAGCACCGCGGTCATCGCCGTCAGCACGATCGGCCGGAAGCGCCGCACGGCCGCGCCGACGATCGCTTCCTGCCGCGAGAAGCCGGCGGCAATGTCCTGATCGATCTGGTCGATAAGGATGATCGAATTGCGGATGATGATGCCGAGAAGCGCGATCACTCCGAGAATGGCGACGAAGCCGAAGGGCGCCCCGGTGATCAGCAGCGCGGCAGCCGCGCCGATAATGCCGAGGGGACCGGTCGCCAGCACCAGCAGCGCCTTGCCGAAATGCTGCAATTGCACCATCAGGAGAACCAGCGTGACCAGCAGCATGATCGGCACCTTGGCGGCGATAGACGCCTGGCTTTCGGCCGACTCTTCCGCACCGCCCTGGATCTCGATCGCATAGCCCGCCGGCAGATTGTCGCGCAGCTCCTTCATCCGTTCGAAGATCGCGGTGCCGACCTCGCTGCCTTCCGCGCCGTCCGGGATTGTACCGCGCACGGTGATCGCCGGAAGACGATTGCGGCGCCATTCTATGCCCTGTTCCAGCACCGGCTCGAGGCGGGCAATCTGGGAAACCGGAACGAAGCCGCCGTAGTCGGTCGGGACGTAGACGGACTGGACGGCAGAGAGCAGGCTCCGGGAGGTATCCGGCTCACGAGCCACGATCGAGACCGTCTCCTCGCCATCGCGGAAGGTGTCGAGCGGAACGCCGGAAACCGCAGCCTGGATCATCTGCCTGACACGCTGCGAGGTAACGCCGAGGGCCCGCGCCCTGTCCTGGTCGATGACGAGTTTCATCGTCGTCACCGGCTCCAGCCAGTCGTCGTGAATGGTTCCGATCAGGGGATCGTTCGCAAAATAGTCCTTCACCTTGTCCGCAATGGCGCGGACTTCGCCACGCTCCGGTCCGACGACACGGATCTGCACCGGCCAGCCGACCGGCGGGCCGAGAAAGAGTCGATCGACCTTCGATCGAACGGATGGGAAATCCTCCGCCAGTATTCCGCGCAGCTTGCCGATCATCCGCTCCCGGGCGTCCTCGTCCTTCGCCATCACCAGCAGCTGTGCAAAGTTGGGATTGGTGAGCTGTTGATCGAGCGGCAGAAAGAAACGCGGGATGCCTTCGCCGATATAGGTGGCGACGAAGGTCTTGTCCGGATCGTCGAGAACACGTTCCTCAAGCGCTTTTGCCTGCCGCTCGACCTCGAGCACGCTGGTCCCCTCGGGCAGCCACATGTCCACGAGGATTTCCGGACGAGAAGACCTCGGGAAGAAGCTCTGGGTGATGAAGGTGAACGAGAAGAGGCTCGCCACGAAGGCCGCAAGTGTCAGCGTCAAGACGATGATGCGATGCCGGACTGCCCAGCCGACCGCCACCTGCAGCCGACGATAGAACGGTGTATCGAAGACATCGTGATGTCCCTGGCCCGCATGTGCCCTCTGCTTGAGGATCATGTGGCCGAGCCACGGCGTGAAATAGACGGCGACGAACCACGACGTGACGAGCGCAATTCCGACCACATAGAAGAGCGACCGGACATACTCGCCCGCGGTCGACGCCGCAAAACCCACGGGAATGAAGCCGGCCGTCGTAATCAACGTGCCGGTCAGCATCGGAAAGGCGGTCGACGAATAGGCGAACGTGGCGGCGTCGAGTTTCTCAAGCCCCTCCTCGAGCTTCCGCTCCATCAGTTCCACGACGATCATGGCATCATCGACGAGCAACCCGAGCGCGATGATCAGGGCACCCAGCGATATGCGCTGCAGCTCGATCCCGAGCTGGTACATGATGGCCAGCGTGGCGGCGAGCACCAGCGGTATGGTGATTGCGATGACCATGCCCGATCGCCAGCCGATCGACAGAAGCGAGACGACCAGCACGATGACCAGCGCTTCCATCAAAGCCCTGGAAAACTCACCGACAGCCTCATGCACCACCTCCGGCTGATTGGAAATCTGGTCGACGGAGACGCCGACCGGCATCGATGCGGTGAAACCCTCATAAGTCGCCTCGATTGCCTTGCCGACATCCGTCACCTTGAAGCCCGGCGCCATGACCACGCCGATCTGTACGCTGTCGCGTCCGTTGAAACGGAACTTCCGCGTATAGGGTTCGGCAAGCCCGGACGAGACGTAGGCAATGTCGCCGAGACGTATGACCTGGCCGCCCGCCTTGATCCGCAGCTCGCGCACGTCGTCTTCCGAGCGCACGTCCCCTTCGACGGAAACGCGCACGGATCGTGAGGCGGTCTCGATCGAGCCCGCCGAGTCGACATTGTTCTGCCCGGCAAGCGCGGCCTGCAGATCAGCGAGTGTCAGCCCGCGCTCTGCAAGCACCTTGGAGGAGACGTCGATGTGGATCTGCCTCGGCTGATCACCGAGGATCACCGCCTTCTCGACTCCGGGGGTAGCAAGCAGCATGTCGCGTGCACGAATGGCGAAATCCTTGAGTTCCGGGAAGCTGTAGCCATCGCCGGAGAGAGCATGCATGGTGACAAAGGTGTCGCCGAATTCGTCGTTGAAATAGGGGCCCATCAGGCCGTCGGGCAGTTCCTGCTCGATGTCGCCGACCTTCTTGCGAACCTGGTAGAAGGCATCCATGACCTCCGCTGCATCGGTGTCGCCCTTGATGTTGACGGTCGTGATCGCCATCCCGGCGCGCGTATAGGAGCGGATGTAGTCGAGATGCGGCGTCTCCTGCAGCTTCCGTTCGATCTTGTTGACGACCTGGTCCTGCATTTCCTCGATACTGGCGCCAGGCCAGACAGTCTGGACGACCATGACCCGAAACGTGAAGTCGGGGTCTTCTTTCTGCCCCATGTTGGCGATCGCGAGCGCACCCGCCACGATGATCAGCGCAAAGAGGAAACGCGCGAGACTGCCGTGAGCGATCGCCCAGCGCGACAGATTGAACGGCGTCTTTTCTTGGTCGGACGTGCTCATAGGGAAGCCCTTTGCTGGAGACGTTTCGGGAACGGCGTCAGCGCGCCACGACGGCAGCCGGTGCGGCGTTCGCTGCCGCCTGCTGCGCATCTTCAGGCGAGACTTTCACTTTCAGACTGTCGCTCATGAACTGGGTGCCAGCTGACACGACCATCTCGCCGGCGGAAAGACCCTCGCTCACCCGCACGCCATTGTCGGAGAATTCGCCGAGCCTGACGGAACGCGGATGAACGGTGCCGGCTGCCCGATCGACCACCCATACGACGGGTCCATCGCCCTTTTCCGCAAGTGCGCTCAAGGGAATATCGAAGCCTGCGGAGCCACCGCCGACCTCAGTCTCGACGGTCGCGGTCATTCCAAGCAGCACGCGCGGATCGTCGGGAATACGGACGCGCACGGAAAAGGTCCGTGAACGGGGATCGGCGCTGCCGGCGACCTCGCGGACGGTGCCGTCGAGCACCATGCCCTGCTGCGACCAGAACCGAACCTTCACGGCGGCACCGGTCGCGAAGTTCGCGATCTCGGTCTCCGGCACGGCCACCTGGACCTCCTTCTCCCCGTCCATCGCAATCGTCACGACCGGGGTACCCGACCCGACCACCTGACCCGGCTCGCCGTTGACCGCCGTGACGATGCCGACCATGTCAGCGTAAAGCCTGGTATAGGCGACCTGGTTTTTGGCCTGTTCGAGGGCGGAAATGGCCGACTGCTCGGTAGAGAGTGCCTGGTCATAAGCAAGCGTGCGCTGGTCGAGTTCGGATTTCGATGCCGCATTCTTCGCATAAAGGGTCTCGGCACGCTGCTTGAACAGCTTGAGCGTGCCAACCTGCTTCGCAGCCGAGCGAAGATCGGCCTCGGCACGGGTGACCGCAAGCTCGTAATCGGCCGAGTCGAGGTGCGCGAGAACATCCCCCGGCCCGACCCTGTCGCCGATATCGACCGGACGCTCTGTGATCTTCCCATTGACGCGGAAGGCGAGATTGATCTCGTAACGAGCCTTGACCGCACCCGAATATTCCAGCTTGCGCCCCTTCTCGACGGCCGCGACTTCGACCACCTTGACGGGGCGAACAATAGGTTCGGCCTTGCTTTCCTCTTCGCTGCACCCGGTGGTCAACGCCGCCGTCATGATCAGAGACAGGCCGATCAGCAACCTACCGGCGAGTCCGTTGACACTCGACATCATACTATGCTCCTGGTTTTTCAGCTTGATGGGCCGGCGTTTGCGACCGGGTCTAGTTCTTCACCGCCTTCAGAGCGAACTCGATCAGCTCTTCAGCATTCGGACGGTTCTGCTTCATCAGGCATTGGGTCACCATCTGCGGATGAATGAGGATGGCAAGACATGCGCTGAAGCAGCGCCCGGCGGCTTCCGGGTCCTGCGGAGGAAATTCGCCGGTGTCGATCCCATCCCTGATAATCGAGGTAATCACCTCATCGAGGCGGGTGACATGCGCGTCGACGACCGGCCACTCCTCCTCGATGGCGACAACCACCATCTCGTGGACCTTCTCCTGATCGAGCATCGTCTCGACCGTCATGTTGTGCATCGCATGGCCGTACCGGCGAAGCCTTTCCTCTGCACTGACCGGCAGACGAGCAATCGCCAGGGCGGCTTCATAGCCGGCATCCAGCATGCGCTTCGCCAAAGCCTGGTGAATTTCGGCCTTCGACGAGAAGAACCGGTAGACGTTTGCCGGCGACATGCCGAGGTCCTTCGCGATATCGGCGACATTGGTCTTGTAGTAGCCGTAGTGGCGGAACAGCCGTTCCGCCGCATCAAGGATGCGCGTGACGTTTTCGTGCCGGGCGTTTTCTACCGTGGAATCGGCGGGTTCGGGCATCTGCTGCGCCTTGAAGTTACGAGTGACGTTTTTCATATTTCGTCAGTCGTAAGACAACAATACCCATCTGTCAACATCGGATCCCCGACACGCCGCGCGCAACAAGACCGGTCATGCGGCGGCGCGACTTGCCGGCGTCGGCCGAAATGTCGCGGAACATCCTTGCGGTGACGCCGTTGGTGGCGTTAGCTAAGGCGATCATTCAAGGAGAACAGGCATGCGAAGGACCATTGCCGTCTTGACTGCGGTCGTGCTTTCATCCTGTACGGCGACGCCGCACCTCGGCGGTCCGCGACTGGAGCCCGTGCCGGGCAGCATCACCTATGGCGGGCAGCCCCGCACGAAACTGACGAAGGCGCCGGTCGGCAGCACCTTCGAACACCGTTTTGAGGACCGGTTCGGCCGGACCGTCATCGAGGTCTACCGTATCGAACCGGACAGGAGCCTCACGATCATCAGGCGCTATGTCAGAGCCATCTTCCCGGACTTCTGAGCCGCAGTTCCCATCGCCGGAAGAACAAGACCTCGACGGCTTCTTCGATCGCAACGCCGTCGATGTCGCGCGGGATCTCATCGGGGCGATGCTCACACTTGAGGGCGTCGGCGGCACCATAGTCGAAACGGAGGCCTACGAACCCGACGATCCGGCCTCGCACAGTTTCAGCGGCGAGACGCCGCGCAACCGTTCGATGTTCGGCCCGGCCGGCCACGTCTACGTCTATCGTTCCTATGGAATTCACTGGTGCCTCAACGTCGTCTGCCGCCCGGCAAGTGCCGTCCTGATCCGGGCAATCGAGCCTGCCTGGAACATTGAGAAGATGCAGATGCGGCGCGGCCGAAGCGACCTCGGGGACCTTTGTGCCGGTCCGGGCCGGCTGTGCCAGGCACTGGCGGTCACGCGGGACCACGACGGCCTGCCCCTACTCTCCCCACCCTTCGGCTTTGCGTTACCGGCAGGGCGTTTGCCGGTCGCGGTCGGCAGGAGAATAGGCATCACCAAAGCAGTCGAACGGCCATGGCGCTTCGGGCTCGCGGGATCATCCTTCCTGAGCCGGAAGTTTCCGGACTTGCCTTCCCGTTAGTCCGGTCCCGCCGTCCCATCAGCTGGCTGGTTGCAGCAGGCGCACCACGTTGCCAGAGCCGAGCGATACGCGCGTATCCCCGCGGATGGCAGAGATGGCTTCGAGGTCATAGGCTTCGCCCGAAACGACCAGGCGCTTGGCGGAAATGAGGACGGGAAGCACCCCACCGCCAGCCACCCGAATCTCAGCCCTTTCGGAACTGTAGCCGCCCTGCTGCTGGAGCAGTTCCAATCGGCGCTTGCGACCTGGGCTGTCGACGGCCACGCCGCTTTCCAGCATCTTGCAACCGTCAAGTTCCGCCCAGGAACGTCCGACCAGATCCAGATAGGACTGGTTCACCCTTATGAAGCGGGAGTCCTGATATCCCGTCGTGGACACCGAGAAGGCAATGGGCGCTGTGTCAAAGAGGGTCTCGTCGATGACTTTCTGCAAGCCCGCAGGGATGTCCCGCCTGCCAATTGTCGGGGTCGAAACCGCGGTCAAATGGCCTTTGCTGCCGGTGAGCAGAAGCTCGTCCCTGAGGACGGCCACCATCCTCCAGGTGTCCGCCTCCATAAAGAGGGGCCTGTGCGCCTCCCCAACCTCGGCCAGGGACCGCGGCACAGAGCCGGCCGCCCGACACAGGCGCAACCGCTCCGCCGGCTCTTCCGTCTTGATGGCACGTGAGTTCAGCACTTCTAGCGTCAACTGGCGAGCGATCCGGTAGCCTTGATCGAGCAGGTCGTTCCGAACCTTGTTTGCAGCGGACGCATGCCCCGTCGCATCGAACGGCGTGTCGAACAGCTCCTGCAAAATGCGCCAGACGTCCTGTTCGCCGGCCGGCGTCCACGCCCTCGCCTTCCCGAGCGCCGGCGCGCAGCGCACGATGGCAAAGGCCGTCGCAGCCGGCAAGCGGTCGCAATCGACCTCATCGAGGAGATCGCCGTTCAACCGTTTCCCGACAAGACGCAAAGGAGCTCCGTTGTCGTCCAGATAGAGGGAAACTTCGATGACATCGTCGGAGAGGTGCAACCAGGGATGATCTGCCCGGAATTGTGCGAGCGCATGTCTGTCGAAAACAATGACGGTATTCATTCCTGCCCAAACAGTCCCGAAGAGTTTCGCCGCAGCAATAGATGGGGACGACCCGGCGGCAAACCAGCCCTCCCTTGACCTACTTACGAATACGCTACGAAAGCGAAAGCTGAAATTAGACGTTCTGCGCATCGTATGGACTCGCATCATCACCCTCACATTCCGCAAGCTAATGATCTATATGAAAAATTTCCACACACACACGAGGTAATGAGAATACGACCTTTTTTGGTGCGTCCCACCAAACGCATGGCTCCACCGAAAGGAGACGCCCCCGGAGAACAATTTGCCGCATTCATGTGCAGGTCAGCAATTCAAGTATCCGCTGAACCATAAGGCTGCCGAAGCCAAGGCTCTGCCGCACAGCGGTGGACTGAACGTCAACGGCCGTCGAGTCCCGTCGCCTTGTTCAGGATCGCAATCTCGTTCGCCGTCAGGCGACGGACGTCGCCTTTCGGCAGGTCGCCAAGCTCGACGTCACCGATCGCCACGCGGACAAGGCGCAGGCACTCGACGCCGATCGACTCCAGCATCCGACGGATCTGACGGTTGCGCCCTTCCTCCAGCCTCACCTCGAGCCAGGTGTTCTTTTCCCCCTGACGGATGATCCGGACCGAAGCGGCACGCCATGTCTCCCCCTCCACCGGCACGCCAGTCTCCAGCTGCCTGACCTGGCGGTCGTCGAGGCGCCCGCCGACCTGCACGTGGTAGATCTTCGGCACATGGGTCGCCGGGTCCAGAAGGCGCTGGGAAAACACCGTATCATTGGTGAAAAGCAGCAGGCCCTCGCTCGCCTTGTCGAGCCGCCCAACCGGTGAAAGAAAGCCGAATCCCGCATCCTTGAGGCAGGAATAGACCGTCTCCCTGCCCTCCGGATCGTCCCTGGTGGTGACCAGGCCGCGCGGCTTGTTCAGCATCACATAGGCCTTTTCTTCCGCAGCAATCGGTCGGCCGTCGACCTCAATGCGATCCGACCGGATATCCACCCAGGTCTCGAAATCGGTGACGGGCTTGCCGCCGATCGAGATCCGCCCTTCCGCCAGCAGCCTTTCCGCCTGGGTGCGGGAACAATAGCCGAGCTTTGAAAGCGCGCGGGTGATCGTAACCCGGTTGCCTGTTCCGCCTTTTGCCGATCTTGCCACGAGTGGTTTCCGCGCCGGTTCATATCATCGAGACTTGGTATAAAGGCCATTGATCGAACGGCGCGACAAGTCAAGCAAGAGGTTCGGATGGAAAGCTCACCGTCCGCGGCGAAACAGGATCTCGCCCTTGCCGAGCACTGCATTGTCACCGCAGATGCGGGTCGGTGCAGTTCCCAGCAACGGCTTGTCGAGGATCTTCTCCGCCATCAGGAAGCGGTCGAACAGACCGGAGAAGGCGACATCGGCATTTCCGCAATCGACGAAGGTCGGCGAGAGCACCTCCGGTCGCCGATCGAGGAGCAGCGAGCCGCGTTTCATCAGATAGCCGGGCATGGCACCGACCCGTCCGGTCACGACGATCGTTCCGGCAATCATGCCGAGCCCGAGATGATCGCCGCATCCCTTGAGCACCGCGATCAATCCGCGCCGCATCCTCTCGCCGGCGCGATGCCCGGCTTTGCCACGCACGACGATCGTTCCGCCGCTCACACCCTGCAGCTCACCTGCCAACGGAGCACCGAGGCGATCACCGACATTGCCCGCCACCTCGATACGGCCGCCCGAGAGAGCGGAACCGAGTTCCTCGCCGGCGTTGCCTTCGATGACCAGCGTACCGCCGCCCATTGTCCGGCCCGCCCTGAAGCCGACATCACCGACGACCCGGACACTGCCGGACGTCATGCCCGCGCCGACCTGATCGAAGCGCCGCGATCCTCCGTCAAAGACGAGGGACGATGCATCCTTGCCCGTTATCCTGAAGAGGTCGCCGACCCTGATGCCGGTCCGCGTCGTTCCGACCGGAAGGGCGGCGATTTCCGACACCGGCTGACCTGCCAAACGATCCGGAACGAGCGCGGATAGATCGAGCCTTTCCCCGGGTTCCGCGAGAAGCGTAAACGTCAGCGGCTTCATGGCAGCAGCTCCTTGAGGTGGTAATGGAACTTGCCGAGCTTGCCGCCGTAATTGCCGGCGCTGATCCTGAGTGCCCCTTGTTTCGGTCCGAGCTTGACGACGGCCTTCAGTCCCGCACGCATCGCGTCCGCGACGGCATCGCTGGTCTCGCCGTCGATCACGATCTCCAGCACTGCGTTGGTGCCGGCATCGAGCGCCGTCTTCACCGCTCCCTTGAGCGTCGGCGCAAAGGCGTCGTTGGTCGACGCCATCATCCCCTTGTACTTACCGCCGACCTTCGAGCCGGAACGCACGATCCCGCCCGGAAAGGGCATGATGACGCCCGGAACCTTCTCAATGGCGGCAACGGCGGTCTCCGCGGCCCTGAGAGCCTTTGCCCAGTCGGCAGCGAGAAGCAGCATGTTGCCGCCGCCCACCGCCTGCTTGGTCAGCCCCGTCGTGGCCTCGCAGAGGAACTCCCCGTCCATCACGGGGACACGCCAGTAGTGCTTGCCGCCGAACTTCTTGGATATCTGCCAGCCGTCGCCGAAATAGCGGAGCGCCGAACCAAGATCGAGCGGTGCGCTGCCTTCCAGACCGGCGAAGCAGGCACTGCCAGGCGAGGTCAACACGCACTGACCCAGACGCGTTTTCAGCTGCTTCTGCAACTCGTCCGTCCCCATCGCGAACAGCATGACCCGGCAGCCGGGACGACCGTCCGGCGTCGCGGTTTCAGGCACGTCCATATCGATGCCCGCCTCGCATCCGCATCCGATGACAGAGGTGGCGAAGCCGGTCATAGTGATCGCCGCCTGACGTGCCCACTTGAGAGTGGGAGCGGTGATGATGATGGCGGTCGCCCGCATGCCGAAGGCTTCGGCAAATGTATCGTCGATCACGACGCCATTGCGGATCAGCTGTTGCATGGAACCTCCGCAAAGGCATCGGTGCGGGCGATTGCCGTCTCCGGAAACGTGAACCAGTCGAGGCCGAGCCCGTAGCGGCTTTCGAAATAGTCGCCGAGCCGGCGGGTCATCGCCGTATCAGGAGTGGGGTTGAGGCGGAGCGCCTTGCCCCACCGATAGTGGGTCACGACGCCATCCTCGACGACGAGCTCGCCGTTCTTGAAGACCAGCGCCGCCTCGCGGAACATCCTGGCGATGTCCTTGCCCCTTCTATAGACCGCAACGTCGGCTATGGAACCGGGACCGAGATGGCCACGATCCTTGAACCCGAGGAGCCTCGCCGGCGCGGCTCGGGTCATGATGGCAATCTCGTCGAGCGTGTATTCACGCGCGATCGAAGACAGCGTCGAGTGCTTCAGCGCCGCCTGGTTGAGCTTTTCCGACTGGATGTCCCGCGCCTCGCGGCTCATCAGGAGTTCGAAAAGCTCCGGATAGGTGGTGAACGGCGCACCGTTCGGATGATCCGTCGTGAAGAACACGCGCCAGGGATCGGTAATCAGCAGGAAGAGCTCGAGCCCGATCGCCCATTGCAGCGAGCCGTAATAATCCTGCTTGTAGCGGTAGGGAACGATCCCCCCTCCGTTCGCATCGCCGTCATAGATGACGGATTTGCGCGGGCTCGCGTGGCCGACGGCCGAGAATTGACGGATGACGTCCGCGGAGATCGTCACCGTCTGGCCGAACATCACCTGACCGACGTCGATGGTGACCTCGGGGTTTCCGTTGACGAGTTCGGCGAGACGGGCCGCCTCAGAGGAGAAGCCGCGTTTCCCTTCGGTCCCGTAGCCGTAGAACTGCAGGTGCGCCAAATGCAGCCGTTCCCCCTCGGCGGCGTTGATCGTCTCGGCCGCCGTCGCGGCGTTTCCGGGGATGCCGAGATTGTTGGCATGAACGTGGAGCGGATGCGGAATGCCGAGGCGGCCGACGGCCGCCTGCAGGGTCTTGACGATCCTGCGCGAGCTGACCCCGTAGGCCGGCACCACATCGTCGAAGGAGAAGGCGCGAACGTTTTCCTTGAAGGCCGCAGCACCGCCAGCATTGATGACCTTCACACCCAGTGATCGGGAAGACGAGACGGTCCAGGCGACGTAGTCGTCGATCATCGCCGCCGGCGCATCGTCCCGGATCATTGAAAGAAGGAAATCGTCATTGCCGAGGATCGCAAGCGTCGCCTTGTCGATGATCGGGATATCTGCAAGCTCCAGATGGGTGTGGAGTGCGTTGAGTGGGTTCATCGCCGGCTCGACCACCGTGGTAAAGCCCATCTGCGCATAGAGCGTCCCGGTCCGGAAGGTCGACCAGCCGGCGTTCGAAAGCGGGGTGTGCTGAGGGCGCGCCTGATGTGCGCGATGATGCTCGGGCAGCAGCAGACGCGCCGTGTTCACATTGCCACCACCGACATGGGAATGAATGTCGATCGCCCCGGCCATCACCACGCAGCCGGAAACGTCGAAGGTCTTGTCGGCACGTCGGCCTTCCGGCTTCTCGACGATCAATCCATCGCAAATCCACAGGTCCCGCCGGCGGCTTTCACCGTTCACCGGGTCGACGACCTCTCCTCCCGCCAGTCGGATCAGCACGGCAGCGCCTCCTTCTCCGGCAGAGCATCCGCCAGTTCGCGGAGAACCCCGGAAACACTCGGACGATACGAGGGCGCGGACGCCTTCACGGCCGACAGCGTTCCGATACGGCTCGAATAGAAGACGCCGTCGTGGTCGACACCGGCCCGTCCGACGGTGATCGTTACCGCTGCCCCGGAAACCGCAGCCTCGCCCGGAACAAAGGCGACGAGCGGCAGGCCGCGGCGATGCACCGGCGTATCGCCCTCTGCCTCAGAGATCCAGAGATGCAGGTCCGCCTCCCGTTCTGTGATCATCCGCGTCACGTCTGAGAGCTGTGGATCGTAGACCGGCTTGCCCGTACCGAAGCCGGTGCGCGGCGGAAAGCCTGTCATCCAGACCGATGCGAGCGCGAGACCCCAGGCACGATCGTCGGAGGCCAGGAAGAGACTGGTCGCGCGGCGGCTGCGATTGAGATCACCAACCAGTCCCTGCAGCATGGCGAGCGTGGAAAGCCCCTGCTGCCGACCAGAGAAGACAAAGACGGGAAATGCGGCCTTGCCGAGAGCGGCCGCCAAGCCATCAAACCCCTCGACGGCACCGATGCTCTTCCTGCCGCCGAGACCGGCCCGCACGGAGGCGAGAACGGCGGCGAGCGGTTGGCCGGAAGCTTCGACGACGCTCGCCTTCACGCGTTTCAGCACGGCGGAGATCTCGGATGCCGCATCCTCGCGTCTTGCCCCCGATATGTGGAACCAGCGCCGCTTGTGCGAAGGCGCCAGGTCGGGACGCGCGGCATGCCAGGACAGAAGGAGTTCGTGATGAGCGGCCGGAATTTCGCCAACGAGGACAATCAGGTCCGCCCTGCGGCGGGTTTCGAGCGGGGTCGTGAAGAAGCCGCCGTGGTCAGTGAAGAGTGCTGCCTCTTCCGCGAGTTCGCCACCGCGGACGTGATCGTAAGTCGCTCCGACCCGTTCGGCCAGCGCGATCACACTTCGACAACCATGAATGTCCGAATCAACTGAAATAACCGGGCAGCGGCACGACACCAGAAGCTTTGCCGTCTCCTGAATTGCGGCTGTCAATGAAACTGCCTGGTTACCTATCCACGCAACCGACATACCCCACAACTTTCTGGTGCCGGTCTAGATTCTAGCCAATTCTCTGAGAAAGTGAACCCCCGCCCAGAAGCAAAATCGCCGATCAGTCGTCGTACTTCAAGTAGGCAAATCGCTGATCCGTCCGCGGGGTACCTTCCAGGGCTCCGCCTTCCTTGCCGGGCTGCCACTGAACAACCTCTTCGATCTTGCGGGCAAGTTCGAAGTCCTTGTCGGTGATCCCCTTGGCCAAATGCGTCATCAGCTTGACCTCGACCCAGGCATAGGATGCCTTGAGATCGGGATGATGCCAAGCGGCTTCGGCCAGATGGCCGACCGTGTTGATGACCATCAGCGTCGATTTCCAGCTGTGGGTCTTGTACTTGCGGCGCAGCCAGCCGTCCTCGTAACGCCAGTGCGGCAGTTCACGCTTCAGCCTTTCGAGGATCTCGGCTTCGGAATAGACACGGTCCGCCTTGCCGGCGGCATCGGTGCGGTCGTTCATCGACATGACCTCCCTCATTCTTCGATCACGCCGCTTGCGCTGCGATCAAAAGACGATATCATATTCTCGGGCCCGATATTCTAGATTGTTAGAATTGCATCAAATGTCGGACTCCGTCACTATTCAGGTCCCTGCGCGCTTGCACGTCGGTTTCCTCGACATTCCGGGAAAGACGAGTGGGCGTTTCGGCAGCATAGGCCTTCCCCTCGAGACCATTTCCACCGTCCTGACGGTCGCCAGAGCACGCGAGACGAGTGTCGAAGGCGGAGAACAAGCACGCATTCGCGCGCATATAGCCAAGCTTAGCGCGCATCTCGGTATTGACGGTCACCACAAGGTGATCGTGCACCGTACGATCCCGAGTCACTCCGGACTCGGATCGGGAACACAGCTCGCGCTTGCGGTCTCCGCAGCATTGCGGACGCTACACGAACTCCCGTTCGCCATTCGCGACGACGCCGTCTTTCTCGGCCGCGGCACGCGCTCCGGCATCGGCATCGCCGCATTCGACCGGGGTGGGCTGATCATCGACGCCGGCAAGGGACAGGACGACCAGGCGCCCACCGTGATCTCGCGAATTCCCTTTCCCGAGAACTGGCGCGTCATTCTCGTGTTCGACCATCACCATCAGGGGATCCACGGAGAAGCCGAAATCGCCGCCTTCAGCGCTCTTCCCCCGTTTGCCGAGACAAGCTCCTCGACCATCTGCCGCACGACGCTGATGGCACTGATGCCCTCCCTGATCGAAGGCGATCTCGCCGCCTTCGGCAAGGCCGTGGAGACCATCCAGACCGAAATCGGACGCTACTTTGCCCCCGCGCAGGGAGGGCTGTTCACCAGCAAGGCGGTCGAAACCGCCGTCCGCAAGCTTGCGGTTCACGGCGCGGTCGGCATCGGACAGAGTTCGTGGGGTCCGACCGGTTTTGCCTTTACCGAGTCGCAGGAGGCAGCCGAACAGATCGTCGATGACGCCGGCATCGATGAGCCGGGTCTCAGTACCCGCATCGTACCTGCACGAAACCTCGGCGCAAAAATCACCCAGACGGTGATGCCGCCGCAGTTCGGTCTGAGACAAGGGCGCATTCACTGAGGAGGAACAAGAACCTTGAGCCGCAAGACCATTCTCCACATGCTCACGCCGCTGAAGCAGATGAGCCCCTTCGACGTGAACATGGCGCTCGACGCCGGATATGACCACGTCATCCCGTACACCGACGTAACGCTCGCAGATGTGGGCAATCTCGTGCAGGATGCGATCTTCTCGCGGCCTCCGGATGCGGGCGTCGCAACGGGGATATTCCTTGCAGGCAAGGACGCGGCGCTGGCGCTCGACATGCTCGATGCAGCGAAGAGGGCCATGGTCCCGCCTTTCGAGGTTTCGGTGTTCGCCGATCCTGCCGGGTCCTTCACGACGGCGGCCGCGATGGTGGCAAAGGTCGAGAAGGCGCTGGCGAAACAGCACAGCCGCGACCTGAACGGAGCAAAGGTGGCGATCTTCGGTGCGACCGGCGTCGTCGGCTACTGCACCGCGGTCATCGCGGCCAGGGAAGGCGCCGCGGTCACCATCGCTGGCCATGACGGCATCGAACGTGTCCGGCACATCGCCCATTCGGTCAAGGATCGCTTTGGCGTCAATGTCGAAGCGGTTGACGGATCGACGGAAGACGACAAGGCAGCGATACTCGCCAAGGCGGAAATCGTGTTGACGGCTGCGAAGGCGGGCGTACAGGTGATATCGTCGGAACAGTTACAGTCATCCGAAAGACTCCTCGTCGCCGCGGACGTGAACGCCGTTCCACCCGCGGGCATCGAGGGCCTCAAAGTCAATGCCAACGGCGAGGCCCTCTACGGACAAGCAGTCGGTATCGGGCCACTGTCGATCGGCAACGTTAAGTACAAGACCCAGGCGGGCCTCTTCGCACGGATGATCTCCGCCGGAAAACCCGTCGTCTTTGATTTCCAGGATGCATTCACCCTTGCCCGCAGCCTCGCCAAATAGCCCCATGATCCTGGTGGTGGCGATTTCCGGGCGGTCGCTCGCAACAGCAGCGCGCCGCGCAGGCTACCGCGCGCTGGTCGCCGATCTCTTCAACGACACCGATACCTGCCGGCTCGCGGAACGGGCGATGATCCTGCCGGGCAGCCTCAACGACGGGATCGACGGCCGGGAGATCCTCCCGAGCCTCCGGAAACTTGTCGGACAGGACAGGCCGGAGGCACTCGTCTATGCCTCTGGCTTCGAACGCAGGCCGGAGATCATCGACATGCTAGCTGAGACTTTCCCAATTGCCGGCAACAGCGCCGATGCGATCCGGCGCGTGAAGGATCCCTTGTCACTTGCGTCGCTTTGCGCCGAGATCGGCATCCCCCATCCGGAGATACGCTTCGAGCCCCCGAAAGATCGAAGGGGCTGGTTGACGAAGGTCCCCGGCGGCGCCGGCGGCTCTCATGTGCGACCGGCCACGTCTTTCGGTCCCTCTCCGTCGGGCAGTTATTTCCAGCGACACGTTCCGGGGGTGGGTCTCTCCGCGCTGTTCCTCGCCGAGCGAGGTCGCGCACGCCTTGTCGGCTATAGCCGCCAGTGGCCCTCGCCTTCTGCCGCCAGCCCGTTCCGCTATGGCGGCGCCGTTCGCCTGCCGCGTTTTCCGCGCGAAAAGGGGGAGAAGATCAGCCGCTGGCTGAACGATCTCGTCGCCCGGACGGGGCTGGTCGGCCTCTGCAGTGCGGACTTCATCGATGGACCGGAAGGAACGTTTCTTCTGGAGATCAACCCGCGTCCAGGTGCGACGCTCGACATTTTCGACAACGACGACAAGCCACTGCTGACCCAGCATCTTCGCTCCGTTCGCGGTGAGGGCATCGAGGTCCCGGTCCTTCGCGGCTCGGTGGCGTCGGCAATCGCCTATGCCTCGCGACCGATCCCCCGCTTTCCGGAATTGCAGTGGCCACCCCTGACGGCGGACCACCAACGTCCGGGCTCGGAACTCGACACCGGCGATCCGGTCTGTACGGTGCTCGCGCAAGCCCGCTCCGCCGCCGCCGCCGAACGAGCGGTCAAGGCCAGAATAAGCGAACTGTCACCCCATTGGGAGGAGTATGCAGGATGAAGGACGGAGAAGCCTTCCTGAACAGAAGCGCACAACAAGTCGTCGACGGCATGATCGCCGAGGCCGGACGGCTCGGCATCGGCCACAGCCGCGGCAGCCTCGGCGAACACCTGATCGACGCGGGCGCACAAAGCCCCGGCTCCCTCGAGGCCGGGCTTCGCATGGTGGATATCTGCATGGGCGGGCTCGGCATCGCATCGGTAAGTCTTGACCGACATTCCTCGCGCTGGCCGCTTTCGATCGAGGTCCGCTCGTCCCAGCCGGTCCTCGCCTGCCTCGGCAGCCAGTATGCCGGATGGCAGCTAAGCCATGAGAAATACTTCGCCATGGGATCGGGACCGGTGCGCACGCTCGCCCGCGTCGAGCCGCTCTTTGAGGAGATCCGTTACAGAGAACCGGGAGCCGAAAGCTCTGTCGTCGTTCTCGAGACCGCAACCCCGCCGCCTGCCGCCATTGTCGAGAAGGTGGCCAAGGCCGCCGGGCTCACGCCGGACCGGCTCACCTTCGTCTATGCGCCGACGCAGAGCATCGCCGGCTGCGTCCAGATCGTCGGCCGCGTGCTGGAAGTGGCGCTGCACAAGGCGCACGACCTGAAGTTCCCGCTGGACGCGATCGTCGACGGCATCGGAAAGGCGCCTATCCCGGCACCGCATCCCGATTTCCTTAAGGCAATGGGGCGCACGAACGACGCCATCATCTATGGTGGCCTCGTCCAGCTGTTCGTCCGGGGTTCCGCAGCGGCTGCCCGGGATCTTGCCGAACACCTCACAAGCGAGGGATCGCGCGACTACGGCCAGCCCTTCTCGGAAATCTTTCGCAAGTTCAATGGTGACTTCTACGCCATAGACCCGCACCTCTTCAGCCCGGCCGAAGTGATCGTCACCGCGATCGAGGCCGGTGAGACCTTCCGCGCCGGAAAGACGAATATCGACATGCTGGAGCAGTCCCTTGGCTGAAATGACACCGCCCGTCCTGCGGGACAAGATCGTGATCACCTCGGATCGTACCGACAGCCAGGTACAACAGCTAAGCGCCGCCTTCGCACGGCTTGGCATGGACGCCGTCTTCCTGCGGCTTGCCGATATCGCCTTCGATTCCCGCCACGTGTCCGGCATCGCCATTCCGGGATTTGACGGGGCACTGCCGGCGGCGGTCGTCGTCCGTTCGATCTCTTCGGGCAGTTTCGAGGCAGTCACCCGACGGCTCGGGATCCTGCATGCGCTCGGCCATCTCGGCATACCGGTCTGGAATTCGGCAAAGGCGATCGAGCGTTGCGTGGACAAATCGACGACGACGTTTCTGATGGCCCGCGCCGGCCTTCCGGTGCCGGAAACCTTCGCCGTCGAGTCGATCACCAATGCCCGCGCCATCGCCGAGCGCGAACTGCCGAAGGGCCCGCTGGTCTTGAAACCCCTCTTTGGCTCGCAGGGTCGCGGCGTGCGGCTGATCGAAACGGTCGAACAGTTGCCGGACGGGCTCGAGGTCGACGACGTCTACTATCTGCAACGATACGTCGCCAGACCCGGAACGACCTTTTGCGACTACCGGGTGTTCACCTGCAACGGCACCGTCCTCGGCATGATCGCGCGCTGCGCCGACGGCTGGGTGACCAACATAGCAAGGGGCGCACGGGCGGAGCCTGTGACAGGACCGCTTCGCCCGGCGCTGGAAACACTGGCACTTTCCGCCGCCGCAGCAATCGGAACGGACTTTTCCGGGATCGACATCATTCCTGCGGCCGACGGCCGGCTCCAGCTTCTCGAGGTCAACAGCATGCCGGCATGGACGGGCTTGCAGTCGGTGATCCCGGTCAAGGTCGTGGACAGCATCGCGGAAGCACTGGTGTCCCAGATCGCCCCCGCGGAAGGAGAGAGGCCCGCCGCCTGATGCCGCAACCCGCCGAAATCGACGCGGCCTACCGCCACGCCTGCAGGATGGAGATCGAGGCGCTGAAGCCCGGAAACGTGCATCGCTTCGCCGACGGACACCGCATGTCTGCGCAACAGTTTCTGGACAGCGCCGAGGTATCCGCCGGCGCTGTCTGCCATCCCGGATGGCCGGTCGGTCGCCGAATCCTCGACGCCATCCGGATGACGCGGGAAGCCGTCGGCACCAACACCAATCTCGGGATTGTGCTGCTTTGCGCTCCGCTGGCCAAGGCTGCGGAAACCGGAGGGGAGTATCTCCGCAAGGAGCTCGCAGCGGTTCTCGGAGCAATGGACAACGATGACGCGGCGGACGTTTTCAGCGCGATTACACTCGCCGCGCCAGGCGGGCTCGGCGAGGCTGCAAACGACGTCGCGGAACCACCCAGAGTCCCGCTGCTCGTCGCCATGCGGGAAGCGGCCGAAAGAGACATGATCGCCCGCCAATACGTGAGCGACTTCGCCGACATCTTTTCGGGCGGGCTTGCCGCCTACCACACAGCCGAGGCCGGTGGAGAAACGGGCATGTGGCCTACCGTCTTCACCTATCTCCACTTTCTCTCGCGATTTCCGGACAGCCACGTGGCGCGCAAGCACGGTGTCGAAAGAGCCGAGGAAATTCGCCTGGAGGCGGCTTCGGTCGCGGGCCGGCTGGGCGAGATCGCCGCCGAACCGGAACGCCTGCGGCTGCTTGCCGATTTCGACCGACGGCTGAAAGCTGAGAACATCAACCCCGGAACGTCGGCAGACCTGACGGTCGCGACAGTTTTCGCCGAGCGACTCAACTTCGTCTTGCATAATTCGCAGGTAAGTGCTTGAATTTCTCCGGCGGAAGATTGGGCTTCTGCTGCTATCTGGCCAACCGACCCGAGTACAAAGGGTGCTGTGAACAAGGATAGCTGTCCATCGAGCGTCGTGTCTCGAAGGTACGGCATCTTTGGACAAACCATTTTGGAACGGTACAGGGAGGTACATGGCCGTGGCAAAAATCAATAAAGTTCTGGTTGGCGAATCTCTTGTTGGCGACGGTAACGAAGTCGCTCACATCGACCTTCTCATCGGCCCGCGCGGAAGTGCGGTCGAGTCTGCATTCTGCAATGCCCTGACGAACAACAAGGACGGATTTACCTCCCTCCTTGCAGTTATTGCCCCCAATCTGCCTTGCAAGCCCAACACCGTGATGTTCAACAAGGTGACCATCAAGGGGGCCAAGCAGGCCGTCCAGATGTTCGGTCCCGCCCAGTATGGCGTCGCCAAGGCGGTACAGGACAGCGTGGCTGACGGCACTATTCCTGCAGACGAAGCAGACGACGTCTTCATCTGCGTCGGCGTATTCATCCACTGGGAAGCCGCCGACGACGCCAAGATTCAGGACTTCAACTACAGGGCGACCAAGGAAGCCATCCAGCGCGCCGTCGCCGGCAAACCGACGGCCGCCGAGGCAACCGCACAACGGGATCAGGTCAAGCATCCCTTCGGCGCCTAGATACGAAGCAACCCCGCACAGAGCACGCCCTCTGTGAATTCGGATGGCCTGTTGCGCCGGTTGGCTAAGATCTTCGGATTCTAAAGCATGGAAAGAGGGAGAAATCCCTCTTTCCGGTCACTCAACGGTGCTGCGCGACGGTGTCCGATCCTTCCATCATCCCGGCAATGACCTCACGCGTCAGCGTCCCGTTATGAATCGACGTGGCGACCAGGGCGGCGGAAATACCCATCTCCGCAAGCTTCCGCAGATCTGTAGCATCGCGCACCCCGCCCGCCGCAACGACCTGCCGGGCGCCTGCCCGTGCCTTGATCTCCGCGAGGCGGGCAAAGTCAGGGCCGGTCTCGGAACCGACACGAGCGAGAGTCATGACGATGACGCGGGAAGGCCAGAGGTCAGAGCGGGCAAGGACGTCCTCCGGTCCGCAAAACGCCTCGCCTCGGAAGTCGAGAGAGAGAATGGCGCCGGGATAGGCCGAAAAGTGGGTGAGGAAAGCCGCGTCGGTAAGCGATTCCGATCCGACGACCGGAGCCACGCCAGGCAAGGCGTGTGTACGCGCAAGGCTTTCCGAACCCGAAAAACCGGCATCGAGCCAGACTCCCGGCGCAGGGGTTAAACGGGTGAGACGAAGGGCGGCGGAGCAGTCGCCCGTCTGGCTTCCGATCGCGTCGAGATCCGCGACATAGAAGATGGGAAAGGGGTAGACACTGCGTAAGCCTTCCGCGACGTCCTCCAGGGCGGGACGGAGGCTCAACGGCGTCTCGAGCGGGCGATACGCCTGCCGTTCGCCGCGGCGGGCATGGACGACGAGAGCATCTTTGATGTCGAGAACCGGAATGATAAGCACGAGCAGAACCCCAGAGAGGACGAACCAATCCATGGAAGACCGGAATTCCGCAGAAGGAAAGCGCTTTGTCGCCGGATGGGACATCGGCGGCGCTCATCTGAAGATGGCGCTCTGCGAGAATGGGGTCGTCACGCATGCGGCCACGCTGAAGACATCGATGTGGCTCGGCATCGACGAGGTCCGGAGGGGCATCGAATCCTTGCGGGCGGAAGTGCCGGCGGGCGCCGCAAATGCCTTCACCATGACGGCCGAGCTTTCCGACGGATTTGCCGACCGGCGCGAAGGTGTAGCGGGCATTCTCTCGTTGATCGAAGAGGAGTTCGGCACGGAGGACACTCGCATCTACGCCGGTCGTGCCGGCTTCGCCGATACCGCGCAAGCACGCGGCCTCGCGCCCGACATCGCGTCCGCCAATTGGCACGCGACAGCCGCGCTCGCGGCGAGCGTCGTCGGGGATGCCCTGTTCGTCGACATGGGTTCGACGACCACCGACATCCTCGCGCTGCGGGACGGCAAAGTGGCAAACACGGGCTATTCGGATGCCGAGCGACTACTCTCCGGCGAACTGGTCTATACCGGTTTCACACGATCGGCACTGATCGGCATCGCCGAGCGTGTTCCAGTCGGCGGCACGATGACGCCGCTGATGAATGAGTACTTCGCCAACACGGCCGACATCGCCCGCATTCTCGGCATGCTCGACGAGGCGGATGACCAGTATCCGTCAGCCGACCGGCGAGAGAAGACCGTGACCGGATCGATCGGCCGGCTGGCGCGAATGATCGGTCGCGATGGACCGGATCTCTCGACCGAGGAATGGAGCGACATCGCCCTATGGTTCAGCGAGCATCAGTTACGGATGGTGCACGACGGCGCCCTCCGCGTTGCGGCCGATCATCGGCTTGCCCGCGGCGCGCCTGTGGTCGGAGCCGGCATCGGCCGGCCACAGATCCGCCGACTTGCCGCACGACTGGAGCGGCCGTTCGTCGACTTCGGAACGCTGATCAACGCCGTCGAGCCGGTACGCGAAACGGCCTGCAAGGCGGCACCGGCGGCAGCCGTGGCTTTGCTCGCCGCCGCAGAGATCAGCAAGTCTGCGGATGCAGGCTAGCCTGCCGTCCGGTGCTGCTCGACCCGTTCCATGAGCCAATTCCACGCCAGTTGCTCGTCGGGGCCGGACGTCTTGTCGACGGCGATCTTCAGGTAGTCGATCTCCCGCTCGACCTTGTCTCTCGGGAGCATGTGCAACCGGCTCACCAGAATGGCGAGTTCCAGCACGGCGGCTTTTGCACGGTTGAGCCCGGTGAAGGGCGCATGCATTTCCTCGCCGACGACCTTGCAGAAATGCCGCGGGCGCACGCCATTGTCGTCGACCGAGACCACCTGCAGCAGTGAATGGCTGAGCGCCGATTGCAGCCGCGGCACTGGCCAGTCGGCGACGGGTACGAGCGGCCAGTCTTTCCGCCCGGTCAGGCAACCCGCGAAGACCAGCATATCATCGGTGCAGTTTGCGACGGCGAACGGCACCGCAGCGAGATTGTCGAGCGTCCGGGAGGGCCGAAAGGGGGCGATGACCCAGCCGTCACCCTCGGCGATGATGCCGAGCGGCGCGATATGCGGCTGGCCGACGGCATCGACGGTGGTCACGATCACTTCACGGATGTAGCTCACTTGCCCTCCTTCTTCGCGCGCAGCGTGTGGCCGGCCTCGGCGAGCCGCGTCCGGTCCTCTGTCTTCTCCGGGACGGCGACACCCCAGGCGAGCGGTTCGTCCTGCACGTAACGCTTGCCGAGTTTCCAGGCGATCTCCGCCCTGGTGAGCTCCGCGCCGAGATAGAAGGCGTGCGCGCCGTCGGTCGCAACCTCGAGATCGGGAAAGAAGGCGAAAGCATCTCGACCGATCCGGTGGCCCCGCGCATTGAAGACATGCACGCCGTCGGGCGCGGTCATGATACGGAAATTAACGTCGCGAACAGTGCTCGCGAGAGCCGCGATATCGTCCTTTGACGAAGGAAACGGCTTGCGGTCATGCACCTGCAGCAGCCCCGGATCGTAGCCCTTCGGCAGCGCTCCGTCCTGCTTGGCGGCATACATGATCCGGCGCGCACGATCGTGCTCTTCCACCGTGCGCGCGGTGTGCGGGCTGACATTGACGACCAGCACGTTGCCGATCGAGAGCTCGGAACAGAGGCCGAGAAGCACGGCCGTGACGCCGGAGGAATCGGCATCCGTGAGTTCCGTCAGATTTCCCGTACCCATGAGCATCGGGACGTCGGGCCAGCGCCGGCGCGCCTCGATGAAGCGGCCGAGCGAAGCTGCAAATCCGAAATGGATGGGATCAAGGACCGGATCGACGATGAATTCGGTGCCCGCCTCGCGCGCTATCTCGATGGCGCGACCGAGGGAGTCGAGGTCGCCGGGAACAGCGGGGATCAGGACCGGCGTGATCTTGTAACGGGTGGCAAGATCGAGCGTGTGTTCCGTGAGGCTCAGGAGAAAGTCCGCGCCCGCTTCCGCCGCCGCTTCCAGTTCGGCGAGATCGGCGGAATCGACGCTGACGGCCAGCCCCTCCGCCTTCAGGCGCCGAATGGCCTCACGCAAATGACTGAAAGGCGTATCCGGCAGACATCCGAGATCGATGACGTCTGCCCCGGCTTCGGCCAGCGCGAGGGCGCGCTCGAGCAGCAGGTCGATCGGTAGCGCCGACGCATCGACGATCTCGACGAATATGCGCAGGTCGTGGCGTGAGAGATCGACGGCCCTCCCCTTGCGTCCGAGGAAGGCCGGCAGATCGGCAATCTCATCGGGGCCCCGGACAAAACGGACGCCGAACTCCTCCGTCAAGCGATCGACATCGCCGCGGAAACGACCGGGCAGAATGACACGATCCACCGCCGATGGACATTTGAGCCGCCGTTTGATGATCTCTTCCGTCATCAGAGCCGCGACTTTGACGCCGATATCGACAATGTCATAGGTGAAATCTCTCTTCTCCAGCCCGGCGAGAACGTTCTCGAGCCTGGTCTTCGCCAGATGTCCGGTCAGGAAGACGAGATGTTCAACCATCGCCGGCGAGCGCCTCCCTGCGATGCGCGATCGCGAGCCTCAACTCTGCCAGCGACTCGACGACCTGCGTGCGTTCGAAGGTCTTGAGCTTTGCCGTGTTTTCGAGATCGATCCGGCGGGGATAGACCTTCACCAATCCGCCCGGCGCCATGGTTTCGAGTTCAGGCGCGGTATCGCACGCAAAGACGATGGACGGCACCCGGCATTTTCCAGCCTGCGCATAGACGTTCGTCGCCAGCGTGTCGGAAATCCCGACGACGCATTTTGCGACCGTATTGGACGTTGCCGGCGCAATGACGACGGTGTGGTAGACACCATGATAGAAGCTGCCGACGGGAACCGAACTCGCCGTTTTGTCGTGCAGCACACGCATCGTGTCCGGAAAATCAAGCTTCAGCTTGTACATCCGCAGCACTTCGGCCGCGGCCTTCGACACGAACACGTCGCAGTGGGTTAGCGTATGGATAAGTTCGAAGCTCTCGACGAAGAAGTGTCCGGAACCGGTCAGAACCCAGGCCCAGCGGGGTGTCTCCGGGCGCGTCATGACCTGAGAACCTCCTCCGCGACCTTGCGGGCAACCAGACGACCCGGAACGTCCGATGCAGCAAGAGCGTCGCGTGCACTCCCGAGGCTCTCCGGTCCCGCGACATAGAGCTCCGTTTCACCGCTCAGCGCACGCGGCAGGTAATCATCGACCAGCTGCCGAGCCACCAACGTTTCGACATCCACATCTTCGGGACCAATCTCGGCCTGCTTGATCAGGAGGAGCCTTTCAGCCCGGATACGACCGGCCAGCCAGGCAGCCAGTGAATCGGAGGTCACGCGCCAGGATCGCAGGATATCGGGCGCTCCGCGCGTCATCGAGGACGGTAGCCAGACCGGCACGAGCCCGGAGTTCCAAGCCTGTTCCATGTCGCGGATCGTCATGCTTGGCCGGAACCGCTCGCTCCGTTCGGCGATGACAAGTCCGAACTGGTCCATGGCAAGGATCGCCATGTCGTGGGCAACCTCGTCCGAATAGCCGAGCGGCTTCTGCATCACGCGGATATGGTCTGCAAAAGGACCGCCTCCTGGCACCAGAACCAAAGGGAAGCAGGCGTCGGCGAGGAGATCGATCCATCGCTGCATCTCGTCGCCGCCGGCGGTGCTCCCTCCGAGTTTCACGACCACCGGCTTCATGAGGGGACGGCTCCACGCCCGCGATGCTCGGCGGCATGGGTACCCGCGCGGTCCCCTGATCTTGCCGCATGCTGCCGATCCTGTTTGCGTTCGATGATCACACCGACGCCACCGGGACCGAGCTCGAGCTTTTCCGCACGGACGACGACATTGGTCACGCGGGGATTTTCGAGCACGAACGCGGCGATCTGTTCGGCCAGCGTCTCCACCAGCTCGATATGGCCGCGCGCAACGAGCGAGCGGATGCCGTCCATGATGAGGTCGTAGGAGACGACGTGCCGCATGTCCTCCGGGTTGCGGGTGACCCGCAACACGTCCGCCGTCACGTCGAAACGCATCCGCTGCGTCTTGCCGTGCTCGAAGCTGTAGGCGCCGATTTCGACTGGCAGGACGAAGTCCCGCACGAAAATCTTGTCGGTGCCGAGACCGAGTTCGGACGCATCCGGAAAGTATCCGCGCGCCGCCAGCAGCTTGTAGTCGACGCGCGATTGCGTACCGGCCGGCTGTTCTTCCGGAATCAGTGCCCGAATCTTCAGTGCGGCATCGCGATTGATCTCGGCGTCCCGCACGAGATTGTCGCAAAGTGCACCTCGAAAACCGATGAAGTCTGGATCGTAGGCGAGAAGCCGCGGAACGTCCGGCGCCTCCAGCGACCCGGCGAGACCGGCTGTGAGCCCGCGGGCATGGCAATCGGCGACGAACGTGCCGATACGGTCGGTGCTCATGTGCTGCAGCAAGCGGCCCTTCGTCTTGTCGGCAGTGTCAATCATCACGCCGTGGAAGCCAGCCTCCGCGAATACGTCGAGGACATTCTCGGGATACACATAATCGGCGAAGAGGACCGCCACGAGTTTCCTGTTCGCCGCGATGCCGACAAGGCCCTTTGCGCAGTCCGTGAGATAGTCAGACGGAAGAAAGCCGATCTTGATGAAATCGACGCCGGTCGCGGCCAGCTCGTCGACCTTTGCCCTTACGACGTCGGGCTCCATCGGCAGGTCGCCTGAGGCGGCGCTGGTGAGCCGGCGACCGTTCACGAAAGCGACGATCTCGACGATATCCTTCATATCCACGGCGCCCAAAGCACCCCGTGACGGCTCCTTGAGATCGATGATGTCGGCGCCGGCCTGCAGGGCGATTTCCGCCTCCTGACGGCTCCGAACACTTGCCAACATCTTGGTCATCAAAATTCTCCTCGCACGACAGGGTTAGCGTCTCCCGCGCGGCGAGAAAAGCGTAAATCGAGGCTTGAGATTACGGATAGGTTGTATAAAAACAAGTTGGGCACCTTTACTGCGTCAGCCGTCGTCACTCGTGTGACGGCGTGGGGAAATGGTTATCCTGCGGAGAGCACGGTGCCTGAAACTCTCGCGTTTTTATTGGGCTTTTTTTTGCTGCTCGTCAATGCGGCCGACCTCCGGGCGCAGGATGGCGGCGCGGGAGCGGCGCTGACCGAGATCGGGATCGGATACCTGCGCGCCTACGAACCGCAACTGGCGCTGTCGGTCCTCGACATTCCGCCACGCGACGAGGGCGTGGCCGGCGCGAACGTCGCGATCAACGACAACAACACGACGGGCAAATTCCTCGGGCAGTCCTTCAGCCTCGACGTCGTTGAGGTCAAATTCGATGCGGATGTGGTAGCGGCGTTCAGGGAGATGCTCGCCCGCGGCGACAAGTTCGTGCTGACCGACGTCTCCGCAGCCCAATTGCTCTCGATCGCCGACCTCGCCCGCGACAACGGTGTGCTCCTCTTCAACGTCGGCGCCACCGACGACGTGTTGCGCGAGGAAGAATGCCGGTCGAACGTCTTCCATACCGCACCGACCCGCAGCATGCTGGCCGATGGTCTCGCGCAATATCTGGTATGGAAGCAGTGGCGGAGATGGGTGCTGCTTTACGGCTCGCACGAACGCGACCAGCTTTATGCCGATGCAATCCGCCGCGCCGCTGCACGCTTCGGTGCGACGATCGTGGAGGAGCGCTTGTACGAAGACACGGGCTCCGCCCGCCGCACCGACACGGGCGTCATCCAGGTGCAACGCCAGATGCCCGTCTTCACCCAGAACCTGCCGGAGCATGACGTCGTCGTCGTCGCCGACGAGAGCGAGGTGTTCGGCAGCTACGTCCCCTACCGCACCTGGACACCGCGCCCGGTCGCCGGCACCGCCGGACTCATCCCTTCAAGCTGGCATCCGGCGAGCGAACAATGGGGCGGATCGCAGATCCAGAACCGTTTCTCCAAGGCAACCGGCAGGCGCATGCTGTCCAAGGACATGCAGGCATGGACAGCCGTGCGCATCCTCGGCGAAGCGGCGACCCGCACGCAAGGTAACGATCCCGAGAAAATCGAAGCCTTCATAAAGTCGGACGACTTCTCGATCGCCGCGTTCAAGGGACAGAAAGTGACCTTCCGCACCTGGAACTGGCAATTGCGCCAGCCCATCCTGCTGGGCGACGGCCGCGGCGTCGTCTCAACCTCCCCCCAGGAGGGCTTTCTCCATCAATTCTCGGAGCTCGACACGCTCGGCGTGGACCGGCCCGAAACCAAGTGCAAGCTGAAATAGAAAAAGTGGGAGGAGAGAATGCAGCGACTTCTCAGGCAGCTCTATTGCGCCGCCGTGGCGACGGTCATCGCCCAGCCCGCTTGGGCGAATGCGGTCTACGTGTCCAATGAAAAAGACAACACGGTGACCATCGTCGACTCCGACACGATGGAGCCGGTCAAGACGATCAATGTCGGGCAGCGCCCCCGTGGCATCACCGTCTCCCGCGACGGCAAGTTTCTCTACGTCTGCGCCAGCGACGACGATACCGTCGAGATCATCGACACGGCGACCCACGAGATTGTCGGCAGCCTGCCGTCCGGTCCGGACCCAGAGCTCTTCGTTCTTTCCCCCGACGGCAAGACGCTCTACGTCGCAAATGAGGACGACAACCTCGTCACCGTCATCGACGTCGAGCAGAAGCGTGTTCTTGCAGAAATCCCGGTCGGCGTGGAACCCGAAGGTATGGGTATAAGTCCGGACGGGAAGATCATGGTGAACACGTCTGAGACAACCAACATGGCGCACTTCATCGATACGGAGAGCCATGAGATCGTCTCCAACGTACTGGTCGACGCGCGTCCACGTTTCGCACAGTTCAAGCCGGACGGCTCGGAGGTCTGGGTGAGTGCGGAGATCGGCGGAACGGTCTCGGTGATCAACAATGCCAGCCGTGAGGTAAAGCACAAGATCAACTTCGAAATCCAGGGACTGCGGTCCGAAGCCATCCAGCCGGTCGGCATACGGATCTCCGCCGACGGCAAGAAGGCCTATGTCGCCCTCGGTCCCGCCAACCGGGTCGCGGTCGTCAATGCGGAAACTTACGAGGTGGAGAAGTACGTGCTGGTCGGTCAGCGCGTCTGGCAACTCGCGTTCACGCCGGACGGCAAGTACATCATCAGCACCAACGGGCTTTCGAACGACATTACCTTCATCGACACGCAATCCGACGAGCCGGTGAAATCGGTCACCGTCGGAGCCCTGCCCTGGGGCGTGACGGTGGCGCCAAACTGACCTGCAACAGAAAACCGGGAGGACCGAATGTCCAAGCTCAAGCTCGTCGCATACGCAGCCATCATCAGCCTGCTTTCAATCCAGCCTTACGCAGCCGCCCAGGAAGAGGACGACGACAACGACCAGCCGAAGGTCACGCGCGCCAGCAAGAATCTTCCGGAACTGATCCTCGGTTCGAAGGAGGATATCTACGCCGTCAACCAGAAGGACTTCGAACTCGTCGCCGGCCAGGGTTACCGCTGGAAGGTCACATCGGCGGGAGGCCTCGAATACAAGTTCGCAACCGATCTCTTCCGGAACGTCTGGATGAACCAGATCATCATCGACGACCTTGAAGTGCACATGAACGGTGCTCCCGCCTGGCTGGAATTCGACGCCGAGGGGACGATCAATGTTCAGTTCACCACCGTCAGGCCGGGAGAATACACCTGGTCCGTGCCTGATCTCGCCGACAAGGGCATGAAGGGCAAGATCGTCATCAAGTAACTGCCCACTTTCCGTGCAACACAGGAGCGGGTGGCGGCGTATCGTCACCCGCGGGAAGGGGAGCCTCCAATGATCAAGGCCGGATTGCCCGAAGGTGTGAATACGAAGCCGAAGCAGGATGCGGCACTGCCTCCGCTGGAACTGAGTTCCGTCAGCTACAGCTACGGCAGCCGCAAGGTGCTCGACAATGTCTCCTTTTCGATCGAAGCCGGCCGGTTTGCAGTGCTGCTCGGTCTCAACGGCGCCGGCAAGACCACGCTCTTTTCATTGATCAGCCACCTCTTTTCGCCACAGACCGGCACGATCCGCATCTTCGGTCACGACATACGTCGCAAGGCCGGAAGCGCGCTTCGCCGGCTTGGCATCGTCTTCCAGGCCCGGACCCTTGATCTCGATCTCACCGTCCTGCAGAACCTCGCCTACCACGCCTCTCTCCACGGGATCGGCACGCGCACGGCGCGCGATCGTATCCGGGAACTGCTCGCCTCGATCGACATGGAGGACCGGCTGCACGACAAGGCGCGCAGCCTCTCCGGAGGACAGATGCGGCGCGTTGAAATCGTCCGCGCGCTCCTTCACCGCCCGTCACTGCTGCTACTGGACGAGGCGACCGTCGGGCTCGACATCAAGTCGAGGGCGGCGATCCTCGCCGATATCCGGCACCTCGTCGCGCAGGAAGGCATCAGCGTCCTCTGGGCGACCCACCTGATCGATGAAGTCAACCAGGCGGACCAGGTTGTGGTTCTGAACATTGGAAAGGTCGTCGCCGACGGTGCCGTGGCGGACGTGATCCGACAAACCGGTTCCACGACGCTCCATCAGGCATTCTCCACGCTCACAGGCATCGTGGACATCCGAGCAGGAGGTACACGGCCATGACCGATATCACGGGACATGACGGCGCGATGTCACGCTGGGCGCCTCGCGAACGCTTCGGGCTTCTGCAATACCTCGTCTGCCTGAATGGCATTCTGAAGCGCGAGGGGTTGCGCTACCTGAACCAGCGGGAACGCTTCATCTCCTCGCTCGTGCGGCCCCTGCTCTGGCTGTTTATCTTCGCGGCAGGGTTTCGCCAGGTCCTCGGCGTCTCGATCATCCCACCCTACAAGACCTATGTGTTGTACGAAGTCTACATCACGCCAGGGCTGTGCGGAATGATCCTGCTCTTCAGCGGCATGCAGTCTTCGTTGTCGATGGTCTACGACCGCGAGATGGGTAACATGCGGATCCTTCTCGTCAGCCCCTTCCCACGCTGGTTCCTGCTGGTTTCGAAGCTTCTTGCCGGCGTTGCGGTGTCGATCGTGCAAGTCTATGTCTTCCTTGCCATCGCCTGGTTCTGGGATGTGAAAGCGCCCGTCGTCGGCTATCTTCTGGTGCTGCCGGCGCTCTTCCTGTCCGGGTTGATGCTGGGTGCTCTCGGGATGCTCCTGTCGTCCTTGATCCGGCAACTCGAGAACTTCGCCGGGATCATGAACTTCGTGATCTTCCCGATGTATTTTGCATCCTCCGCACTCTATCCGCTGTGGCGTGTGCAGGAAGCATCTCCCCTGCTCTATCGGATCTGCCTGGTTAACCCGTTCACCTATGCCGTCGAACTGGTGCGTTTCGCCTTCTATGGCCAGATCGAATGGACATCCCTTCTGGTGGTCGCAGCTTTCACGTTTCTGTTCCTGGCGGGCGCCATTCTCGCCTACAATCCGAGCCTGGGCCTCACGACCCGCAAGCAAGACACGGGAGGAAACACATGAGGACATCGATCATCGTCGTGGCTGCCGCCGGCATCGGCATGTTGCCGGGGCTGGCCGTCGGCGCCACCAACACCGATCCGGATTGGCCCTGCGTCCAGCGCAAGGTACCGGAGTTGTCCGTCGCACAGGTATGGAACGGAGACGCCCTTCCGGACAACGCCAAGGACTGGAGCAAGGATCCGGCCGTCGAGCAACTGGTCGACGAACTGGCAGCGCGGCGAGTTCCGATGGACACCGCCCGGAAACAACTCGAGACATTCGTCGCGACACTGCCCGCCGACCACACGGACGAGAAGCTTGCGCAGGTTTTCCTGGGCCTGTTCGAAAAGCTCAACCGGGAACGCGAGCAGGTCATCTCCGGCATCGCCCGCTATGCCGGCAAACAGCGGCAAATGGCGGCCGATCTCCGCAAGAAGGCATCGGATGTCGACAAGCTGAGGCGAGATGCGAATGCCGACCCGACCGAGTTCGAGAAGCAGAGCGATCAGTTGAAGTGGGAAACACGCGTCTTCGAAGAGCGCGTCCAGTCGCTTAGCTACGTCTGCGAGGTGCCCACGATCATCGAGCAGAGGCTCTACGGCCTGTCAAAACTCATCGGCCAACTCATGCCGAAGAGCTGACGGGTCCACACGTCCGATGCGCCTGTACTGGAAGCCCTGTGCGGCGCCGTTTCTCTTCTCAGCGAGCTCCGCCATGCGATGATGAAATGGTGACTTGATGCAGGCCGGATCGGTGGCGGACGCATTGCCGGCAATCGCCAGGGCCTGACAGCGACAACCGCCCCAGTCGACCTCCTGGCGATCGCAGCTGCGGCACGGCTCCGGCATCCAGTCCGTGCCTCGGAAAGCATTGAAAGCGTCGGATCGATACCAGATATCCGTAAGCGTGCGGTGGCCAAACCGATCGAAGCTCAGGGACGGGATGGTGGCAGCCGCATGGCACGGCAGCACCGTGCCGTCGGGGGTGACTACGAGGGCATCCCTCGCCCAGCCGCCCATGCAGGGCTTGGGATAAACCGCGAAATAATCGGGCGTCACGAAATCGATCGCCATCACGCCGTGCAGCCGCTCCTGCGCCGCTTCGACGATCTCGACCTGTCGTTCGACATCCGCCCTGTCCGGCATCAGTGCGTCACGGTTGAGAAGTGCCCATCCTGCGTACTGCACATTGGCGATCTCGAGCCGTTCGGCCCCGAGCGACAGCGCAAGTTCGATGAAGGCCGGTACCTCGTCCATGTTGTGCCGGTGGATGGGCGCGTTGATCGTCAGCGGAAGGCCGGCGGAACGCACCTGGCGAGCGGTCTCGAGCTTCTTTTCCTGCGCGCCTTTGTGATTGCCGATCAGTTCGGTCGTGGCAGCATTCACGCCTTGAAAGCTCAACTGCACATGGTCGAGACCGACATCCGCCAATGCCTGGATGCGCCCCTCCGGGATGCCGACACCGGCGGTGACGAGATTGGTGTAGACCCCACGACGAGCGAGACAGGCAATCAGTTCTTCGAGATCTGGGCGAAGCGTCGGCTCGCCGCCGGAAAGGTGAACCTGCAGGACGCCGAGATCGGCCGCTTCCTCGAAAAGCGACAGCCAGCCTTCCATCGACAGTTCCCGATCAGCCTTCAGAAGCTCCAGCGGGTTCGAGCAATAGACACATTGCAGCGGACATCGATACGTAAGCTCGGCCAGCATGCCGAGTGGCGGAAGAATCTCGCTCATAACGCCACCACCAGCCTGTCCGCCCATTCCTGGAGGAAGGTCTCCACGTCCGCTGTGATGTCCCCGGCCGGGGTTTCGTATTGCTCGGCCAGACATTCAATGATCTTCCGAGGAGACCGCTGTCCATTGCACAACCGCAGAATCTCGAGACTGACTTCGTTCGGCCAATAGACCCGCTCCGGCGCCAGCAGTGCCCAGGCGTCCCGCACTGGATCGAATTGCAGCCGGCAGTACCGCTTCAGCATCGGCCTGGATGAAAGCGAGAGAACAGCGCGCTCCCGGACGAGGGTCATTATGCAGCCCCCGGATCAAAAGCGCCGGGCGGAATGTGCCCGTTCTCGCCATAGGCGTGTTCGAGCGCGTCCAGCATCGACCAGAGCACATCGCACTTGAAGACAAGGGCATCGATGACGGCCTGTTGCTTCTGCGGCGTGTCGGCATGCTTCAAGACATAGGCCAGTGCGAATTCCGCATCTCTAGATGCCTGGACCGGCCGGGGCTTGAAGTAGGCGAGGATGTCCTCGGTGACATAATCGTATTTGGCGAGCATGGCTGGCACGCGCTCGCCTATGATCACCGGTGAGAAGAGTTCGGTCAGCGACGAGGCGACCGCTTCCAGAAGACTGCGCTCGGTACAGAACGAAAGATAGGCCCCGACTGCGAAACGGGTCGCCGGAAGCGCCCGACGCTCGCTCTTGACCATATCCTCATCGAGGCCGAGACCTGTTGCCAGCTTCACCCAACGGGCAATACCGCCGTCCCAGCCGTTGGTGCCGTCATGATCCTCGATGCGCTTGCGCCATTCGGCACGGAAGGCCGGATCCTCCGCCCGCGCGAGGATCATCGCATCCTTCCTCGGAATGACCGCCTGATAGCAATAGCGGTTCAGCGCCCAGGCCTGGAGCTGGCCCTTGCTCAGCGTCCCCGACACCATCTTGTGGTGCAGCGGATGACGATTGTGATAGCGCGCCGCTCCCACCTCGCGCAGGAGGGCTTCGAGCGCGCCCGGCGTCAGTCCGTTCCTTGCAGCACTGGAAAACGTGGTCATAGTCTGATCTCCATTCCGTCATGGCCGACTTCCCAACCGTTCGCCCGGACAGCACGATGCTCGGGGGAGCGCTCGTCGAGAATCGGATTGGTGTTGTTGATATGCACGTAGACGCGCCGCCCGACCGGCACGTCGGCGAGCAGCGCCATCGAGCCCTGCGGCCCAGATATCTGCAAATGGCCCATGCGTTTGCCGGTCTTGGGTCCGACACCGGCATCGAGCATCTCGTCGTCGGTGAAGACCGTCCCGTCAAAGAACAGGCAGGCGGCACCGGTCAAACGTGTCTTGAGACTGCCGTCGACCGCCGCACAGCCGGGAATATAGAACGCTGACGACGCGGCATCCGGTTCGAAGATACGCAAGCCGACGGTATCCCCGTCTTCGGTGCCGAAGCCATCATCGGCGCGGTCGACATCCTCAAGAAAGAGGGCAATCTTGCCGGGAACGGAAAACGTCTCGACCATGATGCCGGTCGGCCGTCCGTCGCTGTCGGCGATCGGGATCACACCCTCCAGCGGAAGAGGGCGCCGATCCACGTATTGCGGATCCAGAACATTGAAGATGGTGTTCTGTTCGAGGACCTCGAGGACACGCTGGGTCGCGTAGATCACGAAGCGCTCGCGCTCCCTGAGGCTCAGGAGGCCGGCGATATGATCGACATCCGCATTCGTCAGCACGACGGCACGAATGGGTGTTGCCCGCAGGGCCCCCTCCTGCGGCGGCTGCAATTCCGGTGTTGCGGCGATCTGGGAACGGATGTCCGGCGAAGCGTTGAACAGCACCCAGTCCCGCCCGTTCGCACACGCTGCGAGACTCGACTGAGTTCGGGGGCGAAATCCTTCTTCCCCGCCGCGAACCGCTCGACTCAGCCGATAGTTGCAATTCCACTGCGGAAACCCTCCGCCTGCGGCAGACCCCAGGACATTCAACAACATACGACCGATCGTCCTCCAGCGACACATCGAGGGAGCCGCCCCGTCCGACACGAACGGGGCGGCCGAGTGGCCTATTTCTTCAGCTGCGCCGGGAAATAGCGAGACATCTCCATGCCCGCGGCAACAGTGCACATGGTCGGTTTCGTCCAGGTCTTCTTCATCAGCTCCTCCTTCTCTCTAAGACCGCAAGTGGTCTTGCTGGGTATCATACGCCTCAGTGGCGTAAGATCTCGGGTTGCAGGGGCGTGGCCTTCTCGGTCGGCTGTCCGGCGGCGATCCATCCGTCCGATCCGTGCGGATACCAGAGAACCTGCCGGTACCCCCATTCGACTGCGCGCCTTGCGGCGTTCCAGGACATCCAGCACCTTTCCTGGCAGTAAAAGAGCAGCACCCTCTCGTGGCTGCCGCCGGTGAGCCTTTCCAGGTTGGTGCGGAAAAACGCTTCCATCTCCTCGTTGAGTACCCCGTAGCCGACATTTGCGAGCCAGACGCTGCCGGGAATGTTCTCCCGTATCTTCTCCTTCCAGACCGTTCCCGCGGGCAACTCGGGCGGCCTCGGATTATAGGGCAGAACGTCGATGAAGACGGCCGCATGCGCTGTCCAGAGCCTCACGACCTCCGGCGTATCGACGACTCGTGCCCCCTTCAGCGTGTCGGGCACGTCGGCACGGTAATTTTCGGTCCTGTATGCGGACGGTTCCGCTACCGGTCCGGCAATCGCGGTTGCGACCGGCACAAGAGTGATCGCCGCGACCATAACCAATTCGCGCATCCGCATGACCGTCGCGTGCTCCTCCTCGCGGCCGCCTACTCGGTAATCGGCCGGCTGTTCTCGTCCACCAGCGGGACATTGTAGTCCAGCAGTATCCGGTTGATCTCCTTCTGGTTATCTCGAATGACTCTGTTCAAGGTCCGCTTCCATTCCTGATCCGACGGCCGGACCCCCATGGTGATGCGATAGGACATGTGGTCCGGCTTCTCCTTGAGAAGGGGGACGACGACGAGATCATTGCCGATCTGCTTTGCGTAGTAACCAGCCATCGGCCCCCAGAGGATCGCAACCTCGATCTGGCCGGCCTCCATCTCCTTTAGCATCACCTCGGCCATGGAGGGAGCAAGGCGCGTATCGACCATCAACGGATAGGGCTTGACGGTCCGCATGAGGCCCAGGCGCGCAAGCGTCGCCGCGGGCGGCGTACCGGCGACAATCCCGATCTTCTTGCCTGCAAGCCGCGGATCGGACAGCGTGTCGACGCCATCCAGGCCATCGCCCTTCCGATGCACGATCACATAGGTCGACTTGTAGTAGGCATTGGTGTTCTGCACGAGTTCGTCGCCCTGGGCATATCCGATGACCACGTCACAGAGATTGGCTCGCAGCGTGTTGCGCACAAAACCAGTCGCCATAGGAAACCAGGTGTAGGCGACCGACTTCCTGCCGGTCTTCGACGCGACGAGTTCCGCCAGCTTGTTCTCGAAACCGCCACCGTTCTCATCGGTGAAGGGCATGTTCGAGGGATCGGCGCAGACCCGCAGCACCTCCGGATCGACCAGTTCGCCGGCCGCACCGAGGCCTGCGCCCTGCGCACGCCCGGACGCCGGCAGCGCCAGAACAGAAAGCACGCTCCAAACGAGGACGCCTCTTGCCATGTCACCCACCCATGCAGGACGTTTCGTGGTCCTTCGCCGCTTGCGGCTTCTCCTCCTTCTTCGCGGGACGCCCTCTCGGCAGATCGCCGACGGCCCTTGCACGAAGGTAGACGTAGATGTCGTCGAGATAACAGTAGACGTTCTTATTGTCGCCAAAAGATGGCATCACGCTCTCCTTGCCGGCAGCCAGGTTCTTTCGCCCCTCGGCAACGATCTGGAGGAACTCTCCGTAAGTCAGAACTTTCAGAGAATCGGCAAGCACCGGTGCGAAAGACGATCCGGCACCATCCGCGCCGTGGCAGACAAAGCACTCCGAATTGAAGCGGCGGTATCCGCTGTAGGTGTACCAGTCGACGGTCCCGTCCTCGGCGATCTTGAAGGTCGGCGACCCTTCGGCGTCGAAATATTTCCCGTCTTCACTCGTGACCGCCGCGGCGGCAGCCTTGTCGTCCGCGAGGGCCGATGGCACACCCACCGGAAAAAGCAGCGCAAGGGCGAGCGGGGCGTATTTGAAGGTAAAATGCATAGGCACCTCGTGTTCGGCTCAAGCGGCCGGCACGCGCCGCCACCCGAAAACCTGAGAAAGTCGTGAAGTCGAGAGACAGCGAACCCGGCCCGCGGTCGCGCGACCGGGTTCACCCTGCTCAGGAGGTCATTTGAAAGCTATGTCTTCGCACCCTTCGGGCTTACTTGCCCGGCAGCGCGAACACCGTCAGCTGGCCGCCGAGGGTCGTATAGTCGGAGAGACCGGCATAACCGCCGACAGCACCCAGACCCTCCGTACCCTTGGTCAGACCCGCGGCGAGACCGATCCCGGCCCAGCCGCCCACCCCGGACAGCACAGCAACATACTGCTTGCCGCCATGTTCGTAGGTGGTGACGTTACCGATGATGCCGGAGGGCGTCTTGAACTTGTAGAGTTCGTTGCCCTGCAGGTCGACCGCCTTGAGGTAGCCTTCGAGCGTGCCGTAGAACACGACATCACCGGCCGTGGCGAGCGCCCCCGACCAGACAGAGAACTGTTCCGGCTTTGACCAGACGATCTCGCCCTTTGCGGCATCCCAGGCGATGAAGTTACCCATGCCGCCATGGCTGTTCGGCGCCGGATACATGGACAGCGTCGCCCCGATATAGGGCTGGCCCGCCGTGTAACTGACCCGGTAGGGTTCGTAGTCCATGCAGACGTGGTTGGTGGGGACGTAGAACAGCTTGGTCTTCGGCGAATAGGCCGCCGGCTGCTGGTCTTTCGTACCGAGAGCCGCCGGGCAAACGCCAGTGGTGTTCACGTCCTCACCGTTCTTGTGGGTGGAGTATTTGTCCACCACAATCGGCCGGCCATAGTCGGGGCTGTTCTTGTCCATGACCACTTCCGTGGCCCAGTTGACGGCCGGATCGTATTTTTTGGCGACCAGCAGTTCGCCGGTTGCGCGGTCAAGCGTGTAGGCGAAACCGTTGCGGTCCGGATGGAACAGGATATCCCGGGGCTTGCCGTCGATCTCCACGCCGTCTGCCAGGATCATTTCGTTGACGCCGTCATAGTCCCACTCATCATGGGGCGTCATCTGGTAGAGCCACTTGGCGACACCGGTATCGGCATCACGCGCCATGATGGTCATCGACCAGCGATTGTCCCCCGGACGTTGGCTCGGGTTCCACGTCGAAGGATTGCCCGTCCCGTAGAAGATCAGGTTGAGCTTGGGGTCATAGGAATACCAGCCCCAGGTGGTTCCGCCACCGATCTTCCACTGGTCGCCTTCCCACGTCTTCGTGCTCGAACTGGGGCCGACCGGCTTGCCGAGATGGGTGGTCTTTTCCGGATCGATGAGCATTTCATCGTCGGAACCCATCGAATAGGCCCGCCAGGCGAGAGAGCCGTCCTTGATGCTGTAAGCCGTCAGGTGACCGCGAACGCCGAACTCGCCGCCGGAAATGCCGACGATGACCTTGTCCTTGACCACCATAGGCGCCGAGGTACCGGATTCCCCGGTGCTGCCGTCGGCCGTCGTACCGTTCTTGACGGACCAGACGGGCTCGCCCGTCTTGGCGTCGAGCGCCACCAGCGTTGTATCCGCCTGATAGAGGAAAATCTTCCCATCGGCATAGGCCACGCCACGGTTGACCGTGTCGCAGCACATGATCGGGATGACGTTGGAATCTTGCTTCGGCGTATATTTCCAGAGAATCTTGCCATCGTTGTTCAAGTCGAGAGCAAAGACGGTGTTCGGGTACGGCGTGTGAACGTACATCACGTCGCCGACGATGAGCGGACCCCCTTCATGTCCGCGAAGAACGCCGGTCGAGAAGGTCCAGGAGACCTGGAGATCCTTCACATTGTCCTTGTTGATCTGGTCGAGTTGCGAGTATCGCGTATTGGCATAATCCCCGCTCTGGATCACCCAGTTCTTCGAATCGGACATCATGCCTTGAAGATCGTCATTCGCCATGGCTCCTCCAGCCAAGGCGAACGACAGAGCGGTGGTGGCCAGAGCCACGTTCATTACAGTTCTTGCAGGTTTCCGTGCACGCATATCGAGTCCTCCCTAAGTCCAAAATGGACGAGCTAGGCGGCATCCGCCTCGAAAGGCCTCACCGCGCCATCAGCTCACGCAAATGGGAAGTATTTCCGGCAGCGTGTCACGACCGAAGCCAAGGCGTGCGGAGGGCACCGTTACCGCCCACCCCGCTTGGCCTGCGAAGACTGTCACCACTCCCTTGACGGCAACGTCCTTGAAGCCGGAAACAGGGAGACGATAGGTTATCGAAATCAAATGCGCAAGAGGTTTGTGAATTAATGTCTACTGCAACGCACTATATCGATTCCGCAACGCAGTATACCATGAATTTTAATTGGTTTACCGAGGGAAGATTTGGATACCATGGCAATCTATTATGACGATTGATTTTAGCGTTTGCCATCCATTGAATTCTACTGCTATTCTTGCGCTAGACTTTACTGCCATGCAGCATGAGGAGCCACCCATGAGTGCTCGGAATTTTGTCAGGGCTTCAATTGTGGCAGCCGCCGTCGCAGCCGGTTCGGGGGCGGTGGCGATGGGGTCCGCAGAGTATCCGACAGCGACCGTCGCCGAATATGTCTATGGATGCATGAAGGCGAACGGGGAGAACAGGGAGATGCTCGATCGCTGTTCCTGCTCGATCGACGTCATCGCCTCCATCATACCCTACGAACACTATGTTACCGCGGAGACGTTCAAGGGCATGGGGCTCGTCGCGGGCGAAAAGGGAGCGCTCTTCCGCGAGACAGCGCCGGCCAAGGCCGCGATGACCGAACTGAGGCGGGCACAGGCGGAAGCCGACATCCGCTGTTTCTAATGGACCCTGCGGATTGTCAGGCTGGATCGAGGGGCCAATGCCCCTTGAATACCTGGCCTTCCGTGTCGGTCGCCTCGACCTTGATCTCCTCACCCGGCCTCGCGTCGAACTGGAAGCGAAAGTTCGGATCCTCGGAGATGGAGATGCCGCCCTCCATCTTCAGGATCAGCCTGTCCCCCTGGGAAATCGTCAGGTCGTGAACGAAATGCGCGGGAATGTAGTAGCGTGTGATCTGATCCATTTGCAGGCCGGAATTGTTCGGATGACGGATCATCAGCTGCACATCCGCCGCCTTCGACAAGTCGGTACCGCCCGATTGCGTCGGGAAGATCCGGAGCTTCATCTTGCCCAGCGCGGCCATCGCCTCGTCCTGGTTCTTGCTCGCCGGTGCACCGCAGCCGCCGGAGGCCTTGACGAAGGCTTGCGTCATGTAAAGCTTACCGTCCCCCGTCTCCGCTATCGCTCGTACATACGAATAGGAATCGACGCGGACGCGGGTGGCGAGATGCGTGACGCCGGCATCCTTGCCGAAGGTGAAGGTCGCGGCGACGGGAGACGGATTCTCGTCAATGACCAAGGTCACCGCCTTGATGGCCGCTTCCCCGCTTCGATTTTCGAAATGCAGGTCTATCGGCACGATGGCAGCATCCTCGGCGCGTGCAGGCGCCTCGATGGTGACGATGCCCTCGGCCGCTTCGATCGTGCGGCTCCCGAAAATGTCGGTCTTGAGACCATCCCACGTTGCCGTCGTCGCCGGGGATTGCGCCCGAGCCGGCATAGGCATACTGCCAGCCGCACAGAGCGAGAAGACGAAAAGCGCCGTGGCGACCTCACGTCGCGTCAGCAAGTCAAGGCGATGTCCAGTCATCTCTGCCTCCACCACAGAAATTGGCGGTGCCCGGCAGCGTCCATATTAGCACCAAGGCCCATGCACCGGCAAATCACGGTTCCGACAGCAGTGCGACCGACCGTGCGGCGCGGCGACGCTATTACCATTCCAGTTCAGCAAAGGCAGCCGTGGCGTTGCGAGGGTTATGCTCGTCGAAGAGCCGCCAGCGGCCACGTTCGTCTTCGGCAACCGTTTCGATGGCCTCGCCCATCGGAACGCCGCCGGCAATGGCTTTGCGGACGTCCCTGACGACCGCGGCGAAGTATCGCCTTTCATCATCAAGGGCTTGCGGCCACTTCGCCGCCACCGGCCCATGTCCGGGAACAACTTGCGACGCCCTGATTCCGGCAAGGGGTTCGAGCTGCTCGATCCAGCCGCGGATCGATCCGTCAAGGGTCGGCAGATGCTCCATGAAGCAGAGGTCGCCGGCAAAGAGGGTTCGCGTGGCCGTGTCGAGCACGGTGAGATCATTGTCCGTATGGGCAGGCTTCCAGGCCCTGAGAACGAGCGTCCGCCCGCCGAGGTCCAGTTGCCGTTCCACCTCCACCAGCACGTCGGGAGCCACGATGCGGACGTCCGCCATGAGGTCGCTCCCCATCGCGTCGTGGTAGCTCGAGAGATAGTACGATCCGCGGTTCGCGAGCGCCCTCGGCAGGTTATGATGACCGACGATCTGCACGCCGATTTCCGCAAACGCAGCATTTCCGAAAACATGGTCGGGATGCATGTGGGTATTGACGAGATAGCGGATGGGCCGGTCGGTCACGGCACGGACGGCCGCAATCAGTGCGCGCCCCTCGACAACGCTTCCGCCACTGTCGATGACGGCGACGGCATCCTTTCCGACAATGAACCCGACATTGCAGATCTCCCCCTTGTTGGCGGCACGCATCAGCTCGTGCCTGCCGCCGAAAACATGGATGCCCTCTGCGACCTCGCGTGTCGGCAGGGCCGTTTCGGCTGCGTGAAGACGCGCAGACGGCACCAGTGATGACAAGCCGAGCCAAACACCCGTCCTCAAGATGCGGCGGCGGTTCGGCAGGTTTACCATCGGCTCTCTCCTCATCCGTGATCGGAGAATTTCTCCCGGAAGGAGCGCATCAGATCGCTTCTGACCTGCTCGCTGCGCATCTCGCGTGGAATCCGGATCAGGAACACCCCGGTGACGCGCGAGGGACGAGACGAGAGAACAATGATCCGGTCTGCGAGCAGGATCGCTTCCTGTAAGTTGTGGGTTACCATCAAGGTCGTCATCGGCCGCTCCGACCACGCCACCGCCAGCATGCGGCGCAGCTGGTTCGCCGTAGCCTCGTCGAGGGAAACGAAGGGCTCGTCGAGCACCAGCAGACCCGGCTCGATCGCCAGTGCCCGCGCGATCGCCGCCCGACGGGCAAGGCCGAGAGAAAGCTCCCCCGGAAAGAACGACCGCATTGTCGAAAGGCCGAGCATAGAAAACAGCTGATCGAGATTCTTGTCGCGCAGCGCCGTGGGCAGTGCGAGCCTGACATTCGCCTCGACCGTCCGCCAGGGGAGCAGCAGGGGTTCCTGGAATACGACACCCACGCGCGGGTCCTCGGTGCCAGGCAAGCGAATGCTGCCCTCGAAGTCACGGTCGAGACCGAGCAGCGCCCTGAGTGTGGTCGTCTTGCCGCAGCCGGAGGGGCCGATCACGCAGGCGAACTCGTTCTCCTCCACCTCGATGTGCAGGTCGCGCAGCACCTCCAGCGTCTCGCCGGAGGCGGCACGGAATGCCTTTCGCTCGATATCGATTTCAAGCCGTGCGCCGGCGCCAACGGATGGATGCATGTTCAATGGGCTGTACCACCACCAGTTCGATGAAGAGCATGACGGCAACGAAGGTCAGCGTGTAGGCGAGAATCGTCGCGACGTCGAAGAGCTGGAAATAGAGGTTGATCTGGAAGCCGACCCCGTCTGAACGCCCGAGCAGTTCGACGACCAGGACGATCTTCCAGATGAGCGAGATGCCCGAGCGCCCTGCGGCGGCAAGGTAGGGCTGTAATTGTGGAAGCAGTACATGCCGGAACCGCGCGAACGCGCTGAAACGGTAGACTTGCGCCATCTCCGAATAGCGCAGGTCGAGCGCGCGTGTTCCCTCGCGCATGGTGACGATGACGTTCGGGATCTTGTTGACCGCGACGGCACCAATCGCCGCCGCTTCGTTGAGGCCGAACCAGATATAGGCAAGGACGATGATGACCAGCGCCGGAATATTGAGGAAGAGGATCACCCAAGGCTGAAGAAACGCATCGACCCGTCGATGGCCACCGAGATAGATACCGATCGCCGATCCGATCACCATGGCGAGCGAGAAGGAGGCAGCCACCCGCCAGAGCGTCACGCCGAGGTGGTGGGGGAGCTCACCCGTCGCGACCTCGCGCAGAAATGCCCTCAGTACATCGGCGGGAACGGGGAATGATCGACTGGGCCAGACCGTCGCAGTGACATGCCAGACCAAAACCAGGCTCGCGAAGGAGACCGCCGCCGTCATCGCCGGGACACCGAAGCCACGGCGCCGACCTACGGCATGTTCCGGCGAGGAGGAGGTCGACCGGTCAGGAACCGTGGTCACTTGGCCCTCCAATACGTCCCGGGCATGAGCGTCTTCGACGAGCCGACGAGCTTCTCTCCGCCGAGGTCCGCAAGGACCGCGTAGAGCGCGGCGGCATCCTTCTCCTCGTCTTCAATTGCCCGGTTCGGAATGCCTTCGCGATAGCGATCGCGCAGCACCGTGAGTGCTTGTCCGTCGGCCTTGATGATCGGCGCGAGCCGCAACCATTCCTCGTCGGAACTGCCCAGCAGCGCCTTGGCTTCGGCACTCGCGGCCATAAATCCGGCGATTGCGTCCGGATGCGCTTTCGCCCAGCTCTCATGGAAAATGTAACCGAGGGCGGATACCGGCCCGGACGCTCCGAGCGCCTCGGCGGCGTCGTTCGCACTCACCAGCCGCCGGAAGCCGGCAGCTTCCAGACGGGCACAGTAGTGCCAGAAATTCAGCACGGCATCGAGTTCGCCCTGCTGTGCCTTTTCTGCAAGCAGCGGGGGCGCACCGTAGGCGATGTCATTGTCGGCGGCGAGGTCGCCGGTCTTTTCCTTTCGCGCAAGCCCTTGCAGCAGCAGCCAGCTCTTGTCGATCGGTCCGCCGGCGACACCGATCTTCTTGCCCTTGAGGTCTGCGAGGCTCTTTATCGGTGACTCGGATGGCACCATGAGAGCGCCGACGGAGGTCGAGTAGGGGAACATCGTCAGGTCTTCACCGGATGCGCGCTGGCGGGAAACCCACAGCCAGTCGGAGACAATGAAGTCCACCTCCCCGGCCATGAGTGCGACGCTCGTCGCATCTTCCCCGGCGAAGAACCGGACGTCGACGTCGACGCCGTGCTTCTCGCCGATCTTGTGGTGCTTGATGGTGTCGAGTTCCCAGTTGACGGTCCCGAACTTGAGAACGCCCACCCTGACAGTCTCGGCGGCTCTTGCGCCGAGGGGCGGGATCAGCCCGACGCACACCAAGGCTACGAACACCGACCGACGGCACCAGAAAAGCATGTTCCGCATTCCCTCACCCCTTGTTGAGCCGCAAGTGCACCGGCTTCCGTCTTCCTAGATGTTGATGTCCCGTGAGGGATAGGCGCACCGCCACTTCACGACACGCAGGTTCGGATGCTCCTCAGACCATTTCGCGATGTGCGTCGGCGCGAGAAACAGGCAATTCAGCAAGCTGCCGGAAGCTTCGAAGTGCAGGCTTTGCTCGCGGCATTCGCCGGGGGAAGCCGCAAGGCAGATCGTCATGACGAGGTTGATGATATCCATGTCGCACCTTCCGTATCGACGACAAGTCCCACCCCCTCCGTGGAAGAGGGCCGTCACTATCACGTCAGATTTCTCACGGTGCCCGGATAAGAAACACGAACGAGGTTAAGGCCATCGGGTTCCCCCGTCAATTGCCCGACCACGCCTATACCGGTTGACCAAGAAGACACGGCAAGTCACTTTTCCGGCTGTTACATGCCCCGGCGAGATCAGGTGAACAGTAGCGATAATTTTCCCGGTGTCGAAGCGGCATTCACGCCGGCGTCTTCCATTTTATCGAACACCCGATAGACGCCTGTTGCTCCGCTGGACCGCGGCCGGTCCTTGCGACCTCCAGCATGGCCTCGTAGAGATCGCGGCGCAGGCCTTGATCCACGGCTTCCTTCCGCGACGCATCGAGGCGACCCCTGTACTGTAACTCGCCAGCGGCATTGAACCCGAAGAAGTCCGGCGTGCAGACGGCGCCGTAACCCCGAGCCACCGACTGATCCTCGTCGTAAAGGTAGGGAAAAGGTAGCGTGTGCTCGGCCGCGAAACGCCCCATGTTTTCGAAGGAATCCTCCGGATAGGCGAGCGCGTCATTGGAGTTGATCGCGACGAATCCGATACCGACGCCAGCCAGATCGCGGGCATCCCTGACGATGCGGGAGATCACCGCCCGCACATAGGGGCAGTGGTTGCAGATGAACGCGACGACGAGTCCACGCTGGCCCGCCTGCTCCAGGATGGACAAGGTCCGGCCATCGACCGCGGGAAGCTTTGCATCCACGGCCTTCCAGCCAAAGTCGCACAAGGGAGTGGTCGTCGCAGCCATCCGATATCCTCGCAAGACATCCAGGTACGATCAGGCGGCTTTCTGCCCGAGCGCCGCATCCGCCGCCGCGCGGATCGCCCTAATATTGTCCGTATAGGCCGCCTTGTCACTCCCTTTGAAGATCGCCGAACCTGCCACGAGCACGTCAGCGCCCGCGGCCGCCACCAGCGGCGCGGTTACAGGTGTGACCCCGCCGTCGATCTCGATATGGATCGGCCGATTGCCGATCATAGCCCGCACACGACGGACCTTCTCGACAACGGCGGGAATGAAGGCCTGGCCGCCGAAGCCGGGATTGACCGTCATCAGCAGAACGAGATCGACACGGTCGAGCACGTATTCGATGACGCTTTCCGGCGTCGACGGGTTGAGCGAAACACCGGCCTTCTTCCCGAGTGCTCTGATCGCCTGCAGCGAGCGGTCGAGATGGGGACCCGCCTCGGCATGGACCGTGATGATGTCGCAGCCGGCTTCGGCAAAGGCTTCGAGATAGGGATCGGCTGGCGCGATCATCAGATGGCAGTCGAACACCGCATCGGTGCGGTTGCGGATCGCCTTGATGACCGGCGGACCGAAGGTGATGTTAGGCACGAAATGGCCGTCCATGACGTCCAGGTGGATCCAGTCCGCGCCTGCCTGCACGACGGCCTCGACCTCGTCGCCGAGGCGGGAGAAGTCAGCGGAAAGCACGGAGGGGGCGATGATGGTGGACATAGGCTTTTCTCCTGCCGTCGGATGAGTGCCTGTGGCCGGATTTTCCGGCCAAAGGATTCTATGGGTGTTTTGCGCGGCTGATCCCGCACGTCAGGCCGCAATGCCGAGCGGTCCCCGCCAGCCGGGGAAAAGCGCGTCGGCGTCATGCGGGAAGCTCTCGAAGGCACGGGCGAACTCGTGGTGATCCTTGGCGAACTCAAGCGGATCGGCGCTCTCCTTCCAGCATTGCTCCGCCTGACGGAGCGATTTCGCGCCCGCCGCCGGCCCGTCTATGTGGCCGTAGGAGCCGCCGCCGGCCGTCATGATCAGGTTCGAATGGCCGAGATTGGCGAAGAAGCCCGGCATACGAAGCGCGTTCATGCCGCCGGAGATGATCGGCGTCGTCGGGTTCATGCCGAGCCATTCCTGATGAAAGTACGGCCCGTCGGCGCTGTCGTCGGTAATCATGAAGGCCATGATCCGGTCGGCCGCCTCGCCTTCCATCTTGCCGAAGCCCATGGTTCCGGTGTGGATGCCGGAAGCGCCCTGGAGCCGCGCCATCTTCGAAAGGACGAACGCCGTGTATCCGCGCTTTGACTGCGGCGAGGTCACCGCCCCGTGGCCCGCGCGGTGATAGTGAAGGTACTGCCTGGGGAAGTTGCGCCGCGCCGTCGTGATCGCTGCCGGACCCGCGACATAGCCGTCGACGAGGAAGGCGACGTGGTCGGCGTTTTCCGCGAAGGTCTCAAGGATGAACTCGCCGCGCGCCAGCATTTCGTAATGGTCGTCGGCAGTGATATTGGCCGAGAAGAGCTTTGCCTCGCCGGTCTTGTCCTGCGCGCGCCGCATCGCGTCGGCAACCGCCCGGATCGTTTCCTTGAAGGGCGAGAAGAGCTGGTTGCCCTGCGGCTCGTCATTCTTGATGAAGTCGCCGCCGAGCCAGAAATCATAGCATGCCCGCGCGAACGGTTCCGGACGCAGCCCGAGCTTCGGCTTGACGATCGTGCCGACGATGAACCCGCCGTCGACCACCGGACGGCCAAGAACGCGCCACAGATCCTTGATCGTCGTAGCCGGCCCGTCGAACAGCTTCAGATAGGCCGGCGGCACGTAGAAATCGTGCATCTTGGCATATTCGACGTCGCCCATGCCCTGGTTGTTGCCGATGGTGAGCGTCAGGAACGAGGCCAGCATTGCCCGTCCGTCGATGATGTTGCGGTCGAAGAGCTCGATGGGGTAGGCAATCTTCATCAGCTCATTCTTCTCGTCGACCTCGTAGACGAGGGCGTCGACACCGCGGGTGAAATTATCCGTCGTAGAAACTTCGACATTGGTGCCCGTCGACGACTCGGCCGCGAAATGCGCCGCTGTTTCGACATAGCCATGGCCGGCCTTCGGCTTCATGATATACGCGCAAAGAACGTGCTTTCCTCCGGCGATGAGCATCTCTTCGGTCAGGCTCAGATCGGCATAACGGTTGGACTGGTCCATTGTTCATCTCCTCTTGGTTGGAGGCTATTCGGCCGCGGCCCGGACAGCGATTTGCGGATCGAGCTTTCCGCTAGCGTAGCGCTTGGCCATTTCGTCCATCGGAATGACCTTGATTTTCGAGGCATTTCCGGCCGTACCGAAGGCCTCGAAGCGATCCCGGCAAAGATCGCGCATCGCATCCATCGCCGGTTTCAGGAATTTGCGGGGATCGAACTCCCCGGGCCGTTCCATCGCGACCTTGCGGAACTGACCGGCCATCGCCATGCGGCAATCGGTGTCGATGTTGACCTTGCGCACGCCATGCTTGATGCCGCGGACAATTTCCTCGACAGGAACACCGAAGGTCTGGGGCATTTCGCCGCCGTACCTGTTGATGACGTCCTGCAGTTCCTGCGGAACGGAGGACGAACCGTGCATCACGAGATGTGTGTTCGGCAGCTTTGCGTGAATTTCCTCGATGACACGCATCGCGAGAATGTCGCCGGTCGGCTTTCGGGTGAACTTGTAGGCACCGTGCGAGGTGCCGCAAGCGATCGCCAGCGCATCGACCTTGGTGCGGGTGACGAAATCGACCGCCTGGTCGGGATCGGTCAGCAGCTGGTCGTGGCTGAGCTTGCCCTCGGCGCCATGGCCGTCCTCGGCCTCGGACTCGCCGGTCTCGAGCGAACCGAGCACGCCGAGTTCGCCTTCGACCGAGGCGCCGACCCAATGGGCCATGCGGGCGACACGCTCGGTGATTTCCAAATTGTATTCGTAGGAGGCGGGCGTCTTGGCGTCGGCCAACAGCGAGCCGTCCATCATCACCGAGGTGAAGCCGTATCGGATCGCGGTCATGCAAGTCGCCTCGTCGTTGCCGTGGTCCTGGTGCATGCACACGGGGATGTCGGGGTAGATCTCGACGAGCGCGTCGATCATCTTCGCAAGCATGATGTCGTTGGCGTAGGTGCGGGCACCGCGCGACGCCTGAATGATGACGGGCGCGTCACAGGCCTTCGCCGCCTCCATGATCGCAAGGCCCTGTTCCATGTTGTTGATGTTGAATGCCGGCACGCCGTAGCCGCGTTCGGCGGCGTGATCGAGCAGTTGCCGCAGTGTAATCCTTGCCATGGGTTCGTGATCCTTTCACGCGAGTTTCAACTACCGCTGCATGCGGCGACGATGACCAGCTAGCGCACCAGCCTGCGAGCAGCCTCCACCGCGGCCTCGGCGGTGATGCCGAAATGACGATAGAGCTCCGGCGCCGGCGCACTCGCACCGAAGCCGTTCATTCCGATGAAGACCCCGATTTCGCCGATGTAACGATCCCAGCCGAGGCGACACGCCGCCTCGATGGCCACGCGCGGCGCAGTGCCGAGCACCGAGCGGCGGTACTCCGGCGGCTGCGCTTCGAAAAGTTCCCAGGACGGCATCGACACGACTGCCGCTGCGATACCGTGATCGGCCTGAAGGCGTTCGGCCGCGGCGCAGGCGATTTCCACCTCCGACCCCGTGGCGAGCAGCGTGACGTCCCGCGCCGTCCCCGGCTCTCTCAAGACATAGGCGCCGCGCGCAGCCGGGGCTGTCGAGCTGTGGCCGAGCCGCAGCATCGGCAGGTTCTGGCGCGAAAGCACCAGCACGCTCGGCCGGTCCTGCTGCCTCAATGCGATCTCCCAGCATTCGGCCGTCTCGACAATGTCGCAGGGCCGGAAGACGGTGAGGTTCGGCGTCGCCCGCAGCATCGCGAGATGCTCGATCGGCTGATGGGTCGGCCCGTCCTCGCCGAGGCCGATGGAATCATGGGTCATCACATAGATGACCTGCTGGCCCATCAGCGCCGACAGCCGCATGGCCCCGCGGGCGTAATCGGAAAAGACCAGGAAAGTACCGCCATAGGGAATGAACCCGCCATGCAGCGCCAATCCGTTCATGGCGGCCGCCATGCCGTGCTCGCGGATGCCGTAGTGGATGTAGCGACCGGAAAAGTCCTTCGCGGCGACATCCTCCATACCCTTGGTAACCGTCAGGTTGGAATGCGTGAGATCAGCCGAACCACCGATCGTCAGGTCGGTGAGGTTGTTGACGACCCCGAGCACCATTTCCGAGGCCTTGCGGGTCGCAACCTTGGTCGCCTTCTCGACATGCTCACGGCGGAAAGCGTCGAGCGCCTCGAAAAGCGTGTCCGGCAGTTCCTTCCGCAGCGTTCTCCGGAAGACTTCGGCCTCAGGTGACGCCTCGAGCCGCGCCGACCAACGGCGTCGGGCCTCTCCGCCGCGATCGGCAACCTCGCTCCAGCGATCGAGGATCGCCTCCGGTACCTCGAACGGCGCATGCGGCCACTGAAGCACCTCGCGGGCAGCCGCGATCTCCGCCTCTCCGAGCGGGGCGCCATGGGTCTTCTCCGAACCCTGCAGGTTCGGAGCGCCCTTGCCGATCACCGTTCGGCAGGAGATGAGCGACGGCCGATCGGATTGCCGTGCGCGGGCAATCGCCCGTTCGACCGCCTCGAAGTCGTGTCCGTCGACGTCCTGAACATCGAAACCGGCGGCCGTGAAGCGTGCAAGCTGGTCCATCGACGTGGAGAGGTTCGTCGGACCATCGATCGAGATCGAATTGTTGTCCCAGAGCACGATCAGTCGGGAAAGCCGCAGATGGCCTGCGAGATCGATCGCCTCGTGGCTGATCCCCTCCTGGAGGCACCCGTCGCCGGCAATCACATAGGTGTAGTGGTCGACGAGTTCGTCTCCGAAGCGGGCATTGGCGAGGCGTTCGGCGAGCGCCATTCCGACCGCGGTCGAGATGCCCTGCCCGAGCGGACCTGTCGTCGTCTCGATGCCGCTGGCATGGCCGTATTCCGGGTGGCCGGCTGTCCTGGCTCCGAGTTGCCGGAAACGCTTGAGTTCCTCGGCCGTCATGTCCGGATAGCCGACGAGATAATGCAGCGCATACTGCAGCATGGAACCGTGCCCCGCCGACAGGACGAAGCGATCGCGATCCGGCCAATCGGGATGGGCGGGGTCGATCTTGAGGAATCGCGTGAAGAGGACCGTCGCAACATCCGCCATGCCCATCGGCATTCCCGGATGACCGGAATTTGCCCGCTGCACGCCATCCATGGCCAGCGCACGGACGGCGTTCGCCATGTCGCGATCACTCACCTCCATCGGCTCGGGGCTCGTCTTCAGGGCTCGTTCTTGCATGGGTTCCTCCTCAGGATGCGCGATTGCGACGCTCGATCAGCTGCAGGATCAGCGGCGTCAGAATGAGCTGCATGGCGAGATCGAGCTTGTTGCCGGGAACGACGATCGAATTCGCCCGCGACATGAAGGAATCGTGGATCATCGACAGCAGATAGGGAAAATCGATACCCCGCGGCTTCGCGAAGCGGATGACGAGCATGGATTCGTCCGCCGTCGGGATCCAGCGTGCGACGAACGGATTCGACGTGTCGACGATCGGTACGCGCTGAAAATTGATGTCGGTCTGCGTGAATTGCGGCGTGATGTAGCGGACGTAGTCCGGCATGCGCCTCAGGATCACATCCATCACGGCTTCGGTCGAGTAGCCGCGGGTTGCGCGGTCCCGGTGAATCTTCTGGATCCATTCGAGATTGATGACCGGAACGACCCCGATCTTCAGGTCGCCGAAGCGTGCGAGATTGACCTTCTCGGTCACCGCGCAGCCATGCAGCCCTTCGTAGAAGAGGAGGTCACTCGGGCCGAACTCCCGCCACTCCGTAAACGTGCCCGCCGGGGCATTGTATTGTGCAGCCTCCTCGTCGTCGTGGATGTAGGTTCGGGTCCGGCCAGAGCCGCGGCGGGAATACTCGTCGAAGACCTGTTCAAGAAGCTCGAGCTCGTTCGCCTCGGCATTGAAATGGGTGAAGTTGGGATTGCCGTTCGCCTGCTCTTCGGCGACCTTCACCTTCATGGCCTGGCGGTCGTAGCGGTGGAAGGCATCGCCTTCTATGAAGGCCGCTTCGATGTTTTCGCGCCGGAAGATCTGCTCGAATATCCGCTTCACCGAGGTCGTGCCGGCGCCGGAGGAGCCGGTGATCGATATGATCGGGTGCTTGGTCGACATCCGCATCGCCTCCCGTCAGGCCCTGAACAAGCCGCGATTGTTGAAGAGAGGCGCACGCTCGCCGATGAAGCTCGGGTCCGTATGGTAGCGGGCGATCCGATGTACTTCGCGCGCCGAGCCGAAGACCAGCGGCACGCGCTGGTGCATGCTCTGCGGCGTCAGATCCAGGATCCGATTGACCGTATCCGTTGCCGCACCGCCTGCCTGTTCGATGAGGAAAGCGATCGGGTTGGCCTCGTAGACGAGCCGGATACGACCCTCGCCATAGCCCTTGCGCCTGTCGCCCGGATAGAGAAACACGCCGCCGCGCATCAGGATACGGTAGGTTTCGGCGACGAGCGAAGCGATCCAGCGCATGTTGAACTCCTTTTCTCGCGGACCTTCCGTTCCCTTGAGACAGTCGTCGACATAGAGACGAACCGACTCGTCCCAGTGCCGATAATTGGCGGCATTGATCGCGAATTCCTGGGTTTTGGGCGCGAGCACCACGCTCTCGTAGGCCTGCATGAAGGTCCCGAGTCGGGACGAAAAGACGAAGACGTGCGTACCGTTGCCGACCGTCAGTACGAGCGCGAGCTGCGGACCGTAGATGAAGAAGCCGGCAGCGAGCTGCACGCCTCCCGGTTGGAAGAAGGAGGCGTGTCGCTCGCTGACCGGCTCACCGACCACAGGGAGGATCGAAAAGATCGTGCCGATCGAGACGTTGGTGTCGATGTTCGAGGAGCCGTCGAGCGGGTCGATCGCAACGGCAATCGGTGCGCCCGGATCGAGGACGACGGGGTGTTCCAGTTCCTCCGAGCCATAGAGGCAGACCGGCGCCTGCCGCATCGCCTCGATGAACATGTCGTCGGCGTGAACGTCGAGGTCCTTCTGGGCGTCGCCGTCGCTGTTGGAGCGTCCGCGATGGCCGGCAAACGCGCTGCCGAGTGCGCCCTGGTTAATGGTCTTGCGCATCGCCGTGGCGGTCAGCGCCAGCTGCCGAACCGTTTGGGAAACCGCAATCCTCAGCGGGTCTCCGCCTGCAGTGTAGGAACTCAGAAAGGCGTCTAAAGTCGCCGGAACCATTGTCCTATCCTCCCCGCCCACTCCTCTTGTCGGGCATGGAGGTATCGAAACAGAGATGCAGAACTTAGTAAAATTTATTATATTTACGTCATGAGTAAAAATATTTAAGCTTCAACGCTATGCGCAATCTGACCCTGAAAAACTTGCGAGCGATAGAGGCAGTTTTGAAGCACGGCACCATTGCCGGCGCTGCGAACGCAATCGGACTGACCCCGCCGGCGATCACCATCCAGTTGAAACAGGTGGAGGAGGGGGCCGGTCTGCTCCTTTTCGACCGGACGAACGAGGGCCTGCGCCCGACGGCTGCGGGATATGCCTTCGTTGATGCCGCCCGCGCCGTCGAGGAGCGGCTGCGGCTTCTCGATGACGAGATCGACGCGATCAAAGGTCTGCGGGCTGGTACGCTGACGCTCGGTTGTGTGTCGACCGCCAAATATTTCGCACCGCGCCTGATGGCAACTTTCAAGAAGGAGCATCCGGACATCTCGATAACGCTCTCGATCGGCAACCGGGCCGAGATCATTTCGAGCCTCAAGAATCACGAGATCGATATCGCGCTGATGGGACGACCACCGAAGGACCTGCCGCTGAGTTCATCGATCTTCGGGGACCATCCGCTTGTCATGGTCGCGGCGCCCGATCACCCGCTTGCCGAAAAGCGCGGAATCACCAAGGAGGAGATCGCGCGGGAACACTTCCTGATCCGCGAACGTGGTTCCGGTACCCGCATCTCACTCGAAATCTTCCTGAGCGAGATCCCGGGCAAGCTCGACGAACTCGGCACGGAAATGGCCTCGAACGAAACCATCAAGCAGGCTGTGATGGCGGGATTGGGCGTCGCATTCATTTCCGCCCACACGATCGCGATGGAGCTGGAATACGGCAAGCTGACGATGCTCGATGTGATCGGCATGCCGATTCGCCGCCAGTGGTTTTCGGTGATGCGCACAGATCGCACCCTGTCACCCGCCATGACGGCATTTCAGGACTTTCTGCGCCGTCGCGGCGCACAGTGCCTGCCCTTCTTCAACCGGCTTTATCCGGAAGTCACGGAATAAGATCGACGAGGGGCCGCACCGACGGCCATCCCGGCTCCGCATCTTCACGAGTCGTGATGGAACAAACCGCCGCAGGCAGCACCATTGCCTTCGGGGCCGCCTATGCGGTATCCCTGACGGGAACCGAGGATTCACGGGCGATGGCGAACCGACACAAGATGACACGCGGCCTGCTGCACGTTCTGTGCACACTCGCGCTGTTTTTTGTCGGGTTTGCCCACAAGGTTCCCGAGGTCTTCGCCAACCTGTCGCCACAGGAAGTCGCCGCCTACACATTGCCGGATGGTACGCTTCCCGAACTCTGCCTCCCCTCCACGGGCAGCAGCGACCATGACCATGGGACGACCCTTGGCGCCGGCTGCGAGGCCTGTATCATCAGCGCCTCGATCATCCTGCCCTTGCCGGCCGATGTCACAGACCGGCCGCCGCGACAGGTTGGAGAAGCCGTCCTCCCTGTCCGCTACGAGGCGTTCTATCGCCAAATCTATCCGCCGAACGCGGCCCCGAGAGCACCTCCCGCCGGTTCCGTTGTCTGAACGCCGTGGCGCTTGCGCCCCGGATTTCGTCAACATGGCCGGCGATCCCCAAGACTCCGCATGGGCGGAAGGAGCGGTGACCGGCCAAGACCGGAATCACCATCATGCTCAACATTTCCGTTCCCAAGGACGCGGCCCACGTGGCACCGCCCGAACTTGTCATGCCGTTCTCGCGGCAGGCGCGCTCCACCCAAAGCCGGATCATTTCGCCCGGCACGACGATCTACTTTGAGGGTTTCCGCCGTTCGTCGGCATACCGTCTCGTCGACGGTTGCGTGGCGATATCGCAGGCATTGCGCGACGGTCGCCGGCAGATCGTCGACATCCTGGGTCCCGGCCGTCTCTTCGGCCTCTCCCTCGGCGACAGCCATCCCTGCTCGGCAGAAAGCCTGACCTACAGCCACATCGAACAGCTGGACGAGAACCTGGAACCGGCCGAGGCCCAGCAGGAGATACACCTCATGCTGCGGCGGGCGCAGGCACACGCCACTCTCCTCGGTCGAAAAACGGCCATGGAAAAGGTCTCCTCCGCGGTTCTCGATCTTTCCTGCCAGTTCGCGCGGACGTCGAGATCGCCGAAACGCCGTCGTGTGACCTTCACGCTCTATCTCACCCGCGCCGATCTCGCCGATTGGCTGGGACTGACGGTCGAGACCGTCAGTCGCTGCCTCAACCAGCTCAAACGCGGGGGGGTGATCGATTTCGACCATCCGGAAATCGTCACGATCCTGGATCGGGAAGCGCTGATGGAGATCGCCGACGTCGGCAGCACGTGCCGCTCGATGTGAACATAGCCGGCAGCACCATCCGGCACGCGGGAAACGCCCGTTGGGAACGGGATCAAGCCGGGTGCCGGTGACTACTTTCAAACACAGGGGACTATTCTGATGAAGACATTGCTCAAATGCGCGATCGCCGGGCTGGCGATGATCCTTGCCGGCCCTGCGCTGGCCGAGATCAAGGTGACGGACGTCAAAGGTCGCGAGGTGACGCTCGCCGCACCCGCAAAACGCGTCGTTCTCAATTTCTACTACGAGGACTATCTGGCCGTCGTCGGCCCCGGAGCGATGGACAAGGTCGTCGCACTTTCGCTTTCCACCTGGAAGGACTGGCGCCCGAAACAGTTCGAGAAATATCTCGAAGCCATTCCCGCGATCGCCGACATCCCGGACGTAGGCGATGCCGAAAACGGTACCTTCTCCGCCGAGAAGGTCATCGTCGCCAAGCCCGATCTCGTCATCCTCGGCGCCTGGACCTATGACGCAATGGGCGACACCGTGCGGCAGATCGAGCAGGCCGGTATTCCGGTGGTGACACTGGACTACAACGCCCAGACGCTCGAGAAGCACATCCAGTCGACCCTCATTCTGGGCAAGGTCATGGGTTCGGAGGACAGGGCCGAAAAGCTCGTCGCCAACTACAAGGAAGCGATGGACGACATCGCGGCACGGATCAAGGCCGCCGGTCCGTCGAACAAGAAGGTCTATGTGGAGCTTGCGCAGAAAGGACCCTCGGAAGTCGGCAACAGCTATGGCAACGGCATGTGGGGCACGCTGGTCGACTCGCTCGGCGGTCTCAACATCGCCAAGGGACAGGTCGAGAACTGGGGACCGCTCAGCCCGGAATATGTGCTGACCCAGAAGCCCGACGTCATCTTTCTTGCCGGTTCGGAATGGCTGAACAGGCCGCAGGCCGTCTCGGTCGGTTTCGGCGCCGATCCGGCCGTCGCGCGGGAGAGAATGAAGGCCTATCTCGGTCGTCCCGGCTGGTCGGAACTGCCGGCGGTCGCCTCCGGCAATGTGCATGCCATCTATCACGGCGGCACGCGGACGCTCTCCGACTACGTCTACGCCCAGTACATAGCAAAACAGCTCTATCCGGAGGCATTCAAGGACGTGCACCCGGCGAAGAACCTCGCGGACTATTATGAGACATGGCTGCCCATCAAGGCGGACGGCGTCTTCGTCCTTCCCTACCAGGCGCCGGGTCAATGACCGCGGACGCACCAGCGATCGAGAAGTTGCGCGGCGGTTACCGCCGCGCAACCCTTCTGCGGCTCGCAGCATTGGCGGGAGCATTCGCGAGCCTCCTGGCCTTCATGATCATCGATCTCGCGACCGGACCGTCGGGGATGCCGGTTTCGACCGTGTGGGCCACCTTGCTGGGCGGACCGCACGGTAGCGATGCAATGGCCGCCACCATTCTCTGGCAGCTGCGGATGCCGCAAACGCTGATGGGCGCTCTCGTCGGCGCCAGCCTCGGCACCTGCGGGCTGCAGATGCAGACCATTCTTTCCAATCCGCTTGCGAGCCCCTTCACGCTCGGCTTTTCGGCCGCGGCCGGTTTCGGAGCCGCGCTCGCGATCATGTTCGGCGGGCTCCTGCCGCTTCCGGATCTTCTCGTGGTCCCGGTTTCCGCCTTCCTGATGACGCTTGTCGCCTGCGCGCTCGTCTATTCAATCGCATCGCTTCGCGGCGCGACACCGGAAATCCTGGTGCTGGCCGGCATCGCCGTGCTCTTCTTCTTTCAGTCGATGCAATCTCTCCTGCAATTCCTCGCCTCACCCGAGGTCCTGCAGCAGATCGTCTTCTGGCTCTTCGGCAGCCTGCTCAAGGCGACCTGGCTCAGCGTCGCAGTTCTCTCCGTGGTGCTCGCGCTCGTCTTGCCCTTCGTGCTGCGTGACTCGTGGAAGCTGACGGTCTTGCGGCTCGGCGACGCCAATGCCGCAAGCCTCGGGCTATCCGTGGAGAGCCTCCGCACGAAGACCTTCCTGCTCGTTGCCCTGATGACGGCAGCCGCAGTCTCCTTTGTCGGCACGATCGGCTTCATCGGCCTGATCGCCCCGCATGCAGCAAGAGCGGCCGTCGGCGAGGATCACCGGTTCGCCCTGCCGATGGCCGCATTGGCCGGCGCGACGATGCTGGTCGCAGCCTCGGTCTTCGGCAAACTCATCTCACCCGGTGCGGTCATCCCGGTCGGCATCATTACGGCGGTTGCCGGCGTACCCGTGCTGTTCGCCGTTATCGCCCGGCGCGGTCGTGGAGGCGTCTGATGCGGCAAGGTCTCATACTGGACAAAGTGGCTGTCGAGCGTGGTCGAACAACGATCGTCAGCCATTTCTCGGCCGCTCTCGTTCCCTCCCAGCTCGTCGCCGTCATCGGACCGAACGGTGCGGGCAAGTCCACACTCCTCGGAGCAATCGCCGGCGACATCCCTCACAAGGGCTCCATCCGCTGGAACGGACAGGCCGTCGACCGCGCCGCCGTCGGTTTCATGCCGCAATATTGCGCTGTGCGGGCGGAGTTGTCGGTGCTGCAGGTCCTGCTGCTCGGGCGCCACGAAAAGCTCGGCTGGCACGTAGGTGAGGACGATCTCTCGGCTGCGGCCGAAATCCTCTGCTCCCTCGGCCTCGACCATCTGGCCGAACGCCCCATGACCACGCTCTCCGGCGGGCAACAGCAGATGGTGCTCCTCGCACAGAGACTCATACGCGAGCCGCGCCTGCTCATTCTGGACGAGGCGACCAGCGCACTCGATCTGCGCCACCAGATCGGCGTGCTGGACCTCCTCAAGGACTACGCGAAACGAACCGGCGCCCTCGTCCTGATCGCCATCCACGATCTCAATCTTGCGGCCCGCCATGCCGACAGCCTGATGCTGCTCCACAACGGTGCGCTCGTGTCCCACGGAACCTCGTCCGAGGTTTTGACGCTGCCGGCCATCCGCTCGATCTACCAGATCGAGGCGGAGGTGCTGCGCTGCCGCTCCGGCCTGCCGGTCGTCGTTCCACTCGGCGTCTCCGCCACTGGCTCGATGTCGGATGCCGCGCAGTAACTCGGATCGCTCGACCCCTCAGGCAGATCAAATGTGCAAGGCGTGGCCGAGTGCTTTGAGCGCTGCTTCCTGCAGGGCTTCCCCACGAGTTGGGTGAGCGTGGACTGTCGCGGCAATGTCCTCGACCCTGGCGCCCATCTCGATGGCGAGTGCGAAGGCGCTTGCCAATTCGGATACGCCGGCGCCGACCGCCTGCAGCCCGAGCACGACATTGTTGTCCGCGCGTGCCACAACCCGCACGAAACCATCTTCTGCGAGCATGGTCATCGCGCGGCCGTTGGCGCTGAACGGAAACTGTCCCACCCGCACTTCGAGACCGTTGCGGCGCGCCTCGTCCGGCGACAGACCCGCGCTGAGGATCTCCGGATCGGTAAAGCACACGGCCGGAATACAGCGCTTGTCCCACCCGCGTTTCAGCCCCGAGGCGATCTCGGCAACCATCTCGCCCTGCGCCATGGCACGGTGGGCGAGCATCGGTTCCCCCGTGACGTCGCCGATGGCGAAAACACCGCGCATCGATGTTCGGCACTGGTCGTCGATGCGCAGGAATGCGCCAGAACGATCGAGATCGAGCCCGTCAAGTCCGGCCATATCCGTGTTCGGCCGGCGCCCGACGGTGACGAGTATCTTGTCGGCCTGCAGCTTATGTTCCTTGCCGTCCTCGGTCTCCACGAGCAGGGCCTCGCCCTGACCGGAAAGGCCTTTCGCCTTCGCGCCCGTCAGCACGCGGACCCCCAATTGCTGCAGGCGCTTCTGGACAGGACGGACGAGTTCTCCATCATATTGCGGAAGCACCTGGTCTGTGGCTTCGACGACCGTCACCTCGCTTCCGAGTTTTGCGAAGGCCGTTCCAAGCTCGAGCCCGATATAGCCGCCGCCGACCACCACCAGCCTCTTCGGAAGTGTCGTGAGCGAGAGCGCCTCCGTCGAGGAGATGACTGGTCCGCCGAACGGCAGAAAGGGGAGCTCAACCGGCTTGGAACCGGTCGCGATGACGACCATCTCCGCGCGGATCACCTGCATCCCGGTTTCAGTCTGTACCTCAACGGTCTTGCCGTCCCGGAAGGCAGCGCGCCCCTGGACGATCTTCACCCGTGCCTTGCGCAGGAGACCGGAAACACCGCTGTTCAAACGGCCGACGATGCCGTCCTTCCAGGCGATTGTCGCGGCGAGGTCGAGGCTCGGTGGCGCCTGCAACGAAATGCCGAGCGGACTCCGGCCCTCCGCCATTTGGCGGATCTTCTCGTATTCCTCCGCCGCATGAATCAGCGCCTTGGAGGGAATGCAGCCAACATTGAGACAAGTGCCCCCCGGCTTTCCCGCCTCGACGATCACCGTATCGACGCCGAGTTGACCGGCCCGGATCGCACAGACGTAACCGCCGGGACCAGCGCCGATGACAAGGAGCTTGCAGGAAATTTCCTTCATGATTGTCAGTCCTCGATGAAGATGAGGGCAGGCGTTTCGAGCAGCGTCTTGATCCGCTGCACAAAGGTTGCGGCGTCCCAGCCGTCGATGATCCGGTGGTCGAAGCTCGACGAGAGGTTCATCATCTTGCGCGGCACAAACTGGTTGCCGTCCCAGACGGGCCGCACCACCATCTTGTTGACGCCGATAATCGCGACTTCCGGATGATTGATGATCGGTGTCGTGGCAATGCCGCCGAGCGCTCCGAGGGATGTGATCGTGATCGTCGAGCCGGTCAGCTCTTCACGAAGCGCCGTGCCCGAACGGGCCGCCTCGGCGAGCCGGGTGAGTTCGGCGGCACAATCCCAGATGCTGCGAGCCTCGGCGTGACGAACGACTGGCACCGTCAGCCCCGTCGACGTTTGCGTGGCGACCCCGATATGTACCGCGCCGAACCGGGAGATGATGCCGGCGTTGTCGTCGAAGGTCGCGTTGACCTCCGGCTGGCGGGCGATCGCCTTCACCATGGCGCGCATCAGGAACGGCAGGATCGTAAGCTTCGGATGGTCCGGCTTGCGATCCCTGTTCATCGTCGTGCGCAGTTCCTCGAGGTCGGTCATGTCGACCTCCTCGACGTAGCTGATGTGGGGGATTCGCGAGGCCGAAAGCGTCATCCGTTCGGCGATCCGCCGACGCATGCCGGTAAGCTTCACCTCCTCGACATGGGTGTTGCGGACCGGGCCGTGCGACGCTGCCGGTTGCGGTGCGCCGGAAGCCAGAAAGAGCTCGATATCCTCGTGCGTGATCCGACCGGCCGGGCCTGTGCCGACGACCTGACGCAGGTCTACCCCGCTCTCCCGCGCCCGCAACCGCACGGCAGGAGAGGCGAGTGGCTTCTGCGATTCTGGCAGCGGAGACGGACGCGACGCGGGAGCGGTACCGGAGGTGCTTGGCGCTCCCCTCGCCTCGACCGCCGGCGAAACCGCGGCGGTTGGTGTTGCGCTTGCATTCTCGGCAGCAGGAGAATCGCCCTCATTCTCTCCTGAGGAGGACCCGTCGTCGTAACCGGGCACCTCTATCCTGAGCAGCGGCGCCTTGACCGAAACCGTGTCGCCGATCTCGGCGCCGACCCAGATCACCACGCCGGCGACCGGCGACGGGATCTCGACGGTCGCCTTGTCGGTCATCACAGCCGCAAGCACCATGTCCTCGCGCACCGGATCGCCGGGCTTCACGTGCCATTCGACCAGCTCTGCCTCGGCGACACCTTCGCCGACATCCGGCATCTTGATGGTGAATTCACCCATGGATCAGCCCTCCATCACTTCGATGAGCGCGCGCCCGACTCGGGCCGGACCGGGGAAGTAATCCCATTCCTGCGCATGCGGGTAAGGCGTATCCCAGCCGGCGACACGCACCACCGGCGCTTCGAGATGGTAGAAACAATGCTCCTGAACCAGAGCCGCAACTTCGGCACCGAAACCGGAGGTCAGCGTCGCTTCGTGAACGATCACACAGCGACCTGTCTTGTTCACCGACTGCACGATCGTATCGAGGTCGAGCGGGAGCAGACTGCGCAGATCGATGACTTCGGCATCGACACCCGTCTCCTCCACCGCGGCAAGGGCGACGTGAACCATCGTCCCGTAGGCGAGAACGGTGGCCGCCGAACCCGGTCTGCGCACCTCCGCCTTGCCGATCGGGATGGCGTAATGCCCCTCCGGCACTTCGCCGAGTTCGTGCTTCGACCAGGGCGTCACCGGTCGCTCGTGATGACCGTCGAAAGGACCGTTGTAGAGCCGCTTCGGCTCCAGAAAGATCACCGGGTCCGGATCTTCGATGGCCGCGATCAGCAAACCCTTGGCGTCGAACGGATTGGACGGCACCACCACTTTCAGCCCACAGACATGGGTGAAGAGCGCCTCGGGGCTCTGGCTGTGAGTCTGGCCGCCAAAAATACCGCCACCGGTCGGCATCCGCACCACGATGGGGCAGGTGAAGTCGCCGTTCGAGCGATACCGGATACGGGCGGCCTCCTGCGTGATCTGGTCGTAGGCCGGATACATGTAATCGGCGAACTGGATCTCGATGCAGGGCTTTAGTCCGTATGCCGCCATGCCGATAGCGGTGCCTAGGATGCCGGATTCGCTGATCGGCGTATCGAAGCAGCGGGTCTTGCCGTATTTCGCCTGCAGCCCCTGGGTACAACGGAAGACGCCGCCGAAATAGCCGACATCCTCGCCGAAGACGACGACGTTGTCATCGCGCCCCATCGAGACGTCCATGGCGCTGCGAACGGCTTCGATCATGGTCATTCTGGGCATATCAGTAACCCGCCTTCTGCCGCTGACGACGGATGTGCGTCGGCATTTCCGCGTAGACTCCTTCGAAGATGTCGCGCACCGAGGGCTTGCCACCGGCGTGGAGCGTGCCGTGGCTTTCCGCCTCCTTCTGTGCCTGGATCACCTCGTCCATGATTTCGGATTCGGCCTGCGCATGTCGCTCGACCGACCAGCAGCCACGGGTGATCAGGTGCTTCTTCAGACGCAGGACCGGGTCGCCGAGCGGCCAGGCCTCCGACTCGGCCTTGGGCCGGTAGGCACTCGGGTCGTCCGAAGTCGAATGGGCACCGACACGATAGGTGACGTATTCAATGAGCGTGGGTCCGAGATTGCGGCGGGCCCGCTCGGCCGCCCAGCGCGCGACCGCATGGACCGCGAGGTAGTCATTGCCGTCGACGCGGAGCGACGGGATGCCGAAACCGAGGCCGCGGGCCGCGAACGTCCCGGCGCCACCACGGGCGATGCCCTGGAACGTCGAGATCGCCCACTGGTTGTTGACGATGTTGAGAATAACCGGCGCCTTGTAGGTGGAGGCGAAGACCAGCGCCGAATGGAAATCGGACTCCGCCGTCGAACCGTCACCGATCCAGGCCGCCGCAATCCGCGTGTCGTTCTTGATGGCCGACGCCATGGCCCAGCCGACCGCCTGGACGAACTGCGTAGCGAGATTGCCGGACACCGTGAAGAAGCCGTGTTCCTTCGACGAATACATGATCGGCAGCTGGCGGCCGCGTAGCGGATCCTTCTCGTTCGAAAAGATCTGGTTCATCATGTCGACCATCGGGTAGCCGTCGGCGATCAGCAGTCCCGCCTGGCGATAGGTCGGGAAATTCATGTCGCCCTTCGCCAGCGCCTTGCGGAAGGCGCAGCTCACCGCCTCCTCCCCGAGATGCTGCATATAGAACGAGGTTTTGCCCTGGCGCTGCGCCATAAGCATGCGAGCGTCGAACGCTCTGAGGCGCATCATGTCCTTGAGGCCGGCGAGCAGTTCCTCATCCGATAGCAGACCCGCCCAGGGACCGACCGCCTCTCCTTCCCGGTTGAGCACCCGGATGATGGAAAAGGCGAGGTCGCGGATCGTCTCCGGTGCGACATCGACTTCCGGCCGCGGAACCGAGCCCGCCTTCGGGATCTTGACGTTCGAGAAATCGGGCTGGTCGCCGGGCCGGACCTCCGGCTCGGGTACATGCAGGCTAAGACGAACCGTCTCGTTCATGCCTTTCTCCTCCTTGTCGGCTCGACACCATCCGTCCTCCGGGAAGGTAGAGCCGGAAACATTATAGACCGCGTGCAATCACGATGCGCTGCACATCGCTCGTTCCCTCATAGATCTGGCAGATCCGGACATCGCGGTAGATGCGTTCGACCGGATAATCGGACATGTAGCCGTAACCGCCATGGATCTGGATCGCATCGGAGCAAATTTTTTCCGCCATTTCCGAGGCGAATAGCTTTGCCATTGAGGCCTCTGTGAGGCACGGCTCGCCCCGCTCCTTCAGGAGTGCAGCGTGCAGGGTCAGCTGGCGCGCCGCCGCAATCTTCGTCGCCATGTCGGCAAGCCGGAAGGAAACGGCCTGATGCTCGATGATCGGCTGCCCGAAAGCAGTCCTTTCCCGCGCATAGTCCCGCGCCGCCTCGAAGGCCGCACGCGCCATGCCGACCGACTGGGCCGCGATCCCGATGCGCCCGCCTTCGAGATTGGCAAGCGCGATCCGGTATCCTTCTCCCTCCTCCCCGAGCCGGAATTCTGCCGGCACCCGCATATCGTTGAAGGCGATCTGACAGGTATCGGAGGAATGAAGTCCAAGCTTGTTCTCGACACGGACTACTTCATAGCCCGGCGTGTCGGTCGGGACGATGAAGGCGGAAATTCCCTTCTTTCCGAGTTCCGGATCGGTCACCGCGAAGACGATGACGACCTGCCCGTTCTTGCCCGAGGTGATGAACTGTTTTGCACCGTTCAGTACGTAGTGATCGCCGTCGCGGCGAGCACGGGTGCGAAGATTCGAAGCGTCCGAGCCAGCCTGCGGCTCGGTGAGTGCGAAACCGCCGATCCATTCGCCGGAGGCGAGTTTCGGCAGGAAGCGTTCCTTCTGTGCTTCGGTGCCGAATTTGAGAATGGGCACGCAGCCCACAGAACTGTGCACGCTCATGATCGTGGAGCATGGCCCGTCGCCGGCCGCGATTTCCTCGAGTGCTGCGGCATAGGCGACGACGCCCGTATCCGATCCGCCGTAGGTCTCGGGCACCAGCATGCCGAGGAAACCGAGCTCGCCCATTTCCTTCAGCTCCTGCTTCGGGAAGGCATGGTCGACATCGCGCTGGGCCGCGCCCGGCGCCAGCCTTTCGCGGGCGAAGTCGCGCGCCATGTCGCGGATCTGTTGCTGTTCCTCGGTCAGTATCATTCCGGCTCCTCCCAGCGCCCTCAGTGTCGTTGCACGGCGATCGCGGTCGCTTCGCCGCCGCCGATGCAGACAGCGGCCATGCCGCGCCGCAGGTCATAGCGCTCCAGCGCGGCGAGCAGGGTTACGATAATGCGTGCTCCCGACGCACCGATCGGATGCCCGAGTGCGCAGGCTCCGCCATGGACGTTCACCTTCTCACGGGGCAGGCCGAGTTCATGCATCGCCGCCATGGGAACCACCGCGAAAGCCTCGTTGATCTCGAAGAGGTCGACATCCTTGAGATCCCAGCCAGTGCGTGCGGCCAGTTTGCGCAGGGCATCGACCGGCGCCGTCGGAAAGAGATGCGGCGCCTGTGAATGGGTAGCATGGCCGATGATGGTCGCGAGCGGGGTCCGGCCCTCCCGCTCGGCCTGCGACCGGCGCATGAGGACGAGCGCCGCGGCACCGTCCGAGATCGAACTGGAATTCGCGGCCGTCACCGTCCCTCCTTCGCGGAAGGCGGGACGCAACGTCGGTATCTTGTCGAGTCTCGCTTTTCCCGGCTGCTCGTCGATGCTCACGGTAACGTCCGTCTTGCCGCTGCCGATCGTCACCGGCGTGATCTCTGCCTCGAAATCCCCGCCAGCGATCGCCTTTTGCGCTCGCGTCAGCGATGCGACGGCATAAGCGTCCTGGGCGTCGCGGGCAAAGCCATAGGCTTCCGCGCAGTCTTCCGCGAACGTGCCCATCAGCCGGCCGTTGTCGTAAGCGTCTTCGAGGCCGTCGAGGAACATATGATCGATGACGCGGCCATGCCCCAGTCGATAACCACCGCGCGCACGATCGAGCAGGTACGGCGCATTGGTCATGCTCTCCATGCCGCCGGCCACCGCGACCGTGGCGCTGCCGGCGAGCAGGAGGTCATGGGCCAGCATTGTAGCCTTCATGCCGGAGCCGCACATCTTGTTGACGGTCGTTGCGCCCGTCGAGACGGAAAGCCCCGCCCCGATCGACGCCTGACGGGCCGGCGCCTGCCCCAGACCGGCGGCGAGAACGCAGCCGAATACCACTTCATCGATTTCATCGGCACCGACGCCGGATCGGGCAAGTGCCGCGCGGATGGCGGCCGCGCCGAGATCCGGAGCCGTCGCGCGCGACAGCACACCCTGAAAGCCGCCCATGGCCGTGCGCGCCGCACCGACGATGACAACCGGGTCCTGAGGTATTCCCTGCATCTCCTGCATCACTGCTCCTTCAACGCGCACCCATGCGCAAAGCTCCGTCGAGACGGATCACCGTTCCGTTGAGCATCCTGTTCTCGCAAATGTGGCGGACAAGACCGGCATACTCCTCGGGACGGCCGAGGCGGGACGGAAAAGGTACGCTCTTGCCGAGCGAATCCTGAACCTCTTGCGGCATGCCCGCCATCATCGGCGTCTCGAAGATGCCGGGCGCGATCGAAACGACGCGGATGCCGTAACGCGCAAGCTCGCGGGCGATCGGCAGGGTCATCCCGACGACACCGCCTTTCGAAGCGGAATACGCGGCCTGGCCGATTTGCCCTTCGAAAGCGGCGACCGATGCCGTGTTGACGATCACGCCACGCTCGCCGTCTTCGTTCGGCTCCTCCCTGGAGATTGCGGCGGCCGCAAGACGGATCATGTTGAACGTGCCGACGAGATTGATGCTGATTGCCCGCGTGAAGACATCCAGCCGATGCGGACCGTCGCGACCGATCACCTTCTCGCCGGGGGCGATGCCGGCACAGTTCACCAGGCCGTGGAGGTGTCCGAAGGCCTCCGTTGCGGCTCGAACGGCGGCCGCCGCGTCGTCCTCCGACGTGACGTCGGTTCGCACGAAGCGGACGCTGTTTCCGAATTCCGCGGTGACCTTCTCACCGACCTCGGCATTGACGTCAGCAACGACTGCCCGCGCTCCGGCGGCGGTGAGCGAGTGCACCACGGCAAGACCGAGGCCCGAAGCACCGCCAGTCACGACGAAGACCTTGCCTTCGATCAGCACGGGAAAACTCCCGCTTTCGTGGAACGCACGACCGTGATCGTTCGATACGCCATCCCGTCCTCCTTCGCCGCATTCCGCATGCAAACCAGCTCCTTCGCCGATCCTTGTTGCCGGACTCTATGCGGACACTATATTGCAAGCGATGACCAAAGCGGCCAGATTTTTTGGACAGTTTTACCATATCAGGAGAAGCGAATGGCCGAGCCGGACAGACGGATGATTTCGCCTTCCTTCATCGAGGAAGCGCTCGATTGCCTGCGTCGGCCCGGCAAGCCGACCGCACCGGTTCTGGCGTCGGTGGGACTGCCGCCCGTGGTCGACGCTCCGGTCTCGGCCGAGATCTACGGCGCGCTCTGGCTTGCCGTCGCGGCCGAAGTCGACGACGAGTTCTTCGGCATGGGTGCCCGGCCGATGCGCAACGGCAGTTTCACGCTTCTCTGCCATTGCGTGCTGCACGCGCCGACGCTGGAACACGCCCTGCGGCGGGCACTGCGCTTCCTGAACGTGATCCTGGAGGATCCCTCCGGCCGACTTGAGATCAGCGAGGGCCTCGCGGAGATCGTGCTCGAGGACAAGATGGGGCCACGCTCGGCCTTTGCATACCGCACCTACTGGATTCTGCTGCACGGCATCGCTTGCTGGCTGGTCGGCCGGCGCATTCCGATCCGCAGGGTCGATTTCCGCTGCGCCGAGCCGCAGCAGGGTGCGGACTACCGGTTGTTCTTCGGCGCTCCGGTCCGTTTCGGGCAGCCGGTCAGCCGGCTCTCCTTCGACCGACAACTGCTCCGTCTGCCGATCGCGCGGACGGAACAGGCGTTGAAGCAGTTCCTCCGGGGGGCGCCCGCCAACATCCTGGTGCGCTACCGATACGACGCGGGCCTGGCGGCGGGCATCCGGCGCCGGTTGCAGCAGACCCCACCGACGAGCTGGGGCAGCTTTGAGGACATTGCGGCGCAACTGCGCATGTCGCCATCGACCCTGCGCCACCGTCTTCAGGCCGAGGGACGGAGCTTTGCCGGCATAAAGGATGAGATCAGGCGGGAGCGGGCCATGGAACTGCTGCTGACGAGCCGAGACAGCGTCGGAGAGATCGCCGCCCAGCTCGGCTTTTCCGAGCCGAGCGCCTTTCACCGCGCCTTCCGCAAGTGGACCTCCAGGAGCCCCGGCGTCTTCCGCCGTGAAGCTGCGGCGGCGCGCGTGCTAGACGTCGGACACCAGCGCCGCTCGCCAATGACCGAGATAGGAGCCGACATCGAGTGACGGCGAAATGACGGTCGGGTGTCGCGCCTGTGGCCTCACCCCGGCAAGCACGGCGGCTCCGAGCGCGGTGCCGCTCGTTCCGGCGTCCGTGTCGACCGTCACATCGCGCCCGGTCATGGACGCCAGCGCGGCGAGGAAGACGCTGTTCCGACTCATCGGTCCTTCAACGATGATCGGGCCTGCAGCCTTCACGAGGTCGAGACATGTGACCGTCATCATCGCCACATAGAGCGAGACGGCGGCTACCCGCTCGGCGTCCGAAGCAGGCTCGCCGATCCACCGTACCGTGCGGTCCGGGAAAGGTCCTGATCCGTCCACGGCATTGGGCAGAACCATCACACCCTTGGTGATCACCGCACGGGCGGCCAACTCCACCGCTTTCGGTGACGGTTCAGCCGCGCCTTGCGTGAGGATCTCGAATTCGCGACCGCCCATGAAGCGGGCCGATGGCACGGGCCGCGCGAAGGCATCGACATTCGACAGCGTGTCACGCGCCGGATCGAGCCCCGCTGGGTCACTCCCCACCGCGAAGCAGATGACCCAGGTGCCCGTCGACACCACCGAGAAAGGCGGCTGCCTTCCGATGAGATGTGGCAGCAGCGATGCATTGGAATCGTGGATGCCGCAATAGACGGGAACGATCGCATTGAGGCCGATCACTCGGCGGACCTCCGGCAGCACCGGGCCAAGCACGTCGAAGGCCGACCGGACCGGCGCCATCAACGTCCTTATCTCGAGCCTGTCGACGAGAGACGAATAAACGCCCTGCCCCGGATTCCAGAGGTCGGTGTGACAGCCGAGCGAGGTTACCTCGTTCGCAACGACACCCGTCAGGCGGAAGGCCCAGTATTGCGGATAGGTGAGGATCGTCCGGACCCGCGCGAATGCTTCGGGAAAGACAGTCTTCTGATAGTGAAGTTGGGCTCCGAGATTGAGGCCGACCGGAAGCGCCGGCGAACAGGTCTCGGGAAAGGCAGGCCGCAAGGCGGCGTAGTCCGAAACGACGTCGGCCGGATAGCCGTGTTCGTAATCGAGAACCGGCATGGCGAGCCGCCCGTCAGCGTCGAGGAGCGCGGCGCTCGCCCCATGCGTGGTGATCGAGATCGCATCGTAGCCGGGCGCCTCGGCGAATGAAGCGAGAGCGGACAGGATGAACGACCACAAGGCCTCGACGTCGTAGTGGGGATAGGGAGGACCGGCAACCACGCCGTTCGCAGTCCTGCGGATCGCGATCTCGGCACCGGTCTCTCCGTCGAGGACCACCACCTTGGCATTGGTCTTGCCGATGTCGATGACGGCGACGCGCCGCGGACGAGACGCGTTCATGGCAGGTGGAAGACGTTGACCAGATCGACGGCGACGGGCGAATTGTCGGGATTGCTTTCCATGATGTCGGCCATATGCGCCCACCAGCGCCTCATCACCGGATGCTCCGGCAGGCTCGCCATCGTGTGGTCCTTCGGGCGGCTGAGAACGCCGAACAGGATGTTGGTCTCGCGGTCGAGATGGATCGTGTAGTCGCGAACGCCCGCCTCGTGCAGCAGATCCACCAGGTCCGGCCAGATCTCGTCATGGCGCTTCCTGTATTCCGCCTCCATGCCGGGATGGAGTTTCATCTTGAAGGCGTGTCTTTCGAGTTCACTCATCGTGCCGCCCTCGCATTGCGGATGCGTCGGCCGATGATCGGCAGCGCGATTGTGACGATCAAGAGCAGGCCGATGAAGATCGACATGACGATGCCGGGCACGTTGAGCAGGCCGAGGCCGAAAGTGACGAGACCCATGACGAAGGCGGCGATCACCACGCCGGCGATCGTGCCGGCACCGCCGAGGATCGACACCCCGCCGAGCACCACCATGGTCACCACCTCAAGTTCCCAGCCCTGCGCGATCGACGGCCGCGTCGAGCCGAGCCGCGAGGTGAGGCAGACGGCGGCAATGCCGCTCGTCAGGCCGGTGAGCAGGAAGAGGATGAACTTCACTCGCTCGACCGGAATGCCGGAGAAGCGCGCGGCCAGCGGATTGTTGCCGATCACATAGACCTGCCGGCCGAAATTGGTGGCGTGCAGCAGCACGGCGAACAGCCCGGCCATGACGAGGAAGAGCACAAATTCGAAGGAGAATACCCAGAAGACGTAGCCCTGCCCGAAGAAGGCGAAATCGGCCGGGTATTTGCCATAGGCCTGATCGCCGAGCACGATATAGGAAATGCCGCGAAACAGGCTCATCGTGCCGATGGTCACGACAATCGACGGCAGTTTCAGCCCCGCCACCAGGATGCCGTTGAAGGCGCCGCAGGCGAGACCGGTGCCGATGCCGATCACCACCAGCCCCGGCGCGCCGATGCCCATCTGCGCGGCATAGCCCATGGCGGTGGAGGCGAGCGCAATGATCGCGGCGACCGAGAGATCGATCTCGCCGGCGATGATCAGGAGCGCCATGGCAAAGGCAATCATCGCCTTTTCGGTGAAGTTGAAAGTGGCGTCCGACAGGTTCCAGGCGTCGAGGAAATAGGGCGAGGCCAGCGAATTGGCGATGAAGATCACCACCGCCACGCCGAACAGCAGCAATTCCCAACTCGCCAGCAGCCGCTTGAACGGCGTGCCCAACCGGTCGGGGATCTGCCGCCGGGTGGTCGTGGTTTCGGAAGTCGCGGTGCTCATGCGGTCACCTCCTGGCTGTCCTTGGCTGCGCGGTCGCGCAGGATGATGCGGCCCTTCTTGGCCTCGGCCCGGGCGTTGAAGACGACGGCGAGCACGATGACGACGCCGGAGATCGCCATCTGGGCGAAAGGCGAGATGCCGATGACCGGCAAGGCGTTCTTGATCACGCCAAGGAACAGCGCGCCGAGCACGGTGCCGATCACCGAGCCGATGCCGCCGGCGATCGATACGCCACCGATGACATTGGCAGCCACGCTGTCGAGTTCGAAGCCGGCGGCGATATCGACATAGGCCACCGCATAGCGCGACACCCAAAGATAGCCCGACAGACCGGCGAGCGCGCCCGACAGCACGAAGGCGAGGAAGCGGGCGCGGCCGACATCGATGCCGGCATAGACCGCTGCCGTCGGATTGCCGCCCGCCGCATAGGTCGAGCGGCCGAACGGCGTGCGGGTGAGCACGAACCAGATGAGGAAGACGATGGCGATCGCCGCCCAGGACAGTATCGGCATGCCCAGCACGCTGATACGCGGCAGGCCGAGGAAGTCCGGCGTCATCTGGTGCGCGTTGACCCAGCTGCCGCCCGAGAGCACGAAGGCCATGCCGCGATAGATGGTGAGCGTGCCGAGCGTGACTACGATCGGCGGGATCTGCAGGAGCCAGACGAGAAAGCCGTTGATCGCGCCGAGGGCCGCGCCGATGCCGATCGCGATCACGATCAGCAGCGCCAGCGGCAGGCCGGGATAAGCGGCATCCAGCATGGCAACCGCCATGCCGGTAAAGGCAAGGTTGGCGGCGACCGAAAGATCGATCGACTTGGTCAGGATGACGGTCATCTGGCCGAGCGCCAGGATGATCAGGATCGAGGTGTCGTTGAAGATCGTCGCCAGATTGCCCGGCGTGGCGAAATTCGACGCCCGCGTCGAGAAGCCGGCGATCATCACGACGATGATCAGCGCCAGCAGGATTTCGCGGTTCTTGAGAAGCCGTTGCATGTCGAATGTCCTTAGCGGTTGCCGGTGGCGGCGCGCACCAGCGTCTCGGCGGTCAGGCCGTCGCGGTCGTAGAGCCCGGCCATCAGTCCTTCGTGCATCACCAGCACGCGGTCGGACATGCCGAGGATTTCCGGCAGTTCGGACGAGATCATGATGATCGACAGCCCCTCGCCCGCGAGTTCCGAGATGAAGCCGTGCACGGCGGCCTTGGAGCCGATGTCGATGCCCTTGGTCGGCTCGTCAAGAATGATGACCTTCGGCTGCGTGGCGAGCCATTTGCCAATCACCACCTTCTGCTGGTTGCCGCCCGACAGCGTGCCGACCGGCACCGAGAGTGCGGCGGCGCGCAGGTCGAGCCGCTCGGCATATTTGCGGGCGAGCGACAGTTCGTTGACCACCTTGAGGAAACCGCGCGCGGACGTGCGCGCCAGCGACGGCAGCGACATGTTCTGGTAGATCGGCATTTCGAGCGCCAGGCCATGGCGGCCGCGCTCTTCCGGCACGTAGACGATCCCGGCAGCGATCGCGTCGGCGGGGGTGCGGATCGATATCTCCCGGCCCTCGAGCGACAGCCGGCCGGAGGCCGGCGCGGTGATGCCAAACAGCGACTGGCAGAGTTCGGAGCGCCCGGCGCCGATCAGGCCGTAGACGCCGAGGATCTCGCCCTTTTTCAGGTCGAAGGAAATGTCGCGGAATTCGGTGTCGTGGCAATAGCCATCGACCGCAAGCACCGTTCCGCCGATGTTAGCGGGCACCTTGGGGAAGACGTCATGCACGTCGCGGCCGACCATCAGCCGGACGATCTCGTCCTGCGGCGTGGCTTTCAGCGCACCGGAACCGACCATCTTGCCGTCGCGGAACACGGCGTAGTTTTCGGCGATTTCATAGACCTCGTCGAACTTGTGGCTGATGAACAGGATCGCCTTGCCCTGGCGCTTCAGCCCCTCGACGATGCGGAACAGGTCGTCGATCTCCTTGCGCGACAGGGCCGCCGTCGGCTCGTCCATGATGACGATGCGGGCCTCCACCGACAGCGCCCGGGCGATCGCGACCAGATGGCGCTGGGCGATCGACAGATCCTTCAACCGGATGGTCGGGTCGATGCTGCTTTCCAGCTCGGCCAGCAGCTGGCGGGCGCGCTGGTTGATGGTCTTCCAGTCGATCAGGCCGAACCGCGTGCGCGGCGCATGGCCGAGAAAGATGTTTTCGCCGACGGTCAGTTCGTCGAACAGCACGGTTTCCTGGTGGATCGCGGTGACGCCGGCATCGATCGCGTCTTGGGCATTGGCAAAGGCGATCGGCCGGCCGTCGATCAGGATCTCGCCCTCGTTCGGCCGGTAGATCCCGGTCAGGATCTTGACCAGCGTCGACTTGCCGGCGCCGTTCTCGCCGATCAGGGCCGTCACCTTGCCCGGGTAGAGCGCGATGTTCACGCCATCGAGCGCCTTCACCCCCGGAAAGATCTGCGAAATGCCGCGCATTTCGAGAATGGGCGTGTCGGCGGCCAATGGCGCGGTATCGAGAGGTCTGGCTTGAACGGTCATGGTCCGGCTTTGCTTCAAAACCCCTCCCCACCCTCCCCACAAGGGGGAGAGCTTAACCCGGCCGCTACGTCGAAGCTCAATTCGGGCAAGACTGTTGCGGCAAGGTTTCTCCCCCCTTGTGGGGGAGATGGCCGGCAGGCCAGAGGGGGACTTGGTTCACTCAATCAGCGAGTTTCAGCAGATCAGAAGATCTTCGAGAACTCGTCGATGTTGGACGAGTTGTAGACGAAGGGATCGGCCATGGCCGCTTCGCCATTGTCGCCGACCTTGATCTTGCCCATGCGGCCGGCTTCGATTTCCGAGCCCGGCGCGCCGTCGGTGTCGCCCTTGACCAAGTGATAGGCGATCTGGGTGGCCGAGTAACCGAGGTCGATCGGGTTCCAGATGGCGAATTCCTTGGTGGCACCCGACTTGATGGCGCCGGCCATTTCGGACGGCAGGCCAAGGCCGGTCACGTAGACCTCACCGATCTTGCCGGCATCCTTGACGGCCTGCGAGGCGGCGAGAACGCCGACGGTCGTCGGAGCGACGATGACCTTGACGTTCGGCGAGGAGGACAGAAGGCCGTTGGCTTCGCGGTAGCTCTTGTCGGCCAGGTCGTCGCCGTAGACGGTCGTGGTCAGGTTGAGGCCCGGGAAGTCCTTGAGCTGCTTCTTCATTTCCTCGATCCAGATGTTCTGGTTGGTCGAGGTCGTGGTAGCCGAGAGGATGGCGAAGTCGCCCTTGCCGCCTTCGAGATGGTTGGCCGCGAGCTGCAGGCACATCTTGCCGATCAGTTCGTTGGACGACGGGTTGAGGTGCATGATGCGGCCTTCGGCGGCAACGCCCGAATCCCACGAGATAACCTTGATGCCGCGCTGGGCGGCCTTCTTCAGCGCCGGAACGACGGCGTCCGGATCGTTGGCCGAAATCGCGATGGCGTCGACGCCCTGGGCGATCAGCGAATTGATGACTTCGATCTGGCCTTCGGCCGTGGTCGTCGTCGGGCCGGTATAGATGATCTCGACGCCGCCGAGTTCCTTGGCGGCTTCCTCGGCGCCCTTGTTGGCGGCCTCGAAGAAGCCGTTGCCGAGCGACTTGACCACGAGTGCGATCTTCATGTCGGCCGCGTTGGCACCGGATGCCAATGCCATGGCGGCAAAAGCCACACCGGCGAGCAGTGTCTTGGACAGTTTCATTTGGTCTTCCTCCCAGGTTGATGGACTGCTTTGAACTCCCCACGCGGCCGGATCACATCATGCGACCGACGTGGTATCCTCCTTCTCGGCCGAAGCCATCGGCTTGACCGTAATGAGCTTGATGCCGGCGTCGGTGACCATGGCGGCCGCCTCGTCGGGAATTTTGTCGTCTGTGATGATCGTCGAGACGTTGTCGAGCGAACACAGGATCAGGCTGGAGCGCTTCGCGAACTTGCTCGAATCGACCATCACGATCAGTTCCTCCGCCTGCCGCATGAGCTTCTGTTCGCTCTGGATGACGAGCGCATCGGATTCCATGACGCCGAGCGCACTGATGCCCTGCGCGCCGATAAATATCCGCCGTGCATAGAAATTGCGGATCGCGTCGTTGTCGAAGGGCGACAGGATCAGGCTCTGGTCGCGATAGATCGCCCCGCCCGGCACCGAAACGGTGCACTTGGAATGCTTCACCAGGTGCTCGGCGATGGCGAAGGAATTGGTCATGACCTGCAGGCGGCGCGCCGACATGAAATGCACCATCTGGAAGGTCGTCGTACCCCCGTTGATGATGATCGAGTCGCCTTCCTCACACAGATCGACCGCGGCGCGCGAAATTGCGCGTTTCTTGTCGATATTGACCGATTCCGAAACGCGGAACGGTCGCGCGGCGAGATTTCCAAGCTGCGGCGGATGCACTGCCTCGGCCCCGCCACGAACCCGACGGAGCTTTCCCTGCACGTGAAGCGACGCGATATCCCGGCGGATCGTGGCCTCGGAAGCCTCGGTCAGCTCGGCGATATCCTGCACGGTGATGACCGGCTTTTCCTGGATCGCGCTTAATATGATGCGATGACGTTCGCGTTCGTGCATGGGCTCCTCCTGAGCGTGATTTATCCGGATTGTTTTTATGCTGTCAATCACAAACGATCAAAAAAGATAATGTTGCGCCGCACAATGCATGTTTATGATCGAAATTGATTGACAACTGTCGCCAGGATGCGCGATACCGTCGACCAGAAGGAGATGGGCCGCCTTTGCGCGCCGCCCATGAATCGACATGCACAGGGAGGAAGCAATGACGGGCCAAACCCGCCTTCTCGAAAACCGTTGGGACGACGCTTACGCTGCAAAGCTCGACGAGCCCGGCAAGCTGCTCTACCGGTCCAATCTCTTGGGCGCCGACAAGCGCATCACCAATTACGGTGGCGGCAACACCTCGGCAAAGGTCATGGAAACCGATCCGCTGACCGGCGAGAAGGTTCGCGTCATGTGGGTCAAGGGGTCCGGCGGCGATGTCGGGACGATCAAGCTCGACGGTTTCTCCACCCTCTACATGGACAAGCTCGAAGCGCTGAAGACGCTCTACAAGGGCGTCGAGGACGAGGACCGCATGGTCGGCTTCCTGCCCCACTGCACCTTCAACCTCAACCCGCGCGCCGCCTCCATCGACACACCGCTGCATGGTTTCGTGCCGTTTACCCATGTCGACCACATGCATCCCGACGCGATCATCGCGATCGCCGCCTCGAGGAACTCGAAGGAACTGACGAGCCAGATCTTCGGCGACGAGATCGGCTGGCTGCCCTGGCGCCGCCCCGGTTTCCAGCTCGGGCTCGACCTCGAAGCGTTCGTGAAGGCCAACCCGACCGCCAAGGGCGTGGTGCTGGAAAGCCACGGCCTGTTCACCTGGGCAAACGACGCCAAGGACTGCTACCTGCTGACGCTCGAGATCATCAACAAGGCGATCGAGTGGTTCGCGAAGGAAACCGAAGGCAAGACGATCTTCGGCGGCGCAGTCGCAAAGAGCCTGCCGGAAGCCGAACGTCGCGCGATCGCCGCAAGACTCATGCCGGAAATCCGCGGCCGTATCGGCAAGACCGAACGCAAGCTCGGCCACTTCGATGACCAGGCGGCCGTGCTCGAATTCGTCAACTCCAGGGATCTTCAGGCGCTGGGAAGCCTCGGCACCTCCTGCCCCGACCACTTCCTGCGCACCAAGATCCGCCCGCTGATCGTCGATTTCGATCCGGCGAAGCCCGATGCCGATGCGGTGATCGCCGGCCTCGACAAGGCGCTGGAAGACTACCGCGCCGACTACACGCGCTACTATGAGAGCTGCAAGCACGACAACTCGCCGAAGATGCGCGACCCCAACCCGGTCATCTTCCTGGTCCCCGGCGTCGGCATGCTGTCCTTTGCCAAGGACAAGGCGACCGCCCGCATCGCCGGCGAGTTCTACGTCAACGCCATCAACGTGATGAAGGGCGCCTCGACCGTCTCCGAGTATCAGGGCCTGCCCGAACAGGAAGCCTTCGACATCGAATACTGGCTGCTCGAGGAAGCCAAGCTTCAGCGCATGCCGAAACCGAAGTCGCTGGCCGGCCGGGTGGCCTTCGTCACCGGCGGCGCCGGCGGCATCGGCCGCGCCACTGCCGAACGGCTGATGGCGGAGGGCGCCTGCGTGGTGCTGGCCGACATCGACGCCGGGGCACTCGCCGACACCATGACCGATTTCGCCAAGCGCTACGGCGGTGACAGCGTTCGCTCCGTCACGCTTGACGTTACGAAGGAAGGGGCCGTCGCCTCCACCTTTGCCGAAGCCTGTGTCGAGTTCGGCGGCGTCGACATTCTCGTCTCCAATGCCGGCATCGCCTCTTCGGCGCCTGTCGAGGACACGACGCTTGCGATGTGGAACAAGAACATCGACATCCTGGCGACCGGCTACTTCCTCGTCTCGCGCGAGGCCTTCCGCCTCTTCCGTCGCCAGGCGATCGGCGGCAACATCGTCTTCGTCGCCTCGAAGAACGGCCTTGCCTCCTCACCGAACGCGTCCGCCTATTGCACGGCGAAAGCCGCCGAGATTCACCTCGCCCGCTGCCTGGCACTCGAAGGTGCGGACGCTGGAATCCGCGTCAACACGGTGAACCCGGACGCAGTCCTGCGTGGTTCGAAGATCTGGAACGGCGAATGGCGCGAGCAGCGCGCTGCTTCCTCCAAGATCGAAGTCTCGGAGCTCGAGGAGCACTACCGCAAGCGCTCGATGCTGAAGCTCAACGTCTTTCCAGAAGACATCGCCGAGGCCATCTACTTCCTCGCATCCGACTCGTCTGCCAAGTCGACCGGCAATATCATCAACGTGGACGCGGGCAACGCCCAGAGCTTTACGCGCTGAGATCACGAAGTCTGCTCGTCGCCGGTATCTCCCAAGACCGGCGACGGGCTTCTTTTCGGGAGGAGGACAATGATGACGGAACTGAAGATTTCGCAGGGGTTCATAGCCGGTGAAAACGAAAAGCGCGCCGACGCCCACAGGGCCGACTACGCCGCGCTCGGCGAAAAACTCGCACGCAGCAACATCGACATAGACGCGATCACAGCAAAGGTGGCGGACTTCTTCGTCGCAGTTCCCTCCTGGGGCGTCGGCACCGGCGGCACACGCTTCGCCCGTTTCCCCGGCCCCGGCGAACCGCGCCACATCTTCGACAAGCTGGAGGACTGCTCGGTCATCAACGAACTGACCCGCGCCACGCCGACGGTGTCGCTGCATATCCCGTGGGACAAGGCGGACCCGAAGGAACTGAAGGCAAAGGGCGACGCCCTCGGTCTCGGCTTCGACGCGATGAACTCCAACACCTTCTCGGACACGTCCGACCAGGCGCATTCCTACAAGTTCGGCTCGCTCAGCCACGTGGATGCGGCAACCCGCCGGCAAGCCGTCGACCACAACATCGAATGCATAGAAATCGGCAGGGCGATCGGATCAAAAGCGCTCACCGTGTGGATCGGCGACGGCTCGAATTTCCCCGGCCAAGCGAACTTTACGCGCCAGTTCGAACGCTATCTCGCCGCCATGGGCGATATCTACAAGGCTCTGCCGGACGACTGGCGCCTCTTCACCGAACATAAGATGTATGAGCCCGCCTTCTATTCGACGGTCGTGCAGGACTGGGGGACGAACTACCTGATCGCCCAGACGCTCGGGGAGAAAGCCTTCTGCCTCGTCGATCTCGGCCATCATGCACCGAACACCAACATCGAGATGATCGTTGCGCGCCTCATTCAGTTCGGCAAGCTAGGCGGCTTCCACTTCAATGATTCGAAATACGGTGACGACGACCTCGATGCCGGTTCGGTCGAACCCTACCGCCTCTTCCTCGTCTTCAACGAACTGGTCGACGCCGAAGATCGCGGTGTCAGGGGCTTCCACCCGGCCCACATGATCGACCAGAGCCACAATGTCACCGACCCGATCGAAAGCCTGATCTCGAGCGCCAACGAAATCCGTCGCGCTTACGCCCAGGCCCTGCTTGTGGACCGTGCGACGCTGCAAGGGTACCAGAACGACAATGATGCGCTGATGGCATCGGAGACGCTCAAGCGTGCCTATCGCACGGATGTGGAACCTATACTCGCAGAAGCCCGTCGCCGTCACGGCGGCGCGATCGATCCCGTGGCCACGTATCGCGCCAGCGGCTATCGGGCCAAGGTCGCAGCCGAACGGCCGGCGACCAAGGGCGGTTCCGGCGGTATCGTCTGATCCCGCACCAACGGCACGGCAAAACGTCGATGCGCCGCGCTCCGGCTCCCACCGGAGCGCGTTTGCATGCGTATCAGATGATCATCCGGTTATCCCGCCGCCTTCCGCCGGACGCGAGCGAAAGCCGGTGTGGCTCGGCCGCCGCACCTCGCAATTTGCCGATCCTGCAACAGGGGAAAGAGCACTCGTCGACAGGCTCCGGCAAGACCTGGTTAACCTTTATTTTTTAGTAAGATTGCCAGTGTCCGTTGTTCGCGTTCGAGAGATGTGCAGGTAGCCATGCGTTTCAGCCGTTCGAATTTCTCAAGCTTTACCAGCAACTTGGAAGAGGAACGGAAGGGGGCGGAGGCCGGAGGCGAAGAACCGCGCAGGCCGGCGGCGATTCCGGCGGACCCGCAGACAGCGGCCTCGGGCGACACGGCGCGCAACACCGATTCGATTGCCGCGAGCGAGATCGAAGGCCGCGGCGACGCCCCGATCTGGCAGAGGGCCTTTGTACTCGGACCGAACGTCCGCTTCACCCGCACACCCGATACGGCGCTGCCGAAGCGGGCCGCGCCGGCGGCCGCAAGCGCACCTCGTCCCGTGCCTGAACCTCCGGTTGCCGTTCCAGCCGCGCCGGACAGCCTGCCATCCATGCCGACGAAAAACGCCGAGCGCATAATAGCGCGGCCGGAATTCCTGCCGCAGCCGCCCGATGCCGCCGGCGCACGCGCCCTCAGCTATCGGCTCCGTCGCGAACTCGCGCGAAGCAGGCAAACCGAGGAAACATCCACCGAGACCGCAGCAACGCGCGAGGACCTGCCGGCCGCTGCCGCGATCACACAAGCAGCAACGACAACTGCCGTCACACACCTCGAGGCTGCACAGAATGACACGGCAGAACAACTGATGGCGCCGGCGGTACCTTTCCCCTCGCCGGCCGACGCTCGATCCTTGCCGCTCACGGCATTCATCTCCGATCACGTCTTCTGGGAGGCAATGACGGAAGCAAGCGACGAGGCGGAGAGTACCGATCGCCTGCTTCAGGTTACCCCACCCGTGGCGGCTGTCATTCCCGCGCCGGCCACCATTCCGGCCCCGGTCGCCATGGCCCCGGCAGCGGTGAAGATGCCGGTCCTCGCACCGCCAGCCGCAGATGAGGACCGGTCGGTCACGTCGCTCTACCGGGAGGTCGGCCTTCACCGGATCAGCCAAGCCCACGCGGGTGCTGTCACCGTTGCCGACGCGGTACCGGTATTTTCGACGACGCCTGAAGAAGCGGCCGTTCCGCCGGCAACGGAGAATACCGCCGAACAGCCCACGATCCGTGATCGCACGGCGAGTGCCCGAATCGTATTGGAAGGGGAATACGATTTTCCTTCGATCGATCTCCTGCAACTGCCGCAGTCTCAGGAGACACACATCCTCTCGCCCGAAGCGCTGGAACAGAGCGCCGGTCTCCTGGAAAGCGTTCTCGAGGACTTCGGAATCAAGGGCGAGATCATCGACGTTCGCCCGGGACCGGTGGTCACGCTCTACGAGTTCGAGCCCGCACCCGGCGTCAAGTCTTCGCGCGTCATCGGTCTTTCCGACGACATTGCCCGCTCGATGTCCGCGCTCTCCGCCCGCGTCGCCGTGGTGCCTGGCCGCAACGTGATCGGCATCGAACTGCCGAACCCTGTCCGTGAGACCGTCTACTTCCGCGAACTCATCGAATCGCGGGACTATACCGAGACCCGCTTCCAGCTGCCGGTCTGCCTCGGCAAGACCATCGGCGGGGAACCCGTCATCGCCGAGCTCGCGAAGATGCCGCACCTGCTCGTTGCCGGCACGACCGGTTCGGGCAAGTCCGTCGCCATCAACACGATGATCCTGTCGCTGCTCTATCGGCTCAAGCCGGAAGAATGCCGCCTGATCATGGTCGATCCGAAGATGCTCGAACTCTCCGTCTATGACGGCATTCCGCATCTCCTGACCCCCGTCGTCACCGATCCGAAAAAGGCGGTGATGGCACTCAAATGGGCCGTGCGTGAGATGGAAGACCGCTATCGCAAGATGTCGCGCCTCGGCGTGCGCAACATCGACGGCTACAACGGTCGCGCCGCCGCAGCCCGCGCCAAGGGCGAGACCATCCTCTGCACGATCCAGACGGGCTTCGACCGGTCGACAGGCGAGGCGGTCTACGAGCAGGAGGAAATGGACCTTTCCCCGATGCCGTACATCGTTGTCATCGTCGACGAGATGGCAGATCTCATGATGGTCGCCGGCAAGGAGATCGAAGGCGCGATCCAAAGGCTGGCGCAGATGGCCCGCGCGGCGGGCATCCACCTGATCATGGCGACGCAGCGCCCATCGGTCGACGTCATTACCGGCACGATCAAGGCGAATTTCCCGACACGCATCTCTTTCCAGGTGACCTCCAAGATCGACAGCCGCACGATTCTCGGCGAACAGGGGGCCGAACATCTGCTCGGCCAGGGCGACATGCTGCACATGATGGGCGGCGGTCGCATCGCGCGCGTGCACGGGCCGTTCGTCTCCGACCACGAGGTGGAGAAGGTGGTGGCACACCTGAAGACGCAAGGACGGCCCGACTACCTCGGCACGGTCACGGAAGAGGCGGAGGAGAACGAAACCGAAGAGGAGGAAGCCGTCTTCGACCGCTCCGCCATGGGCGAGGAGGATGCAAGCGATCTCTACGAAAAGGCGGTGAAGATCGTCATGCGCGACAAGAAATGCTCGACCTCCTACATCCAGCGCAAGCTCTCGATCGGCTACAACCGGGCGGCATCCCTCGTGGAACGCATGGAGCAGGAGGGGCTCGTCGGCCCCGCCAACCACGTCGGGAAGCGTGCAATCATCGCAGACTCCTCTGACAGGGCGGACGGTGTCGTCTAACGGGAACGGTCGAGAAAAGCGGCCATGTCCCGGTATGACCTGCCCCTGAGAATTTCCTCCAGAATGGATTAGAGTCCGGCCCATTGAGGACGGATGCATGAAGAAGCAGAGATTTACGGAAGAGCAGATTATTTTGGTGCTGAAGGAGCAGGAGGCGGGCGCGAAGGTGGCCGACTTGTGCCGCAAGCACGGGATTTCAGACGCGACCTTTTATAACTGGAAAGCCAAATACGGCGGCATGGAAGTCTCCGAGGCGAAGCGACTGAAGGCGCTCGAAGAGGAGAATGCCAAGCTGAAGAAACTGCTGGCCGAACAGATGCTGGATGTGGCCGCACTCCGCGAGCTTCTCGCAAAAAAATGGTAGGGCCTGCCGCCAAGCGTGACGCCGTTGCGCATCTGAGGGACATTATAGGTCTTTCGGAACGGCGGGCCTGCCAGATTGTGTCGGCTGATCGCAAGATGATCCGCTATCGGTCCTGCCGACCGCCGGAGGTCGAATTGCGAACGAAGCTGCGCGATCTGGCCAATGAGCGGCGGCGTTTCGGATACAGACAACTGTTCATTTTGCTTCGGCGTGATGGAGAGCTGTCCGGCGTCAACCGCATCTACCGGCTGTATCGGGAGGAAGGCCTTTCCGTTCGCAAGCGCAAAGCCAGACGGCGTGCCGTGGGTACGCGTGCGCCGATCCTGGTCGAAGCCAAGGCTAATGCCCGCTGGTCTCTGGATTTTGTCCACGACCAGTTCGCCTGCGGACGACGATTTCGGGTGCTCAATATCGTCGATGATGTGACACGTGAATGTCTGGCGGCAATCCCCTGCGCCAGAGTACGGTGATAATTGCCGCTAGCTTCAAAGCCGACGACGATTGGTCGTGCCATGGAGGCGAGTTCCTCAACCAAGCGGTCATAGTCATCTTTGGTCGCCATCACCGTCCTACGCCGGCGCCGCCCACCCTCGGGCCGCTCGATGAGAACCTCCTGACGGTGCTTCGACATATCGATCGCTACCAGCACGGCGCTTGTGGGAGTAGAAAGATATTTGGTCATGGCTTGTCGCCTCCAAAGTGTTGTCTCGACAACTTCACTTTAGAGACCTGTCGACTGGCCATGACCACCCAGGACGGCGCGCTGCGCTACGCATGGCTTCGCGCGCCGTCGGCCATGTCAGAGCAAGATTCCCGATGTGCTATGGCACTGAACTCACCTCGAATGCCATCCTGGCGTGGGCAAAGGATCACAAGGTCGAGTGGCACTACATCGTGCCGGGAAGACCGATGCAGAACGGCTATGTCGAGAGTTTCAACGGAAGAATGCGCGACGAGTTGCTCAACGAGAGCCTGTTCTTCGGCCTCGACCATGCGCGCAGCGCCATTGCGGAATGGGCGGACGACTACAATCATTTCCGGCCGCACTCATCGCTCGGATATCAGACCCCGGCAGACTATGCCGGGATCATCGCCGCAACCGGCTCCAACGCTGCGCAATATGGAAGCTTCGCGTTTCCGCCGGTTGCTCACACCGCGCCTATTGGCGTATCAAAAACCGCCGAGGCTCTAATCGCAGCCGGATGAAAGTTCAGTGGCAGGTCACCGCCTCGCAGATGGGGTTTGATCCAACTGACTGCATTGTCATTGAGGATTCGGTTACGGGCGTGATAGCCGCAAGACGCGCTGGAATGGAGGTTATCGGCTTCGTTGGAGGGGGACATGCTTATGAAACCCTCCAGACGCGCCTCACAGATGCAGGCGCGGTCTACGTTTGCACTTCAATGGCCAAAATTGGCTATTTGATCACGGCGGGAAACGCATCTTGCGTCCATCCCTAGAAGACGACGTTTTGGGACAATCTGCCAGAGTTTCGCGACAAGGAAGAATCTTGAAATGGACGATTATGATTTATCGATAATATCGACGGTTGATTTGATAAACGGCGCATCCATTGCCCTCACGGCATGCCCAGGACGAAGAGGTAATTATCAAGAATCGCTGGACAGAATACGCGCATGGAATCCGACAGTGATTTTGTCTCTTATCGAGGACTCAGAATTTCCATTTAGCATGACAGAATTTCGTAATGACCTGTCAAATATGGGAATATCATGGATTCGATTTCCCATAGAAAATTATAATATTCCGACAAATAAGCATGAATGGACGCTAACTAGCGGAAAAATTCATAATATAATAAATAATAGTGGACGGGTTATTATACGTTGTTGGGGCGGTCTTGGCCGATCCGGCATGGTTGCCGCAAGATTGCTGACAGAAAGGGGTAAAACGGCTGACTGGCCTGCTGCCGGTTTTTCGGACACCGAGTTAAGCTAATCCGACCTTGTTTTCAAATTCCATCGGGCTGAGATAGCCCAGTGTCGAATGCCGACCCATCGTCGCCGTCATGCGCAGGATGATCATCATCCTCAATGCCAGGATGCGAGACTATCGAGCAACGGTGCTTGAAACTTAACACCGTTGCTTTCTTTTGGAGTATCGACGATCACAGAAGGGAGCCTCACCCCATCGTGACTTCTCGTCAGAAGGTTGAGCGGGTATTGCTGGCGTGTAACTATTTTTGGATGTCGGCGACAAGAGCGCCAAGCGCGACATCCTCAGGAGTAAGCAGGTTCGACGGATGACCTCGACTGTATTCGCCCGCTGTGCTCTGGTCTTCATGACCGTTGCCTGTACATCCGCCCAGGCCCAGGACGGTAACACGCCGCGAGGCGTCATCGAGCTCTTCACCTCGCAGGGCTGCAGTTCTTGTCCGCCGGCCGACAGGGCGTTCGAAAGGCTTGCGCAGATGAGCGATGTCGTGGCGCTCGCCTATCACGTCGACTACTGGAACTACATCGGTTGGAACGACACGCTGGCCACGCCGGAGAATACAGGTCGCCAGTATGCTTATGCCCGCAGTCTGGGTCGTAGCGGCGTCTATACTCCGCAGGCCATTCTCAACGGTCGCGACCACCTGAAAGGCACCGACGCGGATGAGGTCACCCTCAAGCTGGACCGAATGCGACGGGAAGGGTACGGACTTTCTGTGCCCGTTAGCGCGACGCGCAAAAACGACGAGCTGACAATCACGGTCGGGCATGGCCGTGGCAAGGCAGACGTCGTCATCGTCTATTTCCGCCGCAAAGAGGTCGTCGATGTTCTGAAAGGCGAGAATATCGGCAAGGAGGTTGCGTACTGGAACAGCGTCACCGACGTCCAGACCGTTGGGATGTGGGACGGAAGCGAACTCCACCTCGTGTTGCCGGCAAAAGTCATGGCGAAGGACGGGAACGATGGTTGCGCCGTCCTGCTTCAGACGTCCAGTGCGAAGGGAGAGCCGTCCGCGATTCTCGGCGCGACGATGATCATCGGCAAGGACGGAGCGTAACCCCTGAGGGGCGGTCCGGCCCAGAAGCATTGGGGGGCTGGGGGTAAGGGGTCAATGCAACAGACCGGACCTTTGGCGCGTCGCGCCAACTCAGTGACGCCAGCTTCGGTCGCAAATGGGGCACTGTTTTGACCAAAATGCGGCGACCAAAAGAAAGGTAGTGTGCTGCACTTGTTTGTGCACCGGCTTGCTTTTTCTACCGTCTGAGGCAAACTGTCATTCATCTGTCAAAATCGAAAAGCCGGGGAGTCTTGATGAGCGATCAGCCGGATTTGCCGCGCACGGACGCATCGCAGGCGAGCCATTCCGCGCCTATCGTCAGCCTACAGGATTACCGCCAAAGTCGTGATCCGCTTCCGGTCACGTTTCACCGCAAGGAACTCGATTCAATCCTCTGGATCTACGGACGCATGGTCGGCGAGGGCGAATGGCGTGACTATGCGATCGACCACCTGAAGGACAAGGCCGTCTTTTCAGTCTTCAAGCGATCCGGAGAACTGCCGCTTTACCGGATCGAAAAGGATCCGAAACTCGCCGCAAAACAGGGCGCCTATTCGGTGATCCATACCAGCGGGCGGGTGCTCAAGCGTGGTCACGAACTGACGCAAGTACTGAAAGTCTTCGACAAGAAACTAAAACTGGTGGAGTAGCTAGCCTACAAACAGGGAACCCGGATAGGCGTCCTCGTCCGGTACAGTAGCGTTGCCATCCCCCAGCGGCAATTGCATGAGAACGGTGTCGAGCCACCGTCCATGCTTGAAGCCGGTCCCGATCAGCGTACCTGTTAACTGAAAACCACAGGCGCTATGGAGGCGCACCGAGGCGGGGCTCGCACCGCCGATAACGGCGACCATCTGCCGAAAGCCGAGCGCCGTGCAGCGTCTTGCCAGTTCCTGCAGCAGTGCCTTGCCGATCCCTCTGCCCTGAGCTTCCCGTGCGAGATAAATCGAGTCCTCGACGAGCCATCGATAGGCCGGCCGGGTGCGGAAAGCAGATGCATAGGCATAGCCGAGGAATGCCCCGTCCTCATCGACGGCGGCGATATGAGGATAACCCCTGCCGATTATCTCTGCGAAGCGCGAGGCCATTTCCTCTCGCGTCGGCGGAACCAGCTCGTAACTGGCCGTGCCCGTCACCACGGCGTCCGCATAGATTGTTGCCATCGACGAAACATCCGTCGACCTGGTGTCGCGTAGAATGTAGGACATCACTGAGATACCGGAAAAGATGCAGTACCGGCATCTTCCACAAACATGGCCTCACGACAAGATCGACGTCCTAATCGGCCAAGGAAAAGCCCGGCACTATCCGTGCCGGACCCCGTTTTGCGAGTTGAGTCCGCTCAATACACTCACACTCACGCGTGGATGTCGGTACCCTTCGTTTCCCGAAGGAAGATCATGCCGATGACGATCGGGCACCAAAGGCCGTAGTAGATATCCCCTTGGCTGCGCTCATATCGAAAGCCGTTGCCGGCAGCAGGCCGCCGAACCAACCGTTGCCGATATGGTAGGGCAGGGACATGCCGGTGTAACGGATGCGGGTCGGGAACGTCTCGACCAGCATCGCCGCGATCGGACCATAGACCATCGTTACATAGATCACCAGGATCGTGAGAACGACGATCATGCCTGTCCAGTTCACGGCCTGGAGATCAGCAATCATCTTGAAGGCACCAGCATTCGATCTCTCACCTTGTGGCCGGAGACGGGTACCCAATGATTCGGAAGCAGAGGCGCTTGGGCGGATAGCCGGTGAAGCCGTTGATGCTGCCGTTCGCCGCATCAACGGCGACGGACGACCATGAGTATTGGAGCTGCGAGATCAGGCGTTCGGCTCTTGGTAAGTGGGCGAGGGCACGCGTCGTACGCTTATGCTTCCACTTGACTCCGTCGAAAAGCGCCTTAATAGCTCAGCCCGAAAAGGGATTCGTTCATGCACCGTTTCGGTCTGCCAATTGTCGCGGCATCCGACCTGGCCTATGCAGCCGGGCAGAGTGCGTTTGCCTCCCGTTCATCCACAATCAAGGCTAAAACGACGACGAAAACCGTCTGACGTCTCTGGCCTCCGCTCTCTCCCCGGCAAGGCCGGGGATACGGAAACAAGGCACTTGCCGAAGGTTTCCCCTCACCAGCCGTGGAGAGAAAGAAAGAGAGCAGGAAACATGGGTTTCAAGATTGCAGTTGTAGGCGCCACCGGCAATGTCGGGCGGGAAATGCTTGGCATTCTCGCGGAGCGCGGCTTCCCGGCAGATGAAGTTGTCGCACTCGCGTCGGCACGGTCGCAGGGCACCGAAGTATCCTTTGGCGACAGGACGCTGAAGGTACAGAACCTTGAGAACTACGATTTCTCCGACACGGATATCTGCCTCATGTCAGCGGGCGGTACCATCTCGCAGAAGTGGTCCCCCAAGATCGGAGCTCAGGGTTGCGTCGTAATCGACAACTCGTCCGCCTGGCGCTATGACGCCGACGTGCCCCTGATCGTGCCGGAAGTAAATCCGGACGCCATCGTCGATTTCAAGAAGCGCAATATCATTGCCAACCCGAACTGCTCGACCGCCCAGCTCGTCGTTGCCTTGAAGCCGCTTCATGACGCGGCAAAGATCAAGCGGGTCGTGGTATCCACCTATCAGTCAGTCTCGGGTGCCGGCAAGGAAGGTATGGACGAACTCTTCAGCCAGACCCGTGCCGTTTTCGTCGCCGATCCGATCGAAGCGAAGAAGTTCACCAAGCGCATCGCCTTCAATGTCATTCCGCACATCGACGTCTTCATGGAGGATGGCTACACGAAGGAGGAATGGAAGGTTCTCGCTGAAACCAAGAAGATGCTTGATCCCGCGATCAAGGTTACCTGCACCGCCGTGCGCGTTCCCGTGTTCATCGGCCATTCGGAATCAGTGAACATCGAGTTCGAGAACGAAATCACGGCCGATCAGGCCCGCGACATCCTTCGCGAGGCCCCTGGTTGCCTGGTCGTCGACAAGCATGAGAACGGTGGTTACGTCACGCCGGTCGAGTGTGCCGGTGAGGATGCAACCTATATTTCCCGTATCCGCGAGGACGCAACGGTCGAGAACGGCCTCAACATGTGGGTGGTGTCCGACAATCTCCGCAAGGGCGCCGCACTCAATGCAGTGCAGATTGCGGAACTGCTCGTCAACCGCGGCCTGTTGAAGCCGAAGAACGCCGCAAATTGACATCTTGTGATTTGCCCCGCCGCCGGTCCGAGCCGGCGGCGGGTGCGTAAAGCCGGCGTGCGCGGAGCGTCGCCCTCAAGTAACTGGCGAGTGCGAAACTACCGCGTGACAGAATCAATACTGGCTGGCATGTTCACCAGCAAGGTTCAGGACGCGGAACACGAGGTCTCTATGCAATTCTCAAAGTTTGCCACGGCAGCTTTTCTGGCAATGGTTGTAGGCAGTGCAGCGGTCAATAATGCAAGCGCAGCGCAATGCGGAAAGACATCCGCGGGATTCTCAGATTGGATTCAGGAGTTCAAGCAGGAAGCGGCCGGACAAGGTGTGAACGCAAGGTTGCTCGACCAAGTGTTCGCGACCGTTTCCTATAATACCAACACCATCCGCGCGGATCGGGGCCAGAAGAGCTTCAAGCTCTCTTTCGATCAGTTCATGAAGAAGCGTGGCGGTGCAGTCATCATCTCTCGTGGCAAGGCAATGAAGAAGAACAATGCCTCGCTGTTCTCGAGGATCGAAAGCAGGTACGGAGTCCCCGCTGGTCCGCTGATCGCCATCTGGGGCATGGAAACGGGGTTCGGCGGCTATATGGGCAACGAGCACACGCTTTCTGCCGTTGCAACCCTCGCGTACGACTGCCGCCGGACGGACTACTTCACCGACCAGCTCTATGCCGCGCTCCAGCTCGTCGGAAGCAAGTCGCTGGCCCTCAACGCCAGAGGCGCCGCCCACGGAGAAATAGGGCAGACGCAGTTTTTGCCGCGCAATGTCGTCCGCTTCGGGGCTGATGGTGACGGTGACGGCCGTATCGACCTCGTGCACTCGCGTGCTGATGCCTTGGCTTCCACTGCCAATTTCTTGCGTGGCCACGGGTGGCAGCCCGGCGCAGGATATCAGCCGGGCGAACCGAATTTTGGAGCGCTTCAGGGCTGGAACGCCGCATCCGTCTATCAGCAGGCTATTGCCTATATCGGTGCGCAGATCGACGGCCGGTAACGCGCAGCCACGCGGAATCTAAAGCTCGAGGCGCTGGAAATCACGCGTCTCGCGGTTCATGATCCAGAGTTCGCCATTGCCGATGTCGAACCAGGCGCCATGAATATTGAGCTTTCCGCGCTCCTCAAGGATCTTGACGCAGGGGAAGGTCCTGAGATTTGCAATCGAGTTGCGAATTGAAATGCGCTCCAGTGCCGTCTGCCGTTCGCCGGCGGTCATGATGGAGTTTGCCTGAATCTGTTCGGCAGCGGGTTTCAACAGCCCCATCCACTTGCCGATGAAATCACCCGGCGAGAGAGGCTCCGCATTGGGATCGAGCGCCGCCCGAATACCTCCGCATCGTCCATGGCCCATGACGATGATGTCACGCACCTTCAGAGCCTGGACCGCAAATTCGAGTGCCGCCGACGTCGCATGAAATTGGCCGTCCGGCTCGTAGGGTGGAACCATGTTCGCAACGTTGCGGACCACGAAGAGCTCACCGGGACCGGCGTCGAAAATGGTCTCCGGGGCCGCCCGGGAGTCGCAGCAGGCAATCACCAATGTCTGGGGTTTCTGGCCGGTTTCGGCCAGAACGCGGTAACGTTCGCGCTCATCAACGTAGCGCCCGGTCATGAAGTTGCGGTAACCGGTAACGAGAGTGTCTGGAAAACGCAGCATGTATTTTGGATTATATTGGACCGGAAACAGATGCAATCCGTTCCGCCAACAAACCTGCATGACTTTCGGCGCCGGATGTGCTCCACACCATTCATTAGGAGGACTTGGGTCTCAAGGCAGGATGCATGATCCGTCGAATCTGCACGAGTGCCATCGGTGACATCAGGCTCGACGCATCACTTTCCAACGTCAGCTCGTCGCTCCCGCGCTTCATCGTTCGCGCCAATATTTCGTAGACACTCGCGGTTGCCAACTGGAGCGCCCGCTCTTCCGGTATCCCCGAAAGAAGGCGCGCCAGGAACACCGCAGCGAGGAGGTCACCTAGGCCGTTTGGCGGATTGTCGATCAATCTGTGCTCTGACAGCAATGCGTGCCGGCCGGAAAGCAACAGGTTACCGACTCCACCCGCCATCATCGGCAGCGCTGTCGTCACCAGCATACGTGCAGGACCGAGCGACAACGCGGCATCTATGATGGCGGTGTTGTTCTCGAGCGAGCTTCCCACCATCCAGCTGAGCTCGTAACGATTGGGAGTCGCAATTGACGCAAGCGGGATAAGGTTGTCGCGAATTCCCTTCGCGGTCTCTTCGGAAACATAGAGGCCGCCCATATCTCCCATGACCGGATCACAGAGATAAAGAAGGTCTGGATTTCTCGCCTTGAGTGCCGCGACGAGCCGGGCGACAGCACGGGTTTGCCCCGCGTTGCCGAAGTAGCCTGTCAGTACCGCGCCCACCTCCGATATCCACGGGGCGTCGATCAGATCATCAATCAGCTGGTCGAAACCGGCTTCCGGGAACGAAAGTCGCGTCACCTTTCCATGCCCAGGATGCCACGGCAACACGACTGTCGGCAAAGCCCAGACGGGATAGCCCAGCGTTTCCAATGCGAAGACCGCGGCGCGATTTCCGACCGAGCCCCGAACTACGTGGCTGGAGATGACGATCACCGCACAGGAAGGGCTTTTGTTCATGGTCGAATGTCCTCACCCACGATTTTTGTCGTATATTGGTAACAAAATCGCAAAATCACGTCATATTTCGCCATTTCATTGGCGATTTGTATGGCAATCTTAAACGAGTCGATATTAAACAGCGGCTACACGAGTCGTGTTGTAGACTGGAGCATAAAGGAGGAAAGGCTCAATGGTCGCAAGCAGGAAATCCAAGCGGGATCACAATTGGGAGCTGACCCACAAGCGGCTTAAGGAACTGGGGAAGCCCTTCATCGATCCGGATATTCTGTTTGGCCGCGCCAGCAGCGACGACCTGGATCTCTACACGCCGGACATGCTTGCCTTTTCGGCCCAGCGGGCAGCAGAAGACGTGGCGGGGTGGAACAGACACGACCCGAAGATCACGATCGAGCCCGTTCCCGGGATCGAGCACTCCAGCATACCGACGAGCGTGCTTTCGATCGTCGATCGTAACAAGCCTTTCCTCTATGATTCTGTGATGGGTGAGGTCACCAGCCTCCATCGTGATATCTTTCTCGCGATCCACCCCATTCTCGTTACGGAACCGAACAAGGCGGTCGAGCTTTTCCGGCCGGACAGGCCGACCGATCCAGCGCACCGGATAAGCTATATCCAACTCCACCTCGCACCGCTCACGGACGAACAAGCGGATACGTTGAAGAAACGTCTGGCCTTTGTCCTCGAGCAGGTCCGCATGGCCTCGACTGACTGGCAAGAGATGCTCGCGGTTCTGGAGACCTCGATAGAAGAAGTAAAGCGCCTCGCACCCGGTCGCCGGCAAGCCGAGCGCGACGAAGCGCTCGCATTCCTCGACTGGCTCAAGAATGACAACTTCACGTTCCTCGGCATGCGGGAATACGTCTATACGGGCGACGGTCCCGACGCCAAACTCGAGCGCGGCAGAGGGCGTGGCCTCGGCATCCTCGCCGACCCGGAGGTGTTAGTTCTCCGTCACGGCAAGCAGGCCGTGACGACGACACCGGAAATCCTGGAGTTCCTGCAGGGTCCGGATTTCCTCATCGTTACCAAGGCGAACGTGAAATCGGTCGTCCACCGACGGGCATATATGGATTATGTAGGCGTGAAGCGCTTCGACGCAGCCGGAAAGGTGGTGGGCGAACTTCGCGTCGTCGGTCTCTTCACCGCGACAGCCTACACCCGCTCTGTAAACCAGATTCCGTTGCTACGCGCAAAGGTCGAGAAAGTGGTCGAACGCTTCGGCTTCGACCCGCAAAGCCATTCCGGCCGCATGTTGCAGAATACACTCGAATCCTATCCCCGTGACGACCTCTTCCAGATCGACGCTGAATTGCTTGCCCGATTCTGCGAGCAGATCAACGATCTCTCCGAGCGTCCGAGGGTGCGCGTTCTGCCGCGCATCGACCATTTCGACCGGTTCGTCTCCCTGATCGTCTATGTTCCCCGAGAGGATTACAATTCTCTCGTGCGCGAGAAGATCGGAAATTACTTCAAGGAAGCCTATCAGGGCCATGTCTCGGCCTACTACCCGGCATTTCCGGAGGGCGGAGTCGCACGCGTCCATATCATCATCGGCCGCAACGAAGGCAAGACACCTCGAATTCCACAGGCCCGCCTCGAAGAGGCGGTATGCGCGATCACCGCGCGGTGGACGGACCGGTTCACGGCACTCGCCGGATCGGATGCACCAGCACTCACCGTCACGCACGCCTATCAGGAGGCCTTTACGCCTGAAGAGGCCGTGGCCGACCTGCAGCACATCAATGCCTGCCTCGAAGGGCAGCCGGTCAGCATCAGCTTCCACGAGCAAGCCTCCGATAAGGGCAATCTTCTCTATCTCAAGATCTTTCATGCCGGAGAGCATCTGCCGTTGTCGCGACGCGTGCCGCTTCTGGAAAATCTCGGCTTTGGCGTCATCAGCGAACGCACCTTCGATATCCAGATCGCGGCATCGGAAAGCCACAAGCTGGTGGTGTTGCACGACATGGAACTGGAAGTTCGCGGCGGAGGCGAGTTCGACATCGGTCGTGACGGGAAGCTGCTCGGGGATGCATTCCTCGGCGCTTTCAACGGTACCATCGGTAACGATACCTTCAATCGCCTGGTCATGACCGCTGGGTTGACTGCTCGCGAGGTAACCGTTCTGCGTGCCTATGCAGCGTATCTGCGCCAGTGCGGAATTGTTTATTCGCAGAACCATATTGCTGAAACGCTGAACAAATATCCGCAGATCGCCGCGTCCATCTTCAACCTGTTCCGCGACATCTTCGATCCGACACTTGGCGAGAAGAGCAGGCAGCGCAAGGTCAACGACAGCCGACAGGAGCTGCTGGCCGCCCTCGTCTCCGTGCCCAGCATCGATGAAGACCGCATTCTTCGCCGCTATCTGAATGCAGTCGATGCGACGCTTAGGACAAACTTCTTCCAGAAGGCTCCAGATGGCGAACCTCGTCCGATGCTCGCCTTCAAGTTCGATCCGCAGCATCTGGAAGGTCTGCCTGAACCACGTCCGTTCCGCGAGATCTTTGTCTACGGCGTCGAAGTCGAAGGGGTACATCTCCGGTTCGGCAAGGTCGCGCGTGGCGGTCTGCGCTGGTCCGACCGTGCCCAGGATTATCGCACGGAAGTGCTTGGGCTCGTGAAGGCCCAGCAAGTCAAGAATGCCGTCATCGTACCGGTGGGCGCAAAGGGTGGTTTCTTCCCCAAGCAGCTTCCGTCGGGCGGAAGTCGCGATGAATACCTGAATGCGGGCAAGGAAGCCTATAAGACATACGTTACGACGCTGCTGTCGATCACCGACAACATTCAAGGCGGACGGATCGTGCCGCCGGCGGATACCGTACGGCTTGACGATGACGATCCATACTTCGTCGTTGCCGCCGACAAGGGTACCGCGACATTCTCCGATACCGCAAACGCCCTTGCGCGTGCAGCCGGTTTCTGGCTGGACGATGCCTTCGCGTCGGGTGGTTCCGCCGGTTACGACCACAAGAAGATGGGCATCACGGCCCGAGGTGCCTGGGAGGCCGTCAAGCGGCACTTCCGCGAGATGAACATCGACATACAGTCGACACCCTTCACGGTGGCCGGTGTCGGGGACATGTCGGGAGACGTCTTCGGCAACGGCATGCTGCTGTCCGAAAAGATCCGCCTCGTTGCCGCATTCGATCACCGCGACATTTTTATCGATCCGGATCCGGATACGGCCCTTTCCTTCGCTGAGCGCAAGCGGCTTTTCGCCCTGCCGCGGTCCAGCTGGCAGGATTACGATCACAAGGCGCTTTCGAAAGGCGCAATGATTATTTCCCGCAGCGTGAAATCCATCGAGCTGACGGCGGAGGCCGCCGCCGCGATCGGCCTCGAACAGATGACCGCGACCCCCTTTGAAATCATGACGGCAATCCTGAAGGCACCGGTTGATCTTCTCTGGTTCGGCGGTATTGGCACCTACATCAAGGCGCCGGGGGAGACGGACGCGGAGGTCGGCGACCGGACGAACGACGCGATCCGCGTAAACGGAAACGAGGTCCGCGCCAAGGTTATAGGGGAAGGGGCAAATCTCGGCGTCACGCAGCGTGGAAGGATTTTCTATGCCCTCAACGGCGGACGTCTGAACTCGGACGCCATCGACAACTCCGCAGGAGTGAACTCCTCCGACGTCGAGGTCAATATCAAGATCACCTTGGCGCCGGCTGTTGCGGAAAATCGCCTTACCATGGCGAAGCGCGACAAGTTGCTCGCCGACATGACGGACGAAGTTGCGTCGCTCGTTCTGCGCAACAACTATCTGCAGCCTTTGGCCATCTCGCTCACCGAAAGGAAGGGCGTTCGCAATCGCGAAGAATTGAGCCGGCTGATGTCGTCGCTCGAGACAGCGGGACGACTCAATCGCAAGGTCGAGATGCTGCCTGACGACAATGCACTTGCCGAACGCTACGCGGAAGGCAAGGCGTTGACCCGCCCGGAGATAGGCGTTCTGCTCTCCTACGCGAAGATCGTCCTCTTCGACTCGCTGGTGGCCTCAGATCTGCCGGACGATCCCTATTGCGCGACGACGCTGTTCAATTATTTCCCTGCGAAGATGCGCAAGGCGTTCGCCGCAGACATCGCCGGGCACCGCCTGCACCGAGAGATCATCGCCACCGTTTTGGCCAATCATGTGATCAACCGTGGAGGCCCGGGCTTTGTCGTCATGACCGCGGACGCAACCGGCGTTCTTCCTGCCGACGTCGTCAAGGCGGCACTGCTGGTGAGAGACGGGCTCGATCTTACCGATCTGTGGGCGCGTATCGACGCGCTGGACGCCGAGGTGCCCGGAGAACTGCAAAATAGGCTCTACGCAGCCGTGGCGGAGGTCTACACCGGCGTTTCGCGGCTGCTCGTCGAAACGGGACTCTCGACCGGCGGCATTACCGATGCGCTTGCCCGCCTCAAGTCGACGGTTAGATCGCTGAAGCAATCGTTTGGAACCGCTCTGCCGGAAGAACTGCGTCAAAGACTTGACCGTGAGATTGCCGAGCTCGTGCAGGCAGGTGCGCCGGAGGACCTTGCCGGTGACGTCGTTCGCCTTTCCGTCTTGTTGCTGGTACCGGAGGTCATGCAGATCGCCGGGCGAACCGGCGCGACAATCGCGCGCACGGTCAGCAGCTACTTCACGGTGTCTGGGGCCTTCAGCATAGAACGCCTCTTGGCAGCGGCCAACCGCGTCTCCACGACTGATCATTACGAAAGCCTCTCACTGACCCGCAGCATCCATCAGATCGGTGCGGCGAGGCGTGACATCGTTGCCGAAGCGCTGTCGCTTTACGCCAGGGAGAGGGACCCGATTGCTGCGTGGCGTCAAGCCGATCCGCAGCGCATCGACCAGCTTGTCACCGAACTGGTTGCGATCACCGAGAGCGGCGATCCGAGCCTTTCCAAAATCGCGGTTGCCGCGGGCCTTCTGACGGATCTTGCGCACGGAAAGACAAGGTGACACTCTCCCCCGAAACATTCGGGGGAAGAGTTGGTGGCGGTTGAAATTGATATGTCGCCGGCGGAAACCGCAAAGGTGCCCGCCCGCGGAATTTGGGGCTGGATGCTGTTCGACTGGGCAGCCCAGCCCTTTTTTACAGTGGTGACGACGTTCATCTTCGGACCCTACTTTGTCTCAAGGATGACTTCCGATCCGGTCTCTGCCCAGGCGACATGGAGCAACACGGCGACGATCGCATCGATCATCATCGCCGTACTCTCCCCCATTCTCGGATCGATTGCCGATCAGTCCGGTAGTCGCAAGCCGTGGATCGGCTTTTTCGCCGTGATCAAGATTGTAAGCCTGAGCCTGCTCTGGACCGCTGCCCCGGGCTCGCCTGTCTTCGTCCCAGTCATTCTGATCATCCTTGCCACGGTGTCAGCCGAGTTTTCCGTCGTCTTCAACGACTCCATGATGCCACGTCTCGTCACACCTCAAACGGTGGGTCGTATTTCGAACATCGCCTGGGGCCTCGGTTATCTCGGCGGCATCATCGTCCTCACTGCTGTGGTGACGCTGTTGGCGGCGAACCCGAAGACGGGAATGACGCTGATCGACCGGCCGCCGCTGTTCGGTCTGGATCCCGCAAGTGGCGAGGATGCGCGCATCACGGGACCGATATCGGCTCTCTGGTATCTCATCTTCATTCTGCCGATGTTTTTCTTCACGCCGGATGCCACCAAGGGCAAGCCTTTCGGCGAGGCCGTAAGAGCCGGATTGAGTGAACTCGGCAAGACGCTGGGTGAATTGCGGGGAAGATCTGGGCTCGCTCGCTTCCTGATCGGACGCATGATCTACCAGGACGGTGTGAACGGGCTGCTGGTGCTGGGCGGCGTTTTTGCCGCAGCGATGTTCCAATGGTCTACCCTTGAAATCGGCCTCTACGGGATAATCCTGAATGTCGTCGCGATCTTCGGCTGTCTGGCAGCCGGCAGCGTCGACCGGCGGTTCGGCTCGAAATTCACAGTGCTTCTCAGCCTTATCCTTCTGATCGTAGCGACGTTCGGCATCATCTCGACCGGTCCGGGCTATACGCTCTTCGGTGCCGTCAGCTTTTCCGCGGCAACCACGCCCGGCCTCTTCGGAACCGCCGCCGAAAAAACCTATATCCTGTTCGGCATCCTGATCGGCCTCGCCTTCGGCCCCGTTCAGGCTTCGTCCCGTTCCTATCTCGCCCGCAGCGTCCCACCGAAAGAAGCAGGACGCTACTTCGGTATTTACGCACTCTCCGGTCGCGTCACGAGTTTCATGGCTACCTTGAGCTTCTCGATGCTGACCTATTGGACCGGCTCACCGCGCGTCGGCATGGCGAGCGTCCTCATCTATCTTGGAGGGGGATTTCTCGTGCTGCTCACTACCCCGTATCCGGCCGGCAGCAATCCCTCAACCGGCCTGAAATAGAAAGAGCCCGGCCGAGGCCGAGCTCCAAAAAGGCAACGGGGTTGCTACGATCAGTGGCGGAAGTGCCGAATTCCGGTGAAGACCATCGCCACGTCATGCTCGTTGGCTGCCGCGATCACTTCCTCGTCGCGCATCGAGCCGCCGGGCTGGATGACGGCCGTCGCACCCGCCGCAATGGCGGCAAGCAAACCATCGGCAAAGGGATAAAAGGCTTCGGAGGCAACCGCCGACCCCCTCGTCAGCGGCTGAGGGAGGCCGAGCGCCTTGGCCGCGTCTTCCGCCTTCATGGCCGCGATGCGCGCGGAATCGACACGGCTCATCTGCCCCGCGCCGATGCCTGCCGTCTGACCGTCCTTGGCGTAGATCACCGCATTCGATTTGACGTGCTTGGCTATCTTGAACGCGAATTTCATGTCTTCGAGTTCGGTCGACGTCGGCGCGCGCTTGGTGACGACGCGCAAATTGAGATCCTCGACGACCACGTTGTCGCGCGACTGAACCAGCAGCCCGCCGGAAACAGTCTTTGCCGTGATTCCCGCAGCCCGCGGATCGGGGAGGCGGCCCGTCGTCAGGAGGCGAAGGTTCGCCTTCCGGGCGATGATCGCCTTGGCTTCTTCGGTGACGTCGGGCGCGATGATCACCTCGGTGAAGAGCTTGACGATCTCGTCAGCCGTCTCCCCATCGAGTGTTTGGTTGAGCGCAATGATGCCGCCGAAAGCAGAGACGGAATCGCAGGCAAGTGCTCGCTTGTAGGCTTCGACGAGAGACGATCCGGTCGCAACGCCGCAGGGATTGGCATGCTTGATGATCGCGCAGGCAGGCCCGTTTTCGGGTGCAAACTCGGCGACCAGCTCAAAAGCCGCGTCGGTGTCGTTGATGTTGTTGTAGGAGAGCTGCTTGCCCTGCAGCAGGGTGGCATTCGCGACGCCCGGGCGATCGTCGCCGGTGACGTAGAAGGCGGCGCTTTGATGCGGATTTTCGCCGTAACGCATCTTCTCCTTCAGAACACCACCGATCGTGCGATACATCGGAACATCGATCGAAAGGGCGTCGGCAAACCAGTTGGAGATCATCGTATCGTAGGCAGCCGTCCGGGCGAAGGCCTTCGCTGCCAACTGCTGACGAAGAGCGTAGGTCGTCTGGCACTCGTCGGACGTGAGCGCCGAAAGCAGCGGCTCGTAATCCGTGGGATCGGTGACGATCGTCACATAGGCATGGTTCTTGGCAGACGCACGGATCATCGCAGGGCCGCCGATGTCGATGTTCTCGACGGTCGTCGGATAATCCCCGCCGGCCGCCCGAACCTCCTCGAAAGGATAGAGATTGATGACAGCGAGATCGATCGCATCGATGCCGTGCTCACGCATGGCCTGCTGGTGCTCCGCATCGTCACGGATGGCCAACAGGCCGCCATGAACGCGCGGATGAAGCGTCTTCACACGTCCGTCCATGATCTCCGGAAATTCCGTGACGTCGGAGACATCCGTGACGGGCAGACCGGCGCCAGCTATCGCCTTGTGAGTACCGCCGGTCGACAAAAGCCGCACACCCATGGCGTACAGTGCTTGGGCAAGCTCGACAATGCCGGTCTTGTCCGAGACCGAAAGAAGAGCGGTCTTGATCTTGACCCGGTCGGGAGCGGGTATTTTCTTCGATACGACGGCCATGATTTTCTGCTCCAATCTAGTGGTCGTGCTGCGGCAGCGCCGAGGATAGCATGTGTCGCTGCCGCCTAGCACAGCTTGCAGCAAGAGGAAACCGGCCTAAGACTTATGGGCGAGAAACCAGCGGATTTCCGGGCCGTCAAAGGCAATTTCGATCTGCTCAGAAGAACGTGCACCGGAGGCATCGGCAAAGAAGACGTCCTCACCGATCACCAGTTCGCCCGTCGGAACGGAGAAGACCCAAGTCTCACCGTCCGGGGCAATCAGATGGACGGCACGATCTTCTACCTGCTCGAGATGCACCGCCGGATGGATGTGGAACCGTCCAACGCTTTCAGGTGGTGACGGATCTTGCAGCGGCTCGCCGTTCGCCAAGAGAAAACGATCACGTCCGGCGATCTTTGTCCCCGCCTCGTTCATGCGTAACTCCCGCTCGTGCCAGAGGCCGAAATCGAGAAGATAGCCGTTGTGTCGTGCACAGAGCCGATCGCTCCCGTCGGCCGCTGTTTGTCGCGTCAGCTCGACGGTCGTTACGCCCGACACCATCAGCGGGCCGAGAAAGGGTGAACGCGAGATCCTGGCGGAAGACATCTCGCCAACCGAAACGGTCGAATGCGCCGCAGTTGTCCGCGCCAGCTGGCGCAGCTTCTCGCCGGAAAAGCGGGGAGAACCGCTGTTGACGATGAGGCGATGGCGGCCGGAAGAGAACTCGAAGGAGAGACAGCCGGCGTGAGCTGTCTTGGACAGTTCCGTCGAGCGAGGGTAGCCGGTATCCATGAGCACGACGGCCGAACCCGCGGAAAGCCGGTGGTACTGCGAGTGCGGCAGCGACTTGAAAGGTTGACCGGCTGTCTCGTCGTACCGCAGCACCGACATGAGTTCGTTGGCGAGAATCGAGGTCGCGCCGTTGAATAGGGCGAGATCACCGCTGCCGTGCCGGAAGAAGCGGACTGCAGGATACATCCTGTCGATGGTCGGGATGAGTTTCACCGGTATGTTGTGGCCGAGGTTGATATAGGTCTGGCGCAACGGCAGGAGATCGAACAGGATTTCGACCGCCGCGTTTGGGTTACGCGAGATATGACCACCGTCCGGCAGAATCTGCCGGTCCAGTTCGCGGTCGAGGTGCCGCGCCGCCCGGCGAACAGAAATGCCCCGCATCTGCATGGAAATCGAAGCCATGGCAAGGGCGATCCGGACCCTGAGCCTCGGCAGTCCATCGGGAACATGATCGGCTATCTGGTTGAGGTAGCGGATCTGAAAGGCGAGGTTGTTGAGGAAACGACGATAGAAGCCGCCCTCGGCGTCCTGCAGGACGACCGGTGAATGCGACAACCAGGCGATAACCCGTTGCGCAATCACGTCCGCGTCCCACGGCAGTCCGGCGATGCGGGTGCCATGTATTCGAATCCAGTCGTCGACAATGGCTCGAGCGTTGGCGCATGCCTCCGCCGTCTTGTCAGCACGCACATGCCGAAGCCAAGCGAAAGAGTGCAGACGAACCGCAAAGAGTTGCGAAGGCGCCTCAAGTTCGAAAGGCGACCGGTCACCCGCATCCAGAATCTTTCCCGCGAGCGGAAAGCGCCGGACGAGGATTTCTTCGGAGACGAACGGATCGACAATCCTGAGGTCTGTGGGTGCGACAATCAGGCGACCTGGTCCCGCTCCGGCAAAGCGCAGGGCTGAAATGTGGCCGATCGCGATCTGCCGGGAGATCCGTCTCCACGCCTCACGGAGGTAAAGATAGACCAGCCTTTGGCGTTCCGTGAATCGCATCGTTTTTCCATGGCGCGCGGCTGCGCCGAAATCGGGCGAGGAACTTGCCAGAGTCTCGCCGTGTCATGCCCACCAGACGCGTGCGCATGAACGACCCGCGCAATGAGCGATTAGCCGTTATTCTGCGATGATGGCAACGGTTTTGGTAAATATTCCGTTAATCGCGCCGGAGAATGCAGGCGTAGAAGCCGTCGAGACCACCTTCTGCTCCCTCCAGCCTCAGCATTGCGGGCGTGGTTCGCAACTCGCCGAGCGGAGTGACCGCTTCTTCGAGGCCCGGCCAATCGGCAGCGCTAATGCGTTCTCGTTGATAGCCGGGCGTATCGGCGAGGACGCGCGCGACGACCTCCTCCCCCTCGGAAGGATCAAGCGAACAGTTCGAGAAAACGACGAGACCGCCCGGTCGCACCAGCGTCAGGGCATGTCGAAGAAGCCTCTCCTGCAGACCGGCGAGTTTGGCCACATCCTCCGGCCCCTTAGTCCAAAGCACGTCGGGGTGCCGTCGTGCCGTCCCCGTCGACGAGCAGGGTGCGTCGAGCAAGATGCCGTCGAAGAGCTCGGCCGGCCGGAAATCGAGCAGATTGGCATTCACGCATTCGCACTCGAGATGCAGCCGGGCGAGATTCTCCCTCAGCCGCCGAATACGATTCTCGGACTGTTCAACGGCAGTAACGACAGCTCCGCCCTGGATAAGTTGTGCGGTCTTGCCGCCGGGTGCCGCGCAGAGATCGGCCACCCGTTGGCCGGCGACGTCACCGAGAAGTCGGGCAGGCAAAGCGGCAGCCGCATCCTGGACCCACCATTCGCCATCCGAAAAACCTTCAAGAGTGGGAATTCCACCACGAAATCCGGCAAGCCGAATGCTGCCCGTCGGCAGAACACATCCATTGAGACGCTCTGCCCAACCTTGAGGATTGCTCTTCACCGTGAGATCGATGGGGGCAGGGCCGCTTTGGGCGTCGGCTATTCGTGCCGCTGCATCAGCTCCATAGACGGCCACAAGACGATCGAAGAACCATTTTGGCGTCGAGGGAAGCGAAGCGACACTCGCGAGTCGCGCCGCCTTCTCCCGTCCCAGCCGCCGCAGGACGGCATTGACGAGCTTTGCGAACCGCTTGTTGCGGGGATCGCGTATCGCTTGTTCGACCGCGAGATCAACCGCTGAGTGATCCGGCACGTCGAGATAAAGCATCTGCGTCATCGCGACCACGAGGAGGTGGTGCAAAGAACGGGCACCATCCGGCAACGGCGATTCGAGAAGCGAAGAGAGAATAGCCTCGATTCGCGGCAAGTGCCTAAGGGCCGTCTGTAGGATGGCGCGCACCAAGCCGCGATCCGCCTCGCCGAGCGCTCTGTATGCAGGATTTCCATGCTCCGCATCCAGCATGCCGTCCAGAGGCGTCCGACGATCAACAACAGCCGCAAGGATTCTACTCGCCGCGATTCTGGCATCCAGCCCGGCTTTCGCATCTGAGGCGGTCCGGCGGTGGTCTGGGGCGCTGTTCCTGTTCCTCGTCTCGTCGGCTGCGGCCTTCTTACTCTTCTCTTTGTCGTTCAAGACCACGGTCCTTTGGGCGGTTGCGAGCCAATGCGGCCGCGCCCGGTATCCGGAACAGAGCGCGATCTACGGCTCGGCTTAACAGCGGAATTGGGCCGCGTCGATACCGCCCCCGTACCTTCCGCCATCCGCATCAGCTCGGCGATCCTGTTTTCCGTGTTTGGATGGGTCGAAAAGAGATTGTCCATGCGTTCGCCGCTCAAGGGATTGATAATGAACATGTGCGCCGTCGCAGGATTACGTTCGGCATCGTCGTTGACGATGTGGGCACTGTCGCTTGCGATCTTGCGCAGGGCGGACGCAAGCCAGCGGGGATCACCACAGATCTCGGCGCCACGACGGTCGGCCGCATACTCACGGGTACGACTGATCGCCATCTGGACCAGCATGGCGGCAAGCGGGGCGACGATCATGGTGACGAGCAGTCCGACAGCGCCGAGCGGGTTATTCTCATCGCGGCGACCGCCGAAGAAGAAGGCGAAATTGCCAAGCATCGAGATTGCACCGGCGAGGGTCGCGGTAATCGTCATGGTCAGCGTGTCACGGTTTTCGACATGGGCAAGCTCATGTGCCATAACGCCGGCCACCTCTTCCGGCGTCAGACGATGCAGGAGGCCGGTCGAGGCGGCCACGGCTGCATTCTGCGGATTGCGACCGGTTGCGAACGCATTCGGCTGAGGACTGTCGAAGACATAGACGCGCGGCATCGGCAAGCCCGCCCGTTGCGCCAAGTTCCGGATGATCCGGAAAAATTCCGGGGCGTTACTCTCATCGACTTCCTGTGCCCGGTAAGCGGCGAGCACCATGCGGTCGGAGTTCCAATAGGAGAAGAAGTTCATGGCCGCGGCGATCACGAGAGCGATAAACATCCCGCTCTGACCGCCTATCAAGTAGCCGACGCCCATGAACAGCGCCGTCATAAACGCCAGCAGCATCGCGGTACGAACGAAATTCATATTTTTCTCCCTACGCTTGCCACAGTTGGACATAGCCGACCGCGACAGCTACATTATGATTTAAAAATTCAGCCGGCGATTTCAATATTTGCCGGGTACCAACGCATCATGGACGCGAACGAACATGACACCTTTCGAAGATCAGCCACATTCGTCCTCGGGCGGCGCCTCCGATACGGCACAACCGGTGAAGAAGAAGCTATCCGCTGCAGCCATACGCGCACTGAAGGAGGCCGAGGAAAGGCGTCGTAACGAAACCATGATCGAACCGCCGCGAGAGATCGGCGGGCGAGGGGGTGCCGATCCTGCGCGGTTCGGCGACTGGGAGATCAAGGGTCGGGCGATTGACTTCTAATAAGGAATAAATACCCATTGTCGGCGCCCAAAGATCGGAATATAATCCTTCAATGCGCTCGACTTCTCTTTACGCCCTCTTGCTCCTGTTGGCCGCCTTTATCGGGCACCCAGCGACCGCTTCCGGGGATCACCTGGTCTCTGGCCCTGTGGAAGCTGAGCTCATTCGCGTCGTGGACGGAGATACACTTCTGGTCAGTGCCGCTCCGTGGCCGGGACATAGCATCGAGACCTATGTCCGACTGCGTGGAATCGACGCACCGGAGCTGCATGCGAAGTGTGAGGCGACCCGTCTTGCCGCGCAGCAAGCACGAGATGGCCTGTCGAGGCTCCTCACCACGAAGGTTTCGCTGCTCGCCATCTCGGCTGACAAGTATTACGGCCGGGTGCTTGCCGACATTCGCTTGAAGGATGGGCGAAGCGTTGCAGACGTCTTGCTCGCCTCCGGACTCGTGGAGTCATATGATGGCGGCCGAAAGCCTCTTCACCCCTGCAATTGAAAAGCAAAAGGCCGCCCCACGACATGGGGCGGCCTTTCTGACCTCTCGCGTCAGATCATTTACTGACCGTTGCGATTCTGCCGGTTGGCGATCAGGTCGTCGACAACACTCGGATCCGCGAGGGTTGACGTGTCGCCAAGTGAGCCAAAGTCGTCCTCGGCAATCTTGCGCAGGATACGCCGCATGATCTTGCCGGAGCGAGTTTTTGGCAATCCCGGGGCGAACTGGATCTTGTCCGGCGTGGCGATCGGTCCGATTTCCGCACGCACGTGCTTCAGGAGATCCTGACGCAGCGCATCGTCGCCGGCGTGATCGGCCATCAGCGTGACGTAGCAGTAGATGCCCTGGCCCTTGATCGGATGCGGATAGCCGACCACAGCAGCCTCCGAAACCAGATGGTGCGACACAAGCGCGGATTCGACTTCTGCCGTGCCGAGTCGATGACCGGATACGTTGAGGACGTCGTCCACGCGTCCCGTGATCCAGTAATAGCCGTCTTCGTCGCGGCGGCAGCCGTCGCCGGTGAAGTACTTGCCCTTGTAGGTCGAGAAGTAGGTCTGTGCGAAGCGGTGATGGTCGCCATAGATCGATCGTGCCTGGCCCGGCCAGCTGTCGACAATGCAGAGATTGCCGTCGGCGGCTCCTTCGAGCACATTGCCCTCGTTGTCGACGAGCTGCGGCTTGATCCCGAAGAACGGGCGCGTTGCGGAGCCGGGCTTGAGATCCGTCGCACCCGGCAGCGGCGTGATCAGGATGCCGCCCGTTTCCGTCTGCCACCAGGTATCCACGATCGGGCAACGCTCGTCACCCACCATGTTGTAGTACCACTCCCAAGCCTCCGGATTGATCGGCTCGCCGACCGATCCCAGCAGACGGAGGCTCGAACGGCTCGAGCGCTTCACGAAATGATCGCCGGCCCCCATCAGCGAACGGATCGCCGTCGGAGCGGTGTAGAAGACGTTCACCTTGTGCTTGTCGATCACTTCCCAGAATCGGCCCTGGTCGGGAAAGTTCGGCACACCTTCGAACATCAGCGTCGTCGCACAGTTCGCAAGCGGTCCGTAGACGATGTAGGAGTGGCCCGTCACCCAACCGACGTCCGCCGTACACCAGTAGATCTCGCCATCCTTGTAATCGAACACGTACTCATGCGTCATCGAGGCGTAGACGAGGTAGCCGCCGGTCGTATGCACCACGCCCTTCGGCTTGCCGGTCGAACCGGAGGTATAGAGAATGAAAAGGGGGTCCTCGGCCCGCATTTTGACCGGCGGGCAGTCAGGCTTCACCTTGGCGATTTCCTGATGATACCAGATGTCGCGGCCTGGAGCCCATTCGATCTTGCCGCCCGTACGGCGAACGACCAGGACCTTGTTGACGATGACAAACTGCTTGGCGGCGATATCGATCGCGGTATCCGTGTTCTCCTTCAGCGGCACAGGCTTGCCACCGCGAAGACCCTCGTCGCACGTGATAACGAAGGTCGATTCGCAGTCCACAATGCGCCCGGCCAGCGCTTCCGGAGAAAATCCGCCGAACACCACGGAGTGCACGGCACCGATGCGGGCGCATGCCAGCATGGCATAGGCCGCTTCCGGAATCATCGGCATATAGATGGTGACGCGGTCACCCTTCTTCACGCCGTGGGCCTTCAGCACGTTCGCGAGACGGCAGACATGCTCGTAGAGCTGATTGTAAGTGATCTTCTTGTCGATGTAAGGGTTGTCGCCTTCCCAGATGATCGCCGTGCGTTCGCCGTGGGTTTTCAGATGACGGTCGATACAGTTGTAAGAAACGTTCGTCAGCCCGTCTTCATACCACTTGATCGAAACCTTGCCCTTGAACGTCGTGTTCTTGACCTTCGTGTAGGGCTTGAACCAATCAATGCGCTTGCCGTGCTTGTCCCAGAACTTCTCCGGATCCTCCGTGCTTTCCTCATACCACTTCAGGTATTTTTCGTTGTCGACCAAGGCTCGGCTCTTCGCCGCCTTTAGGACCGGATAGATTCTGGCTGACATGAACTCCTCCTCATGTAGAAACGCCAACTGGTCTGGATGCCGAACTCCCGTTTTCGGCCGTATGTGCCACATTCATAGCAGGTCATACAGACCCAGCAATTAGACAAAGGTCATCCGTTTTAGGAAGAATTGCAATTACCGTTTAATGAGGGTATATAGCTCATTATTCTCCGGAAATTGTGGTTGATACCCACGGCCCGCGGCCCCCGGCGCGGACGCAAAGAAGGACTATTTCCATGGCTCAGACATTGCTCATGCCAAAGGCAACGGCCGTATGGCTGGTCGATAACACGGCATTGTCGTTCGATCAGATCGCACAATTCTGCAAGCTTCACCCGCTTGAGGTCAAAGCCATTGCTGACGGTGAAGCAGCGCAAGGCATCAAAGGCCTGGACCCGATCGCAACCGGGCAGCTTTCCCGTGAAGAGATCGCCCGCGCCGAAGCTGATCCGAACCATAAGTTGAAGCTGCAGGAGCCTAAGGTACGCGTTCCGGATTCCAAGCGGCGTGGTCCCCGCTATACGCCCGTCTCGAAACGCCAGGACCGGCCGAACGCCATCCTCTGGCTCGTGCGCAACCATCCTGAATTGAAGGATGCGCAGATCTCGCGGCTTGTTGGCACCACCAAGAGCACGATTGAACAGATCCGCGATCGTACCCACTGGAACTCGGCAAATCTCACGCCGATGGACCCGGTCACCCTCGGCCTCTGCAGCCAGATCGACCTCGACATGGAAGTCGAGAAAGCCTCGAAGGGCCGACCACTGCCGACCGCTGCCGAACTCGGAGCAACTCTCCAGTCGGCGACCGAAACTGAAAACCTTGGCTATGACTTCTCTCAGGACGAAGAGAAGGAAATTGATGCCAATGCGGTTTTCGCCAAGTTGAAGTCGCTGAAGTCAGACCGCAAGGACGACGACGAAGACGATCTCTACTGAGCCGCTTTCATCGACTGAAACTTCAAAGCCCCGCCCGCCGCGGGGCTTCTTGGTTCTACAGCGCGCTCTCGCTGGACGACGCCAGCGGTCAACCGTGACCGTGCTGTCTGAGAACGATACTGATCTCATCGAGAATTGCGGGATCGTCGATCGTGGCGGGCATTTTCCAGGGCAAACCGTCGGCAATCTTCTGCATCGTCCCGCGCAGGATTTTGCCGGATCTGGTCTTTGGTAGCCGCTCGACCTTCATCACGGTCTTGAACGCCGCCACCGGGCCGATCTCATCGCGGACAAGCTGAACGACTTCACGCTGTATGACCGAGAAGTCACGCGAGACATTGTTCTTCAGGACGAGGAAGCCGCAAGGGATCTGTCCCTTGAGGTCATCGGCGATACCAATGACTGCACATTCGGCAACATCCGGATGCATGGCGCAGACCTCTTCCATGGCGCCCGTAGAAAGGCGATGACCGGCGCAATTGATGATGTCGTCGGTGCGCGCCATGACAAAAACGTAGCCGTCCTCGTCAATCATGCCGGCATCGGCGGTCTTGTAGTAGCCGGGAAACTCCTCGAGACACGCGGAACGGAAACGCTCCTCGGCATTCCAGAAGCTGACCAGGCAGCCGGGAGGTAGAGGAAGCTTCACGACGATATTGCCGAGCGTTCCCTTTGGAACAGGATGTCCGGCGTCATCGAGCACGTCGATCGCATATCCGGGCATCGCCACAGTGGGGGATCCGTACTTGACCGGGAGAAGACCGAGGCCTGCCGGATTGGCCGCCATCGGCCAGCCGGTTTCCGTCTGCCACCAGTGATCGATCACCGGAACCTTGAGCATCCTTTCCGCCCATTTGATCGTTTCCGGGTCGGCGCGTTCGCCCGCGAGGAACAACGAACGGAGACCGGAAAGATCATACCGCCGGATATGCTCGCCATCGGAATCATCGCGACGGATGGCACGGAAGGCGGTGGGCGCAGTAAACAGCGCCTTTACGTCGTGCTCCGATACGACTCGCCAGAAAGTTCCCGCGTCGGGCGTACCGACCGGCTTGCCTTCGAAGATCACCGTAGTGTTTCCGGCAAGAAGAGGCGCGTAGACGATGTAGGAGTGACCGACCACCCAGCCGATGTCCGATGCCGCCCAGAAGACCTCGCCGGGAACGACGCCGTAGATGTTCTCCATTGTCCATTGTAGCGCAACCATGTGCCCGCCGTTGTCGCGGACGACACCCTTCGGTTGCCCTGTGGTACCCGACGTATAGAGAACGTAGAGCGGATCGGTCGCGAGCACCGGTTCACACCGGACATCGGTGCCGTTCGCGCGCTCAATTTCGACGGCCTGCGCGAAATCGACATCCCCATGCTCATACCGCAGTGGCGCATGGAGCTGGTCACGTTGCAGAACAAAGCAATATTCGGGCTTTACCTGCGCCATGTCGATCGCGTGATCGAGAAGCGGCTTGTAGGGAACGATGCGCCCGGGCTCGAGACCGCAGCTCGCGCTGATGATCACCTTCGCCTTCGAGTCGTCTATTCGGGTGGCAAGTTCGTGCGCGGCGAAGCCGCCAAACACCACCGAATGGATGGCTCCGAGCCGCGCGCAGGCGAGCATGGAGAACACCGCTTCCGGAATCATCGGCATATAGATGATGACGCGATCACCCTTGGTCACGCCGTGGTTTCTGAGTACCGCGGCGATCGCCGTCACTTCCATCAGTACTTCATTGTAGGTGAAGCTCTTCTTTTCACCTGTCATCGGGCTGTCGTAGATGACGGCAGCCTGTTCGCCACGGCCGTTGGCTACATGCCGATCGAGACAATTGTGACAGGTGTTCGTCTCTGCACCGACGAACCAGCGACCATAGGCGCCCATGCTGCCGTCAAACACCTTGTCGGCAGGGCGGAACCAATCGATCTTGGCCGCTTGCTCTCCCCAAAAGGCTTCCGGATCACGCTCCCACGAGCGATAGGTATCCAGGTACTTGCTCTCCATGACGTCCTCCCGAACCAACCTTTTGCAAGATTGGCGGGATATTAGGCAGGCGCCTGCGCAGTGGAAAGCCAGACGAAAGCCTATGGCGTGTCCGGACAGATGGCCGCTGGCAAGCGGTCAACGTGTGCCGAAAATCGCCGAGCCAACCCGGACGCTGGTTGCGCCGAACTCGATCGCCGTCTCGAAGTCCCCTGACATGCCCATGGAGAGCTTGCCCAGGCCGCATTCTGCCGCGAGCTTTGCCAACAACGCGAAGTGCGGTCCCGGATTCTCGTCCGCCGGCGGGATGCACATGAGCCCCTCGACGGGCAACCCGAGTTCGTGGACACAGAATCGGACGAATTCGGCCGCCTCGTCGGGTGTGATACCGGCCTTCTGAGGTTCGAGTCCGGTGTTCACCTGGACATAGAATCGCGGCGTGCGTCCCTGCCGTCGTGTCTCCTCGCTCAAAACTCGGGCGATTTTCTCCCGGTCGACCGTCTCGATGACGTCGAAGAGCGCGACGGCATCCGCAGCCTTGTTCGACTGCAGCGGACCGATCAGATGCAGCTCGACGCCGGCAGTCTCGGCCTTCAGCTGCGGCCACTTTTGCTGCGCCTCCTGCACGCGATTCTCGCCGAATATCCTCTGACCGTGGATGATCGCCTCACGAACGACATCGGCCGGAAACGTCTTGGACACGGCAACGAGCTGCACCGAATCCGGCTCACGACCTGCCCTTTTCGCCGCCGACTCGACACGAGCGATCACGTTGTCCAACTGTTCCGCGATTGTCATTTCTATCCTTCCATTGATCGACTCACCACGCCCATCATCACCTCTGCGGGTGCAACGAAGCAAGCCGCTTCGACGGATGCCCACGCTCCGGCTTCCAATAGGCTTTCCGACTGCGAAGTGCCCGGAAAACTTGACGCTTGGTCGGTTTCGTGGTGAAGGTCACGCCGACCCTCCTTGATTTTCCGGAAATGCGACAAATGGCTACCGAACGTTACAATCCGCGCGATGCCGAACCTCGTTGGCAGGCGAAATGGTCAGATGCTGCCGTCTTCGTGACGGACAACAACGACAAGCGCGAGAAATACTACGTCCTCGAAATGTTCCCGTACCCGTCGGGACGCATTCATATGGGCCATGTACGCAACTACGCGATGGGCGACGTTGTCGCTCGCTACAAACGTGCTCGTGGCTACAACGTGCTGCATCCTATGGGCTGGGATGCGTTCGGCATGCCGGCCGAGAATGCGGCGATGCAAAACAAGGTGCATCCGAAGGACTGGACCTATCAGAACATCGCGACAATGCGCGGCCAGCTGAAGTCGATGGGCCTTTCGCTGGACTGGTCGCGGGAGTTCGCGACCTGCGACGTCGACTACTATCATCGGCAGCAGCATCTTTTCATCGACATGATGGAAAAGGGCCTGGTCTACCGCAAGCAATCGAAGGTCAATTGGGATCCGGTCGACCAGACCGTGCTCGCCAACGAGCAGGTCATCGAAGGACGTGGCTGGCGTTCCGGAGCCCTGGTCGAGCAGCGCGAATTGACCCAGTGGTTCTTCAAGATTACGGACTTCAGCGAAGATCTGCTCGAGGCGCTCGACACGCTCGATCAGTGGCCCGAAAAGGTGCGTCTGATGCAGAAGAACTGGATCGGACGGTCCGAGGGTATGTCGCTGCGCTGGGAAATCGCGGGCAATACGCGCCCAGACGGCTTCTCCGAGATTACCGTCTACACCACACGGCCAGATACGCTTTTCGGCGCGTCCTTCCTTGCGATCGCGGCCGATCATCCGCTGGCAAAGGCGCTGGCGGAGAAAGACAACGATATCGCTTCCTTCTGTGACGAATGCCGTCGTGCCGGCACATCGCTCGCGGCTCTGGAGACCGCCGAGAAGAAGGGGATCGATACCGGTGTGAAGGTCCGTCATCCCTTCGATCCGAATTGGGAACTGCCTGTCTATGTGGCGAACTTCGTCCTCATGGAATACGGCACGGGCGCGATCTTCGGTTGCCCTTCTGGCGACCAGCGCGACCTGGATTTCGCGCGTAAGTACGGACTTCCGGTCGTTCCGGTCGTCATGCCGGCGGATGGCGATGCTGCCAGTTTCTCGATCGACGCGGCCGCCTATGACGGCGACGGCGTCATGATCAACTCGCGTTTTCTCGACGGCATGACGACGACGGAGGCTTTCGAAGCGACCGTCGCGAGGCTGTCGGCACAGACGCTGAACGGAGCACCACAGGGCGAACGCAAGGTGAATTTCCGGCTTCGCGATTGGGGTATTTCCCGTCAGCGCTACTGGGGCTGCCCTATCCCGGTCATCCACTGCGATGATTGTGGTGTCCTGCCGGTGCCGAAGAAGGACCTTCCGGTAAAACTGCCGGACGACGTTACCTTCGACATCCCCGGCAATCCCTTGGACAGGCATCCCTCGTGGAGGCATGTCGCCTGCCCCCATTGTGGCAAGGATGCCCGCCGGGAAACCGACACCATGGATACCTTCGTCGATTCCAGCTGGTATTTTGCGCGGTTCACCGCACCCTGGGAGGACCGACCGACGGATCCATCGGCAGCTGACCACTGGCTGCCGGTCGACCAGTATATCGGCGGGATCGAACACGCCATCCTGCACCTCCTTTACTCCCGCTTCTTTACTCGGGCGATGCGCGAGACCGGTCACGTCAGCCTCAGCGAACCTTTCAAGGGGCTGTTCACCCAGGGTATGGTCGTACACGAGACCTACAAGTTGGGATCGGGAAGCGGGGGGCAGTGGGTCGCACCGGCCGATGTGCGCATTGAAGAGATAGACGGCACCCGCCGCGCTACCCTGATCACGACCGGTGAGGAGGTTGCGATCGGTTCCATCGAGAAGATGTCGAAGTCGAAGAAGAACGTGGTCGACCCGGATGACATTATCGCCTCATATGGAGCCGATACCGCTCGCTTCTTCGTGCTTTCGGACTCGCCGCCCGACCGTGACGTCATCTGGTCGGAATCGGGCGTCGAGGGAGCGCATCGCTTCATCCAGCGCGTATGGCGTCTGCTCTCCGAGGCTTCGGAGCGAATGGACGGGGTTGTTGCGAATCCGGCTAAGAACGGCGATGCGCTTGCCATCTCGCAGATCGCGCATAGGACCCTGAACGCAGTCCAGAGCGATTACGACAAGTTGGCCTTCAACAAGGCTGTTGCTCGCATTTATGAGTTCGTCAATGCGCTCGCCGCACCTTTGACGAAGGTGGCCGCAGGTGAGGCTGACGCGACCTATGTCGCTGCGGTCAAGAACGCCTCGAACATCCTTGTCCAACTGATCGCTCCGATGACACCGCACCTTGCGGAAGAGTGCTGGCAGGTTCTTGGCAATCCGGGTATGGTGGCGCAAGCTCCGTGGCCGATGTTCGACCCTGAGCTCGTGACCGAGAGCGAGATCGTCCTGCCGGTGCAGATCAACGGAAAGAAGCGCGCTGAATTGACAATCGCTCGCGAGGCGGATCAAACTGCTGTCCAGAACGCGGTCCTAGCCCTTGACGCCGTCAGGGCTGCCCTGAACGGGCAGGTGCCGAAAAAGATCATCGTGGTACCTCAGAGGATCGTCAACATTGTCGTCTGAACCCGTCGCTCATCCGATCCCGCAGCTTCTTCTTGGCTTGAGCTTGGCACTGGTGCTGGCCGGCTGTCAGGTTCGCCCATTGCACGACGGTTCAGGGGGCAGGGCTGAAAGTCTGGGAGCGATCGCCTATTCGCAGCCTGAGAGCCGCGTCGGCCAAGAGGTTCGCAACCACTTGGTTTTCCTGACCGGAGGGGGCGCCGGCGAGCCGGCTACTCCGCAGTACACAGTCGACATGAACGTTCAGTCTCGGACGATGGGGGTTCTTCTGGAGCAGTCTTCGGATGTTCCTAAAGCGGGACGCGTAATCGTCTCTGCTGATTACACGCTTACACGCGTGTCGGACGGAACGGTCCTGCGCACCGGACGTCGCCAGATCGTTGCCCCGGTCGATTATCCCGCGCAGGAATTTGCCAAGCTGCGTGCGATCCGCGATGCGGAGGACAGAGGCGCCCACCAGTTGGCCGAGCTTATTAGGGCCGACATCGCAACGATTATCGGGCGCTGAGCAAGCGCCGCGATGTCGGAGATCAAATCAGGCGAATTTGAGAGTTTTCTCCAGAGATCGGCAAGGCATTATAGGCTCTTTGTCGTGTACGGCCCGGATCGGGGACTTGTCTCCGAACGCGCCGGCCAACTGGCGAAGGCTACCGGCGTCGATTTGGATGACCCTTTTTCCATCATTCGCCTGGACGCAAGCGAGCTTCAGGGAGATCCGGGACGTCTGATAGACGAGGTAAACGCCTTCGGTCTTTTTGGCGGCGAGAAACTCGTCTGGATCAAGGACGCTGCCAACGAGAAAGCCTTGGTTGAGGGACTCCAGTACCTCAGCGAGAGCCCGCCGGAAACAAGCTATGTCATCGTGGAGGCTGGCGATCTCAAGAAGGGCGCACTGCTCCGTAAGACCGCGGAGACCGCCCGCACGATCGCGGCGATTGTCTGCTACCAGGACGATACGCGCCAGTTGAATGCACTTATCGACAGCGAGCTCGCCGCAACCGGCCTGCGAATGACGCCCGCCGCCCGTGAACTGCTGCTTGATCTACTCGGTGGCGACCGGATTGCCTCCCGTAATGAAATCAGGAAGCTTGTGCTCTACTGCCTCGGTCGGGAGGTGATCGATGAGGATCATGTCAGAGAGATCATCGGAGATGCCAGCGGCATATCCACCGATGAGGTTGTCGATGCGGTTTTGACGGGCGATCCGGACGCCTTCCTTCACGCGATTCAGAAGATTGCAGCCTCGAAGACGCCGATATTTCTTGTTCTCCAATCCTGCCTGAGACAGCTTCAGCAGCTCGACATGATGCGCTCGGAAATGGAAGACCGGAGAATGCAGCCTGCTCAAGTCATGCAGAGCCTTGGCCGTGGCATACACTTCAGACGCAAGCCAATCGTGGAGCGAGCTCTTCGAAACTGGAGTTCCACGGATCTCTCGCGCGAGGCTGCGAAACTCCAGGCTGCCATCCTGCAATCTCGCCAGAGGCCGGTACTGGAAGACAACCTCGCTCTACAGACGCTTCTCTCCATCACCCTGCAGGCGTCACGTCGAAACAGGCAGGGTTGATAGACTCTCGTCAGCGCCCCTCAAGCAGCCGGCATATTTCCTCCAACTGATCCAACGACTTGTAGCCGATGCGAATCTGGCCGCCCGCGCCTTTGTGGCTTATGGCGACAGATAGACCCAGTCGGTCGGAGAGACTACGTTCAAGCGCAATGGTATCGGAGTCCTTCGTCTCCCGCTGCGCGGCCGCTGCCGGCTCGTTCTGAGCCTTGATCTGATTCTGCGCGAGCCGCTCGGCATCGCGTACCGAAAGTCCTCTCGTGGCAATCGTCTTTGCCAGTGCAACTGGGTCCGGCGTTGATACGAGTGCCCTCGCATGACCGGCAGACAGGGCTCCCTCGGCGAGCATGTCCCTCACCGGGTCGGGCAGCTTCAGCAGACGCAGGCTGTTCGCCACATGGCTCCGACTCTTGCCGATGATCTCGCCAAGATCGTTTTGAGTGTACCCGTGCTCCGCAATCAGTTGCTCGTAGCCGAGAGCCTCTTCCAGCGGGTTGAGATCCGCGCGCTGAACGTTCTCGACGATTGCCAATTCCAGAGCGGTTCTGTCGTCGACGTCCCGCACGATGACGGGAATTTCGGTGAGCCCGGCAAGTTGGGCAGCACGCCAGCGTCTTTCGCCGGCTATTATTTCGTAACGGTCCGCACCGGCCGTCCTGACGACCACTGGCTGCACGATCCCGTGCTGACGGACAGATCCAGCAAGATCCTGCAGCTCGGCCTCGTCGAAGTAGCGTCGAGGGTTACGCGGGTTGCGAGAAACGAATTCGATAGGAACCATACGGTCGGGATTGATCGACGGGCGTGCACTTCCCACGGGGAGCGGTTGATCCATTTCGCCGATAAGTGCTGCCAATCCGCGCCCGAGGCGGCGCTTGGAAAAATCGTCGCTCATACTTGCCTCACCTCACAAAAACAAAATGCAGCGTTACGCGGCTCGCCGCTGACGCTCCCGTTGTATGACCTCGGATGCGAGCTGAAGATAGGCCTGGCTGCCGGCGCATTTCAGATCATAGAGAATCGCTGGTTTTCCATACGAGGGCGCTTCCGATACGCGCACATTACGCGGAATGAGCGTCGAATACACCTTTTCGCCGAGGTGGGTGCGTACATCGGAGACAACCTGTTGGGCCAGATTGTTGCGCGAGTCGAACATTGTCAGGACAATGCCTTGTATGTCCAAGGTCGGATTGACGCTGTGACGAACCTGATTGATCGTTTCGAGCAGCTGACTAAGGCCCTCGAGCGCAAAGAACTCGCACTGCAAAGGCACCAGGACAGAATGCGCGGCTGCCATGGCGTTCATCGTAAGGAGGTTGAACGACGGCGGGCAGTCGATCAGAATATAGCTGTATTGTTGCGCATCTTCTTCCAGAAGAGCCTTCTTAAGTCTGAACACTCGATCGGCCTGCTGGGAAATTTCCATCTCCAGCCCGAGAAGATCGAGCGTGGACGGCACGATAGACAGGTTTGGCACAGCCGTCTGTAAGGCAGCATCCTCAATACGACGACTTCCGACGAGTACATCGTAGGACGAGTAACGACGCTCCCTGCGTTCAATCCCGAGACCTGTGCTGGCATTTCCCTGAGGATCGAGATCGACGATCAGGACACGCTCTCCGATTGCCGCAAGCGCCGTAGCGAGATTGATTGCAGTCGTCGTCTTTCCGACGCCGCCCTTTTGATTGGCAATGGTAATGATCCGGTTCTTCTCGCCAGCCATACTGCTACCCGACTCTGCCTAGACTTTCCGCATCAGATGAGCGATTTCCAGAATGACGGAATCCGCCTCTATCGCACTCTGATGTTGTAGCAGATCAAAAGACCAACGACCATGAGCTTTGTCCACTTCGGACTGGTAATCCCGTCCTTTGTGGAAGAAACAACGTAGGTCGGGGTTGCGTTCAGCCCACGGTTCCGCGAAATCAAGCAGCGTGTCGAGTGCGGCGAGGGCTCGCGCGGATATCGCATCGCAGTGCTGAATCTCACTGTGCGCTTCCTCAATTCGGCAAGCGTGAACACTCCCTCGCGCGCCAGTTTCACTGAGTGCGATGCGTAGGAAACTCGCCTTCTTGTGATTGCTTTCAACAAGATGAACCCATCCAGCACCTGTTTCGGCCAGGAGAATAGCGGTGATGACACCCGGGAAGCCTCCGCCGCTTCCGAGATCCACCCACTGCTTCGGCTCGGGAGAAAGGGCAAAGACTTGCGCGCTGTCCGCGATGTGGCGAGCCCACAGGTCGTCCTTGGTCGAGGTGGCGACCAGATTGATGGCGCGCGACCACTTGCGAAAGAGTTCGGCAAATAGGCTGAGCCGCTCTGACGTTTCACGTGAAACACGTAGGCCGATTATATCCAGGGAAAGACTCTCCTGCATTGCGTCAACTCACCATCCGCAGTTCTGCGCGCTTGAGATGCGCAATCAGCAGCGAGAGCGCAGCAGGCGTCATGCCGTCCAACCGAGAGGCCTGAGCAATACTCCACGGCCGTGCGGCCTCCAGCTTCTGCCTGAGCTCATTCGAAAGCCCCGATAGTCCCGTATAGGCGAAGTCCGTCGGAATCAGTCGATCCTCCTCCTTTCGAACTGCGGCAATATCCGCCTCCTGTCGATCGATATAGACCGCATAGGCTGCGTGTATTTCCACGGCTTGGGTCACACGCGGCTGCCAATCGGGAAGATCGCTCCATACGCCGCGCAGCGTACTTAGTGTCATCCCAGGATAGGAAAGAAGTTCCAATCCGCTACGTCGACGGCCATCCTGGTTGACCGCAATCCCCACCCGCGCCGCGGCACTCGGAGAAAGCGTCCGTGCGGAAAGCTCCGTAAGGGCGTCCTCGACCTCGCGTCGATAGGCCGAGAAACGCGTCGCGCGTTCGGACCCTACGCAGCCGAATTGGATCCCGAGTGGTGTCAGTCGCTCGTCAGCGTTGTCGACTCGCAGGCTCAGCCGGTACTCGGAGCGCGAGGTGAACATACGGTAAGGCTCGGCGACGCCGCGGGAGGTAAGATCATCGATCATCACGCCGATGTACGAATTCGTTCGACTGAAGACCACTGGCGCACCACCGCCGGCGAGTTGCGCAGCGTTCAGTCCCGCAACGAGGCCCTGGGCACCAGCTTCCTCATATCCCGTCGTCCCGTTGATCTGCCCGGCCAGAAACAGACCAGGGATTGACTTCACCTCCAATGTCGGATGGAGCTCTCTCGGATCGACATGATCATATTCGATAGCATAGCCCGTCTGCAGAATGCGGACCCTCTCCAGCCCCGGGATGGTGCGAATGAATTCCTCTTGCACGTCCTCGGGCAGGGATGTCGAGATGCCGTTCGGATACACCGTATCGTCGTCGAGGCCCTCTGGCTCGAGGAAGATCTGATGCCCATCGCGGTCCCCGAACCGCATGATCTTGTCTTCGATGGAGGGGCAGTAGCGTGGCCCCACGCCCTCAATCTGCCCGGAATACATCGCCGAGAGGTGAATGTTCTCTCGAATTAGCGCATGTGTACGGTCCGTCGTCCGGGTAATCCCACACTCGATCTGAGGATTCGAAATTCTATCGGTGAGAAAAGAGAACGGCGTTGGCTCGTCATCTGCCGCCTGACGCTCAAGAGATGACCAATCAATCGTCCTTCCGTCAAGGCGCGCTGGGGTACCGGTCTTCAGACGCCCTAGCTTGAGGCCCGCCTGAGTAAGGGTTGCGCTCAGCCCTACGGACGGATCTTCCCCGATGCGGCCGGCTGGAATCTTCCGATCACCGATGTGGATCAAGCCCCGAAGGAACGTACCCGTCGTCAGAACGACTGCGCGGCCATTTACCCGTCGACCATCCCTGAGGATGACTGAATTAATTCCGGAAGTGGAACGATCTATGTCGAAGACATCGCCTTCCAGTATCTCCAGGTGGCCAAGGTCGAACAGCGCCTCCTGCAGCGCATTCTTGTAGAGCTTACGATCTGCCTGGGTTCGCGGCCCCCAGACTGCAGGCCCCTTCCGGCGGTTCAGCATGCGGAACTGTATCCCGCCACGGTCCGCACAACGCCCCATCAGGCCATCCAAAGCGTCGATCTCGCGAACCAGATGCCCCTTGCCCAGGCCGCCAATCGCCGGATTGCAGGACATCGTACCGACGGTCTCACGGCGATGAGTAATCAGGACAGTTCTCGCTCCCATCCGCGCCGCCGCCGCGGCCGCTTCCGATCCGGCATGGCCACCGCCGACGACGATCACATCAAAGGACATGTTATTCACCTTCCGCGTTCGCAGATTTCTTCGTTGGCGATCCCTAAGACGTCACGTGTTTCACGTGAATCACTTGCCCACGCAGAAGTCAGAGAAAATCTTCCCGAGCATCGACTCGATATCTATCTTCCCGGATATCCGCCCGAGGGCGTCCGACGCACGCCGCAGGTGCTCCGCTCTGAGTTCAAGGCCGATATCGGTATTTCTCACAGCGTCGTCAATATTCGCGAGCACGTCGCGTAAATGCTGTCTCTGCCGAATCCGGCTCGGAATTGCAAGGGAGATCACATCGGTTCTCTGTTGTACGTGCCGAAGTATTGCCTGTCGTACCTCGTCCAAACCGATGTTCTGAACAGAAGATACCATCAAATCAAATGTTTGTTTCGGGAGAGAATCGGTTAGCAGATCGCTCTTCGTTCCGACGTTGATCACTGGAACGTCGCCGGGGCATTGCAGGTCACTGGCGGTAGACGTGGTGCTGGCGTCCCTCAGATAGAGAATGAGATCTGCTTCTGCCATCTTTCCGATTGCACGACGGATACCTTCCTGCTCGATCGGCTCATCTGTCTCCCGGATACCCGCGGTATCGAACAGATGAACAGCAAAACCCTCGATATTCAGCTCGCAGTGGAGGATGTCGCGCGTCGTACCGGCGTACTCCGTGACAATTGCGACCTCGCGATTGGCCAGGGCATTCAGTAAGCTCGACTTGCCGGCATTCGGAGCGCCGGCAATTACGACCCTGAAGCCATCCCGGATGATCTCGCCGGCCCTTTCCGCCTGAAGCTGCACTCTGACTTCATCCGCCAAGCTCTCGAGCTCCGGCCAGATGCGATCCGAGATAGAGCCCGGGATGTCACTTTCGTCAGCAAAGTCGAGCTCCGCCTCAACCATCGCCCTGGCGTGCAGCAGGCGCTCGCGCCACATTCCGTAGATCGCCGACAGCCGGCCGAAACTCTGCTCTACAGCCAGCCGCCGCTGCATTTCGGTTTCTGCCGCAAGAAGATCGGCCAGACCCTCGATTTCAACCAAATCCAGCTTGCCGTTCTCAAAGGCTCGCCTTGAGAATTCTCCGGCCTCCGCCAGCCTGCAACGGTCGAATGTCTCCAATTCCGAAAGCAACGCCGCGACCACCGCCTTGCCTCCATGAAGATGGATTTCAGCGCAGTCCTCCCCGGTAAAGGAAGCAGGGCCATGAAAGACAATGACAAGCCCAGAGTCCAAGACGTTGCCATTACGGCTCCGAATCGATCGCAGGCTGGCATACCGGGGAGACGGAAGCTCGCCGCTAAGGGTCCTCACGATCGAAAACGCACCCGGCCCGCTGAGCCGCACAACAGCGACGCCAGCGGGCAGACCACCAGATGAAAGCGCAAAGATCGTATCGTTGGACTCAGGGATCATCTTCGTACCCCGAACAGGCTTCGTTCCGTCAAACCTCGCGGAACCGGCAGATGAATCCGGCTAAATAGGCACTTGGATCAAGTGTTCATCGAGTCGAAGAAGTCGCCGTTGTTCTTTGTCTGCTTCAGCTTGTCGATGAGGAACTCGATGGCGTCCGTCGTACCCATCGGAGCCAGAATACGCCGGAGTACGAAGATCTTCTGAAGATCCTGACGCGGAACCAGCAAGTCTTCCTTACGGGTTCCGGACTTCAAGATGTCCATGGACGGGAAGATTCGCTTATCGGCAACCTTGCGATCGAGAACGATTTCCGAATTACCGGTGCCCTTGAATTCTTCGAAGATGACTTCGTCCATGCGGCTGCCGGTATCAATCAAGGCAGTGGCGATGATCGTCAACGACCCGCCTTCCTCAATGTTGCGGGCGGCCCCGAAGAACCGCTTCGGACGCTGCAAAGCATTTGCATCGACGCCGCCGGTCAGCACCTTGCCCGAGGACGGAACAACAGTGTTGTAAGCGCGACCGAGGCGCGTGATCGAATCGAGAAGGATGACGACGTCACGACCGTGCTCGACGAGCCGCTTAGCCTTCTCGATAACCATCTCGGCCACCTGGACATGCCGAACGGCGGGTTCGTCGAACGTCGAGGAGATAACCTCGCCCCGCACCGATCGCTGCATGTCGGTTACTTCTTCCGGACGCTCGTCGATCAGCAGGACGATTAGATAACATTCCGGATGGTTGGCCGTGATCGAATGCGCGATATTCTGCAACAGCACCGTCTTACCGGTTCGCGGCGGCGCCACGATCAGCGCGCGCTGTCCTTTGCCCAACGGGGCAACAAGATCGATCACACGCGCGGACAGATCCTTGGTCGGAGTCTCGAGTTCCATCTTGAACCGCTCGTTCGGATAAAGCGGCGTCAGATTGTCGAAATGAACCTTGTGGCGGATCTTCTCAGGATCCTCGAAATTGATCGTATTGACTTTCAGAAGCGCGAAGTAGCGCTCACCTTCCTTCGGCCCGCGAATTGGCCCCTCTACTGTATCGCCGGTCTTCAGGGAGAAGCGACGGATCTGTGAGGGCGAGATGTAAATGTCGTCCGGTCCCGGCAGGTAGTTTGCGTTGGCCGAACGGAGAAAGCCGAAGCCGTCCTGCAGAACTTCAACGACGCCTTCACCGATGATCTCAACGTCTTGCGCAGCCAGCATCTTAAGGATCGCGAACATCAGCTCCTGCTTGCGCATTGTGCTGGCATTCTCGACCTCGAGCGACTCCGCAAAGGTCAGCAGATCGGTCGGAGACTTGCTCTTGAGTTCTTGTAGCTTCATTTCAGCCATTAAGAGGAACCACGTTCTTTTGTAGGGAAGGGTGTGCTGATGCTGATCGGTACGGTTGATGGATCCGCAGCTGACAGAATGTCAGGCACACTGAGCTAGATGGGATTTTCGGGAAAATAGCGATTCAGCCCTTCAGCCGCAAGCAAAAAGGCGAACCCGGTCCAAATTAGGCGAAAAACCGTGAGAATGGCTCAGAAAGGCTTCACGACAACCATGATGACGATGATGATCATCAATACCGTCGGGAGCTCATTCATCAATCGCCAGAACCGGGCAGTCTTCATGTAGTCGCCACGCGCAAAAACTGCAACGGCTCGTGCAAAATATCCATGCACGGCAGAGAGCGCAAATACAGCCGCCAGCTTCACATGAAGCCAGCCTCCCATGAAGCCGAATCCGTCCCAAGCCATGTAAAGACCAAGGAGCCATGTAATCACCATCGCCGGGCGCATAATGATCTTCAGCAGTCGCTGCTCCATGACGGAGAAAGTCTCCGACTGTTGCGAGCCTGGCGGTGCATCGAGATGATAGATGAACAGGCGCGGCATGTAGAGCATTCCCGCCATCCAGGAGATCACGGCTATGACGTGAAGCGCCTTGATCCAAAGGTAAAGCGCGTCCGGCTGCAGGAAGATGAGGCCAACCGCAACAAGGCAGAACAGCGCGATTGCGGTCGCGGCTCTCACGACGACTTTCCGTCCGGACGCCTTCGCCTTTTCCTCTGCCATCAGGCTTTACTCCCGCGCACTCGGGCGACCAGGGCTGCGACATTTTCCGGGTCGGCTTGAGGCGTGATTCCATGACCGAGATTGAAGATCAGAGGTCCGTTTCCAAGTGCCGTGAGGATTGCATCGACACCTTCTGCCATGGCATTTCCACCTGCTACCACGCGCATCGGATCGAGATTTCCCTGCACTGGCCCATCCTTCTGCAATTCAGCGGCGAACGAGAGTGGCACCGTCCAGTCGAGTCCGATAGCGTCGGCTCCCGTCTTCGCGCGGTAATTCGCCAGCATCAGGCCGGCTCCCTTCGCAAACGCGATTATTTTCGCCGACGGTCGTTGCGCCTTCACAGACGCAATGATCCTTGCCACCGGTTTGACGCAGTAACGCTCGAACTCTTCCTCGCCGAGAACTCCTGCCCAGGAATCGAAAATCTGTAGAGCATCCGCGCCAGCATCGATCTGCGCCACCAGGTATTCGGCCGACAGCTCCGCGAGAACGGCCAGGAGGCGTTCAAACGCCTCCGGGTGCTGGTATCCAAACAGCCGCGCGGGGGCCTGATCGGGCGTTCCGTGGCCCGCGATCATGTAGGTGGCGACGGTCCACGGAGCACCGCAGAAACCCAACAGGGTCGTCTCGTTCGGCAACTCTTCGCGCAAGCGACGAACAGTCTCGAAGACAGGCCGAAGGTGCTCAAGAAAACCCGCGGGCTTCAGTGCTGCGATCTCATCTACCGAGATCGGATCCATCTGTGGGCCGTGACCCTCGGAAAAACGTACATTGCGGTGAAGTGCATCCGGTACCACAAGGATATCCGAAAACAGTATGGCTGCGTCGAAGCCATACCTGCGGATCGGCTGGAGGGTAACCTCGACGGCGAGATCAGGAGAGTAGCAGAGGTCGAGGAAGGTCTTCGCTCGTGAGCGTGTCGCCCTGTATTCGGGAAGATAACGCCCTGCCTGCCGCATGAGCCAAATCGGGGGCGGGTTCACGACCTCACCTCTCAAGACATCCATCACCTTCCGACGTGAATTGGCCAACGGTCGAACCTTCCAAAAAAAATATGAGATATGACTCTTCTTCTATTTCTAAGAGTCAGTGACTATCAAGGATTAAAGCTCCTCCCCAGGTGACAGGAGCTCTGCCGGCGATGTCTGAAATCCAAGCGATGAAATATCGCATGGTCATGCTCCATATCGGTGAGAGTGAAATATCTCATTTGATTTCAAATATTTGGAGGATTCGTGTCGCAAAAATTCAGCGTGGACAGTCTGTGGATAACGTGAGCCTTTCTTTCTTCTGTTCCCGCAATCCACAGATAGTGCCGCGATCTCTCCCTGCACGGCGGGATGTGGATAAAACGGCACTTTTCCCCTTGCCTGGTAGCCTCGCGTGTCGCTACCTCTTCTTCTCCCAAGTTTTCAACAGATGAGCAAAAACAGCGTGGAGAACAGAAAAAACTTCTTCCATCTGCATCTGATTTCTGACTCGACCGGCGAGACTCTGATCTCGGCTGGACGAGCGGCTTCGGCGCAATTCCATTCGAGTGTCGCAATCGAACACGTCTACCCTCTGATCCGTAACAAGCGGCAGTTGACAGCAGTTCTCGAGGCGATCGATCAGGAGCCTGGAATTGTTCTCTACACGATCGTCGACCGCGAGCTTGCCGACCTCTTGGAATCGCGCTGTCGCGAGATGGGACTTCCGACCGTCAATGTCCTGGAGCCGGTAATGGCAATATTCCAGACATATCTCGGCGCTCCATCGCGCCGGCGGGTAGGGGCGCAGCACGCGCTTACGGCCGAGTATTTCGCGCGTATCGAAGCTCTCAATTTCACCATGGACCATGATGACGGCCAATTGCCCGGTGACTATGACGAGGCGGATGTGGTGCTTGTCGGCATCAGCCGCACGTCGAAGACACCAACGAGCATTTACCTGGCCAATCGCGGCATCAAGACAGCCAATGTTCCCATCGTCTGCGGCGTGCCGTTGCCCGAGAGCTTGCTCAGTGCGACGAAACCATTGATTGTTGGCCTGATTGCTACAAGCGATAGGATTTCCCAAGTGCGGGGAAACCGCGAGCTCGGGACGACGTCTGGTTTTGACCAGCGTGATTATACGGACCGTGCATCAATCGCTGAAGAGCTCAAATATGCGCGTCTGCTCTGTGCTCGCCACAACTGGCCGCTGATCGATGTCACCAGACGGTCGATCGAAGAGACTGCCGCGGCGATCGTTGCCCTGAAGGTGAAGCTGCGTTAAGCGATTCCCAATATCGGAACACGGATTGAGGAAATGGCAATAGGGTTGGTTCTCGCGTCGGCAAGCTCGTCGCGGCGAATGTTGATGAGAAACGCCGGCCTGGAATTCGAGGCGATTCCGGCAGAGATCGACGAGCGCGAAATCGAACGCGAGATCGGGAGCAGGTATATTGCACCTGCAGAACTGGCCGCGGAACTCGCACGTCGGAAGGCGCTCGATGTCAGCCGTCGTCTGCCATCCGCGACGATCATCGGTTGCGACCAGACAATGTCGCTCGGCGATCGCGTATTCCACAAGCCGGTCGACATTACCGAGGCAAGGACCAACCTGATGATCCTCAGGGGCAAAACTCACTGCCTCAACAGTGCCGTTGTCCTGGCGCGCGACGGTGTCATTCTCTGGAGTCACGTTGGGGTCGCCGAACTGAGGATGCGCGAATTTTCCGATGATTTTCTCGATCTCTATCTGGCCAGAATGGCCGAGACGGTTTTGCGCAGTGTCGGAGCCTATCAACTCGAGGGAGAGGGAATTCAGCTCTTCGAGGGAATAGAGGGGGACTATTTCACCATCTTGGGACTTCCTCTCCTGCCGCTGCTGGCAAAACTCCGGGAACTGGGGGAGATCGATGTCTGATTCACGTGAAACAGGTCGCCACGCGTTCGTTGTAGGCTATCCAATCAAACATTCCCGCTCGCCGATTATTCACGGGTACTGGCTTAAGCAGTTTGGCATCGACGGAAGTTATCGTGCCATAGAGGTTAGCGAAGCGGATCTTCCAACCTTTATCGCGAATCTGAGAGACGGCACGGCCGGTTATCGTGGTGGTAATGTCACGATACCGCATAAGGAACAGGCGGTGCGGCTTGCCGACAAGCCGGATGCCCTGAGCGAGGAGCTTGGTGCCGCCAACACGCTGTGGGTCGAAAACGGGCTGGTGTATTCGACGAATACCGACGGCCTCGGCTTCCTTGCCAATCTTGATGAGCGTAGGCCGGGTTGGGATCGTTGCGATAAAGCAGTCGTCCTTGGTGCTGGAGGAGCAAGCCGCGCGGTCATCCAGGCTCTAAGGGATCGGAGCTTCAGCGAGATTCACGTCGTCAACCGTACGGTGGAGCGAGCGCAGGAACTCGCGGACCGTTTCGGAAGAAAGGTCTTCGCTCATCCGATGGAGGGGCTTGCCGAAGTTCTTACCGGAGCCGGCTTGTTCGTCAACACGACGTCGCTCGGAATGCATGGCTCGCCGGTGCCGGAATTTCCATTGCAGCGGTTGGCACCAGACGCAACTGTAACCGACCTCGTCTACATTCCGCTCGTAACGCCGTTTCTTCGGCAGGCGGAGAAGCATGGATTTGCGACGGTGGACGGGCTCGGCATGCTTCTCCATCAAGCGGTTCCAGGTTTTGAGAAGTGGTTCGGCCGTCGCCCGGAGGTGACAGCCGAGCTGCGGCAATTGGTGATAGCCGACATGGAAAAGCAGGCATGATCGTCGTTGGACTGACCGGTTCGATCGGCATGGGAAAGTCCACGACGGCGTCGCTCTTTGCGGAGCAGGGGATTCCAGTCAATAATTCCGATCAGGTAGTCCATGATCTTTATCGCGAGGAAGCCGCGCCCCTTGTCGCGGCCGTCTTCCCGGAGGCTGTCGAAGACGGCGTCGTCGATCGAAAGAAGCTTGCGGAGAATCTGGCAAAGAATCCGGCTAACTTTAAGGTGCTTGAGGCGATCGTTCATCCGTTGGTGCGCGCCAGGGAGCGCGAATTCCTCGACGGTGCCTGCCGTTCCGGCGCAGACATCGCCGTTCTGGACATACCACTTCTTTTCGAGACCGGTGCCGAAGATCGCGTCGATGTCGTCGTGGTTGTCACTTGTGATCCGCAGATTCAGAAGGAACGAGTCCTCAGGCGGCCGGGAATGACCGAGGAGAAATTCAACTTGATCCTTTCCCGCCAGATACCGGATAAGGAAAAGCGGGCTCGGGCGGACTTCATTGTCGACACTGGTCATGGCATCGAATCGGCAAGGAGTCAGGTTGGTGAGATTGTCTCGACCTTGCGGCGCCGGCCGTCTGCTGGAGAATAGCATATGCGCGAAATCGTCTTCGACACGGAAACGACGGGACTGGAATCGAAGTTCGACCGGGTCATCGAGATCGGCGGGATCGAGCTGCTTAATCATTTTCCGACAGGGCGTAGTTTCCACGTCTATATCAACCCCGGTGATCGCAAGGTGCATCCCGATGCGCTGGCGGTCCATGGCATCTCAGACGATTTTCTGAAGGACAAGCCGCGTTTTGCGGACATTGTCGAAGAACTTGTCGAGTTCTTCGATGGCGCGCGATGGATTGCTCATAACGCAAATTTCGACATCGGCTTCATAAACGCTGAGTTCGAGAGGCTGAGCCGACCGCCAGTACCGGCTGACATGGTGACCGACACCTTGGCGCTGGCACGCCGGAAACACCCGATGGGCCCCAACTCGCTCGATGCCCTCTGCCGGCGCTACGGAGTCGACAATTCCCACCGCGCCAAGCACGGGGCGCTTCTCGACGCCGAGCTGTTGGCCGAGGTTTACATCGAGATGCTCGGCGGCCGCCAGGCCGCCTTCGGACTGGTGCAGGCCGAAGAAAAGAAGATTGTTTTGGAGGAAGAGGTTGAGATTGCCGATCATCTGCTCGTGAGGTCGGTCGAGCTTGCCGCGCGTCTCACTCCCGAGGAAATCGAGTCTCACCGCGCGCTGGTCGAGCGCCTTGGTCAGAAGGCGATCTGGTCGAGGTACCAGTCTTAGGAAACGTGAGCCTCAAGAACGAAAAAAGCCCGGCGAACCGGGCTCCTTTTCGTGAAAGCTGTGGTCAGTTCGCAGCCTGGACCTTGGCGCGGGCCTGTTCTTCAGCCACACGCTGAGCGAACATCTGTGCAAAATCGATCGGATCGATCATCAGCGGTGGGAAGCCACCGTTGCGAGTTGCGTCGGCGATGATCTGGCGTGCGAAGGGGAAAAGCAGGCGCGGGCACTCGATAAACAGAACCGGCAGCATATGCTCCTGCGGGAAGCCGGAAATGCGGAAGACGCCGCCATAAACCAGTTCGGCCGCGAATACGGTCTTGTCCCCGTCCTTGGCTTCGGCATTCAGCGAAAGCACGACGTCGAAATCCGACTCCGACAGCGGATTTGCGTTGACGTTGACGTTGATGTTGATCGCGGGAGCCCTGTCGCGCGCCTGCAGCGATCGCGGAGCGCCGGGGTTCTCGAAGGAGAGATCCTTGATGTACTGAGCCAGAATGTTGAGGGAGGGGCTCGCCGTTCCCGTGTTGTCGTTGGCCATTGGGCGTTCCTCGTGGCTTGGATTGTCGTGGCCATCTAACACTTCGGGCCTATGGTGACAACCCTCACGCCGCGTCCGAAGCTGAAGAGCCTAACGGTTGTCTTCCTTCTTTACACGCCACGGGGAATGCTCATCGGGTTCTCGACGAAAGTCGGTCTCACCGAGATCGATCGTTCGCGTCGGGGGCGCTTGATGCGCGCCCGATCCGGCATAGAAGCGTTGGCGCGACGAGAAGAAGAAGAAGGTCCGCGCACCAAGTCGTGACCACAACAGATTCCGCACGAATGGCAGCAGGAGCAAGAGACCCACCAGATCGGTGACAAAACCTGGAATGATTAGCAGTATGGCCGCAACGGCAATCATGGCGCCGTGGACAAACACCTTTTCTGGATCGGTGCCGAGGCCGTCTTTTTCACGCAGCTTGCGTATCATGCCGATGCCGCGAACGCGAAGCAATGTGAGCCCGGCGACGGTCGACAGGACGATCAATCCCAGCGTTACGGCAATGCCGACCGCCTTGCCGACGATAATGAAGCCCGCGATCTCGATAAGCGGGAGAACTATGAACAGCAATGCTGGAATGCGCATGCGCAACTCTCTCCTCCGAACCCTCCGGCCGCCTTTCGGCAAATGGCTCGGCATGACGATGCGCGCCAAAGACTTGGCAGCGCCATTTGAATGATGGCCGAATGCAGACTATATGGGGATGAAGAACGGAAAAATAAACGTCAGCGGCGGATGCGATGGGTTCCAACGACTTTGTAACGCTCTTTCTTCTCGTGGCCGCAGTCCTGATTTTTCTTCAGCTGCGTAGCGTGCTGGGCCGCAGGACAGGCAATGAGAAGCCGCCCTTCGAGCCATATAGCTCACGCGATGCGTCGCAAGTGCCCGGTACGGACGACGGTAAGCTGGTGACGTTGCCACGGCGCGACGAAGGAGGAGATGACCGCTTTTCGGCCATCGATTCTTTCGCGAAGCCCGGCACATCGCTGAATTCGTCGCTGCGGGACCTTGTCGCCGTTGATCCCAGCTTCAATCCGAAGGAGTTTCTGAACGGTGCGCGGCTGGCCTACGAGATGATCGTGACAGCCTTTGCCGAGGGCGACCGCAAGACGTTGAAGAACCTGCTCTCGCGCGACGTCTACGAGGGGTTTGACGGTGCGATATCCGAGCGAGAGTCCCGCGGCGAAATGATGAAGTCGACTTTCGTTGGCATCGAAAAGGCTGAAATCAAGCAGGTCTCTGTCAAGGACAGCGAAGAGCAGGTGACCGTCCGCGTGGTCTGCCAGCTGATAACGGCAACCTTCGGCAAGGACGGAAAGCTGATTGACGGCGACCCGGAAGCGGTAAGCGAAGTCAACGACATCTGGACGTTTGCACGTGACATTCGCTCGCGTGACCCGAACTGGAAGCTCGTGGCGACCGAATCGGAACAATGAACGGCAGCCCCGCAGGATTTCGACTGACACCCGTCTCGTTTGACGAGATCCCTGGATGGCGTGATGATGACCCGTCGCCACTGTTTGCGGGGTTACAGGCGTGCCGACGGTACGTTCGGTCTGTGAAGACGTACCGCACCGGCTCGCTGGGTCTTAGCTGCGACGATCTGATGCCGCTTCTCGACAAGGCCAAAGAAGTGGCGATTCAATCCGGCGAAGTCGCCCGCCGATTCTTCGAGATCGAATGTCAGCCGTTCCGGATTGACCAAACGGAGGGAAAAGCGGGTCTTGTCACGGCCTTCTACGAGCCTGAGGTAGCAGTCTCGTCGACCCGAGACGGCGAGTACGTCCATCCCTTCTATCGTCGCCCCCCCGACCTGGTCGATATCGATCAGGAGAACAGGCCTGCCGATGCTGACCCCACCTATCGCTTCGGTTTGCTACAGGACGGTGTGATTTCGATCTATCCCGACCGGAGAGTGATCGATCAGGGTTATCTCGAGGGACGGAATCTCGAAATCGCCTGGGCGAAATCCAAGGTCGACGTCTTCTTCGCGCATGTTCAGGGCGCCGCACGACTTCTCTATCCGGACGGCACGACGAAGCGTATCACCTATGACGCAAAGGCTGGGCATCCCTTTTCGGCTATCGGCAAGTTGCTCATCGAACGCGGCGAGATCGAGCCGTCAAATATCTCCATGCAATCGATCCGCAGTTGGCTGGCACAGCATCCCGACCAGACCGACGAGGTGTTGTGGCACAACCGGTCTTACATATTCTTCCGAGAGGCAGCCGTGGACGATCCGGAACTCGGTCCGATTGCCGCTGCAAAAGTCCCCCTGATTGCGGGACGATCTCTGGCCGTCGACCGGCAAATCCACACGTTTGGTTTCCCCTTCTTCGTCCGTTCCGAAGCTCTGACGACCATCGATGCCGGCAAGCCGTTTGCGCGGCTGATGCTGGCCCTCGATACCGGTTCGGCCATTGTCGGCCCGGCGCGAGGTGACATCTTCACCGGTTCGGGTGATGCCGCCGGAGAACTGGCGGGAGCCGTTCGCAACAATGCAGACTTCTATATACTTGTGCCGAAAAATGCAGCGGTGAGGTATATCTAAGTGCCGGGAAAGGGAGAGCTCAGCGGCGAGGACCGTATCCTCTGGGGAAAGGTGGCCCGGACCACGCGACCACTGCACGGTCGGTTCGAAGAACTGTTGGTTTTCGAGGAGGAGTTTGCCGAACCGGCGGTGTCGGTTCCAGGTGTGGTCGAGCGATCGGAAGCCGGTGTTGCCTCGGCGGCGGCCGAGACCGACCGCCAAAAGAAGACTGCCGGCCGTCATCATCCACTGGAAAAACCAGTCAAGCGCAAACTGGCGCGGGGACATCTCGCTCTCGAAGCGCGCATCGATCTCCATGGGCTCGTCCAGAGCGAGGCGCACGCAATGCTTCTCGACTTCCTCGTGAGGGCGAGTGAGCGTGGAATGCGGCATGTGCTCGTCATCACAGGCAAGGGTAGCTCGCTTGGAAGCGACGGTGCGTTGAAGCGCGCTGTTCCGCTATGGTTTTCGAAACCGGAGTTCCGCCACTTGATTTCGTCGTACGAGGCGGCGGCACGCCAGCATGGCGGCGAGGGCGCGCTGTATGTACGTCTGTCCCGCAGACGCGGAGATCGCCCATGACGCCTTTCGGGGAGGCGCTGCGGAAGCTGCGTGAGAGAAAAGGTGTTTCGCAAAAGGCGATGGCGGCGGCTATCGGTGTATCGCCGGCCTATCTGTCGGCGCTTGAGCACGGCAAGCGCGGCAGGCCGAATTTCGACCTTCTCCAACGCATCGCCGGCTATTTCAATATCATCTGGGACGAGGCAGAGGAGCTCTTCTCGGTGGCGAGTATGTCCGATCCCCGCGTGGTGATCGACACCTCCGGTCTCCCTCCACAGTATACCGCTCTTGCGAACGCTCTCGCACACAGGATTCGCTTGCTGCCGCCGAACGTGATAAACGAGTTGAACAGCGTTCTAGAAAAAGCCAAATGAGCTGCTTAACCCCCGGGGCGACGCTCCTATCCACGGGATTCGGGGTCCCTTGCGTTTGGAAGTTTCGCCAAACCACCTATAGTCGACGCGATTGTAGCCGCTGATTCGACGGGCCGCGGCTCCTTATGACTGACTGGAAAGATCGTTAAATGAGTGACACGCCGGTAACTGAGAACACTGCCTCCAATGAATATGGGGCAGAGTCGATCAAGGTGCTGAAAGGTCTGGATGCCGTGCGCAAGCGCCCCGGCATGTATATCGGCGATACCGATGACGGTTCTGGCCTGCATCACATGGTCTACGAAGTCGTCGACAACGCGATTGACGAGGCGTTGGCAGGCCACGCCGACATTGTCACCGTTGCGCTGAATGCGGATGGCTCCGTTACCGTTACGGACAATGGCCGTGGAATTCCCACGGATATCCATCCCTCCGAAGGGGTGTCCGCGGCCGAAGTGATCATGACCCAGCTCCATGCCGGCGGCAAGTTCGACCAGAACTCCTACAAGGTTTCGGGCGGTCTTCACGGTGTCGGCGTTTCGGTCGTCAATGCCCTGTCGACCAAGCTGGTGCTCAAGATCCGTCGTGGCGGCAAGCTCCACGAAATAAGCTTCACGCACGGCGTCGCCGATGCACCGCTGCGGATCACCGGCGAGTACGAAGGTCGCTCGGGAACAGAGGTGACGTTCCTGCCGAGCCCTGAGACTTTCACCAATATAGAATTCGACTACGGCACACTTGAACACAGGCTTCGCGAACTGGCATTCCTGAATTCCGGCGTCCACATCCTGCTGACCGACAAACGCAAGTCCGATGTTCGCCAGGAGGAGATGATTTACGACGGTGGCCTGGAGGCCTTTGTCCGCTATCTCGACCGCTCGAAGAAACCGCTGGTGGAAAAACCCGTCGCGATCAAGGGAGAGAAGGACGGGATCACCGTCGAGGTCGCCATGTGGTGGAACGACAGCTACCACGAAAATGTACTCTGCTTTACGAACAACATTCCGCAGCGGGACGGTGGCACGCACATGGCCGGTTTCCGCGGGGCGCTGACCCGTCAGATCGTCTCCTATGCCGACAGTTCGGGGATCATGAAAAAGGAGAAGGTGACGCTCACCGGCGATGATTGCCGAGAAGGGCTGACAGCCGTGCTCTCCGTAAAGGTGCCCGACCCCAAGTTTTCTTCCCAGACCAAGGATAAGCTCGTCTCCTCCGAGGTGCGTCCGGTTGTCGAAAGCCTCGTCAACGAAGCCCTCAGCACCTGGCTCGAGGAGCATCCCGGCGACGCGAAAATCCTGGTCGGCAAGGTCGTTGAGGCCGCCGCGGCCCGCGAGGCCGCGCGCAAGGCGCGTGAACTGACCCGACGCAAGGGCGCACTCGACATTGCCTCGCTGCCCGGCAAGCTTGCCGACTGCTCCGAGCGTGATCCAGCCAAATCGGAACTCTTCCTGGTGGAGGGTGATTCCGCAGGCGGTTCGGCAAAGCAGGGGCGCTCGCGTGAAACGCAGGCCATCCTGCCGCTGCGCGGCAAGATCCTGAACGTCGAGCGTGCGCGTTTCGACAAGATGCTGTCGAGTCAGGAAATCGGAACTTTGATCACGGCGCTCGGTACGTCGATCGGCAAGGATGAGTTCAACGCAGACAAGCTGCGTTATCACAAGATCATCATCATGACCGATGCCGACGTCGACGGCGCCCACATTCGAACGCTTCTTCTGACCTTCTTCTTCCGCCAGATGCCGGAACTGATCGAGCGCGGCCATCTCTATATCGCACAGCCGCCGCTCTATAAGGTGACCCGCGGCAAGTCGGTTCAGTATCTGAAGGACGAGAAGGCACTCGAGGATTACCTCATCTCGATGGGCCTCGAGGATGCGCGCTTGACACTCGGCAGCGGCGAGGTGCGCGCAGGTTCCGATCTCCGGGAAGTCATCCAGGACGCTTTGCGGCTGCGGTCTCTGATTGACGGTCTGCATTCCCGCTATAATCGCAACGTGATCGAGCAGGCGGCGATCGCCGGCGCACTCAATCCGGAACTGACGGGAAATCACGAACGCGCGGAGCAGACCGCGGCAGAGGTTGCACGTCGACTCGACTTGATTGCTGAGGAAACGGAGCGCGGCTGGAGCGGCCACGTGACCGATGAAGGCGGACTGCGTTTCGAGCGAATGGTCCGCGGGGTCAAGGAAGTGGCTTTCGTCGATGTCGCCCTCATCGGCTCCGCGGACGCACGTCATATCGACCAGCTGTCTGCCAGACTGCGCGATGTCTACGGCGTTCCGCCCATACTTTCCAGGAAGGACGGACAGCAGGAGATGTCGGGTCCGCGTGCCTTGTTGGACGCCATCTTTGCGGCCGGCCGCAAAGGCCTGTCCATGCAGCGTTACAAAGGTCTCGGCGAAATGAATGCGGAACAGCTTTGGGAAACGACGCTCGATCCGAATGTCCGCTCGCTGCTTCAGGTGAAGGTCACCGATGCGACCGATGCCGACGGACTGTTCTCGCGCCTGATGGGAGACGAGGTCGAGCCTCGGCGCGAGTTCATTCAGGACAATGCTTTGAGCGTCGCCAATCTCGACATCTGATGGGAACGTGAATCATCTGTTAACGATGATTCACGTGAAACAGTGTCGGCTTCAGGTGGACTGAAACAGACCTTCGAAGGCGACGGCGGTGAGCGGTTTGCGGTTGCTCGGGATTTCTCGTGCCTGCAGGTGTTCCGGCAGCAGGTTCTTGTCAGCGAGTTTGCCGATCGCGACAGCAGCTTCCGCGCGGTAACCCGGCGGAACTTTGAGAACGTCGATCGCCTTGTCGAAATCGACTCCGCCCATGCCGTGCGCGTAATAGCCGGAGTACACAGCCTGAAGAGCCAGCATCGCCCACGCCGCCCCGGCATCGAAGCTGTGGCTGCGGAAAGGCTTCGGTTCAGAGCCATCGTCCTTTCGGTTCAGCATGTCCGAAAAGATGATGATGAGAGCGGAGGCCGACTTCGCCCAGACCTGGTTTGACTCAGCCAGGACAGAGAGAATCCTGTCGAAGCCGTCAGTGCCACGCAGCGCGTAGACGAACCGCCACGGCTGGTAATTCGAAGCGGACGGTGCCCAATGGGCGGCCTCCAAAATCGTTAGAAGCGTGTTCTTCGACATGGCATCGCCGGAAAAGCTGCGCGGCGACCAACGGTCAAGGAAGACGGGGTTGATGTCAAAATCAGACTGTCGGTGATTACTGCTCGTCATGGAAGCTTCTCGTTCCGATCGTGTGGGAGGAAAAACGTCGAACCTGTGGTACCGCTCGATCATCAGACGTCACTTGGCTGTGCGCAAGTCATAACGCGGATTACGCCGGCCATATTGCTGCCTCGCGGAGGTTGTCTTTTTTGCATAGCAACAAATTCGTTACTTGTTTGGTGAACTCTGGTAATTCTGACGGATCAGCTGCTGACGCATCAGGCGCTCGGTGGTCATCGAAAGGCAAGAGCATCCATGTTCTATCAGCTCTATGAATTGAACCATGCGGCAATGGCCCCTTTCCGCGCCACGGCCGACGCAATGCGGCTTGCCTATAGAAACCCGCTTAATCCGCTGGCGCATACCGTTGTCGGGCGCACGTTCGCAGCCGGCTTCGAAGTCTTTGAGCGTGTGACGCGCCGCTACGGAAAACCGGAGTTCGGCTTGCCTTTCACGCAGATCGGCGGGCGACCGGTCGCCGTGAAAGAGCAGATCGTCTGGAACAGACCGTTCTGCAACCTCATCCATTTCGATCGCCAGCTGCCGGCGGGGCAGCCGGGTGACCCCAAGATCCTCGTTGTTGCGCCGATGTCCGGCCACTACGCGACGCTGCTGCGTGGTACGGTCGAGGCACTCCTTCCAGAAGCGGACGTCTTCATCACCGACTGGATCGACGCCCGGATGGTTCCGGTAACTGACGGATCATTCGATCTGGACGATTACATCGATTACGTGATCGATATCCTGCATTATCTCGGGCCTGATACCCACGTCGTGGCCGTCTGTCAGCCGTCAGTTCCGGTTCTTGCGGCCGTCGCCGTGATGGAGGCGAACGGCGACTCGCATGCGCCGGCCACGATGACCCTCATGGGTGGCCCGATCGATACGCGGATCAATCCCACCGGGGTCAATGAGCTGGCACAAAACAAGCCGCTCGAGTGGTTCAGGGACAATGTCATCATGAATGTTCCATGGCCTCAGCCGGGCTTCATGCGGGCGGTCTATCCGGGATTCCTGCAGCTCTCCGGCTTCATGTCGATGAACCTCGACAGACACATGATCGCGCACAAGGAATTCTTCGTTAATATGGTCAAGAATGACGGCGACTCGGCCGAGAAGCACCGCGACTTCTATGACGAGTATCTGGCGGTCATGGATCTGACAGCGGAGTTCTACCTGCAGACCGTAGACACGGTGTTCATCCGGCATGCTTTGCCCAAGGGAGAGATGACTCATCGCGGTAAGCCGGTGGACACGACCGCGGTCCGTAACGTCGCCCTCCTGACCGTTGAAGGGGAGAACGACGATATATCGGGCGTCGGTCAGACGCGAGCGGCCCAATCGCTTTGCCCCAATATTCCCGAGGCGAAGCGGATGCACTATCTTCAGCCGGACGTTGGCCACTATGGTGTGTTCAACGGCTCCAGGTTCCGCAAGGAGATCGCGCCGCGGATTCTCGCCTTCGCGAGGAATCACGCGCAGGGAAAGAAGCGATCCGTCGTCAAGGAAGTGATCAGGGGCGGACGTTCGGTCTAGTCGCGAATTGCGACAAGGGTTTCATACCCTTGGCGGGAGTCCGGGTCGTCTGACCTTGAAGCGGGTTCCAGTTCTTCCCACATCGTCTTCATTCGGGTGGCATAATGTTCCCGAATGAAAACGAGGATCATTGACGATGAACCAGTCAGCATTGCTTCGTCCGGATTGGACGCCTGCAACCGTTGCACTCATGGTGCTCGGCTTCATAGTGTTCTGGCCATTGGGCTTGGCCATGCTCGCCTACATCCTGTTCGGCGACCGCTTTCGAAGCTTCAAACGCGAAGCGAATACAGCGGCTGACGGCATATTCGACCGGTGCCGTCATGGGCGCCATCGCGGGCCGCACTTCTCCACCGGTAATGTCGCTTTCGACGATTGGCGAAAAGCAGAGCTCGATCGGCTGGAGACTGAACGTCGTAAGCTCGATGAGATGCGAGAAGAATTCGATGCCTATCTGCGGGAGCTGAGGCGGGCAAAGGATCAGGAGGAGTTCAACCGTTTCATGAGGGATCGTGAAGCGGCGAGGCGTTCCGGCGAGGGGCCTGTTCAACCCGCCACGTGAACGTATGCTGGATTACCGATCGGGGCCGGCATTCGCGAATGCCGGTTTTTTCGCGTCTGGGCAGCGAATCGGATAGAAGCAGGATCCATGTATCAATTCCTGAAGAAATCGACGCGTGCGAAGCCGGTCCCGCAGCAGCGATTGCTGCAGGTCAACGGCCGGGAAATGCCGCTGACGATTCGGCAGAATCCGCGCGCGACAAGAATCACCCTGCGGATCGAGCCAGGCGGGCGAGCGCTGAAGATGACGGTGCCGCGCGGCTTGCGTCATTGGGAAGTTGATGAGTTCCTCGAACGTCACCAGGGTTGGTTGATGACGCGCCTGGCGCGTTACGGCTCGGAAATGACGCTCCGACACGACGGCGAGATAGCCATTCGGGGTGTGCCCCACCGTATCGTACATACGGGTCTTCTGCGAGGTATTACGGAAACGGCCGTAGTCGACGGTCGCTCCGCTCTCAGGGTGAGCGGCATGGAGGAACATGTCGGCCGCCGGATTGCAGCCTTCCTCAAGAAGGAGGCTCGGCGCGATCTGGAAAAGCTTGTGGCCATGCATGCCGCCCGCGTCGGGCGGCCCGTCCGTTCGCTGACGATGAAGGATACGCGCAGCCGGTGGGGCTCGTGTTCGTGGGACGGCAATCTGAGCTTCTCCTGGCGCATCGTCATGGCTCCGCCGCAGGTGATCGATTATCTTGCGGCTCACGAGGTTGCCCACTTGCGGGAGATGAACCACAGTGCCGCCTTCTGGGCTCTGTGCGGTGAATTGTGCCCGGCGATGGACGAGGCGAAGGCTTGGCTGAAGCGGCACGGCTCGCAGCTGCATGCCATCGACTTTGACTAGCGTGGGCAAAGCCGGGCGGCTATTGTCGCAATTTGGCTCGACTCTTTTGCATTTTCGTGCGACTTCGCTGCCATGATGCCGGATATCAAGATCTGCGGATTGAAAACGTCGGAAGCGGTCGACCGCGCGGTTGAACGCGGGGCGACGTATATTGGCTTCATTTTCTTCGAAAAGAGCCCACGGAACATAGAGCCGGACATGGCGGGCACACTGGCGGATCGGGTCCGCGGGCGCGTCAAGATCGTCGCGGTGACCGTTGACGCAGATACCGATGAGCTCGATGAAATCGTTGAGCAGCTGAAGCCCGATATCCTTCAGCTGCACGGCAACGAAAGCCCGGAACGCCTTCTCATGCTCAAGGCGCTTTATGGCCTGCCGATCATGAAGGCGTTTTCGATCCGGGAACCTGATGATCTGAAGAGGATCGAGCCGTACATCGGTATAGCCGATCGGTTTCTCTTCGATGCGAAGGCGCCGAACGGCTCGGAACTGCCCGGCGGAAATGGCGTTCCTTTCGACTGGAGAGTGCTGCGCACGCTTGACGGCAGCGTCGATTACATGCTTTCCGGCGGCCTCAACAAGGACAACGTTGCCGAGGCTCTGCGCGAGACAGGTGCCCGCGGCATTGATGTGTCTTCCGGCGTTGAATGCGCGCCCGGCGTGAAGGATACCGCCATGATCGATGAGTTTTTTGCGGCAGTGAAACGCGCCTCTGCGCTTGAGCCGGTTTCAGGGAGCACGAAGTGAACCAGACAGTATCACCGAATTCCTATCGTGAAGGTCCGGATGAGGACGGACGTTTCGGTATCTACGGCGGTCGCTTCGTGGCCGAAACCCTGATGCCGCTGATCCTCGATCTGCAGGCAGAGTGGGAAAAGGCGAAGGACGATCCGGAATTTCAGGCCGAGCTCGCCGGGCTTGGCACCCACTACATCGGACGGCCGAGCCCGCTTTATTTCGCGGAACGCCTGACCGAGCACCTCGGCGGTGCCAGGATCTACTTCAAGCGCGAGGAACTCAACCACACCGGCTCGCACAAGATCAACAACTGCATCGGCCAGATTCTCCTTGCCAAACGCATGGGCAAGAAACGAATCATCGCCGAAACCGGCGCCGGCCAACATGGCGTCGCCTCGGCTACCGTCGCCGCGCGGTTCGGCTTCCCCTGCGTAGTGTACATGGGCGCGACCGACGTTGAACGTCAGGCGCCGAATGTCTTCCGCATGAAGCTGCTCGGTGCCGAGGTAAAGCCGGTGACATCGGGGCACGGCACTCTCAAGGATGCCATGAATGAGGCGCTGAGGGATTGGGTCACGAACGTTGATGACACTTACTATCTGATCGGCACGGCGGCTGGTCCGCACCCCTATCCGGAAATGGTTCGGGACTTCCAGTCTGTGATCGGCAAGGAGGCGCGCGAGCAGATATTGGAAGCGGAAGGCAAGCTTCCCGATCTCGTCATCGCGGCCGTTGGCGGCGGCTCGAATGCGATCGGCATCTTCCATCCGTTCCTGGATGATCCTGACGTCAAGATCGTCGGGGTCGAGGCGGGTGGCAAGGGGCTTTCCGGCGACGAACATTGCGCGTCGATCACCGCGGGTTCGCCGGGGGTCCTGCACGGCAACCGGACCTATCTGCTCCAGGATTCGGACGGCCAGATCAAGGAAGGCCACTCCATTTCCGCAGGTCTCGACTATCCGGGCATTGGGCCGGAACACGCCTGGCTCAACGATACCGGCCGCGCCGAATATGTTCCGATCATGGATGGAGAGGCACTCGAAGCCTTCCAGCTGCTGACGAAGCTAGAGGGGATCATTCCGGCTCTCGAACCGTCCCACGCAGTTGCCGAGGTCATCAAGCGGGCGCCGAAGATGCGCAAGGATCAGGTGATCCTGCTCAATCTCTCCGGTCGCGGTGACAAGGATATCTTCACCGTCGGCAAGATTCTCGGCATGGAGCTCTGAAATGACTGCACGCATGGAAAAGAAGTTTGCCGAGCTGAAGGCGGAAGGCCGGCCGGCGCTGATTACCTACTTCATGGGCGGGGATCCCGACTTCGGAACGTCGCTCGCCATCATGAAGGCTTTGCCCGAGGCCGGTGCCGACGTGATTGAGCTCGGCATGCCGTTCTCTGATCCGATGGCGGACGGTCCGGCGATCCAGATGGCAGGCCAGCGGGCACTGAAATCCGGACAGACGTTGAAAAAGACGCTTCAATTGGCCAGCGAATTCCGGAAGGGAAACCAGCACACGCCGATCGTCATGATGGGTTACTACAACCCGATCTATGTTTTCGGCGTGGAGAAGTTCCTGGACGCGGCGATCGAAGCAGGAATCGACGGCCTGATTGTCGTTGATCTGCCGCCGGAAATGGATGATGAGCTTTGCATCCCGGCGCGCAGGAAAGACATCAACTTCATCCGACTGGCGACGCCGACGACGGACGATCGACGTCTTCCGACGGTGCTGAAGAACACGTCGGGCTTCGTCTACTACGTTTCGATGACGGGGATCACCGGCTCCGCTCTGCCAGACCCGTCCAAGGTGGCTGCGGCCGTCAATCGCATCAAGGCGCACACCGATCTGCCGATCTGTGTCGGCTTCGGTGTCAAGACGGCCGAGCACGCCCGCCTGATCGGCGCCAATGCCGACGGGGTCGTCGTCGGCACAGCGATCGTGAACCAGGTTGCTCTAAGCCTCAACAAGGATGGAACGGCGAGTGCGGATACGGTGCAGGCCGTCGCGACCCTGGTGCAGGGACTGGCGACCGGCGTCCGCGCCGCACGGCTTGCCGCAGCAGAATAGCACCCCATATCGGGGACATCAGTCAGGAGTTTAGTGACGTGAACTGGATTACCAATTACGTGCGGCCGCGCATCAATTCCATGCTCGGCCGTCGTGAGGTTCCGGAAAACCTCTGGATCAAATGCCCTGAAACCGGCGAGATGGTCTTTCACAAGGACCTCGAAGAGAACAAGTGGGTGATCCCGTCCTCGGGCTATCACATGAAGATGCCGGCGAAAGCCCGACTTCTGGATCTCTTTGACAACGGAGCCTATGAAGCCCTGCCGCAGCCGAAGGTCGCGCAGGATCCGCTGAAGTTTCGCGACTCCAAGAAATACACTGATCGCCTGAAGGACAGCCGTCTGAAGACTGAGCAGGAAGACACGATCTTGGCTGGCCTCGGGACGGTCGAAGGGGTGAAGCTCGTCGCCGTTGTCCACGAATTCAACTTCATGGGCGGTTCGCTTGGCATCGCCGCCGGCGAAGCCATCGTAAAGGCGTTCGAGCGGGCCATCGCCGAGAAGTGCCCGCTCGTCATGTTCCCGGCCTCGGGCGGGGCGCGAATGCAGGAGGGTATTCTCTCGCTCATGCAGTTGCCGCGAACGACGGTTGCGGTCGAGATGCTGAAGGAAGCCGGGCTTCCCTATATCGTCGTTCTGACCAACCCCACGACCGGTGGCGTGACTGCGTCCTACGCGATGCTGGGCGACCTTCACATAGCCGAGCCGGGCGCCGAGATCTGCTTTGCCGGCAAGCGTGTGATCGAGCAGACGATTCGCGAGAAGCTGCCGGAAGGCTTCCAGACCTCGGAGTACCTGCTCGAGCACGGCATGGTGGACATGGTCGCCAAGAGGCACGACATCCCGACCCTTCTCGCCCGGCTGCTCCGTATGATGATGAGGCAGCCGGCGGCCGCCTGACGCTCTGCCTTGGAGAGGAAGAAGCGCAGCTCACCCCGAACTCCCTCCGGCAAATCCGGAGCGCGGAATCCGTCATGAACATGCCTGTATTCAGTGAGGCGGAGCACGAGATCGACAAGCTCATGGGACTGCATCCCAAGGGCTTCGATCTTTCTCTCAGCCGCATCCGCCGTCTGCTCGAAGAGCTCGGTAACCCGCACTTGCGGATGCCGCCGGTGATCCATGTTGCCGGCACCAACGGCAAGGGCTCGGTCACGGCGTTCTGCCGCGCGATCCTCGAGGCCGGCGGGCTTGGCGTCCACGTCCACACCTCGCCGCACCTCGTCCGTTGGCACGAACGCTATCGTCTTGGCCGAAAGGGTGGGCGGGGAGAGCTGGTGGATGACGTCGTCTTTGCGGATGCGCTTCGGCGAGTTGCACAGGCCAATGACGGGCAGGCGATCACTGTTTTTGAGATTCTGACGGCCGTCACTTTCATCCTGTTTTCAGAGCACCCTGCCGACGTTGCCATCATCGAGGTGGGCCTTGGCGGACGCTTCGATGCGACCAACGTCATCGAGCACCCGGCCGTATCGGTGGTCATGCCGATTTCACTCGATCACCAATCCTATCTCGGTGATCGCGTCGAACTGATCGCGGCGGAGAAGGCAGGTATCATGAAGCGTGGTTGCCCGGTCGTGATCGGGCATCAGGAACACGAGGAAGCGCGCGATGTTCTCATCGCGACGGCGGAACGACTCGGCTGCCCCATGTCGGTCTTCGGGCAGGATTTCCTCGCCTATGAGGAGCAGGGCCGCCTGATCTACCAGGATGAATTCGGTCTTTCCGATCTGCCGCTGCCGCGGCTGCCCGGTCGCCATCAATACGCCAATGCGGCGGCGGCCATCCGCGCGGTGAAGGCCGCCGGCTTCGATGTAACTGAGGCCATGGCCGAAAAGGCGATGACATCGGTTGAATGGCCCGGCCGTCTGCAGCGGCTTGTTGCCGGTGCGCTGATGCCGCATACCCCGGATGGGGCGGAGATATGGATCGACGGAGGCCATAATCCCGGCGCAGGCGAAGTCATCGCAGAGGCGATGGCGGGTTTCGAGGAGAGGCAGCCGCGCCCGCTCTACCTGATCACGGGAATGATCAATACCAAGGATCCCGTTGGCTACTTCCACGCCTTCGCCGGGCTTGCCCAAGAGGTTTTCACGGTGCCGATCAGAGGAACCGATGCCGCGCTGGATCCCGTCGCTTTGGCGCAAGCCGCATCGGATGCCGGCTTGCAGGCGTCGCCCATGTCGTCGGTGGCGGAGTCTCTGGAGGCTATTCGCAATCGCCTGGCAGCAGGCGAGGCTGCACCACGAATCCTGATTGGTGGCTCGCTTTACCTTGTCGGCAACGTACTTGCGGACAACGGGACACCACCCAAGTGAATGAAGCCCGGCCAAGGCCGGGCTTCATATATTTCGAGCTGATCCGGACGAAATCAGGCGGCGCTGGAGATCCAGCTCGCCAGCGCGGTCTTGGGCGAGGCGCCGACCTTGATATCGGCTACCTCACCGCCCTTGAAGATCGCCAGGGTCGGAATCGAGCGGACGCCGAACTTGGCGGCAAGCTCCGGATTTTCGTCGATGTTGATCTTGGCAACCTTAACCTTGCCCGCCATCTCGTTCGAGATCTCTTCCAGGCTCGGTGCAATCATTTTGCATGGACCGCACCACTCAGCCCAGAAGTCGACGACCACTGGCTGAGCGGACTCGAGGACTTCCGTCTGGAAGTTGGAATTGTCGACTTTTACCGTGGCCATAGGCTGCTCCTTTTCCGGTCGTATCGGAGGGTTATCTGAGGCCCTCGCGATTGGTTTTCAAGATATGATATTTCACGAAGTCTTGAGGTCAGCAAGCGTCCGCGTAAGTTCCGCGGCGGGCACTGCCATGACAAGACCGCCCTCGGTATAGGCCAGCAGGCATTCGATCTGCTTGTTCGGATAGAGAGGCTTCAGAAGTTCTCGGTAGATCGCAAGCTGCGCGCGATGGCTGAAGGGTACGGCGTCTATGGTTCTCGGTGGCGAGCGGTTCGTCTTGAAATCGAGAAGGATCACCCGATCGTCCGTGACCGCCATCCGGTCTATTCGTCCTGAAACCGCTCGTGCCTGTCCGTCGACAACAATGGTTCCCATTATGGAAACCTCGGCTTGGGCGTGGAGCGAGAAAACGGGTGCGAGGTCGGGATGCTCAAGAATCGCAAGCACTGTTCTTACCAGCCGCTCGCGTTCATCTGTCGGCCAGAACCGTGCGGCACGATCGGCATATCGTCTTGCCGCGGCGTCGCGCTGGTCGAGGGGAAGGGAAGGTAGGACCTGAAGCATCCGATGGGTCAGCTTGCCTTTCTGCAGCGCTATGCCACTGTCCACCTTTTCGCCAAACAGCGGACTCGACACGGTGAGATCCTCTCCGACATCGTCAACGAATGCGCCGGCGCCGGACGGACTTAGCGGCCGAGGAAGTTGAGGTCCCGGCGGCAACGGTTGAAACAGTGCCTCGGGAAGCAGATCATCACGACTTCCGGCGTCGCTCTGCTGGTGACGCTCAAATGCGCGGACGGCAGTCGGCAGTCGCCATTTTAGCCCGTTCCATTCCCCTTCGGGCCCTTCGAACCGGGCTTCCGTGCAGTTGTCCGCAGAAAGCCGCAGCGCCTCGGAGATCATCTGGTGCCAAGTATCCTTCGGCTCCTGCTTGCCGCGATAGCCGCATACGATCAGCCGATCCGCTGCGCGCGTCATCGCCACATAGAGCAGTCGACGATATTCCTCTTCCGCCAATCGTCTCAGGCGTTCGGTATCGGCTGAAACCAGCGGGTTCCCGAGCGCCTTGATCGGAATCCAGGCTGGAAGTGGTGTTTCCAGGCCCGCCTCGACGAGGCGGAGTTTCGGGAGGTGTGTATGGTTGAAGGCCTTCGATCCGCCGTCCACCAGAAAGACGACAGGCGCCTCGAGACCTTTCGAGGCGTGAACGGTCATGATCCGCACCTCGTCGCGATCCTTGTCATGCTCACGTTTGACCTCTGGCGCCTCCATCTCGAGTGCCGATACGAATGATTGGAGCCCGGGCAGCCCGCTGGTCTCGAACGTCAGCGCGAAGTTCAGGAATTCGTCGAGAATATCTGTCACCTCGGTTCCAAGACGGGCAAGGAAAGCTCGTCTGCCACCTTCGGGACCCAGGACGTGAGCGTAGAAATCATGGACCGACAGGTTCCGGGATAGCGAAATGCACGCCGTCAGCCGGTCGGCTGCCGAGCGCCACTTTCCGCCTTCCTCTTGGGCGTACCTCTGCAAGGCAGTCCAGACGCTGCTTTCGGCGGGACGCACCGCAGCGAGCTCGAAGATGTCTTCTTCATTCAGGTCGAAAAGGGGGCTTTTCAAAAGTGCCGCAAGCGAGAGGTCGTCTGACGGCAGGAGCACGAAGCGGCCGAGTGCAAGCAGATCCTGGACGGCGATATGCACTGTCAGGCGCAACCGGTCGGCACCCGCGACGGGGATGTTGTTTCGCCGTTTGAGTGCGCGCGTAAGGGCGTTGACGAAGGAGTCCCGCTTGCGAACGAGGACCAGGATATCGCCGGGCCTGATCGGACGCTCGACACCCTTTTCGATGACCGTTTCCCGGCCGACCATTTGCTCGATCTGGTGGGCGATGCGACGCGCCAGGATGGCCGAGGGCGCACTCTCGGGCGTCGCGTCGAACGGTGCCGTCCAGTCCTCACTCGTGTCGCTGACTTCGGGAGCGATCGTGTCCCAGACATCGACCGCGCCCGGGTGCCCCATCCGGCTCGACATATGGACGACTGTTTCGTTGAGGGCACTCAGACCACGGGCGTTGTCCCCAATGGCGAACACTTGGTCTACTGCCGAGAGTACGGCTGACGTCGAACGGAAGGAGAGGGGGAGGCGGACAGCGCTGAAGCGTTCGCCTCCGGAGGACACGAGGCGGGCGGCGGCCGTCGCCTCTTCGGAGAAGCGCTCGGGGCGTGCTCCCTGAAAGGAATAGATAGATTGCTTTTCGTCGCCCACGGCAAAGAATGTACGGGTCCGTGGTCGTGCGCCGATGCCGGAAAAGAAATCCTCGCGCAGCGATCGAATAACCGCCCACTGAATCGGGCTTGTATCCTGCGCTTCGTCGACGAGTATGTGATCAATTCCCTGGTCGAGTTTGTAATGAACCCACGGCCCCACATCTCCGCGCGTGAGCAGGCTCGCGGTGCGTTCGATCAAATCTTCGAAATCGAGCTGGCTGCGGGCCTTCTTGAGATCTTCGTAGTCGCGGTCGAGCCGTTTCGCGAGTGTGAGCGCCGCCTTGGTCGCCTCGTACATGCGGAAGACCGCGAGGCGGTCGCGGCAAGCAGCGACATGATCGCGCGAGGAAACCAGGCGCTCGCGAAGATCGGGTATCGCTTTCGTCATGGCTGCAGTGCAGAGCGTACTATCGGCACGGGGACTTCCGGTTGCCGTATAGAACGCCTTTTCGAGATGCTTGATACGAAAATGCCAGTCCACCTCCTGAGAGGCGGCAGCGAGGGCCTCGGCTATCTCGAGCGCTCGCTCGCCACCCTTTTCCCTCGCAAGCAAGACGTAATCGGAGAGCATTGCACCCGAAAGCGCCGGCAGCGGCCAGAAGCAGGAGGTGAGCTTTTCCTCCGTTGTCTCCGGTTCAAGTCCAAGCCCCAGGCGGAGCGCCAGATCCGGTCCGCCCACCCGTTGTGATGCGGAAAGGAAGCGGCGGATGGCATGACGATTCGCGATTACGTCACCGAGCAGGGCTTCCAGCCCGGTTTCGTCAGAAATGCTGAGGACACGCGAAAACGCATCGGCAAGGTCCGGGTCATCCTCGTTCGAGGTCGCCGTCAGCAGAGCCCGGCGGGCGTCGGCGAGAACCGTCGCCGCGGCCCTGTCGTCGAGGACGGAGAAATGCCCGGCAACATTCGCTTCGAGCGGGAACTGGTGCAGTAGAGCCTCGCAGAAGGCGTGTATCGTCTGAATCTTCAATCCGCCGGGTGTCTCCAGAGCCCGGGCAAAGAGCTGGCGCGCCTCTGACAGCTTCAGTCGGTCGGGCGTTTCGCCTTCAACGTCGGCAATACGGGCTGCAAGCTCTTCCTCAGGAAGTGTGGCCCATTCGGCGAGCCTGTCGAAGACGCGGTTCGACATCTCGGACGCCGCGGCCTTGGTATAGGTGAGACAGAGGATTGATGCGGGTCGCGCACCAGCGAGTAGAAGCCGGACGACCCGCTGGGTCAGCACGTGCGTCTTTCCAGAGCCGGCATTGGCCGAGACCCATGCGGAACGGTCGGGGTCTGACGCCAGCGCCTGTTGAGCCGTTGTCCAGTTGATCCAGGCAAGAGGATCATCGCCGGCAGGCAGATCGCTCGGATCATTCGTCATGGGACGATTCCTCACCTTCTGCCGTCGACCATTCCGCCACGCGTGCGAGATGATCGTACTCTCCGCCGAAGTCATTCTGCTGGGCTGGGATGAGCCGGGATACGAAACCCCGTTTGCCCGAACGCAGCAAGGTTACCAGCCGGGTCAACTCACCGAGCGCTTGTTCCGCAAGTTCCGTCGCGGATTTTTTGTTGTCGCTTCGCCCGCTATGCTCGTTGTTGACGATGTCCGCGCAGAAGCGTTCACCCGGCCGCAATCGTACATAAATCAGGTTTTTGGGGGGTAGTGGGCCGGCCTGGCGGAAGCCGCCGGCCATCAGAGCCGCGGCTTCGAGCGCAAGTTGGGGGTCAAGCAGGCTGCGGGCTTGCGCAACGCTGGGGCTAAGCCCCGTCTTGTAGTCGATGATGTCGACGCCGCCACTCGTCTTGACGTCGAGGCGATCGGCAATCCCGGACAGTCGGATACCCGCTGCCGGAAGTTCCACTCCCGCGGGGACTTCTGTGAGAATACGGCGAACCAAAGGACGCCGGGCCGCATCCCAGGCGAGATAGGCACGGGCGATCTCCTCAAAACGCTGCCGCCAGACGACGTCGACATGGGTTGGCAAATTTTCGGCATCGAACAGCCTGTTGGCAATTGACAGCATGCACTGTAACGCGTTGTCGGCATCGGGTGCGTGTCCTTCACGGACGAAACACTCCAGGATGCGATGATAGAGCGTTCCCCTTTCGGCAGCACCGGGATCGGCGTTGAACGGCTGCAGCGGATCGAGCTTCAAGACTCGTTTTCCGTAGATGGCGTAGGGATCGCGCCGCAGACGTCCGACTTCACTGAACGAGAACTTCTTCGGTTGAAGATCGGCCGGCGGCGTCGGTGCGGGTCGTTGTGCCGGTCGCTGTTCGCTGCCGCGATCGATCAGGTCGGCAAAATGGCGATACCGGTCTCCCCGCTCCCTCAAGTCCCCGGCGAGCTCGGGACCGCCGAGCGCCAGAAGGCGCTGCAGCCAACGGGAGGCGACCGTCGGGGCAGAACCCTGACGAAGCGATCGCGAATAGATGACATTCCGTGTTCCATTCGCCATCTCGAAGTCGTGGGCGAGTTGGCCGATGCGTCGCTCGGGCGGTTCGAGCCCGATCTCAGCCTTCATCACGCGGGAAAGGAATGGGTTGTTCGTTGTCTGTCCCGGCCACGAACCTTCGTTGAGCCCGCCAAGTATCAAGGTGTCTACGCTTTGGAGACGGGCTTCCAAAGTGCCGAATATGAACACCCGCGGATGTCTGAGAGCCTTCGGCTTGACGGCTTCACCTGCGGCAAGGGCGGCCATGATATCGATCCACTGGGGCCCGTCTGCCTCAATCTGGCCGTCGGCCTCCATGATCTCCCCGAGAAGGCTCGCTAGCTTTTCACCGGCTTCGCCGCTCCAGAGCGAGGCGAGGTTGCTGCTCGGCCCTCGGCAGACGGCCTCGAGAACCTGCCCCGTCCTCCGCGCCCATTCGGCGAGAGCGGCCTTGCTCGAAAGTTTGTGATGTCCATCACGACACACCAGCATACCCGTAAGGGGCTCCACCGCAGTGCCGATAGCTGCAGCAAGTTCCCTCGCAGAGGCAGTGGCGGCATCCGGCAGGGCGAGCCGCCACTGTGGCGGATGGCGGTCTGTCTTCTGTTCCTCGTAACGAGCATCGAACAGTGGCTGCAAGCCCGCAATATCGACGCTTCGCGTGCCGCCACGCAATGCGATCATCTCCAGCGCCTGGACCGCTTCGCCATAGGCGGCTTCTTCAAAGCCAAAGCGGGCGAGGGGATGCTTGAGCAGCGAAACAACAGGCACCGGATCGCCCGGGCGCAAGGCTGCTTCGAGCAGCAGCTGCATCAGTGTTCCCTGTTGAGTCGCGCTGAGCGGCGTTCCAGCCGAATCGTCGGCAGTAATTCCGAAGCGGGCGAGTTCCGCCGCGACGCGCCGGGCGAGGTTGCGATCGGGCGTAATAAGGGCGGCCCTGCTGTCCCCGCCGGCTCCAGGCTTCTCCAGGGCGAGCCGGAGAGCGATCGCGATCGCCGTCGCCTCTTCCCGTTCATTTGCGGCTTCGATCAGTGCAACATCGCCGAAAGCCTGGCGGATGCGATCAACTCCGAAGCTGGAACGCCACACGCTCCATCCGTTGGTTGCGGAGGCGGGTGCCATGGCGCGCGAGAGGATTTCCGCGCGATCGGCAAGATCAAGCGGCGCGGCTGCGAGCTCGGTCACGTCTGACCGGGTGATCCGCAAATGCTGAAGCAGTTTGCTGAGGCCATACTGGGGATGGCTCCGACCGGCGGGATCGTGCCGCGCGCGAGCGTCCTCGTCTGTGCCCACGTTTGTCCAGTCCGCTTCTGGCATGGAAAGGTCCAGCCCGGGCAGTACGACCACACCTTGCGGCAGACGGGCAATGGCGGCGATGAGATCCGCCGCCGCGGGGATCGAGCCGGTCGAACCGGCGACGATGATCGGCCCTTCTGCGGTGTTTGCCAAACGGGCAGCCTCGCTGCGGAGAAGAGAGTTTCTGTGTCCGTGCGGGGACGAGCGCTTGAGCTCCTCCAGGCGCGCGGGCCAGAAGGTCGTGGCGATCCCAAGAAAGGCGAGCGTGAGCTGCCACCACGAGGCGAAATCCTGACTATCCAGTTTCTGGAGATCGAACCAATCCCGTTCCTCGGTTTCGACGGCCTCGATGAGTTCGATCAGGGCGCGGGCGAGCCAGATCGCATCGGCGGGACTCGCGGGCGCCACGAGGGGCGTATCCGAGTGGATGCTGCGGACGATTTCGGGCAGCTGGTTACGCCAGGCGAGAACGAGCCGTGAAAGCTCGAGCAGCATGACCGTTCCACCAACGGGCGGCAGGAGATCAAAGGCGGCAGGACTATCCACTTCGAAAAAGCCACCGTCTTCGTCCGTTTCGCCGAGCGGGCGGATCACGGGAAGGATCGCTGATCGTCCGCCGAGAAGATCGACGAATTCCGATCGCAACACGCGTGCCGCCCGCCGCGTCGGAACCAGGATCGTGACTTTCGCGAGCGACAGCGGATCGGCGGGATCGTATCGGTATCCGGGCGCCAAGTCTCCGTCTATGAGCTTTTGAGCGAGAACCTTGAGGAAAGGCAAGCCCGCCGGGATCGTCAGAACGCGTGGGTCAAGAGCCCTCGCCATCACCTGAGCCTCAGTTTTGCAGGCGCCGGATCGCGTCTTCAGCTTCGCCGATCGCCTCCGGAGTCCCCACAGTTATCCAATGTCCCTCCAGTTCTAGCCCGAAGAGGCGACCCTTGGCGATGGCGTGATCGAAATAGATATTCAGGTTGAAGGCGTCTGACGGCGCGTCTTTCAGAAGGGATGAGTTCATCACGATCGCGCCTGCATAAACGACCGGACGGGAATCTCCGGTGTTGTAGCGCGTCAGGTGCCCTTGCTCATCGAGATTGAAGTCGCTCTTGCCGTTATGGCCCGTCGTGTGATCGGGATGAACGCAGAGAAGCGCCATGTCCATGCGCATGGGATCGAAGAAATCCGCGAGTCGCTCGAGATTGCTTTCGTGGCCGCGCCTGTCGCCGATCCAGAAAAGATCCGCGTTCATAACGAAGACAGTCGTGTCACCGAGCAGGCGAAGACCCTTGGCGAGCCCCCCACCTGAGTTCATCAGCCCGGCACGTTCGTCGGAAATGATAACCTGCAGCCTCGGATAGCTCTCCAGATAGCCGATCATCTGCTCGGCGTGATGATGGACGTTCACCACCACCCGCTCGACACCCGCGTCTGCGAGCATGTCGAGCGCATATTCGATCATCGCCTTGCCGGCGACCTTCACGAGCGGCTTTGGAACAGTGTCGGTAATCGGCCGGAGCCGGGTTCCGAGCCCGGCAGCAAGCACCATTGCGTCGGTGATCTTCATTCGTCCTACAGAGCTGATTCGGCTGGTTCGATTCCAGCCTTTAGGCACCATTCTCGCAAAGGGGCAAGGACCGGATGCTCGAAGGCAATACTCAGATGCCAAAGCGTCCGTGGCATATGCTTCATATAGCCGGGCTTCTTGTCGCGTTGAAGGAGCCGCACCCACAAGCCTGCAAGCTTGCAGGCCCTTTGTGCCGACATGATCGACCATGCCTTGAGGAAGGTGCCTTCATCGAACGTGCCGTGCGCTCGCCGCAACGCCAGATACCCCGTCATCAGCTGATCAGCGAGATCGCGTTCGACGGTGACGCGTGCATCCTGCACGATGGAAACCACGTCATAGGCCGACGGCCCAATCATGGCGTCCTGGAAGTCGATGAGGCCGACGCGCCGTATTCCCTCTTCGCCGCCGCGCCAGATGATGTTGGGTGAATGGAAGTCTCGCAGGACCAGCGTCTTTTCCACGTCATCGAGTTGGTCGATCAGATCATCCCAGATCGCCAGGTATTCTTGACGCTCTGCAGCCGTGGCAGGTGTCCCGTTCCGTCTCCAGGGGAGATGCCAGTCGATCAGGAGTTCGGTTTCCATCTTCATCGCCGTCCTGTCATAGTCGGGCACGTGATGGATATGGCCGCTCGGTAGTGAGATATCGCGGTCGAAGTCGGTGTCGTGCAGTCGGGCGAGACAGGCGAGTGCGCCACGGTATCGGTCTGGAGCGGGCTTTCCGCTCTCGTCGAGAATGGTTTCTGTGCCGAGATCCTCCAGAAGCAGAATTCCCGCCTCGCAGTCGCTCTCAAGAATTTCCGGCGCGGCAAAGCCACGTTCGCGCAGGCTCGTCGCGATTGCGACGAAGGGGTAGACGTCCTCGGCAAGATGGACAATTTGCGAGTAGGCTTTTCCGTCCCGAATAGGGGGACCGTTGGGTCGTCGCGGCGCGTCCATGAGCACCATGCGCTTGCCGGCGGCCGGATAGACGTACTCGTACGCCCTCGTGGAAGCATCGCCGATCAGGTGCCGTCGGGTTGCGTCGCGATAGCCGTGTCCATCGAGGAAGCTGCGGATTGCAAGCTTGCGCTCGATCCGCTGGAGCCGATCGGGGATAGCAGAGATCGTTACGCGACGCCCGCCCTGGTCGAAGGCAATATCGACATCGATCCGGTCTGCCGGCAGCGCTTGTCCGGCTTTTTCAGGCCACTCGACAAGACAGACGCCCGCATCAAGCGCATCGCTGAAGCCGATCTCTTCCAGTTCCCGTTCGTCACTCAGGCGATACAGGTCGAAGTGAGCCACCGGCAGTCGCAAGTCGTAGTTTTGGACGAGGGTGAATGTTGGGCTAGGGACCTCGAGATAGTCGTCATCGGCCACCGCGCGCAGGAGGGCGCGCGCCAGGGTCGACTTGCCGGCACCCAGATCGCCCCGAAGGGCGAGGCAATCCCCGGCTGTGACAGCCAGCGCCAGGTCTTCGCCGAGGCGGATCGTGTCAGCCTCGGTGGCAAGAGAGAGTGTGAGGCTTCTCGGACTCATTCTGCGGCAACGGATTGCGGGACGGCAGCAGAGGGGATTCGGCAGTGGACCGTCGTGCCGCGACCGGGGTCACTGTCGATGGAAACCGTGCCGTGGTGCAAGCTGACGAAGCTCTCGACGATCGAGAGTCCGAGGCCTGCACCGGTCCGCTTGCCACCCTTGCTGTTCGACGAAAAGCGGTCGAAGACCGTGGCAAGAATGTCCTGAGGAATTCCGCAGCCGTGATCCGTGACGTTGAAGAGGAAGTCGGCGCCTTCTCGCCAGCACTTGAGATTGACCGTGGAGCCTTCCGGCGAGAAGTTGACTGCGTTGGTGAGAAGCTTGACGAGAATCTGTTTGAGCCGCTGCGGATCGGCGACGATCTGCCCGAGATGGCCGGATGCATTGATCTCCAGCGCGACGTTGTTTTCCTGCAATCGGTCTGTCATCTGCATCGACACCTCGTCGAGGAGATCATCCAGATCTATTTCGGCATATTCGAGCCGCATGATCCCCGCATCAACCGTGGCGAGATCAAGGATGTCGTTGACGATCGTCAGCAGTACGGCTGACGACGTCGAGATGTGGTCGATATATTCCGCCTGCCTCTCATTGAGCGGTCCGACAACGGGCGTCTTGAGAAGGTCGGTGAAGCCGATGATGTTTGTAAGCGGTGAGCGCAACTCGTAAGAAACGTGCTGGACGAACTCGTTCTTGAGTTCGTCCGCCTTTTGCAGGGCTTCGTTTTTCTCTTTCAGGGCGCGCTCGGCCCGCACGTTGTCGGTCATGTTCACGAAGGTCAACATGGTTTGTGCATTCGGAAGCGGCGTCACCGCGAAATCGAGCACGAGGCCGGAATAGAGCTCAAGGGTTCCCTGACTTGACCGTCGCTCGTCATCGAAGCTCGTGATCATCTTGCTGAACGCCTTCCATCCGTCCGGCCTGTCGTAGGACGGCGCGCACGCGGCCTCAATGCTGCGAATATGAGTGCCGGGCGCGGCCTCCGCTTCGGTAATGCCCCAGAGGGCGCGGAAAGCGGGATTGGAAAGCTGTATCCGGCCGTCAGGGCCGAAGACTGCAACACCTTCGGAGAGGTGGTCGATTGTCTCGCCCTGGACACGCACGAGCGTATTGTAGCGGGTCTCGAGGTCGACCTGTTCGGTCAGGTTCTCGAAGACCCAGGTCGCACCGCCTTGCGGGTGCGCCGAGGCGATGACGCGCAGCGTTTGCCCGTTCGGAAGATGCCAAAGGTCGGTCTGTGTTTCGAAGGACCGGTAGACCGAAAGTGCGTTTTCCTTCCAGTTCTTCCAGTTGAGCTGTTCCGGCAACTTGTTCGCCGCTCGCAGACGATCGAGAAATTCACTGTTGTCCGGCCGCGCTTCCAGGAACGGTGTGTCGAGCTGCCAGAGTTGGGCAAAAGCCTGATTGTAGAACTGCAGCCGACGGTCCCGGTCGAAGATCGCCACCGCGGTGGCAAGATGGTCCAGCGTATCGGCGTGGCTCTTGAGAGTACGGGTAAGCTCTTCGCGTAGCGATTCCGCTTGCGAGATGTCGATCGCCATGCCGCCGGAACCCGACGCGCTCCTCGCGTCGACGACGTCGAAGAAGGTTCGATTGCCTCGCACGACGGTGGAGACCTTCTCGTGGAACGGTGATTCAGGCGTTGAGGTCGCCCGGATCCTCTCCCGGGATACCGTCCCCAGAATCTCCCGTTCCTCGGTGATTGCCTGGGCGGGTGACGTAGCTTCCACCGCCTCGGAGTAGGCTTGGTTGACCCAGACCAGACGTCCCTCCGTATCGCGCTGCCAGACCGGCTGCTCGATCGCGTCCAAGAGTGCTTCGAAGGTCGCGATCGATGCTTTCAGCCGGGATCGCTCGATCTTCAACTCGGCCAGTTCGGCGCGGAGATTGTTGAGGGCGACGAACCGCGCAAAAGCGCGGCCGCCCGACAGGCGTCCTTGAACCTCGATCACCTCCTGGTGGTTGGTTTCGACGATGAGGTCGAAGGACTGCGCGTCGAAGCGCAGGCGTTCTATCGCCTTGTCGAGTTCTCCGGCCGAGGAGGGCTTGAGCCAGCGACCGAAAGCCAAAAATTCGCTCTCGGCCTGCGGAGCACCCGTTTCACCGGGAAGCTGGCCGAGGAATTCCGGTTTGCGGTCGTTGCCATCCCAGATGACGATGCGTCTGTTTTTGTCGGCGATGATCGCCTGATAGCGTGAAATTCGCTGCCTAGCGTCGGAGAGTGCAGAACGCATCTCCTGACTTTCCGCCTCAAGGGCACCACGCTGACGGATAAGCCATACAGCCGACAGCAGCGCGGCGGAGAGGATGCCGATCACCAGCGAGAATCCGACCATCTCGGCGGAAGTGAAGAGCCGCTGCACCTGAGCGGCACCTGCTTCAGCCTGCGCGATTGCCGGCAGGAGTGTGCCGCCCAGTATTGTGCCCGCAAGGTAAGCGCTACGCCATCGCAAGAGCGCTGAAGCCGCATGTTGCGAGTGGTCCTTCGGCGTCGCAGTACGTGCAAGCAGGCGCCGTATACGACCGCCGCGCACCGTGCCCCGCCCGCACGGATTATCTTTGTTTACCGACATATTCGGTCTGTCTCCGTCCTATGTGCCGCATCTCGACAAGACATCCCACTTCGTGTGGCCGCGCCGAAGCGCGAGGCGCGAATCAAGTCTTAAAACAATACTGCCTAAGGGAATCTGCGGGAAGTATTGGGCTCAAAAAAGAAGTCGCGACCTCTGTCAAGGTCGCGACTACTACATCTTGTGGATATTTGCGGTAGCGTTAATAGCGATAGTGGTCAGACTTGAACGGCCCCTGGGGCGTGACGCCGATATAAGAAGCCTGTTCTTCCGACAGCTCGGTCAGCCGCACGCCGAGCTTTTCAAGATGCAGCCTGGCGACCTTCTCATCCAGATGCTTGGGGAGCACGTACACCCGGTTTTCATAAGCGCTTGGCTTCGTGAACAGTTCGATCTGCGCGAGCACCTGATTGGTGAACGACGCCGACATGACGAAGGACGGATGACCGGTCGCATTGCCGAGATTCAGCAGACGGCCCTCGGACAGAAGAATGATTCGGTTGCCCTTCGGGAACTCGATCATGTCGACCTGTGGCTTGATGTTCGTCCACTTGAGATTGCGCAAGGCCGCGACCTGGATCTCGTTGTCGAAATGGCCGATGTTCCCGACGATGGCCATGTCCTTCATTGCACGCATGTGCTCGATGCGGATGACGTCGCGATTGCCTGTGGTGGTCACAAAGATATCGGCGCTCGAGGTTACGTCCTCGAGTTGAACGACTTCGTAGCCGTCCATCGCCGCCTGCAGTGCGCAGATGGGGTCGACCTCGGTAACCTTTACGCGTGCGCCTGCTCCGCGGAGCGAGGCGGCCGAGCCCTTGCCCACATCGCCATAGCCGCAGACCACCGCCACTTTGCCGGCCATCATCACGTCCGTTGCGCGGCGGATGCCGTCGACGAGCGATTCCTTGCAGCCGTACTTGTTATCGAACTTCGATTTCGTGACCGAGTCATTGACGTTGATGGCCGGGAACGGAAGCAGGCCCTTCTGGCTCAACTGGTAGAGGCGATTGACGCCTGTCGTCGTCTCTTCCGTCACGCCGCGGATTGCGTCACGCTGTTTGGTGAACCACCCCGGCGAAGCGGCCAACCGCTTCTTGATCTGAGCGAAGAGAATTTCCTCTTCTTCGGAATGCGGATGGCTCAAAACGTCCTCGCCGGCTTCGGCTCTTGCTCCGAGCAGGATGTACATGGTGGCATCGCCACCGTCATCGAGGATCATGTTCGAGAGACCGCCGTCGGTCCACTGGAAAATCCGGTCGGTGTAGGTCCAATAATCCTGCAGCGACTCTCCCTTGACGGCGAACACTGGAATGCCGGCAGCGGCGATCGCGGCAGCGGCGTGGTCCTGGGTGGAAAAAATATTGCAGGAGGCCCAGCGAACCTCGGCTCCAAGGGCCACCAAGGTTTCGATCAGAACTGCCGTCTGGATCGTCATGTGCAGGGAGCCGGTGATGCGTGCGCCCTTGAGCGGCTTTTGTTCACCGAACTCGGTGCGGCAGGCCATAAGGCCAGGCATTTCGGTTTCGGCAATGTCGATCTCCTTGCGACCGAAATCCGCAAGTCCGATATCCGCGACGATATAGTCTTTATTTGTGCTCATGAAGCTCTCCCGGCTGGAATTCTGGCGGCACTGTGCGCCCTTAGGACGGGTATGCGCGCGAGGTAATCGTCCGGCTCTGCGGAGCCGGTTCCAATGGGAAGCGTTTAGCAGGCTTAATGGCGATTGGCAACCGAGATATAAAGAAGTCTTTATGTCTTTATATGGGGTAGGGATCAGGCTTCCTCGCCGAACTTGTCCGAGACCAGAGTCTCGAGCGCGTCCAGTACTTCCTTTGCTTCATTGCCGCTGGCGGACACCATGATCGTGCACCCGGGACTTGCTGCCAGCATCATGAGGCCCATGATCGACGTCCCACCGACGGCGGTCCCGTCCTTCGCAACCGTCACTCTCGCATCGAAGCCGCTGACGGTCTGCACGAATTTGGCCGAGGCGCGTGCATGTAGACCGCGCTTGTTGGTAATCACGAGTTCACGAGACGCCGATGTCATGGAGTTTCTTTCAAGGCATTACTTGCCACTGAGGACGCGGCTGGCGACGTTTATGTACTTCCGGCCGGCCTCCGAGGCCTCAACCAGCGCCTTCTCCATGTTGTTCTCGCCACGGATGCCGGCGAGCTTGATCAACATGGGAAGGTTGACGCCGGCGATCACTTCGATGCGCCCGGCGTTCATGACCGAAATTGCGAGGTTTGAAGGAGTGCCGCCGAACATGTCGGTCAGGATGACCACTCCGTGGCCATCATCTGCGCGCTGGACCGCGTCCAGAATGTCCTGGCGGCGTTGGTCCATGTCGTCTTCCGGGCCGATCGATACCGTTTCGATAAATTTCTGCGGTCCAACCACGTGTTCTACCGCGTGATGGAACTCTTCAGCCAGCTTGCCATGGGTGACAAGCACAAGTCCGATCATTCTCTTTCTGCCCCTTTGCATATGCAGTCAGATGGTCAGATAGTGCAATGCAGCAACTTCGTCCATCAGTGGCTGGTCATCTTGGCGATGTAAATCCGAAGTGCAAGCCAAAAATGCAGCGATATCTTAGGGTGTGACCGTTCCTGAGGCCCTCATAACTGCCTCAACAAAGGAAAACGGAGCCGGTACGCCGAGGGGTAGGCGGAAAAGAGGGAGCGTGATGCCGTGCGCGACCGGGAAACGCTCGCCTTCCGGGGGGAGGCGCTCTGCAGTCGCTGGCTCCACGGGAGATATGGCAACCTGCATTAGTGCGGATGGCAAGCGTTCGACTTCGGCAATTCCGCCGTGCCGCAGTTCGACAAGGCCCGAAATCGTTGGAGGACAGCGCGCCAGCAGATGATCGCCTAGCCTGCTGACGAGAACGCGGTCGTCTGCGACAAGCGCCGCGAATTGACCGAGGGCCCGAGCTTCGCTCAGGCAGGCGAAAGCCTGCGTGGATTTACCGGCTCCCGAAGGGCCAACGAAGAGCAGGCCGGTCGTGCCGACGACGATCGCCGTAGCATGGATATTGATCTCTGCCGCGCTCATTGCGCGGGCTCGACCGGCAGTGACAACGTGAAGCGTGCGCCGAGTGTCCCGCCAGTGGTGGTATCGGTGATGTTTTCCGCTTTCAACGTTCCGCCATGTGCTTCGGCGATCTGGCGACTGATCGAAAGACCCAGGCCGGAATTCTGACCAAAGCTCTCACCCTCCGGCCGGTCCGTATAGAAGCGCTCAAAGACACGGTCGACATTTTCGATCTGGATGCCGGGGCCATTGTCGTCCACCTGAACGACGCAACGACCCTTGGTGCGGAAGAGCCGAACGGTGATGCGTCCTCCCTTTTCCGGCACGAAGGAGCGAGCATTTTCGATAAGGTTGGTGACGACCTGACCAAGCCTCAGGTCGTGGCCGTTGACGACGAAGGATGTTCTTGCACCCGGCCTACGGTCCACGACGAGGGTAATGTCCACCGGCTTCTTCGTGCTGCGGATTTGCCGGGAGATGTCCACCATGCTGGAGAGCAGTTGCTCGAGATCGATGGGTTTGGCATCGCTGCGGGCTAGCTCAGCGTCGAGACGCGAGGCATCCGAGATGTCGCTGATCAGGCGGTCCAGGCGTTTCACGTCATGCTGGATGACGTCCATCAGCCGCTGCCGAGATGTGTCCGTTCGGGCGAGTGGCAGCGTCTCCACAGCGCTCCGCAGCGATGTGAGCGGATTTTTCAGTTCATGGCTGACGTCGGCTGCAAAGCTCTCTATCGCATCGATCCTGTCGTAGAGGGCGGTGGTCATCTCGCGCAGCGCGACGGACAGGTTGCCGATTTCATCCTGTCGGGCGGAAAAATCCGGAATCTCCTCGCGTTCCTTCGCTCCACGGCGAACGCGGATCGCGGCGGCGGAGAGCCGGCGCAGCGGAGTCGCTATTGTAGAGGATAAGAGCAAGGAGACGACGATGTTGACGAGCGCGGCGACTCCGAAAACGCGCAGGATTGCGAGGCGTTCGGCGTGGACGATCTTGTCGATATCGCCGGCTTGCGTGGAGAGGAGCAGGACGCCGAGCACTGCGCGAAACCGTTGCACAGGCACCGCAACCGAGACGATCAAAGCGCCCGAATCGGTGACGCGGACGACTGCTCCTCGCACGCCGGTAAGGGCGTTCATGACCTCTGGGTAGATCGAGCCGTCTCCGCCGGGCGCCTCCTTGTAGAGGGGCAGCCCGCTTGGCTGCAGCATACGGTTGAACATCTGGGCGAGCCATTCGAGTACGCCGGGCGATTCGTTCTCTATTGGCGGGAGGTCGAACCGGAGGACCTGACCACGCGAATATAGATGACGTGAGTCGAGGAGCAAGTTCGCATCAGCATCAAAGAGGCGGGCGCGCGTGCGCGTCGGCGAGATCAGACGCCTCAGCACGGGGGCGACCCGTTCCGGGTTGATCGGAAACTCGAGGTCCTCGTCGTTCGGCACCGGGGTGATGCTTTGTCCCGCTTGCAGTTCGAGCAGTTTCTGTGGATCGATGGTGATCGAGTTGGTGTCGACGGACGCCGAAGCGGAGATCGCCCCGGCCATGATCTCGCCCTGCGTCAAAAGGCTTTCCACGCGCGCGTCGATCAGCCCTTCACGGAACTGGTTCAGATAGAGAATCCCCCCGACCAGCACGAAAAGAGCGGCAAGATTGAAGAAGACGATCCGTCGCGTGAGACTGGAGAACAGCGCGTGGCCAAAAATGCGGCGGATGAGCGTGAAAGGATGCGACAGGAAACGGCGCCCCTCGGCCGGGCTGTCCGTCTCCTCCAAATTTGAACTGGAAACCTGTTGCTCCAAACGTCAACCTCATTTGCACGGCACCATGCCGGCAGGAGCCGAAACGACGGATGCCGTCAAGCCGCTTCGCGGAACCGGTATCCAACGCCGTAAAGCGTTTCGATCATGTCGAAATCGGCGTCGACCATCTTAAACTTCTTGCGCAGGCGCTTGATGTGGCTGTCGATGGTGCGATCGTCAACATATACCTGCTCATCATACGCCGCGTCCATGAGGGCGTCGCGGCTCTTCACGACGCCAGGACGCTGGGCGAGCGATTGCAGTATCAGAAATTCGGTCACTGTGAGCGTCACCGGGTCGCCTTTCCAGGTGCACGTATGGCGTTCCTGGTCCATGACCAACTGCCCCCGCTCGAGCGTGCGCGCCTGCGACTCTGCGCCGGCTTTTGCGCCGACCGATCCTGAAACAGCCTCGCGGCTGCTGGAGCGGCGAAGGATTGCCTTGACGCGTTCGACAAGAAGCCGCTGTGAAAACGGTTTCGTGATGAAGTCGTCGGCGCCCATCTTGAGGCCGAAGAGTTCATCGATCTCTTCATCCTTCGAAGTAAGGAAAATGACGGGTAGATCCGACTTCTGCCGGAGGCGCCGCAGCAATTCCATGCCATCCATGCGCGGCATCTTGATGTCGAAGATCGCGAGGTGCGGCGGGCGGGCGAGCAAGCCGTCCAGTGCCGAGGCGCCATCCGTGTAGGTCTCGACCTTGTAACCTTCCGCCTCCAGAGCAATGGACACGGATGTCAGGATGTTACGGTCGTCGTCAACGAGCGCGATTGTTTGCATGCTGTTCGTCTCCGTCATCATAAGCGCGGCTCCTGGCATCGATCCCAATCAATCCGGGTCCCCATTTGTGCGCTTCTTGGGGGTAAAGGTGGAACAAATTGTGGCAAAGATAAAGGGGCGCGTCGATCGGTCGCCGGAAAGCGATCCGTCGATACCAAGGGGAAACCACGAAATTTGCCGGGTTCAAACCGATTTAAAAATCTCGTTTCGAATTTAAATCGATTAAATATTTGATATCATTGATATTTTCTTCTAATGTTGTCTTGCCTTTTAGAAACGCGAACACTAGGTTCGCGAAAAATTCAACGGCAATCCCCCACAACAAAGGAAGAGTGTCCATGGAGGAGCTTGGTGTAAATAATCCCCTCATCGGGGTAGCGTCGATCGGGTTGGGGGACGCGGCACGCGTCTACTACAACTTCCTTGAGAGCGAGCTTTACGAAGAAGCCATTCGCCGCAAGGAAGCCGTCCTGACCGCCGATGGCGCGCTTTGCGCCGTAACCGGCCAGCACACTGGCCGCTCAGCGAAGGACAAGTTCATTGTTCGTGACAGTCACACGGACGGCGAAATCTGGTGGGACAACAACAAGCCCATGTCGCCCGAGCACTTCGGTCTGCTCCACAAGGACATGCTGGCGCATGTTGCGGGTAAGGATATTTTTGTCCAGGATCTCGTCGGGGGCGCCGATGCCGATAACGCACTGCTGACGCGGGTGGTAACGGAACTCGCTTGGCACTCGCTCTTCATCCGCAACTTGCTGATCCGTCCGGACCGTTCGACTCTCGGCGAGTTCCAGCCGAAGTTGACCATCATCAACCTGCCGACGTTCCGCGCCGACCCGTCGCGGCACGGCTGCCGCTCAGAGACGGTGATCGCCTGCGATTTCACCAACGGCATCGTACTGATCGGCGGAACCTCTTACGCCGGCGAGATCAAGAAGTCGGTCTTCACGGCCCTCAACTACCTGCTGCCGCCGAAGGGCGTCATGCCGATGCACTGCTCGGCCAATGTTGGCCCGGCAGGCGACACCGCGGTCTTCTTCGGCCTTTCGGGTACCGGCAAGACCACGCTTTCTGCCGATCCGAGCCGCACGCTGATCGGTGACGACGAACACGGCTGGGGCGAGCACGGCGTGTTCAACTTCGAGGGCGGTTGTTACGCCAAGACAATCCGTCTGTCGGCGGAGGCAGAGCCGGAAATCTACGCCACCACCAAGCGCTTTGGTACCGTGCTCGAGAACGTCGTGCTGGACGACCGTCGTTTGCCTGACTTCCATGATGGCTCTCTGACGGAAAACACCCGCTGCGCCTATCCGCTGCACTTCATCCCGAACGCATCGGAGACCGGTCGTGCCGGGCATCCGAAGACAATCATCATGCTGACGGCCGATGCCTTCGGTGTCCTGCCGCCGATCGCGCGCCTCACACCCGAGCAGGCGATGTATCACTTCCTCTCCGGCTACACGGCGAAGGTCGCCGGCACCGAGAAGGGTGTCACGGAGCCCGAAGCGACGTTCTCGACCTGCTTCGGTGCGCCGTTCATGCCGCGGCACCCGGCTGAGTACGGGAACCTGCTTCGCGATCTGATTGCCCGCCACAACGTCGATTGCTGGCTCGTAAACACGGGCTGGACCGGAGGCGCTTACGGCGTGGGTCATCGCATGCCGATCAAGGCAACGCGTGCGCTACTGACCGCTGCACTCAACGGTGAACTCAAGAAGGTCGAAACCCGCACCGATCCGAATTTCGGCTTTGCCGTTCCGGTTGCCGTCGAAGCGGTAGACAGCGCAATCCTCGATCCGCGCTCGACCTGGGCGGACGGCGAGGAGTACGATGCACAGGCCAAGAAGCTGGTCGCGATGTTCATCACCAACTTCGCGAAGTTCGAAGATCACGTCGATCACACTGTCCGGGCTGCGGCTCCGAGCGCGAGCATTGCCGCTGAGTAATCTCGGCTGCTTGAACCTGTCAGAGGCCCGGTGGTCACATGACCACCGGGCCTCTTTGTCATTGATGGTTCCCGTCGGTGCCCAAATGTGGGAATAGAACGGTTGGAGACAACCGATGGCCAGCGACGCACTTTACATAGACGACCGGATCACGATTGCGGGTTGGGAACTGACGGAGCAGTTTGTTCTGGCAGGCGGGCCGGGAGGCCAGAACGTCAACAAGGTTTCGACTGCCGTACAGCTGTTCTTTGACATCGTCGGATCACCTTCTCTTCCCGAGCGGGTCAAGACAAACGCTTTGAAGCTCGGTGGTCGGCGTGTATCCAAGGACGGTGTCCTGATGATCGAGTCCAGCCGTTTCCGCAGTCAGGAGCGCAATCGCGCGGACGCGAGAGAGCGGCTCAAGGAGCTGATCCTCAAGGCCGCGGAGCCGCCACCGCCGTCACGACGAAAGACCAAGCCCACCAAAGGTTCCGTCGAGCGAAGGTTGAAGGAAAAGGCCGGCCGTTCGGAGGTGAAGAAGATGCGCGGTCGGCCTGCCGGTGATTGATAGGAACTGCCCGGTGCGGATGTGAGACCCGGAAAGGGGGACGTGATGGCGCTCAATACCGGTCCAGGCTGGAGCTTTCCGGACGGAGTAAAGCTCTATCCCGGCTATCTGACGCGCGACCAGCAGAAGGCGCGGCTAGAAGAGGTACGCGAAGTGGTCGATGCCGCCCCTCTCTATGTCCCGGTCATGCCGGGCACCGGCACACCACTATCGGTTCGCATGACCAATTGCGGCTCGCTCGGGTGGGTAACGGACAAAGTTCGCGGCTATAGATACCAAAGCGTGCATCCAGTTACCCAATCAGTCTGGCCGCCGATTCCTGACACCCTCATCCATATCTGGGAGCAGGTTGCTTGCTATCCGAAACTTCCGGACGTTTGCCTCGTGAATTTCTACGCCGGCGATGCGCGAATGGGACTGCATCAGGACAAGGACGAGCAGGATCTTGAAGCGCCGGTGGTGTCGGTCTCTCTCGGAGATACTTGCCTCTTTCGCCTTGGTGGCAAGAAACGCAACGACAGGACCCGCTCATTCCGGCTTGCAAGTGGTGACGTGCTCGTTCTCGGAGGCGAAGGGCGCTTGGCTTTTCACGGGGTGGATCGGGTTTATTCCGGGACCTCGACCCTGCTGAAGAACGGTGGGCGGATCAATCTCACGCTCCGGCGCGTCAACCTCTGACTGCCGGTGGCGGGTCAAAGCTTCCGCAGGGCTACCTTCTGGACCAGATGGTTTTCACCCTTCTGCAGGATGAGATCGGCACGCGGTCGCGTCGGCAGGATGTTTTCCCGGAGGTTCTTCAGGTTGATGTTGGTCCAGAGATCTTCGGCGATCTCCAGTGCTTCCTGCTCGCTTATGGTGGCGTAACGATGGAAATACGAGTTCGGGTCGCGGAAGGCCGTCTGTCGCAGCTTCATGAAGCGGTGCACATACCATCGATGGATCAGCGTCTCGTCGGCATCGATGTAGATCGAGAAATCGAAAAAGTCGGAGACCATTGGGACGATCTTGCCATCCGCGGGCAGATCGCGTGACTGTAGGACATTGATGCCCTCGAAGATCAAGATATCCGGCCGGTCGATGACCTTGTACTCGTTCGGCAGCACGTCGTAGGTGAGGTGCGAATAGCAGGGTGCCTTCACGTTCGGCAGACCGGCTTTTATCGCTGACAGGAAGCGCAGAAGTGCGCCAATGTCGTAGCTTTCGGGGAAACCCTTGCGGTTCAACAGATTCTCGCGGATGAGAACCGCATTCGGATAGAGAAAGCCATCCGTTGTGATGAGGTCGACCTTCGGGCTCGACGGCCAACGGGCGAGCAGTTCCTTCAGGACGCGAGCGGTGGTCGACTTACCCACCGCGACGGACCCGGCGATGCCGATGACGAAGGGTGTTTTCGCCACATCAGACATGCTGAGGAACCGATTGCGCTGCTCGAAGAGCATCTGCGAGGATTCCACATGAGAGGAAAGCAGGCGCGACAGCGACAGGTAGATGCGCCGAACTTCCTCCAGATCGATAGGGTCGTCGATCGACCGCAGGCGGTGCACCTCGTCCGCCGTCAGCGTCAGCGGGGTGTCGGCACGAAAGCGCGCCCATTCTTCCGAAGAATAGAAGTGATAGGGCGAATAATCGTTGGCTTGGAAATGATCGAGCGTTTCGGGCACGTCGGCTGGCCGTATAGCTGTTGTCATGGATCCCGCCGGTTGGCCTTTTCGCTGAGGCCTGTCTGGGCTGTTCGCCGCTGAAGCTCCTGCATGACAGCTTCTAGCGGTACGTCGGCGATTTTCAATACGACCAAGAGATGATAGAGCAGATCGGCACTCTCGCAGACGAGGTTCTGCCGGTCTTCGGCAATTGCGGCGATCACGGTCTCCACCGCCTCCTCACCGAGCTTCTTGGCTGCTTTGCGCTGTCCGCCGTGGACGAGTTTGGCGGTCCAGGACTGATCGGGTTCAGCCGTTGCACGCGTGGCGACGATCTTTTCGAGATCCGTCAGAGAGAACATGGTCATTCCGCCGCTCCGTCTTCTTCAGTCGAGCCGCATGGGGATGCCGTGGTCCGCCATGTAGCGCTTCGCCTCGCCGATGCTGTATGTACCGAAGTGGAAGATCGATGCCGCAAGGACGGCAGTCGCATGACCTTCCTTGATCCCGGCAACGAGATCATCGAGATTGCCGACGCCGCCCGAGGCGATGACCGGAACACGCACGGAGTCGGCAATGGTCCGCGTCAGCGCGATGTCATAGCCGCTTTTCGTGCCGTCCCTGTCCATGGACGTGACGAGGAGCTCTCCGGCGCCGCGCGCTGCCATCTTGCCCGCGAATTCGACAGCGTCGATGCCCGTCGGCTGACGACCGCCATGGGTGAAGATCTCCCATCGGTCGGTTTCTCCGGGCCCTGATACCTTCTTGGCATCGATGGAGACGACGATGCACTGATCGCCGAACTTGTCCGCGGCCTCCGCTACGAAGTCCGGGCTCTTCACCGCGGCCGAGTTGATGGACACCTTGTCCGCCCCGCACAGGAGGAGCTTGCGGATGTCGGCGATCGTCCGAACACCGCCGCCGACCGTGAGCGGCATGAAGCAGTGCTCTGCCGTGCGCGCAACGACATCGAAGATGGTGTGGCGATCTTCCGACGATGCTGTGATGTCGAGGAAGGTGAGTTCATCGGCGCCGGCGGCATCGTAAGCCTTTGCCGCCTCGACCGGGTCGCCGGCATCGATGAGGTCGACGAAATTGACGCCCTTGACGACGCGGCCGTCCTTGACGTCGAGACAGGGAATTACACGAGCTTTCAACGTCATGGTTGCACCTCGGGATTGCGGGCGGCCTTGATCAGTGCGAGCGCCTCGGCGGGATCGATACGGCCGTCATAGAGCGCCCGGCCGGAAATGGCGCCCTCGAGTTTTCGGGCGTCCGGCTGCAACATGCGACGAATGTCCCCGATCGAGGCGAGACCACCGGACGCAATGACTGGGATAGAAACGGCCTCCGCGAGTGCCAGTGTCGATTCCCAGTTGATGCCGGTCAGAATTCCGTCGCGATCGATATCCGTATAGATGATAGCTGCAACCCCGGCCCCCTCGAACTTGCGTGCGAGTTCGATGACGCCGAGCTCCGAGGCTTCCGCCCAGCCTTCGACCGCTACCTTGCCGCCCTTGGCATCGATGCCGACGGCAATTCTTCCGGGAAACGCCCTGCAGGCCTCGATGACCAAAGCCGGATCACGCACCGCCACGGTGCCGAGGATCACGCGTGCGAGACCGCGTGCCAGCCAGGATTCGATATGCGCGAGCGTACGGATACCTCCTCCGAGCTGGACCGGGTTCTTCGTCGCCTTGAGGATGGCGTCGACGGCCGCACCGTTGACGCTCTCCCCGGCAAAGGCGCCGTTGAGATCGACGACGTGCAGCCACTCGAAACCCTGCTCCTCGAAGGCTTTTGCCTGTGCAGCCGGATCAGGATTGTAGACCGTCGCCTGAGCCATGTCGCCGAGCTTCAGTCGGACGCACTGACCGTCCTTCAGATCTATTGCGGGGAAAAGGATCATAGATTCATCCAGCCTCTTTATGGGGCCCAGGTCAGGAAATTTGCGATCAGCTTCAGGCCGAGCTTCTGACTCTTTTCCGGATGGAACTGGGCGCCGGCCATGTTGTCACGGGCGACGAAGGCGGTAATTGGAGCGCCATAGTCGGTCGTGGCGACGATGTCATCGGAATCGTTAGCCGCGAGATGATACGAGTGGACGAAATAAGCGTGCAAACCGGCCGGACCCGTCGGGATGTCGTTAAAGAGCGGGTGAGGTCGACGAAGATCGAGAGTGTTCCAGCCGATCTGCGGTATCTTCAGGTTCGGATCATCGGGAGTGATCTCGACGACGTCGCCTTTGATCCAGTCGAAACCGGCGGTCACCGTCTTCTCGAGGCCGCGACTCGACATCAGTTGCATGCCGACGCAGATCCCGAGAAAGGGTCTCCCCTTTTCTTCGACGGCAACGGCAAGAGCTTCATTCATGCCAACAACGGCATTCAGACCTCTTCGGCAGTCGGCATAGGCGCCGACACCCGGCAGAACGATGCGGTCGGCGGACGCGACGCGATCGGGTTGGTCGGTCAACTCGACGTCCGCCGCGACTCCGCTTTCACGCGCCGCACGTTCGAAAGCCTTGGTGGCCGAACGGAGGTTTCCCGATCCGTAATCGATGATCGCCACACGCATGGGCTAAGTCCTTTCGTTCGCGGTAGCCACCGTATCCTCGCTCCTGCCGTCATGACAGGGATATGCGGACATCGAAGCGGGACCGCAATTATGCTGTTGCTTCAGATCAGGGAGCCCTTGGTCGACGGGACGCGGCTGGCCTGGCGCGGGTCGATTTCCGTCGCGCTGCGAAGCACGCGGGCGACCGCCTTGAAACAGGTTTCTGCAATATGGTGATTGTTGGCACCATAGTGGTTCAAGACGTGCAACGTGATACCGGCGTTCTGCGCAAGCGCCTGGAAGAATTCCCTGACCAGCTCAGTGTCGAACGTGCCGATCTTGGGGGCACTGAAGGAGACGTTCCAGACGAGGAACGGCCGGCCCGATACGTCGATTGCCGCCTTGGTCATGGTTTCGTCCATGGCAAGGTCGATCGACGCGTAGCGGCTGATGCCGCGCCGGTCCCCGAGAGCCTTCGAGATCGCCTGCCCGAGCGCTATACCCGTGTCCTCGACCGTATGGTGATCGTCGATGTGCAGGTCGCCTTTGACCTCGATATCCATGTCGATGAGAGAATGTCGGGAGAGCTGGTCGAGCATGTGGTCGAAGAAGCCGACGCCCGTCGATATCCTGGATTGGCCGTTGCCGTCGATATTGACGGAAACGGCAACGGAAGTCTCGTTGGTTTCGCGAGAGACGGCACCCGTGCGGTCCGATGCGGCAGTCGACATGGTTCTACTCCGGAAAGTTCTGCGTGCTCCTTATCAGGCGCCGTGGCAAATATCCAGAAGAGAGCGTCAAAACAGCGCGATGGCAGGCATTTGGCGGTCGGGCCACGTGTCCGGTTTGCAATCCGTCTGCGGAAACTTAAATAAGAGCAAAGACTGGCGGTAATCCCTCCGCTATGAATTCATTCTTTCAGGTCGGTTTCCAAGATGAGCGAACATAATCCCTACGGCACCATGCATGGCACGACCATCATCACCGTGCGCAAGAATGGCGTTGCTGTGATGGCCGGCGACGGCCAGGTCAGCCTCGGCCAGACCGTCATGAAGGGTAACGCCCGAAAGGTGCGGCGGATCGGCAAGGGCGATGTTATCGCCGGCTTCGCCGGTGCCACGGCAGACGCCTTCACCTTGCTGGAGCGACTTGAAAAGAAGCTGGAGCAATATCCCGGGCAGTTGATGCGGGCCGCAGTGGAGCTCGCTAAAGACTGGCGAACGGACAAATACCTACGTAACCTCGAAGCAATGATGCTGGTTGCGGACAAATCGGTAACCCTGGCAATTACCGGGAATGGAGACGTCCTCGAGCCGGAGCACGGCGCGATCGCCATCGGTTCAGGCGGCAACTACGCCTACGCGGCCGCGCGTGCGCTCATGGAGACCGAGCTGTCTGCCGAGGATATCGCCCGCCGTGCCATGACGATCGCCGCGGAGATCTGCGTCTACACGAACGGTAATGTCGTCGTGGAGACGATTTCGAGCGACACCTAATCTCACCCATTCAAGCCACCATTTCACGGAAAAGGGCTATGACGACATTCTCTCCCCGCGAGATCGTTTCCGAACTCGACCGCTACATCATCGGACAGCATGAGGCGAAGCGCGCTGTTGCGATCGCACTGCGCAACCGCTGGCGCCGCCAGCAGCTCGATGAAAGCCTTCGTGATGAGGTCATGCCGAAGAATATTCTGATGATCGGGCCGACCGGCGTCGGCAAGACCGAAATCTCCCGGCGACTGGCGAAACTTGCCGGTGCCCCCTTCATCAAGGTCGAAGCTACGAAGTTCACCGAGGTGGGCTATGTCGGCCGCGACGTGGAGCAGATCATTCGCGATCTCGTCGAAGTCGGCATTGGACTGGTGCGAGAAAAGAAGCGCGCCGAAGTCCAGGCGAAGGCCCATGCAAGTGCAGAAGAGCGTGTCCTTGACGCACTGGTCGGCTCCACGGCTTCTCCGGCGACACGCGACAGCTTCCGCAAGAAGCTGCGTGACGGCCTTCTCGACGACAAGGAGATCGAGATCGAGGTAGCCGATACCGGCGGCGGCATGCCCGGCTTCGAAATTCCCGGAGCAAACGTCGGCATCCTCAATCTGTCGGAGATGTTCGGCAAGGCCATGGGCGGCCGAACCAAGAAAGTCCGCACCACGGTCAAGAACTCCTATCCGGAATTGATCCGTGACGAGTCCGACAAGCTGATCGACAATGAGCTGATCCAGCGAGAAGCGGTGAAATCGGTCGAGAACGACGGGATCGTGTTCCTCGACGAGATCGACAAGATTGCCGCGCGTGACGGCGGAATCGGTGCAGGCGTCTCCCGTGAAGGGGTCCAGCGAGACTTGCTGCCCCTGGTTGAAGGCACGACCGTGTCTACCAAGTATGGGCCGGTCAAGACGGACCATATTCTGTTCATAGCGTCCGGCGCCTTCCACGTCGCAAAGCCATCCGATCTTTTGCCCGAGTTGCAGGGACGCCTGCCCATCCGTGTCGAGCTGAAACCTCTGACGAAGGAGGACTTCCGCCGGATCCTGACCGAGACGGAGGCAAGTCTCATCCGCCAGTACCGGGCATTGATGGCCACGGAGGAGTTGAACCTCGACTTCACCGAGGATGCGATCGACGCCCTGGCGGATGTCGCCGTTCACCTGAACACTTCAGTGGAGAACATTGGGGCCCGGCGCCTGCAGACAGTCATGGAGCGGGTGTTGGACGACATTTCGTTCAACGCGCCCGATCGGGGCGGTCAGTCCGTCATGATCGACTCCGGTTACGTGCGCGAACACGTGGGTGAGATCGCCGCCGACGCCGATCTTTCCCGCTATATCCTGTGATCTTTGTGCATCTCTGTGGTATTTCCGGGAATGGTGAAGCAGAGATGGTTAACGCGGTGGTCGACAGGGAAGGCTGCACATTATAGAGGAGCAGCCGCAGAGAGGTCGAGTTCCGACCTTATGTAACAACAAATGGGGCAGGCGGATCGTGGTGCGATTCTTTCTGGCAGTCGTCGTGGCTCTGATGCTGGTGGCGCCGACATCGGCGGGCGCCGGCGTCGTCCTCGTTCCGGACGGTAATCGCCATGCCGAGCAACCCGCCATCCCGGGTGCTTCCGTGCGGCGCACCAAGGCCGGGAAGACAACCTTCGATCTGAAATACGAGAAGGTGCGGGATCTTCTTGCTTCCGATCGGCAGCTGATCGCGAAGATCAAGTCGACGGCCGCCGACTACGGCATCGATCCGATCCATATCGTCGGTGCCATTGTCGGGGAGCACACCTACAATGTCGACGCCTATGATCGCCTCCAGAGCTACTACGTGAAGGCGGCGTCCTACGCAGGCAGCAGCTTCCGCTTCGGTTATGAGGACGAGTCGGTCGAGGACTTCGTGAGCCGTTCCGAGTTTTCCGAATGCAATGGTCTTTCAGACTCTTATCGCCTGTGGTCGTGCCGCGAGCTTGTCTGGGAGAAGACGTTCCGCGGGCACTCCGTCGGCGGCATAAGCTATCCAAACAATCGCTTCAGCGCTGTCTTTTTTCAGCCTTTCTATGCGGGCCAGACGTTTGGCCTCGGCCAGATCAATCCGCTGACGGCATTGATGCTGACGGATCTCGTCGCTCAGAAATCCGGTTATCCGAAGCTGCACGCGAGCGATGCTGCGGGCGTCTACAAGGCCATCATGGACCCGGATGTGTCACTTGCCTTCATGGCCGCAATTCTCCGGAAATCGATTGATGACTATCGCTCGATCGCCGGCATGGACATCTCACATAATCCCGGCATCACGGCCACCCTGTTCAATGTCGGCAACTCGCTCGGCCGGGCGCAGGCTCTTGCCCGGAAGAACGCGGCAGGCGGCGCCGTCGTTCTGCCGGAGGAAAACTACTATGGCTGGCTGGTGAACGATCGTCTGGCGGAGCTGAAGGCGCTGCTTTGAGGTTGGCGGGCCGCGCCATGTATAAGCCCCTTGGCTTTCTTGTCGAAACTTGCCATTTGTCAGGAAAGTTTAGCGTTCGGCGGTGATGCGTCCGGGCACGCATCGCTTTGAGCAGGCATTTGGAGTGCGCCGGTTGACCAGGTCAGTATTGCTCGGCATCGACACCGGTGGAACCTACACCGACGCGGTTCTTTTCAGCGAGACGGACGGACTTCTCGCGAAGGCGAAGGCACTGACCACCCGTCACGATCTCGCCGTCGGGATATCAGCCTCCGTCGATGAAGTCCTGCACTCCTCCGGAGTGCCGGCCAGTGCTATCGGCCTCGTTTCGCTTTCGACCACGCTTGCGACGAACGCTCTGGTCGAGGGGCAGGGTGGTAGAACTTGCCTGGTTATGATCGGCTTCGGGCCCGACGACCTCAAGCGGGACGGCCTCTCGGAGGCGCTGGGGACCGACCCTGTGATTTTCCTCTCCGGAGGACACGACACGCACGGTAACGAGAACCTGCTGGACATGAGCCCGCTCGAGGATGCGCTGCCGCAACTTGGACAGGCCGTGTCGGCGTTCGCCGTCGCCGGCTATTTCGCTGTCCGTAACCCCGCCCACGAAATCCGCGTCCGGGACCGCATCCGGGCCGTTACGGACCTGCCGGTTACCTGCAGCCACGAACTGTCGTCGAAACTGGGCGGTCCCAGACGTGCGCTGACGACCCTGCTCAATGCACGCCTGGTCGCCATGATCGATCGCCTGATCGGGAGTTGCGAGGCGTTCGCGAGGCAGCGCGGAATCTCCGCACCGATGATGGTCGTGCGTGGCGATGGTGCCCTGATTTCCGCAGCGGAGGCCCGGCTGCGTCCGATCGAGACGATTCTCTCTGGCCCGGCGGCCAGTCTCGTCGGTGCGCGCTATCTCACGGGCCTGGACAACGCCGTCGTCTCCGACATCGGTGGCACGACGACCGACGTCGCCATTCTCGATGGGGGCAAGCCGCGCCTGGATGCCGATGGCGCCGTCGTCGGCGGTCACCGTACGATGGTGGAAGCGGTAGCGATGCGCACCTACGGCCTCGGCGGGGATTCCGAGGTGCGAATCGATGAGCGCGGCCTGACCGCAAAAATCGAACTCGGGCCACGGCGCCTGGTACCGCTCAGCCTTGCCGCCGAGCTTCACGGCGACGCCGTGCTCGATGCGCTTGAACGGCAGCTTCGGAGTGTTCATCCCGGTCGCAACGACGGCCGGTTTGCCGTGCGCACCGGCGTTCCGGAGAGCTTGGCCGCCGGCCTCCAGCCGCAGGAGGCCGGCCTGTTTGCCCGCATCGAAGACAAGCCGCTCCCGCTCGATCAGCTGCTGACGTCAATGGCACAAGGCGCCGTTCTCGATCGGCTGGTCGCGCGAGGGCTTGTTCATCTCTGCGGAATAACGCCTTCGGATGCCATGCATGTCTTGGGCCGGCAGGGACAATGGGAGCGGAAGGCGGCCGAGCTTGGTCTGAAACTGGCGCTGCGCATGAAGGATGGTGCAGGACGTCCGATCGCCGAAACGCCGGAGGAACTTGCGTCGCATATTGTCGCGAGGTTGCATCGGCGCTCGGCGGAGATCGTGCTCGGCACCTGCTTCGCTGAGGATGGCTTGGCTGAGGTTGATCCCGCGAGATCGGTGCTGATTGATCGCGCCCTCTCCGGAAAGGACGGCATCGTTCGCTTCGGGCTGTCGCTCGATCGTCCACTTGTGGGGCTTGGCGCCTCGGCACCGGTCTACTACCCAGAAATCGCCGAAATGCTGTCGACTGCTGCCTTGATCCCGCGGGACTCTGACGTTGCAAATGCCGTCGGCGCGGTGGTGGGGCAGGTTCAAATGTCGGCAGAAGTCCTCGTGACATCGCCGCAGGACGGCATCTTCATACTGTCCGGTTGTGGTGACAGCCTGCGACTGGGCGAACAGGAGGCGGCGTTCGCTGAAGCCAGGAGACGCGCGGACTCCGTCGTTCGCGAACGCGTTGCCGCCAACGGGGCGAGCGCGACTCTGGTCATCATGGAGGAGAGCGTCGACGCTCCCGAAATCGAGGGCAGGCGACGCCTGATCGAGGCTCGCATTGTTGCGCGTGCTGTGGGTCGGCCACGCATCGCGCTCGGCTGACCCTTTCCGTTTCGGAATAAATATTTGTTACTTGTGCATAATTGACAGTGGATGCCAATGCGCGATTCTGTGTGCCTGCCTGAGCAGAAAACGCAGTAAGGAGAATGCAATGGGTTGCGTCGAGAGCCACGGATTGTCCATCGATAAGAGTCTGTATGACTTCCTGGTAACGCAGGCCCTCCCGGGCACCGCAGTGGATCCGGAACGCTTCTTTGCCGGGTTTTCGGCACTCGTGCACGATCTCGCGCCGAGGAACCGCATGCTGCTTGCCCGCCGCGACGAGCTCCAGGAGAAGCTGGATGCCTGGTACCGGGAAAACGGCGCGCCGAGCGACATGGGCGCCTACGAACAATTCCTTCGCGAGATCGGCTACCTTCTTCCGGAGGGAGATGACTTCTCGGTGACAACCGCCAATGTCGATCCGGAAATCGCCGAGATCGCTGGCCCGCAGCTGGTCGTTCCGGTCATGAATGCTCGCTATGCCCTGAACGCCGCCAATGCGCGTTGGGGCTCGCTCTATGATGCGCTCTATGGAACCGATGCGATTCCGGACGATGGCGGAGCTGAGAAAGGCAAAGACTATAATCCCGTTCGCGGCGAGAAGGTCATCGCCTGGGCGCGCAACCTCCTTGACGCCTCCGCCCCACTCTTGGAAGGGAAATGGTCGGAGGTCACCTCCCTTGCCTCCACGGACGGGATCCTGGCCGTCGGGCTGAGCGAAGGTCGCGAGACCGCTCTGAAGGAGCCGAAGCAATTCGTCGGATACACCGGGGCGCCGGAGTCGCCGAAGAGTGCCTTCCTGCGCAAGAACGGTCTTCATGTCGAGATTGTCATCGACCGCTCAGGGATGATCGGCAAGAGCGATCCGGCCGGCATCAATGATGTACGCCTCGAATCGGCGATCACCACGATCATGGACTGCGAGGATTCGGTCGCCGCGGTCGATGCGGAGGACAAGGTCGTCGTCTATTCCAATTGGCTTGGCCTTATGAAGGGGGATCTGACCGAGGAGGTTATGAAGGGGAGCAGGACCTTCACGCGCCGGCTCAATCCGGATGTCGAGTTCACGTCACCTGACGGTAATCCGGTGTCGGTCGCCGGACGCTCTCTGATGCTTGTACGCAACGTCGGTCATCTGATGACGAATCCGGCGATCCTTGACCGGAACGGCAACGAGGTTCCGGAAGGCATCATGGATGCGATGATTACCGGGCTGATCGCGCTTCACGATATCGGCCCCGGCGGCCGGCGGATGAATTCCCGCAAGGGTTCCATGTACGTCGTAAAACCCAAGATGCACGGGCCTGAAGAGGTTGCCTTCGCCTGCGAGATCTTCGCGCGCGTTGAAGAAGTGCTCGGCATGTCGCCGAACACGATGAAGATGGGCATCATGGACGAGGAGCGTCGCACGACGGTCAACCTGAAGGAATGTATCCGCGCCGCCAAGGACCGTGTCGTCTTCATCAACACGGGTTTCCTCGACCGCACCGGCGACGAAATCCACACTTCGATGGCGGCCGGGCCGATGATCCGCAAGGGGGACATGAAGCAGGCGACCTGGATCTCTGCCTACGAGAACTGGAACGTCGACATCGGCCTCGCCTGCGGTCTCTCCGGCCACGCACAGATCGGCAAGGGGATGTGGGCGATGCCCGACATGATGGCGGCGATGCTTGAGCAGAAGATCGCACATCCGAAGGCCGGCGCCAACACCGCCTGGGTTCCCTCGCCGACGGCGGCGACGCTGCACGCGACACACTATCACCACGTCAATGTCGCCGATGTACAGGCCGCGCTTGGAGATCGACCGCGCGCCAAGCTTTCCGATATCCTCTCTGTTCCGGTTGCCGTCCGTCCGAACTGGACACCGGAGGAAATCCAGCGCGAACTGGACAACAATGCGCAAGGTATTCTGGGTTATGTCGTCCGCTGGATCGACCAGGGTGTCGGTTGCTCGAAGGTGCCGGACATCAACAACGTCGGCCTTATGGAAGACCGCGCGACCCTTCGAATCTCGGCACAACACATGGCGAACTGGTTGCACCACGGAGTCGCCACCCGCGAGCAGATCGTCGAGACAATGAAAAGGATGGCCGCTGTTGTTGACGCCCAGAACGCGGGTGATCCGGCTTATCGTCCGATGGCTGGTCACTTCGACGCGTCCATCGCCTTCCAGGCTGCGCTCGATCTTGTCCTCAAGGGGCGCGAACAGCCGAACGGCTATACGGAGCCGGTCCTCCACCGGCGGCGGCGCGAGCTCAAATCGCGACTTGCCGGCTGAGCCGGCGTCTCAAGCAAAAGATAAAGCCGCCGGCGCGTGCCGGCGACTTTCTTGTCTGTTGCCGGAAATCAGACCGACTTTACTGGAGAACGACGACCCGCGCAGATTTGCCGGGACGGACGCGATCGTAAAGGTCGATGATGTCCTGGTTCATCAGGCGGATACAGCCTGAGGACGCGGCGGTGCCGATCGAAGCCCATTCCGGAGTGCCGTGGAGACGGAACAGCGTGTCTTGGCCCTTGTCGTTGAACAGGTAGAGGGCACGTGCACCCAGCGGGTTGCGGACGCCAGGCTCCATGCCGTCCTCGACATACTTCGCGACTTCCGGCTTGCGTGCAGCCATTTCCTTGGGCGGATGCCAAGTGGGCCATGCCTGTTTCCAGGCGATGTAGGCCTCGCCCTGCCATGCGAAACCTTGCTTGCCGACGCCGATGCCGTAGCGGACCGCCTTGCCGTTCGGCAGCACGTAGTAGAGGAAACGTTCCCGGGTGTTGACGACGATCGTGCCCGGTTTTTCCTTCGTCTGATAGGAGACCACCTGTCGGTGGAACTTCTTGTTCACCTTCTCGATCGGGATGGCCGGCAGGGCATAGCCCGCGTCGGTCACCTTGCCATAGGAATCGCTGAAGATCTTTGCTGTTGCCGTCTCGGTTCCGGCCTTGCCGGAATCAGACGTCGTGGAGCAGCCGGTGAGGGCCATCGTGGCCACGAGACCGAACACAGTGAGAGCATTGCGGAGGCGCATGGAGAACTCGTCTTTTGCGGGGATGATGGTCAGCTCAACCATCTTTGAATATGGTTTATTTTGAATTAAACTGACGTTGGCAAGGGTGCCGTCGGCGCCAAGTCTGTTTCGCGCTGCAAAATGACGCGGCATTGCTTTTTTGCAACATGCCGCTCTTCCCAATGGGCAGTATTAATGACCATTCTTTCGATCGCCGTTAACAACCCGTTAATCGACGGGCGCCAGTCGGAACGGGCACTCCTCGTTCGCCGGGGGGTGCAGGTACTTCTCAGCGAGATGCGACAGGCCGTATTGCCCGAGCTTTCATTGTCGAGTGGTCGGCGTGCAGATCTGGTGAGCCTGTCGGAAAAGGGAGAGCTCTGGATTATCGAAATCAAGTCGTCGATCGAAGATTTCCGCGTTGATCGAAAATGGCCGGATTATAGGGCCCATTGCGATCGCTTCTTCTTCGCCACACACGGCGAAGTGCCGCTGGATATCTTTCCGGAGGATTGCGGACTCCTGCTATCCGATGGGTACGGCGCGCATATCGTCCGCGACGCGCCGGAACATCGACTGGCTCCGGCGACCCGCAAGGCAATGATGCTGAATTTCTCCCGGACGGCCGCACAGCGCCTGATGATGGCGGAGTGGGCCGCCTCGCGGCAGAGCGTCGAATCCTGAGCCGCCGTTACTTCGGTGCCCGCTTCGCGAGAATGCGCTGCAGTGTGCGGCGATGCATGTTCAGCCGCCGTGCCGTTTCCGAGACGTTGCGCTCGCAGTTCTCGTAGACTCGCTGAATATGTTCCCAGCGGACGCGATCGGCAGACATCGGATTTTCCGGCACTTCAGCTTTCTCGCCAGGGCGCTGGGTGAGCGAGTGGTATATGTCATCGGCGTCGGCAGGTTTGGCCAGATAGTCGAGCGCACCGAGTTTCACCGCTGTTACAGCTGTGGCGATGTTGCCGTAGCCGGTCAGGACCACAATTCGGGTATCATCGCGCCGTTCCCTTATGGCCTGGATGACGTCAAGGCCGTTACCGTCTCCGAGGCGAAGGTCAACGACCGCGTATTTCGGCGGTGCAGCCTTCGACTTGGCTATCCCCTCACCAACCGAGGCCGCGATGTCCACGGCAAACCCCCGCGATTCCATGGCACGCGCCAGACGACGCAGAAACGGTACATCGTCGTCGACGATCAGGAGGCTGGGATCGGGTCCGAGTGCATCGCTTTCTGCCTTGCCAGAGGGGCTTTGAGCGTTGGATGGAGCATTCTCAGTCATGAGCTGACATCCCTGCAGGGGTGTTCTGGTCGAAACTTACCCTTGCGTTATGGACACTTATGCGTGGACGGTAAAGTCATTTTGTGCCCGCCGTGTCCATCAGGCGTCGCGGCCAGATGATCGAAATCCGGGCGCCCGGCTGGTCGCTGCGATTTTCGAAGCGCAATTTCGCTCCGGAGCGCTCAAGTAGCGTCTTGGCAATGAAGAGGCCGAGGCCGAGGCCGCCGGCACGATTTTCCCGCGCACGGCTGCTGACATAGGGCTCGCCGATCCGCTGCAGAATGTCCTGTGAGAAGCCTTGACCATCGTCCTCGATCACGATCGTCACCTTGTCGCTGTCGTGATCGACTGTCACCGTGACTTTGCTCCGGGCGAAATCGAGAGCGTTCTCGACCAGGTTGCCGAGGCCGTAGAGAATGCCGGCGTTGCGCAAGCCGACCGGCTCTGTTGCGCGGTCGGCCCTTTCGACCAGTTCGAGCTTGATCCCGAACTCGCGATGAGGCGCCAGGACCTCCTCGATCATCGAGGACAAGGGGAGGCGGCTCATGTGCGCCTCATTCGCCGAGGGTAGTGTCGTCAGGCGTCGCAGAATGTCACGGCAACGTTCGCTCTGGCTTCGGAGCAGGTGTACATCTTCGCCGAACCGGTCATCGTCGCCGAGTTCCTTCTCCATTTCGCGTGCGACGACGCTGATGGTCGCGAGCGGCGTGCCGAGTTCATGGGCCGCCGCCGCCGCCAGGCCGTCGAGCTGTGAAAGGTGCTTCTCTCGTTGCAGGACAAGCTCGGTTGCAGAAAGCGCATCGGCGAGCAATGAGGCCTCCTGGGAAACACGATAGGCGTAAAAGGCCGCAAAACCCATCATCGAGGCGATGCCGAACCATGTGCCGACCTGCATCACCGGCAGGATTTTCAGTGTTTCCTCCGGATACCAGGGGAGCGGATAGGGCGAAAAGGCGAGAGCGCTAATTGTCGCCATGGCGAGCGTCAGCAAAGCCAGTGAGTGCCTGGGCGGTTGCGATGCGAACGAAATGATGACCGGGACACAGATCAAGGGGGAGAAGGGGTTTGCCAGGCCGCCGGTGATGAAGAGAAGCGCGCCGAGCTGCAGCAGGTCGAGTCCGAGTACCGCGAAGGCGGAGAGCGGCTCCAACCGGTGAGTCGAAGGGAAGGCGGCAGCGAGCACGGCATTGGCCACTGCGAGCGCACCGATCAGCAGCGCGCAAGCGAGCAAGGGTAATGGAAACTGCAGCCAGAAAGCGACGATGAGCACGGTAACGGTCTGGCCCAGTACGGCGACCCATCGCAGCCGAACGAGTGTTTGCAAGCGCAGCCGTCGGCTGGACGGTGCCATTTGGGTTTCGATGTCAGCCCCGACCATAGTTTTCGCCTCTGGTTTCTCGCCTTTGTTGTTTACGGTTTATGTACCACGGGGTTTTGCCCGTGTCGTTGCTTCCGCCTCCTCGGGATTCTCCGGCCACGGATGCTTGGGATAGCGCCCGCGCATATCGGCGCGCACATCCTTCCACGAGCCAGCCCAGAACCCCGGAAGGTCGCGAGTCGTCTGGATCGGTCTGTGTGCAGGGGAGGTCAGCTCGAGCAGCAACGGGAGCTTGCCGCCGATCATGGGGTGCTGCCGAAGTCCGAAAAGCTCCTGGACGCGCACCGACACTTTCGGTTCGTCACCGTCGTATTGAATAGGGTGGTTCTGCCCCGTCGGAGCGCGGAAATGCGTTGGCGCCAGTCGGTCGAGGTCGCGCAGCATGCCGTGCGGAACCAGTGCGCGCAGGCCCTCGGTCAGACCAGTGGCATCGATCTCATCGAGACCGAATGCGCCATGCTGGAAAGGGGTAAACCATTCATCGAGCCGCGCCGCCAGGGCATCGTCGCCGACATCCGGCCACGGCTCCCCCAATGTCCGATGCAGAAAGCCGATCCTTTGGCGCAACTGCATGCCTTCCTTCGAGAAGGGAAGGGCGCCGATTCCGATTTGCCGCACGCCGGCGGCGAGGGCATCGGCCGCAGCTTCGCCAGAGGGCCTCGGCAAGGATGACTCCTCCAGGATGATCGCCCCCAGTCGAACGACCCGCCGGGCGCGAACCCTGCCGCTCTGAGCATCGAAGAAGCATTCCTGGCTGCGCCTTATCGTGGCCGCGAGTTCCTCCTCGACCTCGCTTCGGCTGACCTCTGCTGCGGCGAGAACCCGTCCCTGTGCCGCCCGTCCGGTCAGATCGGCGATGACCAGCATCTGTGCGCCTGCAAGCCCCTCCGTGTCGGGGATCTCCGCGCCGCGCCCGTTCGCCATTACGAAGCGACCACGTCCGCCACGCTGCAACGCCACACGGTCCGGAAAGGCGTGGAGCAACAGCTGACCGGCCGTTGCGGGCGTGTCGGAATGTGCCTTGCCGCCGATGCCCCCCGCGATCCGGATCGCAAGCTTTCGTGCCGCCGTGGCACGCGTTCCGCCGTCTGCGGCAAACCTCCGCAGACGTTCGTCGAGGTCGATGCTGGTCCCCCCCAGACCCTGTTCGGTAAGCAGCATCGCAAGCATTGCTGCCCGGCGCCCGTGCCCGGTCGCGTCTGCCGCAATCACCATCGCCGCGAGACGAGGCGGCAGGCCGATCTCGCGCATCCGACGGCCCTTTGCCGTCAGTCGTTCTTGCGCGTCGAGGGCGCCGAGGAGATTCAGCATCGTGCGTGCCTCCTGGAGAGCGGCCGCCGGAGGAGGGTCGAGGAAGGACAGCATCGCGGGATCGTGGACGCCCCAGTGGATCATGTCGAGAAGAAACCCCGACAGGTCACTCGCCAGAATCTCCGGTGGAGTGAAGGCGGGAAGCGATGCGGTTTGTCCGGAATGCCAGAGGCGGATCGCGATACCGGGCTCGGTTCGGCCGGCACGCCCCGCTCTCTGGTCCGCCGAGGCGCGGGAGACGCGAACAGTCTCGAGCCGGGTGATTCCTGTCGATGCCTCATAGACGGGAAGCCGCTGCAACCCACTGTCGATCACGATCCGTACGCCGTCGATCGTTATCGATGTTTCGGCGATCGACGTGGCGAGGACGACCTTGCGGGTTCCCGGACGGGCGGGTCGTATCGCCTCGTCCTGCTCCTGCTGAGTCAGGTTGCCGTAAAGAGGTGTTAAGAAGACGTCGGCCCCCAAGCGCCCCTCGAGCCGCTCCGCAACGCGGCGGATTTCCGCTTGACCCGGCAGGAAGGCGAGGACGGAGCCCTTTTCCGAGGCGAGCGCATCAAGAATCGCTTGGGTGACCGCGTCCTCTATTCGTACGCTGCCCGGTCGGTCGCGATAACGAACGTCGACCGGAAAGCTGCGTCCTTCGCTGATGATAACGGGTGACTGGCCGAGCAAGTCGGCGATGCGCGCCGTATCGAGTGTCGCCGACATCACCAGAATGCGCAGATCCGGCCGCAAGGCCGACTGTGTGTCGAGAGCCAGCGCAAGGCCGAAATCGGCATCGAGCGAACGCTCGTGAAACTCGTCGAAGAGGACGGCCGCCACACCTTCGAGCTCCGGATCATCGAGGACCATCCGGGCGAACACACCCTCTGTCACCACCTCGATCTTCGTGCGTGCTGAGATGCGATTGTCGAGTCGCATGCGGTAGCCAACGGTCTCGCCGACGGCCTCACCGAGCAGTTCGGCCATGCGTCCGGCGGCGGCTCTGGCCGCCAGTCGCCGCGGTTCTAGCAGGATGATCCGCCCGCCGGCTCGCCAGGGACTGTCCAGAAGATGAAGGGGAACGACCGTTGTCTTGCCGGCGCCGGGCGGAGCCGAAAGCACGGCACGTCTGGCCGAGGAGAGAGCCTCGTCGAGCGCGGCGAGTACATTGCAGATCGGCAGTGAAGGCAGTCTTGAGACCATATGTCGACGTCTGTGTGGATGAGAAGTGCACTCGTTTTGCCGGCGTGTCGCCTCTCTATAGCGCCCTTTTCAAACGCTCCAGCCCTTTTGCAGGAACGCTGTGTCGATTCACGTGAAGCGCGTCCGCCCTTCGTCAGGTCTTCCTACGAGAGACGGATTCATAGGCGAGCACGGCGCCGGCGAGGTCTTCGAGCGCCGCCCCGACGGACTTGAAGAGTGTGATTGCCGTTGCGCTGCTACGGCCTTTCGCCTCACCGCGTACAAGTTCCGCCAGCTCGGCTCGTATGTCGTTCTCGCTGATGACGCCTGCACTAAGCGGCTGCACGAGATCGCCGCCCTCGCTGAGTGCCCCGGCCCGCGTGTCGACGAAGATCTCGGCGCGGCTGACCGCCTCGTCGTCTGTTTCCCGCATCGACGGCTTGAAGGCCCCGACGAGATCGAGGTGAGCGCCGGGTTTGAGCCAGGCACCCCGGACGAGAGGTTCACTGGACAAAGTGCAACATGAGATGACGTCAGCGCTCCGGCTGGCGGCCTCGAGGTCGGTTGCAACGGATGCGTCATAACCGAGCGCACGCGCCTCGTCTGCAATGGCGGCGGCCTTCTCCCCGTTACGGCCCCAGACCCGGAAGCACTTGAGCGGACGGGTGACGGCATGTGCCTGAATGAGATTGAGCGAAAGCCGTCCCGTGCCGACGACGAGCATCTCCTCCGCGTCATCCCGCGCGAGATATCGTGCGGCAAGCGCCGATGTCGCGGCTGTCCGGCGTGCCGTAAGCTCTCCTCCTTCAATGACCGCGAGCATCTCTCCGGTTCTGCCGGAAGACAGGAGATAGGTACCGAAGATCGCCGGGAGGGATCGCAGATGATTGTCAGGAAAAACAGACAGCAGCTTCACCCCAATATATTCACCCGGGATCCAGGCAGGCATCATGAGGAGGGTCGCGTCTCGTTCGTCGGGCACCGCGACGTCGAGGTGATGGCGGACCGGAACCACACATCCGCCGGCGAAGATCCGCCCGATTGCGTCGATCAGTTCGGGCCAGGGTAGCGCGTGGCTTGTCTGTTGTTCGTCCAGAACCAGCATGATTTCACTCCGTTCAAAGGCTGAGCGGACCCTATCAACGGGGTTTTCCCTGCGGAAGGGGAAATGTGGGGAGGGAGGATCGGCGTGCGGCATGGATGCGACTGGTTCGTGCGCAGTGGATTTCGTCCGTCGGCTACCTGAAACGCGAAAATACCTATATTTTTCAGATGTTTGGAAATTTCTTTGAAAAAATCCGTAGTGGTCTGTTGACTTGTTTGAGGGGGTAGGATTATACATCCGCTCACTGACGAGGGC